>CAVVGS010000013.1:0-46666 GCA_963747795.1 uncultured Verrucomicrobiae bacterium
CGATTCCGGCCCGCGCCTCCAAAATTTTCTGTTTGGGCAGGAAAGAGTTGCGCGTTTCGGAAGGGCCACTGTCAGTGAAAATGTCAGTGAAACCGGGCGGGGGAGAGCTACCCCTCCAGGATTCACCGATACTCCGCTGAAACTCGCCTGCTACTCGCTAACGCGAGTCCCTCGGGATGCTCTACGATTCAGCGCATCACCATGAAGCTACGCTTCACGCTGTTTCGCCGCGCTAACGTCTTTTACTGCGAAGACACGACAACCCACCAGCAGCTCAGCCTCCGAACCAAGGACGAAGGGCAAGCCCTGGCGCTCCTGCACGCCAAGAATGAAGCCTTCCGGCAACCCGTGCTCAACCTCCACATGGCCCGGACGTACCTGTCCGCGAATGACCCTGAAATCGCAAAGCGTCCCTGGCAGGCCGCGATGGACGAAATGGCCAAGGCCAAGACCGGAGCCACGTTGATTCGGCATCGCCGGGCCATGGCCGACAAGGCCTTCGACCTCATCCGCGCCATGCCAATCGTGGAAACCCAACCGGCCCACTTTTTCAAGGTGCTTGAGGCCGGGTCAGTCTCAACGAACATCTTTCTGCGGCGGATTCATAATTTCGCCCTGGACCTGGGCTGGCTGCCGTGGGCGGTCCTCCCAAAGAAACGATGGCCCAAAATCCGCTTCAAAGAGAAGCGGGCGGTGACCTGGGCCGAGCACCAGGCCATTGTCGCCGGCGAACTCAACCCGGAGCGCCGAGCTTACTACGAATGCTGTTGGCACCTGGGTGCCGCGCAAACCGATGTCGCCAACCTCTCAGCCGAGGACATCGACTGGCAAACCAAAATCGTCAGCTTTCAGCGCCAAAAGACTGGAACGGCATCGATCATCCGTTTTGGCAGCGATCTTGAAGCCGTATTGCGGGCCCTCCCTACATCCGGGCCGCTCTTCCCTCACCACCGAAACAAGCAGGAGACGCACCGGTCGCGCGAATTCTGGCACTGCTGCCACCGGCTGGGAATTACGGGCATTACCCTGCACAGTTACCGGTATGCCTGGGCCGAGCGCGCCAAGACCGCCGGCTACCCCGAAAGATTCGCCCAGGAGGCCCTGGGTCACGCCAGCAAGGCCGTGCATCGCGCCTACGCGAATAAAGCTCAAGTGATCATTCCACCCTTGGAGGACTACGAAAAATCCATGGTGCCCGGTACGGTCGTCCCGATGGCAGTCCCGGCCAGTGCGTGAGGCTACTTCCCGAGCAGCGACAAGAACCAATTCCTCTTTGTCGGCACGGCCCTCAATTGGAGCCACGCGGTCAACCGCTCATCGAATGTGGTCTTGTCTTTGTCGGACAGTTGACCCAGACGGCGCACGATCATCGACTGCTCCGGCGTCGCAATCTGCGCTTTGATTCCGCAAGGGACGTTCAGGCCTGCGCCTGCCAGTCGGCCAAGGGCACGTCGGTGTTGTTAATCTGCGACGCGATCGGGACCAATACCACGTCCCCATGCTGGGGAAAGATCGCCGCAACGACCGCCGGCTGCACCTTCCGGCTCGTCAGGTCCGTGAACGGGATTGGCAGCAGGACAATATCATGCTTCGCGCAGTTGATTAAAGACATCGTCTGCTGGATTGTCCCAAGTCTTGAGCAGCGCGGCCTCAGTTGCCGTCATCCAGTCGCGGCGGTCCGGGTCAGCGGGAACGTCAGTCTCGACCGTGACGAGAACCTCGCTATGCAGGGGCAGCGGCAACGGTTGGCGGAGCTTCAGGACTTCGCCCTCGTAGGTTGCGGCAACTCTGGTGGTCATGCAGTGAAGATAGCACGCCGGTCGATGCCTGCAAGGCGCCATTTGCGCCAGCTCCGGTCTTCCGCTGATTCTTCGCTTTCCGAATGCTGGCTCACGGCGTTGGTCACCTTCGCCAGCCACGCCCTGTCTCGGGCCATTTCCAGCACATCAAGTGTTCCGAAATACTTCACCGCGTTCGGCATCGGATTTCCCAGTGGCTTGAGCAGCCGGACAGCAACCAAAACCGGCACGTCATGCGACTGGCAATTCAACACCCAGGCAGTCTGTTCCGCCGTCAGACGGGCTGGGAGCTGGCCCAGCATCCGCCAGCTTACGACATCTGGGGAGCTTGAGCACGGGCGAAAGATCGGGTTTCACCCGGGCAATCGCTAGCCGGCCTGCTCGTCAGCGGTGTTATTTGCGGAGCCCGAGTAGCGGCCCTCAATTCACCTGGGACACCCGAGCATAGAATTGTTCACAAAACTCACTTACCCCGGTTCGATTCCCCTCTATGCCCTAGGGCAAATGAGCCAGAATCCTCCGTTCGATTCCGGCCCGCGCCTCCAATTCTATTCCGGCGGCGCCAGGAACATCAATCCGTCGGGAAGCGTCAGGCGCCAATTGATCGGGTCGTGCTGACCCTCGACCTCTTCGTATTTGAGTTCGTAGCCGCGGGACCGGAGAGCCTCGCTCAGGGTCCGATTGTTGATCAGGCCTTCGTGTTCCGGGCCCGGCTCGTAGCGCCCAACGCTCAGGAAAAAACGGACCTGCTGCGGTCCCGCTGCCGCGTACTGCGTCACGATCCAAGGTTCCGAAAGGTTTGCAGCCACAGGCGATGAGGGCCGCCACCAAAAGGATCCGGACTGCGAAAGTACAGCCCAAAAAGCTCGGGATGGACTCTCGCAGCGTACGCCGCCTCAAGTCCGCCCATGCTGTAGCCTCCGACGATCGTACGGCGCGGGTCCAAACTAACGGAGTAATTGCGCCTAACCCACGGCACGAGTTCGGCAGCTAGAAATTCCGTGAAGTTCGGATCACAACTTAGCTCCCGCTCGCGGGCGGCGCCGGGCAGGTCGCCGATCATAACTGCGACAAGCGGGGCGATGCGGCGCTCGCCGATCAGGTTGTCGAGAACCTCCGCGATGCGCATGTCCCGAAGGTAGTCGTCGCCATCGAACAGGTAGACGGTCCCGGCCGGCCGCTCGCCCTCGGCGCCATATCTGGCGGGTACATACACGTCTACCGTCCGTTCGGTTCCTAGGCGCGCACTCGTCAACCGCCGCGTCGTGACAGCACCGGCGGCGACGCCCGGGTGCCGGCGCAACCAGGGCTCAGGAGGGGCCCCTGGGGTCTCAAAGATCGAGTAGAGCCTATCGAAGGCTGGGGTAGCGGCGTCCTGCTCCGTGTGGAAGCGATTGAGAGGATCCCGTCTTACGGCGGCCATCCACGCCCCGCCCTTGGGATAGCCGCGCTGTTCGGCGTTTTCGACCAGCATGTATCCGACGCGCCATCCCCGGGGGACATGCAACGTGAGGAACCAGACGTCCGTGCCGTCCAGACGTCGGAACCCGAGGTTCTTGAATTTGCCGATTATCTGCGGTCCGGAAAACAACCTCACACTCCGGGTTTCGGCATTGCCTTTCCACAGGAAGGTAACGCGCGCCTCGTCGGGGTGATCCTCGGTCGACTCCACAATCGGCGTTCCGGCGACTTCGACCGCGGACCAGAATTGCGCTTCGGCGTCCCTCACGCCGGAGGCCAATGCGTCCCGCAAAGCGCTCAGTCGCCCGTTTTCAACAGTCGGCTGGAGAGGCGCAACAACGGGTGCCTCGGAAGCGGACGCCGATTGCAGGACGCCAAGCAATATAAGTAGCGCGAAGCATCCCGTGCCGATCGGCAATACGGGTTGGGCTGGCATATCAGGGCGCGATGAAAGGAATCGGCTCCCGGCCGAAGCGCCGCAAGATCGAGAAATCCCTTTTATCAGTCGTCACTATGGTGGCGGCCGGAAAGTTCTCAGACAATGCGACCAGGCACGCATCCGCAAAGTCCACCTTGAATCGCACCACATACCGGGCGACCCCGCCGAGTGTCGTTACCGGCATGATCCGGAAAGCCCCGCCATCGATCATCTCGCACAGTGCCCGGGCTGCCCTCTCATCCTTGCGAATGCGAAAAAAGGCCTCGGACAAGACCGCTTCACAGGTAAGGCAGGGCAGCGGCAGTTCCGAGAACAGTTTAACCGCCCAATCATTGAGCGCATCCTTGACGGATAGGACCGCCACAAGTGGCCCGGTATCAAGGATCGCTTGGTTAATCCTCATAACCTTCCTTGATGGAAGCATCGGCCGGAAGCTTCTTTGCTGTTCCGAAGAGGTGTCCGAATCTTGAGCCGAAGGTCTCACCCGGGCGTCCTGTCACCTCGTTTTCGACCGCCTGGCGAAGAAACGCCGAGACGGTGGTTTTGCGAGTATGGGCGGCCTTTCGAACCTGATGTGCCAAGTCCTTGGGGAGTTTAGTCGCAATCGTGGGCATAAGGTAAACCTTAAGGTAAACCTCTGGCTCGTCAAGAGCAGCCAACTCAAGCCGGCAGGGACGGACACCAAAACGGATACCAACGGAGTCAAGAACGGTAGTAGAGGAGCAGTGACAGATTAGGCTTGGATAGCTCTGAAATCCACTTATGTAAGTGCCTGCAACACGACGATAAAAGGCCGATTCCGGCCCCCGCCTTCAAGAAAGGGATGGGCAATTGAGATCCAGACGCAATTTATGGTCATTTTATCCGGACGAAGCTCGACGTGGCGGACTGAGTGGCGCTCGTGAATCCAATATCGTTTCTACCAACGATGACGGGACGCTTGCTTGGATACGCGGCGACTGGCGAAAAAACGATCAGGTTCTGTCCCATCGTCACAGACACTCCTTTGTTTGAGAATGCAACCTCGACCTCCCGTCCGGACAATTCGAAGTCGCTTAACGGGGCACTCAGTGCCGGCGAACCCAGGCCCCAGTGATCGACCCCGAATCGCACCTTCCCGTTCGCCTCATGCCGGAGGAATACCAGGTCCCCGCGCTGCGGCAGTCCGGTGTAAGCCACCGGCTCCGCCGAGCCCTCGGCACCCGCGATCGAGTCAAAACGGAGCATGATATCCTTGATGCGGGGCCCGCCAATGGTCAGTGCATAGACGACCAGCAGGGCGGATACCAGGGCGACCGGGCGCGCGGCGATCGCCACGCATCGCTTGGTGTTGCGCCTGCGCTCCAAATCCTGCCCCTCGGCGCGCCGGGCGCCATCCCTGATTCCCGCCCCGCCGGGGGCGAAACCCCTCAACGTCTGGTTCATGGGCTCCGAAAAACACTCGTGAAACAGAATTCCTACGAGGATGACGGCGACCAGGGCGACCCAGCCATCGACTGGAACCGTTGCCGCAGCAAACTGGATGACCGGCATGTGCAGCAAATACACCTCGTAGCTGACCACGCCCAGGGCGGACACAGGCAGCAATGTCCATCGTGCAACCCTGCCGGGGCTGATCAGCTGCGACGCAACAATTGCCATGCCTGCCCCCAATCCGCACAGCAATGGAGCCCACGGAAACCCGACAAAGGGATGCGAGATGAGCACGCAGAATGTGATCAACGCCAGCCCTGCGGCGCACAGAAGAGCGCCCAGAAATCTGGCCCATCCTGGGGACAGCATTTCCTTTAGCCGTCCGGGCCGACAAATCGCAATCAGGGCTCCGAGCGCCAGCAGGTCCATGCAGCTGGCCGGATAATACGGCGAGACTCCCGAAATTCGGGCGGACATTCCACTCCCGAAAAGAACCAACATCACCCAGGTCACCGATCCCCACCCATTCAGACATAGGCAGACAAATGGGAAGACGAGATAGAAGATCTCCTCAACCGACAGCGACCAAAGGGGATTCCACACATTCGTGGGCACTGCTCCCAACACCTCGTAAAACCGGAACGACAGAATCGCCGCCACGGTTCCAACAAGGTTTCTGAAGTCATAAAACTCGAATCCGTTTATTCCCGCGAGATAGAAGGCGGTCATAAGGAGGAAGCAGACCATCAGCATCGGAATCACCCGTGAAAAGCGCATCCACCAAAAGCCCGAAAAATCAATGGCCGGGAGGCTCCCATAGCGCTTCATGGAAATGCTCGTAATCAGGAATCCCGAAATCACGAAGAATACAGTTACGCCATAATATCCCATTCCCTCTCCGATGTTGCTGATGGGCCGGGAAAATACCGTTGGAAACCATTTGCCGAAAAGCTTCGGCACCAGACTGAAGTGGCTCCCTACGACCATCAGTATGGAAAGGCCCCTCAGAGCGTCGATGACCTTGTTCCTTTGCTTGTTGCGGATCGACGGGAATAGGCGGTCCGAGAATGGCGGTGACAAATGCATTTGTGACTTAAATGCCTGCCGGCGAATTGTTGACGAGAAGGAACGCAGTACAAACCGCAAGGCAACTCAGTTATAGGCGAGCTAAACAGCATTGGCGGACACCAAGCGAGTTAAAGTCGGTGGTTAAGGAGCAGTGGCAGATTAGGATTGCTCAAAGGGTAGACAGGACACGCTCGCCATGCGCGAACGGCGCCTGAAAATCTCCATCCAAGTGCTGAAAAGAGGCGGCTGGGACTGGTGACAAGGCGCGATCCAACGGGTGGGGCGCTGCGGCGCGGCTATCGGCTCGGCCTCAGCCTCGTGGCAGCCATGTGGGCTGCCAAGCGCAGAATTTGTGGCTGGGCGAGGCCGGGCGGGCGGCGCGTAGGGCGCGAGTGCGCCTGCGGGCTTCGCGGCGGGTGAGCGAGGGATCTTTGGGCCTGAGCGTGAAGACGCCCAGACCTGCGCCACATCGACCCCAAGGTTTCAGCCAAGGGCCCTGATCAGCATATGGCCGACGCTGGCCCAGACCGCGGTGGATGCGATCTGGAAATTGAACGCCAGGAACAGCCCAAGACCCGCGCACCCCATTGCAAGGCGGGTGTCCAGTTTCCGGGAAAGAACCGACTTCAGCGCCAGGAGCAACAGGGCGACGACGAGGGTCATGAAGAACGGTCCCCAAATCCGATCGAAGACCGTGCCTGCATAAGACTGGGTGAGGAAATCGATTCGCGCGACAGCGGCGGAAATTGCAAACAGCGTGCCGATGAGGATGCAGGTCCGATGGACCGCGGGATTGCGGCGATAGGCGATGGCTGCGGCAACGCACCCTCCAAACGCCAGCATGCTCAGCACGGGAATGGCCATGAACTGTACGGCGTCCAATCCGTCGACGATCATCCCCGGCGGCTTCACGCGAGCCGCCTCCACGCCGAGTTTTATGCCGAGAAGGAATGCGAAGGCAGCGATCACGGCTGCCGCGGTCCCAACCTTGCGGTGAAGCTTTCGGTTATCGGTGAGGATCAGCAGGGGCTGGACGAGAAAGATCAGCATCCACAGGGCCATGGCGCTCCCATGGGTGATCACAAGGCCGCGGATCGGAGGAGTTATCCCGCGGCCGGGATAGGCGCGGCCCTGGAAATAGAAATGGTGAAAGCCGGTCAGCATCAGAACGATCAGGACCGTCGCCGCGATGGTATGAAAATACCGGTCGGCCTTTGAAAAGGAGCGGGGTTTTTCGATTGGTGGCATGGCTAAAACAAAGAATGGACGGGCAAGAAGTCTGGGCTCTATGTCTTATAAGGTGCATCAAAAAAACTGATGGCAATCTGTTCATACCGACCTTCGGTCATTTTAGGCATATCATCAGCCCGGCACGAGCCTCCAGTTTCGAACCAAGAAGTGGGGGTCCGGGAAGGCTAATCACCCGCGATCGGGTATCCCTGCCACACCCACTGAAGCGCGGTGGGGTAGAGCTCGGAGATGGTCGGCCGGTCGGTGTGTCCGGCGCCGCGGGCGAAGACAAACTTGTAGTGATAGCCTTTCGCGGCCAGCACCTTGGCCATGTTCTCGTTGGCCTGGACCCAGTCGTGCAGGCCATCCCGTGCGTTGTAGTTGTCGCGGTCGCCGCATTCCATGTAGATTCGGAGGGGCTTGGCCGGGCTGGCGGGGATCAGCGTTTCGTGGAATTCCCAGGCGCCGTGGGGATACTGCGGATCGGTCGGCCACTGCTGGTTGACGAAAGTGCCGGAGAAGGTGAAGACGCGGTGGTAGCGCTCCGGATGAAACCACGCCATGCTCATTGCGCACGAGCCGCCGGAACTGGTGCCCATCACGGCCCGGCCATCCGGATCGGTGGTCAGTTTCACATTGGCGACCTTTTCGGCCATCGGCAGGACTTCGGTTTCAACAAAGTCGCTGTATTTTCCGGACACCGTGTCGTACTCCAGTCCGCGCTCGCTGCCCTGCCCATCGCCGCCGCCGCTGGGGATGGCGACGACGACCATCACCGGCACTTTCTTGAGCGGAATCAGGTGGTCGAGCACGTTGAACGCCCGGCCATCGCCGTCGCAGGTGATCATGAAGGGCGCAGCCGTCCCGGGAACATACTGCTTGGGAACGTAAACCGAGACCGTGCGTGTCCATGGCGCCGGGTGGCTTGTCACGGTGCTTCCATTTGCGCCGGCCGGATCCGCCGCCCCCGGCGCGGCCTGATCGCGCGCGATGCCCGGATAAAAGCTGCTCTCGGTCGAGCTCAGCCTAAATTTGTAGATGGCACCCTGGGGAACGCCGGCCCCGACCGGGCTCATTTCCGGCGACGGGACGTGCGTCGGACCGATGATAAAATTGCCGTCGGCCTCGACCGGAGGAACCTGGCCGTCCGGCAGTTCGGTGGCCTTGACATATCCCGCTGCAAGCGGATCTCGAGTGGGCGCGGGGGGACGTCCCCCTGCGCGCTTCGCCGCCGGGGCGCCGGCGGACTGGGCCGAGGCGATGCTTGTGCCAATCAATATTATAGCAGCGGTGAGGAAGGAATGTGGCTTCATGGGGATTTCCGGGGTTGTGAGGCCACAGGTTTGCAGGCATTGGACCGAATGACAAACGCCACCCGTGATTTTGCGGACCAAAACTTCACTGCCGCCTGGGCCATGGTTGCCCGCGCGGGAGCCCGCCAATCCCAATTGTGGGGTCCGGCTGCCTTGTTGACTCACGGGTGACCTGCGGTAGCCCTTGGTGGAGGCTCGGCGCGTGCTCATAACCCGAAAAAACTTCGTCATCGGCTGCCTCGCGGCAGCGATCCTGGGTCTTTTCGCCGTGCTCTGCTTCGACGCCGCCCGGGACAAGTCCCCGGTTTATGACGAACCCGGCCTCATGCTGGCCGGGTACTCCTACGTCGCCAGGGACTGTCCCGAGGTGCCGGCGGAAAACCTGAGGCTTTCCGAGATCTGGATCGGGCTGCCGCTCCTCGCGCTAAAGCCCAGGATTCCCGACGCCCTGCGAAGCGAGAAGACCCTGGTGATCGACAAGAAGCCCGCCGATCTCGGTGCGCTCTTCCTATACGATCCGGCTAACCGAACGGAGGCGATGCTCATGGCGAGCCGGATGGCGGTCGCCGTCTCGGCAGCCGCCTTGGGGTGGATCCTCTTCGCGGCATCGCGCCGGTTGCACGGTCCCGCGGCAGGCCTCCTGACGCTGACCCTGTATTGCCTCAATCCGGTCATCATTTCGAACGGAGCCCTGGCGACGACCGACCTGGTGACCGCGCTCGTCTTCACGGTTGCCGCGGGCGCCTACTGGCGCCTGATCCATCGCCCGACGCTCGCATGGACGGTTGCATTCGGAATCAGTTTTGGCGCGCTTCTGAGCACCAAGTTCACCGGCGTGGTCTTCCCGGCCATAGCCGCCGTGCTGCTTGCGGTCCGCTGGGCTGCGGGTCCGCGCCCGGTGCGCGCCTGGCGTCTCGCCCTGGTCAATGCCGTTGCCGCAGTTGTGGCGTACGGCGTCATCTGGCTCATCTACGGATTCCACTACGCCCACGGGGCTCCCCTGGATGCATCGGTTTGGGCCCAGTCCGATTCCGGATTCGCCGCCAGACTCGTCGACGTGTGCCGGCGCGGACACGTCCTTCCGGAGGCCTACCTGTTCGACATCCATGTCTTCCTCTGGAAGGTGCACAGGCTTGTCTTTTTCATGGGCCGGTATTCGTGGGCGGGGTTTTGGAGTTTCTTCCCCCTCGTGATCTTCTTCAAGACGCCGCCCGCGCTTTTGCTCGCGCTCTGCGTGGCCGTGGTGGCAATGGTGCTTGCCCTTCGTCGAAATGCGCTGTCCTCCCCGCGGGTCGACCTCTACGGGTTGGCCCCGTTCCTCGCGACGGGCATCGTCTACGGCGCGATTGCAGTCGAGAGCCGGTTTAACATCGGCATCCGCCATATCCTGCCTGTTTTCCCAATGCTCTTCGTCGTGGCCGGCGCCGCCGCGCGCCTGCCGTTCAATCGGCGGTGGCTTGCCGCGGTCATCGGAGGCGCCATCCTCGCGGGATCCATTGTCGAAGTCCTGATCGCCCGGCCGAACTACCTTTCCTACGTCAACGAGTTCGGGGGCGGTCCCAGGAACGGGTGGCGCCTGTTTGTCGACAGTTCGTACGACTGGGGGCAGGACCTGCCCGCGGTCAGGCGCTGGATCGATGCCCGGGCGGTGCGCCCGGGGGCAGACAGGCCGGTCTATTTCTCGTATTTCGGCAACGATTTCATTGACCACTACGGCGTCCGCGCATTTCTGCTGCCGCAGGACATCGAGCGACGCGCGCTAATCCCTGCGGTCCTGGAACCGGGGACGTACATCATTTGCGCCACCATGCTGCAGGGCATCGGCAGCGGCTCGGTCCGCGGGCCGTGGCAGCGCGTGTTTGAGGAATCGTACCAGGCAATCGGGCGTGAGCTGCCTTCGATCCCAATGGACACGGCCTCTGGATATCAGACTTTTCATTTCTACGAACTCCTCCGTTTCGCCCGCCTGTGCGCCTACCTCCGGACGCGGGAGCCCGACGCGTGGGTCACTCCCAACGTGCTCGTCTACGAACTCGACGAGAAGAGCCTCACGGAGGCCCTCTCCGGCCCGCCACGCGGACTGGTGGACAAGGATTCGATCTTTGGCGCACCGCCCGATTGAGGATCTGGCGAGCCTCGGCGGAACCGGCGGCCCGCCGTTGGCTGAAACTGGGATCGTGGAATGAGATTCACTTCTCCGCGGCATCCAATTGTCCAAGGAGGGCCTGCGCACCCGGAAAGGCCGGATCCAGTGCCAGCGCCTTCGCTGCTTCGGCGCGAGCCTCCCTGCGCGTCTGCGGATCGGCCGCGAGCAGGCGCGCGAGGCGGTAATGGTGCGCGGCCACGTTGGGCTGGAGCTTGGCTGCGGCCCGGTAATGGGCAATGGCGCCTGTTGGGTTGCTGCCCGCGTGTTCCAGCGCGGCTGCAAGGTTGAAGTGGGCGTCTGCAAGTTGCGGGTCCAGCTGCACGGCGGCTGTGAACTGTGCGATGGCGTCCTGGAGGCGGTTGCCGGAGGCGAGATAGGCGGTGCCAAGGTTGAAATGGATTCTCGCGGAGTCCGGCTGTTGCCGCGCCGCCTCCTCGAGGAGGGCCACGGCCTCCGGCAACCGCTCGCGCCGCTGGAGCAGCACCGTGCCAAGGTAGAATCGAGCCGCGGGCTGGGCCGGATCCAGGCGAAGGGCGGCTTCCAGGTGCGGTATTGCCTCGGCCTGGCGTTGCCGGGTGGCGAGCAGGATTCCAAACTCGGCCTGTCCGTCTGCGAAGTCGGGATGCGTCCGCACAAGGTTTTCGCAGGCGTCGATGGCGTCGCCCGGTCGGGCCAGTTCCTCGAGCAACTGCACCAGGCTGAGCCAGGCCAGGCGATCGGAGGGGTCGTACCGCACGGCCGACTGAAGGTGCGAGCAGGCCTCCTCAAGCTGCCCCCGCTGATACAGGAGGATCGCGAGGTTATGGTGCGCCTGGGCATTGCCGGGAGCGATGCGGATAGTCTCCTTGAATTGGGCAATGGCCCTGTCCTCCTGGCCGGTCTGCCGTGCAAGCATCAACGCGAGGTTGTAATGCACCATCCACAAGTCGGGTTGCAGCTTCAGGGCGGCTTCGAGTTGCGCCTGGGCCTCGGCGGTGCGCCCGGGATGGAGCAGCAGCTCGGCCGAGAGGTTGAAACGGGAGAGGGCGTTGCCAGGCCGCTTTGCCACGTTGTCGGTCCACAGGGTCAATGGGTTCCGGTAGTCGCGATTGCGGGCGACCGTTGCCGCCGCAAAGGCCAGGGCTGCGGCGCCAAGCACGACAAGCGCCAGGCGCTGACGCCACAGATAGAGCCCGGCGGCAACGAGCATCCATAGGGGTGCCAGCGCAACATACATCCGGTGCTCGACGATCATGTCGACGGTGCCGGGAATGAGCGAAGTGACGGCCAGGATCGAGAAGAACCAGAAACCGAGAAACCCTGCCGCAGGCCAGCGAAAGAGGGCGACAATGGTCAACCCCACCAGCGGAACGACGACCAATGCGGCGGGCAGGGCGGCCGCCGCGTTCGGCAGCCAGGACGTCCCATACTGGAAAATCAAAGGACTGGGGAAGAAGGCCAGCTTGAGGTAGGTGGCGGTCGCCGGAAACTGTGTCAGCCAATAGGACCCCCATGCGGCATGGGCGGAAAACCCGCCGGTGCTGCCGTCGCGGTTGCCCCCCAGGCTGGCCACGAGCCAGAACAGGATCAGCCAGGTGCCGAACAGCGCGCTGTAGAACAGCCTCTTCGAAGCCAGTGCCCGGCGGAAGGAACCGGCCAGGAATGTGCGGTCGAACAACAGCACCACAACCGGTGCGGAGGCCATGACTTCCTTTGCCGTCATGCCAAGCGCGCAGGCGACGACCGCCAGCGTCCGCCAGAGGCCCGGCCGGGGCGATTCCGCGGATCGCAGGAACAGCCAAAGCGTGAGGACATAACACAGGCCCATCATTGATTCCGCGCGCTGGATGACGTAGGCGACCGCCTCGGTCTGCAGCGGATGAAGGGCCCACACCGCAGCCACGCCGAGGGCCAGTTCGGTGGCGTGGGGCTCGAAGCGCCCCTCCCACCGCGGCAGCAGGGCGAGCCGGCGGACGATGCCGAAGAGGGCCAGGGCCGCAGCCACGTGAATGAGCACGTTGAAGATGTGATAACCAAAGGGGTTGCGGCCGCCGAGGGCGTAATTGAGGGCGAGCGACAGGCTGACCAGCGGGCGTCCGCTTGTGGTGTTGACTGCAGCCGGCCGGTCGAGAACGGACGCAAGATGCTCGAAGGAAGTGCTCTCGACGATGGTGGGGACGTCATCCCAGACGAAGGCGCCGTGCAGCGAGTTGAAGTAAACGGCAGCGACGGCAATGGCCAAGACGATGGCGGCAAGAATCCGGCGCGGGAGGGAGACCGCCTGGAGAAAACTGAGCATCGATCGGATGCTCACAATTCGGCGGGGCGCAGACAAGACCGCTTCCACGATCTCCGTGCGCTTCGCACATGGAATCGCCTCCAGTTTTGAAGTGACTTTTCAGCAGGGATGCGCCCAATCCAAGGCTTCGCCCTCAATATGAGCCGGCAATACATTGCATTGGTTGTTTGGGCCGCCCTTCTCGGGCCACCCGCGTTCGGCGACGCAGGCAAGGATGTTTTTGCCACAAATTGCATCCCCTGCCACGGCCAGGACGGCAAGGCCCACACGCCGGCGGGCCGGATGTTGCATGCCAAGGACCTGACCCAGAGCAAATTGACCGACGCCGAGATCAGGAAGCAGGTTACCGAGGGCTACAAGGACCAGCGGGGTCCTGTCATGCCGGCATTCAAGGACACCCTTACTTCTGATCAGATTGAAGCCGTTGTCGCCTTCGTGAAGAGCCTTCGGAAGTAATTCAGATCGGCATCGATGGGCGTGAATCCGGCCAAAGCGCCGCTCTTCGACTCCATTCGACGATTACGGATTGGATTCCGACGGCCTGCATAGCGGCTGTGCGCCCGCCGGGACAGCGGCCTTTCCCGCGTCCGGGCTGTGGGCCCGCCGCATGATCCACGCGCCGGCAAGGCACACGGCGCTTCCTATGACCGACAGTAGCGCCACTCTTTCATGGCGGACCGCCACGCCGAGAACGAGGGCCACCGCCGGCATCAGAAATGTCGTCGCGGAGGCGCGCGTCGCGCCCAGCCTCCCGGCCGCCACTGACATGATCACGAAAGCGGCGCCGGTGCCCAGGGCGCCCAGCGCAAGCAGGCAGGCCGCAGGGCCGGGCATCCAGCGGGCCGCGAGAAGGTCGGGCAATCCCAAGGGCGCCGTCAAGACGAGCGCGACCATTTGGGCGCGCCAGATGACGGGCAGCGCACCGTTGCGCAGCTGCAGCGGCCTGGCCATGTTGAGCGCGAATCCGTACGAAACCATCGCGGCCAGAATCAGCCCGACACCCGCGGCGTTGCTGCGCCCCTCGCTGCCCGACGCCAGGGCCGTCACCACCGTTCCGATCATCCCAACGGCGAGGCCGACGAGCACGCGGCGCGACGGGGCGCTTCGGGCGATGCCGGCGGCGACGACCGCAGTGAACAGGGGATTGGAAGCATTCAGCATCCCTGTGACGGCGGAGGATACGTGCTGTTCGGCAAACGGGAACATGCTCAACGGAAAGGCCATCCACAGCACGCCGACCCCGGCGATGGCCGCCCAATCGGAGCGCCTGACCGATGCCCGCGCCTTGGGGAAAAAGGAGAGCGTCACGAAACCGATGAGGATGCGAACAAATGTGACTCCGTTCGGGGCGAGGACGCGCAACCCTTCCGCGATGAACAGGAAAGAGGCGCCCCAGATAAGCCCGGGCGCAATGAGCAGCAGGGTGTCAGTTGCTCCCGATGGGGACGCGGGGGATTGCCGCTGGGTCTTCGGCGGATGCGACATCGAAAAATATCAGCATAAGGCGAAATGGCATTATGCAACCGCACCCCGTCGAATTCGGGCACTCACCGTCCAAACAGGACGTTTGCCTTTCCGGGCGCCCAGGTAAAGCCGCTGTTCTGCATGTCGATCGGGCCCTGTCGTGAGGCCATGTCCACATCAAGGAAGGTGGCCGGCTGGATCTTCTTGCCCCTGGAGGGGCTCACCCAGACCGTAACCGGCTTGCCGGAATCCGCGTCGGCTAACCAAAGAAGCGCCTTGTCATTCGCCTTGTCCTCCGACCGCAGCTCGTAGTGCCGGCCGGGCAGGGCGACGAAGTACATAAGGCAGCCGCCAACGGTGGACCCGTCATAATAGGCGGCTGCCACACCGTGCCGGCCGGGCCCGAGGGGCCGGTCCATGTTCCAATTGTCGCGATCGCGGGAGATAGCCCGTCCATCAATGGCGCTCGCGTACGCGGTTTCGTGCTGGCTCAGGAAGGAAGACCCGCCGCTGATCCGGTCCGAACCGCGGAGGGAAGCGGGCGCCCAAAGCGCGTCCGCCTCGGATTCGGCGTGGTGCAAAGCGACGGCCCCGAGCTTGAGGGTCAATTCGGACACCACCTCAGCCATCGGCACGGAGCGGTTGTCGCGCACGGTAATGCCACAGGCCGAATCTGTGTCTGCTTCAACGACTTTGGCCGCAAAGACAAGGGAGCCGCCTTCCTTGGAGATCCTCCCGGTTATGAGGGCGCTGGCGCCCAGCCTGCCCGCAATCTCGGCGGCCTCCTTGGGGCCGAGCGTTTCCCCGAATTTTGGGGCCCTGGCGCCCGGCTTCATGCTGACCCCGTACAGCGGCGGCAGGATTGCGAGATTGGACCGGACGATTTCGGCGATCGCCGGACCGAGCGTGGAGTCGACGCCGTGTTCCGTCTCGAAGTCGAAGACGGCTACCGGCGCGGGAGTGTCTGCGGATTCGGGAGCCGCGACCAGAAAAGCCGGCCAGGCAAGAGCCAGAAGCGCTGGAATTTTCATCTTATGGCAGACAAGGATGGCAGACGATGCCGGCCAGCGCCACCAGATTCAGGGTCCGGTGAAAAACTCGAGTTGGTGCCCGTCGGGGTCCTCAAAGAAGATCTGCCGGGCCCCGTCGGGGCGGAGGGTTGGGCGAAACTTGATGCCCTTCTGCTTCAGCAGCAGTGCCGTCTCGTCCAAGTCGTCGACCCGCATGGCGAAATGGCCGCCGCGGGTCTTTTCAGTGAATGGCGCGGCGAGTTTCTCCCCGATCAGGTGCAACTCCTGGTTGTGGCCGATTCGAAACCAGGCGCCAGGAAAACTGAAGGCCGGGCGGGGCAGGACCGGGAAGCCGAGGATTTCGCCGTAGAAGCGGGCGCTGGCTTCAACCGAGCTGACGTGGATCGCGATGTGGTTGAGCTCCGTGATCTGCATCGGTGAATAAGATGCGATTCAGGCCCTGGGTCAAAACGTTCATGAAGATCGCGGGGGACCGCAGCTTGCCGCCGAGTCCGCCGAGCGGGAATCTCAATTGTCCGCCGCAGCCGGCTCGCCTTCCGTCTCGCACCACTTATGGTCGCGCTGATCGGGGATATGGCTCATGGCGTGCTCCGTAAGGGCGGTGATCGTAAGGGCCGGATTGACGCCCAGATTGGCGCCGAGCATCGACCCATCGCATATGTACATGTTGCGGTAGCCGAAGACGCGATTTTTCGAATCGCACACGCCCTCGGCGGGCGTGCGGCCGATCGCGGCGCCTCCCAGGCAATGGGCTGTCATCGGCACGTTCAGCAGGATTTCGGCGATTGAGGCCAATGGAATGCCGCCGGCCGCCTCCGCCGCCTTGCGGGCGAAGTCATGCGCCTTCGGAATATAGGCGGGGATCCTGCCGCCGTGAGTCGTCAGCTGCCTGGAGAACGGCCAGAACCAGCGTCGCTTCATGCGCATCGTGAGATGGCCGTCCACCGTTTGCATGCAGAGGAAGATCATGGTTTCCCGCGCCCAGCCAAACGGCAAAAAGACACGCAGTGCGGCGATCGGCCTCCTGAAGAAAAGGCCGCACACGGTGGCCAGCCAGTTCAGGAGCGGCACCGATCCCGGGCGCCTGCGGGCCATCACGGTCGCTATCAGGCTCATGGCGTCCGAACCGCCGGGATAGCGGACGGCCTCGATGTGCGTATGATCGTCGACATAGATGCCCGACCCGATTGCGATGCCTTTTGAGAGGTCCACCTTCGATCCGGGAAACCGTACGCCGATCAGCGATTCGGCATTGGTGCGCACGCGGGTGCCCAGGGCCTCGGAAATGCGCGGCAGCGACTTCTTCTCCCTCAGGCGGAACAGCAGGTCCTGGGTCCCCAGGGACGAGGCCGCGAACACGACTCCGCGACAGGCGATTGTCCGATGGCGTCCGCGGGACCCCTTTGCCGCCGAAATCACCCGGATGCTGTAGCCGGCGGATCCGTCGGCGCGGTCCGAGAGAGGACGCACGTCGACGACCTTCGACTCGGCTATCACCTCGGCGCCCTTCCTTTCCGCCAGGTACAGATAATTCCTGTCGAGGGTGTTCTTTGCGTCATGCCGGCATCCGACCATGCAGCCGCCGCAGGATATGCACGACTTGCGCGGGGGCCCCTCGCCCCCGAAATAGGGATCCGCATAGGTCGCGCCGGGCTCGTCGCCTTCCTTTCCGAAGAAGACACCGACTTCGGTGGGGTAGAAGGAGTTCTCGGCGCCGATTGTCCTGGCCATCTCCCGCAAACGCAGGTCGGCCGGCGCGAGCAGGCGGTTTGTTGCCACGCCGAGCATGCGCCTGGCGGTCTCAAAATGACCGGGCATCACCCTCGGCCAGTCGTTCAGTCCCGCCCAACTGCCCTGGCTCCAGACGCTCTCAGGCGGCACGAGCAGCACGTTTCCATAGGTGATCGATCCGCCTCCGACGGCGTTTCCGTGCAGGACCACCAGATGCTTGAAGAAACGCATGGCGAAGAAGCCGCGAAGTCCCAGGGCAGGCTGCCATATCCATCGGGCGAGATTCCAGTTGCTGCGGGGAAGGTTGCCGGAGGTCCAGCGCCGGCCCTGCTCCAACACGGCCACGCGGTATCCCTTCTCGGCCAGGCGCAGCGCGGACACGCTGCCGCCAAAGCCTGAACCGATCACAATGAAGTCATAATCATATTGCATGGTTTCCGTGGGACCAGGCGTTGAAGGGAACGCAACGTTGGCTAATCAGGGGCAAACGAGGCTCGAGGGCAACCTGCGTTTGAGAGGTGCCTTTTGCGCGGGCGGCCCATCGCTGTTTGAAGGTCGATCTTGTCCTCGTAAGTGCTAAACCTCGACCAATGGAATCGGACATGCCAACCGCGCCGGACACCGTCCGCGAGCTTGAGGAGCTGAGGAATGTTTTTGACGCTCAGCGCGCTGCTTTCCGGCGCCAGCCAAATCCACCCGCGGGAGAGCGCCAGGCCCACCTCGATGCCCTCTGCCGCCTGTTGACGGAAAATGCCGATGCCATGGCGGCCGCCATCGATGAGGATTTCGGGCATCGCTCCTGGCACGAAACCAAGCTGCTGGAGGTGTTCCCATCGCTCGAGGCCGCCAAGCACGCCCGCCGCCGTGTCGCGCAATGGATGTGCGCCGAACGCAAGGGGGTTTCGATCTGGTTCTGGCCCGGCCAGGCTGAAGTGGTGAAGCAGCCGCTCGGGGTTGTCGGCGTGCTGGCGCCGTGGAACTACCCGCTCTACCTGTCGGTCGCGCCGCTTGTCTCGGCGCTCGCTGCCGGCAACCGCGTCATCCTCAAGCCCTCGGAATTCACGCCCCGTTCAAGCGAGTTGCTGGCCCGGCTGGTTGCCCGCCATTTTTCCAGGGACCACGTAGCGACGGTGAACGGCGGAGTCGAAGTGGCGCGGGCGTTTGCCGCCCTGCCTTTTGATCACCTGCTCTTCAGCGGGTCGACGTCGGTGGGTCGCGAGGTGATGCGCGCCGCCGCGGCAAACCTCACGCCGGTCACCCTTGAGCTGGGGGGAAAATCCCCCGCCATCGTCGCACCGGGTTTTCCGATCGAGACGGCTGCCTACCGCATCCTTGCCGGCAAATGCCTCAATGCCGGCCAGACATGCGTTGCCCCGGATTACGCGCTGATACCCGAAGGCACGGAGGCGGCCTTCATAGCCGCCGCTCGCGCGGCGGTGGGGCGGCTGTACCCCGGGGGTGCCGCCAGCGCCGATTATACCGCAATCATAAACGCCCGGCACTTCGGGCGTTTGCGGGAATGCGTCGACGACGCAGCGAAGAAGGGCGCCCGGGTGATCGAACTGGCCGGCGGCACCTCCGAGTCCGACCGCAAGTTCGCCCCCACCATCGTTGCCGGTGTCGATGATGGGATGCGGATCATGCAGGACGAGATCATGGGGCCGCTGCTGCCGGTGAAGACCTACCGCACAATCGAAGAGGCGCTCGGCTACCTGGCCGGCCACCCGCGGCCATTGGCCCTTTACTATTTTGATTACGACCCCGCACGCATCCAACGGATGCTGGCCGAGTCGCTGTCCGGGGGCGTCACGATCAACGACACCATTCTGCATATTGCGCAGGAGGCCCTTCCCTTTGGCGGAACAGGCTCGAGCGGCATGGGGCACTATCACGGCGAGGAGGGCTTCAACACATTCACCAAGCGCAAGGGCGTGTTCCGGCAATCGCGCCTGAGCTGGGTGAGCGTGCTGCGTCCGCCGTACGGCAAGCTCATCGATCGGGCCCTCAGGGTGATGCTGAGATGATGGCTGGCCGGGCGCCAGCCTTGGAACCGCATTGCGATGAGCACGGCCAAGGATTGGGAACCGTGCCGGGGCATGGCTGCGGTCCACATCGCGGCTTGCAGGTTGAACGGCGTTTTGACTGCCAGGCGGCAATGACGCCCGGGACGGACAACCGGTTCTGTTTGAAACCGGGTCCCCGTTTGCCCACTGTGGATCATGGCTACGAAATGGACTGCCGGCAAGGTGCTGGATGTGGCGAAAGGTTACCGGGAGGCGTGCGTGCTCGCGGCGGCGGTGGACCTGGAGCTTTTTGACGCGATGGCTGGCCGCCGCCTCACTGCTGCGCAGGTTGCCCGCAAGGCCAGGGGCGACCTGAGGGCGGTGACGATTCTGCTCGATGCCCTTGCGGCCCTGGGCCTGCTCAAGAAGAGCGGTGGACGCTATGCCGTGCCGGGGGACGTCGCTTCGGTCCTGACGGCGGGCGGGCCGGACAGCGTCCTGGCCATGAGCCAGCACCACGCAAATTGCCTGCGCCGATGGGCGCAGCTTGCCCGGGTGGCGAGACTGGGGAGGCCGGCCGCATGCGTCCCTAGCATCCGGGGCCTTCGGAAGGACGCCGAGGCGTTCATCGGCGGGATGCACGACCTGAATTTCCGGATTTCCCCGCGGCTCGTCCGTGACATCCAGCCGCTGCCTTTCAAGCACCTCCTGGATGTCGGCGGGGCCTCTGGCACCTGGACGATCGCCTTCCTGAAGGCAAATCCGGAGGGCAGGGCGACGATTTTCGATCTGCCGCATGTTGTCCCGATGGCCAGGCGGCGTTTGCGGAAGTTGAAACTGGAGGGGAGGGTGCGGCTCGTGGGGGGCGACTTCTACCGGGACGAGCTGCCGAAAGGGGCGGACCTGGCCTGGATCAGCGCCATCGTGCACCAGAATTCGCGCGAGCAGAACCGCCGGCTTTTTCAAAAAGTCTTCCGGGCGTTGGAGAGAGGGGGGCGGATTGCGGTCAGGGACGTTGTCATGGAGGAATCCCGGACGGCGCCGGTGACCGGCGCCCTCTTTGCGGTCAACATGCTCGCGGGAACCCCAAGGGGAGGGACGTTCACGTTCAGGGAGCTGAAGAAGGACCTCCGGTCGGCCGGGTTTTCGGGAACAAGGCTCATCCACCGGGGCGACGGCAACGATTCGGTGGTCGCCGCGCGACGGAGGTGACTTCGGGTCGCTCCTCCGCCGTTCTCCCACAACGGCGATAGGTATAGGTCCCACCGGCCCGCAACCCGGGGGCCGGACCTGCCTATTTAGCGGAGTTGAGTCCGGCGGCGACCCTGAATTCAACCTGCGCCTTTGCGAATTGCCGCTTTGCCTCCAGACACATGCCGAGCCTACTGTGCGCATCAGCATCCTTGGGATCCAGGCTGATCGCGGCCGTGAATTGCTCCGTGGCTTCGTCGACCCGGCCTGATCCGTAAAGCGCCTTGCCGAGCGAGATTCTGGCCAAAGTGTTCGTCGGCGATAGCCTTACGGCGCCCTGGAAGGCGACGATTGCCTCAGAGGTTCGACCGAGGCTCGAAAGGGCGGATCCGAGGTTATAGCGGGCTTCAAAATAGGATGGGTTGATTCGGATCGCCTCCCCGAAATGCGGCAACGCTTCGTCCGTCCTTCCGGTGCTGCACAGGGCTATGCCCAGGTTGTTGTGGGCGACGTCATAGGCGGGCCGGATGGCGAGGGCCCGCTGGTAGCTGGCGATGCCCTCCGCGAGGCGGTTGGAATCCACTAGCGCGACTCCAAGGTAAAAGGCGGCCTCGGCAAGGCCGGGGTCCAACCTGAGCGCCGTCTCATATTCCGCGATGGCCTCTGATCCGCGGCCGTTCGCGGCGAGGGCGAGCCCTAGATTGAGATGGTTCTTCGCACCGGCCGGAAGAAGGCCGACCGCGATCCTGTACTGGGCGATCGCTTCCGGCAGCCGGCCCATCGACTGGAGCGTCACCCCTAGGTTGTTGTGCGCGTCGGCGTAGTCCGGCTTCAGGCGCAGCGCCTCCTCATACTGGGCGATCGCCTCCTTCTCCCGCCCAGGCTGGCTCGCCCACAACAGTCCAAGGTTGTTGTGCGCTGCGGCAAAATCGTCATGCGCCCCGGCAAAATCCTTCTGCGTCTCGGCAAAGGCCGTTTTCAGGCGCAGCGCCTCCCCGAGATGGGCTGCCGCGTCGCCCTGGCGCCCCGGCTTCTGCGACAATGCGCTGCCCAGATTGTACTGCGCCTCGGCATAATCGGGCCTGATGCGCAGCGCTTCCTCAAACTGGGCAATTGCATCGTCCAGCCGCCCTGGTTCCGGAGCGAGCGCGGCACCCAGATTATTGTGCGCCACTGGGTTGCCTTCGGGGCATTTCGAGACCGTGTCGGTCCAGATGGCCAGGGCGCTGCGGTAGTCGTCATTGCGCCGGGCGGTCGCGGTGCCGTTGAGGACGGCAATGATGGCCAGCAGGATCACTCCGGCGATTGCAAGGCGGTGGCGGGATGCGGCGGCTTTGGAATGATCGGGCGCCACCCCCTGGACGGCGGCGTGTGCTCCGGCGCTGAGGCTCCGATGGATCAGGGCGTAGCCGCCGCCGATGATCGCCATAAGGACCGGCGCCAGGGCGAGGTACATGCGGTGCTCGGCGATCGATTGGGTGGCACCCGAAACCAGGCTTGTCGGGGCCAGGATAGCGAAGAACCAGAAGCCGAAGAAACCCCAGGCCGGCCGGCGCCGCAAGGCGACGATCGTGGCCGCCGCCAAGGCCGCTATGATGCAGGCGGACGGGAGGACCTGCCAGGTGTCCGGCATAGGGACGGTTCCGTACTCGAACACGAGGGGGCTAGGCCAGATGACCAATCGCAGGTAGCGGGTGAGGGCTTGAAACTGGGTCGATCCGTACGCCCACCATGAGGCGCCCACGCCAAATCCGATCGATCCGCTGCGGTTGCCTCCCCCATTGATGACCAGGCAGCCCAGGAGTATCCACGTGGACGCCAGTCCCAGATATGCGCCCCGCCGCCGACGCCAGGCTTCCCGAAAGCTTCCCGCGATGAATGTGCGGTCGTACAGCAGGACGACCACCGGAGCCGAAACCATGACCTCCTTGGTGCCCATGCCGAAAAGGCACGCCAGCCACGAAAGCCAGAACCAAAGCCGCGACCGACTTCTGGCTGCCTTTTCGCCCAATTCTTGCGCCGCTGCGGAGCACGGCGTTAGAATTGCCGCGTCGTAGCTCGCACCTTGATGCATCACGGACCCTGGTGAACCCGGAGTCAGCGAGCGTAGACGGGCGCTGCGCTCGGCGCCCCGGATGAAGCAATAAAGCGTCAGCAGATAGAACAGGCCCATGAGCGACTCCGCCCGCTGGATGATGTAGGTCACCGATTCGGTCTGAAGGGGATGCAGGGTCCAGATAAGCGCGACGGCAAGGGGCACGATCGCACTGGAACGGAAAATCCGGCGGACGATCCCGAATAAGGTCAGGCCGGCGAGGATGTGGATCGCGAGATTGGCGGCGTGGTAGCCCCACTCATGGGTCCCGCCCAGGGCGTAATTGAGGGCCAGGCTCAGATTGAGGACCGGCCGGCCACTGACGGTGATGCCACCGGACGGGGGCGTCAGGACGGCCCAGATCGGCCACAAGTGCCGGATGGTCGGGTTGTCCGCGATTGAACCTGTGTCGTCGAGAAGCAGCGGCACCGAAAAGGTCCGGCGGTAGGCCGCGATTGCGGAGAAGGCGAGAACGGCTCCGCCCGCCAGGCCGAACCAGTCCGCACGCCTGGAAGGGCTGCGGCTCGGGGTCGAAGCGCCTGCTGGAGGGGGAATTGCTGGCATGGCGGGCAGTTGCACAGGCGCCCGTGCGATTGGGCTGCGTCGTGCGGATGCCCGAAGCTAGTTTAAAGTCTCACAAATAACCATGCCATTTCCGGCCGCTTTTTGCCCTGGACTGCGTTGCAGAAGTGGGGAATAGCCCCTCTGGGGATACCCCCCACTTCTGCGTCTTGCCCAGGACAAAAATCGCCCCGGAACTGTCACGGTATTTGTGAGACACTAGACTTGGCTCCGGGCTTTCGCTGGTCAAATCGGGGAAGCTGGCCATGGTAGTGCCTTTCATGCGTTCACTTGTTCATGGGCCCCTTGCGGCCTTGCTCCGATCCCCCGTCCTTTCACTTCCGCTTCTGATCGCCGCCGGCTGCAGCCGTCCCGAGACCGCAGCCGACGCGGGTGTGCGCACCCAGACCCTGCTCTTGGGCAACGTGGCCGAGCCCGCGGACCTCGACCCTGACGCGGTAAACGCATGGACGGACAGCAACGTCGACTATGCGCTTTTCGAGGGCCTGACCCTGATCGACGAAAAGACGACGCAGGCGGTGCCGGCGGCCGCCGAGGGGTGGGATGTTTCGCCCGACGGCCTCGTTTACACTTTTCACCTGCGTCCCGAGGGCCGCTGGTCGAACGGCGACCCGGTGACCGCGGACGACTTCGTGTATTCGTTCCGGCGGATTCTCACGCCGTCCTTCGGTGCCGCGTATTCGTACATGCTTTGGCCGATCAGGAACGCCAGAGCCTACAACGAGGGCAAAATCACCGATTTCTCGCTAGTCGGCGCGCGGGCGATGAACGCCACCACCCTGCAGCTCACGCTCGAGAGACCGACCCCGTACCTTCCCGGGGTAGCGTCGCACACGACCTGGCTGCCGGTCCACCGGGCCACGATCGAGAAGTTTGGGCGCTTCGACCAGAAGGGGACGCGATGGACCCGCGCAGGCAACCTGATCGGCAACGGCCCGTTCACATTGAAGCAGTGGGTTCCGAACAGCCGGATCACCGTGGAGAAGAATCCGCGCTACTGGGATGCGGCCCATGTGCGGCTCAACCGGATCGAGTTTTTTCCCATCGAGAACAGCGAATCCGAGGAGGCCGCCTTCCGTTCCGGCCAGCTGCAGGTCACGTACGGGCTTCCGATCACGCGGATCGCGACCTACAAGCGCGACCACCCGGAACTGCTGCGGATCGATTCCCGGCTGGCGACCTATTACGTGTTCATCAACGTCAGGAAGCCGCCGCTGGACAATCCGAAGCTGCGCCGCGCACTGGCTCTCGATGTCGACCGGACAAAGATTGCGCGCGACGTGCTGGAGGGTTCCCGAAGCCCGGCCCACGCCTTCACTCCGCCCGATTGCGCGGGTTACACGTGCGAGGCGCAGGTCCCGGACGATGTCGCCGAGGCGCGCAGGCTCATGGCCGAAGCCGGCTATCCGGGCGGGCGCGGGCTTCCCGCGTTCGAGGCCCTCTCGTATACGTCTGACACTTCAGTGCGGACGCTGGAGGTCATCCAATCGCAATGGGCCCGCGACCTCGGCGTCCACATCACGATCACGCCCCAGGAACAGAAGACGCTGTTTCAGAACCAGCAGGACGGGAACTATTCAATCGCGTTTTCGGCGTGGATTGCCGACTACGGGGATCCGTCGACTTTTCTCGAAATGATGGTGAGCGGCGGGGGAAATAATTGGGCGGGGTGGAGCAACACCGCCTACGACCGGCTGATCCACGGGGCGGCGAACACGGTGGACCAGGGCGCCCGCTTCGCCCTTTTCCAAGAAGCCGAGGCGATCCTTCTCGACCAGGCGCCCTTGATCCCCGTCTTCTTTGGCGAACAGCCCTATTTGATCCGGCCGTATGTGCATGGCTGGCCGCCGTCAAAGCTGGGCTTTGTGCGCTTCAAAAATGTCTGGCTGGAGAAGTGACGGGCCGCGGCACCGCCCCTAAGGCTGCGCCGAGGCGGCCTCCGCCCTGGCCGCCGCCAGGTCGGCCTGGAAGGCGGGGCTGCGGAGAAAGGCTTCCGCCAGAGACTGGCCGAGCACGCGTCCGCCATAGATCGCGAGCGGCGTGTGCACACCAGCCTCGACCCGCACCCAACCGATATCCCGGCCCTTTGCCAGGATGGCGTCGCGCTGGTTCGGAAAGATCTCCGCCAGCAGGAGGGCGAAAAGGGTGCCGTGCGTCGAGTGGCCGCTCGGATAGTCCGGGGTCTTTTCCGGATCTCCAGGCTCGGTGAAGCGGGCCGGGTCGGCGACGAAAGGCCGCGGCCGCTTCCATGTGTCTTTTGCCCCGTCAATTATGGGTTTGGCCTCCGCGTCCACTTCTTTGAACAGAGCCGCTGTCTTCGGAAACCGATCAGGCGTGAAGAAGGGCCCGATCGCCGGCGCGAAGGCGAAGATCGTCACCTTGTGCTCGGCCTTGGCCGTTGCAACCTCCTCCGGCGTGCGGGCTGTGTAGACGCGAAAGGCCGTCTCCCGGTCGACCTGGTCTTCGGGCGAATGGAGCGCGGGCGGCGGCGGCAGAAGGGCGATGGCATCGAAGCCGTGCAGGTACGGGCCTTCGGCTCGCACCCCGGCGGTTGCCAGGATGAAGAGCAGGGTTGCGATCCGAATCCGGCCGTGTGCGGGTCTAAACGAGATCATGTGACGGTTCCTGCTAGAATTCGGCCGAGACCGTCAAGAAATAATTTGTCGTCGGCAGGACGTTGTAAGTGTTTGCGGCCGGAGTCGCCCCGACCGAACTCAGGACCTGCACCTTGTGATTGAGCACGTTGTCCACCTGGAGCTTGACCTTGATCGAATGCACGAAGCTTCCCCCGGGCATCTTGAAGGCATAACCGCCGGCCAGATCATTCATCCAAAAGCCCGGGCTTTCGGCGTATGGGACTGGAACGATTGTTCCCCCGGCCTGTCCTGTCGAGGTCTGCCCGTAAAGCCCGAGGTCCGGATTGACCAGGGCGCTCGAGTAGATGACCATTGGGCCGACATATTTGTTGTCGATCGAGGCGAACCAGCCGGACCGGTTGAAAACGGCGCCATAACTTGCTGTGGAATTTGGCACCCCGTTGGAACCGTAAGCGCCCAGGGATGCGACATTGAATGACGGAACCCCGGGGTTGGTCTTGTAGGTCGCCCGGTTGACACTCCCGTTCGCGTATACGCTAAACCCGCCGCCAAGGTAGCAGGTCGCCTCGGCCTCGATGCCGCTCAACCAGGCACCCCTGGACTGAAAGACAAGCGTGTTCGTCGAGTCGTTGGGATCGGTGACCGATGACACCAGGTTGTCGATGTCGATCACATAGAGGTCGGCATCAGCATTGAATCTCTCCGTCTTGTAGACCGTGCCGATCTGGTAGTTGATCGTCGTTTCTTCCTTCAGGTTGCCCGGGTTGTACGTTGTGCCGGTCGCGGACAGGTCCTTTGCGTCGTTCGGGACATTCTCCTCGTCAGTTACGATGGGGTAGGCGAGCCCTTTCGCCAGCTGCACGTAGGCGGACCAATTCGGTGCGAACGAGTAGTTCGCGGAAAAGTGGGGCTCCACATTCGTATAGGTATTGTTGGTGAAGTTCGGCTGTTCCGTGCCCTGATCGAGCGGCGCTTCAAGATCGATCGTGAAGTTCGAGTCCTTGATGCCGGCCTCAAAGGTGAGGTTTGGCAGGGGCTTCCAGATGAAGTCGGCGTACGGCTGGAACGTCTTGTTGTAGACGTGCATTTTCCACTGCCATCCCGGTATTACGGTGTTGGCCTTTACGCCTGTCGCCGGGTCGAAAGCCCCGAACATATAGGCGTCCTGGGGATTGGCCGCAAGGTACGCGGGGCTGTAGTCGAGGGCGTAGTCGTAGCGGTCCGCCACCTCGTACTCGGCCCAGATGCCAATCTGCTCCTCGAGCGAAGTATTCGCGCCGTGGGACAGGGCCAGGTAGTCGCCTTCCGCGCGGTAGGCGTTGACCTTGATCTGGCCGCCGGGGTCGTCGTTGCTGGCGATTCCGGACGAGGTGGGCTCGCCCTCACCCGTGTTGGGGAGGGTGTTGGGGAAATTATTGACATAGGGCAGCCCTCCATCGGTGGCATAGAGGGCGTTTGTTCCCGGGAATTTTGTCGTGCTCCCCGCCACTGGGTCGGCCGATTTCTCATGGCTGTCGTTGTTATAGGCATACGTGTAGACCTTATTCTCGAGCGCGATGTCGCTCCCGAGGGTTTCCTTCAGGCCGATGTATTCAAAGTCCGCCTGCTTCTGCTGGTAGTTGTACGGGTAGTAGAGGTTGTTCGTATCGAAGGGGTTGTTATCAAGGCCAAAGTTCCGCCCATAGGCATTGATCTGCGCCTGCGTGATCGCGCCGGGATTATTGAACTTTATGTTGTTGTAATTGCCGACAACTGTCAGAAGCCCGTTCTTGCCGATCGGCTGGAGGTATTTGACGTAGTAGGTGTTGCGCTGGAGATAGGAAAACGTCCGATACGTGTCGGAACTCATGTATTGGTAGGTCGCAACGACCGAGCCTCCGTTGAGCTGGGGGACGACGCCGCTGTTCACCTCAACATTGCCAAGGAAGGTGTTCCACGTTCCGTCGGACAGGGTCAGGACCGTCGCCTGATCGGGGCGCGGATCCTTCGAAAGAAGGCCGATTGTGCCACCGAAGGTGTTTTCGCCAATGTCGGCAGCCGTTCCCGGTCCGCGATCGATGACCATGCCGCCCAAAACCTTGGCAGGAAAGTAACTGGTGGAATGGTGGGACTGGCCGTTGGCGTCTCCAAACGGAATCCCGTCGTAGGTCACGTTGTATTGGCCGTCCTGGAAGCCGCGCATGGACAGCATCTTCGACTCGCTCAGGCCCGGACCCGACGTCTCGACATTTACGATGCTCGGGGCGATGTTGGCGATGGTTGCATAGTCGGCGGTCGGGGCGATTTCGTTGTTTAGAGTTTGAGCGCTGATCACCGATTGCGGTTCCAGTGTGTTGAGGTTGCTGTCGGTCACTGCCTGGGTCTGGGCGGAGGTTTTCGCGCTGAAAACCTCCATTTCATCGAGCCGAACGATCTGGTCAGGAGCGGGCGTGGACGTCTGGCCCGCTGTAGGTGTTGAGCTCTGAGCAAAGGCTCCGATGGATCCGAGTGCCAAGGCCGCACATGTAACATTAACGTAACTGATCGAACGCTTAAGCTTATTTGGTAGGTGCACGGCGCAAAAACTAAATGGCTTTTGAAACGGTTCTTTTGCGGAAAAGTCACATTTTGGAAACGAAATGCGTATCCACTGTTTTGCCACATTGTCGGTGCCGCGCGGCCGGCCGGGCATTGCGCGCTTGCCTGCAAAGGCCATTGCCGGCCGTGGATGGGGCCGGATGCGCCGGGGATGCGGGTGACGCGCCCGGTACGGCAAAACGGGGCGCTACACGGGCATCAAATTGTGCCGATTGGTGGACTAGTTTGAGATGAACCAAAGGCCTACTTCCGCGCCCGAACCGCTTGCCGATCTCGAGACGCTTCGGAAGCGTGTGGCGGAGCTTGAGGCGCTCGATTCGGACCGCAGGCTGGCCCAGGAGGCGCTCAGGGCGAGCGAGGAACGATACAAGTCCTTGTTCAGCAGCAACAATGACGCTGTATTCGTCTGCGGAATCGAGGCCGATGGCATGCCGGGGCGGTTCACCGAGGTAAACGACATGGCCTGCCAGCGGCTGGGCTATACCCGGGAGGAACTTCTGCGGATGAGCCCCCCCGACGTGGATGGGTCGAATGGATGGGAGAGATATGGGAAGGCATTGGTCCCGAAGCTCTGGGCTGAAAGGCGCGCGGTCTGGGAGGGCATTCAGGTTCACAAGGACGGCCACACGATACCGGTGGAGATCAGCACCAACATATTCGACCAGGCCGGCAAATTCGTCGCCGTAACGACGGTGCGCGACATCACCGAGCGCAGGCGGGCGGAGGACGAGCACCGCAGGCTCGAGGCGCAGATGCAGCAGGCGCAGAAACTGGAAAGCCTCGGAATCCTCGCCGGGGGCATCGCCCACGACTTTAACAATCTGCTTACGGCGATCCTCGGGCATGCCAACCTGGCGTTGATGGACCTGGGTCCGGAGTCGCTGGCCCGCGACAGCCTGGTTGCGATCGAGAAAGCGTCCGGCCGGGCCGCCGAACTGTGCCGGCAGATGCTCGCGTACGCAGGGAAGGGCAGGTTCACCCTGGAGCCGATCGACCTTTCTCGCGTTCTCGGGGAGCTGACCCACCTGTTCCAGGTCTCGATCTCGAAGAAGGTCGTGCTGCGCCGCCAGCTGTCGGAGGGGCTGCCGGCAATCCAGGCGGACACGGCGCAGTTGCGGCAGGTGGCGATGAACCTCGTGATCAACGCGGCGGAGGCAATCGGCGATGCCGAAGGGACGATCACGATTTCCACCGGAGCGGTCCTGTGCGGCGAGGACCATTCGCACGGCGGCGGCCTGATCGAACCGCCGCGGCCGGGACTATACGTCTATCTGGAGGTGGCCGACACGGGTTGCGGAATGGACGAGGAGATGAGGGCCAGGATTTTCGATCCGTTCTTCACCACCAAGTTCGCCGGGAGGGGCCTGGGGCTGGCCGCTGTGCTCGGCATTGTCCGCAGCCACCGGGGCACGCTCAACGTGGAGAGCGAAAAGGGCCGCGGCACGACATTCAGGGTCCTTTTCCCCGCCTGTGCGAATGCGGTCCTTCCCGCGAAAACCGGCGGGATTTCCCCGGCGTGGACCGGCACGGGCACGGTTCTCCTTGTCGACGACGAAGAGCCGGTCCGAATCGTGGCCGGCCGGATGCTGGAACGCTGCGGCTTTGGCGTTCTTCACGCCAGGGACGGCCTGGAGGCGCTTGAACTTTTCCGCACCCATGCAGCCGAGGTTGTGTGCGTCCTGCTCGACATGGCGATGCCGCGCATGGACGGCGAGGAGACGTTCCGGGAACTGCGCCGGATCCAGCCCGACGTGCGCGTTGTCCTGGCCAGCGGTTACAGCGACGAGGAGATTGCGCAGCGATTCCAAAATTCGGGTCTGGCCGGCCTGATCGAGAAGCCGTACCACCTGGAGGCATTGGGCGCCAAGCTGCGCGAGGTGCTTGCGCCGAGCGACGCTTCCTAGTCCCGGACCTGGCCGCCGCCGGCGGGGTGCATGCGCCCTGATGTCAGATCTCGCTGCGGGTGTAATCGGTGCAGACGAACGGATGTTCGATCGCGGTCTAGCCGAAGATTTCACGAAGCACGTGGAATCTTCGGGTTAATCGGCCGGCGCCGGCCGTCCGATCCTGGCGGCGGCGGCCTCCATCATCAGGAAGAAAGCCTGTCCTTCCGGCGACACACCCGGCGAGCGAAAGGCGGGCGCCCCGGCGACACCCTGCACAAATCCGTCGCGGTCCACTTTGGCGCGGGCCGCGGCCCGCATTCGGTCGGCGGCTGCCAGATAATCGGCCGGCAGCCAGCCGCCCCGGACGCTTTCGAAGATCGAGAAGGCGAGCATCTGGCCGAGGTCCGTTTCGACGAAGGAGGTCTGGTCATCCACGACGTTGTAAAACAGGCCGTCGGGGCGCTGGTGGGCGAGGCAGCCGTCGATCAACTGCCTTTCCATCCCCGCGAGACGGAGCTTCTCAGCGCCCGCGTCCCCGGGCAGGGCGCGAATCACCCGGGTCAACGCGGCTGCCGCCCAGCCGTTGCCGCCACCCCACGGGGCCGGATCGTCAAAAGCCTGCCTGTCCTCGTTCCAGATGTGGGCCAGCAGCTTCCGCTTCGGGATCCATAGCCGTCTCCAGTGGCCGTCTATCTGCCGGATCGCCTCGGCGGGATGCCCGGCGAAGGCGAGGAAAGGCGGGCTGGTGTGAAAACTGTCCGACCATATCGTGCGGCCCGTATGAAAGAGGGTGCCATCCGCGGCGCGCGGCGCGCGGAAGAGGGTGAAATCGAGCATCGTCTTGGCCGCCTTTTGAAGCTCGGGATCGCCCGAGCTCTGCGCGGCATGCCAGACGGACTCGCCGATCATGAGCGGATCGACCGGCGCTCCGCCCAGCGCGGCGACAAGGCCGTTCTTGTCCGGGCAGATCAGGCTTGCGCGGGCCATCTGCATGACAACGGCGTCGTCGCCCTCTTCAAGGAAGGCCTGGGCCAGGACGCCCTGCTCCCACGATTTCCGTTGCATCGCGAGCGCGGCAGCCCGCACCTTGGCGACCAGCGGGTCGGCGGAGGCCGCGCGCAGCGGCAGGACTGCCGCCGGCGAAAAGGCGAAGGACAGGATCGCGGCTGCGGCGATCGGTCCTAGACGCAACCTATGTTTGGGAATCATCGCTTGTCTGCTTTGTTCAGGGCTTGCTCAAAACGGCGGCCACCCGGATCCCGCAGGGCAGGGGAACGACCCTACCGACCGCGGTCTCGATGCGGAAGAGGGCAGCGGGGATCAGGCTGCGGCGGGTCGTTTGGGCGGTCACGGCCCGCTGCCTCCTCGTGCAGCGCCGTCGGCGACTCGCTCGAATGGCTGTCCGACTTGTCGTAGGAGATGATCCGCATGTGTTTGCCTCCGAGTTGGAAGGCGTCGCCCGTCCAGACCGGCACAGGACCGTTGGCGCTTCCACAGGCGGCCAGGGAAAGTCGACTAGGGCCATGTTACGCTTGTACCGCGCACAACCGACAGGGCAAGCCGTATTGGGTCAGGAAGACGGCTCGAAAAGCACGGTCACCGTCGTGCCGATATCCGGGGCGCTCTCGAAATCGATCGTCGCGCCGTTCCTGTCGAGCAGGCGTTTGACGATCGCCAGACCGATGCCGAGGCCCTGCTGCTCGAAGCGCCGCCGATCGAATTGGGTGAATAGCCCGATCTGCCCGATCTGCTCGGGATTCATCCCGCGGCCGCGGTCCATGACGACGAGGGCGGGACGGCCGCCCCGCAGGCCGAAGGACACCACCACGGGACTGCCTGCAATGGAGTAGCCGAACGCATTCTCGATGAGGCGCTCGGCCATGGTCTGCAGGTCGTTTTCGCTGCAGCGCAGGCCGACCGGTTCCATCCTGGCCGTCAGATCGGCGTCGCGGCCGCATTGCTGGGCCGCGCCTTGCGCAACGATGCCCAGGAGCTGGGCGGCGCGATCCGGTGCGATCGCCGTCCGCGGAACGGCCGGATCCTGAGCCGGCGCATTCTCGATCGTGACCAGCGTGATGTAGTTCATGAGCGTGCGGTGGAGGCGGCGCGCGCAAGTCTCGATGTCCGAGAGCATCTGCAGGGTTTCCTCGCGCGGTATGCGGCCGAGATCCTCCTTCAGTATTTCCGCAAATCCGAGTATGCCGTTGAGCGGCGTCATGAATTCGTGCGGCAGGGTGCTGCTGAAGAGTTCCCCGTGCCGGCGGAGCATCCCATCCTCAAGCCGCTGGTACATTGTGGCGCGCCGCAGCCGGGCCTCGACGCAGGTGCGAAGGTGTCCGATTTCGAAGGGCTTGGGCAGGTAGTCGTCGGCGCCGAGGTTCATCCCCTCGCGCTGCGGGTGGGCGTCCTGGTTGCCAGTCATGAGAACGATCTGGCAGTTGGCGAGCTGCGGGTCGTTGCGCAGGACCTGGAGCACGGCCCGGCCGTCCATTCCTGGCATGTTGACGTCGCAAAGAACGAGGTCGGGCTTCCATTCGCGCGCGAGAGGGATGCTCTCGTCGCCCGTTGAGGCGACCTTCACCTCGTAGCCGAAGTACTTGAGCGCAACATCGAGGGTCTTTCGAAGGCCTTCGTCGTCATCGATGACCAGAATCTTGCGCATTTTCACAAGTTACTTGTAATCAGTTGACAGTCAATTGGAGGCAAGCCCGGCGCACGCCGGCTCGCATCCGCGCCGGCAAAGGCCTGGAAACAAGGATTCATCGGCACACTTGCCAGCCCAGTGCAATGGTTTCTAGATCGCCCGCCATGACGGTTCAAAAACGTTTCTTCCGCCGGTCGCCTGCCGTCGTCGGCATGATCCATGTCGCGGCGCTTCCCGGGACTCCCGCCAGCCGCCTGGGCCTGCGCGAAATCGAGGCGCGCGCGGTGCGCGAGGCCAGACTCTACCGCGAGGCGGGCGTCGATGCCGTGATGCTCGAGAACATGCACGACACCCCGTACCTTCGCGCTGGCGTCGGGCCGGAGATTGTCGCGGCCATGGCGGTCATCGCGCGCTGCGTCAGGGATTGCGCCGGCCTTCCCTGCGGCGTGCAGGTTCTCGCGGGCGCCAACCGAGAGGCGGTGGCCGTGGCGCTGGCGGCCGGCCTCGACTTCATCCGGGCCGAGGGATTTGCGTTCGCGCACGTCGCCGACGAGGGGTTGATCCAATCCTCCGCCGCCGAGCTGCTGCGCTACCGGCGGGCAATCGGCGCAGGCAGTGTGCAGGTCTGGGCGGACGTGAAGAAAAAGCACAGTTCCCACGCGATCACCTCCGACATCGGGATTGGAGAGACTGCCGCTGCGGTCGAATTCATGCGCGGGGACGCCGTTATCGTAACAGGGTCTGTCACCGGCGACCCGCCCGATTGCGCGGATCTGGACGAGGTGAAGGGGGCGACGAAACTGCCGGCCTACGTCGGCTCCGGGGTCACGGTGGAGAACATCGGCATGTTTTTCGGGAAGGCCGACGGTTTCATCGTCGGATCGGCCTTCAAGGCCGGCGGCCATTGGACCGGCGCCGTCGACCCGAGGCGCGTGGGCCGCTTCATGCGGGCGCTGGACGCCCTCCGCTAACTAGGGCGTGAAAGTGTCGTTGGTCGTCAAGATGGCGCCGCCGGGCAGGGCGTATTTGTCGGGCTCGGGATCGAGCAGTTCGACATCGAACACCCCCTCGGATTCCGAATAGACCCGGTAGCCGAACTCATTCGCAACAATCACGAAATCGAACACGCGGAAGGAGCCGGGGAAGGATGCGGTCAGCAGCCATGCCACCTCATGGAGGCGGTTGACGGCCTCGGCCGCATCGTACCAGCCGGGAAAATCGACCTCGATCGATCCGTGCGCGGGTATGGGGCGGCCCCGTCCGGCGTAGCGTAGAAGAGCCTCCTTTTCACCGTGATTCAGTATCCGGAATCCAAAGCGGTTCATGCGTTTCTCCGCTTAGGTATCGGCCAATCGCGGGCGTTATGTAGGACGAACGCCTCCCCGGCGGGACCGGCGCCCTCTTCAGCCGCGGGCCGGCAGGACGAAAAGTAGGACGGCGATCAAATGGCAGGCGCTGCCGCCAAATGCGAACACTTGGCGGACGACCAGGTGATACGGCATGCGGCGCAGGCGATCGAAGATCGTGCCGCCCGCGTAACAGAGCGCCCCGGCGATAAGCAGCCAGATTGCGCCGGCGGGCACGATGGCAAACAGGGGTTTGGCCGCGATCAGGGTCAGGAGCCCCAGCATGAAATAGGCGGCCATGACGAGCGGCTGGAGCCGCTGAGCACCCCAAAGCTTGATGCCGCCCCCTATCAGGCAAAGCCCCCAGACGATTCCAAACACACTCCAGCCCCAGGCTTCGCGCGTGTTCGCAAGGAGGAACGGGGTGACCGTGCCCGCGATAAGAAGGAAGAGGGCCGGATGCTTGTAGCGATCAAAGAGTTTCCGCCGCTTGGCGCGACGCTCGGGCCCAAAAAAGGCGAACATCGCATAGAGCAACACAAGGCTGGTGCCGAATACCGCGAAAGTCGCGATATGCCAGACATTGCCGCGCATGCAGGCGAGGATGAGAAGAAGGCCCAGCGAGGCGACGCTGGCCGCGAGGCCAATCCCATGGGTCAGGTAATGGGCGAACCGCTCGCCGCGGGTGTAGACGACGGGCGTCGCCTGCGCGCCGCGGGAAAGCGCCCGCCGTCCCTGCACGATCGCATCCGCCCTGGCATCGCACCAGCGTATGAAAGCATACGGACGGGCGGGGGAGAACTCGGCCTGCTGCCAGTCTCCGCCGTCGGTGTAGAGGGTTTTCGGCAGAACGAACGTGCCAAACACCCAATCCGAAACAGGCAGCGTGAAGAATCCGGATATCGCCTCATTGCAGTCGATCACAGCATGATGGCGTAGGTGAAAGCTGTAGACTTTTCGCCAGAACGGCCCGAACCGGGGATGCTCGATGAGCGGCGCCCATTTCTCGAAGGGCCAGTGCTCTATCGCATGGAACACTTCGTACAGCCCAAGCGATCCGGCCAGGGCCGCGTAGCCGGCGAAGAACCAGGGGAAGGAGGGCGAAAGCCACTGGCACAGGGCGAGGAGGGGGGTGACGATCGCCGCGAAGACCGCCAGCGTGTACCACGGGAAGAACGAGGCCTCGTTCTGCTCGGCGGTCATGATGGGAAAAATATTCTCCACAAACGGCACCTCGCGGCCGCCCGGCGTGCGGCGCCGCCCGATGCGCGTGAGGCTGTGGTGCTGCGTGTGTTGCCTGTAGAAGTGGCTCAGGAATGACACGAGGGGCCTGTGCAGCACGTAGCGGTGGAAGAAATACTCGATGAAGCAGTTCAGCAGCGTGACGGCCAGGAACGCGGCGGCAAAGCGGACCGGCGAAGCAAGAACTTGCGCACGCCATACTCCCGGAGGCGCGAGCAACTTCAAGAGGACGGCCAGGGCTGCAAGCGACGCGGCCACCGTGAAGGCGAAGCGGGGAAGGGAGAATTTCTCTTCGACGGACGGGCGCAGGGATTCGGGATTTGAAACGGACATTGCACACAACGTCCTTGCGATCGCCGGTCGTTGCAACACCGCAAAGGCGAATTTCGGAGCCGTACGGGGGAATTGGCGCAAGCCGCCGGCAATTTCCCCAAGGCGCGCCCATAATCGGCGGAATGGCATGGCCTGGGTCATGTTTACGTCCGTCGCGCGCCCTTTGCGCCGCGGTTCGTCGCTTTTGGCTCCGATCCCGCCTATTGTGCAGGCTGCAGCCGCTGAAGGCGCGCTCGGCTCAGATTCTCAATATGCAAAAAACAAAAAAATCCGTCGCGAAGCGGTTCAAACTGACGTCAACGGGAAAGCTCATGCGCCGCACGCCGGGATTCCGGCACCTGCTTCGCTCAAAGAGCACCAAGTCAAAGCGCCGCGCCTCGCGCGACAAGCTCGTTGCGCCGGGGCATGCCGCCGCATTGAAGCGCTGCCTGCCGTTTGGCTGACGGCGCGAAAACGCCCTTGGCCCACCCCGCTCAAGCTGTCTTTTCGCGGGGCTGGTAGACGGAATCGCGGAAGGGCGTATGACTCGCCGCTGCCAGCTCTTCAGGCGTTGCCAGCTCGTAGCTGATCTTGCCCTCGGCTATCTCGCGCAGCGCCGTGTCCTCGGCGGACAGTTTCTCCAGCGACTCAACGAGAGCCCGATTGCCACGTTTTAGCTGCTTCACGCGGCGGGAGACCACGTTGACCAGGATGTTTGGGTCGTCGATGATCTTGAGCGCGTTTTGGAGGTAATCATTTCGCATCATAAGTACTCCAAGCCATGTTCTCGGCTGGATACCCCATCCTAAGGCAGCATGCCTGGAATCGCGACGCATATCGGCGCCGGCGCAGGCCCAGTCGGCTAATCCGCACGCGGACCACGTGGTTGAAGCAATTATTGGTGAACGCGTTCGGTTGATCGCTACCGGATCGGATCGCAATTTTGAAAGGTTGGAACGAAAATCCGATTCATGGCAATCGTCCCGCGCCGAGTCCTGTTTTCCATAAATGCTGCCGCGGCGGCCGCAGTCCTGCTGCTTTCCTCAGGCTGCCACAAGAATGCCGCCCTGCCGGTGCAGGGCCCCGAGCCATTCACCGCCCAGTTGCCTGAGGTCGAGGGCGTCCAGGCCATTCTCAGCCTGCGGCACCCCGCCCTTGTCAACCAAGACCTGGAAAAGCTGATGGTGAATGTCCCGGAGGCCGGCATCATGCGGATGGCGCTGTCCCAGGCTGCTGCATACGGCTACCCCGATTTCCCTGATATCGCCGCCGGATCCAATATCGGCGTGGCTATCCTGAGCCTTTCCGGCGCCGATCTAAAGGCAAAATCCGTCGTGTACGTCGGGTTCGCCAAGCTGAAAAAAGGGGGCGGGCTTTGGTCGCTCTTGAACATGGCCCATCTCGCCGCGCAGGAAACAGGGGAGTGGGTGATGTTTGCAAAGGACCAGGCCAGCCTCGCAAAACTGAAATCTCCCGAGGCCGTAATGGCCTACCTCGACAAACCGCAGGCCGACGACATTCGGCTCTGGGGCCGGGTCTCCCCGGATCTTCTCGCAGGCCTAAGGGAGGCGCTGATGCCCGGCCTCGATGCCAGGATCTCCAGCCTCACGGAGGATCAGCAAAAGGCCGCCCACGGCTACATCGACGCGCTCTACTCATGGCTTTTGCAGCTTCACTCCGTCGACTTTTCCATGGGCTTTGACGACTTCGGCTTTAAGATCGCCGAATCCGCGCAGTTTCTGCCGGAAACCCCCATTGGAACATTCTTGAGGTTCAGGGAGGGCCCCCCTCCCGAAGTGGCGGGATTTATTTCGGCCGACGCCCTTGGGACGATGATTTTCCGCCAGAACCCGAAGGCAGCGAGCGACCTGACCGGAGGCATCCTCGATTCATTGATCGCGGTCGACTATCCGAATGGGTCCGGGCCCCTCAAGGAATTGAAGGCCGGCATCGGCCCGATGATGGCGGCGATCTCCGGCGGCGGCGCCGCCACTTTTGACCTTGCCGTAGGGAAAAGGAACGGAAGGGAGCAGGTGACGCCCGAATTCTTCTACGTTATATCCGGCCGGTTCACCCGGGAGATCGTAAGGGCCTACGCAAGGTCCAGCCTGGACATGTCCAAAGGATTCTCATCGTTCATTGCCGGAAAGCTCGCATCCGCTCCGGGTGCCGGTGCCCTCTTCCCGAGCTTCCCCTACACCTACGCCGAGGACTCGCTCAGCGTTGACGGGGTCTCATTCGACTGCTGGACGCTTCCGGTCGTCGCAAATGGAAAGGAAATATCAAGGACCACGGAGTATTTTGGCGCCGTCGATGGCAATTTCATCATGGCCAGCAGCGAGGCGGCGCTCAGGAAGCACCTGCCCGCCTTGACGGCCAGGACCGCGCTTGCGGATGGCATCCGGGTGGCGGAGGGTCCAGGCGAGATCGCCCGGATGAGCCTGAACGGCGGCAAGCTCGTCGACGTGTTCGCGGAGGCGGCCGGTCTCGACCTGGGAGACGCGGGTACGAAGAGCGATCTCGCCGGCCTGAAGGCGGATTATGCCGCCGGCGAACCGGCTTCGGCGGTGATGACGGTCGGCCAGGCCAGGGGCTCGGTCACCCTGGCGATTCCATACAAGTTCATCGAGGCGAGCGTCCATTTCGGCAGGTTCATGGGCGCGAAAAAGGTCAACCTATTCAGCCTCATAACGGGCGCCGGCATGCCCTCCGCGGGTTCTGCGCAGGCGGCCCAAACGGACAGCGGCACGGGTCACGGGCCGTAGCGGTACAGCGTGACCTGCTGGATTGTCGGGCCTTCGGGACTCTGGAACTTGAGGCCGCTTCCGGATTGGTCCTGCGCTGCGGCTTCCGCCAGGTGATAATTCAGCAGGATGTCGTCGCCGTTCAGGATCCGGCCATGGACCCATTGCCCGTTTACAAACTCGCCCGCCTCGACCCTGGCAAGTCCAACTATCGGGGGACCGGGCTTGTTCGGCGCAAAGGTGACCTGGATCTCGGAGCCTGCGACGAGGTACTGATTCGGGCCGGTGGCGATGGCCAGGCCGTAGCCGGCGGGAGGCGCCAGCTCGGGGTTCCGGAAGTTGCGCACGAGATCGAACTGGACCGTGTAGTCGCCGAGCTGGACGTCTTCCTTGGGATGGTCCTTCGTCAGTGAGACGGCGGTGATCGTCCCCTTGGCCTGGGCTTCCAGGATGAGGGGAGTCAGCTGCCTCAGAACGGCGTAGGCCCTGGGCAGCGGCTGGTCGCTGAGCGTGGCCGGCGCCGCCTGGCCGGGTTCGGGGTGCTGGATGGTCAGGCGCGCGGGGTTGTCGATTCCAAACGGCGAATAGCCGATGGAGGCGTGACGCCCGATGGCATAGACCGCATTTGCGGCCCCACCGACATCGCCGCGTGACTCGGGGACGAAGAGGGGATTGCCGTTTTGGTTGAAGCGCGCGACCCACTCGTTGAAGTTGGGCAGGTAGACGTCCGGCGCATTGATGTCGATGTGCGGGGCTCCCGCGCGCCAGATGTCCAGGACATGCGGCTCGGGTCCGCCGCTCGGATAGTCTCCCGGCACCTTGTCTTCGGGTTGGACGATCCATGTGTTGGTGAAGACAGGAATCGGGTACTCCGCCTTTCCCGCCGCAGAAATGCGGTCCATGTAGTGCGCATAATTCCATGCCATGAAGCGCTCGTCGGTCGCGGGACTTGAGCCGAAGACCTCCTCCCATGTCCCTGCGGTCTTGGCGCCGGCCGCCTCCCACGCCTTCCTAAGTTCGGGGCGAAGGTGTTCGCGGTTTGCAGTCAGGAAGGCCGTCAGCCCTGCCGGCACCTGCCCGGCAAAGGCCGCCTCGGCGGGTGTCGAGCGGTCGCGCGAGTCGCCCAGGATGCCGACCTCGTTCTCCAACTGGATCATCACGACCGTGTGCAGCTGGGCATCGGCTTCCCGCACGTGCTTCATGAATGCCGCGTAGGCGCGCGCATCGGCCTCGCAATTCACGTCGCTGAGCGTGGAAAGGACCTCGATCGAGCGCCCGTAGCGGACCTTGACCCGGGGAAAGCGGCCCTGGTCCGCCTTTACCCATCCCGGCAGGAAGCTGGAGATCCCGTTCTTCCAGCTGCCGAACCAGATGAAGACGACGCGCATGTGGTGGGCGCGGGCGCCCTCAAGCGCACCGTCGACTAGCGAGAAATCGAACTGGCCTTCCGTGGGCTCTGTCAGGGCCCAGGAGACGCCCACAAGGGCGGTGTCGAGATTCATCTGCACGAGCCGCGGCCACACCTCGTCCATGTAGGCCAGGCTCGAGGAGGCGGTGTTCGCCAGTTCTCCGGCCAGGAGCAGGACCGGTTTGCCGTCAACGACAAGCTGGGTGGCGTAGCCGCGCTTCTCCAAGTGGGCGATCCCGGCATCGGTCTGGGCGGAGGCCGTGACGGCCATCGAAGCGATCGCCACGAAGGCCGCAAATGTCTTTTTCGGATTCATTGGGATCTTCTTCGGTTAGCGAAGCTGGACGTCCCAAACCTTGGATCGGCGGGAGGTGCCCGCAGGGCCGTCGACATCGAGGATGACCACGAAATTGCCGGGCGCCTTGTACGAATGGATTGGATTCTGCTCGGACGACGTCTCGCCATCGCCGAAGTCCCATTTCCACGAGGTGACCTTGCCGGCCGAAAGGTCCTTGAAGGCGACGAGGTGCCGGTCCATGTCCACGACCTTCCAGGACCATTGGGCCTCGATCGGCTTCAGGAACTGCGGCTCGAGCGGCATGAGCCTGAAGGCGCACAATTCCGAGGCGTCGCCGTACATCATGTGGTGGCGGGAGAGGTTCCAGAAATGATGGTTCACCTTCCGATTGACGTCGCCGTAGTCGATGACCGCCCAGCAGAGGCCGATGATCTTGTCTTCCCGAAACACGGACTCGACGGCGCGCTGCGGACTCTCGGGCCCCGCGTAGTCATACGCCGTCACATAGAACTCGAGGACCAGATGCCCGGGCTGGCCGGGGCGGAACGTGTAGTGGGTGGCCGCATTCGAGTACGGAAACTCCTTGGTCCAGGTCGGGGCGCCCCACGCCATGCACCAGTCCTTGTTTTCCGCGGGTGTGAAGATGTGATAGTTCTGGGCCTGGACGCCATGGATCGCCCAGTTGGCCTCATCAACGCTGATCCGGTCGTCCGGGGTGGCCGCGCCCTGGCCCACGTGCTCGTTCGTCCAGAATTCCTTGTGGCCCTTGTCGATAAGCGGCCCGCCGGAGGCGTCGCCGTCCACGACGATTTCAAAGGTGTCGTTGTGAAGGGTCGGCAGGGCGAAGTCCCAGTACGACTTGTCGGCCTCGTAGAGAAAATAGAGCCGGTTCAGCCCCTTTACCCAGCCGACTTTCACCTTCATGCTGAACTCCTTCGGATCCGGCTTGGCGTGGTCGTTGTAATCGTCGATCATCAGATCGGAACTGACGGCGTAGTCGTCCGGAACAATCGCCCAGTCGCTTGGGTCGCCGTCAATCCGCGGGATCTTGTCCTGCGGAAACTGGAAGACCTTGAAGGTGATATCAGGCCGGTCCAGCGCCCGTGCCGAATAAGGTGCGCAGGCTGAAACGGCCAGCACTGCGAGGAGTATGCGAGCGGGGTTCATAAGGGGTCTTTCTCTTAGGTGACTATGCGGTTCGCTGGTCGAGATTGGGCAAGATCGATTCGATGAAATGCGCAGTCATCAGGGATGATTTGACGGAGGATCGCCAAAGTCGAGCCGACTGTGGAGAGGCCCGCAATCGGAGAGTCACAATCGACGGGGCCTATTTCGGTGAGCGCCCCGCGCCGTTCGCCGCGGGCGCCTGCACTCCGGGCGGAGCGTCCACTTCCGGCGCCGAGGGCTGCTTCGGCTGCGCCGGTCCGCGGACCGCGTCCATGCCGGTGCGCATGCTCACCCACTGCCGTCGCAGGTCGTGCGCGGACACTGCGGCGGCCGGCTGGAAGCGGGCGCCAGACATGTAGTCGAAAAGCGAGCGCCGGAGCGAACTCGCGCCGGGCTGACCGCTGCCCAGGTCGAGGCTGCAGACGACAAGGCGTCCGGCGCCGACCCGGCATTCGTACAGGAGCGCGAACTTGCAGTTCCGGTTCCAATCGTCGATTGGCTGCACTATTGGCCGAAGCGCCCGGGGGAGGGAATCCATGTTCAAAGCGTGAACGTCGCGGAACAAGTCCACCCACTGCCAGTCGCAATTCGCCTCGGTCGGGAAGCCGGCCAGCGCCGGATGCTTTGCCTCGCACAAGAGTCCCAGCATCCAGGCGCCGCTCGGGTTCATCAGGCGGTTCCAGAATATCGGCACGGTCGAGATCACCGGATCGTCCGAATCCAGGTCCTGCGGCTTTGGCTGGAACAGGACCTTGCCGCCCGCGGCCAGGCGCGTCTCCGCCTCGGGCCAGTCGCGGGTGATCAGCACGTCGCCGGGAGCGGATTCATCGACCCGCGCAGGATAGACCCAGAAATCCCAGTCGTTTTCAATCGCCGTGCCGCGAAGTCCCACGAAAAGCCTGAACTCGCCCGGAGCGCGCAGGTTCGACAGATCGGCGTTCACCTTTCCGAGCGGAATGTTCTTGCCGATGGGGATGCCCCTGGCGGCCCACGCGCCCTTGGCGACGACCCTGCCGTCGGAGTCCTCGATCCGCCATTCGGGCCCGGCGGCCGTCAGCGGTCTTTCTCCGAAATGCGCAAGTTCCACGTCGGCCGACAGCGACTCGGCCGTTGTGTAGACCCTTTTGCCGAGGCGCGCCAGGGGCACGGTCGTGCTGCAGAACCGGCGGAATTCGGCGGCCGTCGCATATCCCTTCGACTCCCAGAACGGGTCGAGAAGCCCGATGAGCGCGCCTCCCTGTCCCAGGTAGTCGTGCAAATCGAGCAGCACGAAACCGCTGAAGCTTGGCGTCCGAAGGTTGGCCTCGACCTCCTCCTTGTAGCAGGCGAACTGAAAGCGGCCTGAAGCCAGGGCCAGTTGCCTGTTCTGTCCCATAAGGCCGTGGGCCGCGGCCGAATCGCGCATGATCTCGTAGTTGCCGGGGCGCAGATAGCCCGTGAATTTCCCGATGATGGCAAAATCCGGGTAGGCGCACCACTGGCCGAGCTCGTGGGAGATCACGGGGACGTCGACTTCGTGCAACGCCTTCTCGTAATCGGCGCCGAACCAACCGCCGGGGCCGCGGGAGCGGCCGATTCGACCGTAACCCGAGGTGACGATATAGTCCGAGGGAAAGGGCTGGCCCGGGGGCGGGATCACGACAAATCCGCTGCTGTCGGCATACACACGCCGGGAGTCGGCCGCCCGCCATTTCCTGTCCCAGTTCGGCAGCTGCTTCTGGAAATCCCCGTGCGCTTCATTGGATGCGGCGAGCATGACAAAGGAGGGGTGGTTGCCGTACGCCTTCAGGAGGCGCCCGGTTTCGTCATCGAGAACCTCGTACATCTTGCCGGCGGAATCGAACGCGTTCCACATGCCGCACTCCGGCTGCAGGTAGAAGCCCAGTTCGTCGGCCGCGGTGAAGGCCGCCTCCGGAGGGCACCATGAGTGGAATCGGATCCCATTGAATCCCCAATCCTTGCAAATCTCAATGATGCGCTTCCACGAGCCGACGTCGGTTGCCGGATACCCGGTGAGCGGGAATCCGCCCCCGTCGTGAGTGGCCCGGAAATTCATGACCGTGCCGTTCAGCAGCAGATGTTTTCCGTCGGCCTTGATTTCACGGAGGCCAAAGGTCAGCTCGCGCTCGTCATCCGCCCCTCCTCCCTTGAGGACCACTTTCAAATGTTGGAGGACCGGGGTAAACTCACCCCAGGGCTTCGCATCCGCGCCCAGGGGCACATTGACTTCCGCCCTCCCTCCCGCGGCATCCCAGCTCACCTGCTCCTGAACGGCGCCCGCCGATACCGTGCCCGATCCGGCCTTGCCGGTTGAGTTGCCAAGCTGGATCCTGATGCGGACGCTCTTCCTCTCCACATCCGGAAAGGCCTGCGCATCCTCGATCCACACCGGCGTTGTCGCGGTCAGCTCGATTCTGCCGACGATTCCGTTCCACGCGGCGCCCTCGGCGTCGGATACGCTGTGCCCGTCGGGCCGATATGGCAGGATCATCCGATTGTCGATGCGGATGCTCAGCCGGTGCCTTCCCCGAGGGACGTCGCCGAGGTCGAATATGTGCGGCGCGACAACGCTGTGGCACGATCCGACGAGCCTGGCGTCGACGTAGACGGTTGTTTCCCAGTGCGCGCGTTCGAGGGTCAAGACGACGTGCCTGGACTGCCACGATTCGGGAAGGACGATGTCCCTCTGGTACCAGGCGACGCCCAGGTAGTGCCTGGGCGGCTGCGAAAGGTAGGGCACTTTCACGTTGCCCGGCCGGGTGTACGCCTTGTACTGCGGAAGGAGATACCAGCGCATGTCCCTCGGCAAGGCCGCCACCCAGGGCGTGTCGACGCTGATCTCATCGCCGTAGCCCTGCGCTTGAAGAATCCCTGGAAGCTCGATTCGTTCCGGCAGGTCCCGCGTGAACCACTGCTCCTTCGCGCCGGCGTCTTCGCGGTCGAGGGCGAACCGCCATTGGCCCGCGAGGGACTGGGTCAATCCGCCCGCCGGAGCCGCGGCCATCGCGCAACGGGTGAGAATAAGCAGGGCTGCCGCCCATGCGGCTGGATTAAAGGCGGGCAGGATCCGGCGGGAGATTGATGGCATGGGTGAAGGTGCTGCAAAACCGGGGGTTGCGATGCATGCCGCAGAGGCGGCCGGAGCAGGATCGCGTAGGGACGGACACATTCCATGCAGGCAAAGCGACGCCTGTCGAACCAGTAGAGAAAAGCAAACGCGTGTTCGATTCAAGAAGACGGGTTCGCGAGATCCGGAAAGACTTGGTTTCTGTTCCGGCTTCGTTGCACAAATCAGGGTCGTATCCGGTGCGGGATAGGCCGCGACGGGGAATGCTGTTCCTATCGGATGCGGCGCCAGAGAGAGCGATAGGCTGCAATCCAGTGGCTTGCGGCGTGTCCGCGGACATTCAACTCGGTTTCCAGGCGGCCCCGCAGCGTCGGATGGGCGAGAGCGGATGGTTCCCACAAAAGCAGCGCCATCGAGCGGAAGATTCGCTGCCGGGGATGGCGCCAGGGGCTTGGATGGATTTGCAGCCGGAATCCGAAGTTGCGCAGGTTGAGCAAAAGGTTGATGGGCGGGGATGACTCCGGACATTGGTCGCCCGCATCCTCCGCATAGGCGCGAGCGGAAGGAAAGGCGCGACCGAGGCGGCGGGCCTCCAGGCGCAGCCAGCATTGAAGAGAGAGGGCGGCGATTTCGCCGTGCAGGGTCGTGAGTGCGCCGTGCGGGAGCCCGCCCGCGGTGGGATGAAGCTTGAATTCGACTCCCGTTCCATGATGGGAAAGCACGGCGTCCAGCCAGGGCGAGGGCTCGGCGAGCGCGAGGCGCTCCAGCCGCCGGTGCCGTTCGAGGCAGCTCCAGTGATATTGACCGACTGCCGCGAGCACGGCATCGCCGCACGCCAGCTGGACTTTGGCAATATTGCGGCGGACGAAATCTGCCGCGGCCGGGGCAAGCGGCTCCCGCCCGAGTTCGACGCGGGCGAACAACAGGCCCGAGCAGCGGTTCATGAGCAAACGGGCCGCTTCGGCCGGCGGAATGTCCTGCGGGCGCTTGTGATGGTCGCAGCCGGGCAGCCGCCCGGAGGCCATGCCCCAGAGGCGGCGATGGCCGGAGATCAGATCGTAGGAAAACATGCTGATCGGCCGGGCCGCCAGTTCCGCGAGGGAGGTGATCTTGAACTCGACTTCCGCGTCGGCGAGGTGGGAGAGGATTTCCCCCAGTACTTCCAGGCGCCGTTGGTAACGGAATTCGTTGAGGTGGCGGTTGCCCCTGATTGCGACGTAGAATTCGAGGTCGTTGTACGGCCGGTCCCCTGCCGGTCCGCGCAGCACGCCGCCTTCGCCGCGGCCGTATCCGCCCCCGAGCAGAACCGCCTCGAGCCTTTGCGGCGGAAGGAGCCCCCGTATCCCGCTGAGCACGCGGGCGCAGGTTCGGTCGAGGTGGCGCTCCAGGGCGTCGTCACCGTCGAGCGTGAATCGCGCCGCCGACCCGGACCCGGCGGAGGCTCCGGCAACCTGCAGGATCCGGCCGGCATCGGTGGCAGTCATAACACGCGATCGACTCGGTGCATCCGCCAGCCGGCGTGAAACCCGTGCAGGCGGCCAAGCCGTTGCTGCCAGCGGGTTGCCAGGGCGCGCGGCCACTGGCCGAGGCGGCCCGTCCGGCGGCAAAAGCGCAGGTCCCCCATCGCATCGCGCAACCAGCAAAGAAGCAGCGAGCGGGGCACGTTGAAATCCTTCAAGGCCCCGCGCCACACCGCGGCGAGCGCCCACGCTTCGCCAAAGCTGCGCTTGTAGGACTGCCGGGGCGCGTAATTGTGCGAATGCATCACGATCGAATCCGGGCAGTAGCGGATGCGATAGCCCGCGGCGCGGCACCAGCGGGTGTATTCGTCATCCTCGGAATACTGCAGGGTCTCCAGGAACCCCCGGCGGGCCCATGCCTCGCGGCGCAATCCGCTGCTGACCATGCTGAAGAAATGATCCCAGCGCGTCGATTCGCGGTCCGCGCCGAAGCACCGCTCATAATCCCGCGCGAAGGCCGCCTCGCAATCGGGCCGCGGAATCTGCCGGCCGAAGACCGCCGCCACCGCCGGGTCGTCGAGCGCCGCCACGAGCGGCCCCAGCCACTCCGTTCCCTGCGGCGTGGCGTCGGCGTTGAGGAATATGGCCCGATCCCCGCTGGCGAGGGCCATGCC
>CAVVGS010000014.1:0-171467 GCA_963747795.1 uncultured Verrucomicrobiae bacterium
TGACTGAGCCCTTGCTGATGTCGAGTCGCTCGAAGATATCTGAGAAACTGAGTGGTTCTTGGGACACATAAAGCAGCCCATAAATTTGACCAACGGAGGGTGCAACTCCAAATAGTTGCACCACCTCACCGAAGAACTCAACGCATTCGCGGGAGAATTTGTCAGGGGCCGGGGAACCGTTGGCAAGCGCCTGGGCGGCGTTGATCGGCATGCTCACAGGGAGCGAAGGAAACGGGAAATTCCGATATGTTCAAGAGAAAATGAACGGAAAACTTTAGCCGGCCATGGTCGAGGCCGGTATCAAGGACCTGATTTCAGCCTGAGCAATTTTCCAGCGGGCAACGTTCTGCGCAATTCTCGGGGTACAACGACTGTGCTGCGACGTCCGGATTTGCCTTAGAAGGCCCACCTAATGCCTGCCCTTTTTCCCAGGCTCTGCGATTTTCGCACCTGATCCATTGATCTCTTCCGCTCTTGTCACGTAATAGTCCTTGTACGACTTCGAGTAATAATGTGAGTAGTAGTAGCCTCCCACGCCGCCTGTCAGACCATTGAGCACAGCGCCAAAGCTCGGAACGTTAATCGCAAGCATTCGCTTGGCACAGAACTCGGCTGCTTTCCGGCGGACCTTGTTGAAGTAGATGGAGTAAAGCCATCCATCGACGAGCGGCATGACGATAAGGGCGTCGCTGACAATCGCCACCGGCGGCGTGTCTATGAATATCCGGTCATACCGCTTGCGCAGTTCGGAAATCATCATCGCAAATTCCTTGCTGTTAAGAGTCTGGGTGGGATTCTTAGAGCGTCCGCCGGTTGGAAGGACGTCGAGATTCGGGCGGACATTCTTTACGACAACATCATCTATCTTCGCTCCAGTCGTACATATGTCGATCACCCCTTTGAGATTCTCGAGGTGGAAGACACGGTTCACGGCAGGGCGCCGCAGGTCGCAGTCGACGACGAGTACCCGTTCGCCATGACTTGCGAATGCGGCTGCAAGATGGGTTGAGATGAATGTCTTGCCCTCGCCGGCAATTGTGCTTGTCGTCAGGATGCACTGCGCGTTCTTGCTATCGTCCTTGAGTTTGAGCGCCGAAAGAACCGTGGAAAAGGCCTCCGTCGCCTCCTGATTTTCGGCCCCGGCAACGGCCCTTTCCATATTCTCCGCCTTTCCAAGCTGTTTTATTTCGGGGACGATCCCGATCAGGGAGAGGCCGACAACGGTCTCGATATCAAAGGCGCTCTTGATCCGGTCATCGATATAGGCGGCAAAGAATGCCAGGCCGAGGCCGAGGCCCAGTCCTCCAACCGCTCCCAAGCATAGGTCGAGCTTGAAATTTGGCGAGATGGGCTTTCCCGCCGGAGCGGCCCGGTCGACGATCCGCGCGTTCTCGTTCTCCACCGAGCTGCTCATCGAGGTCTCCCTCGTGCGTTCTAGAATCTGCTCCAGTAGTTTCTCGTTCACCTCGTAATCCCGCTCGAGATTTGTGTACTCAAGTCCGAAGCGATCCAGCTTGAGGGAGTCATTTTCCTGCGCCGCCAGTGCAGCCTGGGCCTTTGCGTAGTTTTGCAGCGCCGTTTGGTACTCTGTCTCAATCTGGGCTGTGCTGGTATCGATCGCGTGCTGAAGCAGATTTTGCGCCTCGGTCAGCGAATTCATTGCCTGCTGCATTGCAGGGTGCTTGGCGCGGTAACGCTTACTAAGTTCGGCAACGGTGATGTTCGCCTTGGCGGCCTCCTGCCTTAACTGACCGACCGCGGGCGAAGCGGCGATAAATGACAGCGTCAGCACGTCGTCGCCACGTTGCTTGCAGGCCTCGACCTGCTTCCAGCGGGTTTCCGCCTCCTGCAGTGCAGCCGCATCCTGGGTGACGTAAACGTTCAGCCCCTTGAGCTTTTCGGTGACGATGTCCTTTCGCTGATCGAGCGAAACCGAATTGTTTTTCTCGCGGTAGGCCTGGAGCGCGGCGGCGATGTCGTCGACTTTTTTTCGCTGTTCGTTGGCCCTTTGCTCGAGTTCGTCCACCGCTTTTATCGATTCATCCACAAGCATGTGGGCGTTGTACGCGATATACTCGTCGGCAAAAAAATTGGCGACTTCTGCCGCAATGTCCCGGTCCGGATGGTCGTAATTGATGTCTATGATCAGGCTCAGCCGCTGGGGAGAGATATCGCGGTAATTGAGGAGAATTGTTTCCACCTTCGGTGCCGGCTTCCCCGGTTTTTCGTAGGGGGCCAGAAACCGGCGAAGATCCTCCCCGGAAAGACGGTGGCCCACGCGTTGAGCGATCGCATCGCTCTTCAGGATATTGACCTGAGTGTTGAGGTCTTCGGCCGTGTTGATCTGGCTGTCCATCACCTGCTGGACTTGCATCACCATCGGATTCCGTCTGAAAACCTCCACGGTTGATGTCGATCGGAAGTACGGAATCAGCGAATAAGTGACGACGAGTGTGGTCGCAAAGACCACGAGAAATGCGGCGAGAATATACCAGATGCGCTCCCGAAGAATGAGGAGATAGTCCTGGAGGGTGCGCTGGGCTATTGTGTCCCCTCCCCCGCCGTAGCCCCCGTAGCCATAGCCATACCCGCCGTAGCCTCCATACCGTCCGTAGCCGCCGTATCCATACGAACCGCCGGGTTCGCTTTCATTGCCTGCACCTTGGTAACCGCCATCGCTCTTCTTGTTTCGGGAATTCATACTCAGGCGGCTGTGTTAAAGGATACGCTCGCCAACGAAAATCACATCACCTTTGCGGAGCACCCATTGATCGCCGCCGGCGGTGCTCTGGATGATGTCGTCCACATTGATGATGGATGTCGCGGTCTTGCCATCATCACCGATCCGGGTGAGCTTGACATGCTTGCGGTCGGCAAGGCGGTTGAATCCTCCTGCCCGCGTGATGGCATCGAGAAGATTCAAGGGCTGCTCGGGTGGAATGAGGATTGAGCCGGGCGTGTTGACCGATCCGAGGACATTCACGGTCTCCTTGGCGTACTCCATGACCGTGATGTTGATCTGTGGGTCGACAAGGTAGTCCTTGTTGTAGAGGTCGCGGATCAGATCCTGCGCCTTGCGGATCGTCATACCCTTCAAATCCACCGTGCCGATGAGAGGAAGCGTCAGCTTGGACTCCTCCGATAGCCTGACCTTCCTTTCCAGATCAGGCTCCTGGAAAACGACAACCTGCACCAAGTCGAACGGCTGCAGAATGTAGTCGGGGCGCTGGGAAGACGAAGGAGCAGCTAGCTCAATGGTCTGCGGCGGTTCATCCGCTGCCACAAGCCAAGACGATGCAAGAACTAAAAAAGGCAATAGGCATTTCAGGCGAAAAAGCATTCGAACTCGAAGTCATGGGAGCACTCGCCCCGATCAGAAGTGAAGCGATACAGAAATCGCCAAGACGTCATTTCCAAAAGAGTATATCGTAATGCTGGAGCTGTTCTTGTAATAGGAATAAGAGCCGGTCACCGTAACATTCGCGCTCACAAGGTAGGACACGCCCGCTTGAAGGGTGGTGAAATCGTCCTTTCTCGACTGGGTAAGGTAGGAGTACTGGCCATAGGATGGCCCGCCCGCTAACCGACCACTGGGGATCCAAGCGCCGAAGTAAAGCCAATGAACGGGGCCTACCGAACGATAAGCCGATCCGAGCGCATCGTAACTGAAGTCATCATTCAGGCCGAAATCCACGGAGCTCTTAGCCGAAACGGCATAGATGAACCGGGAGTCCACGCCAAGACCGTCGAAGCTTGTGTTGCCGACGGCCATCTTTTGCGTGTTATAACCCACGTCGATTTCCCCGGTCAAATCCGGCGTGAATTCGCCCCGGGCGCCGACGTTGTAGTAATAGTCCTTGCTGCCGATGCCTCCCTTGCCGAGCAGATTGTCCCGGTAGCGGAAGCCGACGCTCAGATCGAGCTTCGGTTCGACCTTGAAGTAGTAATCGACCGGGACTGTCGTTGTTTGAAAATCGACATACCCCGCATGGTGATACACGGTGTCATCCCAGGTCACACCCGCAGCGAAACTGGAATTCTGGGTTGCCTGAACCTCGGCGGAACCGCCGGCATCGTACAACGTGCGGTCTACCAAATAATCCACGTTGCTGATATCGCGTTCGGCCTGGTCGACCTGGTGAAGGTCGGCGTTGAAATCGAACTTTGTCTTGGAATCGTCATAAGCAACGTTGCTGACGACATTTGCCAAACTCCGGTTCAGGTTACCACCCGACGAGAATTCCTGGAAATCCTCGTAGGCGGCGAGTTTGCCCGTCATTTGCGCCTGACCTTTGCCAAATTCATACGAGAGACCGGGCGTGAGGTCGTAGATCTCGTCAGCCTTGTCGTGGGTGTGACTGAGGAAGATGTTGTCGTTGTATGATGCCTGAACGACACCGGTGATGAATAGCTCGGCGTCATCTCCGATTGGAGCGACAGCGGCCGCGCGGTTGGCAAAGAGCAACGCTACGGTACCCAGCAAGAGCGAAGATACGAATTGGGCGGATGGGCGATTTATTTGCATGGCCTAGATGTTGGTGTTCCTATCGGAGAGAGATTGGAGAAGGCAGATAACCGGTGAAAGCTCGGTCTCTTATGAGGACGGGCTGACATTCGACGGGCTGGTCGTTTGCTGAGTGGTAGTCTGCGTGGTTGTGGTCGTTCCTTGATTCGTGCTCTGCCCTGCGTTGCTTCCGGCATTGTTGATCGCGGCGGCCTGGCCCGGATCGGCGGCGGCGGCGGCGGCCGTCACGGCAACGGCTTGGGTCGGCGCCGCGGTCACGGCGGCTGTCGTGATGGCGACGGCGGCGGCGGGATCGGCAGTCACAGCGGCTGTCGTGATCGCGACGGCGGCGGCGGGTGCAGCGGTTACGGCGGCTGTCGTGATCGCGGCGGCGGAAGCGGGGGCAGCGGTCACGGCTGCGGTCGTGATGGCGGCGGCAGAAGCGGGAGCAGCGGTAACGGCGGCAGTGGTGATGGCGGCGGCCTGGGCGGGAGCGGCGGTCACGGCTGCGGTGGTGATCGCGGCGGCCTGGTCAGGGGCTGCCGTGACGGCGGCTGTCGTGATGGCGGCGGCCTGGCTCGGATCGGCGGCGACGGCGGCGGCGACGAGCTGGGCCGCATTGGCCGGGTTGGCCTGAATCGCGGCTGCGATGGTTGCCGCGGTGTTTTGAGCTTGTGCCAGCGGGATGGCTGCGGAGAAGAGGGCAGCGATCAGTAAGTGCTTCATGTTCATACGATTATTTTCGATTTGCTATGACGGATTACAGGCTGGAAAACTTGGCGTGAAATATTGGGTTCCGCGCGAGAAGTTGCAGACAGCAGAATAATTACCTCTAAGAATGATCCGAATTGGTGTGGAGGAGACTTCAGGTATCGGAAAACTTGAAAGTGTTGTAAACCGAAAAAAAGTCAAAGTTATGTAACGGTATGACATGCAATTGCTAAGTTTCCATCGCTTATACTGAAAAAACCGACTATTAGTTCGTCGAATCGGCTTGTAATAGGCTTAACTAAAACTGGATACAGACGGTTTTTTGGAATCCTTTCGGAAACGAGGTAACGGAGGCCCTGATACAAAGGGCATGAGAATTGTCCGCAGGTCGCGGCTGTGAAGGGTTTTGGCGTTTGCACACCCTCGAAGGTCTGCATGCCTTGGATCAGGATGTTTGGCCGGCGGCGCAGCGTGGGAATGCCCCATCATGGCAAGGCCGCAGGCCAAGGGCCGGGCGGCGGGAAATCGGCCGCGCCGGTGTTGCTATCATTGGGGCGATGAAAACATGAAGCCTGGAGATTTTGGGACGATCCCAGTTGCCGCCGGCTCAAGCCCATGCCACTTTGGAGGTCATGGAAATGGAGATCGCAGCCGGGCACGAATCGCTCGCCAGCAGGGTGGACCTGCTGGACGTGAAATCGGCGCTCAAGGTGGAGATCGCCGATTTGAGGGCAGAGCTAAAGGCGGAGATCCACAAGGTGGAGGGCGCCCTATCCCGCTGGGTCCTGACTTGCGTTCTGAGCTGCATCTTGGGCCAGACGGCCGTGCTCGCGGGGTTGGGGTATTTCGTTCTCGAGCATTTAAGGCGGTAGGCAACGCCTGACAAGAGGGCCTGGCCGTCCTTGGCGAGGAACTCGGACCGGCAAAGGTCATTGCTTTTCCGATTGCCGGTCATGGGGCCCAGATCAGGATGGCGATAGCCTTTTGATGGCTGTCTTTGGAGCAGACCGGCCTACGACGCATGGAACCCTATTCGATCAGTCGCGAAATCGCCGAGAGGCGTGTGGCGCAGAGGAAGTTCTTTTCCGAGGTCAAACTCCACGGGTCGGGGGACTATTTCCGGGCGCAGACGCGGCACATCGCGGAGAGGCTGCAGACCCGCCCCTCCCTTTTCATCGGGGACCGCCTGCAGTACGAGCCGGACGCTCTTGCCTTTCTTGAAGAGAAGAAGGCGGAGACAGACACGCTGGTCCTTTATACGCACAGTGCGGTGTGGCTCCCGATCGAGAAGCTCTTCCAGGCCTTCGGTTTGTCGAGGCGTCCCCCTTTTTCCAACTGGGCCAATCCCAAGGATGTCCGCTCTTTGCTGATTTTGTCCGGGTGGACCCCGGTGCATGAGGATTGCAAGATCGTTTTCCCGCTGAGGCTTTTCGGGATCGGCAATCTCATCAATCGTTGGATCGCCCCGCTCGTGCCGGCCCTGTGCATGGCGCGGTTCTATGTCTGCCGGAACATTCCTGCGGTGAAGGCGGCGTCGGTCTCAATTGTCGTCCCGTGCCGGAACGAGGCGGGGCATATCGATCAGATCATTCCAAGGACGCCTGGCTTCAGTTCGATCGAATGGATATTTGTCGAGGGGAACTCGACAGATGATACGTGGGAGAGGATTCGGGCGCTGCCGGGGAAATACCCCGATCTGAAGATCAAGACGGCAAGGCAGAAGGGACGGGGAAAGGGAGAGGCCGTGCGTGAGGGGCTCAAGCTCGCGACCCATGACATGGTGTTCGTGCTCGATTCCGATCTTTCGACGCCGCCCGAGGAGCTGCCCTTGTTCTTCAATGCGATGATCCAGGGGAAGTGTGAATTCGCGAACGGCAACCGATTGTATTACCCCATGCAGGCAAAGGCGATGAGGTTCCTGAACCAGGTGGCGAACTGGTTTTTCGGACTGGCGTTTTCGTGGCTTTTGGGAACGCCGGTGAAGGACACCCTTTGCGGAACGAAGGTCATGTGGCGAAAGGATTTCGAGGCCGCGGTGGCGCTCAGGCCGTATCTGGATTCAATCGATCCGTTCGGGGACTTCGACATGCTGTTCGGGGCGAGGCTGCTCCATCTGAGGATCCTGGACATCCCCGTCCATTACTGCGACCGGCAGTATGGAACGACCAACATCCAGCGGTGGCGGCACGGGGTCATTCTGTTTCGCATGCTCTGGCTGGCCGCGAGGAAGATCAAATTCATTTGATGAAAACAAGAAGCCTGGAGATTCTGGGACGATCCCAGTTGCCGCCGGCACAGGCCCATGCCATTTTGGAGGTCATGGAAATGGAGATCGCAGCCGGGCACGAATCGCTCGCCAGCAGGGTGGACCTGCTGGACGTGAAATCGGCGCTCAAGGTGGAGATCGCCGATTTGAGGGCGAAGTTCAAGACGGACATCGCCGATTTGAGGGCTGAGCTCCACAAGGTGGAGGGCGCCCTCTCCCGATGGGTCCTGACCTGCATGCTCGGCCAGACTGCGGTGCTCGCGGGGTTGGGGTATTTCGTTCTCGAGCATCTAAGGCGGTAGGCAACGCCCGACGAGGGCCCGGCCGTCCGGAGTTCCAGCGGATCTGTAGGGCCGAGCGGTTTCTTGACCAGGGTCAGGTCTTGAGCGCGGATGTCCGTTTCCCGACGAAGGCGCGGCGGCGTAGCAAGCGCAGGGGAGGCGTCTTATCGATCTCCATAAAGATCCCGCAGACCGTGGAGCGTGACTCCGTCAGGCGCGGTCTTGGCCTCGGTTCGTACAAAGAGGCGGCATTTAAGCATTCTCGTGCGGTCCGGATAGGCTGCGGCGCGGGCGATGAGCTCCCGGGCAAACGCCATCGGCGCCCCCTGCCCGCTCCACTTGCATTCCCCGATATCCGTCCAGCCGTCCGTGCGCACGCCAACAACGTCGATCTGCGTCTGCCGGTCCCAGTATTCTCCGATCTGGTAGCGTCCTGTTACGCCTTCGGCTTCATACAGGAATGGCATCGCCTCACGGCAAAGCCGCTCGAATCCGTCGCCGCAGAAAGCGGCCCACTGCGGCGCCACGATTTCCTCGAACGTGCGCCGTGGGTCATGGCGCCGCAGAAGGCTCCAATGCGGCTCGATGAAGCGGAACCAGAATCTCAGGAGCGGATCCGCCACACGGTATTGGATTGCGGGACGAGGGGGTGGTTTGGCCGTGAGAGGGAAGATCCTCTCAAGATAACCGAGAGCTGTGAGGTTCTTCAGGTGCGGAACGAGGGCATTGGTGCCCAAACCGACAGCCCGAGCGACATCGCCCTGCGTGCGCCGCCCTCCCGCTATCGTCTCAAGGATGGCGGCCGCCTGCTTCACGTCGGCCAGTTCCTCTCTCAGCAGAAAATCCGGCTCCCGTTGGAAGAAGGCATCGATTTCGAAGAATTCGCGAACAATGTTTTGCGCCACAGACCGCGATGGATCGAATCGCCCGAGGTAGGCCGGCACGCCGCCGCAGACAAAGTGCGCCCGCGCCTGTTCCTCCCGCGACCAGCGGGGATGGAAAAGCGCCGCTTCACGAAAGCTAAAGGGCTCAATTCTGAGGGCGCCCGTCCGCCTTCCGTGTAGGGGTGACTGCGCTCCAAGGACTTCTCGCTCCATGAATCCAATCAGCGATCCACAAAGGATTAGCATCAGCCGGTTCTCCCGCTGCCATTCCAGATCCCACAGCCGCTGCAACACCGAGGGCAGTTCAGGGCTCGATTTGCACAGCCACTGAAACTCGTCGAGAATCAGGACGAGCTTTCTTCCGGCCGGCACAGATCCTGTGACCAGCCGCAGGGCGGCTTCCCACGTGGCCGGCGCAGCCTCCCCCAGGTGGGGCATTTTGAGCCACCCCGCTGCAGCCCTCACAAAGTCCACAATTTGGGGCGTTGCCAGCTTGTCGCTGGCCATGAAATAGACCGCCGTTTTGACTGCGGCAAACTGCAGCAAGAGTTCGGTCTTCCCCACCCGCCGGCGTCCGTAGACGGGAAGAAGCGCGGGCTTTTCCGAGGCAAATTGCCGTTCGAGAGCCGCGAGTTCGGCTTTACGGCCGACAAAATCAGCCTTGGGGAGAACAGAATTCATGCCTTATTTGCTCAAAACTAACTTACTCAGTCAATACTTACTCATTAAATAATGAGTAAAATGGCGTGGATGACAGTTCGGAGCTGGGTGTTGCCATCATCGGGGTGATGAAAACAAGAAGCCTGGAGACGTTGGGACGATCCCAGTTGCCGCCGGCTCAAGCCCATGCCATTTTGGAGGCCATGGAAATGGAGATCGCAGCCGGGCACGAATCGCTCGCGAGCAGGGTGGACCTGCTGGATGTGAAATCGGCGCTCAAGGCGGACATCGCCGATTTGAGGGCGGAGCTAAAGGCGGAGATCCACAAAATGGAGGGAGCCCTCTCCCGATGGGTTCTGACCTGCATGCTCTGTCAGACGGCCGTGCTCGCGGGGTTGGGGTATTTCGTTCTCGAGCATCTTCGGCGGTAGGCAACGCCCGACAAGAGGGCCCGGCCGCCCAGAGTTCGAGCGGATCTGGAGGGCCGAGCGGTTACTTGACCAGTTTCAGGATGGCCACCATGGCGGCGAGCTGGGCGACCCAGAAAGCGAAGTTCCAGCGAACGGTGTCCCGGATGTCGCTCTTGAGTTCGGCGCGAAGGGCCTGCATCTCCGACCTGAATTCGCCGTGAAAGGTCTCGAGCTTTAGTTCGAGATCATGAAATCCCCGGTCCAGATCAGCCCTCGTTGCGAGGGTGTGTTCCCGCGCGCTCATCTCGGCTTCCATGACTTGGAATATGGCACGGGCCTGGGATGGCGGCAATTGTGATTTCTCAAGAATCTCAAGACTGGAAGCCTTCATGGGTCGGGATTATAACAAGTCCGGCGGTTGCCAACGCGGGGGGCGGGTTGCAATGTGCCAGGACCGGTGCGCCTCGGTCCCTATAGCCTGACGTCAAATCTCTTTCTGTCGCCTTTGGCGGGCTACACAAACCTGCCCATGCGCCTGACCGTGAGGGAACTGGGAGGTCTCGGGTGGGCGACGACGGACCTGGTGAACGCCAGGTCGCTATTGGAGGGCAATCCCTCGGCGATGCGGCTCGTGGCAACGTGCGGGGAGGACCGGCCGCTGGCGGTACAGCTTTTCGGGAGCGTGGAGGAGGAGATGCGGGATGCGGCGGTCAAGTGCCAGGAACTGGGGGCCCAGGCGGTCGACATCAACATGGGCTGCCCGGTCAAGAAGGTGACGAGGATAGGGGGCGGCTCGGCGATGATGACGGATTTTGGGAAGACGGTGAAATTGGTGGAGGGAATGGTTTCGGCCGTGAGGATTCCGGTGACGGCAAAGATGAGATTGGGGTGGGATGAGGAAAACATTACGGCGCCGGAATTGGCGAGGGCGCTGGAGGGGGCGGGCATCGCGGCTGTGTTCGTGCACGGGAGGACGCGGGCCCAGGGGTTTTCGGGCAAGGTGAATTTAGGGGGAATCAGGGCGGTCGTGGAGGCGGTGAATGCGATTCCGGTCGTGGGCAATGGCGATGTCACGACGCCGGAGGCGGCCAGGCACATGATCGATGCGACGGGGTGCGCGGGGGTGGGGATCGGGAGGGGGGCTTTCTACGATCCGTGGATCTTCAAGCGGACGGAGGCATACTTGAGGACGGGAGAGGCGCAGGCGGAAGCGGGCTTCGAGGAGCGGGTGCGGGTCATGCGAAGGCATTTCGAGAGGTACTGCGAATTCTTCGGGGAGGAGCACGGGGCGCGGCTGTTCCGGAAGGTGGCGCCGTGGTACGCGAAGCGGTTCGGGCCGGCGAAGGCGTTCAAGCAGCGGGTGCACCTGATCCGCTCGAGGGCGGATTTCGAGGGGGCGATCGCGGAGTACGTGGCGTGGCGGAGCCGGTTTTGCGACGAGTCGGGCGGACTCCTGAAGGAATACCGGATGAGGCCGATGGTGGCGTCATTCATGGAGGAGGGGGGCGAGACCCCGGGCATTCCCGTGCCGAAAGGGCCGGTCGAGTGGTGGTGAAGGGGAAAAATCCCGGTTGCCGGCAGACCAGGCGCGGACCATCCTCGGAATCATGACTGCAGCAAGGGGTCGTTGCGCAAGGAAACGATGGATGATGAGTTAAAAGAAATCCTCGGCCTCCGGTTCTTTGTCGGCAGCATTCAGGGGCTTTTGGCCCGCACGTTGCGGGGCGGATTGATCGTTGTCCCCTCGGCACCCGTCCTCGTCGATCTGATGGATGACGCGGCGCATCGCGAAGCCCTGGTGGGAAGCGATTTTGCGATCACCGACAGCGGGTTCTTTGTCCTCCTCTGGCTCTTCTTGAAGCGGGAGCGGCTGCCGAGGATCTCCGGGCTAAGATACCTCCGGGCGTTGCTTTCGTTTCCGGAGTTTCGTAAGATCGGCGCAACCTACTGGGTCATGCCCTCGGCGGAGGATGCCAAAGCGAACTGTGGGTGGCTGAAGAGCCAGGGCATGGAGGTCGGGGCGGATGACTGCTATCTGGCGCCCATGTACCCGGCCGGGAGGCTGCAGGACGCGGAGCTTCTCGCCAGGATCGAGCGCAAGCGCCCGGCGTTTGTCGTTTTGAACATCCGCGGAGGCGTGCAGGAGCGGCTCGGATTCTTCCTGATCTCGCACCTCTCATACCGGCCTGCGATCATCTGCACCGGTGGCGCGATCGCCTTCCTCTCGAGCCGGCAGGTCGGGATTCCCGTCTGGGCGGATCGCCTGATGCTGGGCTGGATCTTTCGCATCCTGCATTCGCCCGTTGGATTCTCCCCACGGATCTGGAAAGGGCTCAGGCTCGTGCCCATGGTCATGCGGGCACGGAAGTCGTGAGCCTGTTTCACCCGAAGGTTTTCAGCGGACAAGGACGATGCAGGTCGCCCCGGCTATGGCGAGGATGGCGCCCGCGTAGTAGCTGAGGCGCGGCTTGGGGGCGTTTTCGATCCAGATTGCGAAGGGGATCGTGAGGAGGGGAGCCACGGCGACGATCGGCTGGACGAGTCCAGCGGGGTTGGAGCGAAGCGCCCATTGGTAGCAGGTGACGCCGAGGATGGGCCCGGTGAGGGCATTGCCGAGCACCCAGGGCCAGGACCGCCAATCGCCGAGGAGCTTGGCGCGGCCCGACAGGGCGAGCAGGGCCAGGACGACACCGCCGAAGGCCAGCCCGCCGAGGGCCCGGTGGTACGCGGCCGTGCCCGGATCGACGTGCTCATGGAGGGATGCGGCGACGGCGAAGGCCTTGCGGCTGAAGACAGCACCCGCGCCCTGGGCGGCGGCGGAGAGGAGGGCCCACCCCACCCCGGCTTTGAATCTCTCCGGCGAGACGCGGACCAGGCTTTGCGGCAAAAGGCCGATGACGACTCCTGAGAGGGTGAGCGCGGCCCAGAACATCTGCCTGCCGGTCAGGGCCGTGCCGAGCCAGGCGAATTCAACGGCGGCGGCGACAAGGGCCGTCACGCATTGGACTATCAGGGTCGAGAGGCTCGAGCCGAGCCGGGGGAGCGAAAGGAACATCGAGACCCCGCCGACGCCGAAACCCACAAGGCCGCCCAGGAAGAACCAGTTGAACGCCCCTGTATTGAGGCCGGCCCCGAAGAGATGCGCCCAGATCCCGAGGACTATCGCCGCGACGATGAGCCGCCAGAAATTGGCCGAGATGCTCCCGAGCCGGTGCGCCGCGCGGTTCGCGAAAATGGGCGTCAGGGCAAAGCAGAGGGTGGTGCCGATGGCGCCGAACATGGCGTGACGATGTCAATGCTTCCACTCGACTCCAAGGACAACCGAACGCCCGGGGGCCGGAAGGAAGATCGAGGTCGCGGAGGGGCTGCGGGCGAGATCGAGGACGCCTGCGGTGCTCGCGATCGTGGTCCGGTTGAAGAGGTTCTCCACCTCGACAAAGAATGTCCAATACGGCGCATAGCGCCAGCCGGCGCGCACATGGGTGCGCGCCTGGCCGCCGTAGGTGAGCCTGTTGGCATGGTCGACGGGGGTGGCGCCGGCCGTCCAGTCCACGCCGGTGGCGAAAAATGCGCCGTCGGGCGCCTCAAGGAGGAGTTCCGCCGTGCCGAGTTGGGGCGGGTTTCCTGCGAGGCGGTTTGTGCCGTAGACGGGATCGTTGTCGAAGACGAAGTGGGTCCAGGCCGCGGTGCCATTGACGGAAACGCGGATGGGGTGATCGCAGATGAGCCACCGGGCGGATGTCTCGATTCCGTCGTGGGTCGTCGGGCTCGCGTTCACGGAGCCGCGGGGGTTGCCGCTGGCATCGGCGAGGCTGAGGATCTCGTTCTGCCACAGGCCATGGTAGACCGCGGCGTCCCAGGAGAGGGAGCCGGTGCGCCCGCGGGCGCCGATCTCGTAGGTGACGGTGCGCTGGGAGGAAAGAGCCTGGCTCCGGCTTGCGAGCGATGGGTAGGCGCCCGAGGTCAGGAGCAAGTCGTCGAAGGTCGGGGCCTCCGCGGTCGTGGAGACGCTGGCGAAGGCCATATCGTCCTTGGATATGCGCCAGCGAAGGCTGGCGGCTGGGAGGGTGAAGCCCGAGGAGAGGTCGCGGCTGGCGGATGGGTTCGCGCCGGAGCGGTCCTCGATGTCGCGGGTCGTCTCGGTGCGGGCCAGCCCAAGGGTGCCGACGAGGTGCGGGGCGAGGGCAAAGGTGTCCTCGAATTCGAGGGCCGCGGTCGTCGGAAAGAGCCCGTAGTGGGCGAACTCGGCGCCGGACTGGCCGAAACTGTTGAGGAAACGCCCCATGTCGCGCCAGCCGCGCTCGAGGGTGGCTGTGACGCGAAGCTCATTGGGCTCAGAGGCGGCGCTGAACCGGCGGGCGAGGGAGGCGGACAGGTCTGCGTCGTCGCTTTGGGAGTTCGTGATGCCGTTGGGCTGGAGCTGGCGAAAGTCATCGGTTGTGCGGGCGAAGGAGGCCCCGGCATCGAAGTCCCAGGCGGGGCTCGAACGGTCAAAGGAGCCGGCGACGCGGGTGAACTGGGAAGTGCGGCCGGGAAGATCGCGCAGGACCGCGGAGGAGACGCTTGCAGGCGCGGTCATTGCGGCCGCGAGGGTCAGGGGTCCAGGGACGTCGTAGCGGGAGTCGACGTGGTAGACTTCGAAATCGGCATGGGAGTCGGCCGAGAAGGCGTGGTCGAGGGACGCAAAGGCCGCCGTTCGCGCTTGTCCGCTGTGCGCGCGGTAGCCGTCCTCTTCCGAGCGGGAGAGAGCGGCCGTTTCGCCGTTGTCGCCCTGGACGAGGGATCCGGAAGCCGAGGCCCGCAGGGCGCCGAACGAGCCGGTTTCGAGGCGAAGGTCCTGTGCATCGGCGGTCGGGGGGGTGCAGCGGAAGTCGAGGGCGCCGCCGGCGACCCAGGGCGAAGTCCGCCAGCCGTCGATTCCGCGCTGGACCTCGATTCGCTGGCTTAAGCGGGGGTCGAGGAGGGCGCTATTGAAGGAGCCGTCGGCGAGGCCGAGGGGGAACCGGTCGAAGAGGAGCGCGACCCCGCGGCTGGACGGGGCGCTTTGGATGCCGGAGCCGCGGATCGAAATGCGGGGCGGCTCGAATCCGCCCCAGCTCTCCTGGAGAATGGCGCCGGGGATCTGGTTCAGGGCATCGGCCAGGGTCCCCACCGCCCTGCCCGACCAGGCCTCCTCGGGAAGGAGGGAGGTGGCGCGGATCGGCTGGGAATCGGGCAGCACCGCCTCCGCCGAGACGACCCACGGCGGAAGCAATTCAGGCGCATCCTCCGCCCCGCCCGCGGAGGTGATTATCAGCGCGGCGAGGAGGAGGCCGGGTTTCATTCGCTACCGCTTGTAGAGGGGCCTCGCCGTATAGCGCGTGTGCAGCAGCTCGTGGGCGCGGGCGCCAAGGGGCTTGCCGAGGAATTCCGAGTAGACGCGGATGACCTCGGGATTCTCGTGGGAACACCGGATCGTGGAATCGCGGTCATCCTGGTAGAGACCGGCCGTGCGGAGCTTCCGGCGCTCATTGTCGACACCGTACGGCTGGCCGCCTCCGCCGATGCATCCGCCGGGGCACGCCATGACCTCGATGAAGTGATACGGCAGCTCCTCGCCGGCCTTCCAGGACTCGCGCACCCGGTTGAGAACGGCCTCGACGTTGGCAAGGCCGTGGGCGACGGCGACCCGGACGGGCGAGCCGGCGACCATGACCGTCGCCTCCTTGACGCCCTGCAGGCCGCGGACGGCGTCGAGTTCGAGCGATTCGAGCTTCTTGCCGGTGGCGTAGAAGTACGCGGTCCTGAGGGCGGCCTCCATGACGCCGCCGGTCGCGCCGAAGATCGTGCCGGCGCCGGTGTACTCGCCGAGGATCGAGTCGGGCTGGCCGTCCTCGAGGGAGAGGAACTCGATGCCGGACTGCTTGAGCATGCGGGCGAGTTCGCGGGTGGTGAGGGCCACGTCCACGTCCTTGAAGCCCGAGGCGTACATCTCGTCGGTGCGGGACAATTCGTATTTCTTCGCCGTGCAGGGCATGATCGACACGACGAACATCTTCGAGGGGTCTATGCCGAGCTTCTGCGCGTAATAGGTCTTCGCAAGCACGCCGAGCATCTGCTGGGGCGACTTCGCCGTGGAGAAGTTGTCGATGAAGTCGTAGTGGTTCTTCTCCATGAAGTCCGTCCAGGACGGGCAGCAGGAGGTGATGAGGGGCAGCGGGCCGCGCTTGTGGACGAACCGCTCGATGAATTCGCTGGCCTCCTCGACAATCGTCAGGTCGGCGGAAAAGTTGGTGTCGAAGACGGCCGTGAAGCCGAGGCGGCGCAGGGCTGCGTAGAGCTTCTTGGTCAGGTTGGTTCCGGGCGGGAGCCCGAAGGCCTCGCCGACGGTCACGCGGACCGACGGGGCGATCTGCACGACGCAGACCTTGTTCGGATCGTGCAGCGCCTCCCAGACGATCGGCGTCTCGTCGTTTTCGACGATGGCGCCGGTCGGGCAGTGCGCGGAGCACTGGCCGCACTTGACGCAGGGCGATTCGGCCAGGGTGATGTCGCCGGCGGGCGCCATGCGGGTGTTGATTCCGCGGTCGAGGAATGACAGGGCCCAGACGTTCTGGACCTCCTGGCAGACCTGGATGCAGCGGCCGCACTTGATGCACTTCTGGAACTCGAGGATGATGGAGCCGGTCGAGCGGTCGGGCGGCGTGTCCTTCACGTAGCGCTTGATCGTCTCCACCGGGATGTTGAAGTCGGCGGCGAGCGACTGGAGCTCGCACTCGCCGTTGCGGCCGCAGGTCAGGCAGGCCTGCGGGTGGTTCGAGAGGATGAGTTCGAGGGTCGCGCGGCGCACGTCGACGATCTCGTGGTCGTGGGTCGTGATCTCCATCCCGTTTTCAAGGGGCGTGCAGCAGGCGCGAATGAGCTTGTTGCCGCCCTTGTTGCGGACGATGCAGATGCCGCATGCGGCCGTCGGGAGGAGATCCTTGTGCTTGCACAGCGTCGGAATCTTCACCTGCACGCGCCGGGCTCCGTCGAGGATGCTCGTGCCTTCCGGCACCTGCACTTCAATCTGGTTGATGCGTGCGGTGATCATAATTCGGCCCCCCCGCTGATTGCCGGCACGGCGGGCGCGGCGGCCCGGGGCGCGGCCGAGGCCGATCCGCCGCCGGCGGCGCCCTTCATCTTGCGCGCGTAGGAGGGTCCGCCCTCGATGAAGGCCCGGTATTCCTCGCCAAAATAGCGAAGGGTGGACAGGACGGGGTTGGAGGCGGTCTGGCCCAGGCCGCAGAGCGAGGCGCGCTGCATCGCAAGGCAGATTCGCTTGATCTGCACGAGGTCCTCGTCGCCGCCGCGGCCGCGGGAGATCCGGTCGAGGATCTGGAGCAGCTGATAGCCGCCGATCCGGCACGGCGCGCACTTGCCGCAGGACTCATCGACGCAGAACTTCAGGTAGAATTTCGCCACCTCGACCATCGAATCGGTCTTGTCCATGACGAGCATCCCGCCCGAGCCCATGATCGAGCCCAGCTGCTGCAGGGTCTCGTAGCTGACGGGCGTGTCGAGGTGCTGCACCGGGATTACGCCGCCCGAGGGGCCCCCGGTCTGGACGGCCTTGATGTCCTTCTCGTCGAGGACGCCCCCGCAGATGTCGTAGATGATGTCGTGGAGGGTCGTCCCCATGGGGACCTCGACCAATTGGGCGTTGCGGACCTTGCCGGTGACGGCAAAGACCTTGGTGCCCTTCGATGTCGCCGTTCCGAAGCTCGAGAACCACTCGCCGCCCTTGGTCAGGATGGCCGGCACGCAGGCGAGCGTCTCGACGTTGTTGATCGCGGTCGGCATGTTCCAGAGGCCGCGCACCGACGGATAGGGCGGCCGGGGGCTCGGGCTGCCGCGCCTGCCCTCGATCGAGGCGATGAGGGCCGTTTCCTCGCCGCAGACGAATGCGCCGGCGCCGAGCCGGATCTTCGCGTCGAATGAGAACTCGCTGCCGAGGATGTTTTCACCGAGGAGTCCCTGTTCGCGGGCCTCCTGGATCGCGTGCTCGATGCGCTCGACCGCTTTCGGATACTCGGCGCGGATGTAAAAGTAGCCCTTGGAGGCACCCATCGCATAGCCGGCGATGATCATGCCCTCGAGGACGGCGTGCGGGTCGCTCTCAAGGACGCTGCGATCCATGAATGCACCCGGATCGCCCTCGTCTCCATTGCATATAACATAGTGCTGAGGAGAAGATTGCGCGCGCGTGATCTGCCACTTGAGCCAGGTCGGGAATCCGGCGCCGCCGCGGCCGCGCAGGGCGCTCACCTTCATCTCGGCGATCACGGCCTCCGGAGTCATCTCGAAGATCGCCCGGCGAAGGGCCTGGTAGCCGCCAACACGGCGGACATAGTCGTCGAGCCGGCCCGGATCGACGTTGCCGCAGTGGCGAAGGGCGATGCGGACCTGCTTGTCCGGCGCCTTCCAGAGCAGGTCGTCCAGGACGCGGCCGTTCTCGATCGACTCGGCGACGATGCGGGCGACGTCGGGCGCCAGGACGTTGGCATACGTGACGGCGGAGGGCAGCAACTGCACGACGGCGCCTTCGTCGTAGATGCCGATGTCCAGGGCGCGGGCGACCTGCACTCGGTCCGAGAGCCCGCGGCGCTTAAGCTCCTCATTGAATGAAAATTGGAAAAACTCGGTCTTGCTTGCGGTGCCTGGCCCCGTGTCGCACACAAGGACGTGGGTCACGGGCGCCAGAAGCTCCAGCGAGCGGGAGCGGGTGGCGATAACATGGTCATCGAGGAGGCGCTTGCCCATTACGTGCTGCTCGAGGATCGCCTCGGCGACCTCGGGGGAGACCTGCCCATAGTGAATCCGCGGCATGCCTTCCGACTGCACCTCGACCACGGGATCGGCGAAGGAATAGCCTATCGATCCGGCCCGAAGGAGGGAAAAGGTGAGTTGGCGTTCGTTGCGCGCGTGGGCCAGTGCGGAGAATGCGGTCTCGGCTCCGGCGGCTATGCCACCCGTGTCGAGCTGCACGCGGATCCACTCCAGAGGATCCGCATCAGGCTGCGCGGCAAAATGTTCCAGATCCTGACGAGTCAATTTAGTCATTTCGTCGCTCCCTTTTGCGCCTTGATCGCGGCGATGTAGCCGGCGATATCCGAAGATTTCACGTGGCCGCAGGTCTTGCCGTCCACGACCATGGCGGGCGCCATGCCGCAGCAGCCGATGCAGCGAACGACCTCAAAATGGAACTGGCGGTCCGTGGTGGTCTGGCCCTCGGCAATGTTGAGCTGCGTGCGGGTCTCGTTGAGCAGTTCGCTCGAGCCCTTCAGGTAGCAGGCCGTGCCGTTGCAGACCGTGATGTTGTGGGCGCCCGGCGGCTGCAGCTTGAAGTAATGGTAGAAGGTGATGACCTCGTAAATCCGCGCGAGCTTCACCCCGAGTTCCCGCGACAACTCCATCGCGACCTCGCGCGGCACGTAGCCGTACTGGTTCTGGATGGCATGGAGGACCATGATGAGGTTCCCCTCCTCGTTGCGCCAGCGCTCGGCGTGCTGTTGCACGTCGCGGCGGGTGGTCGATTCGAGCTTGCTCTGGATCCGGCGGATCCGCTCGAGCTTCACCTCGACAACGCGCGAGATCTCCTCGGAGACGTCGCGCGGCACAAACCCATGCCGTTGCTCGAGATCCTGCAGCAGGTCGAGCAGTGAGCCTTCATCCTGCCGTATGATCTCGGTAGGGCGATGACCCGTGCTTGGAACGCCTTCGGGGGCAGCGCTTTTCATCACGATAACATGTTATCCCGAGGCGCACGCAATGACTCCGCACGAATTGGTAAATGGTGCGCACGGATTGGTGTTGCCGCGGGGCGTGGCAGCCTATGGACGAGGGCGCTTTCAAAAGTGCTAATATGGTGGCGATGAGAACCAAGAGTTTGGAGATTCTCGAAAAAGCGCAGTTGCCGTCGGCCCAGGCGCGGGCCATTCTTCAGGTCATGGAAACCGAGTTGGCGACCGACACGCTGGCGACCAAAGCCGACCTGCAGGCGTTGGCGACAAAGGCTGACTTGGAGGCGTTTGCCACAAAGATTGAGCTTCTGACATTCAAGAGTGATCTTGAGGTCAAGATTGCCTTGATGCGCGCTGAAATTAGCGCGTCGGAAAGCCGTGTGATCCGGTGGGTCGTGACGAGCTTCCTTGGACAGGCTGCCGTGATCCTCGGGGCCCTGTACTTTGCCGTAACGCATCTGCGGCAGTGAACGCCTCCAACGCCTCCCATTTCTGGGAATTGATCCTGGGGACAGTCGTCGGGCTGCTGCCCGTCATCAATCCCCTGGCGGCGACGCCCACGTTTCTTGCCATCACCGAGGGCGATTCGCAGGCGCGGAGGCTCGAACAGCTGCGCCGGGCGTGCTTTTACATGGTGACGATCCTGGTCGGCTCGCTCGTATTCGGGACATTCATCATGAACGCCTTTGGAATCTCGATTCCCGGGCTTCGGATCGCCGGGGGGATGCTGGTTGTCGGGATCGGCTGGCGGATGCTGCTCGGAGGCGACGGAGGCGACCAGCACAGCGAGCATGCGATCCCGGCCGCCCGGGCAAAGCCGGATGTTTCATTCACGCCTTTGGCCATGCCGATGCTGAGCGGGCCGGGGTCGATCGCAGTCACGGTGGGTTTCGCCTCGCTTGCAAGGGCCTGGCTGGACTACGCAGCGATCATACTGGGGATCGTCGCCGTGGCGGCGATCAGCTACGCGACCCTTCGGCTGTCCACGCGGGTCGTGACCGTCATCGGGGCGAACGGCATGAATGCCCTGACCAAGCTGATGGGATTCCTGCTCGTTTGCGTCGGAATCCAGTTCGTTGTGAACGGGGTCATCGGGGTTGCGACCGAGCCAGAGCTCGTCCGGGCGATACGGGATGCGCTGCAGGCGAGGCCCTGAGCGGGCGGCTTCGCCCCGGGAAAAAAGAGGGCATCGGGAAAAAGTTTCACTCGCCGATGGACCTTGTTGCCGCCACGATTGTCATCCTCACCCGCAGATTTCATGAAATTCGACCAAATCTCATCCAAACCGCTCTCGGAAAAGGGCCTCAAACTCCGTGCGATGTGCTTGCAAGCACACCTCGGTCGTCTTTGGCCCTTTTCCCTGGGCGGTTTGGCGATCTTTGGTCGTTTTCATGAAATCTTCGGGTTAACGCCAATATGAAGCGCCCTCTCATCGTTTTAGCCGCTGCCCTCGCCGTCGGGCTTGGCGCCGGCTGCTCGCTCGTGCAGCATATCCCATTCATTGGGCACAATACCAAGACCGGGAGCACCGCGCCCAAGCCGCCGAGGGAGGACTCCCACGTTGCGACGCAGTCCGAGACGGATTTCAAGCAGCGCTGGGTGGACAAGCGCACGTCCGAACTCGTCGCACAAGGGCTGGCGCCGGACACCGCGCGCTCCCAGGCGGTGTCGGAATTCAACCAGAAATTCGCGGCGACCCACGTCGCGCACTGACAGGTTCTTGGGATGGCCTTACTGTTCGCGGTCGATGCTCAGGAGCTCGATCGTGAAGATGAGCGAGGCGTCCCTGGGCACCTTGGGCGGGTCGCCCATGGAGCCGTAGGCAAGCTCCGGGGGGATGATGACGATCCGCTTCTCGCCGGGCTTCATGAGCTGGATGACCTGATCCCAGCCGACGATCACGATTCCGCGGCCGAGCCGGAATGAAAAGGGCTTGTTCCGGTCGAGGTTCTTGTCGAACGGCGTTCCGTTGAGAAGGGTCCCCACGTACAGCACATGGACCATGTCGCCCGGCTTGGGAGGCTGTCCCTCGCCAGGTTGCAGAATGACGTAGCGGATGCCCGTGTTTGTCTTTTGCGCGTTGGGCCAGGTCTTTTCCACATAGACGAGATCGTCGTAGTTGAACTTCTCGCGCTGCGCGAAAAGGGGTGGCTTGAGGGACAGGGCTGCGGCGAACAGGAGGGCTACGGGGAGCAGGCGCATGGGGTGTTGGTGGGAAAAGGCAAATCGGGTTGGACCGCCGTGGAAAGCGAAATTTTGGACTATCGGACGCTTGCCAAGGCCGGGTGGGCGGCTATCAGGCGGAGGGCCTGCCGGAGCAGCGTCTTGCCCGGCTCCATGCGGTGCCAGGGGGAGGCCCCCGACGGGTGCGGGAGCGGGATGCAGTCGGCCGGGTGGCCGCGGTAGGTGATGGGGAAGCGCTTTCCGATCACCTGGTCCAGGGGCGAAGGGGCGATGAACTGGTTCAGCGCCAGCTTTCCGACGGGGATCACGAGGGAGGGGCGCAGGATTTGGAACTCGCGTTCAAGCCAGTGTGAGCAGGCGGCGATTTCATCGGGGGCTGGAACCCGATCGCCGCCCTCGGGCCGCTTCCCCGGAAAGCACCGGCAAACGGCGGCAAAGTAGACACGGCTGCGCGTTTCCTCCTCGGTCCAGCCCAGGGCCTCGCCAAACCACTTGAAGAGAGTGCGCCCGGCCGTCCAGGCGAAGGGACGGCCAAGCGTGGGTTCCTTGTCGCCGGGAGCCTGCCCGACAAGGAGCACCCGGCTGGGGACCGGCCGTCCGACGACGACAGGCTTGTGCATCCGCTGGCAGCGGGCGCACGCCTGCAGTTCGCCGAGATGTTCAAGCAGGACCTTTTTCGACAAGGGACAGGCTCCGCCCTTCCGAGTCGGAAGGGCGGAGCGCCGTAGCCCATCGGGCGAAGGCGGCCTTTTCAACATCCAACGGCGGGTTGCTTTCCGACTCGGACCCGCCTTCGCCCGTTGGGCGGAGCTTGCCACGCCGTAGCCTCCGCCGTCGCCAAAGCTCTGGCGGACAAGTTGGCGAAGGCGGGGCGTGGTTGCTTTCCAACTTGGAAAGCAAAAAAAAGACGGGGCCTTTTGGGGCTCCGTCTCTTGCAAATTGAATGCCGGCCTTGGAAGCCGGGTGCGCTTAGTAACGGCGCTCGCCGCGGTCGCGATGACCGCCGCCGCCGCCGCCGCCGCCGCCGAAGCCACGGCCGCCGCCACCGCCGCCGCCGAAGCCACGGCCGCCGCCACCGCCGCCGCCGCCGAAGCCGCCGCCCGTGCGCTCTTCCTTCGGACGAGCCTCATTGACCGTGAGCTGACGGCCGCCGAGTTCAGACCCGTTGACCTTCTCAGCCGCGATCTTGGCCTCATCATCGGTTCCCATGGTCACGAAAGCAAAGCCGCGCGGGCGGCCCGTCATCTTGTCCATGGCAACGTATACGTCGGTAACGGTACCGAATTGACCGAAGTGCGCGCGTAGCTCGTCTTCAGTGGTCTTAAAGGAGAGGTTTCCAACATAAAGTTTGGAATTAGCCATTATGTTGATTTCGTAGAGCCACCGTCCGCTGCCAGTCCGTTCCCACCATTGGGTTTCGAAATCATCACTTAAGCATACCTGCTCAGCCAACGACTCACCAGAAGCTGTCACCAAAACGCTATCTCTAACGAGGGCGCAAAAAACGCACAGAAAAGAACTTGATGCAAGTCTAATTTGGGCGGCTGCCGCCGGTGCTCCCGGGACGGTTCAATTCAAGGCCACCAGGCGCTTAAGGTCGCCCAGGCTGCCTGACATCCAATCCTTGAGTATGTCCTTCTCGAACCTGAGCGGGTCGTCGAGGTTTGACGTGAGCCTCAAATCAAAAGCGGTATCGGTGATGTCCTCCTTGCCCTGTTTGATGACCTTGCCCGCGGCATTGGTGACGCTCCAGGCGAACTTGAAATTGGGGGGGTAGATGGGCTTGACGATGCGGACCTGGTCCCAGTTGGCGCCGCGCCAGGGCTCAAAAGTCCCTGCCAAATTGATGTTTGTGAAAGTGATGGTCAGCTTGCATCCCTCCGGGACAAAGCGCTGCGACTCCGATACCAGAAAGTCGTTGAACTTGTCCAGGATCGCCTGCTGACCCTTGTCGGTCGGCGACATCTGGTCCTTGATGTCCGTGAACTTCTCGGGGTGGTCGAATACGACTTCGGCCCAGGAGGCCTTTGGCGCATCCGTGCCGTAAACTGCGCCCGCAGCCACCCATGCGACCGCCGCGGAGAACAAGGCGATTTTTTTCATGGTTCGCTCCTTTTCGGGTACTTCTCTTCTGCCTTGGAGCAAAACTAGCACGAATATGTTCCAAAATCCAGCCTGCCGCCCAACAAGTGCCTGTCCCCACAAAGGTGCCTGTCCCCACAAAGGTGCCTGTCCCTTGCGACCGGCAAAAGAAAACATTAAAGTGATTGGCCTGTTCAAAACGGCGAATGGGCGCCTAACTCCTCCTCGAAATGCAAACACCGTTGTTCAACTGGCTGGAAACGCGCGGGGCGGGGGTCCTTCTGCATCCAACGTGCCTTCCGGGGCACCAGGGCGTCGGCACTTTCGATGTGCAGGTGGACCGGTTTCTCGACTTTCTGCAGGCGGCGGGAATGAGCACCTGGCAGATCTGTCCCCTGGGGCCCACCGGCTACGGAGACTCGCCGTACCAGTGCTTTTCCGCCTTTGCCGGAAACCCCTACCTGATCGACCTGGGGGAACTGGCGTCGCGGGGATTCTTCAAGGCGGCCGACTTGGTTCCCATCACCGAACGATCGTCCGGCCGGGTCGATTACGGGGCGCTCTACCGGATCAAGTGGGCGCTTCTGAAGGGCGCCTTCGAGCGCTACCAGGAAAGCGGGAGCCCGGCCCTGGGAGACGGGAGCTTCGAGGAATTCAAGGAGGCCCAGGCGGACTGGCTGGATCCGTACGCCCTGTTCCGGGCCCTCAAGGATCTCCACGGAGGCCGGGCGTGGACCGAGTGGCCCGACGAATCGCGCGTCTTTGCGAAGGCCATGCGCTCGCCGCTCCGGAAGAAGCTCGCCTCCGCGTGCGAGGCGCAGCGGTTCTACCAGTATGTCTTCTTTGCGCAGTGGCGGAGGGTCAGGAGGGAAGCCGCGAGGCGGAAGATCGCAATCGTCGGAGATCTGCCGATCTTCGTCGCGGCCGATTCGGCCGACGTGTGGGCCCGTCCCGAGCTGTTCGAGCTGGACCAGGCGAGCGGCCGGCCCGTGGCCGTGGCCGGCGTCCCGCCTGACTATTTTTCGGCGGATGGCCAGCTGTGGGGCAATCCCCTGTACGCCTGGGATCGCCATGCGGCCGACGGCTACGCCTGGTGGATCTCGAGGCTGCGGGCCGCCTTCGAATTGTACGACATTGCGAGGATCGACCATTTCCGCGGATTCGACGCGTACTGGCGGGTCCCGCTGCCGGCCGCCAACGCGCGCACGGGGGCGTGGGTCGCGGGCCCGGGGATAGACCTGTTCAAGGCGATCTGCCGGGCGCAGCCCAAGGCGAGGATAATCGCCGAGGACCTGGGGCTTCTGACCCCGGGGGTCGTGAAGCTCCGCGAGGAGACGGGCCTTCCGGGAATGGCCGTCTTGCAGTTCGCCTTCGGGGGCGACGAATCCAACCTTTATCTCCCCCGCAACCTGATCCAGAACCAGGTCGTGTATCCTGGCACCCATGACAACGACACCTCGATCGGCTGGTACGCCTCGGCCGGAGAGGCCGAGCGGGACCACGTCCGGCGCACGCTGAGCGTCAACGGCTCCGAGATCGGCTGGGACCTCATCCGCGCCGCCTACGCCGCCCCGAGCCGGCTCGCCGTCATCACCGTCCAGGACATACTCTCGCTGGGATCGGAGGCCAGGCTCAACTGCCCGGGAAAGCCCGAGGGCAACTGGCAGTGGCGGCTGTCCGAGCCGCAGATGGACCGCCTCGCCGGGGGCGCCGCCCGCTACCTGAGGGAACTCGGCGGGCGCACCGGCCGCTGCTAGCCTATGTTCGCCAATTTCATGGGCCCGCGGGGGCGGGCGCTCGACTATGAGCGGCGCTTCGTGGCATCGGTCCGCGTTCCCGGGGCCGCGGCGCGCAACCGCAGGACGGAGAGGCTGCTCATCGCCTGCTGGGTCGTGATCGCCCTCAAATGCGCGCTCGTTGCCTGGGCGATCCCCCATTACCACCTGCCCTTCAGCCCGCTTTGGGTGATCCTGCCCACCCTCCTCTTCGCGGGAACGGTCACCGCGCTTTATTTACTGCGGGACTGAGTTTCTTGCGGGGGCCGGGAACAATTTTCGTTGAGCCGCGCGCGCTCCGCGGAATACTGAATCCCGGGTACGCCCGCCGGCAGATGAAAAAACCGCGTCAACTCAAAGTTTATTTTTCGGGTGAGATGTATTGCCTGAACCATCTGATCGGAAACGCGTACCTCGGCGAGGCGATCTACGAGAAATCCCACGGCCGGTACCTGTGCGCCCTGCCGCAGAACCTCGAGCCGAACGGTCAGCGCCCGCGGGCGATCCGGGACCGGGCGGTCAAGACCCTCATCGCCTGCGATCTCGCGCTCTTTGTCTTTGAGGGGCCCGCGGTCGACTCGGCGACGGCGATCGAATTCATGTTCGCCAAGTTCGCCGACATCCCCGCGGTCATCCTCCGCAGCGACTTGCGCAAGAGCGGCGACGGAAAGGATCCGTGGACCCTCATGGCGAGCTTCTTCCCGCGCACGGTCAACGTCATCCTGGACAGCCTCGAATCCTACAAGGCGATCCTCAAGCGCAGGCACCGCAAGCTCGACGAGGTGCTCCGGCTTGCCGGCCAGCACAGTTCGGCCGATGCGCAGCGCATGTGTGACGCGGTCGCGGCGGCGTGCGTGCGGGCGTTCGACCGGGTGAGGGTGGTCGAGCCGGTGATGCCGAAGCATCTGCGCGAGGAGGCGTACAACTGGCTGAGCCTCATGCCGGGACTTCGGGGAAAGCAGAAGGAGCTCCGCCGGGAGTTCGAGCACTTCCTCGAGATCAAGGTGGAAAGGGAGCTGCTGTGAACGGGGGACTGCGGCTGATCGAACACCCGCTCGCCCATCATATTGTCACGCACCTGCGGGACAGGACGACCCATCCGGCCACCTACCGCACACTGACCTACCAGTTGAGCCTGCTCCTGGCGATCGAGGCGACGCGGGACCTGGCGACCGAGGAGAAGGAGATCCAGACGCCCCTCGAGGCGGCCTGGGGCCGGGTCCTCGTCCACACCCCGCTGGTCGTCGTGCCGATCCTGAGGGCGGGCTCCGGGATGCTGCAGCCTTTTCTGGACGTGTTTCCCGATGTGAGCGTCGGCTACATCGGCCTTGAGCGGGATCATGAGACCGCGAAGGCCCGCAGCTACTACTGCAAGCTCCCTCCGCTCGAGGGGCGCCCGGTCTTTGTCATCGACCCCATGCTCGCAACGGGAGGCTCCGCCGCCATGGCCCTGAAGCTCGTCAAGGAAAGGGGGGCCTCCGATCCGAAGCTTGTGTGCATCGTCGTTGCGCCCGAGGGGCTGGAGGAGGTCGGCCGCACCCACCCGGAGGTGCCCATCTTTGCGGCGGCTTTGGACCGGGCCCTCAATGCGAGAAAATACATTCTGCCCGGGCTCGGCGATTTCGGGGACAGGCTCTACGGGACCTGAGTTTCGTCCGAGACCTTTCCGGTTGCGGCGCGTCTCTTCCTGGCGGAGATTCATGCCCATGAAGAACCCCACCCCGCTTTCCCTGCTCGCCCTCACTCTTGCCCTGGCCGGAGGCATCGCCCTAAGGGCCGACCCGGCCGTCAAGCTCACCCAGGCTGACGGCCGGATCCGCGTCGAGATCGGCGGCCAGCTGTTCACCGAATACATCTACGCCGGGGCGGACCGGCCGTACTGCTACCCCATCATGGCGCCGGACGGAACGCCGCTCACCCGCGACTTTCCAATGAAGAACACGCCGGGAGAGGACCGCGACCATCCGCATCACCGCTCGCTTTGGTTCGCTCACAGCGACGTGAACGGGATCGATTTCTGGAACGAGGGCACCGCCGGCAACAGCCGCAAGAAGGGCAAGATCGTGCACGACTCCATCGTCGAGGCGACGAGCGGCGACGTCGGCACGATCCGGGCGACCGACCGCTGGGTCGCCCCCACCGGGCAGGTGTTTTGCACGGATGAGACGACCCTCCGCTTCCAGGGCCTGGCCGACGCGCGGATCATCGACTACGCCGTGACGATCAAGGCGCCGCAGGACGCCGCGGTCCACCTGGGCGATGACAAGGACGGCACTATGGCCATGCGGCTCGCGCAGTGGATGACCCTGCCACACAAGAATGGAAAGCAGGATGTGCCGGGGGCGGGCCACATCGTGACGGCGACGGGCGATCTCGATGGAAAAGCATGGGGAAAGCGCGCCGACTGGTGCGACTATTATGCCCCGCACGAGGGCAAGATCTATGGGGTCGCGATCTTCGACAGCCCGCAGAACCTGCGGCATCCGACTTGGTGGATGGCGCGCGAGTATGGGCTTTTCGGGGCCAACCCCTTCGGCCAGCACTTCTACGAGAACAAGATGGATCAGCCCCATCTCGGCGATTACGACATTCCCGCCGGCGGAAGCCTGACCTTGCGCTACCGCTTTTACTTCCATTACGGCGACCAAAAGGACGGTCGCGTCGCCGAACAGTACGCTCAATACGCCAAGACCCAATGAACCCCCGCATCGCCTCCTGCTCCCGCCGCACCTTCATCAAGGCATCAGCCCTGGCGGCGGCCGGAGCATCGCTCACGGCCCGTTCCTGGGCCCAGGTCTCCGGCGCCAACAGCGACATCCGCGTGGCCGTCGTCGGGTTGAACGGCCGCGGCAAGAGCCATATCGCGAGCCTGCGCTCGCTCCCGGGAGCCCGGCTGGTCGCCCTCTGCGACGCGGACTCGGCCGTCCTGGACAAGGCGGCGCAGTCCGTCGGAGGCGGGGTGAAGACCTATCGCGACATCCGGCAGCTTCTCGCCTCGTCCGAGATCGATGCGATCACGATCGCCATGCCGAATCACTGGCACTCGCTCGCCGCGATCTGGGCCTGCCAGGCGGGAAAGGATGTCTACGTTGAAAAGCCCGTGTCCCACACGGTCTGGGAGGGACGCCAGCTCGTGGCGGCCGCCGCGAAATACAACCGGATCGTGCAGGCCGGGACGCAGATCCGCTCGGGCGAGGGCCTGCGCGAGGCGGTCGAGTGGGTGCGAGCGGGCAACCTGGGGAAGATCACCGTGTCACGGGGATTCTGTTACAAGTTCAGGGGAAGCATCGGCCTGACGAGCGGGCCGCAGCCGGTACCGCGGACAGTCGACTATGACTTGTGGAGCGGTCCCGCGCCGATGACGCCCCTGCGCCGCAAGAACCTCCACTACGACTGGCACTGGGTGTGGCCGACCGGCGACGGCGACGTCGGCAACCAGGGCATCCACCAGATGGACGTCGCCCGCTGGTTCCTGGGTGAACCGGGCCTGCCCCGGCACACGATGAGCGTCGGCGGACGGCTCGGCTACCTCGACGATGCCGAGACGCCCAATTCGCAGGTCGTGGTCCACGACTACCCGACGGCGCCGCTTATTTTCGAAGTGAGGGGCCTGCCTTCGAAACCGGCCCCGGACTCAGCCGGGGGCTCCGGAAGCGCCGAGGCGGCGGGCGCCCGCGCCTCGCTCATGGACAAGTACCGGGGCGTTTCGATCGGGAACATCGTCGATTGCGAAGGGGGAAGCGTCGTGACGGCCTCCTATTTTTCGGCGACGGCCTACGATCGCGACGGCAAGGTCGTGAAGGAATTCCGGGGCAAGGACCGCCACATGGCGAATTTCATCGATGCGGTGCGAAGCCGGAAGGCGGCCGATCTCTACGGTCCGATCCAGGAGGGGCATGTTTCAAGCGCCCTATGCCATCTGGGAAGCATCTCTCACCGCGCGGGCAGCACGGCCGCGCCGGGGCAGATCCGGGAGCGGGTCCAGGGGGACAAGATCCTGGCGGAAGCCTATGGGCGCCTCGCCGAGCACCTGGCGACAAACGGGGTCGACTTGGAAAAGACGCCGGCGACCCTCGGGCTGCCCCTCGCGGTGGACGTGCCGAACGAGGGCCTGATCGGAAATGCGGAGGCGTCCCGCCTGCTCACGCGCGAATACCGGGAGCCGTACAGGGTGCCGGGCCTGGTGGCGTAAGCCGTTCAGGGCTGCCAGCGCCCGTAGATCCCGCAGGGAAGAACCTTCCCGTCGCGCTGAACCGGCAGGCCGACCTCGCCCGCCGAGATCGTGCCGCCGCGCGGGCCGAGCAGTTCGCAGAGGAGGTTGGCGACCACGGTCGGCGACAGCCGGGCCGTGTAGGCGTTCACCAGGAGGAAAAGCGGTTCATCGGAGAGGAGCGCCCTGCATTCCTCGAGGAGCGGCCACAGGTCATCCTCGAGCTTCCACATCTCCCCGGTGGAGCCGCGGCCGAAGGTCGGCGGGTCCATGATGATCGCCTCGTAGCGCCTGCCGCGCTTGTTCTCACGGCGGACGAATTTGAGGCAGTCATCCACGATGAAGCGTATCGCGGCCGACCCGAGGCCGCTGAGTCCCGCATTCTCGCGGCACCACTTGACCATGCCCTCGGCCGCATCGACGTGGCAGACGCTGGCGCCCGCCGATGCGGCGGCGCAGGTCGCCGCCCCCGTGTAACCGAACAAATTGAGCACATTGACCGAGCGGCCCTTCTCCTTCGCGGAGCGGATGAGCCCGCAGAACCAGTCCCAATTGACCGCCTGCTCGGGAAACAGCCCCGTGTGCTTGAACGAGGTCGGGCGGATCTTGAGCTTCAGGGACAGCGGGTCGTAGTGGATCTCCCACTGCTCGGGCAACGGGCGGCGGAACTCCCACTGGCCCCCGCCGGAGGCGCTGCGATGATAGAAGCCGTCCCAGTGCGGCCACGGGGCGTCCGGGGCCGCGTCGTGCCGGGGCCAGAGGATCTGCGGGTCGGGCCGGATGAGGGTATAGGGCCCCCACCGCTCCTGCTTCATCCCCGAACCGCAATCGACCAGCTGATAGTCGCGCCATCGGTCGGCGACGATCAGGGGGTTGCGCTGGACAGTAGGGGGCATCGAAAATCTTCGGGATTCAGCGAACTCCGGCCGCTCGAAGGTGTCGAGCCGCAAGGCGCGCCGCGAAGGACAAGCCTCGATGGGTATTATTACCATTTGCCTGCTTTTCCTTCGCCAATCAAATACCTTAAAAGTCGAATTTTCATATGTTAAAAACCCACTCCCTCCAGCTTCTCCTCATCTGCGCCGGTCTGGCCGCAACCCTCCTCGGAGGCACCAAACTCTCCGCGGACGTCGTTGAAACAAAGAATGGCGCGCGAATCGTCGGAAAAGTGACAAAAATCGACGCCGGATCGGTCTTTGTGACGACAGATTTCGCCGGCGACCTGACGATCAAGCAAAGCGAGGTGACCGCGATCACAACCGACGGGCCCCTTTCGGTGCGACTGGCCGACGGCACCCGGATCAAAGGTCAGATCGGCACGCAAAACGGCAGCCTTCAGGTGGTCGGAACGGACGGCACGATCTCGACGAGCATTCCCAAGGTCGCAGCCGTGTGGGAACCGGATGCCAAGGACCCGGAAATCGCAGCGCTCGAGCGCCACTGGACCTACGAGGCGACGGTCGACGTCGAGGGCACGTCCGGCAACAAGGATCAACTGGGGACGGCGGCCGGATTCCGGGCAAAGCTGGTGACCCCCCAGGACACGCTTCAGTATTACACGGCGTACAACCGCCAGGTGACCTCCGGGGTCAAATCGGCTGACCAGTTCAAGGCGGGCGTCGACTACGCCGCCAATTTCTCGCCGGACTCATCCTGGTACGTCCGCGACGAGGGGGGGTTCGACCGGATCATGGATATTCGGTTCTATGACACGGCGGCGGCAGGCGCGGGATACAACATCCTGAACAGCAAGACAGACTTGCTCACGGGCCGCGTCGGTCTGGCCTATCGCTACGAAGGGTATGACAGCCCCAAGACAGCGACCGTGAATTCGGCTGCGGCCGACTTCGAGATCGCGAACGACCTCAAGCTCAAGTTCTCCGAGCTGGTCACGCACCTGACGGCCATCCCCGCCTTTTCGGATCTGTCCAACATCATCGTGGCGCAGGACACCTACTACCAGATACCGCTGGTCAATCCGGCGTGGAAGCTCCGGATGGGCGTGTCGAACGACTACAACAGCAAGCCGACCAGCGGCTTCAGGAAGCTCGACACGACCTATTACACGCGGCTGATCCTCGACTGGCAGTAGGCTTCGGACCAGCCTCCGGGCCGTCTAGGATCGCGCCTCGTTCGTCCTAAGCCCGGGGCCCGTGAAGTTGCTACTATCCGCCCAAGGTGAAGACTTCCAGCCTCGAGCTTCTCGAGAGATCCCAGTTGCCGCCGGCCCAGGCCCGGGCCATACTTCGCGTGATGGAATCGGAACTCGCGCTCCATGATGCTTCGCTCCCGACGAAGTCCGACCTTCTTGCGGTAAAATCTGATGTCCTTGCGGTAAAATCTGATGTCCTTGCGGCAAAGCTGGACCTACTTGCGGCAAAAGCAGAACTGCGGGAGGAAATCCACAGGTTGGATGTCAAACTCGAATCGTTCCGAGCAGATCTGATCGGCGAGATAAGGGGCACCGTCCGCTGGAACTTTGCCTTTTGGATAGCTCAGCTCGCCGCCATCGCAGGAATTCTGAAACTCCTCAAATAGTAGGGGGGATGTCTAGCCGAGCCGTGCAAGCAGGCGCCGCACGCCCTCGATAGGGGCTGCGCCGACCGGCTTGAGGATCAGGAGCGATCCCTCCTGAAGCGCACGGGCCACGACCGGGCGGGTCAGGATCGGCCCGCTGAGCCCTGCGCAAATCTCGTTCACGGGCATCTCCGGGAACAGTTTTGCGGCGACCCTCTGTGCGAGTGCCAGGAGTTCGCCCGTGGATTCGATCACGATATCCAGGGCGGCCGCGTTCCCCTCCTCCGCTAGGCGGAGCACCTCAGGCGCGAGCCCGGCCGTTTTTGCGGTCGCCGTCTTCCCGTGGCTGAAGTCCCGGCCGATCTCATTCGCATCGGTTAACCCCGTGCAAGCCTGCAATATCCGCCCGATCCCCGCATCCGGCATCCAACCCTGCAGTTCGAGCAGCCCGCGCGCGATCGCCCTTCGACCGATGTCGTACCCGCTGCCCTGATCCCCAAATCGCCAGCCGAGTCCGCCCGCATAATAGGTATGGCCAAAGGGGACAGCCTCCCCTGAGGGGACAGGCACCCCAGGGGGGACAGCCTCGCGCGAAGCGCGGGCGGCGACGAAGGAGCCTGTCCCCGCATGAAGGACGAGGCCGGGGCCGCCGTTGGTGGCGAGCTCGAGGACCGGCAGGGAGTCGTCTGCGGCGATCACGCGGCCGAGGCCCGTGAGGCCGGCGGCGGTCTCGCGCCAGAAGGGGCGGCTGCCTGCCATGCACAGAAGCGTCGTCGAAATCGAACGGGAGGGGCTTGCCGCAGCGGGCTGCGTGAGCAGCGCAAGGATCGCGTCGATCACCACGCGCCTTGCCTCATCGGGGCCGGCGATGCTCGGGTTGCTGCCCGCGGCCCGATGGCTTGCCACTATCGCACCAGTGTCATCGACCAATATGCACTCGGTCTTCGTTCCCCCGCCATCGACACCCAGTTTAAAACTCATGCGAACACGGCTCAGGCCAGCTGGCGCGAGAGCCGTCCCTGGTATTTGCGGGCGAGCGCGCGGTTGTGCTCGATCGCCCCCGGCAGGTTCTGGCTCTGGAGAACCGGCAGCGGATGGCCGTTCGCCTTCAGCCAGTCCATGACCGAGAGCATGAGCCAATTGAGAACCGAACAACCGATCAGCGTGCTGGTCGGTCCGGCGTTCACCGGAGCCGCCGGGCTTCCCCCCACCTGCACGATGGCGTCTCCGGGCACACCGCCGTTGTCGAGCACATAGTCCGCGCATTCGAAAAGCCGCCTCCCGCCCGGGTGCTGCGAGGGCGTGACGCGCGACATCGCAAGGCAGGTCAAGGCGACCACAGTGAGTCCCCTCCCCTTGGCGTAGATGGCAACGTCGATCGGCGAGCCGTTCTTCCCGGAATTCGAGATCACGATGAGGGTCTCGCCCGCCCTCAATTCGTACTGCCTGTCATAACGCTCCGCGAGCCGCGTCCCGTAACCGGGCAGGTTTTCAACAAAGCCCCCCGTCGGGTCGATTATTCCGGTCACGCACACGAGACCTCCCGCACGCCCGATGATTTCCCGGGAGACGAGCTCGCTGTGCCCGCTTCCGAAGGTATGGACCACGCCGCCCTCCGCGATGCTCCTGCCGATGATCGGCGCCACCTGCGCGATGACGGCGCCGTTCTCATTCCAGGCGCGGGCCAGGAGTTCGTTTGCGCGGGCAAAATACGACGCGGCGAGCGGGTTGGTCATGGGTCGTTGCCACCGATCATGGTCCGGCGCCACCGGCACTGCAAGCTGGCTTGGGATCCCGGCGATTCCCAAAACCAGAATACGACAGGGTAAGGCGTCACCCTACAGGCCTATTTGCCAAAGCCCTGTAGACACTCCCGATACTCAAGCGTATGGTGGCTGAAATAACCTGGCAGCACACAACACCTCAGGCTATGGGCCAAAAGCCCGAATAGAACCCGCCAGGTCCAGCTGAAACAGTCACGGTCCTTGCCCGCAACCCCGCCACCCCGAAGGGGCGCGGGCAAGGTACTGGGATCCGGCCGCGCGGCAGAGGCACTGGTCAGACGAATGTTTACATGACGGTCCTGTGAAGGCATTGTTTTGCGAGGCGCCGCGAAGAGCTACCCTCAACCTCATGTACAGCCTCGGTCTGGATTTCGGCACAAACTCCGTCCGTTGCCTGATTGTGCGCTGCCGCGACGGCGCTGAAGTGGGAACGGCCGTGGCCGCCTACGCGAGCGGCAGGCAGGGCATTCTTCTCGATCCAAGGGACCACCACCTTGCCCGGCAGAACCCGGGCGACTATGTCGATGGGCTCCGGCGCTGCATCAAGGCCGCCATCGCGCAGGCGCGCCGCAGGCCCGGATTCGATGCCTCGAAGATCATAGGCCTTGGGGTGGATTCGACCGGTTCCAGCCCGATCCCGGTCGATCGCAACAACAGACCGCTGGCCCTCGACAGAAAATGGGCTCGAAACCTGTCCGCGCAATGCTGGCTGTGGAAGGACCACACCTCCTGGCGCGAGGCTGCGCGCATCACGGCCGTGGCCGCAAAACGCCGTCCTCACTATATCGCAAAATGCGGCAACACCTATTCCTCGGAATGGTTCTGGTCCAAGATACTTCACTGCCTGGCCGTCGACCCGAAGGTGTTCAAGGCCGCCTATTCGTGGGTGGAACTCGCCGACTGGGTGCCCTCGCTTCTGGCCGGCGTCACGGACCCCAGGGAAGTGAAGCGCGGCGTGTGCGCCGCGGGCCACAAGGCGCTTTATTGCGAGGAATGGGGAGGCCTCCCCGACAAGAAATTCCTTGCGCTCCTTGATCCCAGGCTGGCACCGCTGCGGGACCGGCTCTACGAGAAGGCGTACGATGCGACAAAGCCCGCCGGAACGCTCTCCGCCGGCTGGGCGAAGCGGCTCGGGCTGCCGGCCGGCATCCCGATCGCGATCGGGGAATTCGACGTCCATTACGGCGCGATCGGGTGCGGCGTCACCGAGGGGACGCTCGTCAAGGTGATCGGGACCTCGACCTGCGACTGCGGTGTCGTGTCGGCCCGCAAATCCGTGCCCGACATTCCCGGCATCTGCGGAATCGTCAAGGGCGCCATCCTGCCCGGTTACTACGGGATTGAGGCCGGCCAGTCCGCGGTTGGAGACATCTTCAAGTGGTGGGTGGAGGTGGTCTGCAACGGGAAGGACGCGCTCCACGAGGCGCTCTCCCGGGAGGCGGCACAGGCAAGGGCCGGCCAGTCGGGCCTCCTGGCCCTGGATTGGAACAACGGCAACCGGACGATCCTCGTCGATCCCATGCTGACCGGACTCCTCCTCGGATCCACGCTGCACACCACGCGGGCCGAGATCTACCGGGCCCTCATCGAGGCGACGGCCTTCGGTGCGCGCGCGATTGTGGAGCGCATCCGCGAGTACGGCGTGCCGGTTGACCGCGTTGTCTGCGCCGGGGGAATCGCCGAGAAGAACCCCCTGTTGATGCAGATCTACGCCGATGTCCTCGGCTGCGAAATGAGGGTGGCCGGCTCCAGCCAGGCCTGCGCCCTCGGCGCCGCTGTTTCGGCCGCGGTCCTTGCCGGAGCCCATTCCGATTTTCCAGCCGCCCAGCGCGCGATGACCTCGCTGAAGAAGGTGAAATACCGCCCGAGCGCCGCCGGCCGCAGGGTGTACGACAGGCTCTACCGCCTGTACCGCAGGGTCCACGACGCATTTGGCGGCCTCGACCGCTCCGCCGACCTGTCGCATGTCATGAAAGAGCTCCTCGCGATCAAGGAAGAGCAGACCCGCTAGACATGACGCCTTTGGCAACGCATGGAGGATCAAACCGACGCACTCGCGTGCGCGGCTTATCTCCCGCCTTGAATTTGATAGCGCTCTGAATCCCCCTCTCAAAACATCATGCTTGATTCATTCAACTCCCTGGAAATCTGGTTCATCACCGGAAGCCAGCACCTTTATGGACCGGAGACGCTCAAGCAGGTCGCCGACCACTCGCAAAAGATAGCCGCGGGCCTGGACGCCTCGGGGCGCATCCCTCTCAAGGTCGTCTTCAAGCCCGTCGTCAAGACGCCCGAGGAGGTCCGGGCGCTGTGCCGCGACGCAGACGCTTCGCCGAACTGCGCCGGGCTCATCCTGTGGATGCACACCTTTTCGCCCGCGAAGATGTGGATCGGGGGCCTGGGCTCGCTGCGGCGCCCCTTCCTCCACCTGCACACGCAGTTCAACCGCGACCTGCCGTGGGGCAGTATCGACATGGATTTCATGAACCTGAACCAGTCGGCGCACGGGGACCGCGAGGCGGGCTTCCTGCACACCCGGCTGCGGCTCAGCCGGAAGGTGGTCGTCGGCCACTGGGAGGATCCCCAGGTCCAGGAGCGCATCGCAGCGTGGATGAGGGCCGCCCGCGGCTGGTTCGGATTGCAGGGGGCCAAGTTGGCGCGCTTCGGCGACAACATGCGCGCGGTGGCCGTGACCGAGGGGGACAAGGTGGCGGCGGAGGCCAAGTTTGGCTTTTCGGTGAATGGTTACGGTGTCGGCGACCTGGCGAAGCATGTGGCCGATGCGGCGATCGACGATGCCGCCATCAGGCGGCTGTGCGCCGAGTACGAGGATAAGTACACGGTGGCAAAGGAGCTGCGCAAGGGAGGCGCCCGGCACGACTCGCTTCGTTACGGCGCCAGGCTCGAACTGGGCCTGCGCTCGTTTCTTACGGAGGGAGGCTTTGCGGGATTCACGACGACCTTCGAGGATCTCCACGGGCTCCGCCAGCTCCCCGGTCTCGCCGTCCAGCGCCTCATGGCCGAGGGCTACGGCTTCGGGGCGGAGGGCGACTGGAAGACGTGCGCCCTACTCCGCGCGATGAAACTGATCGCCGCGGACCTGCCGGGCGGCACTTCGTTCATGGAGGACTACACCTATCACTTGGGCGCCGGCGGACCCCTGGTTCTCGGGGCACACATGCTCGAGATCTGCGAGTCGATCGCCTCGCGCAAGCCGCGGATCGAAATCCATCCGTTGGGGATCGGCGGCAAGGAGGACCCCGTGCGGCTCGTCTTCGACGCGCCGGCCGGTCCGGCCCTGAACGCCTCGCTCATCGATCTCGGCAACCGCTTCCGTCTCATCGTCAACGAAGTGGATGCCGTCACCCCGCCAAAGCTGCCGCGGCTGCCCGTCGCCCGCGCGGTCTGGAAATGCCGGCCCGACTTCGCCACCGCCTGCGGAGCGTGGATCCTGGCGGGCGGCGCCCACCACACGGGCTACAGCTACGCCGTCACGTCCGAGCATCTGGAGGATTTCGCGGCGATGGCGGGGATCGAGATTGTAGTCATCGGAAATGAAACGCGCCTTTCCTCGTTCAAGCAGGAGTTGCGCTGGAACGAGGCGTACTATCACCTCGCCGCCGGAATCGGCCGCTGATGCCCATGCTCGCAGAACTCAAACGGGAGGCCCTTGAGGCCAATCTCCAGCTCAAGCGCGACGGTTTGATCCACCTCACCTTCGGCAATGCGAGCGCCTTCGATCGTGCCCGTGGCATCTTTGCGATCAAGCCGAGCGGGGTTCCCTATGAGGCCCTGAAGGTCCCGGATATGGTTCTTGTCGATCTCGACGGAAAGCGGGTTGAAGGAAAGCTCAACCCCTCCTCGGACACGCCGACCCACCGCAGGCTGTACATCGATTTCCCAAGGATTGGCGGAATCGTCCACACGCACTCCCTGTACGCGACCGCCTTTGCCCAGGCGGGCAGGCCGATTCCGGCCCTGGGAACGACGCACGCCGATACCTTCTTTGGCGAAATCCCCGTCACCCGCAAGATGACGGCGCGGGAGATAGGGAAAGACTACGAGTGGAACACCGGAGGGGTGATCGTCGAGCGTTTCAAGGGGCTGGACCCGCAGGAGCGGCCCGGCGTCCTGGTGAACCGCCATGCACCGTTCACCTGGGGCCCGTCGGTCGCCGATGCGGTGGAGGCGGCGCTCGTCGTCGAACTGTGCGCCCGGATGGCCTTGATGAGCCTGCTGCTTGCTCCCCGTATCAAGAGCATCGAGCCCGAGCTGCTCGATCGGCATTTTCACAGGAAGCACGGTCCGGGGTCGACCTACGGTCAGAAGCCCGGTTCGTAACCTTCGGAAAAGGTGCGCAGCGGGTGAACTGAGCGATCACTCCTCAGCCTGAATCAGGACATCGACGACCACCCGATTGCCGCCGCTGTCGAAAACGTAAATGTACCTTTCGGCCGTGCTCGTCGGCACGACCGAGAAATCGCAGCCGATCAGGATCGACGGTATGGTGAGTTTGCAGGGAAAGCCGGAGTCGCACAGCCCGTTCTTGAAGCTGCCGACGATCATGTTGGTCAATTCCCCGATCGCGTCCTTGATGTCCGGTTCGCTCAGTGCGACGGCCTCCGCCGCGGAAATGCCGAGCATGCTCCCCACGCACTGCTTCGCAAACGGTTCCTCCCAGTAAATATAGGCAAAGCCGCCAGCGTCGCCGATGAAGCCCACCATGCCGACGATCAGGGGGATCTCGGGCCTGAGGCGCGCCGCCAGCGGTGGCCATGGCGTCGCCTCGTGTCCACGCTCGCTTTCCCCAAAGGTGATGCCACGGCCGAGCATGGTCTTGAACACGTCCTGGACGGCGCGGTTGATATTGGAGGCAATCAGCCTCTCGGGGATTCTTTCGGTTGTTGGCATGATCGAAGCGCTTCTTAATCGACACTTTGAGGCCTCGAGTTGACTGGGTTTTTCGCTCCGCTGCGGCGAAAGGCCGCGTTCGGGCGACCAGTCATAGCACATTAACGATTGTTGTTAAATGAATTGAGAAATGCCGCCGCCCGCGGCCCGAGTTCATAGCAGCCGGGAGTATGCAGTTCGCGAGTTGAGATTGCCCGAGATGCTGAGATGGACCGGGCTGAGGCGCACCGAGGCATACCCAAAGGTATGTCGAGCGTGCGACGCAAGCCCGAGAGGTCCAATAGATTGGGCAAGATCGACTCAATGAGCTGCATAGTTCCGGCTCAGTTCCCGGCCAGAAATCCGAGGATCAACCCCGCCCCAAATCCCGCTGCATGCGCCGGGACATCCGTATCGACCCCTCCGGTCCCGAACCATCCGAGGAGCGCGGCGCCGGATGCCAGAGGGACGAGGATCGGGCGCCAACGCCGCGGTGCCTGTCCCCCGGTGATCCTGCGGATCGCCCGGCCCGTCAGGAGCCCGAGGCCGGCAAAGATCGCGGTCGAGGCGCCGAGCGAACGATAGGGGCCTGGATAATGAACGCCTGCGACAGCGAGGTTGCCGGCCGCAGACGCAAGCAGGACCAGCAGCCAGCCCCGGGCGACCCCCATGACGGAAACGACGGAGGTGAAGACAAAAAGCCCGGGTACGAGATTCGAAATCAGATGCTCCAGGTCCCAATGGAGGAAAAGGGCCGTCAAGGCCCTCCACGCCTCCCCGTCGCGGAAGACAGCCTGGGCGTCCATGGCGCCTTTGGCTTCCCAGCGGCCCGGCGATGCGTTCTGTGCATAGAATACGGCCAGCACGGCCAAAGCCCACAAAAGCGGGGTCAGCATCGCCCGGCCCCATTTCGAGCTGGGCGGGACAACAGGCTGCGGGGGCCAGCCGATCTTCTCGTGTTCGAAGGAGGCGATTTCCTCGCGCACCGGCTCGGCAAAACAGGACTCCACGAGCAGGCGGTAACCGCCCTCGGCCGGAACAAGCCAGTAGGGAAGCCCCATGGACAGGACAACAAGGCCGCGCTCGAAGCCCTCCGCCGTTGTCACGTACAGCCCCGCCTCAGCAAGCGCCACGGGAGCCGCCAGCTCCCCGTCCGTCTCGATCGAACGATTCCCCGGAGGCACCGGATCCGGATTCGAAGCAGGCGCGTCCATCGCCCCCACTATCCTCAAGGGCGACAAGCGGTCAACATCCCGGGCCCTCCGATTTCTGCCGTTATCTGTCGCCTTTGCGCTCGGGCGTGATTATTACTCGAGGTTCAGCCCAAAAGCCTATGAACAAGAAAGACGCATTTATGCTCCGAGCTCTGCTCTGGGAGGACAAACGACCGCCGCATGAAATTGCGCCGCTCTTCAATCCCGCTCACCGAATGCGGTGAGACCCAGCGGCTTGAGGTAACATTATCCTCAAGGCACAAGACCCGCCCATGCGCTTTGCGCCTTGGCGGGTCTTTTTTTTGACACCGCGCATGCGTGGCGTCCCAGCGGCAGGTGGGAAGGCCGCGCGGTTCATTTTTTTTGGATTCGGACCCGCCTTCGCCCGTTGGGCGGAGCTTGCCACGCCGTAGCCTCCGCCGTCGCCAAGGCTTTGGCGGACAAGTTGGCGAAGGCGGGGCGGGTTGCCCTTCCGATCCGGAAGGGCAAAAAAAAGCGAGGAGCTCTTGGCGCCTCGCTTGAGATAAACCCCGTCTTCGCCCGTTGGGCTACGCCGGGGTTACTTTCCAACTTGGAAAGTAAGAATTAGTAACGGCGGCTATTGAAAGCGCCGGCCTGCCGGTTCGGGCTGCTGAAGCCGCGGCCACCGCCGCCGCCACCCGTGGATTCCTTCGGCTTGGCTTCGTTGACGGTCAGCGCGCGTCCGTCGAGCTCGACGCCGTTCATCTTTTCGATGGCGGCCTGGCTCTCCTCGGGCGTGCCGAAGGTCACGAAGGCAAAGCCGCGCGGGCGGCCGGTTTCGCGGTCATTGGCGATATAGACATCGGTGATCGTGCCGAACTGGCCAAAGGCAGTGCGAAGCGCGTCTTCGTTCGTGTTGAACGACAAGTTCCCGACATAGAGTTTCGTATTCATTTGTGATAATTTCGAAGCTTCGTCCGCTGCCAGAGTGTTCCCGGTAATCGGGTTTCGAATCATCACCTGAACCGAAGCTCACTGAAGACCCACCAACCACTGTCATCTAACGCTACTACGAGGCTGCAATATCCACCACCGCATTGAGGAACGCAAGGGATATCGCGTTCCAGAATGCAGACCAGCCCGCGCAAAAAAGCGATTCAGTCGTTCAAAACGGGCCCCAGGCCGGGCTGGATCGCCTTGGCCCGCCAACGGATTAACCCTACTTCTTTGCGCGCTTCGCCGCCCTCTTTTCCTTGAGGGTTTTTTGCGGTGCTTTCTTTGTCTGTTTCTTCGTATCCCGTGTCTTCGACATGTTTTTCCTTTGTTGATTTTACCTGACAGAAATGAGTGGGAGGGGACGGATCCTTGGTTGCGTTTGAGTTTGATTTGGTACGCGCTGGGTTGCGCACCTGCGCATTCGCCTCGGAGATCGAGTGAGAATGCGACGGCCATCCGACAGCGTCGAACTATATCCCGGGCGTGCGGCTGATGCAGCATACTCCATTTCGACCGAACAGCCAGCGCCGCATCCACTTGGCGGCAAATAGGCGATTGCCCAGTATGGCAGTCGACTTTGGGGCGGGATCGGAGAAAATCGGCGGGTAATCGCGCGCTCAGCACCGGGTCCCGCGTCGGAGCATCCGACACGCAACACCGCCGGACCAGCCGCGGATGTCAGCGCCAGGCGCGATTAAGCGCGCTCGCGTCAGGACGGACCGAGAAAAACCATGAATACACAAAGCGAAAACATTTCCCGCGCCAATTCCATGCGGGGCGAAATCCTCGCGGCGCCGGATGTCTGGATTCCGCGCCGCGACACCCTCCTCGACTGGCTCAACGCATTCTTGCTGCGGGCCGCGGCGCCAAGCTACGAACTCGGGGAGACGGAGGAGGACGATTTGAAGGCGCTCGAGCGTTTTCTTCGCCACAGGAAAGTTCCGGCCGCGCTGGCGTAGGAATGCCCGGCCAGGGAGGTCGCGCTTCGCGCCGGCCGCGAGGGCTGTGACGATCGCATGCCGCCCGCCGAATCCGTTCGACGCCGCCGCACCGGCGTGCGAGAGTCGCCGTTCAGCAATCATAACGGACCAGGGGATCTGTCATGGGAATTGATATGAGAAAACAGGAGCCATCCCGGGTTCTTGCGATCAACGGCGGCTCTTCGAGCATCAAATTTGCGCTCTATCCGATCGGCGCACCCCACACGCGGGAGCTTTACGGGAGCGTCGACCGAATCGGCCTGGGCGGCACGCGCATGACTTGCCAAGACTCGGCGGGAGTCCAGCGGGAAGCCCGCGGAATCACGGCCTCCGACCACCGATCGGCGGCAAACATCCTGATTGACTGGCTCGGGAAGCAGGAGGAATTCGCCTCGGTGCGCGCCGTGGGACACCGCGTCGTCCACGGGATGAACCACATCCAGCCGGAGATCGTGAACCAGGCCCTGCTGGATGAGCTGCACCGGATCAGGCCGTACGACCCGGATCATCTGCCCCGCGAAATCGAGCTGATCGAGGCTTTCCGCCAACGCCATCCAAAGCTGCCCCAAGTGGCCTGTTTCGACACGGCGTTCCACAGCGCGATGCCGCGCGTGGCCAAGCTGCTTGCGATTCCCCGGCGCTTCGATGCAAAGGGGGTGCGGCGCTACGGATTTCACGGGCTGTCCTACGCCTACCTGATGGAGGAGCTCGCGCGGGTTGCGGGCGCCGCGAAGGCCCGGGGCCGCGTGATCCTGGCGCACCTTGGCAATGGCGCCAGCCTCGCCGCAGTGAAGGAAGCGAAGAGCGTCGACACGAGCATGGGCTTCACGCCGACCGCGGGCATTCCCATGAGCACGCGCTCGGGCGACCTGGACCCCGGCCTCGCGCCGTATCTGGCGCGGACCGAACAGGTCTCATCGAAGCAGTTTTATGAAATGGTCAACCACGAGTCGGGCCTGCTGGGGGTTTCGGAGACAAGCTCCGACATGCGCGACCTGCTCGGGCGGGAGGCCGGTGACCCGCGGGCGGCGGAAGCGGTGGCGCTCTTCTGCTACCAGGTGAAGAAGTGGATCGGCGCCTACGCAGCCGCCCTCGGCGGAGTGGACACGCTGGTGTTTTCAGCCGGCATCGGGGAGAACTGCGCGCCCATCCGCGCGCGGATCTGCGACGGCCTGGGCTTTCTCGGGATCGAGCTGGATCCGGCAATGAACGAGAGGAACGAGGCGGTCATATCCGCCGCGGGCGGGCGGGCTGAAGTGCGTGTCATTCGAACCGACGAGGAGTTGATGATCGTTCGCTCCGTCGTCCGCATCCTAGGCCTCTAGCCAACCATGAACACCCAGACACTCACGCCGGACCTGCTCCACCGGATGGACGCCTACTGGCGGGCCGCGAACTACCTGTCCGTCGGCCAGATCTACCTGTACGACAATCCGCTGCTGAAGCGCCCCCTCGGGCTTGCCGACGTCAAGCGCATGCTCCTTGGCCACTGGGGCACGACTCCCGGTCAGAATTTCATCTACGTGCACTTGAACCGGGTCATCAGGAAATACGACCTCGACATGATCTACGTCTCCGGCCCCGGGCACGGCGGCCCGGCCGTCGTGGGCAACACCTACCTCGAGGGCACGTACAGCGAGATCTATCCCGACATCAGCCAGGATGAGGCCGGGCTTCGAAAGCTTTTCCTCCAGTTCTCGTTTCCCGGTGGTATCCCGAGCCACGCATCGGCGGAGTGCCCGGGCTCGATCCACGAGGGTGGCGAACTCGGCTATTCGCTCAGCCATTCTTTCGGGGCGGTGTTCGACAATCCGGGCCTCATCGTCGCCTGCGTCGTCGGCGACGGCGAGGCGGAGACCGGACCGCTGGCCACCGCCTGGCATTCCAACAAGTTCCTCAATCCGGCGAGCGACGGCGCGGTGCTGCCGATCCTGCATCTGAACGGATACAAGATCTCCAACCCAACCCTCCTCGCCCGCATCAGCCGCGAGGAATTGGACCAGCTGCTCCGCGGCTACGGCTGGACCCCGATCTTCGTCGAGGGCCACGAACCCGGGCCGATGCACGAGGCCATGGCCTCGGCGCTCGACACGGCGGTCGAGCAGATCAAGACGATCCAGGAGAATGCCCGTGTCCGCGGCGATGCGGCCCGCCCGCGCTGGCCGATGATCGTCCTCAACTCGCCCAAGGGCTGGACGGGGCCGAAGGTCGTCGACGGTTTGCAGGTCGAGGGCACGTTCCGCTCGCACCAGGTGCCGCTCTCCGACCCGGCGGCCCATCCCGAGCACCTCAAGCTGCTGGAGCAGTGGCTGCGCAGCTACCGGCCGGAGGAACTCTTCGACGAGAGGGGCCGCCTGAAGCCGGAGCTTGCCGAACTGGCGCCCACAGGTGATCGGCGCATGGGCTCGAATCCCCACGCCAACGGCGGAAACCTGCTCCGCGACCTGCGGATTCCGGATTTTCGCGACTATGCGGAGGAGGTGCCCGCGCCCGGGGCGCACGGAATCGGAGACACGCACGTCCTCGGCCGTTTTCTGCGCGATGTTGCGAAACTGAATGCCGAACAGCGGAATTTCCGGGTCTTCGGCCCCGACGAAACCCTTTCCAACGGCCTGGAGGCCCTCTTTGAGGTGACCCGGCGCCAGTGGGAGGGGGCGACCGTCCCCAACGACGAGTTTCTGGCGCCGTCCGGGCGCGTCATGGAAATGCTCAGCGAGCACCAATGCGAAGGCTGGCTCGAGGGTTACCTGCTCACGGGCCGGCACGGACTCTTCAACTGCTACGAGGCGTTCATCCACATCGTCGATTCGATGTTCAACCAGCACGCCAAGTGGCTGAAGGTCACCTCGCGCCTGCCCTGGAGGCGGAAGATTGCCTCGCTAAACTACCTTCTGGCCTCGCACGTCTGGCGCCAGGACCACAACGGTTTCACCCACCAGGATCCCGGTTTCATCGACCACGTCGTCAACAAGAAGGCCGAGGTCGTGCGGGTCTACCTCCCGCCGGATGCCAATTGCCTGCTGTCGGTGATGGACCACTGCCTGCGCAGCCGCCACTACGTCAACGTCGTGATCGCCGGCAAGCACCCGGCGCCGCAGTGGCTGACTATGGACGCCGCCGTCAAGCACTGCACGGAGGGCATCGGCATCTGGCAATGGGCAAGCAACGACCAGGGTTTCGCGCCCGATGTCGTCATGGCCTGCTGCGGCGACGTTCCAACCCTGGAGACCCTGGCCGCCGTCTCAATCCTGCGCGGGCGCCTGCCCGAACTCAGGATCCGCGTGGTCAATGTCGTCGATCTGATGAAGCTGCAGCCGCAAACCGAGCACCCGCACGGTCTGAGCGACACGGACTTCGACGAGCTCTTCACCCGGGACAAGCCCGTCATATTCGCCTTCCATGCCTACCCCTGGCTGATCCACCGGCTGACCTACCGGCGCACCAACCATGACAACATCCATGTCCGCGGTTACAAGGAGGAGGGCACGATCACGACGCCCTTCGACATGACCGTGCTGAACGATCTGGACAGGTTCCATCTCGTCATGGACGCGATCGACCGCCTGCCCCAGACCGGCAGCCGCGGCGTCTACCTGAAGCAGCAGCTCAAGGACAAGCTGGTCGAGCACAAGCAGTACATCGACAGGAACGGCGAGGACATGCCCGAAATCCGCAACTGGACCTGGCCCGCCGCCATCAAGCCGGCGTAGGCCTAGTCGCCGTTCGCCTTCATGGCGGAATACCCTGCCGGCTGGGAATCGGCCGCGATCCGCGCCGTGAGAGTCCTGCGCAATTCCTCGCCCACACGGCAGATGACCAGGCAAACGTTCTCCTTGACGACGGGATCGTCGGAGGAAACCCAGCAGCCGCGCCTCTCGCCCTCATACCACGTTTCATCGCAGATGATCTTACGGATCAATGGAATCTCGTTCAGGACGACGGGGTCTAGCTGTCTCACGGTGTCAAGTGGGCTACGTTTTCAGTATCGGCGCATTTGTTGCCGTTTGTAGCAGGCATGGCCGGCGTCCTTTGGCATGCGCATCTTTCATAAGCCGAATCAGCATCGCAATTACTTGGTCAGTGGAGTCTTGCTGGAAAATTTGGGTACGGATGTAATGGCAGGAAATAATCCCATGTCCCCTCCTGTCGATTTGAAAAATAGCGAAACCCTGAAAACGCTGCCCGGCGACGATCTGCGCCAGATCCTGTGGCAGTTCGAGAATCGATACGACCTGCAGATGCTCGTCCAGTCGGCCCGGTCGGTGGCCCGGGGAATCGTGGCGCAGCTTGTGGCGGGAGGCGCGCGCAACAGCCACGAGTGGACCCCGGAAAAGGACCGGCTTCTCAAGGCCTTCGACGAGGCGGGGATCACGACCTGCTTCATGGACCCGGGCCAGGGTGGTTTCATCGAAGGGCCCAAGAACCTGGCCCTGGCGCTCGTGGCGATGGAGCTCGCCTGGGTCGACGGCGGGGCGGCGACCTGCAGCCTGGCGGGCAATCTCGCGCTTTCGCCGATCCACGAGCGCGGCACGCCCGAGCAGCGCGACAGGTACATGAGCCGCTGCATCCCTCCGGGGCCCGGGGAGACGAGGAAGATCTGGCGCGGGGCCTTCAGCCTCACCGAGCCGCTCCCCTACGTCGGCGTGGAAACAGGCCTCCTCAGCGGTACCGTCCGGATCGATGCCTGGCCCGAGGGCGGCGAGCCAGTCCTTCAGGTGGAGAAGCGGGGGCGTTTCATCACCAACATGGGATTTGCTAATTTCACGACGGCCGCCGTCGACAGCGCCGATCCCCGGATCAAGGGAAGCTGCATCGTCCTTCTCGAGGAGGGCGACCCGGGCACCTACGACCGCGGAGTCCCCACCCGAAAGCTGGTGCACCAGCTCTCGTCCACCCGCGACCCGATCTTCAGCCTCAGGGTGCCGGCCGGCCGGATCGTCGGCGGCTACACCGTCAGGGACGGTGTCATCATCCCGAACTTCAGCCACGGTGAAATCATCGAGGCGGTCTTCCGCCGCACGCGGGTGACGGTCGGCCTCATGACGGCGGCGAAGCTTCTCTCCGCGGTGGAGCCGGTCATCCGCTACCACCGCAACCGCTTCCGCGGGGCGGCAAGTGTCGCCCCGGGGACGCCCCGCTACGAGGCGGGCCTGCAGCAAAAGGAGGACACCCTCCTGCGCCTGGTCGATGTCTGGGCCACGGGCGAGGCGGCCGCCTCGCTCGGATTTGCGGCCGCAAGGCTTTTCGACGAACTGGACCCCCTCGAAAAACTGAAGGACAGGCGATTCGCCGAGCAGGGGATCGCCGCCGGGGCCGCCCAGATGAAGGCCTTCCGCCGGATGCAGAAGGACGCCATGGACCTCGTCGCGCTCCGCGCCGAGCCGGAGGCGCAGCGGGACGCCGCGCGCCTGGCCGCGCTGGAGGCCGATCCGCTCATCCAGTACCTGATCCTCGACTCCCAGGCCAACGTCCTGTGCCCCGCCTGCAAGCTGTGGGACACGGGCCATGGAGCCAACGTCATGCGCGAGGCGGTGAGCCTCGTCGGCGGCTACGGCATCACCGAGGACTGCCCGGGCTTTCTCGGCCACAAGTGGATGGACGCCCAGCTTGAGGCGACCTACGAGGGGCCGGAGGCCGTGCAGCGCCGCCAGCTCTCCGTGACGATGACCAGCGAGGTGTTCCTCGCCGTCTTCCGCACGTGGGCAAAACAGCTGCGCGAAATCGACCTCTCCCATCCCGCCATCGGCGCGGCCACCCTGGCAAACGCGATTGACCTGTGGCTTTGGACGCTGGACCACCTCCAGCGCACGACCGACGCCAACGGGGCAAGGCTTTATTCCGGCAACCGCCAGGGGGTCACCTTCCCGATGGCCGACGCCCTTTGCTGGCTTCTGGCGGTCCGTTTCCAGATTCTCGATACGCTGCGGCTGGCCTCAAAAGGCCCCGAGGTCCCGACCCTCGCCGAGGGCATCGCCGGCTTCGTCAACGTTTTCACCGACCTATGCAGCGTCCAGGCCGCCAGCGCCGCCGGCGAGGCCGCCCGCATCTGCGCCGAACTCGTGCACGGCTTCGCCGCCCCGGCGGCCCCCGTGCCCGAGGCCTTCGCCAGCCTGCGCGCGGCGGCCGACGCCGGCATGGCCGGATCCCGCCTGGCGAAGGACCGCGCCGCGGAGGCCCTGGCCAAGGTGACGATCCCCGAGGCCCTCGACTATCCCCGGTGAACACGCGCCTGTCCACGGAGGTCGATATCGTCTGCGTCGGCTTCGGCCCCGCAACGGGTGGCTTCCTTGCGGAACTGGCGCGGCGGTGCACCGGCGGGAGCCGCCCCCCTCCCTTTGTCATCTGCTACGAAAGATCCGACGACATCGGATTCGGCGTGTCCGGCGTGGTGACACCTGCCCGCGCGATCAAGGCGAGCTTCCCCGGTTTCGACCTGGCTGAGATTCCCATGGCGACGCCCGTGCGCCACGAGCATGTCGCCTATCTCCTCGACCCGGTCGGCGCGAGCAGGCGCTCCTGGGCCGTGCGCGCAGCCGACGCGACAATCGTGCGGGCCATGCGGTGGGCGCTGCCGTTCCAGACCGAGGCCCTTCAGCTGCCTTGGACGCCATCGTTCCTGCGCAAGGAGGGCGGCGTCGTTCTGTCGATAGGGCAGTTCATGCAGTGGGTCGCCGGCCAGGTCACCGGATCCGGCCAGATCCAGATCTGGCCGTCGATGCCGGTCGCCAGCCCGCTTCTTGACGGCGACTCGGTCGTCGGCGTTCGCCTGATCGACCAGGGCACCGACAGGCAGGGCAATCCGGTGGAGGGATTCACGCCCGGCATGGACATCAAGGCGCAGCTGACCGTCGTTGGCGACGGCCCCATAGGGACGGTCGGACGCCAGCTTGACGAGCGCTTCGGCCTGCCCGAAGGCCACAACCGGGACGACTGGGCGGTCGGGATGAAGATGGTCGTGGAGCTGCCCTCCCATTGCGGCCTCGAGGCCGGCACCGTCCTCCACACCTTCGGCTATCCCGAGCCGGAGATCTTCGGATTCCTCTACGTCCATCCGGGCGGCATCGCCTCCCTCGGCATATTCGTTCCGTCAACCTTCGACAATCCGGCGCGCACGGCGTACCGATACCTGCAGCATTGGATGAGGCATCCCTACCTGTGGCGCCACCTCGAAGGGGGGAGGCTCCGCTCGTGGGGGGCCAAATCCCTGCTGGAGTCCGGCCGCCGGGGGGAACCCCACCTGGTCGGCGACGGATTCGCGAGGATCGGCGAGGGCTCCGGAAGCACCAACATGCTCACGGGCTCCGGCGTCGACGAGGCATGGGCCACGGGAGTCCTCCTCGCCGAGGGTGTCGCCGAACTATGGGAGGCAAACCGGCCTTTCACGCGGGCAAACCTTCACGAAGCCTACGTGCAGCGCCGCCGGGCTTCATGGGTGGAGACGGAAGGCCGAATCGCCGAAAAGGCCCGGGGCGGCTTCCAGAAGGGCTTCATCCGGGGGCTCATCGGCATGGGCGTGGCGGGGTTGAGCGGCGGCCGCCTATCCGTCAGGGGCAGGCCGGCTCCGCCCCACCGGAGGCTGCCGACCATCGAGGAATACTATCGGGGCCGAATCCCTTCCTCCGAAATTGACAGGATGCGCGAGGAGAGCCTGACGAACGGCATCCCCCTGCACGAATCCCTGATGAAGCGGGCCGGCTGGCCGGCCATTCCCCTCGACGGCAAGCTTCTGATGTCGCACCAGGATGCGCTCCTTGTCGGGGGCAAGGTGCAGGCTCCTTCGGGCTACGCCGACCATGTCGTTTTCATCGATTCGGCCGCCTGCGAGAAATGCGGGACGCGGATCTGCATCGACGCCTGCTCCGGCCAGGCAATCGCGGCCGGTCCGGATGGGAAGGTGGCTTTCGACCGGGAAAAATGCATCCACTGCGGGGTCTGCCTCTGGAACTGCTCCCAGGCGCGCCCGGGAGACTCCGAGCGCGGCAACATCGAGGTGAAGGCCGGCGCCGGAGGCCTGCATTCGGCGGAAAACTAACTTAATGGACACACCCTTTCAAATCGTCGTCTGCGCCGGCCTCGTGCCCGACCCGCTGCAGACCCTCGAGCCGGCGGCGGGACCAGCCGGCCCGGTGCTCAAGAACGAGATGATGCTTCCCTTGGTCATCGATCCGTGGGCGGCCCACGCTCTTTTCGAGGCCGCCGCCCTCGCGAAGCGGTTTCCGGGCAGCAAGGTGTGGCTCGTGAGCCTCGCCCCCCGGGCCAAGCTTCAGCAGGTGATGATGACTGTCGCCCAGAAGGCCGCCTTTGAACTGGTCGCCCTCGACAGCCCGGCCGGTGGGTTCACCGAGTCGGCGGAAATTGCGGCCGAAATCGCCGCTGCAATCGAGCGGCTGCCCGGCATCGACAAGTCCCGCCTGCTCGTCTTCGGCGGATGGGAGTCGGCCTCGCGGGGGACAGGCACCACGCTGCAGACGGTCGGCGAAAGGCTCGGGATCTTCGAACAGTTTCAGGGGGTCGACCGCCTTGACATGGCCCCGGATGGGGCATTCCAGGTGATCGAGCGGATCGAAGGAGGGCGCCATCAGGCCAGCGCGTGCTCCGGCCTGCCTGCCGTCTTTGGCTGGGCGACGGGCGAACTGCCGGAGCCGCCGAACAATCCTCAGATCGGCATGGCCAACATGCGAACGGTGATGCCCGCACTGAACCGTGCCCGCCCCGTGAAGATCGCCAACGAGGGACTCTCCTTCGCACGCGTCACCGCGCCGAACCAGAGACGCGACACGAAGATCATCAAGGACATGGCCCCCGGCCAGATCGCCCGCGAAATCGTCGACTGGATCGGACCGGAACAATAATGGAAACCATCCTTTTTCTCGCCCACACCGAGGCCGACGGCTCGCTTTGCCGGGCGGCACTCGAATCATTGGGGGCGGCCCGGACGCTCGCGGCGGCCCTGCCGGACTGCCGGCTCGTCGCCGGTCTTGTCGGAGGCGACGTGCGTGCGGCGGCGGATGCGATCGCCGGATGCGGAGCGGTGCGCATCCTCGGCGTATCGGGCGCCCCGTTCGCCGTGTCCCGCTATTTCACGGATGCGGAAGCCGCCACGGCCCTGGGAAGGGCCTCGGGGGCAAGCGTTGTCGTCGCTCCGGCCACCTCGCGCTGGAACCGCGCCCTAGCGGGCGCCGCGCACCGCCTCGGCGGTCGAATCGACGCGCACGCGACGGCGATCGGCGCCGCCGACGGCTCCCCGGCCGTGACCCGCTGGTACTATCGCCAGCGCCTGGAGGCCGTCGTGTGCCGCAAGCTCCGTCCATGGTTCATCCTCCTCGATCCGGGCTGTGCGCAGCCTTGGACCGGGCCCTCCGGCGCGGCCGCGATCGAATCGGTCGAAGTCGCTCCCTCAACCGCCTCGAAGACAACGGTCGTCGGCGTGCGCTCTCCCCAGGCCGACCTGCAGACGATCCGCCCCGACGCGAAACTGCTGTTCGTGGCCGGCGCCGGATGGACAAAGGTCCAGCCCGACGGCAAGGCGCATGGCCGGGATGCCGAGGAGCTCATTCTCAATTTTCTGCGGAGGACAAAAGCCTCGCTTGGAAGCACGAAGTCGCTCGTGGACCTGAGCGGCGAAGGCCAGGCGATCCTGGGCTTCATGACGCACATGAACCAGGTCGGGCAGACCGGCTCCACACCCCGGCATGCCAAGGGATTGGCGACCTGCTGCCACGGCGAGGAGCCCCACACCGTTGGCTGGCGGTTCGTCACCGAACGCAGAGCGGTGAACCTGAACCCGAACTGCGGATGGGCCCAGGGCAAGGCCGACGTCCTGTATGTCGCCGACGCCTTCGCCGTGATGCGCGAGGTTGAGGCCCTTCTGGGCGCCCGGGCGAGGACGCCTTAACCCCCCGCAGACCTCATTCCGCGACGAATTCGGCCTCGACTCTCCCCTCCGCCTTTTCGTCCTCCTGAAGGTGGTGCGCGGAAGGCTTGAGGAGAAGGCACAGCGGGATTCCGGCGAGCAGGATCAGGCCGGCGAGCACAAAGCCGTTCTCATATCCGAGAACCGACGCCCTCCGGGCGATGCCCTCGCTCGCGGCGAAGACGATCTTGTTCTGGGGATTGGCGACCATTCCGGCCTCATGGTGGAAAATCATTCCCATGGCCCGGAGGCCCAGGCGCACGCCGAACCGCGGCGACTCCACCGGGAAGGCCTCGCCCAGCCTTACCGCGTGGATATGAATTGAATTGGTGACAAAGGTGTTGAGGAGCGCGATTCCCAGGGCGCCCCCGACGTTTTGGGAGACATTCATGAAGCTGCTGGCCATGGGCACCTCGAGGCGGGGCACCGCATTGAGCGCGGCGGTCATCAGCGGCGCCATCATCAGGGCGAGTCCCAATCCCCGCCCGATCTGCGGCAGCACGAGAAGCGGCCAGTCCGACAGCGGATCGAGCCGGCCGAATAACAACAGCGAACACCCCACCAGGACGCAGCCCGCTCCCGCAAGCATCGAGGGGGGGTACCGGTCCGCCAGCCGCCCGGCCAGCGGCATCGTGATGCCGACAGCCAGGGCATTTGGAAGCATCCACAGACCGGCCCCGACAGGGGTGTATCCCATCATGTTCTGAAGGAAGATCGGAAAGAGAAAGACACTGCCGAATAACCCGATCGCGCGGAAGACGGCCAGCAGGATGCTCAGAAGGTAGTTTCGGATCAGGAAGAGCTTCAGATCGAGCAGCGGGTGCTCCACGGACAATTCGACGGCGATGAACATCACGAGCCCGACGACGGTGATCGCCTCGCACAGGCGGATGTAATCGGAGTGCCAGCCCTTCACCTGGCCGTTCGAAAGCGCCGTGAGGGCGGCCACTAGCGCCATCGAAAGGAAAACGAAGCCGAACAAGTCGAATGACCGCTTTGCGCCCTGGGCGCGCAGCGGACGCATGACGATCATGCCGGCGAGCAGGGTCAGGGCGCCGACCGGCAGGTTGACCGAGAAAATGGTCCGCCAGCTGTAGGCGTCCGTCAGGTATCCGCCCAGGGTCGGCCCGATCGCGGGGCCGGCCATGATGCCCATTCCCCAGATGCCAAGCGCCTTCCCCCTTTCGTGCGGCTCGAAAAGCTCGGCGACGATGGCCATGCCGATGGGCTGGATGGCGCCGCCGCCCAGCGCCTGGAGGACCCGGGCGATGATCAGCGATTCATAGCTCCACGCCAGGGCGCACGCCGCGCTGGCCAGGGTGAATACGACAAGGCTGCCCAGGTAAAGGACCTTGTAGTTGACCCGGTTTGTGAGCCAGCCGACGAAGGGCATGACGACGGCCGAGGCCATCATGAAGCCGGTCGCCACCCATTCGATCTGCTCCCGGTCGACCCCGAAGGTGCTCATCATGTGCGGCAGGGCGACGTTGACGATGCTGGAGTCCAGCACAGCCATGAACGTGCCGAGCATGATTATGCCCAGGACGCCCCACCGGTTGGCCCTCAGGTCGCTCCCGCTAGTCATGGGCCGCTTCCAGCCCCGGCGCGAATCCCGCCGACGAGCCGGAGTGAATCTTCACCTCAACGGAAAGGCCCGGCCCCAGCAACAGTTCCGGCGGGGCACTCACCGCGATCCGCAGCGGAATCCGCTGGGTGACCTTGATGAAGGTGCCCGAGACGCCCTCGGCGGGAATGAGGCTGAACTCGGAATTGGTCGCGCGCATGATGCTGGTCACCCTGCCTTTCAGCCGCAGCGACGGATAGGAATCGGCCACAATGTCCGCGGAGTCGCCGATCGCGACATCGTGAAGGTACTTCTCCTCGATGTTCGCATCGACGCGCAGCGTGGCCGGGTCGAAAAGGCTTACCACCGGCTGGGCGACCAGCGGCATTGCGCCGGGATCGATCCAGCGGCGCACGACCCAGGCGTCAAACGGCGCCACGACGGTGCAACGGGCCAGATCCCTTTGCAGGTTTTCGACGGTTGCCGCGGCTTCCGCCACCTTGCTCCGCGCCAGTTCGACCGCCGCCGCTGCCGCGGACTTGTCCTCCTTGCGCGTTCCCTGCCGCAGGAGGGCCAGGTTCTGCTCGGCGTTCTCCCGGCCCTGCCGGGCTGACTCGGAAGCGGTGCGGGCCCGGTCGAGGTCGTCCTGGGTCACCGCCGCGTCCTTGAAAAGCGCCTGGATCCGCGCGTAGTTCAACTGCGCCATCTCCTCGTCGCTCTGGAGGCGCCGGGCCGTCGCCTCGGCCGCCTTGATCTCCTCGGGCCGGCTGCCGTTCATCGCCTTTTCCCTCATCGCCTCGCTCAGGGCGAGGCTGGCCCTGGCCGAAACGAGCGACGCCTCAGCCCCGTTCAACTCCGCCTGCGGAATCGACGGGTCGAGCCGGAACACCACCTCGCCCTTGTGGACAAACGTCCCTTCGCGCACGGCCACGTCGATCAGCCGGCCGTTGATCTCCGGGGCGAGGTCCACCAGGTGGCCGGAGAAGCGGGCGTCATCGGTATAGACGATCCCGCGCACAAAGAAGAACCAGTAGACGAGGACGCCTGCTGCGATGACAACCAGAACGGCGATTCCCGCCGTGACTCTTTGCCGCCGGCGTTCTCCGTTCCCGTTGGCCCCTGCGTTTCGGCTTTCCCCGGCGGCCGGCTTGTCCAGCCCGGGCTCCCCGGAGGTTGGTCCACTTGTAGTACTCATGGTTTTCTCAAAAATCTATTGTTTGGTTCCCGAAGGCAGGCCCGCCCCCTTGAGGAACAGGTCCACGACGCCCGCGAGAGTGCGCTGCGATTGGGGCCTCTCCTCCAACTCCCACGAACGGGTGCGCAGCATGCCCAGAAGAAACTCCGCCAGGATGTCCGCCGGCGTGTCCGAGCGGACCTGCCCCGTCTCCATCCCCTGGGCGATGATCGCCGCCACCGCTTCGGTCAGGGTCCTGCGCCGCCTCCGCCATCGCTGGTGCAGGCCGGTCCCGCCCCCCTCGGTCGCCCGCTCCCCCTCCAGGAGAATGATCCGGAAAAGCGGCCGCCGGGCCTGGAAGAAGGCGCTGAGGCTTTCGCAGGCGCGCAAGAGCCTTTCGCGGAACGTGCCCTCCTCGGCCGCGCCCTGTCGGAGCAGCCGGCACATCTCGTCAAAGCCGCTGACGGCGGTCTGGAAGATCACGTCCTCCTTGTCGGAAAAGTAGAGGTAGATCGTCCCCTTGCCCACATCCGCCTCCCGGGCGACCTCATCCAGCGTGACCGCGTCGAAGCGACGGGTCCGGAACAGCTGTTCGACAGCCTGCATTATGCGCTGTTTCTTGTCCTGAGTCATGACAGACTGACCAGTCAGTCATTTCTTGTCCTGCGAGTCAACCGCGTGCGCGAAAGGTGCGCCCAAGGCCCCGAAAACGGAGGAGTTAGCCCTCAATAAATCTCGGGCACGACCATCTCCGGCCGGACCGGCTCGCGCCTGTAGTCGGGGTGGTGGACCCGCGGCGGCAGCGCGATCGGATCGTGTTTGACCTCCGTGTATTTTACCTGGGAGAGCAGATGGTGGATGCAGTTGAGCCGGGCCTTCTTCTTGTCCGCCCCCTGCACCACCCACCAGGGGGACTCGGGCAGGTGGGTGCGCTCGAACATCACCTCCTTGGCCTTGGTGTAGAGTTCCCAGCGCTTGCGCGACTCGAGGTCCATCGGGCTCAGCTTCCACTGCTTGAGCGGATCGTTGATCCGGCAGCGGAAGCGAAACTCCTGCTCCTCGTCCGGGATCGAGAACCAGTACTTGATCAGCTGGATGCCGGAACGGATGAGCATCTTCTCGAACTCGGGCACGGTCCGGAAGAACTCCTCGTATTCCTCATCGGTGCAAAATCCCATCACCCGCTCCACGCCAGCCCGGTTGTACCAGCTGCGGTCGAAGAGCACGATCTCGCCCGCCGCCGGCAGATGGGCGACATAGCGCTGGAAGTACCACTGCGTCTTCTCGCGAGCGCGAGGGTGCGGGCAGGGCCGTCACCTTCGCCACCCGGGGATTGAGCCGCTGCGTGATGCGCTTGATCACCCCTCCCTTGCCGGCCGCATCGCGGCCCTCGCATACGATGACGAGGCGGTGGCCCGTATCGACGATCCAGTCGTGCATCTTCACCAGCTCGCCCTGCAGCCGGAAGAGCTCCTTGAAATAGCGGTTTCGCGCCTCGCGATCCGTGTCGCCCTTCAGCGGGCGCAGGGGCGCGTCGGGGGAGAGCTTTTCCCAGTCTTCGCGCTCCATTTCGAGTTCCTCGTCGTAATCGTCGATGAGTTCGCGGTGAACGCGTTTGATGAGCTGGACGTCGTCTGTTTCGTCTTCGGCCATGGGAATTTAAGAAACCAAATACTGTGCCAAACCCAAGTTCGCAAGGTCCTACCGGGGACAGGCACCGGGTTCGGGCGCGATGTAACGTATTCGTCAAACGGCAAGTCGGTGGTGCGAGCGCGGTTGGGCTGCGATAATCCCTTTCGGGTCTGGGCGGCCCAATACCCAGATGCCCGCCCATCCAGGCCAGGCGGGATCCCAGCCCGTCCTGGCCCCGGAGGCGGGCAGGAGGGCCGCAACTCCCCGAAAGGGATTATCGCAGCCCAAACACGCGCCTCGTGAAAAGGCTTGTTAGCAAGACTTCAAGCAGCAAGTCGGGCAAACTGTCCCATAACCACTCGGGAAAGGGCCCTTGAAACGACGCTCGATAACTGATGAATTGAGCTGAGTAACCCCCACAAGAAAATGAGCCTGAAAAATGGTTGGATCATGCTGGCAGCCGCGGGCTTGCTCGCGGCCACGGCGGCGGCGGCGGAGTCGTCGCCCAGGCAGCGCGTCACGATGGATTTCGGCTGGAAGTTCATGCTCGGCGACCCCGCCGGGGCGGAGGTCCCCACCTTCGCCGACTCCGCCTGGCAGGCGGTCGACCTGCCCCACGACTGGAGCATCCATCTGGCCTTCGATCCGGCGACTCCTTCCGGCCGCGCGGGCGGCTTCCTTCCGACCGGCATAGGCTGGTACCGAAAGACGTTCCGCCTCCCACCGGCCGACGCCGGTCAGAGCGTAGAAATCGAATTCGAGGGAATCCGCGAGCGCGCTCAGGTCTGGATCAACGGCCATCTGCTCGGGCAGCGCCCCTACGGCTACACCAGCGTGGTCTATGACTTGACGCCGTTTCTGCAGTTCGGGGATCAGGACAACGTCCTCGCCGTACGGGCCGACAATTCCCAACAGCCGAATTCGCGGTGGTACGCCGGATCGGGCATCTACCGCCACACCTGGCTTCTGGTGACAAACCGGCTCCACATCCCGCCCTGGGGCACCCAGGTCACGACGCCGGTGGCGACAGCAGACCGGGCCGTCGTCGCAGCCTCGATCCAGGTCGTGAATGGGGCAGACTCTGCCGCGTCCTTTACGGTAGTCTCCACCCTGCTCGACCGGGACGGAAGGGAAGTCCAAGGCGCTGTCAGCGAGCAATCGCTCGGAGCCGGCGCCAGCGCCGAAATCGACCAGGGCCTCGCGATCGCCCATCCGAACCTCTGGTCGATTGAGCAGCCATATTTGTACTGTGTTCGGACAACGGTCACGGTGGGAAACGGCGTCGTGGACCAGTACGACACTCCGATCGGCATCCGCTCGATCGCCTGGGACGTCGACCGCGGTTTCATCCTGAATGGTGTTCCCACGAAGCTGAATGGCGTCTGCCTCCATGCGGACGGCGGCCCGGTCGGCGTGGCGGTGCCCGAGGGCGTCTGGATCCGGCGGCTGAAGCTTCTCAAGGAGATGGGATGCAATGCGATCCGCGTCAGCCACAATCCGCCAGACCCCGGTTTCCTCGATCTTTGCGACCGGATGGGCTTTTGCGTGATGGACGAGGCCTACGACGAATGGGAGATTGCGAAATCGCAGACCCCGCAGGGCTGCCACCTGTTCTTCGACGAGTGGCATGTGCGCGACACGACCGATTTCATCCGGCGGGACCGGAATCACCCGAGCATCGTCATCTGGAGCGCGGGCAACGAGATTCCCGAGCAGGTCCCCGTTTCCGGCACGGCCGTTTTGAAGGAGCTGGCGGACATCTTCCACCGGGAGGATCCAACGCGGCCCGTCACCTGCGCCTGCGACCGGGTGTACGCCGAGCCCGAAAGCGGCCGGCCCGAGTTCATGGCGCTGCAGGACGTGGCCGGCTACAACTACGTCGATCGCTGGCGCTCACGGGCTAGCACCTATTACGACACCGACAGGCGCAAATACCCGGACCGAAAATTCATCGGCACCGAGAGCGTCGCCATGAGCGGGGCCCGGGGCGAGTACGGTGATCCGTTCCCGCCCTCCCCTATTCAGGCCCCTGACGCGCAGCCGGCGCCGGTCTTGGCGGCGGGGGCCACGCCCGCCGCTCCCCCGGCCGGCGATGCAATCCGGCGATCCCGCCAGGGCAGCCTGCCGAGACTGCCCGTCGAGGCGTTGTGGAAATTCGTCCGGGTGCACGATTACGTTGCCGGCGATTTCATGTGGACTGGCATCGACTACCTCGGTGAAGGCGGCGTCGGCTCGACCTCCGGAATGCTCGACACCTGCGGCTTCCCGAAGGATGGCTACTATTTTTACAAGAGCCAGTGGACGACCCGGCCGATGGTGCACGTGTTTCCCCACTGGAACTGGCCGGGCCACGAGGGCCAGCGGCTGACCGTCTACGCCTACACAAACTGCGACACGGTGGAGCTGTTCATCAACGGCCGCTCGCAGGGCATCCGCGGCTACGAGTTTCCCCGGGAGGGATCCGAGGGCGGCTGGAACAGCCTGGCTGCGCGCGCCTTCGAGGTTCACACGACGGACGACCTCCACCTCTCGTGGGACGTCGCCTACGAGCCGGGCGTCCTGCGCGCGGTTGGCAAACGGGCGGGGAAGGTGGTCGCCGATGAGGAGATCGCAACAACCGGCGCCCCGGCGGCGGTCAAATTGGCGACCGACAAATCCGTGGCGACCGCTGACGGCCGGGATGTCATTCACGCGGTCGTCGAGATCGTCGACGCCCAGGGCAGAACCGTCCCGACCGCCGACAACGAGCTCACCTTCGATGTGCAGGGCGAAGGCCGGATCATCGGTGTCGACAGCGGGAGCCTCTCGATGCAGGAGAGTTTCCAGGGCGACAGGCGCCGCGCCTTCCATGGATTGTGCCTGGCCATTCTCCAAACAACCCGGAACACGGGGAATATTCAGATCACTGCGCGGGCGCAGGGATTGCGCGAGGCAACGGCAACCGTCGCCTCCCAGGGGGCGCAGAAGGAACCGGCTGTTCCCTAGCAGCAGGCTGTTGACAAAGGAGTGGCGGCTTTCGCCACCACTCCAAACCTACCGGACCGGCCGGTAATCGACGCCCAGTTCATTGATCAGGAACATGAACGCGTCGGTTCGCAGCGCGATCGTTTCCGCCAGCGAACTGCCGATGCCGTGGCCCGCGGCGTCGCTTGTGCGCAGAAGGACCGGCCAGGGCGAACTCGTCGCAGCCTGAAGCCTCGCGCAGAACTTCCTCGAGTGCCACGGATCGACGCGGGGGTCGTTTGCGCCCGTCGCGAGCAGGACCGCCGGGTACCTCACCCCGTCCACCACGCGGTGGTAGGGCGAGTACCCGAACAGCGCATTGAACTGGGCCGGATCCTTCACCGTGCCGTATTCGGTGACATTGAAGGCGCCGTTCTGTGTCAGCTCCACCCGGAGCATGTCATAGATCCCGACCATGCTGACAACCGCTCTGTACAGCTCGGGATGCTGGGTCAGCGCGACCCCCATGAGAAGGCCGCCGTTGCTGCCGCCCATGATTCCGAGGCGGGCCGGCATGGTGTAGCCGTGGTCGACCAGCCAGCAGGCGCAGGCGTAGAAGTCGTCATAGTCGTTCTGCTTCTTCAGGAGGTTGCCGTCGAGGTGCCATTGGTCGCCGTATTCGCCGCCGCCCCGGATGTTGGCGATCACGTATACGCCCCCCTGCTCAAGCCACACCCGGGTCGAGGCCGAGAACGTCGGTTGCATGCTGATTCCGTACCCGCCGTAGGCATAGAGTATGGTCGCGTTGTTGCCGTCAAGTTTCGTGCCCTTGCGCCGGATGATGTTCAGCGGGACCATCGTGCCGTCCTTCGAGCGGGCAAAGTCGCGCACGACCTCGCAATCCGAGTAGTCCGCGATCGAGGTCATCGCCAGCGCGGTCCGCCCGACCGTCCCCGCCTGCGCGGAGTAGCGGTAGGTCGCGGGCAGTTTCAGGTAGCTTCCGTTGATGAAGATCATGTCGTCGCCGTCCAGCCGGACGAGTCCGCTCGCGGCGGAGACCGGGAGAATCGGCACGTCCGGCCTTGCTCCTCCGGCCAGATCGAAAACTCCCACGCGGGAAGGCCCCCCGGCCAGATAATTGACGTAGAGCAGCGACTTCGCCGGCAGGAAGGTTTCGATCGCCCCTTCCGACTCCTTCACGATCTCAACGGCGCGCGCGAGGGAGGGCTGCCCGTCCAAAGGCAGGCGCAGGATCTTCCCGCGCGGCGCATCCGCCCGCGACATGAGGTACACGGCGTCGTCGACCCCGAATTGCGCATTCACCACCTTGTCCGAAAACTTCGAGACCTGGACCCAGCCGGCCCCGGCTTCCGTCGAGCGCAGATAAAAGGCCGCCTCGCCCCCGTCGCCGTTTGCGACCCGGGCCATGATCCAGCGTCCATCCTCCTTCGCCTGCAGCTCGATTTCCGCGATCTTTGGGAAGTCGCGCCCCAATTCATAGGTGTCGGCCTCCGTCGCGGTGCCGATCCTATGATACCACACCTGCTGGTAGAGCCCCGCATCCTCGGGCGGCCGCTCGGCGCCCCGCGGATAACGCGTGTACCAGAATCCCGCCCCGTCTGGAGCGAAGGCCATGCTGCCCCCGGCCGTGCCATTTTGTACATGGGGAATCACCTCCCCGAATTCCTTGCGCGTATCGACATCGTACAGGTGCAGGTCCCCCGCCTCGCTGCCGCCCTTGGACAGCGAGACGGCCAGTTTCTTCCCGTCGAGCGAGACCGCAAACCAGTCGATCGCGATGAGGCCGTTTGCGGCAAGCGCATTGGGGTCGACGATCGCCCGCTCGGTGCCCAGGTCGTCGAGGGAACCCAGGGTGACGATCAACGGCTGCTGCAGCTTCGGATCGCTCTTCATTGCGAAGAGCTTCCCGCCGCGGTCGAGCAGGATCTGGTAGTTGACCGAGTTCGACCGGATGAGCTGATCGACCCGCGCCTGGACTTCCGGCCGATGGGGAAGGGCGTCGAGGTAGCCCCGCGTCCGCATATTCTCGGCCTTGCTCCAGCGCTGAACCGACGGGTCGGCCGAGTTCTCCAGCCAGCGGTAATTGTCGACGACAGTTACGCCTTGGTAGGTGTCCGAAACGGGAACTTTCGGCGTGTCCGGCTGAGGCGGCAGCGCAGCGGCCGCCGCGGAAACGAACAGGAGCGGGGCGAAGAGGGGCAGGATGGGACTTTGCATGCGAACACGCCTAGACGAAGAATTTGCCATCCCCAAGGGGAAACTTCCAATTCGCTCGACCGTCGTTGGCGGGCGGCGGGCCCGCTGCCCATGCCAACCGGGATTGCCTCGGAATCGAGGGATACATTAGCTGGATCGGATGAAATGGGACCCCAAACGGCTCGCGGCGGCGGCGATCATCGCCGCGGGACTCGCCGCCTATGCCGATTCGTTTTCGGGGGTTTTCATATTGGATGACCAGCCGTCGATCGTGGACAACCCGACGATCCGGCACTTGGCGGATTTGAAGACGGTCCTGACCGGGCAGACCGGCAGCGGCCTGCCGACCGACGGGCGGCCCCTTCTCAATCTCTCCCTGGCAGTCAACTACGCAATCAGTGGCACCCATGTTTGGAGCTATCACGCGGCAAACATCGCCATCCATATCCTGGCCGGCCTGGCGCTGTTTGGCATCGCCCGCAGGACGCTCGAGGGGATGGCCCGCCGGCCGGGCGCCGCCCGGACCCTTGGCCCTGACGGGCCCGTCCTTGCCGCCCTGGCCGTGGCGCTTCTCTGGGTCTTGCATCCGCTGCAGACCGAGTCGATCACCTACATCGTTCAGAGGGCGGAGTCCCTGATGGGTCTTTTCTACCTGCTTACGCTGTACTGCTTCATCCGGGGGGCCGAGTGCAGCGCCCGTCTACGCTCGCTGACTCCGGGTTCACCAGGGTCCGTGATGCATCAAGGTGCGAGCTGCGACGCGGCAATTCTAACGCCGTGCTCCGCAGCGGCGCAAGAATTGGGCGAAAAGGCCGCCAGGCATCAATCCTGGTTCTGGTTCGGGCTTTCATGGCTGGCATGTCTTTTCGGCATGGCGAGCAAGGAGGTCATGGTGTCGGCTCCGCTGATCGTTTGCCTGTACGATCGCACGTTTGTCAGCGGCTCATTCCGGAAGGCCTGGCAGGAACACAGGGGGGTCTACATCGGGCTGGCCTCCTCCTGGCTTTTGCTCGGATTGCTGGTGATCAGCACGAATTCCCGCGGGCATTCCGTCGGATTCGGGCTGGGCGTGACCTGGTACACCTACGCCCTGACCCAGTTCTACGCGGTGGCCCACTACCTGCGCCTCTCGTTCTGGCCTCACCCGCTGGTCTTCGACTATGGCTCGGCGGTGGTCAGGGGCATGGGCGATGTCGCACCGCAAATGACAGTGATTGTTTTCCTGTTCGCGGCGACCCTTGTCGCACTCCTCCGATGGCCTGCGATTGGATTCTGCGGCGCCTGGTTCTTCGCGATCCTGGCTCCCACCTCGACCGTCGTGCCCGTGGCGACGCAGACCGTTGCGGAACACCGCATGTATCTGCCTCTGGCCGCCGTTGTGGCCCTTGTCGTTGCCGGCGCACTCGCGGTGGCTGCCCGGCGGGGTGTTCTCGCACTCCTCGCCATTGCGCTGGGGCTGGGATTTCTCACCGCCCGCCGCAATGCGGATTACCACAGCGCCGTGTCGATCTGGAACAATACGCTGGCGCAGCATCCCGAGTCCTGGCGCGCGCAAAGCGACCTGGGGATCGCGCTTGCCGAGGATCCCGGCCGCCTGCAGGAGGCGCTGGCTCACTTCGAGGAGGCGCTGCGGATCAATCCGGATTCCGCACAGGAGCACCTCAATCTGGCGACCGTGCTCGTAAAATATCCCGACCGCGTGCAGGAGGCGATCTCGCATTACGAAACGGCCCTGCGGATCGATCCCAATTCCGTCGAGGCGCACTTCGATCTGGCCATTGCGCTGGCCGACAACGCCGGTCGCGCGCAGGAGGCGATTGCGCACTACAACGAGGCCCTGCGCCTAAGACCCGACTTCGTCGAGGCCCACAACAACCTGGCCATCCTGCTGGCCAGAATCCCCGGGCGCGAGGAGGAGGCGATTGCGCATTACAAGGAGGCCCTGCGCCTCAAGCCCGACTATGCCGAGTCGCATTACAATCTTGCGTTTGCGCTGGCCAGGGACCCCGGGCGCCGGCAGGAGGCGATTGCGCATTATGAGCAGGCCCTGCGGATCAGGCCCGGTTACGCGGAGGCGCACTTCGGCCTTGCCGCCGCGCTGGCCGAGGACCCCGCGCGCCTGCGGGATGCGATCGCGCATTTCGAGGAGGCCGTGCGTCTGAAGCCGGATTTCACCGAAGCGCACGTCAGTCTCGCCAATGTGCTGGCCGGGGATCCCGCCCGCCTGCAGGATGCGATTGCGCACTATGAATCGGCCCTGCGCCTCCAGCCCGATTACGCCGAAGTCCACTACAATCTGGCCAATGTGCTGGCAACGGATCCCGCGAGGGTGCCCGAGGCGATCTCGCATTACGAACAGGCGCTGAAGATCAACCCCGATTATGCCGAAGCGCATATCAATCTGGCCATTGTGCTCGCAAGGGATCCCCGGCGCCTGCCGGAAGTTGTCTCGCATTTCGAATCGGCCGTGCGCCTCCAGCCGGATTCCGCCGAGGCCCAGAACAACCTCGCCAATGCGCTGGTGAGGAGCCCCGGACGCCTGCAGGAGGCGGTCTCGCATTACGAACAGGCCCTGAAGATAAGACCGGACTATGCGGATGCGCACTGCAACATCGCGGTGGCCCTTGCAAGGATGGGTCGCGCGGACGAGGCAATCGCCCACCTGGAAGCGGCGCTCAGGATCAATCCCGACCTGACCGCAGCGCGCAACAATCTGGCCAGGCTCCGGGCGAAGGCAGGGCGTTGAGGTCCTGCAGGCATAGTTTGGGCTGACATCGACACGCTTGGGCCCCTTAATGGGCGGATGCGCTTCCCCTTGCGTTGCGTTGGCTGGATCAGTGCGGGATTGATCACGGCGAGTTTGGGGCCGGCGGCGGCGGCCGCCCCAGATGACACCTGCGCGTCGGAGATTGCGGCCGCCCGCGCCTATTCCGCCGAGGGGTCGCATGCCCTGGCGTGCAAGGCCTATGCCGCCGCCCGCCAGCTCGCGCTAAACGACGATCAGCGCCACTGGTGCGATCTTTGGGTTCTGGAGGAGGGTGTCATGTCAAACTCAACCCTCACCGGACGGGAGGACGAGGACCTCCACAAGCTGCTGTCCCCGTATGACGAGGGAAAGCAGAAGCGCGATGCGTATTGGGCTGAGGCGCGGGAGGCGGAAGCGCGGCTTGCGGATCGCAATTGGCAAACCAAGACCAAGGCGGACCAGATCCGGCTGGAAGTCGCGACCTTCTGGAGCGGACAGGCCCCCTTGCCCGAAGCCTCCGCCCAATTTGCGAAATCCCTTGTGGTTCTGGGCCGGCAGATCACCGAGCGGGCCTGGTACTTCGACGAGAGCGGGGCTGCCGCAGGACGAACCCTTCTTCGCGCTGCAAGCCGCACGCTCCTGGATGCCATCGACCGCGCCCATGCAGCGATTCTCTACGCCCAATGCCTGGAGGCCAGCCACTATCCCCGCCCGGCTGGACCGGACGGAATGCGGCCCGCGGCGGTCGTGGATGAAAGCGACATCACGGCGGCCTACGAAGCCGCTGTCCTGGCCGCAAAGGATACGCCCGTCGCCGGGGCGGCCCTGATTGCGCGCGCAAAGTGGGAGGCGACCCTGCCGCTCAGCCGCGCGGAGGGTGCCGCGCGTTTCGTGGATGCCGACGCTTACAAGCACCGCCTGGCGTTGATCGACGGGGCGCTCGCCGCCGCTCTTCCGAAGGGGCCCGATTGGAACTTCGACCAATCGATCGCGTTTCTTCGGCAGGCCCGGGAAAATCTGGTGACGCCCACACTCCGTGTCCCGCTCGAGCAGGCCTATTTCCCGGATGCTCCAATCCAGATCCCCGTCTACGCCCAGCACGTCCGGGAGGTCGAATTCAGCCTGTATGCCCTCGACCTTCGCCAACTCGCCCAAACCGCCGGCAACCGATCGATCGACGAGGTCGCAAAGGCATTATCGGGGCTCACCCCCAAGCAGGTCTGGCGGCATCCGACGGGCATTCCCTCGGATCTGGGGTACGCCTTCAGCACGTTTCCCTTGCCGGACAAGCTCCAGCCCGGAGGCTACGCGCTCATTGCGCGGGATCCGACGAACCCAAAGTTGAGGGTCTCGGCGATTTTCCTGGTCACCCGTGTCCAGGCGATGACGGATTCCGGGGACGCGGCCGGGTTGTCCCTTTACGCATTTGACCAGGAAAGTGGGAAGCTTATCCCAGCCCTCGACGGTTTCATCTGCGCCGGCAGCCAGATCCAGCCTTTTTCGCTTTCGTCCGCCGATCGGCGGCGCGTCGATTTCTCATCTCAGCCGGCGCAAATCGAAAATCGCACGACGATCATCGCGGGCGAGGCGAACGGGCAGCCTTTCCTGATCCGCAGATTCGCCGGCTACGTTGCCGGATCGCTGAACGAATGGGAATTCCTGCTCTCATCCGATCGCCCGCTTTATCGTCCCGGTGAAACCGCCCATTGGAAGATCACCGCCCGGCGCCTGGTCGATGGCATTCTCAAGGTCCCGGCCGGGCATCACCTTCAGGTCAGGGCCAATGGCTCCGACCGGGCAAACCTCGGCCAATGGCAAGTCACCCTCAGCTCGCTTGGCACCGCCTCGGGCGATCTCCAGATTCCTCCGCAGCAGGCTTCCACCCAGGTCAGCTTCGAAATCGAGGGCCGGGGTTCCGGAGTGCCCTTTCACAACTGGACTCAGGCCTTCGCGATCGATCGTTTCCGCGCCCCCGAAAGCGAATTGGAGATTTCCGCCGATTCCGGCCAGATCCAGCACGCGGCCCCGGGCCGTGAGGTGCTCGTTTCCCTCAGGGCCCGGTATTTCAGCGGAGAGCCGATTGCACAGGCAAAAGTCGATATCACATCAAGTTTCTCCCCCGATTGGTCCTGGCGTTCGATCCATCCCGGCCGCACTTCCGTTTCAGGCAATCAGTTTAACCGCACTTCCGAGTCCTCCGCGGTCACCGATTCCAATGGCCACGCCGTTGTGCCAATCGATCTTCCGGCCGATGCACCGCAGGCATTCCAGGTCTCCATCGATGCCCGCCTGAGCGCGGGAGGCGACCAGTCCCATGCCCGGTGCGAGTTCCGGGTCCTGCCGCATGGTTACGCGGTCACAATCCAATCGGGAGATCCGGCAACAAAGGCGCTTCCGGTTCCTCCCCGCCTGGGGTATTCGGCCTCCGGACAGCCGTCCGCCCTCTACGGGGAACCCGGCCACCCGGTCGCGCTTGCGTTGATCGCGCGCGACGGCCGGGACGCCCCGGCAATGGCACATGGCAAAGTGGATATCTACCGGCGGGATTGGGAGGAGATCTGGCGCCGTTCCGATGGAGAGATCCTGACCGGCGCAGCCGTTGCCCGGGAAAAGAGCCAATCCTTTGACTGGCCGCCCCGAAGCCCGGAAAGCGGGAAGCCCTGGGAACTCATTCATTCGGGCTATCGAAGGGAACTCGTCGAAACCCACGCGATCGAGACCGGCGCCGATGGCAATGCCTCGCTTCAAACGACCGCCCTAGGGGCAGGCTGCTACCAGGTTGTCTTCACTCCGGCCGGCGAACGGGCCGTTCCCGACGATCCATTTGCCGAGTTTGAAATCCTGGTCGCGGACGGCCAATCGCCCGACTTGAACTGCAAGCCCGAGTTCGCCCCACGCGTCATCCCGTGCAGCTCCGTTCAACCGGTCGGACAACCCTTGCGGGCCCTCGTGATTCTTCCCATCGCCGGTCGAGCGGTGCTCCTCCAGGCATCGGGTACGTCGGTGCGGGATTCGCGCGTCGAATGGGTTCCGGGGAACACGGCAATCGTCGAATTCCCCTGGAAGCCGGAATACTGGGCGGGGGCGGCGATCTCAGCGACCGTGCTTGCCCCCGACGGAGGCAAAGTCGGCTTTGGCAGCATCCAGATTTCGCGTGCGTCGAACTCGCTTCAGGTGGCCGTCGATCCGGATTCATCGCAGCCCCGCCCGGGTGGAAAAGCCCGTTTGCAGCTCCGAATCTCCGACGATTCAGGGAAGCCGGTTTCCGGAGAGGCGTCGATCGCTGTCGCGGATGCGTCCGTGGCGAGTTTGTCCTCCGGCATACGGCCGACTCCGGAAAATACCTTTCTCAGGGAAGCCTTTGTGTTTCCGAGGCGAATCGATTCATCCCCGCGTTCCTACAGGCCCGCGGCAAAAGGCAACGGGAATTTGCCGCTGGAAGCGATCACGCTCTACGAAGGCGGTGCCGCCGGAAGTCCCGATTTCATCGCGGGCAGCGCCAGCATCTTTGACTTGGGCACCCTCTCGGGCACCAGGCTCGCCGCGGCCCAAGCAGCCTTGCCCATGTCAGTTGGGAGCGTGACCTTTGACGTGGAGGCAAAAATGGAGCCTGTTCACGTGCGAAGCCAGTTTGCCTACACCGCCTACTGGCAGCCGGACGTTGCATTCGGGCCCGACGGCACAGCCACGGTTGATTTCACCTACCCTGAAAATCTCACGGCCTGGCAAATCGACGTCTCGGCCGTCGCGCCCGGCAATCGTTTTGGAATCGCGCGTGCCACCACCCGGACCGATCTGCCGTTTCAGGCCCGGCTGCGGGCGCCCCTGTCCATTGTCGCGGGCGACACCACGGCGGTTTACGGGGTTATCGTTGACAAGCACGGTGCGGACGCGACGGCGAGCGCAAGCCTCACATCAAAGGCTCCGGACTGTGTGAGCGTGGAAGGCGGACCGAAGCATTCTGCGGCGGATCCCGCCGGCGGCGAATCCACGCTCGCTTGGACCCTTCGCGGCCGGTCGCCGGGCGAGGCGCAGTTGACCCTGACGGCCAGGGCTGGCGCCGACTCGGACGCAATGGAACTGAAACTGCCCGTGCAGGAAGACGGTTTTGACCAGCGAACGGGAGTCGCGGGCCGCCTGATCGACCGTCCTTTGAAACTTGAATTGATCCTGCCCGATCCGCTCGATCGCAGGCGGAGCGCCGTCGATGTCCAGGTCTCACCCGGGATCACCCCAACCCTGATCGAGTCCCTGCCCTACCTGATCGATTATCCCTATGGTTGCGTCGAACAGACCATGAGCCGGTTTCTTCCGGCCGTGGCGGTGGCGAAGACTCTCCGCGACATCGGCTTCAAGCCCGACGAGATCGAGAGCCGGATCATCCCCAGCCCCGCTCCCGGCCGCAAATCCCCCGCCGGGCTGGGCAGGCTTGACGACGTCGTGTCATCTTCGCTCTCCCGTCTGACCGACGCCCAATTGCCAAGCGGCGGATTCGGGTGGTGGCCGGGCGGGTCGGAGGATCCCTACATGACGGCGTACGTGCTTCGCGGGCTCAATGTCGCCGCCGCATCGGGTGTGGTCCTGCCGGCGAACATGCACGCCCGTGTCTTCGGCGCCATTGTCAGGATGCTTCAGAATTCCAATGACGACCGCCGTTTCGAGGCGCCGCAGAGGCGCGCCTGGGAACTATCGGCTGCGGCGGCCTATCCCGCGCCCGTGAGCGCCGAACAGCGCCAAACCCTGGACCAGGCGTATGCGCTCCTTTTTCGGGAGCGCCAACAGTTGACTGCCGCGGGACTGGCGCTCCTCGCCTGCTCTGCCCATGACCTGGGCAACCAGGCGGATATTCCGGTGCTTTTGCGCAACCTGGAAAACGGAGTCTTGAGCGGGCAGTCGGCTGAACTCGGCGGCACCGCCCAGTGGGGGGCGTCGTCCAACTACTTCGACGGCATGGACGGCTCGGTCGAGACGACCGCCCTCTGCCTGGAGGCGCTGCTTCAGATTGAACCCGGCAATCCGCTCGTGGACCCGGCGGCCAACTGGCTTTTGGCGAACCGTCAAAGCGGCCACTGGACGAACACACGGGACACCGCGCTCGCGCTCCTGGCGCTCAATCACTACGCCAAGCTTCGCGGCGATGCGACGGCCGACGGAAGCTACAGCCTCGGATTCAACGGCCATTCCGTGGCCGAGCGGCGCTTCAGCCGGGACTCCCTCCTCGAACCCGCCTCGTTTGCCATCGACCCGGCGTTTCTGCGACCCGGACGCAATTCCCTCACCCTTGGGCGAACCGGGGGCCGGACTCCCTGTTATGTTGTCGCGACGGCAAAAAACTGGGCGATTTCGGACAAGGTCCGGGCCTCCGGCAGCTTCCTGCACGTGGAGCGCTCGTTCTTCCGCCTGGTCGAGCAGCCCACCCTGGGCGGAGAAACCCATGTTGAAACCGCGGCGATTTCGCCGGACTCGGCAACGGCCCTCGGCGAGCGGGTCGAGTGCCGTCTTGTGATCGAGGCCCGGCAAGACATCGACTACATCATGGTGGAGTCGCCAAAGCCCGGCGGGTTCGAGCCCTTGAATCCGCTGAGCGGCTGGGACGCCGGCATGCGGCGGCTCGACGCCGGCGAAGCCACGGCGGATCGCACCGGCCGGAACGCCTACAGGGACGAGCACGATGATCGCAGCGTCTTCTTCCTCCAACACCTGCAGGCGGGGCGCTGGGAGATCCGCTACCGAATGCGATCGGCTTTCGCCGGAGATTTCCGCGCATTGCCGGCGACCGCCGCAGCCATGTACGTGCCCGTCCTGGCCGCAAACACCACAGCCGGGCGGATCGAGATAACCCCGAAATGACGCCAGTCGTCCCGCCGCCTACTTGGCGGGGGCGCCCAACTCAGCCAGCACGACGGGCAACTCCAGCCCGGACAGGCCGCGGACCGTGCGAACGGCCTCGGCGGGATTGCTCCCGCCTTGTTCCAAGGCCGCCTTGAGATCTGAAAGGTAGCGAGCCTCGTCGCTGCCGGGCTTTGCGGATGCGAGTTTGGCCCCGGCGGCCTGAGCCGCCAGCTTGCAGCGCCGGCCAAGGTCGCGGAAGGCCGGGTCGTTGCCGACGGCGGGCAGGGGCGGCGCCTGGGTGTCGCTGTCGCGGTCCTGCGCGAGCGCCCGCGACAGGCCGCCTACATTGATATCGACCGCCGGACCTGACAGCGCCAGATCGGCCGGCTTGACGGACTGGATCATTGGTCCAGCCAGTCCTGGTGACGCCTCGGCGATGGTGTCCATAGCCGCCTGGTCGCTTGATTGATAGGCTTGGACCTTGGAGCGGATCCCAAGGGCCTGCGCGGGCGTGCCGGAGGCCGCCTGCAGCTCCAGCGCCCGGGCATTCTGGTCCGACTTGGTCTTGGCCACGGCAATCGCCCTCACCATCAGGGCCTGGACCTGGTCCATGAAGGCCTTGGCTTGTTTGTCCTTCGTGGCTTGGTCCGCTCCGAGGGACACCACGCCGGCTTGCTCGGGCGTCTGGTGCGCCTTGAGGGCCTCGATCTGAGACTTGAGTTTCGGTTCTACTGCCAGCGATATGCCTTCCCCTGAAAGGACCTCCACGGCCTTCGAAGCGCTCTTGCCGATCACATGCAAGTCCGGCGGCCGGGAGTTCCCCAGCCCCGCACCCACCGCCTTGCCCGTGTTGGCCAGCACCGCGCCCAGCGGATCGTTGGTGTCGCCGGTCGAGGTCCACTCGAAGCCGCCCTTGGTCCCGAACTTATCGCTGTTGGGCAGCGTTCCAAAGATCACCTCCGCCTCGAACGAGCCGCTGCCCGGCTTGTCCGCCCCAAAGCCGGGCTTCCATATCGTGGCGTCGCTGGTGGTGTCGACCCAGCGGTCCCCGTATTCGTCTATGTTGTGGCCGCGCTCTTTTAGCGCATCGGTGTATGCCTTGCCCTTCTGGTAGGCCTCATGGGGCGTGCTTCCCACGGGAGTGAAGTCCATATCGCTCTCCGCCGTCGTTGGCTTGCTGCCCGTGGGCTTGATGTCCTTGTTGTTCTTGTCGTACGTCGGGTCGAACCCCAGCTTTTCCATCACCTCCTGATGCTCCTGGTTCCGGGTCTCCTGCTTCGCATACTTGGCGTTGATGTCCTCGAGGGACTTGTTGTAGTCCTCCAGGGCCTGCGCCGGGCCGGCGCCCTGCCGGACTGCATCGTCGGCCCGCTGCAGCGCTGCGTCCTTTTCCGCGCCCATGGCCTGGCGCTTTCCCTGGATCGCATACTTCTCGTTGATGGCGGCCCGCTCATCGGGCGTTGTCGCGCTCTCAAGTGCCGTCTTGTACCGCTCCTCCGGCGTCTTGAAATCGAACTCCGTGAGCCGCCCCTCCCCGGGCGCGCGCGCCACCGGAGCGAACCCCGGGCCGCCCGTCGCCTGCCCGGCCAGGGCTTGTGCAGAGTCTTTCGGGCTCACTGTGGCCTGCCGCCCCGTGGGGGCAGCGGGCGTAAGCCCGCCATTGCCGGCAGCCTGTTGGGCCAGGGCATAATCGGCCTTGGCTTTCTGGATCCTTCCGCCGATCGCCTCCATGGCCTTGTTGGTGCCGATTGACCAGAGCGCCCCTTCAACCGCTCCCAGGGCACCGGCCGGCTGTCCCGTGGCGGGATCGATCCTGGTCGCCCCCTCGTATGCCGAAATGATGACGTCGGCCCGGGAGCTGACGCTTCGGACAACGGCGACGGTGGCGCCTTTCACCCCGTCCTCGGCAAACCCGGTCGCGCCAGCATACCCAAGCGCCAGGGATCCCACTTCGGCCGGTGCCCAAAGCGCGCCGAGCGTTACGCTCAGGCCCGCCGCCATTTCCACCTTTTCCGCAACGGCGATGCGCCGGTCCCAAAGATCGACCTTGTCCTGCGCCGCCTCGATCTGGCGCTGCCCCTGGTCGATGACCTTGTCCTGCAGCTTGCCGTAGATCGCGGCCAGCTTCTTCACCGCATCCGGCGAGTGGACCGCGTCGGTGATTTCGCCCTGTATCTGCTCGCGAAGTGTCATCCCGTCCGCTCCGGCGACCATGTCAGCCACCTTTGGAATATTCGCCAGCAGCTTGTCTTCCGCATCGAAGGCCGCAAGTTCGCCCTTGATGTTGCCGACGACCGCCTGGTGCTGCTGCTCATCCCAATCCGTGCGTGTGTGCACGATAGTCCCTATGCGCAGACTTTCGGCGATGTCCTTCTCGGCCTGGGCATCGGCATACATGTTGGCGGCCCGGCTCTGCAGTTCCTTGCGCCGGTCTGAATTCTGCTCTTTGGCAGCGTCAGCGGCCCAGCGATCGGCCTGACTTCGGGATTGATCGGCCAGGGCGAGGTGCTCGGCAATCGCCTCGGCGTTGACCTTCGGGTCGTTCTCCGGATCTGCCGTCTGCGCCGCCGTTGTAGCAGCGGGCTGGTTGTCGGCGGCAGGCGGACCCTTGGCGATGACCAGCGGCCCCTCGCTGTCGACGTCCATGATCGCCCCTGGGCCCGCCGGGGCCGCTTTCGGGCTGTCTTGATTTTCCGGCCCAAGAATCGCCGCGTCCAGCGCCGCCTTCTGCCTGCCCAGCTCCGCATCGCTCACCTGTCCCGATGCCTGCGCATTGGCGAGCGCGGCAATCTTGTCGTCGTTTTGTTTCAATGCGCTTTCCTGCCGCGCGCGCACATCGACCTGGTAGCTCATTTTTTTCTCATATTCGCTCTGCAGATTCAGGATGTTGGCAAAGACGCTTCCCTTGTTGTCTTGCGCCTCCTGGACCGGGACCGCCTTGTGGTGTCGCTGGCGGGCCGCGCACTCCGCGGCGAGCGGGTTCGGCGGATTGCCGAGCGCCGCAATCTTCTTCGAGATATCGTCGAGCTGCGCCCGCTCGGCCTTAACGCGCTGAACCTGGGCGGCGGCAACGCGGGCTGCTCCGCTTTGCGGGTCTCCACCGGCGAGCATCGTTCCCTGCAGCGCCTCCCCCATCCCGGGCAGGAGGCCATCGAGGTTGGAAAGGGTGACCGCCATTTGATCGAGAAGCGGAGTGATCTTTTGAAAATAATCCAGCGCCTCCCTCGTAGGATGGTCGTAGAATGGCGCCCAAAAGGCGTTGAAATTCTTCTCTTCCACCGGCGTGAGCGGGCCGTAGAGAAGCCGCAGGCTCTCCATCGTGTGCCGGAGCATCGCCTCATACTGGCCGAGCTGGCCGGACCCGACCGTTCCGGGAGGCGCAGAGGCGTCGGGGCGCCAGGGGACGCCCTGTAGCGTTTGTGGCTGCGTGCACGGAGCGCCCTCGGCATAGCCATTGAATGGAGTCAGCACCCGGGAGTTTTCCGAGGGTCCGGATGGCAAGAACGCGGGTGAACCGCCGGGCGGTGCCACCTGCTGTTGGTTTGGCTTTGACGGCACCCCACTGCCCAGCGCCCGGTTTTCCGAAGGCGGGTTGAAGCCGATTGTCGGGGGTGCGGACGATGCCTGCTGGCTCCCGGAGGGCGGGAGTTTCGCTGCGTTCGTCGCGGAAGGCGCCGGGTTTCGCACGCTGGCGGCCGCCGCGCCGACCGAGGCCTGCAGAGCCGTCATGCGATTCTTGGCCGCGGCCATCGCAGGAACGAGGGCCAGTGCGCGCTGATAGTCGGCAACGGCGCCCGCCCGGTCTCCCAGTTTTTCAAGGGCGAGCCCGCGGGTGTAGTAGGCATTTGCGACCTTCGGGTTAACCTCGATGGCTACATTCAGGTCGGCCCGCGCCCCGGCGGCATTTCCCGTGACCAGTTCGAGGCTCGCCCGCTGCTCCCTCGCGCGCAGGTTCCTCGGCGCCATCTGGAGCGCCCGGTTGTATTCCTGCATGGCCGCCTGGGTGTTGCCCTGGCTCCGGTACAGATCGCCCCGGTTGGTGCGCACCGGCTCGTAGTTCGGGTCCAGTGCGATGCAACGGTCATAGTCCGGCAGGGCCCCCTTCAGGTCGCCCATCCGCATCTTTGCATATCCGCGTTCATTATAGCCGACCGCATCGCCCGGGTTCAGAACGAGCGCCCGGTCGAAATCCATGATGGCGCCAGCGAAATCGTTCGTGTCGATGCGGGCCATTCCCCGGCCATGGTACGCCGCGCTGTTGCTTGGCGCGGCGGCGATGATCCCTGTGAAAGCCTCAGCCGCATTGGCATACTCGCCTGCGGCCAAAAGCGCCTGGGCGCTGCTCAAGTCGCTGTTCGTTCCCTGAGCGCGTGCCGCGGGGAGAAGCGCGATCAGAGTCGCGCAGATCAGGGAAGAAATGATCCGTGCATTCATGGGGATTCCGCGCATTCCGCGGAGGAATGGTGCTTATTGGATTTGCGCTCCCCTGGCGGCTGCCAGCGGGCTGGACAGTCCGGGAGTCTGCCGTTTCTCCGGCAGATGTCTAGAGGCTATCCGAAAGCTGCCAACGGCCATTGCGAACCATCTTTTGGCCTGGTGCTTCGTTACCACATCAGGGCAAGCCTCTCTGGGAATTGCACCCTCGGCGTCGCCTTGCTCCCGGCCATAATCTGATTCGCACTGTCCATAGTCAGTTTTTGGATAGCCTCTACAGGATGGATCTAACGGAAGCGGCAAAGCCTCCGCCATGGCGCCCTCCAATACTCTCGACTCCGCCTGCATTGGGCGGCACTGTATAATCTGCTATGAATATCATGACTGTGTTGCGGGCCGCCGCCGCCATGGGAGTCATGGCGGCCGTTCCGGCCGGTGCCCAGGATGCGAAGGTCTTCTTCAGCACGTTCAACGGCGGCGGGGTCGCCAATCGGCCCACAGTGCCCGCTGTTGTCACCTTCTCCCAGCCGATGCGCGTGAAATCGATCATGACATATCACTGGAACGGCGGACGGGGTTCCCCCGGAGGGACCCTCTCGCTGCGCGGGGCCAACGGACGGGTCTTCGGTCCCTGGACAGTGGCCGCCAGCGGCGGCAGCGGCGCGCAGAACGTGAACTGGACTGTGCGGCCGGACATTGTCCTGCCCGCGGGCAACTACACGGTCCTGGACTCCGATCAGGCCACGTGGTCCCAGAACGAAGGCTCCTCGGGAAGGGGATTTGTGGAAATCCGCGCCGTCCCGGACAGCCTGCCTTCTGACATCGGTGTCGAACAGCAGGTTCCCACGGTCACTGCGGCGCCAGCGCCAGCGCCGGCCCTCGGCAATCACAAACTGGTCCACGAGGTAATTCCCAACCTCTGGGGTCACGCGAAAGCCGACCTCACCTGGTACGCCGGCGCCTATTCCGCGGGGGACGCCTGGCTGGGCGCCGCCGGCGCCGGCCGGTACAAGATAGTGCACGGGACCGCCAAATTCTACTCGGCGGGTGGGGCGCTGGAAATGACGGTGGAATACCGCGACGGGCTCCGGGAGGGCGAGTCGCGCTCGTATTGGGACAACAGCAAGCTGCAGAGCACGGGAACCTATCATTTGGACAAGATCGTCGACGGCACATGGAAGGTCTGGAATCGGGATGGACAGCCGTCCACGAGCCAGGAGACGGGCGTTCTTCCCTGACGGATTCTTCCGGGCCTATCTGGGCTGATAATCCGGCGTTCCAAACCCCCGCATGCGCCCCGGACTTGCCTCGATTCGAGAACCCCGCGATATCTCCGTTCTGATAGCGGGCGGCGGCATAAACGGGGTCGGCCTTCTGCGTGAACTGGCGCTCCAGGGCGTCGATGCCCTGCTGGTCGAAAAGTCCGATTTTTGCGCCGGAACGAGCGGAGCGATGACACGGGTGATTCACGGCGGACTCCGGTACCTGGAGAATGCGGAGTTTCGGCTCGTGCGGGAGGCCCTCCACGAGAGAAACCGGCTGCTGCGCAATGCCCCCCACTACGTGAAGCCCCTGCCGACGACGATCCCGATCTTCAGCTGGACTTCCGGGATAATTCCGGCGATCCGCAATTTCCTGGGCTCGCCCGCAAAGCCCGGCGACCGGGGGGCGATTCTCATCGAGACCGGCCTGACGCTTTACGACCTCTTGGCCGGCCGCGCCTCCCCCCTGCCCAGGCACCGTTTTCGTTTTGGACGGGCGGCCCGGGCGCTGCGTCCGGCCCTGAATCCCGAAGTCATTTGCACCGCGACCTACTATGATGCCAGGATCACCCACCCGGAAAGGCTGTGCCTTGAGTTGGTCCAGGACGCGGAAGCCGCGCATCCCGGCGCGCGTGCATTGAATTATGTCCGGCTGCAGAAAGCCGCGGGCGACACGGTTGTCCTTTGCGACGAGCTCACTGGCGAGACCTGCGAGGTGAAGCCGCGGATCGTCGTCAACGCCACCGGCGCATGGATCGACGGCACCAATTGCAGCCTCGGACGGAAATCCCGATTCATCGGCGGAACCAAGGGCTCCCACATCGTTCTCGACCACCCCGGACTCGCGGCGGCGGTCGGCGAGGAGATGATTTACTTTGTGAACAGGGACGGCCGCATCTGCATCTTCTATGGAGTCGCGGGCAAGGTCATCGCAGGCGCCACCGACATCCCGACCGAGGACCCGGAGGCCGTCTGCGACGAGGGCGAAACCGCCTACCTTCTTGAGGCCATGCGGCTGGCGTTTCCCTCGATCCGGGTGGACCGCGGGCATATCGTTTTCCGCTTCTGCGGAGTCCGCCCCCTGCCCCGCAGCAACGCCCTCACCCCGGGCCAGATCAGCCGAGACCACAGCTTTCCGGTCCTGCCCCCCGGAAATGGAGCCGATTTCCCGATCTACTCCCTTGTCGGCGGAAAATGGACCACCTTCCGCGCGCTGTCCGAGCAGGTGGCTGACGCCCTTCTGCGGGTCCTGGGCCGCCCGCGCATCCGCAGTTCGGCGGAGCTTCCCATCGGCGGCGGCAGGGATTATCCCAGGCTGCGGGAGCACGCGAGGCTGTCCCCGCAGCGGCTTGCGACGCTTTTGGAGCGCTATGGGACCGGGGCGGACAGGGTCGCCGACCACCTCCTGGCAGGCCCCGACGAGCCGCTTGCCCGCCACGGCGGCTACTCGCGCCGGGAGATCGAGTTCATCGCACGGAACGAACGGGTGGTCCATCTCGACGACCTGATCCTCAGGCGGACATTGATGGGGATTCTGGGCGAGGTGAGCCTGCCCCTGCTGCAGGAACTGGCGGAGATTGCCTCGCCGGCGCTCGGTTGGTCGCAACATGCCGCCAAGGCCGAGGTTGAACGAACCACCGAACTTCTAAGAAGGGTTCACGGCGTGACGCTGGCCAGGTGATCGAAATCGCCCTTCAGGTGCTCGTAGATGTCCCGGAAGACCTGATAATTGCGCGCATACCTCTCGTGATTCGCCGGATTCGGTTCAAAGCGCCTGTCTAGCTGCACCATTTCCAACAGCGACTTTCGCACATCGGGAAAGACCCCGACTCCCATTCCGGCCACTACGGCGGCGCCAAATGGCGAGCCGACCGAGGTGCGCGGCAGCAGAAGCGGACGCCCCAGCACGTCCGCCTTGATCTGATTCCAAAGATCGCTGCGACTGCAGCCGCCCACGCTTCGCACTTCCCTGACTTCGGCGCCCGCCCGGAGCGCGACCTCCATGTTGTGCCGCAGCGCAAAGGCCGTTCCCTCCAGGATGGCGCGAACCAGCGCCGCCCTGGGCGTCGCCAGCGAAAGGCCGAAAAACACGCCGCGGGCGTTGGTGTGCCACAGGGGCGAGCGTTCGCCCATCATGTACGGGAGGAAGATGACCCCGCCGCTGCCCGGATCCACTCCGGCGGCCTGCTGCGTAAGCAGATCGAATGCGTCGGCCTTGCCGGAGGCGGCCTGGGTCTCCGGCTGGCCAAACTGATCCCGGAACCAGCGCAGGCAGCCGCCCGAGGCGACCATGGCGCCCAGAAGCAAATGAATTCCAGGCAGGGCGTGCGGCATGGCGATTAACGCCGGTTCAGTCAGGCCGCGGTCGTTCGGAATGATGATGACCGTCGAGGTGCCCGTCATTTCGGCGGCGATTCCGGGTTCGACCACGCCGACCTCCAGCGCCGCCGAAGCGCTGTCCACCGTGCCCGCCATCACCGGAGTGCCCGCCGCAAGGCCCGTCGCCTCCGAGGCCTCCCGCGTGACCCCCCCCTGCGGGCAGTCGGCCGCCACAACCTTGGGAAACTGCGATGGATCGACGCCGCAGGCGGAGCAGATGGCCTGGGACCATTCACCCGTCCGGTAGTTTCGCATCTGCAGGAGGACGGCGTTCGAAGGGTCCAAGGTGAGCCGCCCCGTGAGACGGTAGTTGATGTAGCCGTTCACCTGGACGAACTGCCAGGTCTGCTGGAGGATCTCGGGCTCGTGGCTTCGCATCCAGAGCAGCCGCGCGGCCACGTACAGGGCGTCGGGCCGGTTGCCGGTCACCCGGAAGATTTCATCCGGCCCCAGTTTCTTCGCCAGATCGAGGATCTCAGCCTCGGCTCGACGGTCCATCCAGATCGTTGCCGGACGCAACGGCCGCCCGGCGCGGTCCAGGGCCAGCAGGGCGGGCGCCTGGCAGCTGACCGCCAGCCCATTGACCCGCTCGGCTCCCTGGGGAACTTTGGCTAGCGCCTCCCGCACGGCATTGCATGTGCCACGCCACCAATCCTCAGGATCCTGTTCCACCCAGGCCGGCCGGAGGTGATGCAGCGGGTATTCCGCCTGGCCCGTGGCGTGAAGCTTTCCGTTCGGGTCGATCAGCGCCGCCTTGACGGCGCTCGTCCCGACATCGATGCCGAGAAGCAGGGGTCCCATGGCCAATTCGCCTAGTGAACGGCGTGCAGGGGCGCGATCGAGACCACCACCAGCCCCACGATGTACAGCAGGAACATGAAGACGAGGAGCCTGTATACGCGCGCGCCTCCTCCCGCAAACTCCTTCCAGACCAGAACGCCCCAGAGCGCTCCCACCATGCACGAGCCCTGTCCGATGGCATAGCTGATCGCAGGGCCGACCTGCAGCGCCCTGGGGGCGCTCGCCGCGACGAAATTGGAAACGGATCCGGTGATCCACATCGCGCCGCCCAGGATGCCGAGAAAATGCGCCCACGCACTGCCCTTCAGGTAGTCTCCGAAGGCCAGCCGGGGTCCGTCTATTGGGAAGCGCATGAAATATAGATTATAGATGAAGATCGAAACCAGGACGCCCAGGCCGAATACAAATCCGACCGCATAGGGCCCGAGCCCGCGCTCGCCCTGCTTTCCAATCTCGACCAACGGATAAAACATGCCCATCAAAATGCCGCCGACCACGGCCAGCTTGATCCCTTTCCAGGTGGCCGCCCTCTTCGCGGCGGCGTCCGCCACGTCTCCCGCCGCGGCCTTTCCCGCCGCGAGCGCCCTGTAGGCAACCGCGTCCACGATGATGGCGCCGATGACCAGCGCCACACCGGCAAACAGCAGCCTGGGATCGCCCTGCGGGTTGACTATATAGTTCCAGATTACGCCCACCACCAGGGCCAGGCCCACGCCGATGGGGAATCCGACCCCCATGCCCGCAACAGCAATGGCCCCAACGACAAGGATGTTCGACAGGTTGAAGACGACCCCTCCAGCGAACGCCGAAAGGATATTGAGACCCCCGGCGTGCGAAAGGTCATTCGAAAAGCGCAGGCCGTCCGCGCCCCAGGTGCCGAAGGTCAGCCCGATGAGCGCCGCGCCCAGCGCCACGCCGATCGAGTAGTCGTAGTACAGAAGCTCAAATCGCCAGCCCTTCGTGAACTTCAGCACGTTGGCCCACGAACCCCAGCAAATCATGGTCAGGATGGTCAGCGCCAACACCAACCCGTACGAGTGCGGCAGAGTCATAGGATATCCTTTCGTCTTGGCCCAGGCTATATCATCGTCCGCTTCATTAAATAGCGAGCCCCTTGTTGCCCCGGCCGCACGGCTTTTGGCTCGCTAGCGGGTGCGGAACCGGCAGATTACCGAGTGTGCAGCAAAAGGAAGAGGCCGCGGCCTGTCCGCCAATACGGCTGGCCCTCTTTTTTGACGGGACCTGGAACAAGCCCGAATCCAACACGAACGTTTGGCGCCTTTCGCTGATGCCTGCCGAGCGGGGCAAGGACGGCGTGGATCTTCTAGGAGCCCTCTCATGAAACTTCGGTCGCTCGGCATCGGCGCCAGCCTCGTTCTGGTGGCTGCCCTGGCGGGCGCGGGCTGGTGCTTTTCGCGGTTGCGGGCGAGCCTTCCATCGCTTGACGGCTCCCAGCGGATGACGGGCCTGGGGGCGCCGGTGACGATCGAGCGCGACGCCCTGGGCGTGCCGACCATCAAAGCGATCACGCGCGCGGACGCCGCGCGGGCGCTCGGCTACCTGCACGCCCAGGACCGGTTCTTTCAGATGGATCTCCTGCGGCGGCGGGGTGCGGGCGAACTGGCCGAAATCATCGGCCCGGCTGCCCTCCCGCTCGACCGGGGGTCCCGCCGGTTCGGCTTTCGAACGCTCGCCGAGGGGGTGATCGCGCGGATGGACGCCCGGGACAGGGCTGTGATCGCCGCTTATGCGGAAGGCGTCAACGCGGGGCTCGCCGGCCTCGGCGCCAAGCCGTTCGAGTATTACGTTCTGCGGACGGATCCCAGCCCTTGGCGGCCGGAGGATTGCGTCCTGGTCGAGTTTGCCATGGTGCTCAATCTGGCCCTCGAGGACAGCACGGGCCGCTACGAAAGCTCGCTTGGAACGCTTCGAAACGTGTACGGCGATGCGGCCGTCGCCTTTTTCGCGCCGATCATGACGCCAAAGGACGCGGCCGTCGACGGCTCGGTCGGTGTCGAGCCGCCGATTCCGGGACCATCCGTCATCGACCTTCGCGGCACCGCCCCGCCCGAGGCCCCGGCGGCTGCACCGGTCAAGACGGACTATTCGGGCACGATTGATCCATCGGGCGAGCCGCCGGACATCCCGGGCTCAAACTCGTTCGCTGTCGCGGGAGCCCGGACGGCCTCCGGCGCCGGACTCCTTGCGAACGACATGCACTTGGGCCTGTCCGTGCCTAACACCTGGTACCGGGCCTCGATTTCCTGGGGCCCGCACAAGGTCACCGGAGTCAGCCTGCCTGGCATTCCGGCAATAGTGGCCGGGAGCAACGGCAGCATTGCATGGGGATTCACCGTTGCCGGCACCGATGTGAGCGACGTGGTCATCCTGTCGAGCTCGGCGCCGGACTTTTACTGGGTTCCCTCCTCCGCCGGCGGCGAACAGCGGGAGATCGAGCGGCGTCACGAGACGATCCGCGTCAAGGGAGCGAAGCCGGTGGAGGCGGTATACGACTGGACGATCTGGGGGCCCGTCGTGGGACGCGATCCGGGTGGCCGCTCGCTCGCCCTGCGTTGGGTGGCGGACGATCCAGGGGCGATCGATCTGGGGCTCATGAAACTCGAGGATGCCCACAACGTGGAGGAGGCCGTCGCGATCGCGCACCGGGCGGGAATGCCACCGCAGAATTTTCTCGTGGCCGACTCGGCCGGCCACATCGCCTGGACAGTCGCCGGCCGGATTCCGAAACGGGTGGGCTACGACGGGCGCTTCCCGGCGACCTGGCACTACGGCGACCGGCGCTGGGACGGATTCGTCGCCCCGCAGGATGTCCCAACCGTCATGGACCCGGGCGGCTCGATCCTGTGGACCGCGAACAACCGGGTGGTGGGAGGCGCGGCGTTGCGGATCCTGGGCGACGGCTTTTACGCCCGGCCGCCGCGCGCGGCCCAGGCCCGCGACGACCTGCGGGCGCTTTTGGTCCGCGGCCCGGTGGCGCCCCGCGACCTGCTCTCGGTGCAACTGGACGACCGGGCCCTCTATCTCGCACCGTGGCAACGGCTTCTTGTGGACACGCTGACGCCGGCGGCCGTTGCCGGGAACGCCTCGCGCGGCGAATTGCTTGCCCTGATCCAAAAATGGAACGGACGGGCCTCGATCGATTCGGTCAGCTACGGGCTGGTGTCTTCATTTCGAAACCGGGTGGGCCACCGGGTCTTGGACCCGATTTTCGCGGCCTGCCGGAACGCCGATCCGGACTTCACCTGGGCGGAATTCCATTGCGAGGACGCGGTCTGGACCTTGCTCCACGCCCAGCCCATCCACCTGCTTGCCCCCCGGTACCGGACCTGGTCCGAGCTGCTGCTGGCGGCGGCGGACGACGTCACAACCGAGGCGCAACGGTCGGGCGTCCACCTGCGCGACGCCACCTGGGGACGTCGCAACACGCTGCACATGGTGCATCCGTTCAGCGGAATCCTGCCGGGCTGGCTCACGGGATGGCTCAATATGCCGGCCGTGGAGCTGCCGGGGGACAACGACATGCCCAGGATTCAGGGCCCGACTTTCGGGGCGAGCGAGCGCTTCGCCGTTTCCCCGGGCCGCGAAGCCGAGGGCATCTTCGAAATGCCCGGCGGGCAGAGCGGCCATCCCCTGTCCCCCTTCTACAGGGCCGGCCACGAGGCCTGGGTGCGCGGCGAACCCACTCCCTTCCTGCCGGGCCCGGCCGTTCATACGCTGGTCTTGCAGCCGTAGCTTAGAGCGTGTCCCCTCACCCCATGGCTGCTCAGTCGCCTGCGACCCCAAATCACGCCATTCACCGCGTCGAGGCGCACAAGCTGGCCCGCATCGCCCTGTTCGGGTTCATCGTGGTCTTCATGATGGCGCGCGGATTCGTGTTCATGATCATGGCGCATCTGATGCCGAACCTCTATTTCTTCATGGAGGGCACCCATGTCCACCATTTGAACTACGGGATCTTTTTGCTGGCGGCCGTAAGCGGATACAGCGTTTTTCGCCGGCCCGTGGGGCGCAGGGCCGAATTCGTCGCACTGCTCTACGGTGTCGCGATGGCGCTTACCTTCGATGAGTTCGGCATGTGGCTGCACCTGGGCGGAAGCTACTGGCAGCGGGCCAGCGTGGACGCCGTCATTGTAATCGCGGCCGTCTTCGCCCTGTTCGCCTACGCGCGGTCGATCGTCCGCCTCGAATCCCGCCACCGCTGGGGGTTCCTGATACTCCTTCTGACGTTGGGCGCTTTCGTGTGGGTCCTGTTCAGGGCGGGCAACCGCCTGGGCGACATGGTCGGACCCAGGCTTCACGAGCTGGAGATGTCGTCGTCACCCTAGCCCGGAGCGTCCTTGAGCAGGGCGTCCAGGTCGAGGGGCCGGGTGACCATGGCGAGCCCGCCGTCGGCATCGCGCGGCCATTGGACCGCCGGCCGGTCCGTGTAAAGCTCCACCCCGTTCCCGTCCGGATCGCGCAGGTAGATCGCTTCGCTGACGCCATGGTCGGCGGCGCCCTCGAGCGGCACGCCCGCGCGCACGAGCCGTCGAAGGGTGTCGGCCAGTTCCGCGCGGGTCGGGTACAGTATTGCGACGTGGTACAGGCCTGTTGCCCCGTGCGGCGGCGCGTGGCCGCCCGCGCTTTCCCAGGTGTTGAGGCCAATGTGATGGTGATAGCCGCCGGCCGACAGAAACACAGCCTGCGAGCCGTAGCGCTGCGTGACCGAGAAACCGAGCACGTCGCGGTAGAACGCAAGCGAGCGGTCCAGGTCGGCGACCTTCAGATGGACGTGGCCGATCCGGACCTGCGAATCCGCCGGCAGAGGCTTGGCGATGGGAGAGGTGGCAACCATGGATTGGGTCAGTTTAGATCGAACAGGAGGACCTGCGATGGCTTCACGGCGGCGAGTTCCAGTTCGGCGGCCCCTTCCAGCGAAGCGGCGTCGCCGCCGCTCAAAGTCTTTCCATTCAGCGTCACCTCTCCCTCGGCGACATGCACCCAGGCGCTTCGGCCGGCGGCGAGCCGGTGCGCAACCTTCTGGCCCGGCTCGAGCTTGGCCAGCCAGAGCTCGGCGTCCTGGTGGATTGCGATCGAGCCGTCGCGCCCGGTCTTGCTGGTGACCAGATGCAGGGCGCCCGCGGGCACCTTGGCGAATGACTTCTCCCCGTAGCGCGGAGCGACGCCCTGGCGGTCGGGCTGAATCCAGATCTGGAGCAGGTGCACGGCCTCCTCCTTCGACGGATTGAACTCGCTGTGGAGGATGCCCGTTCCGGCAGCCATGTATTGCACGTCGCCCGCGCGGATGACGCGCCCGTTTCCCATCGAGTCCTTGTGCTCCAGGGCCCCGCTCAGGATGTAGGTGATGATCTCCATGTCGCGGTGGGGATGGGTGCCGAAGCCCATGCCGGGCATCACGATGTCGTCGTTGATGACCCGCAGGCTACGGTAGCCCATCCAACGAGCGTCGCTGTAGCCGGCGAAACTGAAGGTGTGGTAGGTGTCGAGCCACCCGTGGTTCGCGTGGCCCCTGTCCTTCGCCTTTCGAATACTGATCATGCCTCCAGTCTAGCACACGAATCGCCATTTTGGGAGCGACTCCGATTCCCGGTAGTGGATGAGATTGGATTTTGGCTGGTGTGCTTCAGCGGTTGAAGTAAACCGAAATCCGCATGGGCAGTCGCCGCTTTACCCGCCTAACCAACGGATTTTCCAAAAAGGTCGAGAATCACGAGCACATGTTGGCGCTGCTCTTCATGTGCTACAATGCTCTCCGAATTCATCAGACCCTGCGTGACACCCTCGGTGGAAGCCGGGGTTACTGATCATGTTAGGGAGTTGTCTGAAGTAATTGATTTACTTGATAATGGCCATGAAAAATCAGCTAGCTAAGAAAACTGATTGAGTTTTTCCATATCATGACGATAGTTAACAGCAACATCACTACGATGATCGGTGCGACTGCACTTTGCATCGTAGATGCCGCAGGTCAAAAGCCTGCGGCTAATTTTTAGCCGAATTGATCGCCCATGGCGACGGTCTGCAAAAGCGACGCATTGGTTTTGATAGACGGGTACAATCTCTATCATTCGTTGCTGGAAATAGAAACCGACCACGGACTGAAGGTGCGCTGGCTGGACGTCAAGAAACTCAGTGAACTGCTATTGAATCGTTTGTTCCCTGGACAAAATTGCCCCTACCCGCACGTCTTTTTTTTCACAGCATATTCAACCCACAAAAGCCCGGAACACGTAAAACGCCAAAAAGAGTACCACCAGTGTCTGAAAAGAAGGGGCGTTAAGGTTGTCGTCGATGGCGAATGGACGCAAAAAGATATCAATCTTAAGCACCACATTAAGACGCTGCCGTGGGTGTTGCGTTGGTACATTGGTCGAAGATTCAAAAACCTAAAGGTCCCCACCGAGAAAGGAACCGATGTTTCGCTTGCTGCACACCTAATGTTGCTTGGCCCCAAGGCAAAATGGGTCTGCGTGATTTCCGGGGATGCCGATCAGGTGCCCGCCATGAACCTGTTCTGTGCAGAGTATCCTGCCGTCCAATTTGGTGTGGCGCGCCCGTATAAACGGGAAACAAAGAAGCTAAATTACAAGAATTGCACCAATATTTCGGCCCAGGATTGCGCCGCGTCGCTTCTGCCCGACCCCGCACCAACCACCAAGCGGTTGATCAAGAAACCGGATCATTGGTAGGCTTGAAACTGACCCACTTCCCGATTCCCTCCCACCCAATCTCCTGGTGATCAGACCCCCGTCGGCGCACTTGAGCCCTCCCTAGGATCATCCTGCTCTGTTGCGGCCCCATCGGGCACATGCTCCAGGAGATCGCCCGGCTGGCACTTCAGTTCGCGACAGAGCGCCTCAAGCGTGGTGAACCGCACGGCGCGGGCCTTGTTGTTCTTGAGAATCGAAAGGTTTGCGAGCGTGAGATCCACCCGGGCTGCGAGGTCGGTCAGGCTGACCCTTTGGGCTAGCATCAGCCGGTCGAGATTGACTTTGATTGGCATGGGACGGCCTTAGACGGTGAGATCGTTTTCCTGTTTCAGGACAACCCCCTGGTTAAACACCTCCGCCAGGGCGAGAACCACGAGCCCGGCAAGCAAGGGTTGGGCGAGCCACGCCCAATTCATCATAATCTGTGGCGACATGAAAGATATGCCCTCAATCGAAAGACTGCTGCGTGCAAAAGCGAATGTGGACAGAACATGCCACTCGCTCATCGCCTGGCCAAGGACTCCATTCAAAAGGATCAAGGCTCCGATCCATCGCACGCGGCGGACATTGACCGTAGTGAATACTTCCCTACGCGCAGCGCTTCGAAACAGTCGGCGGAAAAGTTCGGCGACTGCGAGGACAAATACCATGGTTCGCAGGTTATGCATCGCCATTGGCAAACGGGTCGCGTGTTCAAGCTTCCTTGCAACGGTCGGATCAAGGGGAAGCCAAACCGTGCCGTCGAATTCGATCTTTGCCGGCGCGAGGGTCGGTGAAGTTTGGTGAATTGCACCGTTATCAATCGCAAGGCGCACGCTGGTGAGGAAGGACCTTGCGGGCGGGTGCGGATGGCCGCGCACTGTCATGAAGATTTGAAAGGGAATGCACAGGACACCAATGACTTCTAGTACTGTAAAAAGCACCGCAATGGCGCTGCAGAGAGATGGACGGGGTTTCATGATTTTTAATAAGAGATTATTGATTATCGATAACACTTGTCTGTTTGCAAGCTATTTGTTATCGTTTATCAATAATTCTTAGCCCATATGTCGAACAAACTGGCCCGTCACCTGCGCGCCAGCCCTCTGCTCTAAGTTAAGCATATGCGTTTCAATGCCATCGCGAAGATGGCAAACCGCTTGGACCGCAGCTCTTCCTTCAAGGTGTTGAGGGCCAATCTGCTATCGATGCATAACTGCCAAAAGCGCGAACGACGTATCCGTTTGCTCGCCTAAACCCGGAGAGCCATCTCAACCGGGCCTTGCATTGCCTCGCCGCTGGCACGAACAAGTCGACCGCGGACCTCCTGCCGCACGATTACCTCAAGCTTCTCAAAGAACCGCCGAAGTCAGAGTCTCCCCGGCACTGACGACCGAGCCCTGCGGTCCTGGTTCCCAAGATCCGCTTACCTCCTTATTGCGCCTTGGCCACCTCGACTGCGTAGACCTGGATGGGCCCGCGCAGGTTGGAGCGGAAAACGACCCATTTCCCGTCGGGCGTGAAGCTGTTGTTGGGCTCGAGTGAGTAGTCGTGCTTGGCGAGGTTGACGAGGCGCTCAAAGTGGAAGGTGCCAGCCTGGATCATCTGATCCTGGCTGGGTGGCGGAGGAGTGTTGGGGGCGAGCTCCGTGCGGGTGATCAGCTCCGGGCGGAAAAGGTAGATCCATTTGCCGTCCTTGGCGTGCGCGGCGTTGGTCTCAGCCCCGCCGTCGCCGGAAAACAGCGTGCCATCCTCCGAGTTGTTGTAGTGCACCGACCACTGGTCGCGATCGACGTGATACTGGACGCGCGCGCCAGTCACGACATTGAAGCCGCTGACCCAGAAGACCTCGGCGTTGGGCATCTTGTGGTCGTAGTAGACCCACTGGCCGTCGTTGCTCCAAAACTCATGCCCGGCGGTCTCCATCGCCATGGAGCGCTTCTGGACAAGCATCGGCTCGGAAGGGCCGTCGGGGGGCGACGCCGCGGCCGCTCCCGGCAGGGGCGCTCCCGCCGCCACGCGCATCAGCCAGAGGCGATCCACGTTCCACCAGGCTCCCTCGTGGGCATACATCAGCAGCGTCGGATCGGTGGGCGAAAACTGGAAATGGTTCAGCCAATCGGTCGAATGGAGGAGCTCCTTCACGGCGCCGGTCTGAAGGTCGACCGTGATCATCGTCATGGGGATCCGCGCGGCCAGACGCCGCGCCATCATCGCGACCTTGTCGGGATAATTGTCGTGGCCGAGCTGGGTTTGCCCGGGCTGGTACCCGCCCGCGGGGGCGGCCGGCAGCCGCGGCGCCAGGTCCGGGCGGCGGTCGCTCTCGCTGATCGCGCCCGCCACCATTGTTTCATCTGAGTTGACCGTCGTGACGCTGCTGTGGGGCGGCAGCTTCGCCAGCAGGCGCGATTGCCGGCTAGCGGGGTCCAGGGCGTAGACAGCGTCTTCTTTCGTGTAAAAGATCGCTCCGGTCTTCCGGCCAACCTGGATGACGCGGTTGGTGCGCCCCTCGTAGACGTGCTCAATCTCGCCCGTCGCCAGGGTCACCAGGTCGATGCCGTGGGGGGTCGTCATGAGCAGTTTGGTCCCGTTCGCGGCGTAGCCGTACTGGGTGAAGTAGAGGCAGGCGCTCCCCGGCTCGGTCGAGAGCTGCACGATCCGATGGCCGGTGTCAGGATCGATCCAGGAGCGGGGAAGCGCGTCGGCCGCATGCGCGCTCAGGGCGAGCCCGGCCAGCAATGGGAGCAGGGTGAGGAAGAATCTCATGGCGTCGATGCGGGTTGATTGGCCTTGGCGACTTCGACGGCGTAGACCTGGATCGGGCCGCGCATGTTGGAGCGGAAGACGATCCACTTGCCATCAGGGGTGAAATTGCCGTTGGGCTCGAGGGAGTAGGAGTGGTTGGCGAGGTTGACCAGCTTCTCGGTCTCGAAGTACCCCACCTTGATCAATCCATTCGGGCCAGCCTCCGCGGCCTCGGCGGCCTGGGCGGACGGGATGCGCAGCTCCGGCACCATCTGGGGATGAAACAGGTATATCCACTTGGAGTGCGGAGGCTGCGGTCCCAGGTGGCCGGGCTCGCCGCCGTCGCCCGAATAGAGCGTGCCATCGGGCGAGCGGTTGTAGTGGATCGACCATTGGTCGAGCGTCAGGTGGTACCAGACGCGCTCGCCGGTGTAGACATTGTAGCTGGCGACCCAGAAGACCTCGTTCATCGGCGTCTCGCAGTCATAGCAGAGCCACTTGCCGTCGGCGCTCCAGTACTCGTGGTTGGCGATCTCCATCTTCATGGTGCGCTGGTGCACAAGCATGGGCGGCGCATCACGGTCCACGTGCATCAACCAGACGCGGTCAACCAGCCACCAGGGGCCCTCATGGGCGAAGGACATCAGTGTCGGATCCGTCGGTGAAAACTGGAAGTGGTTGACCCACTCGGTGGTGCGGTAGAGCCGCTTCACCTCGCCGGTCTGGAGGTTGATTGTGAAGATGGTCGATACGGCATGGCGGGCCTGGCCGCGGATCATCATATCCAGCTTTCCCGGATAATCGTCATGGCCTGGCTGCGGAAAGCCGGGCCGGTATCCCCCGGGCGGAGGGGGCGGATTTTGCTCGGCGGGCGGCTGCGCCCTGCGGCCGCCCGAAGGCTGCGGGACTGCGTCGGAGATCGAGCCCGCGGCCAGGGTCTCGTCGGAGTTGACCGTGACAACCGAGCCGCCCTCGGGGAGCTTGGCCAGCTGGGTCAGCACCTTGGTGTCGGGGTCGAGCGAGCAGACGTAGCCGTCCTTGGTGAGGAAGATCTTCCCAGTCTTCCGCCCGGCCTGGAAGACGCGGCCGGAGTTGCCCTCCAGGACATGCTCGATCGCACCCGTGCTCACCGTCACCAGGTCCACCCCGTGGCGGGTCGTCATGATGAGCCGGGTGCCGCCGTCGGTGTAGGCGTACTGGGTGAAATACAGGCTGTTGGAATTGGGCTCGGTCGAGAGCTGGACGACGCGGTGCCCGGTGTCCGGATCGATCCAGGAGCGGGGCAGTTCCTGGCCCTGGACAGCCAGGGCTAGGCCAGCCGGCGCCGCCAGTAATGAAAACAGGTATTTCATGGGGTATGGGTTACGCTGCGAGACGAAGCCAAAGATCGCAGGTTGCGAAAAGAACGCGAATCGCGCCGGACGAAAGTGAATGTAGGACAGTTTTCCGATTTGAGGCATGACGGGCCGGGGCTCCGCAATGCCCGGACGCACATCAAAACCGGCGTCGGGCCCCTTGGCGTTCCGCCGTTCCCGACGCCCAGATGATGTGCGGGAGCTCCGCATGGCCCGTCACGCCTCAAATCGGAAAACTGTCCTCCCAACCATGCGTTCTCCGAGTTGCAAATGCGGGGTCGGACTTCCATCTTGCGGGCTCCCCAATGGAGAACTCACTTGACCGGCGCACGTTCGTCAAAGGCATCGCCGCCCTGGGAGTCGGCATGGCCGCATCCGCACTGGTCCCGTCGCGGGTCCGGGGCCAGGCGAGCGGGGCACCGGCGCCGGAGGAACCCTTCCCGAACCCGGTCTTCCCCTTTGGGGCGGTGTATTTCCGCAAGTCAAACCCGCCGGAGGCCGATTGGGAGCGCGACCACCAGGTCGCGGCGCAGATGGGCATCAATATCTTCCGCCACTGGTTCCTGTGGGCATCGGTCGAGAATTCCCCGGGCCGGTATGACTGGCGCGACTACGACCGGATGCTGGAACTCGAGGGGCGGTACCGCATCAAGACAGTCATCGCCGAGAATGTCACGGGGGCCCCCGAGTGGATGTGGGACCAGTACCCCCACGCCCGCCGGATCGGCAGCGATGGCCAGCAGGGCTTCCCCTCGGTCGCCAGCGGCAGCGCCACGGGCAACGCCCCTCTTTGTCTGGACAATGACGACGTCCTGGAGCGGGCCGGGCAGTTCCTCTCCGCACTTGTCAAACGCTACCGCAACCGGTCGGCCACTCTGGGCTACGACCTGTGGAATGAAGGGGACCTGACCGAATGCCACTGCGAGGCCACCCAGGCCAAATTCCGCGAATGGCTGAAGGCGAAGTACGGCACGTTGGAAACGCTCAAAGCGGCCTGGCACCGCTACAGCCTCGGCGGTTGGGAACACGTGCATCCGCCCCACGACAATGGCGGTTATCCCGATTCGCTCGACTGGCTCGCGTTCCGGCGCGACAACGCGATCCGGCTTCTGCGCTGGCGCATCAATCTCATTCGGGGGCTCGACACAAAAAACCAGATCACAGCGCACGGTGTCGGCGCTCTCACCGAGATCGAATGGCGGACAGCCGCCGCGGTCGACACCTACGGCTACACTTGGGTGGCCTCCCGCCACGGCAACGATCCCTGGATGCAGTTTCAGGCCGTGGACGTCGTGCGCGGCGGTTCGCGGGGCAAGCCATTCTGGCACGCGGAGGCGACGGGCGGCCCGCTCTGGCTGCAGCCGCAGGTCCTGAATCGCCCGCTGGACGACGGCCGCAGCTCGGATGAGAAGGATGTCCGGGTTTGGAGCCTGATCGACATGGCGGCGGGTGCCAGGGGGATTCTTTTCACGCGCTGGCGCCCGCTCCTCGACGGCCCGCTGTTCGGCGCTTTCGGCCCGATGGGGATGGATGGCTCGGTCACGCCGCGGGCGGAGATGGCGGGCAGTCTGGCGCGATGGGCCAACGCCCACCCGGATATCTGGAAATCGCACCCGATCAAGGGCGACGTGGGCATCGTGTTTGTGGAGGAGTCCCTGGATTTCGCCTCCATCCAAGGCAGCGGCCGGGCGGCGGCCGCAGGCCGCGGGGGCGGGGGCGCGGAAAGCGGCGCCGGCAACTACACCCAGTCCGCCCAAGGAGCGTATCAGGCCTTCTTTGATTCCAATATTCAGGCCGATTTCGTGAGCATCGACGATATCGGGGAATACCCGCTGATCTATCTTCCCTACCCCGAGATGCTCAAGCAGTCGACGGCCGACAAGCTCCGGGACTACGTGGCCAAGGGCGGAAGGCTCGTGAGCGAGGGCTGTCCGGGGTATTTCGGGGACGGCGGGCACGTTGGCACAGTCCAACCCAACCTTGGTTTGGACAAATTGTTCGGGGCGCGCGAAACGTACGTCCAGTTCACCCCGGACCTGCTCGGCAAGCTCACCCTCATGGTGAAGGGCCGGGAGATCGGCGGAGACTACTTTCTTCAGGAGTATGATCCGACCGGCGGCAAGGCGGTCGGCCAGTATGCCAACGGCCACACGGCGGCCATCGAAAACAGTTTTGGCAGCGGCCGGACCCTTTTGATCGGCACGTTCCCAGGCGGGGCCTATTTCCGGAGCCACGCGCCGGCGACCCGCGAATTCTTCGCCGATCTTCTCACCTGGGCCGGCCTCCAGCCGAAGGTCCAGTCAAGTGATCCCAAAGTGAAGGCCCGGCTCCACGAAGGGGCCGGAGGCACTTACCTCTGGGCGGTCAATCCGACCAGGACGGCGCGCACGGTGAAGATTTCGCTTCCATCTGCATTTCAGCGGGCTGTCGAACTCTGGCAGGAGTCGAGCCAGCCCGCTGTCGCAGGCAATCAGGTGTCCACGACCATCGCCGATCGCAGCGCGGCGGTGATGCAGCCTGGAATAAAGAAGATTTCACGAAATTCGGGTAAAGGACGGTCTTACTGCGGTGCGGGCAGGTATTGTCCGGCGAGATCGAGGCACTCGATGACATTGAGCATGCGCTGGCCGTCGCCTGCCGCCTCCGGCCGTCCGGGCACTTCCTGAATCGTCGCCGGGATATCGGGTCCCTCGATCGTATTCAGCTTCGTGGCGAACGCCGCCCGGATAGGGCCGCCGAGGTTTCCGGAGCCCCGGCCGCGCCAGACCCGCTGGCCCATGGCAGGGTCCTTCCGCACCGAGGCGGCATAGGCCAGCAACCGGCCATCGCCGCGCGCGGCCATCTCCGTCCAGGCCTTCCAAAACTCCGGATAGTCGACTTCCTGCATAAGCTGGAAGCAGATCTCCGGTCCGCCGAACAAAGCCACCAGCGTGCCCGTGCCTCCGCCTTCGTCGTAGAATCGGCCGGTCGCCGGGTCGTAGCCGCCCTCGATCGACAGCGGCTGGCCGGGAGGAGCAATCTCGAGCATCGTCTTCATGCCGATGAGGATCTTGTCCCTCCAGCGCGGATCCCTGGTGCGCTCCCACTCGGTCATCCAGTTGATCGCAAACGCGGGCCAGGTGCTTTCAAAGCCGAAGCCGGAGCGCATCGGATAGGTGCTCGCGGGCCGGACATCGCGCAGGGGATCGACGGCCGCCGTCGCGAAATCGGCGTTGACCACCTCGTGCAGGAGGTCGCCCATCCGCTCGTCGGTCGTCAGGTAGTAATAGACGTTCTTCAATGAGGCGTTGCTGATCCGCGGCTGCTTGGCGCCGTCGCCCCAGTGGCTGACGTTGTGACGCGAGCCGAGCCCGGCAAAGCGGCCGATATGGTAGCAATCGACCTCCTGGGTCTGGCGCGTCATCGCCGCGGCCATGCGGAAGATGTCGGCTCGGCCCGAGCGCAGGAAGGAATACCACAGCCACAGGTTCGGCATGAGCTCGGTGTTGTTCCACGCCCAGCCTCCGATGTCGTAGCGCCACTCGTGCCGAACCTCGTCGTACATGCGCATCAAGTCGCCGTAGTTCCAATAGCCGTACCACGAGCGCTGATCGATCTCCTGCTGGTAGAACTTGAGACCGGCATCGAGCTGGTCCTCGATGGCGGCGCGCGCCGGGCTCGAACGATCCGGCAGACTCCAGATGCCGAAGGACTGGTTCGCATGGTAGTATTCCGGGGCGCAGATCAGAAGCGCCGGGTCTCCGGTCCCCGCCTTGGCCAATTGAACAAGATCCGCGTTGGCTGGCATCGACGGGAGCGCCCAGAGCGTGACTTCAGAGGTGTTGGCGATGCCGTAGGGCGTGCTGAAGCCCGATTCGGCATCCTCGTAGGCAAACTCCAGTCCGTGAGCCACGGTGTCGTAATGGCGCATGTCCATCGGCGCCGCCTGGGGCGACCAGAACCACAGCCGGATCTGCCCCTCCTTCGTGGTCGCGCCCCTGATCTCGAGCGCAGCCGGGTTCTTCTGCCAGAAATCCTTCATGACCGCGGCCATCCCTCCGCCTATGTCCCCGAGGAACACCAGCCCGGGAGAGCGGTGGCCGTCCAGCACGTGCAGCCATGAGCTCTCGTTCATTCGTGCGCTTCTCGATCGTGAATCCGTCCGGGTGCAGCTGGGAGAGGCGGAAGTCGTTCCAATCGGCCGCGGAAGTGATGTCCTCCTGTCCCTGGGCCGGAAACTGCGCGAAGGGCGGGATGCGCCTGCCCGCGAGCTGGTCGGGGAAGATGTTGCCCCGCTCGGGGAACGTTATCTCGCGGCGGCCCGTGAGCGGCTTGACCGGTTCGGCCCACATGCCGGTGTCGCCGGCGAGCCGCACGTGGCGGTTCTGTATTTCCTCGCGCAGCGGCACGTCGAACTCCAGGCCGATCCCCCGCACGAAGTCCTTCTTCTCGTCGGCATCGTAGACGATCGAGTGGACCACGCGGATCGACGCCTGTCCGGCGTAGAAATAGAGCCTCACGACGAAGGGCAGCAGCGCCCGGCCGCTCTTTGCCGAGACGTGCGTGCCCTCAAGCCTGACCGTCGCCCGCACCGGGCCGCTTTGCTCGAGGGTCACCTTGTCGATGCGGCTGATGAATTCGTCGGTGTTGACCGTTCCGGCGCCCTCGCCCTGCACCTGGTCGGCGACCAAGAGCACGAGCCGGCCATTTTCAGCGACCTTCGTGTCTCCAGCCGAGATCGATTCGAAGACCACCGAGGTGTCGTGCTTCAGGATGCGGCAGCGCATGGGCCCGGTGTCGATGTTGATGAATGCGCCGGTCGCGTTCCACGCGATGCGATCGCCCGAAGAGCGCTGGCGCGCCTGATTCCGGTTCTGCACGGGGGGCTCCGCCGCACCGGACGCGCGCAGGCCGATCTGAAACGGCCCGGCCAGGGCCGCCGCAACGCTGACCGCATGCCCTGTCCATTTGAGCGAGCCGTCCGGCCAGTAGGCCAAAGGCCAGGTCTGGAGCCGCATCTCCCTGCCGTCGGCTCCCTTGAGCACGATGGGATCGCGCAGGTGGACGGTGCCCTTGGGCCAGGGGACGCCCCAGCTTACGCCGGCGCCGGTGGCAGGCGGCGTGCCGCCGAGCCAGTTGAGGGTCACCGTGGGGGCGGGGTCGGCCGCCTGTCCTGCGCATGGGAGGAGGAAGGCCAGAGAGAGGAATCCAACCAAGCGGGCAATTGGGGGTTTCATGGGTTTTGCGCTCCGGAAATGGGGTTGCAGGCTGTCAAGGAGGGGGTGCCGAGGACGAGGGCGCCGGTACGCCGTCGGGCGGCGCGGGCTCCATGATTTCGATGCGCGTGCCATCGGGATCAAAGACATGGATCTGCCGCTTGCGATCGGTGCCGACGAGGATCTTGGCGGAAAGCTGTGCTCCGGGCGGCAGTGGCCGGGCCGACAGTATCGCCCCCGCCTTGGCGACATCCGGCACAATGAGGCAGAGGTGGTGGTTTACGCCGATCTTGGCGAGCGGCGGCGGCAGGCTGTAAAGCATGAACTCGACCCAGTTTGTGCCGTCGGGCACCTTCATGCACACCCAGCTCAGCACTTTCCCGTTGCCGCTCCCGCGCCATTTCTCGGTGCAGCCGAGGACATCGCCGTAGAAGTTCATGGCGGCGTCGAGATGGCGGACCATCACCCCGGCGTGGCTCATCTCTGTTGCGATGCGCGTGTCGGGCAGGTGCTTGCCCGTGTCGCGCGCCACCCAGCTGTCCGGCAGGTACTGCTGAAATTCCACGGGGTGCCCGTCGGGGTCGTTGACCCAGAAGTTGGCGGAATTGATCTCGCTCAAGGTCAGGTGGTCCGGGACCTTGAATCCCCGGGACTTCAGGTAGAGGCGCATCCCCTCGGCATTGTCGGTCTCGAGCGCGATATGATTGAGACGATCGGTGTTGGGGGCGTTTTCCGGGATGAGTTCAATCGACTGCCGGTCATTGATCTTGATGAGCGCCGCGCGAAGGCTGCCGTCGGGCCTGGTGAGGGTGTACGACTCGTCAAAGCCCAGGAAGTCGTGGTAAAACCTCCGCGATACGCCGATGTCGTGCACGTAGAGCGCGACTTGCGAGACGGCGAAAATGTGCGGGCGCGCGGTCGTTCCAGTGTCCTGCGCCCCTGCCGGGATCGAGCCGGCGGCAAGAGCCGTTCCTGCGGCAAAAAGAAACCCTTTGTTTGTAAACATGGGGATATGGGGTAATGGGGTTGACAGCAGATTGACGGTCCAAACGCGCCATTGGTTGCGTCTGGCACTTGCCCAAGGCGACAACGACCTCAGGCGAGATAAATCGATACAGCCCATCGTTCACCCCATGTCCACCCCATCCGTTCCGACGCGCATCCGGACTGTTCTTCGCGCAGTCGCGGCAAATCAGACCTTCCCCATGAAAACACTCCTGGCTTCCTTGCTTTGCACCGGACTCATCCTGACCGCGGCCCGTGCGGCCGACGCCGATTACGTTCCAGGCCCCGACTCGCTTCAGCACCCGGGAGTCCCCGCCGGCGAACTGCTCAAGTTCACGTTCGACCAGTCGAGGATCTTCCCGGGCACGACGCGCACGTACTGGGTCTACGTTCCCGCGCAATACCGGCCCGAAACCCCCGCTTGCCTCTTTGTCGCCCAGGACGGGGTCCTTTGGAATGCCGAACGTTGTTTTCGACAATCTGATAGCCAAAAAAGAGATGCCCGTGACGATCGGGGTCTTTGTGCAGCCGGGAATCGTGAAGGCGGCAGCCCCAAATGCGGCGCTCGACCGCTACAACAGGAGCGTCGAATACGACACGCTCGGGAACACCTACGTGCGCTTCCTTCTTGAGGAACTCCTGCCCGAGGTCGCGGCCAGGAGGACCTCGGACGGAAGACCCATCCGCATCTCTTCAAACCCGAATGACCACGCGATCGGCGGGCAGAGCAGCGGGGCGATCTGCGCCTTCACGGCGGCCTGGGAGCGGCCCGACTCGTTCAGCCGCGTCTTCAGCGCGATCGGCACCTATGTCGGATTGCGGGGCGGCGATGTTTACCCGACGCTCATCCGCAAATACGAGCCCAAGCCCATCCGCATCTTCCTGCAGGACGGCTCCCACGACCAGAACAAGTACGCCGGCGACTGGTGGTTTGCGAACCAGATGATGGAGCGCGCCCTTGTCTTTGCCGGCTATCCCGTAAACCACGTGTGGGGCGACGGCATCCACAGCGGCAAGCATGCGACGGCGATTTTTCCCGACGCAATGCGCTGGCTCTGGAAGGACTGGCCGAAGCCGGTCGTCAGCGGCCCGACCGGGAACGAGTATCTGAATCAGATCCTGATTCCGGGTGAGGACTGGCAGGTCGCCATGGACAACATGAAGGGTGCCGACGGGGTCGCCGTGAACGCGAAAGGCGAAGTGTTCTTCTGCGACACCGGAAACGAAAAGACCTACAAGATCGGCCTCGACGGCGCGATAAGCCCCGTCCTGGCCCAGTCCCGCCACATCACCGGCCAGGCATTCGGGCCGGACGGGCGCCTGTACGCCGACGTGGCGAACTCATCTTCGATTGAAGCTTACGGCGATGGCGGCTACGGACCCGCAAAGGTCCTCGCCCACGGCTACCGAGGCAACGACCTCGTGGTCGCGCACACCGGCAACGTCTACGTGACGAATCCTCCCGACCGGACGACCAACCTCCCGAGCAAGGTCTGGCTCATCAGGCCGGACGGGACGAGCCAGGCGGTCGACACCGGAATCCGCTTCTCCAACGGGATCGGGCTCTCCCCGGACCAGTCCCTTCTCTATGTGGACGATTCGTTTTCCCACTGGGTCTACAGTTTCGTTATCCGGCCCGACGGCACCCTGGCCGACAAGCAGAAATATTTTCACCTCCACGATCCCGACTACGCCGACTACAGCGGCGCCGACGGGATGCACGCCGATCGCGAGGGCCGCCTCTATGTATCGAGCACCCTGGGGATCCAGGTCTGCGACCAGATTGGAAAGGTGGAGTGCATCATTCCAACGCCCAATCACCACGTCGTCAGCGTCAACTTCGGCGGCGCGAAGTTCGACACGCTCTACGCCGGCTGCGGCGGAACGCTTTACCGGCGGAAGGTCAGGGTGTCCGGTGCCAACGGCTGGGACGCGCCGGGCAAGCCGGCCGAGCCCCATCTGTAGGACAACGACCTCATTGTAAACCAACGACCTCGTAAACCAAAGACCTCAGGCCTTCCGCCCGCTCAAAGAAGCCACGCCAAGGCTCTTTGGAATGATTAATGCTTTTAAACGTTTCCTTTATGAAAACATGTTCGCCGGCACACAAACGCAGCCACCGGCCCGCAGCGTAGTCCGGGATTACGCCGAGGCCTTGGGGGTCATTGCGCTTGTCACCGCAGGCGGATGGCTAACGCCCCTGAACTATCGGGCGCTCGGATTCATCTACATCCTCGCGATTGTGGCCCTAAGCCTGCGCGTCAAGCGGTGGCCGGTCCTCGTTGCGGCCCTGGTGAGCGGTCTGGCCTGGGATTTCGTCTTTGTGCCCCCGCGACTATCGTTCTCGGTTCTTCACTTCGACGACACCCTCCTGCTCGGCGGCTATTTTGTCGTGGCGCTCATGATAGGCAACCAGCTTGCAGGGCTGCGCACCGCCGACCAGCGTGCGAAGCTGTTCGCGGAATCAGAGCGCATGCACCAGACCCTGCTCGACGGGGTCGCGCACGAACTGAAGACGCCGATCGCCGTTCTTCGCTCCGCCGTGGACCAGCTCGGCACGGAAGACCCCTCCAGGCGCGAGTACCTGGTCGGGGAGGTTCGGATCGCCGCCCATCGCTTGGAAGGCCTTGTCGCGAATCTGCTCAACCAGTCCCGGCTGGAGTCGGGAATGCTCAAGGCCCAGCTCGACTGGTGCGACGGCCACGATCTCGCGGCGGCCGCCTCAGTTCGGGCCCGCGGCCAGCGCCGCTTCCGCAGCCTCCTGGTACGCCTGGCGCATCGGGGAGTTGTCGGGATTTGGGGGCTGCATCTTGTCGCGCGAGATCATGAAAATATAGATCAATCCGCGCGTGGGATCGGCCCAGCTGTTGGTGCCGAAGGCCCCGCCGTGGCCAAAGCTTCCCGGCGAAAGCGTGTTGTTTGCCGCCATTTTCGTCGGGTCCGCGACCACGCAAAACCCGTATCCCCAGGGCATACCTGGCCGGGCTGTCAGGCTGCCGATCTGGTTGCGGGTCATCTCATCCAGAATTTGGGACTTGATCAGCTGGCGGCCATCCACGACTCCGTGGTTGAGCATCATCTGATAGACCTTGAGCACGTCCTCAGCGGTCGAGAACAGCCCGGCGCCGCCGAGCGCGGGGCGAAGAGGATCGGTGATCGCGCCCTTGTACATGTAGAAGATAACCGTTTCCTCCAGATTGCGTGTGGTCGCGTTGCGGATGTAGCTCCTAGCGCGGCTCTTGTCCTGTTCCGGCGTCGGCCAGAAGGTCGTGTGAGTCATGCCGAGCGGGTTGAAAAGCCGATCCCGCATGAATTCCGCGAACGGGCGCCCGCTGACGACTTCGACCACGCGGCCGCACACGTCCAGCCCGGCGGTCGAATACGCCCAGCGGCTGCCCGGCTGGAACCGCAGGGGCTCGCGGGCGACGACCTTGCTCATTTCGGCCAGCGTCCAATGCGGATCGGTGACGACATACTCCCCCAGGCCGCTCGTATGGGTGAGCAAATCCCTGATCTGGATGGGCCGTACCGCAGGGACGAGCACGCGCCGGTCCGCTGTTCTCTCCTGAATGACCCACTGGCCCTTGAATTCCGGCAGATACTTCTCCACGGGGTCGTCGAATGACAGCTTCCCGTCGTCGACGAGAAGGGCAACCCCAAGGGCCGTGATCGGCTTGCTCATGGAGGCTATCCAGAACAGGTCGCCGGTTTGCATCGGCCTGCCGGTCGCTATGTCGGAGACGCCGACTGCGGAGAGGTGAAGGATGCGGTCCTTCGTCGCCACCATCATGACCGCGCCGGAGATCTCACCCTTGTCGACAAACGGCTGAACACTCTTGGGAATTTCGGCGAACTTGTCGGCCGCACGGCATGGGGGGACGAGCGCGAACAACGAGAGCAGGGCGAGGTACCGGAGGTTTTTCATAAAGAGGGTATTTCCTATCTAAACACGAAATCTTTGAGATCGAACGGAAATCGAGCCGTCGCCCGGGCGGGCGCGGCTCATTTCCTGTTCAAGGATAAATGGCGTTTTGCATAAGTTTCAAATTCGCAATCTCGGGATAGGTGACCCGGGCGCCGGAGTCCGCATCCTCGAGCGTGTTCTCAAAGGGGAACGGCCCTCCGCTGAAATTGTGAATTCCACGGAAGGTTATGTCGCTCGAATTTGCCACGCGCGCCCCGTACTCGAAGGGCGTGTTCGTGCCCGAATTGTGGTACAGAAAATAGTTGACGAACTTGAGGTGCCCGCAGCCCTCCATTTCCAGCGAGGCCGTCCCCTCGCACCCGGAGACCTCCTCGGTCTGCATCGTGTAGAAGGTCCAGTTGTGCACGTTCCTCATGATCATTTCGACCCTCCTGTGGTGCTCCACCGACATCTGGTACATGGTGCCCGGGTTTGCCGTGTCGGTTATGACGAGGCCCGCCGTGGCCGATTCGCTCGGCGTCCAGATTCCCCTGAAGGTTCCCGCTCCACCCCCGGTGATCCAAAGGCCGTAGAGCTGCTCATTTCCTGTCTTCGTCCGCGATGTGCTGATCGTCACATCGTCCATGCACGATTCCGGCGCGGCCATCCACTTGACGCCCACGGCACCGGAATTCGTGTTCTGCAGGAGAATGCCGATGCCGGAGACGATCGGAGCGGACCCGGCAGGCGCCACGATGACAGCCCTGGGATTGCCGGCATCCGTGAAACCGGCGGTCGATGGCAGCAGCGTCAGGCGAGTCTGCGACGGCTGGAGTCCGATCAAGGCGGTGTCCTTCCCGAGCGTGAGCGTGTCGGAGATCCGGTAGGTACCCTGCGGAACGTAGACCGCCCTGTGCAGGGCGATGGCCTGGCGGAAGGCCGCCGTGTCGTCAGTCGTCCCGTCTCCCCGGGCCCCCAAGTCGAGGACGCTCACCCAGGAAGACTGCGGCGGCAGGTCAGGCCGGTCTCGCCTGACGATCGCCGTGAGCGCGGGAATCGCCTCCCGCCTGAACACGGTGTCACGCTTGCGCGTCACATTTCCGCCGTCCCCGACATTCACATGAAGACCGTGGGAGAGATAGCGGATGGCGTAGGTATCGCCCTCCCCGGCAATCTTCAGCAGGTCCGAGGGGATTCGGGACAGCCCGCCCACGAAGGGGTTGAACTCCAGAAAGACGGGGACCCGGGCGCATTCGACGTCGTCCACGTTGATCTGGGTCTTGGGATCGTAGTACCGCGCCACCCAGATCGCTGAATCCCGGATGTCCTCAAACCGCGAGTCGCGCACATAGAGCCTGTCGGTGGATTCCCCGGTGAGATGGCTGACCCTGAGCATCGGGATCTTGATTGCGCAGGGGACACGGCTGAACCGGCAGCGGATCACGGTCATGCCGGCCTCGTGCGTCTCGATCGAGGCGGCCCTCTGGCCATTGAATTCGGAGTCGAACACCGTCGACTGCCAGCCCGCGGCGGTAACCGCCGTGCGGATCGCGAACTCGCCGCCAAAGAACCGGCAGCTGTCGATCAGGTGGCCCGTTTCCTCAACGGCGCCCAGGGCTGAGCCAATCTGAAAATCGACATTGGTCAGGGACGAGTGCTGCGCGTAGTGGGCCCTGACCGCGATTGCGGCGGGATTCCCGTCCCTGATCTCGATGTCGACATTGATCAGGCCCGAATAAAGCGTGCCTTCGTTGCCGTCCACGACCGGTCCATCCGGCGGGCCGGGCTGGTGGGCGAAATAGATCATGTACCGGCCCGTTCCGTCCTGATAGCCGGGCGTGTTTTCCGCCAGGATCAACCGGGGTTTGTGAAGGCCGTATCCGATCAGGCGGATGCCGCGCCAGACGTACACCGTACGGCCCAGGCGGTATTGCCCCTCCGGGATGAAGACGATCCCCCCGCCCTGCCCTTCGCGCACCCTGTCGATAGCCTGCTGCAACGGGACCGCATCATCGCCAACCCCGTCCGCGTGGACCGAAAAGGCAGCTTTCGTCAAATAAACCGCGCGTGGGTCCTCCGGCCTCTGCGGATAGAGCGAGGATCCCTCCTGCGCCAGGGTGGACGGGCCCTGCCCAAGCGCCACAACGGCCGGCAGGAGGCCAAGGAACACGGAAAGCAGGCATTTGGACAATCTGGGGCTGTTTGAACGACATGACGGGGTGGCTCCTTATCGATTCAGTCTGACGATCAAACGGATTCTGATGCCTTTCAAGGTTTCCCGGCATGTTTAGGTCCGCCCCCGGGTCTCCGCCGGGTATTCCCCAATCTTCACTTCGGCCCATTGCTTGACTTGCATCTTTTTAGTATCAAGGTACTATGTCCATGCCGCGCAAGATTCGCCAGCTCATCGCCGAACTTGAGCGCGCCGGGTTCGCTACAGTTCCCGCCAAAGGCAGCCATCGCAAATTCAGACATGCCACCGGAATTACCGTCATCCTCTCCGGCCAGCCAGGAGCCGATGCGCATCACTACCAGGAAAAGGACGTGCAACGAGCCATCGCAGTGACCAGGGAGACAAGACAATGAAACACCCAATTGCATCTGCCTCCGTCAAGGGCGCAGCGGCCCGTTACCTGAAGATCGTCGAATGGTCCGACGACGACCGTTGCTTCGTCGGCCGCTGCCCCGGCCTTTTTTATGGAGGATGCCACGGCAAGGACGAAGCCAGGGTGTTCAAGAGGCTTTGTAAGATCGTGGAGGAGCACGTCGCAGAACTTCTCTTCAAGAGGGAGTCCCTGCCGCCGCCGACCGCCGGGAAAACCTACAGTGGCAAATTTATAGTTCGCATCGGACCGGAACTCCACCAGAAGGCCGTGCTCAAGGCGGAAAGCCGAGGCGAGAGCCTCAATCAGTTCGTCGCCGAGGCCATTGCGAACTCCTGAAAGGCACGCCGTTATGGCGCAGGCGCGGCCTTTGTCACGCTACAATACCTCTCGCCGCGCCAGAGGAAAGTATTACTGGTGGATAGACGCCATCCGGGGCGCTTTACCCCGAAGATTTCATGAAAACGGCCAAAGATCGCCAAACCGCCGAGGGAAAAGGGTCAAAGACGACCGAGGGGTGCTTGCAAGCACATCGCAGGGAGTCTGAGGCCCTTTTTCGAGAGCGGTTTGGATGAGATTTGGACGAATTTCGTGAAATCTTCGGGTTAGCCCGGACCACCCAGGAGTGAATAAGATGAAGATCAATTCCGCCCTGCCGGCCGCGCTTGCGGCCATCCTCGTTGTCGCAGCCTTGCGCGCCCAGACCCCGGAGCGCCCGCTGCCCCGCCTGGTCGAAAAAGACGGCCGCTACGCCCTCCTTGTGGACGGAGCCCCCTATCTGGCGCTGGCCGCCCAGGTGAGAAATTCGAGCGCGTGGCCTTCGATCTTCCAAAAACTGTGGCCGACCCTCGAGTACATGAACGTCAACACGGTCGAGGTGCCGGTCTACTGGAACCAGTTCGAACCGCAGCCCAGGCAGTACGATTGCACATTGGTCGACATGCTCCTGTCCGAGGCCCGCCAGCATAATGTTCGCCTGGTTCCGCTCTGGTTCGCCACATGGAAGAACGGCAGCCAGCACTTCATGCCCGACTGGATGAAGCTGGACCCCGGCCGTTATTCTCACGCACTCGACAAGACCGGGCAGGCGGTGGATTCCCCGTCGCCATTCGCAACCGCTTCGCTCGAGGCGGACAAGAGCGCGTTTGCCGCCTTCATGGGGCATCTCAAGGAGGCCGATCCGCAGCGAACCGTGATCATGGTCCAAGTCGAGAATGAACCCGGCAACTGGGGGAGCGTCCGCGATTTCTCCGAGGCCGCGCAGAAGGCCTTCGAGGCCCCGGTGCCACCGGAGATTCTCAAGGCCATGCGCGCCGGCGCCGCTGCTCCGGCTCCAACCTGGCAGGAGGCCTTCGGACCCGATGCCGACGAGTATTTCAACGCCTGGTCGGTGGCGAGGTACGTGGGCCAGGTCGCGGCCGCGGGAAAGGCCGTCTACCCGTTGCCGATGTATGCCAATGCAGCCTTGCGCAATCCCCTCCGCAAGGGCTCCCCAGGCCAGCCCGGCGCTCCCGACAATTACGAGAGCGGAGGCCCCACGGACAATGTCCTCGATATCTGGAAGGCCGCTGCGCCGGCGCTGGATGTTCTGGCGCCCGACAACTACCAGACCGATCCCGCCGCGTATCTGAAGGTTTTCGAACTCTACCACCGCAGAGACAACCCCCTCTATGTGCCTGAGACCGGACGCCCCTACAATGCCCGCTTCTTCTTCTCTGCGCTTGGCCACCAGGCAATCGGATTCTCGCCATCGGGCGGCAACACCGAAGGCGAATTCAAGCCGACCGAGGTTTCCAAGGCCAGGGAGGATTTTCTGAACCCGTGGGCCATGAACTACCGTTTGATCGGCCCGATCCAGCGGGAGATCGCCCGCCTCAATTTCGAAGGCCGGCTGCAGGCTGTGGCCGAGGAGCAGGGCAAGTTTACGCAGAGCCTCCCATTCGGATCGTGGAACGCCGTGGTGTCCTATGGATCGTCCGGCAGGGCGCCCGCCGCGGGGAATCTCAGCCCGACAGGGCGCGCCCTGGTCGCGCAATTGGACGACAACCAGTTCCTGGTGACAGGGTACTATTGCCGCGTCGACTTCCGGCCCGCCGGCACCGAGAAGCAACGGAAGTCCGGAAAGATCGTGGAAGGAACCGGTCAAACCCCCTCGGCCCTGATTGACGGCCAATGGCAGCACAGGCAGTTCCTGCGCGTGGAGGAAGGAACCTACGAGAACGGCGCCTTCAAGTACTCCCGGATCTGGAATGGGGACGAAACGGACTGGGGCCTCAAGTTCGCCGACGAGCCCGTCGTGCTCCGAGTCTTGCTTGCCACCTACTGATTGCCGGCCCATCCAAGTTGCAATGACCCCTTCCATGAAAAAATTCGCAACGGTCTTCTTCTTGATCACCTGCGCATGCGCGGCCCAGACCGCAACTGTGCCGCCTTCGGCCCCGGCCGTGCCACCGAGGACGATCCCCGCGCTTCCGCCGTCCTCCACGGTCACGCCATCGGACGACAACTACAAATCCCACGCCAACTTCAATCACCAGTGCGAAGCCCAGGTCGCCGGGATGAAGGGGAAGCCCGTGGATGTGATCTTCATCGGGGACTCCATCACGCAGAACTTCATCAACAGCCCGACGGACCGGTGGCCAATGGCCGGGAAGGAGGTCTGGGACAAGCACTACGCCAGCCGCAATGTGCTGAATTTCGGGGTCGGAGCGGACCGGACGGAAAACGTCCTCTGGCGAATGGATCACATGGATATCAGGGATTTCCGCCCCAGGGTGGCGGTCATCATGATCGGCACCAATAACACCCGTGTTCCGGCCGACGCGATTGCGACCGGCGTGAAGGCGGTGGTGAAGAAGACGCAGGATACTTTTCCCGGAGTGAAGATCATCCTTGTCAGCATTCTGCCGAACGCCCGGGCAACCCAAAAAATGGCTGATGCCAACAGGGTCATCCAAACCTTTGGGGACGACCGCACAGTTTTCTATTTTGATCTCGCTTCGAAGATGCCGCGCGAAGGCGACAACTGGAAGGGCGTCGGCCGCGACCACCTCCACCTGACACAGGAAGGCTACGAATTATGGGCCTCCGAAATGGAACCGCTCTTGAGCAAACTGCTCTCCAGCGGCTCCTGACCCAAAAGCCGCCTCCCTGCAGGGGCATCGGCCGCAACGAGCACCGGCCTTCCTTACGGTTTTGGCATCGGGCTTTGGATCAGCCGCACAAATAGCCGCTCCAGCCTGGGAACATCGACCGCCCGGACGACCGTCACGCTGGGCTCGCCCAGTCCGGGACCGCCGCCCGTGGGCCAGCTCAGGGTGTCTCCGTAAGTCGGCCCGTGGTCGATGACGACGTCCATCGCGAGGCGGTCGGAGTGCCGGATCAGGGATGGGTCGAGCCAGGCTTCCGCTGTCGTTTCATCCCACATCGGGAAACCCGTCTGCCCGCAGCGGGCAAGGTAGCGCGCCGCCGGCGAATCGCCCCCGGACGCCTCGCGGGCCAGGGCGGGCGTCAGCTTGGTGTCGACGGTCGCGTCGGTCGGCACAACGGTGATCTTCTTCCAGGGCGCATGCAGCATGATGCGGGCGGCCTCCGGGTCCCAGCGGTCGTTGAACTCGCCCCGGGGGCTGTGGATGAATTGCATCGAGAATTCGTCGACCTTGGCGGTGTTGGGGTTGAAGCAGCCGGCCATGATCCACAGTTCCTTCGCGCCGGCGGCGAAGCGCTCGTCGATCTTCGCAGCCAGGGCGAGGTTGGTGAACGGCCCCATGCCGATGATCGAGATCTGGCCGGGAAAATCCCGGACCTTGCGCACGAGGAACTCGGCGGCAACCTCCGGCACGGGCAGGGTCGTCGGATTTCCCTCCTTCAGGGGCGGCACCTCGTCGGCCGGATGGTAGTGCGGCCGGTTGACCGTGTTGTAGTCCGGCCAGACCCGCATCCACGCGCCCTTGTACGGTAGCTTGCCGTACAGCGTCTCCCACCGGGCCGTCTCCTCCTCGGAGTTGACCAGGGGGTAGGTCGCCCCGGCGGCGACAGGTATGTCGGTGCGGCCGATCAACTCCAGCATCCGCAAGGTTTGCGCCACATTCTCCTTCTGCCAGCCATCGCCGCTCTCCACGGTGATGCCGACCACCTCGACCTCGGGCGACTGGATGAGAAGAAGGATGGGCTGGAGGTTGAGTCCGCCAAAGGCGTCCTGATCGATGATCACCTTGCGCCTCGGGGCGGCGGTGGCTCCAGCGGCTAGAAGCAGCGCCGCAAGACCCAGGGTTGCGGACCGATAGGTGAAGGAGTGGAGGAATGGGCGGTGCATAACATTCGGATTGGGCGAATGACGCCCTTCGGACGGGAATTGGCAAGCCTGACCTCTTAGGGGCAGTGGTGTGTTTTGAAAGGCCGCCCCAGCACGCTTTCCGGGGAAACCCCGAGCTTGTCTTTCCAGTTGAGGACTCCAACCAACTCAGACGGTGACCGAGCCGCCGAAGGGAAGGACCCGGAATGCATCCGCGGGAACGCGCGCCTCAGCCAGGGCCGCTGCCAGGGCCAAGGGCGGGGCTTCCCGCGCCTCGTCGGTGAGGTGGAAAGTACCCCAGTGCATCGCAATGCTCAGGCGGGAGCCGACGATGCCGTGCACCCCGACCGCCTCGGCCGGGTTCATGTGCGCTTCGCGCATGAACCAGCGCGGCTCGTAGGCGCCTATCGGAATCAGCGCAAGGTCAGGCGGCCCGCACCTGTCCTTGATTTCCTGGAAGAGTTTCCCGTCAAAGCCGGAATCGCCGGCGAAATAGATGGACCGGCCTCCGGCCCGCAGGTAGTACCCGCCCCAAAGTCGTTCGTTGGTGCCGGCAATCCGCCGGCGGCACCAGTGCCGCGCGGGCACGAGTTGCACGGCTGAACCGCCCGGACCGTCCCACGAATCCCACCAATCCAATTCGACCAGTGTTCCGGCATCGCTGTAGGCGGGGAGCAGCGAGGCGTAGTTGAGCGGCGTCACCGCTGCCGAAATCCGCGACGCTCCACCGGCCCGCGCGAACGCCCGGAGGCTCGGCAGGTCGCAGTGATCGTAATGATCGTGGCTGAGGAGGATGCCGTCGATGGGCGGCAGGGCCTCAAACGCCAGGGCCGGGGGTACTACCCGCCTGGGCCCCCACCCCCGGATCGGGCCGATCCGCTCGGAGAAGACCGGGTCCGTCAGCCACGCCGTCTCCCGGGTGCGAATCAGAAACGTCGAGTGCCCGATCCAGGTGATCGTGGCGCCGGATGCCGGTGCCGGGGGCAGGATTGCGGGCTCGACCGGCACGCGCTTCGGCCAAGGGGCGGGACTGCTTGTCAATCGCCATTTCAGGAGATTCCGGAACCCGCGTTCCGATGTGTCTCCAGGGTAAAAGAATCTCCTCCCGTCGAAGTGTTTCACCGGGGGACTGGTTTCTAGCCTTTGTAGGAGTAAACGGCGTTGAACCGCATCTGCGCCGCGTGCGACAGCACCAGGCGGGTGACAAGATTGCGCCCCGCGACGATCCACCGATTCTCCCATTGCCCTATGGCGCCGATGCGAAGCGACTGACGGCCAACGAACGCGGTTCGGCGCTTTCTCATCGCCTCGTACGCACGGAAACCTTCGTCCACGTTCGGCGCCTCCAGCATGCTCTTGGCGAGGCACGCTGCATCTTCAATGGCCATGCAGGCTCCCTGGCCCACATTTGGGGTGATGGGATGGGCGGCGTCCCCGAGGAGGGTGACGTGCCCAACGCCCCAACTTGGCAGCGGCGGGCGATCCTGGGCGTCGTTCTTCATGATCGCCGCCTGTTCCGTTGCCTCGATCAGCGCGGGGATTGGATGATGCCAGTCCCTGAAGAGTCCAAGCACCTCCTCCTTGCGGCCCTCTGGCGCATCCGGCTGCGAAGCCGGACCGTTTCGGGTAGCGTACCAGCAGATGCGCCCGCCGCCCATTGGCAGGATGCCAAATCTCTGCCCGGCGCCCCAGGTTTCGCTGATATGCCCCCGGATAATCCCATCGCTGAATTGGGCTATGCCCCGCCAGATGCAGTAGCCGCGGTAGATGGGAGGGACTGTTCCGTGAAGCTGGGCCCGGACAACAGAGTTGATTCCGTCGGCCCCGATCAACCCGTCGGCGCAGACTTCGAGGCCACTGGCGAACCGTGCAGTGACCCCGGCTTTGTCATCCGCGAAGGAGAACAGCCTTTGGCCGACCTCAAGGCTGCCGGCCGGCAGGCGATCGCGCAGGCACTGATGGAGATCCGCGCGATGAAGGCAAAGGCACGGCGTGGCATAGCCGCCCATGTCCACGGCCGAAATCGTCCGGCCGTCCGGCTTCAAGAGGTTGAAGCGGGCAAACGGTTCGCCAACAGACATGAGTTGCTCGAGGACTCCCAAGGTCTCGAGGACATGCGTGGCGTTTGGCCAAAGGCTCATTCCCGCGCCCACCTCGGTGAAGGCCGCGGCCCGCTCGTAAAGCGTGACATCAAATCCGGCCCGGCGCAGCGCCAACGCAGCCGCCGTTCCGCCGATCCCGCCGCCAGCGATGATCAACCTGCGATCCATGAGTGCCCGGTCAGCCGGCCTCCGCCATGCATCCTGATTTGCCCGGCATGGAAATCGGCGAAAGTACGTCCGCGAGCCAAAGATGGAGCATCAGGCACATGGCGACATGAAGCCCCTCGGCCGTGTTCCGTCAACCCGGGACCATTCGTCCTACAGGCAGCCCTGGACACCCGGTTGTTCGGTGGCGCGCCTGAATCCGGGCGCGCCCCAAAAAGAGCGGCACGCCATTCACGGCGCGCCGCCGCCTTGCGACAAGCTGCTTACCGCCCAATAAATATGACGTCGAGGATCTGCGGGCCGCTCGGGCCGCGCCGTCTGCCCCGGCCGGCGTCCTGCTGGCCGGGCGCTGGCGCTTCCGGAGCGGGGGCTGGCGCGGGAGCAGCGACCGCAACCGGAGGGCTCCCCGGGGGCTTCGGAGCGGGTTCCCGGGTGATAACAACCACACGATTGGTATTGGTATCCAACGTGCAGGTCTTGGCGCCGGATTTTGTCTGCACGGTGTCTTCCACGACAAAGTCCGTGGGGCTGTTTTCCTTGATGACGGTAAGGGTGCCGTTGCCGTGCGAACTGAACGCCTCCATGGTGTTGGGATTGAAAGCGGCGCCGTCGCTGCCGCCCGCCAAGGGCAAGGTGGTGATGACCTTGCCGTCGACCGCGCTCAGGATGACGCAGGTGGGCGTGCCACCATTGGTCCCCCGGCACATCGCAAAGAGAATGTGGTTCTTGGCATCGATGGCCAGGCCCGCCGGCGCGCCGCCTTTCTCGCCCAAGTCGAAATGCCCGGTGACCTTGAGCGTGTTGGCATCGACGACAGCTATGTGGTGCTGGTTCTCCACGTCAAAATACAGGTGTCCCTCGCCGTCCGTGGCGCCCTGCTCGACGGCGGCATTGGCGCCGTCCGGGCCGATGGCGTCCACCGTGCCGACGACGGAGCCATCCCGGGAATCGAACACGCGGAGGTTCGGCGCGCGGTGGCTGAGAATGAAGAAGTGGTGAGTCAGGGCATCGAAGAGATAGCCGTCCGCACCCGGTGAGGGGATGGTCTTGATCTGTTCGAGGGTCTGGGTGTTGAAAAGAATCGCGGGATTGCCGGAGACAAGGCCGGTGTGGGCCTCCGGATCGACCGCCACGCCATGCCCGGACGCGTTGGGCAGACTGCCGGCGAGCTTGTACGTATCGAGGTCGAATACGCTGACCACATTGCCGCAGGCGACATAGACCCGGCGGTTGGCACTGTCCGCAGTGACATAGTCAATCCCGCCGACGGCAGGAATCTGCGTCGTTGCGAGAATATGGTAGGGTTCGGCGGCGGCGGCCATGGGGGCGACGCTCAAGGACGCCGTAAGGCCAGCGGCGGCCGCGAGCAGGACATTTGCTGCGATGTGGAGTTTTTTCATGGTGGACCAGACTATCGTACTTTGAGGGTTATGCCGAGATTACGTCCGAGGACATGGACCCGCAAATTGAAAACCCGGTTTCAAGCGAAAAGCTTTGTCGAATAGTACCGTTCAGCCCGGTCGCAGAGGACGGTGACGACCCGCGCCTCGGGGCCGAGTTCGCCCGCGACTTGCAGCGCCGCCGCGACATTGGCTCCGCTCGAAGTGCCGACCAAGAGCCCGAATTCACGGCTGAGCCGGCGCGTCATGGCGATCGCATCAGCGCTCCTCACCTTGAGCGAGCCGTCGAGCTTCACCTCGCGAAGCAGCGGCGGGACATAGCCGCCGGCAACGCCCTCGATCAAATGGCAGCACGGACACTCTCCGGAGAGCATTGCCGCCTCCGCAGGCTCCATCGCAATAATCCGAACGCACAGATTGGCCGAGCGCAGGGCTCGGGCCACTCCGACCAGAGTTCCACCGGTTCCGTAGCCCGCCACAAACGCATCCACCCGTCCGCCCATCTGGGCAAGAATCTCAGGGCCTGTGTGCAAGGTGTGATCAAGGGCATTGAGGGGGTTCTCGAACTGGCGGGGCAGGAAGATGCGCGGATCCTCCGCAGCCATGGCGACCGACATATCAATTCCGGTCGCATACCCCTTGACGGCCTTGAACAACTGGACCTCGCCGCCAAACTGCCGGATCAGATACTGGCGTTCGACGCTGGCGGTGTCGCTCATGAGTATTTTGACGCGATAGCCCTTGGCCGCCCCGACCATGGCGAGCGCAATTCCGGTGTTGCCGCTCGTGCATTCCAGAATCAGCGAGTCGGGTCCGAGGAGTCCCCGCCGCTCCGCGTCCTCGACAATGCACAGCGCCAGCCGGTCCTTGATCGATCCCGACGGATTGAGAAACTCAGCCTTGGCGTAAATTGTGCTGCCCGAATCCTTAAAAAAAAGCGGAAAAAGGGGCGTGTTGCCGATGGCCGAAAGCACCGGCGGGAACGCCGGTCGCGATTGCACGGGAAGGCTCTTGGTCTGCATTGAAAATCTATCTCCCGACCCGCGAGGTCTTTTCGCGGAGAGCGCTCAGCACGGTCTCCGGCGTGAGCAACTCCGGCAGGATCACCGGGTCCGCGTTGCCCGGGATCCAGATAAGATCAAACGGCACGGCGCTGCGGTTGTATTTCGTCAGTTCGGCCGTGATCTGGGGATCCCGGTTGGTCCAATCGCCCCGCAGGGTGGCGATGTGCTCATCCCGGAAAGTGCGCAGAACCTCCGCCGAGTGAAAGACCAGCCGCTTGTTCGCCTGGCACGTGGCGCACCACCTCGCCGTGAAGTCGACATAGATCATCCGATCAGCCGACCGCAGCGTCGCAACCGTTTCCGGGCTCCATTTGTCCCAGACCACGTCGGTCGGCGCCGGCGCCTGCGGCCAGCCGGTCCAGGTCCCGAAGGCAACAAGTCCGAGACCAGCGATCAGGCCGAAACGCGCCCGGCCCGCGGAGGCTCCGGCACCGTGCCAGCGCCCGTAAACCCAGACTCCCATCGCGACCAGCACGAGGCCAAAGACAGCCGCAAGCTGGCCGCTCTCCGTCACCTGTCCGGCCAGCACCCAAGACAAATAGCCGACGGTGGCATACAGCGGAAACGCCATGAATTGCTTGAAGCTCTCCATCCATGCTCCCGGCCGGGGGAGCAGCTTCACGGCACCCGGGAATGCAGAGAGCAGGAGATAGGGTGTCGAAAGCCCAACGGCGATTGCGGTGAATACCGCTAGCGACTGGACGGCCGATAGAGCAAGGGCCGCGCCGAGCGCCGGGGCGAGAAAGGGCGCGCTGCAGGGTGTGGCGACGAGCGTTGCCAGCACTCCCGTAAAAAATGAGCCTGAAAGGCCCGTTTTCATCTGCAATCCGGAGCCGACTCCCGTCGCCGACAGCCCAAACTCGAACACCCCGCTGAGATTGAGGGCGAAAACCAGCATCCCGGCGGCAAGGCAGAAAATGAATCCCGGCGACTGCAACTGGAACCCCCAGCCGAGCTGGTCGCCGCTCGCGCGCAGCGCGATCAGCAAACCCGCCAGTGCCCAGAATGAGACCAGAACCCCCAGCGTGAAGACAAGGCCGTGCGCCACGACCTTGTTCCGATCCGTCCCGGATTGGCCCACAAAGCCCAGGATCTTGATCCCAAGCACGGGAAAGACGCACGGCATGAGGTTCAGGATCAGCCCTCCGACGAAGGCGAGGAGGAGGGTGCCCGCAAGACCTCCCCTGACGGGAGCGTCGGACGCACCCGGGGGAGGCACGGCTCCCGGAGCCGCGGCGACTTCCGGCGTGGCCGACCCAAATGCGACATCCACGCGCAGTCCGGGAAGGGAGCCGCTTGGCAGCCAGCCGTTCTCCGCGGTCAGGACGCCAGTCAACCGGGGCTGATTCTTGGGGCCGTCCGGGGAGATTGCCAGTGTCATGACAAACCCTCTCTTTCCGTCTCCCTTGACGGCCTGCGGCAGTTCGTAGGCGACGTAATTGTCGTCGGCAAAGAAATGCAGGTCGTGCGGCTTGTGGCCGATGTAGCCGGAGGGAGCAATAGTCAGCGTGACCGACTTGCCATCGCGCGTGGTCGCGATCGTCCAGGTCGGATCGGGGCGGGGAAGGGCGGCAAGAACGGCCCGAATCGCATCACCCCACTGCGGGTCCTTCTTCGGAGGGCTGGAGGCGATGGGCAGAGTCAGCGAAACCGCGGCTTCACCTGGCATGCAGACGTCCTTGCACATCAGCCAGTCCGCCGTGGCCTTCAGTTCGACCGTCGCACCGGGTTTCGCATCCGGCGGGGGTGTGATCGTGACGGGGAGCAAAACCTGCCCCTCGTAGCCATTGCCGGTCACTGCACCCTGATCATTGACGATCGTCTTGGGCGACGGCCACCGGATGTCCCCGGCCTTCCATCCGGCCGGAAGCGCCCAGGCAAGGGAAGTGGCCAAGCCCGTGCCGGGATTTGTCCAATACGTGTGCCATTGGGGATCCTGCACGAGGCGCAGGGCGACGGTGAACGGCTGACCGGGTAGGATCGACGTGTCGGCTGCGACAAGGGTGGCCTGCACCTGGCCGCGAACGACCGGCAGGGCCGGGGCCAGAAAGACGGAAAGGAAGAGCGCCGCACAGAAAGGCGGGAAGGTAATCTTCATTGGGCTGGCTTTTCAGGGAGTATTACGAATCTGAAAGCCCGGCCCGGGCCGAGGTAAGCTGTGGCGAGGGCATCCAATTCGGCCTTTGTGACGGAGGCGACATCCGCAGACCGGGTGCGCGCCCAGTCCAGCCGCTGCGGTTCCGCCTGCGCGAGAGCGAGCACGGATTCGAGCCAATAACGGTTCGTGCGCTGAGACTCCTTGATCTCCGTCAGGGCCGGCTTCTTTGCCCGTTCCAATTCGTCAGCCGTGACTCCGCCGGTCTGCAGGCTTCCGGCAATGGCGAGCACCGCATCGGCGATCCTGTCCGCTGTCGCGGGGTCGACCGAGATCCGGGCGATCATCGAGCCGTACCCGGGATAAACCGTGCTGGCCATGCTCCCAGCCACGGGGCTGTAAGCCCCGCTCATTTCATTGCGGACCTTCTGCCGCAGACGATCGCTGAAAATCTGTCCCAACAGGGCCAGCCGCCGGGCTGTCCGTGCGTCGCGACCGTCCGTCGTTGGCCAGACCAGGTAAATCAATCCCCTGGGGATTTCCGTCTGCACCTGGAATTGGTCCGATGCCGGAAGCGATGGAAACGACACCTGGCGCTCCTGGACAAAGGCCGGCTTGGGCTCCCTTTGCGGCAGCGCTCCGAGCGTTTCAGCCACGGCCCCGATTGCCGCTTTCGGATCAAGATCACCCACTAGGGCGATCTCGATGGGGCCCCGGGCGAATTGCGGGGATAGCCAGGCCTTAAGCTCATCAAAATTGCGGGCCATAAGATCAGCCTCCGCCGGCATGCCGAAGCGCGGGTCTCCGTTTGCAAGGAGCCGGTCGATCCTGGTCTGGATGACTCCATCCGGAGTGTGCTCGAGTTGGCGATAGGCCTGGGGAATTTCCTTTCGGATGCTCCACAAGGCTTCCGGCCTGTAGCCCGGATCGGTGAGATAGGCCGTGACCAGCCGCAGCTCCAGCAGGATGTCCGCGCCATTGGTCGTCCCCGAGAAAGTGAACGCATCGTCGCCCTCCGCAAACCTGAGTCCGACGGTCTTGCCAGCCAAGACGCGCTGCAGGTCGTCGATTCCGAGCTTGCCCAGGCCCGCGGCCTGGAAGGTCGCCGCCGCCAGCCTGCCGATGCCGGGCTTTGCCGCGGCCGGTTCCGTCAGTCTGCCCCCGCCGATACGCACGCTCATCGAGATCTGATTTGCCGCAAAGTCGGTCTGCTTCAGGTTCAACCGGACGCCGTTCGCGAAGACGACTTCGGTGATGCCGAGATCCTCGATTTGCTTCTCCGACATAACCCGCCCCGGTGCACCGAAATCGGCATACGGAAACGTTTGCTCCTCAATGCGGACCGGAGCCGCCACGGCAACCGCCTGGCTCGCCTCATAGGCCGCCTGGATTGCCGGGACCGGGTTCTCGAGCGTGAGATTTCCCGAAACAAAGATGTCGCGTCCCCGGGCCGACCACGTCTGGCGCAGCGCGTCCAGGCAGTCGGTTGCCGTTATCCTGTCCAAAACGGGTCCATAGAAGGCCAGATCCTGCGTCGGAGAGGTGAATACCTTCTTTCGAACCACCGTTCCCGACAGTTCGTCCGCCAGTCTGTTCGATCGCCGCGTTGCGGCGCCTTTAGCCGCCTGTTCGAGCTGGTTGCGCACGTTGGCTACAGCCTCCTGAAGCTCGGCCGGCTGGAAGCCAAAGGTGAGCGCCTTGCGAAGCTCCTGCTCGGCCACGCCCATCGCGGCCTTCCAATCCTCGGGCTTGGCGACGATCAGCACGTCGGCCTCCCGAAGGAAATTGAATTGTTCCGATGCGGATCCCTCGGCTTCGGTGAACGGGGCCTTCTCCGCCCGCGAGAGAATCCGGAACCGGCGGTTCAGCATGTCCAAGGCCAGGTCGCGCGTCAGATGCCTTAGCCGGACCGCCGCGGTGTCGGGCTCCCTCCGGTATGGAGAAACGGTTTGGATGTCGATTTCCACCGCCGGCGCCTCCGCCTCCGGGTGGAACTCGGCCCGGAGGCCGAGCGGAGAGACCACCGTGCCAAGATCGGGGTCCGGCCGGACGGCCGCCCTCGCCTGCAGGTCGCCGACGCTTTTCTTGATCAAGGTTTCCATCTGGACGGGATCGAAGTCGCCCACCGCGATCACGGTGAATTTTTCTGGCCGGTACCAGGCGTTATAAAAATCCACGAATCGCTCGCGCGTCGCCTTCTGCACCACATTGGCGAGCCCGATTGGAATCCGCTTGGAAATCAAGGATTCCGGCATCTCGAAGTTCAGGTCCGCAACATAGGTGCGGAAATCGACGGAGTCGCGGTCGCGCTTTTCACTCAGGATGACTCCCCGCTCGGAATCGATCTGATCCGGGAGAAGAAGGAGGCCCCCGGCGTAGTCCGCAAAGATGCGGCAGCCTTCCGCGAGCGTCTCCGGCTTGGTGTCGGGGAGCTCGAGCAGGTACACGGTATGGTCGAAGTTGGTCGAGGCGTTCGTGTCGGCGCCAAAACGCATGCCCAGCCGCTGCAGACGTTCGATCAGGGTCCCCGGCGGATAGTTCGTGCTGCCCTTGAAGGCCATGTGCTCCAGAAAATGGGCCAGGCCCTGCTGGTCGGGGGCCTCGTTGAATGAGCCCGCCTCCACCAGGAAGCGCAGGCTCGCCCGGTCCCTGGGTTCGTGATTGGCCAGGACAAGCGTCCGGATCCCGTTGGGCAGGACGCCGAAACGCGCCGCGGGGTCGGGGGCCAGGTCGCTCTCCGCCTGGGCAAAGCCGGGAGCCGCGCAAAGGCCGGGTTCCAGGCAAGGTGCAGCCAGCAGGAGGGCCGCGCCAAAACAGAGGCGGGAAAAAGGCGTCATTGGTGCGGATTCAATCGCCGGGAGTTCTCGGGCAAAAATCAGGCGTCAATCACTAAGACCAGCTCAGCACAATCTTGCCGGACTTGCCCGAACGCATGAGTTCGAAGCCTTGCTCGAATTCGGTGAACGGGAAGCGGTGCGTTATCACCGGGGTGATGTCCAGGCCGCGCTGGATCAGGGACTGCATCTTGTACCAGGTCTCGTAGATCTCCCGCCCGTAGACGCCCCGGATCGTCAGCATGTTGAATACCACCTTGGTCCAGTCGATTGCAGCCTTCTCCGGCATGATTCCCAAAAGGGCGATGCGCCCGCCATGGGCCATGTTGTCGATCATGTCGTTCAGGGCCTTCGGGCTCCCTGACATTTCAAGGCCGACGTCGAAGCCCTCTTTCATTCCGATCTCCCGTTGGACGTCGGTCAGATTTTCCCTGGAGACATCGACCACGCGGGTGGCGCCCATTCTCGTGGCGAGCGCAAGCCGGTCGGCATTGATGTCGGTAACGACCACTTTCCGGGCTCCCGCCTGTTGCGCGATGGCCGCGGCCATGCAGCCGATCGGCCCGGCGCCGGTGATCAGGACGTCCTCGCCGACGAGGTCGAACTGTAGCGCCGTGTGGGTCGCATTGCCCAGCGGATCAAAGCAGGAGAGGACGTCCAGGGGAATCGATGGATCGACCCTGACGGCATTGCTCGCCGGCAAACAGAGATACTCCGCGAAAGCCCCCGGGCGGTTCACCCCTACCCCCTTGGAGTCCTTGCAGAGGTGCCGCCTGCCCGCCCGGCAGTTGCGGCAGATCCCGCAAACGATGTGCCCCTCCCCGTCCACCAGTTCGCCGCCCTTGAATGTCTGGACGTTGGAGCCGACCTGGACGATCTCGCCGACAAACTCATGGCCGATGATCATCGGCACGGGGATCGTCCTCGCGGCCCAGGCGTCCCAATTGTAGATGTGCACGTCCGTTCCGCAGATCGACGTCTTCTTGATCCGGATGAGGACGTCGTTTGGACCCGGCTCGGGCACGGGGGCCTCGATGAGCGCAAGGCCCGGCCCTGCCTTCAGCTTCGCAATGGCGCGCATGGTTTTCATGGGCAGACTATACGGTGCGCCGTGCTCACGAGTCAAAGGGCGAGCAGCTTCTTGAGCTCCTCCTCAAGCTGCGGTCCGCGGGCGTTGGTCGAGACCACCCTGCCGTCCTTGTCGAGCAGGAACATCGCAGGAATCGCGTTGACCATGTGTTGGGCGGCGACGCTGTTCTTCCAAAACTTGCCGTCGAAGTATTGGGGCCAGGGCATTTCGTGCGACCCTGTGAAATCGAGGAGAACCTGCCTGGCGGCCGTCAGCTTGCGCTCATGCTCCTCGGGCGAGTCGCCGGCCGCCAGCTTCGCGTTCTCAAGCGAAATTCCGACGACTTCAAAGCCCTTGTCGTGGTATTTTTTGTAATTGGCCACCACATTGGGAAGCTCGGCCTTGCACGGACCGCACCAGGTCGCCCAGAAATCGACCAATACAACCTTTCCGCGGAGCTTGGCGACATCGACCGCGCGGCCGTCCGCGGCGGCAAAGGCCAGTTCGAAGGATCCGGTAGCCTCAGCCGCCTTCTTGCGGGCGGTTTCGCGCAGGGCTGCGTTGGGGGAATCGAGGTAACGCCGCCATTCGACGACAGAGGCGCCCGGCATTTTCGCCTCAAGCGCGCCGAGGTAGTCTGCAGCGCGCGCCGACATTGTGGGCAGGTCGCCAAACTTCGCCAGGTGCGCCTCGAAGCGCGCGCGGAAAACACCGAAGTCGCAGGGCTCACCCCTGGCCTTTGCGGCGGACATCGCACGAAAATCAAGGGCGAAGATCGTCCAGGCAACGCCCTCCTTCTGCGCCGGCGTGGCATCGGAAGAGGCAAGGAGCGCCTGCCTGAGCTCGGCCGACTTCTTCTCCCAGGCAGCCTTCGCAGCCTCGTCGTAAGTCGCCCCGGCGAGACCCTTCGTCTCGGCCTCGGGGCCGAATTCCTTTACATAGAGCGGAGCGTAGTCGGTCAGGATTATCACCACCTCCCAGCGGCGTGCGTCCGTGGGGTGCTTCTCGTAGAAAGCCAGCCCGGTCGCTTGCACCTTCTGGCGGCTTGCGTCGGCCCATCGCAGCGATTTCAGGCGGCCCATTTCCCTCGCCGGGGCCGGGGGTGTGGCCTTGTGCTGCGCTTCGAAGGTGGCGTAATCGGCGTCCGCATCCGTTGCGGCGACCGGCGCAAGAGGTTGCGCGGCGAGGACCGGGGCGCAGGCGGCGGCGAGCAGGAGCAGGCGGAGAGTTTTCATGGGTCTGAACGGCGAAGCGGGGCGGTGGAGGGTGATCCTTTGCGTCGGGTGCCCGGGTCGGAAGGGGCTGTCCAGGCGGAATCCGGCTCAGATCAATTGGCGGCTTCCGTCTTCGGCAAGTCGTCCGGGGCGAGCTTCACTCCCGATCGCTGCAGGAGCATGGCCAGCCCGTCGCCAGCCGCATTGTCGCCGTAGGCATAGCCGACGAACTTGCCTTGTGCATTGACGACCAATGCCGCGGGCAGCCTGACCATTTTGACTCCGGAGAGCAAAATGATCAGCGACTTAACGCCCGAGCCCGCTGCGGGCCGGCCGACGGGGTCGTGCGCGTCGACAAACGCAAATTGGCCCTTATGCCCGGCGACCCAGTGGTCAAAATCATCCCTGGGGGTCTGCGTGAATATGTTCAGCACCAGGACGCCCTGGTTCTTGTAGCGGGCTGCAATGGCTGAGAGGCGCGCCATCGTTGCGACAGCGGCCTTCATTCTGGCCTCGGTCGGGATAAACGAAAAACTGAGAATGACTGTCTTTCCGGCGCAGTCGGAAAGGGAAAGCGCCTTTCCATCGGCGCCGGTAACCGTGAATTGCGGCATCGCGTCCCCTGCCTTCAGGGATCCGAACTCCGTGTGCATCGGCTTCTTCGCCTCCTCGGCGGCCTTGGCCCTTTCCGGCGCGGACTTCGCAAATTCCTCGAGGGCCTTGGCCTCCTTCTCGGCCGCCTCCTTCTCGAACTGATTTGCGCTGGCAAGGGTGACCGCATCCACGGGCACGCCGACCCTCGCAAGACAGGCCTCGAGCCTCAGGTCGCCGGGCTCGTAGCCGACGATCACCGCCTGGACGATGCCGTCCTTCCCGATGACAAACCGCGTCGGGATTCCCCGGACGCCGTACACGTGGCTCGAAACGCGGTCGCCGTATGCGGCCGAGCCGTTCTCGTGATGAGAGTCAAAGACGAAACGCATGTCCGGATACTTCGACTGGTTCTTGGAGATCCAATCCTTGAATCGGGCGTTTGTGTCGCTCGTGCCTGAGGCGAGGACGACGACACCGAGATCCTTGTATTTCGCGGCGACCTCCTGCGTGTGCGGGAAAGAGGCAAGGCACGGCCCGCACCAGGTGGCCCAGAAGTCGAGCACCACGACCTTGCCATTGAAGTCCGAGAGCTTCACGTCCTTCCCCGAAGCGTCCATTGCCGTGAAATCCGGAGCCACCGTACCGATGGGCAGCGGGGCAGTTGGGCTTTTGGCGGATGAAGCTGGAAGCGCCAGCGCCGCCGGATCCTGTGCGCGGGAGACCGCAGTCAAGGCGAGCAGGGAGAATGCAAGAAGCAGGTTTTTCACGTGTCTTTGGGTTTTGCCCATCCATTATCCGGGCAAGGCGGCGGCCTTAAGTCCTCCGCCAACTTGTTTGGACAGTCGTTTTATCGAAATGCGCTCAGAAGGTTTTCGTCACCTTGAAGCGGTATTCCGCGAGACGCGGGTCGCCATAGGCACTGTAGAGAACCGGCATGTTGGCGCTGGAAAAATCGAGGGCGTCGTAGGGCGGGACGTGGTTGAAAACATCCTTGACGCCAAGTTGCAAGGTGGTGTTGGCCAGCGCTTGCCTCCACCAGGCGCTTCCCCTTGCGCCCCTGCCGAGGCGGTACTCGACAAAGACATCGTGGTAGATCTGGCCGGAAACCCAGCCGTTGACGGTGCCTTCATACCCGTCCGCGCCGCCGATGCCCATGAACGACCCGATAGTGTAGGGCCCGACGTAACGGGCGTTCCAGCCCACCGTGAACGGGCCTTTTGCCCAATCCAGGCTGAGGTTGGCCTTCAGTTTTGCCAGACCTGCCCCGACTCCCGTAGCCGACGTGTTGGGATTGCCCAGCTCCTCGACAAACACCCCGCCAAAGGTCGACTGGATCCGGTAGTGCTGCCATGAATTCGCAATGCCTGAAATCTTAAAGGTCCCTGCATTCGCCGTCTTGAACGTGTAATCGATCGCGATGTTGTACGAGGAGGAAACCACTTCGGGTGCATTGACGTAGGTGTTGTCAAGCAGGATGACGGGACCGACCGTCTGGCCGGCATTCGGCGTTCCGCGGACCACCCGGCCGGGAAATGCGGCCGGATTGGCCAGCAATACGGCCGTTCCCGGGGCGATGATGTCGTCGAACTTCGTCGTCCGCGTGTAGTCAAGCGACAGCCGCAGGCCGCTCAGGAATTTTGGCTCAAATACGACACCCCAGTCGTATTCCTTCGATTTTTCCGGCTGCACGCCGGGGTTTCCGCCGCCCTTCACGGGCACCGTGTAGGTTGCGCCCAAAAGGGGGTCCGTGATCGACGAATAGTTCCACGGGGCCGTCGTGGGCACACCGGGATAGGCCCCGGTTGTCTGCGTGATCGTCCCAGTGGATATGGGGGCAAGCAAATAGCCATACCATGGCGGAACGAAAGCGGTGGAATAGCTGGCGCGAAGGAACACATCGTCAACCGGCTTGTACTTGAGCCCCACCGTGCCGTTCTTCGCGTTGAATTTCGTGACGTTGCCCGTGTACGGCTCGGCCGCCCCGGTCAGGAGGGCGGGACTGCTTGTGACCACGTTGCTGATGCTCGTTATGGTGGCTTCGGTGGAAGGACTCGTGGTGCCCTCGCTGATTGTGTCCATCCGGCCCGCAGCCTGGAGATCCAATTGCTTCACTCCGAAGATTGCGTTCTTCCTGGCAACGAGCGGCACGGTCAGCTCCGCATAGGCGCTGTCGTCGTCCGTTGACGCGCCCGGAATATAAATGACCTCCGACAGGAGCGCCGTAGTCGCGACACCCGCGGTCGTTGCGTTGCCGGGGGCGCTCAGGTACTCAAATCCGTAGGAGCTGCCGCTCTTCTGATGCTGCAGGCCCACAGCAAGGGTCGGCGCCCCGGCCCAAAGGTTCATCAGGGGCCCCGCCGCCTTCACCTGGAAATCATTCTCATAGGTGTTCTGTGTGAGGTCGAGGGCCTCGTAGTAGGGGCTGTAGTTGAACGGGTATTTGCTTACGTCAGTGATCAGATTGACGGCCCCGCTGTTCACCGCGGCTGCAAGCGCTGTCGTGTTTGAAATGTCAAGAGGCGCGTTGATCCCGGTGAGCGACGTTTGCCAGCTGAAGTTGACGTCCGCCTTCCAATTGAAGGGCAGGCTGATCTTCGCTCCGCCTGCGGCGTTTTGGGTAACGATGTCGTAGGTGGCTCCAGCCTCTCCAGGCGATCCCGATTCAACGCCGGTCACCTTCACCGCCTGGCCGAAGGGATTTCCGGGAGCGGTCGCGGGCACCGTAACCGAGCTGAAATAGGACACGTCGAAGATCTGCGGACTGAACACGTTGGACGTCCCGAACTGCCCGTAGATCTCCAGCCAGTGGGTCATCTGCCTGCGGGCGCTCAGTTCGAGCGCCTTTTCGGTCTGCGCCCCGGTCAGCGGCATATTCGCACCGCCAAGACTCAGATACTCCGCCACGTTCGGGTGCGAGAAGTTGAAATTGCCGACATTGGCCTGGAGCGGAGCAAGACCGTTTGCCTGGAAGCTCTGGTATCCCGCCGGAACCTGGACCGTCGTTGCGGTGTTTCCCGTGAAGAGCGCCTTACCCGTGGAGCTTGTTATGATTGGCTGGGGGAGGTACGCGGCGCTGCTCGTCGTGAATGCGCCGGCGGCGTTTGTCAGGCCGAGAAACGCGGTTTCGCCGCCGGGGTAGTTTTGATAGTAGCGCGTCTGGTAGGGCCCGATGATTTCGCTCATCCGATCCTGCAGCGTGAGCGCACTCACCGTCTGGTAGCTCGAGGTCAGCATGAAGTTCGTCTTTCCGCCTTCCAGGTTCTCTCCCACATTCAAAGTCACGGTCTTCGTCGGTGCGTCTGACTTGAAGGTGTTTTCGTAGGTCAAGCCTAGCTCGGCGCCGCTGTAGTCGTGCTTGAGGACGACATTGACCACTCCGCCCGCGGCCGATGCCCCGTAGATGGCCGAGGCGGATCCGGTCAGCACCTCAATGTGGTCGATGGACCCCAGGGGAATCCCGCTCAGGCTCGCTTCGTAGACGCCGGTTGCATACGCAATATTCGGCATCTGAAACCCATTCACCAATATCAGCACATTCTGCTGGCCGTTCGTGACGCCGGCATTTCCGGCAAGGCCGCCGATGCTTATGTTGCTGAAGGGCTGGCCCGTCGGCTCGTTGAACGCGGTGAGGCGATTCGTGTTCATCGGCACGTTGTTCTGGAAGAAATCCATGATGTCCTTGGCTCCGCTGGCCTCGATCTGGTTGGAGTCCCACATGTAATACGGCAGCACGTCGTTCGTCGTCCGGGGAAGGTCGATGTTGGGGGTGCCGATGAAGGGTTCGGCCTTCGAATCCGCGACGATGTACCTTTCCAGGACCTCCATGTCCTGGTTGTCCTTCTGCGCGTTCACGACCACCTCCTGCATGACCTGGACTTCGCCCTCCTTGACGACCACGGGCATGATCTCAGGACTGAGAATGATGCCCCTGTCCGGCCTGACCACGACGTCCGTGATCCGGAGCTTCGAGAATCCCTCGCCCGCGGCGACCAGCGTGTACGTGCCCGGGGCGACGTCGGGCAGATGGAACCCTCCGTATTTGTCGACCTTGGACGTAGCGCCGGTCTCCACCACCGTCACGGTCACGTTCGTGATCTGCAGGGTCTTGAAATTCAGCGGAAGGGCGAGGGTGCCGTCGATGAATCCTGGCTGCATGGCCGGGGCATTGACCGCCGGGGAGTACGGCTGGCACAACGCCGCGCTCGGCAGGCAGGCGGACAGCACTGCGGCGGCTATGAGAACAAGCCTGTGGGTAATCGGTTTCATGCTGGAGTCGGTTGGGAACGGTGCTCTTCTCTGGTGAAGTTCGCGTGATGCTTCTTCGCTGAATTAGACTTTCACACTTGGGGTGAGGACCCCACAAGCGCCCCGTTTCCCCTTTTGGGGGTAGCTTCATACCCCTGCAGGGGTACGAAACTACCCCGGGAAGATGAAGAATTCTCATGGTATGGTGCCGGGAGTCGCGGCAACATTGCACCATGGCACGCGCCCCGACGATCCTGACCTCAGTCCTTGGGCTGTTGGCAGCCGGGACGCCGTCCGGCGCCGGATTCCCGGTCACAACTTACTACGATTCCCCTGCAGCTCAGGTTCAGGGAGCCGTGCTGTCCGTACTGAATACCGGTGGCGGCTCGCTCCTCGTGGGGGCGGATCAATTGGCAGCCTATGATGGGGACCGGTGGGCGATCATCGAAACGCCGCCGGCGTACGCATTCCGCGCCCTGGCCGCAGGCAAATCGGGAAGAAGGGTCTACGTCGGGGCGTCCAATCTGTTGGGGTTTGCCGACAGGACTGAATCGGGGCAATGGCAATTCACCTCGCTGACGGGCAAGGCTGCCACGGCTGCCAAAGCCGAACTCGGGGATGTATGGAGCGTATTCGTCCTCAGTCCCCGTTCGGCCGGCGGCGCGGGCACACGGATCGCCGGCCCCAACGGGGCTCCTGGGAATGAGGAAACAGTGGTGTGGGTGGCGAGCCAGTCCGTTCTCCGTTGGACGGCGGCCACAGGCGAATTCGAGGCCTGGCCCCTGAAAGCCTCCCCAAAGCTTTGGGCTTTCGCGGACGGCAATAGTGTCCTGATCTACCAGCACGGGGCCGGGCTTCTCCGGTTGGGCGCCGAAGGGCCGCCAAGGATGGTGGTTCCCGAGAAGGATCTGCCGGGCCTGCCAGTCACCTGGTTCGCCGGAGGACTGATCGGTATCGACGAGGACGCCTACCGTTGGGACGGAATGAACGGGTTTGAGCGGCTCGCCCCGCTGTCGGCGGAGTTGCAGGGGACATTGCCGGTGACGGCGGTTGTCTTGAATCCGGACACGGTTGCCATAGGCACATTCAAAGGCGGGCTGGTTCTGGCCTCGCCAGACGGCGCGGTCCGTGCGCACTGGCAGGGCGGAAAGGGCGTTGACGACAACAGCGAATACTCGCTCACCGCGGATGCGGCAGGCCATTTGTGGGCGGGCCTCGGCTCAGGGTTTGTCCGGCTCGATGCCCCGGATCGTGTGGCGTTGTTCGATTCGCGCAACGGGTTGGAAGGCGGCGGGGTGCGTCGGGTGGTTACGCTGAATGGGGAGACGTACGTCCTCACGCCGCAGTTCTGCTACAACGTCGGTTTCGCGAGCCGACCGGACAGGCTTCTCGGGGCCGAACTTGCGCCCGTCCTGTTGAACCAGGGCTTCCTTTGGGACGCGGCGGCCTTTTCGGGTCGCACATGGGTGGGTGGCCTGGGCACGATCTGGCGGGTTTCCAGCTCCGAGGCGGAACAGGTCCTGGCGATTCCGGAAGATGTGCTGCAGGTGGCGCAATCGCGGTTTTACCCGGATGGATTGATCTTTCTGCAAAGGAATGCCTTGAAGGCCCTCTTCCCCTCCCCTCACGGGGGCTGGGCGGTCCAGGATCTCGGTTCCAAAGTCAACGATACGCCCGTCTCACTGGTCGAAGATCGGGACGGGAAAGTGTGGGTATCGACTATGCTCGACGGAATCACTTCCTTCGCTTGGAGGGATCAGGGTGACCAGCATCCAATCCTCCGGGAGGAGGGGCATTTCGTGAATGGGACCGGATTGAAGGCGGGTGTGAAGCAGCCGGTTTTGGCCGAGATCGACGGCCACCTTGTCGTTTTCACCAGCGAGGATGTCCTGGTTTATGAGCCGGAAAGGGGGCTCTTCGAGCCTGCGCGGGGGCTTGAGGATTTCATCGGCGTTGCAGCGAGCCATGAAGGCTATTGGGCCGTGAGGAAGAAAGGATCTCTCCTCTTCGGCATCCTGAAGGTCTCCCCAGCCAGGGGAGCGGGCAATCCCCCCTCCCCTGCATTCGCCTGGCAGCCGATCGCTGTCCCTGGGCTCGACAAGGTTGGCGACCTAACAGCCATCGAAAGCGATGGGCAGACGCTTTGGATCGGCGGAAAGCGGGGGCTGCTCGGCGTCAAGATCTCCGCCTTGAGGCCGGCTCCGACCCCGCCTTCCGTGGAGCTGAGGCCATACCATTGGGACGAAACGGCGCGCCACATCGAGTTCTCATATCCGGCCGGAGTGACGGAAGAGTCCCTGTCCTATCAAACGCGCCTTGGATTAATCGAGAAGGCCTGGTCGGCCCCCTTGCGACAGCCTGAGCGAGTCTTTACTGGCCTTACGCCCGGCCATTACCAGTTTGCAGCGCGGTCCCTCGACCGATTTGGACGAACGGGAACCGAAGCCATCTACAGTTTTTCAGTTCCGAGCCCCTGGTGGACGACCTGGCCCGCCTTTGTTTGCTACGGACTGGCACTTGCGCTCGCCGTCGCCGGAGTCATCAAGTGGAGGCTTGTGCGGCTGCGAATCTTGAACGTTCGGCTGAACCGGCTTGTGACCGATCGCACACGGGAACTGGAACTGTCGAACACGGCTAAGAGTGAATTCCTGGAGAATGTCAGCCACGAGATTCGCAACCCGCTGGCTGGGCTGAGCGGGCTGATCCGAAGGCTGAGGGAGGACCGCATGGATCCGGAGGAGCAGGAGCTGGCGCGCTCGCTCAAGGCCGCCACCGAACACCTGACACGGGTTTGCGAGGAGGTCCTGGGTTTTTCAAAGCTGGAGTACGGTTACGTGAAGGTTGGGAAGAAGCTTTTCCTCATGCGAAAGCTGGTGGAGGGGATAAGGGACCTCTATGCCCCCGCGGCGGCGCAAAGCGCCAATCGGATCGCCCTGGAATTCCCCCCGGACTTCACCGACGGATTCCTGGGGGACGAGGGCAAGATCCTCACGATCGTCAGCAATTTTGTGGTCAATGCGATCAAGTATGCCCCGGGGAAACCCGTCGAAATCAAGGTCGAGTGTCTGCCCACCGAAGCCGGGGAGGACATGGCCGAAGTCACGATCGAGGTGTCCGACTTCGGTCCGGGGGTTCCCGAGAAGGATCAGGATTACATCTTCCAGAAGTTTGTGAGAGGCAGCAACGCCAAGAAGGATGGCGTAGCTGGAACGGGCCTGGGGCTCGCGACGGCAAACATCCTGGCGACGGCCATGAATGCAAGCGTCGGGCTGGAGAACCGGCCGGGGAAGGGTGCCACGTTCTTTCTCCGGATGTTCCTGCGCCGGATGGCTGCAGCGCCGTCGGCCGAAGCCGTCAACGCAGCAAGCGAAGGCGAGGGATCGGTCCTCATTGTCGAGGACGAGGTTTATAATCAGACCGTCCTCAAGGGAATCGCGCGCGATCTCGGCTATGCGCCCACGATCGCAAACAATGCGGGTGAGGCGTTCGCACGGATGAGCGAGCAGCCCTTCTCGGTCATTTTTCTGGACTGGGAGTTGCCCGGCCTGAAGGGCGGCGACATCGCCCGCCAGATTCGCGCAAGGGAAGACGGGCAGGGTCCCATCATTGTCGCGACAACGGCGCACGACAGCGAGGAGATGCGCGAGCGGTGCCTGCAGGCCGGGATGGACGAGTTTCTCCTGAAACCCTACGAGACGGAGCGGGTGAGGCATGCGCTGGCGCTTGTCCGGGCGCGGCGAAACGGACAGCCGGAACCGGTGGCCCTGGCGCCGAGACCGGCTTCAGGTGGACTCGATTTCAATGCTTTTACCCTGTATGGCAGGGCGGAGCCGGCCATGGCCGCCGAAGCCGTGGCAATCTACCGCGAGTCGCTCAACGAGGAACTCGCGAGCGTTAAGCGGGCGTCGGAATCCCGGGACACGGAAGCGACGAAACGTGCGGCGCACCGAACCCGGGGGCTGGCAGCTCTGATCAACGCCAGGCAGGTAATGGAAATGGCCGAGCAGCTCGAGAAACGGGCGAGCATGGCCACGGAGGAGGAAAGCTCGGAGCTCCTGACAAGGCTGGCAACGGCCCTAGAAGAGCTGAAGTCAAAGCTCGATCAGAGTTGAGGAGGCGGCTCGAGCCACGTGAAGCCCTTCTCCAGGGCATACCGGACAAGCTGGGATGCCGTGTGGAGATTGAGCTTGTTCATGATGTTCCGCCGATGGCTCTTGACCGTGCTGGCCGAAAGCCCCGTGCGTTTCGCCACCTGTTCGTTGGTCATGTCCTGACCGAAGAGGCAAAGAAGCTCCTGCTCGCGCTCGGAGAGCACCTTGTCAAAGGCGGCGGGGTCGGCCTGAAGCTTCGCCTTAAGGCGCTGGGCGACAGAGGAATAATACTGCTGGCCGGCCATGACCGTGGCGACGGCTTCCTGGAGAACCTCGATCGGTTGCTCGGCCTTGTCCAGAAAGCCCTGCACATTCGCATGGCGAACCCGATGAAGCGTGAATTCGTCGGCGTGTGAGGTCAGGACAATGATTCGGGAGGCGGGAGAGGCCGCATTTATCCTCGGGACCAGCTTCAATCCGTGGTCATCGGGCAAATCGAGGTCGAGGAAGACAATATCCGGCTTGAGCTCCCGACAGAGCTCGACCCCCTCCTCTCCGCTGCTCGCGCCGTCCACCGTAGCCTTACGCATGAGCTGCCCAAAGGTCATGGTGAGCATGCCGCGAAAAAGCTTGTGGTCCTCGATGACGACGATTTTCACGCGAAAGAGAGATCCAATCCCAGCCGGTCTTGCGAGGCAAGATCGCTCACAGCGTTCTGCGGAAGAGCAGCGTGGCCAGCGCCATCGCCACCGCCGCGAAGCCGAACAGGACCAGAAGATCGAGGCTGATCGCCCCCAGGCCGGTGTTCTTCAGGATCAATTCCTTGAACCCGTGCACCGCGTAAGTGAAGGGGTTCACCACGGAGAAGGCCCGCATCCACGACGGGAACGCATTGATCGGATAGACCGCGCCGCTCGGAAAATACAGGACGGTGTTGAGCGTGCCAAAGACAGCGCGGGGAAGCAGGGGGTCGTTCATCCTGACGACGATGAGGAACATCATGCTGATGAGCGCCAGCGCCGTGGCGACGACCATCAGGAAGAGGCGGGCGAGGCGCGCCGCGTTGAACGGATCGGGGATTCCGGCCACAAGGGATCCGATGGTGATCAGGGCAACGCCCGCGAGCATCGCCTTCACCACGCCCGCCAGGGTGAAGCCGAGGATCAGCTCGAACTTCGTAATGGGGGTCACCAGGTAGCCCTCGTGCAACCCGCGCGCCTTGTCGTCGATGAAGATGATGCCGCCGCCGATCATCGCCGAGATGAAGATCGCCAGCACGATGGTTCCCGGGAGGAGGTACTGGATGTACGGCACGTACGGGTAGACCTCGACCACCGACAGCGTGGCGCTGGTCGAAAGGTGGGGTGCCGGCGCCTGCTGGTCGTAGGAAGCCAGAAGCTGCTGGAGCGAGGCCCCCAGGGCGGAGGAGGAGAAAAGGTCCGTGTTGTCCTCGACCAGCGCAATGCGCGGGTCCGCCTTCGAAAGGACCTTGCGCGAGAATTGCGGAGGGATGTCCAGAACGCCATTGAGGCGGCCGTCCCGCAGGTCCTGCATGGCCAGGTTCAGGTCGGCGTAGGAGATCGGCTCGAAGGTGCGGGCATTCGCGGCGACCGCCTGGAACATCTCCTTCAGTTTCAGGGCGGGAACGGAGTGGTCCTGGTCCACCACCCCAAGCCGCAGGTGCTTGATCTGCCCGCCGAAGGCGTAGCCCAGGACGACCAGCTGCACGATGGGCATGATTGTCGACATCATCATGAGCACCGGGCTCCGGCGGAAGCGGCGCAGGTCGCGTTCGATGATGGCCCAGACGCGGATCATGGCTCGTATCGGCTACCGACGGGCTCGGGAGAGCATTCCCTCATAGGGTGCGGGGGCCTGCAGCGCGTCCCGGAGCTGGTGGCCCGTGTAATGGGCGAACACGTCGTCCAGCGTCGTGCTTTGCACGGAAAGGGACGTCACCGTGATCCCGGCCCTGCGGGCGGCATCCATGAGTTCCACGGTTGTGAGCGGCCCGTTGTTCGAGGAAATCCGGAAGATGTTGTCCACCGACTTGACCTCGGCCACCTCGGGCAGCGCCATCAGCGTCTCGTTCCACCCGCCTGGCACCTCCGAGAAGCTGACCTCGAGGACGTTCTTCCCGGGGATCGAGGCCTTGAGTTTCAGGGGCGAATCCAGGGCGACGAGCTTCCCGTGGTCCACGATGGCGATGCGGTCGCACAACTTGTCCGCCTCATCCATGTAGTGGGTGGTGACCATGATCGTGAGGTCACGCTCCCGCTTTAGCTTCGAGAGCATCTCCCACACGGCGGTGCGGGAAGTCGGGTCGAGGCCCGTCGTCGGCTCGTCGAGGAAGAAGATCTTCGGCTCGTGCACGAGGCCGCGGGCGATCTCCAGCCGGCGGCGCATGCCGCCGGAGAACATCTTCAGGGGCTTGTCGGCCCACTGCGTGAGGTCCACCGCCGCCAGGAGATCCCTGATCGCCCTGCGGCGCAGCCCGTGGGGAATCCCGTAGAGCTTGGCGTAGATGAGCATGTTCTCCTCGGCGCTGAGGTCCAGGTCCGAGGTCATCGTCTGGGGAATGACGCCGATCGATTTGCGGACATCGTTCGCGGCCCTGACCGTGTCGAATCCCTTGATCCTCGCGGTGCCCGAGGTGGGCTCCACGAGGGTGGTCAGCATGCGGATGAGCGTCGACTTTCCCGCGCCGTTTGGGCCGAGCAAACCGAACACCTCGCCGTGCTCCACGTTGAAGTTGAGGGAGTCCACCGCGCAGAAATCGCCGAACCGCTTGGTGAGATTCTGGACCTCGACGTCGAACATGACCGGGTTATTTCGAGAAAGGCAGCGTGACGTAGGCGGTCATTCCCACGGCCAGGGCGCGGTCCGCGTTGTCGGTGCGCAGGCGCACCTCAAAGGTCTTTATGTCCCTCTTTGTCCGGCTCACGTCCCGCTGGGTTGCATAGTCGGCGTCAATCCCGCGGAAATAGACCGTTCCCTCCCGTTCGGCCCCGGACGGCAGCTGGATGGGAAGCTTGTCGCCCATGTGGATGCGGTCGATGTAGCTCTCCTCAAGGTCGATGCGCACCCACAGGTCGTCGGGATTGATGAGGGTCACAATCGCCTGGCCGGGGATGACGACCTCTCCTTGAAGGGCGGCCCTCACGTCGACAAGTCCGTCGCACGGGGCGCGGATCTCCGTGTAGCCCAGCTGAACCTCGGCCTTCTGCCTCTGGGCCGCCGAGGCGTCGCGCTGGTGACGGCTGGCTTCCAGCGCGGCGCGGCGGACGGCCACTTGGGAGGCGCTTGCCTTCGCCGAATCGAGCGCGGCCTGCGCCGCCTGGACCTGCCTGGACTGCGCATCGGCGTGGGCCTTTGCGCTGGCGTAGCCCGTCCGCGCCTGGTCATAGGCCTGCTGGGAATCGACCGAATTCACCCGGAGGCTCGACTCGCGCTCGAAATTGAGCCGGGCATTCTCCAGATCGGCCCCGGCCTGGCTGGCCTGGGCCCCGGCCGAGGCCAGATTGGCCTCCGCCTGCTTTATTTGGCTGTCCGTCATGGCCTCCTGATACTTCAGGTCGGCTTCCGCCTGCGTCACCTGCGCCTCGGCCCCGCGCTCACTGGCCTCATAGAAGGCGCTGTCGGCCTTCCACTCCGGAAGCGCGACGACGCCCAGCAGGTCCCCCCGCTTCACCGAATCGCCCTGCCTGACCGACAGTTGCTGCAGCCGGCCGGGGATTTCGGAGCTGACGAGCACATCGTCCGTGGTGACGATCCCGGTGAGCACCAGGTGGCGGCTCCGCAGGAGGTTCATGAGCAGGATGAGCCCGGCAATGGCGACTATGCCCGCCGCAATGAGGGTCCGTTTGCGCTTCATAATGCTGGGGCCCCGGGACTCTGCGGCAGCCACACCGCCATCGGCGCCAGTCCGCGGTTGTTCCACGCGAAATACGGTATCGCTGTCAGCGGCGCCGAGCGCGAACCCCTGATTTTGATCTCGATAACACGGCCCAGTTGGGGCGGCCCCCACTGGGTTGAGAAGTGGAGCGGCATAGCCAGCGAATCCGCGGCCATCTTCTGGTTGATCTCCTCGACGCAGTAGACAACCGGGCCCCGTTCGAGGGCCACCAGCCCCCGGGTCGCCGCGATCTGTGGGTTGCCCAGTACGTAGTGCATGTCCATCGGGAAAATCATCTCAACCGTGTCGCCGCTCCGCCACTCGCGCGTTATAGAGACATAGCCCTTCTCAAGTTCCTTGCCGTCCATGACGGCGCCCGCCACGCGACACCACAAAGGCGGTTGAGGCCACCCCGAAGGCGGCTTCTCAAACTCCTTGAAAGGGCGCAACGAGACTCCATAGGCATAGAGGTCGGATGGCACAGGCCGATTTCGCGCCCATCCGGGGACGCGCACTTTCAGCGTGAATCTCGCCGGCGCGGACGGAGATACCGTCAGCCTCACCAGGCCCGACCATGGATAATCGGTCTTCTGAACAATGCTCACGGATGTTCCGGCCACCTCCGCCACGGCTTCGCTCTGCGCATAGAGGTTCACGTAAAGCTCGTCCCCCTTGACCGCATAAAAATAGCCGGAAAGCGAGGCAAGCGTGCGCATCAGGTTGGGCGGGCAGCAGGCGCACCCGAACCACGGCGCGCGGCCCGCGAATCCTGAGTTGTTCTTCGAGTGCCCGTCGTAGACCAGCGGATTGGGATAGAAGAAGCGGTCACCGGAGACCGATACGCCGCTGATGAAGCCGTTGAACTGCGTGCGCTCGAACACGTCCATGTACTTCGCGTCTCCGGTGAGCAGGAACATGCGGTGGTTCCACATCATGAGGGCGACCGCCGCGCAGGTCTCGTTGTATGCGTCGTTGCGCAAATCGTAGTCGTCGCCGTAGGCCTCGCCGTTCGTCAGCGCCCCCACGCCGCCGGTCAGGTAAAGTTTCTTTTCCGCGACATTTTCCCAGATCTTGCGGATTGCCGCGGAATAGCGCTCATCGCCCGTCAGCGCGGCCACATCCGCCATGCCGGAGTAGAGATAGTTCGCCCGCACGGCATGCCCCACGGCCTCGTCCTGGTCGACCACGAGCTTGTGCATCTGGTTGTAGGCCGGGCCGCCCGGGCCGCGGGCATCGAGGAAGCTCTTTGCCAGATCGAGCCATCGCCGGTCGCCGGTCACGCGGTAGAGCTTCACAAGCCCCATCTCCACGATCTCGTGGCCCGGCGCGAGGCGGCGGCGACCCTCGCCGAAGGTCCGCCAGAGCAATTCGGCATTCTTCAGGCAGACATCCAAAAGCGTGCGCTTGCCCGTCGCCTGATAGTAGGCGACGCCCGCCTCATAGAGGTGGCCCGCGTCGTAGAGTTCGTGGCTGAGCTTGGGATCCAGGTCCCAGCGCTCCTTGCCAACCCATTTGTGGCCCGGCGAGTCCGGGTGCATTGTGCGGAAGGTGTAAAGATAGCCGTCGGGCTCCTGCGCCGCCGCAATCCGCGCCACCCAGCCGTCGAGCTGCCTATCCAGGGCCGAGTCCGGCTGCATGCTGAGCACGTATGAGGCGCCCTCGATCGCCTTGTAGGCGTCGGTGTCGTCAAACGGAAAGAGGGTCGGCGGCGTGATCTGGAAATCCCTCTCGCCGGCCGCGCGCCGGCGCATGACCTCCGCGGCAAGGTCGAAATTCTTCAACCGTCCCGACTCCTCGCACTGCTTGAGCGCGTACGGCACCGTCACGGTGCGGTTGACCTCCTGTTTATCACGCCAGAAGCCTCCGGTAATGCGCACGGCCGTGAACGGCACGGGCTGGTACGGATAATCGGCGCCCAAAAGCGGTTGCAACAGGGCCACGGCGGCAAAACCGACCAGCGGCAGACGAATGCGCATGGGGTAGTATTCCACCACGGGGATGAATCATCAAGTCTGCCGGAGCGCGACTAGCGTGCCAGCATGCTGGCACGTTGACTGAGCGCGGCATCATATGAGATATCGGTGGCGCCCCCGCCCCACCCTTCTGCTCCCATGCCCGCCTTCATCCGCCGCCTCGCCACCCTCGCTGTCCTCTCCCTGGCCTGGGTCGTTCCTTCGGCCCAGGCCGACAAGATCGCCCCAAAACCGCTTTACCGGGATCCCGTTAACGACGGAGCCAGCGATCCGACGATCATCTACCACGCGGCGGACAAGAGATGGTACATGTTTTATACCGCGCGGCGGGCCAACGTTCCGGGCTTGAACGGCGTGGCCTGGGTGCATGGATCGCCCATCGGGATCGCGACGTCGCCGGATGGCGGGTCATGGCAGTACGCGGGCGTGGCAAAGATCAACTACAAGGACGCCGTCCCCGACGTGACCTGGTGGGCGCCGGCCGTGGTCGAGCACGGCGGCGTGTATCACATGTTCGTGAGCTATGTGCCCGGCATCTTTGCCGACGGCTGGAACCACCCGCGCTTCATCGTGCACTGCACGAGCACGGATCTCGTTAATTGGGAATACCGGTCCACCCTGCCGCTTTCCTCGCACAAGGTGATCGACCCCGGTGTCCTGCACCTTCCCGATGGCACTTGGCGCCTGTGGTACAAGGACGAGGCCGACGGCTCCTCATGCCATTATGCCGACAGCATGGACCTCGATGCCTGGGTCGACGGCGCGCGTGTGCCAGGCCTTTCCGACGTCGGCGGCGAAGCCCCGCTGCCCTTCCATTGGAAGGGTCACTATTGGCTCATGCGCGACATCACGGGCGGCCGGCACGGGTTGGGGCTCTACCGCTCCGATGACGCGGTCAGTTGGGCCCGCGTGGGCACCTTGCTGCAAGCTCCCGGCACGGGACCCGACGACAAGGCGGTGGGGCATCATCCCGAGGTCATCCTCTCGGGCGATCGCGCCTACCTGTTCTACTTCACCCACCCGGGCTCCAGCGGCGGTTCGGCGGTCGAGAACAATGCCCGCCGCAGCTCCATCCAGGTGGTGGAGCTGAAATTCGACGCCGCCGCCAACACCCTCACGGCCGATCGCGACCAGCCGACGATGATTGACTTGCAGCCGCCGGCCGATCCCGAAACGCAGTCCAAGTTCGACTAAGGAGCCGGATTGGCGAGCGCCGCCGCCGCGGCGCGCACGAACGCAAGGGCCGGAGGGTTCTCGAAATTGTCCGGCATGTTCGGGCGTTGCACCATCATCACATAGATTGCGCCCTTGATCGGGTCTATCCAGGCAGCCGTGCCAAAGGCGCCGGGATGGCCGAAGCTCCCCGGTGAAAGCATGGCCGAGACGCCGCCAGCCGGCGCCCGCACCACTGCGACGCCGAGGCCCCAGGCGAGCACGTGATTGAGCTTCGTCTTCGTGTACCCCGTCGGCAGATCGCCCGTGCAAACCGTCGTCAATGCGCGATATCCGTCCGTGCTGAGGTAGCGCCTTCCGCCGAGCGTGCCGCCATTGAGCAGCATCTGGCAGAATCGCGCGTAGTCGCCGGCTGTTGAAAACAACCCGCCGGCTCCCATCGGAACGGTGTCACCCGGGGTCGGGATCCTCGAGCCAAACGACCCGAAGCCCGGCTGGATCGTCAGCACGCCCGCGGCCGGATTGGCCCGGTAGGCATGGGCGAGACGAGCCTGCTGGGAGGCGCTCGGGTAGAAAGTGGTGTCCGCCATGCCGAGGGGGGTGAAAAGACGATCCTGGAGAAAGGCCTCGAAGGGCTGCCCGGTGACAACCTCGACAATCACGCCCGCGACATTGAAGCCCGAACTCGTGTACCTCCAGGAGGTGCCCGGCTCAAATTGCATCGGCTCGGACAGGCAAACCCGCGCGTAGTCCCCCAGCGTCTTCACCGACAGGGTGGCCGCGGGCCTCGGGTCTGCCAGGCCGGACGTATGGTTGAGCAGCTGGGCAATCGTGAGGCTGGCGGGTTTTCCGGAAGGCGTCTTCAGTGTGGCGAATTCCGGGATGAATTTGGCCACCGGATCGTTGACGCTGAGCCTGCCGTCGTCCTGCAGCATCAGGATCGCCACGCTGGTGACGGGCTTCGTCATCGAAGCGATCCAAAACATTGTCTCTGGGGTCATCGGAGCGCCGCTGGCGACGTCGGCCAAGCCCGTGGCATCCAGGTGCACGATCTTGCCCCCGGTTGCCACCAGGGTTACGGCGCCGGCGATCTCGTGCGCGCTGACCATCGATTGCATCGCGGCGGCGACGCCCGGCAATTCCGGCGCGGCGGGGGCTGGAAGCGTGGCTAAAGCGAAGGGGAGACAGCAGAGAAGGCGGGCAAAGCGCATGACCGGTGACAATCGCCCATGGCGGCATGTTAAACAACCTGAGAATGCAGCGTGCCCGCAGGCCTCGGCCCGTTTTGCCCCGGGGACGCGCGAAGATCGGCCGCGAATGCGGGCGCGTCGTTTCTGCACTTGACAAAAGGTATATCGGTACATAACTACCATCTCACTTTATGAAAACTTCGCCAAAGCATTTGCGTTCCCCCGCCCGCCCGGCCGCTCCGGCAAAGCCCGTGGAAAGGGTCCAGACGGGGATCCGGATCGAAAAACGGATACTGAAGGTCCTCAAGGGAATCGCGGAATACCATGACATGTACCTGGGCGACCTGCTCGAGGGCGTGTGCCTCCACGCGTTCGAGAACAAGGCGCCCTTCTCCGACGCCACGCTCAAGCGCATAGGAATGCTCAGGGAGGTCTATCACCTCGATCTCACGGCCGAGGACAGCCACCACCTCGTGGAGAGGGAGGCAGCCGAATGAGTATCCTACGAGCGCCGGTAAGTCGTGATTCCATTCGAAGTGTGATTGTTCTCCGGGGCCTGAGATCCCGTCGCTCTGATCTAAACGCTATTGTAATTGCGTTTAGTGACACTAAACGCATTCCAACCCGCGTTTGGTTAACCGCGCAATGGATGCTCCAGTGAGCGGATTCAAGGCCTTCCGTCTCCACTACCCGAATGGCATCAACATCGTGGTTGCCCATGACATCGATCGGGGTTTCACCCGAACTGTCGATGGATTGGCCGTCCGTTTTGAGGGATTGTCCGGTTTGAAACGCGCAGTCGAGTCCGTTGAATCGAAGCCGCGCACCTAGCAGGCTCAGAGCGGCCGCAGCTCCACGAACCAGACGTCGTTCTCCCTCATCTCGAAGCGGCGGGAAAAGGCGCCGGCTGCGCCGACTTCGACCTTCTCGATCAGCGCCGGTTCGCCGGACGAGGCCCTTTTCAGGGCCCCGACCTGCGCGCGGGTGAGCTGGGACGGCGATCCTAGGTCGAGCCAGGCCGACTGCACGTCGTTGGCGCGATAACCGACCTTCGTCGCGGCCAGGCGATAGGCGCCCGGCTTGAGGCCGCTGAGGCGCAGCGCGGCAGATGAAGGCGTCGGGATCGGCGCACGCGAGCTCCGTGTCGCCGAGGCGGTTGAGGAACCTGAAGGCGAAATAGGACGGTTTTGCGATGTCCTGGTAATTGAGCATCCCGAATCCGCCGTGAAACGGGGTCGCGCGCGGGCCGGCCTCCTCAAAGATGTCGGTAAACGTCCAATACGACATCGAGGTCGCCGCGTTCCCGACATGGCGGATCTTGTCGAGGATGAAGGCTGCGCTGTGATAGCTGTCGTGGATCGGATCGAACGGCGTGCAGGAGCTGCTCCACTCGGTGTAATGTAGCTCCGCCATGGGGAAACCCGAGCGGTCGATCCTGGCGCGGACACCCCTCACCTCGCCTGTGATGGCATTGCGGTCGGCGGAGAACACGGTCCCGGCGTCGCCGTTCTCGTCGAGGTACCCGCTCTGGGTGGCATAGCTGTGCGTGCTGACAAAATCGAGCGGCAGCGACTGCGCGGCGCAATAGGCGAGGGTCTCGTCGATCCAGCCGCTGCCCGCCGTGGCCGGGGGAAATCCCCGATCTGGAACAGGACCTTTGGCGATGAATTCTACCCGGAGATTGCGGGCGTCCTGGAGAACAGCTTCCAGGAGCTGATGATCACAGCGATGCTGCACAAGACCGACGATGCCGACTGGACGGAAGACGAACTGTCTCCCGTGAGGGATTTCCAGATCATGGATCTGATGCCCTCAGACTCGGTTCTTGGAGCCCGGTTGACGATTTCCGACGGAACGGCGTGCACCGTCGATTTTGGCGAGATCGACGGGTACAAGTCCTGTTGATCCGAGGCCGGGGCAACGATCGGCGGTCAGCGCAGGTAGATGGCGCCGTAGCGTTCGCGCAGGTAGCGCACCAGCGGCTTGGGCGACAACTCCTCGCCCGTCACGCGGCGCGCAAGCTCCAGCGCGCTGAACCTCCGGCCTTGCGCATGGATGTTTTCGCGCAGCCAGGCGAGCAGCCACGAAAAATCGCGGCGCGCAAAGTCCTCCTCCAACTCCGGCCGGAGAGCCAGCGCCCGAAACCACAGCTGCGCGGCAAGCATGTTTCCGAGGCAGTAACTCGGGAAATACCCAAACGCGCCGTCGCTCCAGTGCACGTCCTGCAAGACCCCCTCGCGATCGGTCACCGGCTCGAGCCCGAGCAGTTCGCGCGACATCGCCCGCCACGCCGCCGGCAAGTCGCGCACCGCGAGTTCGCCTGAGAACAGCTTCTTCTCGAGCTCGAAGCGAAGCACAATGTGCAGGTTGTAGGTCACCTCGTCCGAATCGACCCGAATCAGCGTCGGCTCGACGGCGTTGATCGCGAGGTAGAGCTCGTCGCTCGTCACCGCCGCCGTTTGCCGCGGGAAGACGTCGCGCAGCCTCGGCTCGAAGCCCCGCCAGAAACCGCGGCTGCGCGCGACCTGGTTCTCCCACAGCCGGCTCTGCGATTCGTGCACCGCCATGCCCGCATTAACCCCCAGCGCGGTGCCCAGTTCCGCCGCCGGCAACCCCTGCTCGTAAAGCCCGTGCCCCGTCTCGTGGATTGAGCTGAACAGCGCATCGAGCGGCTGGTCCGCCTTGAAGCGCGTCGTCATCCGCACGTCGCTTCCGGTGCCGGAGCAGAACGGATGCAGCGACACGTCAATCCGGCCGCGGGTGTAGTCGAACCCGAGCCGCTCCGTCACCTCCCGCAGGAATGCCCGCTGCCCCTCGATCGGAAATCCGGACAACTTCGCCGTCGCCGCGCGCGCCTGCGCCGCGACCGGGGACGCCGTGATCTCGCGGACGAGGGGCACGAGTTCGCGCTTCAACTCCCCGAACAGCCGGTCGACCGCCGCCGCAGTCAATCCCGGATCGTACTTGTCGAGCATGGCGTCGTAGGGCGCGGCGCGCTGGCCGCCGCGTGTTGCGCCTCGGCGAGCGCAGCCTGTTGTGTCGCGCGCTGGCTCGCGCCGCCTGGTGGCAGGTTTACCTGCTCATCCCAGCCCAGCAATTCGCCAATCGTGCCCAGGGTGTGGGCGCGCTTGATCAGCGTCGCAAGTTCCGCAATGGCCGAATCCGTTGTCATGGGTGCAAATTGAAGCTGCGCGGCGGTGCAATGCGAGCACGCCGTCGCCTGCAATCAACCTTTGAACCGGGTAATTGGGACGTCCGCTGTACTAGCGTCCCGGCGGTTCGGCCTTGAGGGAGGCCATGTCGATCACGAAGCGGTACTTCACATCGCTCCTGAGCATGCGCTCGTAGGCTTCATTGATCTGGTCCATGCGGATCATCTCGATGTCGCTCGTGATGCCGTGCTGCCCGCAGAAATCCAGCATCTCCTGCGTCTCCGGCAGCCCGCCGATGAGCGAGCCGGAGAAGGAGCGCCGCCGCATGATCAGGGGAAACGCGGCGACGGCAAACGGCTCGCCGGGTGCCCCGACCAGCACGAGGTTGCCGTCGCGCTTGAGGAGGCCGATGTACGCGTTGAGATCGTGGACCGCGGCGACGGTATCGAGGATGAAGTCGAAGCTGCCGGCCTGGGCCGCCATCTGGGCCGCGTCCTTTGAGATGACGACCTCATCCGCTCCAAGACGCCTGGCGTCCGCGGCCTTGCCCGGCGAAGTGGTGAAGAGCACGGTGTGGGCGCCGAACGCATGGGCAAATTTCAAGCCCATGTGCCCAAGCCCGCCGAGGCCGACAATGCCGGCCTTCTGGCCTGGACCGACCTTCCAGCGCCGCAGCGGTGAATACGTCGTGATTCCTGCGCACAGCAGCGGGGCCGCGGCGGCCGCGTTGAGGTTGGCCGGGATGCGCAGCACGAAATCCTCCGTCACGACGATTCCCTGCGAATAGCCGCCGAGCGTGCCGCCCCCGAGGTGCTTGTCGGTGCTGCCGTAGGTCATGACCGTCTCCGGGCAAAACTGCTCCAGCCCGGCACGGCAATCGGGACAGGTGCCGCAGGAATCGACGAGGCAGCCGACGCCGACAAGCTCGCCCACCTTGAATTTCTTCGCGTCCGGGCCGACGGCCTTGACGCGGCCGACGATCTCGTGGCCCGGCACCGCCGGATACTGCGTGAAAGCCCACTCATTGCGCGCGAAGTGGAGATCCGAGTGGCAGACGCCGCAGTAGAGAATTTCGATTTGAACGTCCCTCCCGGCCGGCTGACGCCGCGAAATGGTCGTTGCGCCGAGCGGCGCCTTTGCGCCGGGCGTGGCGTAGGCTCTGACTGAATAGGCTCTTGGTGTGGACATGGGATTCATTGGTTTAGCCTTGGTATTGCCGGTCGGAGACATGTTCCATCCACTCGACTGGCTTGCCGTCGAGATATTCCTGGATGGCGATGTGTGTCATTGCGGTCGCGGGGGCCGCACCGTGCCAGTGCTTTTCCCCGGGGGCGAACCAGACGACGTCGCCCGGCCGGATCTCCTCAATCGGCCCTCCCCAGCGCTGCGCCCGGCCGCAGCCTGCCGTCACAACGAGGGCCTGGCCGAGGGGATGCGTGTGCCAGGCCGTCCGGGCACCCGGCTCGAAGGTGACATTGTTTCCCGCAGCGCGGGCTGGGGCCGTGGCAGGAAAGAGAGGATCGATCCGCACGGTGCCGGTGAACCAATCGGAGGGTCCTTTTGCGGAGGGCTGTGAGCCGCTGCGTTTGATATCCATGTTTGGAACTCCTGGTCTTGAGTTGCGCCTACTCTAGCCTAAAAGGCCGCCGCACTCAACCCGTTCGGAATCCGGACGTGTTCGGGGCAGGCTCCTTGGTCTGGCATGATATCGGCGATCCCCGCCCGATGCGGAACTGCCATGGATTTGCCGGGTTAGGCCCAAATCAACTTTTCGGGAGTGATGTCCACCGCCCGCGGGCCGATCTTCTACGGCGAAAGCAGCGGCGGACGCCCGGACCCGCCTTTCAGCAGGCTAACCGACGACCTCAATCTCGGTGCCCCACCCTGGGCGGCGCGGTGGGGCAGGTCACGCACCAGTTAGAACATATAGCTGATATTCACCCTGAACAGCACCGAGGCCGCCAGCTGACTGCCCGTGAAGTGCTGGTAAACCGGCAACTCGACGTCCGCGTAAACCTTAACCGGGTGCGCGTCCATCTCGATTCCGGGAGACAGCAGGAGCCTCTCAAATCCGGATGCCACCGGGCTCGCCGAGTTGGCTCCCGTGTCCGGGCTGCGGTAGGAAGCCTTGACCTGTCCTATGGGCGAGAGGAGGAGGTTCCCGATCCGCCAGCCGTTGCAGTACAGGCCGACCGCTGCATCCACCTCCGTTCCGGGGTGATACTGGACCTGCGTTAATACGGGCACGTCCAGCTGGGCCTGCGCGAACCCGCTCCACTCCGAGCTTGTGCCGACACTGAATCGTTCGAACCCGCCGAGCAGAATATCCGTGCTCCCGGTTCCAATCTCCGAGTCGCGATCGATGTCATCGTATGCGTCCTCCTTGGTATAGCTGCCCGTCGGAAGCTTGAGGCCAAACGTGAATCCGCCCGACATGTCCGGGGAAAAGCCCGTGTAAATACCCTGGATGCGAATATCGCCGGTTCCACTGAAGTTCAGGGCGACGATGTCGTCGCCGGTGGCGCCGCCCGTCGTCTTGAAGAACCGTTGCTCATAGGGGACCTCCAAGCGCAGCCCCCAGCTGCGGTCGAACATTTCCTGAAGGCCCAACGTGTAGAAGCTCGTGCGGATGTCCTTGTCCGGATTGTCGGCGGCCGGGGCTTGGGAGTTGCCGCTCCAATTGTGGTTCTGGTCCTGGTAATCAAAATCGAGATACGTCATGCCGCCCTCTCCTGTGGGAAGCATTGAACTCGTGCCGACCTCGTAAATGCCGCATCCGCAGGCGCAGGCCCGGCCTATGCTGGGCGCCAGGCCAATAGTTAGCGCCCACGCCAGGCAGAGGGCGTGCCCGGGCATCATCCCGCTCGCACGAGCGCGAAAACGGGTTGTCGCTTTGATTGAAGCCGGATTGCTCCGGTGAAATGGAAAGATGTTCATGGAAAACTAGATAAAGACTGAGTGTTTGAATGAGGGGTTGTCGGGCGTGCCCGATCGTGTGTTGCGGCCCGAAACCGTTGAAACGGTCAGGCCGCATCGAAGTGATGCTCCAGACCTGGTCCCGCGCGGGGGACTGGCGGAAACCGACTGGTCGGCTAGCCGACGATTATCTTCGGCGGAGGCACCGGAGGCGCCGAACGATCTTTTGTCATGGCCGAGGCGTCGCCCGGAAAACAGGCGACTGCTCGCGGCGCCCCGACTATTACCGCCGGGACAGCCTGAAAGAATAGCAGGATCTTGCTCTCAATCCTCACTTCCGGGACGTTGGATTGCGACTGTTCCTTCTGCCGGGCTTTTGCAACCATCCGGCAGATGGGGCACATCTCCCCGTCAAAGGTCTTTGAGACCGCATCCGACAGCGTCATGGTGCGCGAATGATCCGCCATCATGCGACCCCAGGCGTAGACCTGCACCAAATCCCATTGCGCTCCCGCCGCAATGAAGCACAGGAGTGTCACAACCAGAACTTGAATGCGCTGACGCACGGTCGAGCACAGAACCCGTTTCCATTGCGAGCGCAAGCGCCGAACGGCAGAACTGCTGCCTGTTCTCCCGCGAGGCCGGAAGGCGGAAGCCTTAGCGGCCTAAGATCTTGAGATCCGTCGCCCGCCGGCCAAGTTAACCGAACACCAAATGCACGCGTCGCCGAACTTCTGGGAATTCTTGGTGTTGGGCATCCGGCACATTTGGACGGGGTATGACCATCTCCTGTTTCTGGCCGGCCTGCTTATCGTGTGCCGCCGATTGCGCGTAATCGTCGGCATTATCACCGCTTTCACGGTAGCCCACTCGCTCACGCTTGGGCTCGCGGCCACAAACATGGTAAATTTGCCAAACCGGATGGTCGAGCCGCTCATCGCCGCCTCGATTCTTTTTGTCGGCGCGGAAAACCTGATCCGGCGGGGGGCCGAGCCGAAGGGGCGGTGGGCCGTCGCCTTTGCCTTCGGCCTGGTTCATGGTTTCGGTTTCGCCAGCGTTCTGCGGGAGCTGGGCCTTGGCTCGAACGGCCGCGGCATCGCCCTGCCGCTCTTCAGCTTCAACCTGGGAGTCGAGGTGGGCCAGATCACAATTGCGGCGATAGCCCTCCCCGTGGTTTGGCAGCTCCGGAAAAGCCCTGGTTTCATCCGCCGGGGGGTTCCGATCATTTCCGCGGCCGTGGCCGCGACGGGCCTCTATTGGCTCCTGGAACGGACGTTTTTCTAGCCTGCATTTATGTTGCCTTACCAAGCGTCTTGCCTAGTTTACACAACAAGATGAGCGCGAACCGCAGCTCCCGGTGTGCAAACGCCTCCAGCTGGCCGATCTGGCTGCTGTTCGCCGCCTGGTTTTGCGCCAATAGTCCGCAGTCGGTCACTTACGACCTGATCCTATGGACCCGGGATGCGCGGCATTTCACGCACCAGGAGCGCCTGAAGGCGGATGTCGCGGCCATGCTCTCAGGCATGGGCGGAAAGATGACTGCGCAAGTGGAAAAACCGCCGGCCCGGCCCTCGGCCCCGCCGATCCCCGCGGAGGCGGTGCTTAAAAAGATCGATCTATACGCGCCGATAGTGATCGCCTCAATTGCGCCGCCGACGCGGGAGCCGAATCCGACAGCCGAGCTGCCAGGTGCGCCCGATCGGGGGCGGCCCGAGCCATTGCTACCGCCCCCGCGGGGGCAACAGAAAGCCTGACGATCTATCCGGGCCTTGTTCAATCAGGCCGGCTGATCGCACGACGCCTTCCCCCTTCGGGGCGAGGCATCTCCCTATGCCGCGGGGCCTCCAACCCGGCCGGCATCTTTTTCCGGCATGCTCCTCAAATCCTCCTGTTCTCATGCGATTCTTGTTTTCCCGCCGCCGCGCTGAACTGGCGCTGCTGCTTGCTTGCGCGCTCGCCCTGCCGTGCCCGCCGTGCGCGGCGCAATCTGATGGTGCGCCCGCAGGACCAGCCCAGGCCACGCCGGTACCAGGCGCTCCTGCCAAAGCCGTTGCCCCAACCGACCCGGCAGCGCCGGCGCCAGACTCGGGCCCCAACCCGCCTTCCCAGGTCAGTTTGAGCGATGACCAATCGGTGACGCGGATGGACGAATTGGTCGTGGAGGGACGCCAGGACGTCCTGACGGGCATCGCCGATTCGGCGACCCAGGGCACAATCGGCAGCGACGAACTCTCCAACCGACCCCTCCTGCGAACCGGGGAGATTCTCGAAACCGTTCCCGGAGTCATAATCACCCAGCATGCCGGCGGCGGCAAAGCGAACCAGTATTTCACACGCGGATTCAATCTCGACCACGGCACCGATTTCTCGACCGACCTGGACGGGATGCCGCTCAACCTGCCGACGCACGCCCACGGTCAGGGTTATGCGGACTTGAACATTGTTATCCCGGAACTGATCGACCGGATTGATTTTGAAAAGGGTCCGTACTTTCCCTCCAACGGCGATTTTTCCACGGTGGGCGCAGCGCACCTTGTCTTTGCAAGCACCTTGCCCGCGGATATCCTGAAAATCGAAGGCGGCACCGACCGCTATGAGCGCATCGTTTATGCCGGCTCAACCCCGGTTGCCTCAGGCAATCTGCTGGAGGGCTTCGAGGTTTATCACGAAAACGGTCCATGGGTTGTTCCGGACGACTACAAGCGCTACAACGGCGTGCTCAAATACAGCCAGGGCAACGCAGACCGTGGGTACAGCGTCATGGCGATGGCCTATCACGGCCAGTGGAATTCGACCGACCAGGTGTCTGCGAGCGCGGTCGCGTCGGGCCTGATCCCCTTCTACGGTTCCCAAAGCCCGACGGACGGCGGCTATTCCCAGCGCTACAGCCTCCAGGCCGAATGGCACCGCCAGGACTCCGCCTCCGCCGTCCAGGTCATGGCCTACGCGTTCCACTACGACATGAACCTGTTTTCCAATTTCACCTATTACCTGGAATCTCCGGACGGCGACCAATTCGAACAGCAGGACAACCGGAATGTCGCGGGATTGAAGGCCAGCGACACCCTGAAGGGCAAGATCCTTGGGCGGAGGATGGAAAACACGTTCGGCGCGCAGCTTCAAAGCTCATGGATAGACGTCGGTCTCTACCAGACGGTCGACCGTGTGCGGACAAGCAAGGTCGACTACGACGGGAATGTCATTCCCGCCACGATCAAGGTCGATGCGGTCAACGAAGCTTCAGGCGGACTGTACTACGAAAACCGGATCTGGTGGACGGACAGGTTTCGAAGCGAAATCGGCCTGCGCGAGAACATATATAACGTCGATGTTCGCGACCTCGATCCGGCGAATTCCGGCGATCGCACCGCTTCCCTGGCCAGCCCGAAGCTGAGCCTGATATTTGGTCCTTGGGACAAAACGGAATTTTATGTGCAGGGCGGCTACGGATTCCACAGCAACGACGCCCGGACGGACACGGCCACGCTGAACCCCGACAACTCGATCGTCGGCGTTCGCCTGCCCGTATTGGTCCCCTCCCGCGGCGCGGAAATCGGGATCCGCACGACCGGGATCAGCAAGCTGCAAAGCACGCTCTCGTTCTGGTACCTTCACGACGATTCCGAGCTGTACTTCAACGGCATCGACGCCGACAGCGGCGAGACCAGCCCCTCTCAGCAGGCGACCCACCGCTATGGGATTGAGTTTTCAAACTACTACACGCCAATGGCCGGGCTCACGTTCGACCTCGATTGCGACGATTCCTGGGCCCACTTCGATTCGCCGACCACTGCAGCGGAAGACGTCACGCCGGGAGGGACGCTGGTGGATGAGGCCATCCGCCAGTCCCTCTCCGCAGGCGCGACCGTTGGCGGCCAGGGCGGCTGGGAGTCGACGCTGCGGGTGCGCTATTTCGGCCCGCGCCCGCTGGTTTCCGACGGCAGCGTGAAGTCCAAATCCACCTTGATCGTGAATCTGGGGCTGGGTTACAGGATCAACAGGACCTGGCGGCTTACCGCCGAGGTCCTCAACCTGCTCAATCGCCACGACCACGATATCGACTACTACTATCAGTCGCAGGACTCGCCCAAGCCCGGCTCGCCCGCGCCCAACGAAGACCACTTTCATGCGGTCGAGCCGATCGGATTCCGCCTCGGATTCGAAGCGAAACTTTGACATATCAAACCACGCCGCGCCGGAAGACGCCTCGCCACAGTACATGGCACCGGCGGAAATCGCCGCATTCATCCGGCGGGCTGCCGGGACGTAACCAACGTTTGATTGATCAGCTGGCCGAGGCCCATCAAGGCACGAGGACCACCTTTTCGCGGAGTTTTCCGGCATCCATCTGCCGGTAAACTTCTGGACCGGTCTCGAGCGGTGAGGCCTTCACCTCTGGCAGAGGCAAATCACCGTTCTCAAACGCCGGGGCAAGGTCGCGGAGAATTTGCGCCGCTTCGGCAAAGCCCCATTTCAGGGAGTCCACTCCAATCAAGCGCGATTCGTTATGGTAGAAATCGGTGACATTAAAGCCGACTCTCGGCATGCCGCCGGAAGAAATCTCAATCTGCCGCCCTCGCCGGGCCAAAGCTCCCAAGCAAGGTTCAAACATGGGGCCGCCCACCGTATCGAGGACAACATCCGCTCCCCTTCCCGAGGTGACAGCGCGGCAACCGGCCGCCAAATCAGTTGATTCCAAATCAATCCAGGTATCCACCGGCAAAGTGGATCCTGCAGAAATGTCTTTCGCCGTTCGCACAGCCCCGATCACTCGCGCCTTGATCCTGTGGGCGAGGCGGGCGGCCGCGCTGCCCACCGCCCCGCGGGTTCCCAGAATCAAGATAGTTTCCCCAGCAAGCAGCCGTGCTCCATGAATCACTGCGGCGAAGGCCGTGAGGTAAGGGAGGCCGATTGCAGCAGCTTGTGCGAAGGATAAAGTCGGGGGCATGGGCACCACGGCCTCCCGTGGCACGACCACAAAATCCGCGTGGCTTCCATCTCGCGCAAAACCAAGATTTCCGCCGGTTCCAAACACCTTCCGACCGATCCATTCCTCCGATCCCTGCACCACCGTCCCGGCGAAGTCTCGGCCCGGAATCCTGGGAGTCGTCGTTTCATGCATCAAACCGAGCACATTCTTGGCATCGCTCGGATTTACTCCCGCCGCCTCAACTTTGACCAGCAGCTCGGACTCGAGCGGAGCCGGCATCGACACGTCAACGAGACTCAAGTGATCCAGTGAGCCGGTCCTGTCAAAGCGAAGGGCGCGCATCGGATAGCAAAGGCAAACTTAAGCACCGGTCAAATCCGGGCGATCACCTCAGCCGTTATTCTGCCATATGGCCAAGAGCGACATTCCATCCGGAAGGCTCGCCGTGAATTGGGCTCCAGGATCCACATGACGCAATGGGCCACGTTGCATCGTTCCCGTCGTCAGGGTCTTAACCCGAAGATTTCATGAAAACGGCCAAAGATCGCCAAACCGCCGAGGAAAAAGGGCCGAAGACGACCGAGGTGTGTTTGGGAGCACATCGCAGGGAGTTTTCGGCCCTTTTTCGAGAGCGGTTTGGATGAGATTTGGACGAATTTCGTGAAATCTTCGGGTTAAGGCGGGTGTCGTCCGCGCCAGGCACCTTGGCTTCGCTACACCCGTGCACTTGGGCTCCCGAGAGGCCTACCGCGAGCGGCAGTTCAGCCAACGAGTATTTTGGGCGGGTTAGCTGCGATCTCCAGAAGTCGAAGAGCCGGGCCGGATGGATGGCGGCGGTTCTTCTCCCAGGCCCGCGCCCATGAGGCCGAGGAGGTTGCCCGCCAGCATGGGATTTCGATCAAATGCGAAAGGCTCCGCGGCCATACCAGGCCCGTGAAGCGTTGCAGACCTTGCACACTGACAGCATGACCGGCACCTCAACCAGCACGCCGACCACGCAGGCCAGGGCTGCGCCTGAGCCAGGGCCGAACAGCGTGATCGCCACAGCGACGGCCAACTCAAAGAAATTGCTCGCACCGATGAGTGCGCCCGGTGCCGCGACATTCTGCGGTACCTTGAGCTTGCGCATCAAGAGGTAGGTGAGGCCGCTGTTGAAGTAGACCTGCAGGGTGATGGGCACCGCCAGGAGGATCACCGCAAGCCACTTGGTTGTGAGATTCTCGGCCTGGAACGCAAAGATGAGGACGAGCGTGGCCAGCAAGGCCATCACCGTCACTGGATGGAATCTTGGGAGAAAGGTCCGCTCGAACCACTCCGGGCCGCGTAACTTGAGCAGCAAGGTGCGGGTCAGCCAGCCCGCCGCGAGCGGGATGACGATGAACACGACGACGGACGTGATGAGAACCTTCGAGGGCACCACCACATGGGCCACGCCGCACAGGAACATGACGATGGGTGCGAAGGCCACCAGCATGATGAGGTCGTTTACCGCGACCTGAACAAGGGTGTAGGCCGGGTCGCCATCGGTCAGGTAGCTCCAGACGAACACCATCGCGGTGCAGGGAGCTGCTGCGAGGATGATCAGGCCGGCAGTGTAGTCGCTTGCAGTTGCGGGGTCGACCCAGAGAGAAAAGAGATGGCGGAAGAAGAGCCACGCCAGGAATGCCATGCTGAAGGGCTTGACGAGCCAATTGACGAAGAGCGTCACGAGCAGCCCCTTTGGGCGCTTGGTCACTCCGACGAGCGAGCTGAAGTCGATCTTCAGCATCATTGGGTAGATCATCAGCCAAATGAGGACGGCGATGGGCACGTTGACATGGGAACCCTGGCCGAACTGCAGCTTGCTCAGGGCGCCGACTGCGCCTGGAAGCCCTTTGCCCAAGGCAACTCCTATAACCATGCAAGCGAGCACCCAAAGGGAGAGATAGCGCTCGAAGAAATTGAGGCGCTTAACTGGCCGGCTCATGGTTGGGCCTCAGTTGCAGCAATCATCCGATCCGCAGCAGCAGCCACCGCTGTCAGCCGGCTTTGATTTCTCGCTCGATTTCAGGAGACCGAAGCCGCCAAAAACGACCCGGCGGATGGGAACCCCGGGCTCGGGATGCCTGGTGGGCGGGGCATCCTTCATGCTCTGCTGAATTTCATAATACTGCGGCTTCTGGCCGGGGCTCTCAGGGATGGCTTCGTAGCGGTAGAAGCCGACGTGCTGGGCTAGTTTCTCCGCCGCTTCGGCTGGCCCACCGCAACAGGTCGGGGCGGAACCGCAGCATGAGCCTTCGGCGCCCGCGATCCTGCCGTGGCCTTCGCGAACTTTCTGCCGCGCAGTCTCTGATTCAGGTAGTGTCGTCATGGCGGATCATTTCGTTGTTGCCTTGAGTGCGTCGCGCCGGCCGTCGGCGTAGGCGGTGAAGGTCCTTCGGATCTCGTTCCGAACGCGTCGAAACACCTCCAGCTTTTCCTCATCGGTGCCAGCGGCATGAGCCGGGTCTTCAAAGGGCCAATGGTGCCGGTTAACCTGGCCGGGGAAGATCGGGCAGCCCAGGTCGAGGTTGCCGCATACGGTGATGACCGTCTCGACCTTCGTCGATAGGAACTCATTCAGGTTCTTCGATGTGTGATGGGAAATATCGATATCGATCTCCTTCATCACCTTGATGGCGAGCGGATGGACATGGCCGGCAGGCTTGGAGCCGGCACTGACGACGTCCAGAATATCGCCCGCGACAGCGCGAAGGATCCCCTCAGCGATGTGGCTGCGGCATGAGTTGCCCGTGCAAAGAACGAGGACGGTGGGGTTTTCGGAATGCATGGGAAACGGAGTTCAACCGCGAACAGCGGTGGTGCAGCCACACGGACCGGCCTTCGCCAGCTTCGGAGTGAGCCTCTTCAGCCGGACCAGGTCGCGCCGGAAGGCAGGATCCTCCCTGGCGCAGTCCTGCAGGCACGCCAGGTTGGCGGCCAGTTCTTTCGACGGCTTGGCCGGGATCGAGTAAACCATCCAGTTTCCCCGTCGCTCACACTCGACCATCGAATGCGCCCGCAGGTAGCCGAGGTGCTTCGAGATCTTCACCTGGGGCTCTTGCAGGACTTCTTGAAAGTGGCAGACGCACAGGGGGCCTTGGCCGAGAAGGTGCAGGATCCGCAAGCGGGTCCGGTCGCAGAGGCATTGGTAGATTCTGATCAGGTCCATGGTGTCTAAATACGCCCTAAGGAATATACCGTTAAAGGTATATTGCAAGTGCATTCCTGCCGCGGTCAATCAAGGAGGGATTCCATTCGGGACCATTTGCAGCATGTAACTGCCGAGGCCCATCGCTCGCTGTAGCCCCAAGGCGCTGATTCCGTCCTTCTGTCCACAGGCTTGCCAGGCACAGCAGAACCAAGTCTTGGCGTGTGGTCCAGCTGCAGGCAAGTGACCCTGAAGCATCAGGGGAATGGCGACATGAGGCCATTCGCCATTGTTCCGACAGCCCGGGATCATTCGTTCGACTAGAGGCTATCCGAAGACTGCCAAAGGCCATTGTCGGTTTCCGGAAAGCCTCTGGCAGATTTATGGATCGAAAGGCACACTGCGGTGACTAAGGTCGGACTTCCCAGCCCCAAAGATGCATAATCTGCGTTGTTACCGAGCCTTCCTGCTCGTGGCGTCATTCGTGCCCCTTCCGATGCCAGCGATGGCAAAGGAGACGCCGCTGGTCCTTGATCGGTCCCAGTCGCGTGTGGATATCGCAGTAAAGGCGACAGTCGATTCATTCGTGGCCCGGCTGGATAATTTTGAAGTGGAGATCTCGATCGATTCGGAAAGCCTCCAGGTCAAATCCACCGTTTTTCACGCCGATTTGGCTGCCGTCAGAACCGGTCGCGCGGACCGCGACAGCGACATGAACGCGTGGCTGCAGGCGGCCAGGTTTCCCCAGGTCAGGTTTGACCTCACGGCGATGGACAGCGCCCCTGACGGCACTCTTACAGCCCGTGGCCAGTTTCAACTTCACGGCCGGCGGCGCGAGGTGATTTTCCCGGTAAAGATCGCTGTCGATCATGGATCCGTGTTGATCGACGGTTCGGCGGCCTTGGATACGCGGCTGTTCGGGCTGCCCGTCATTCGAAAGTTTTGGGTCCTCACGGTCGATCCCGTGATACATGTCCATTTTCATCTGATAGGCGGACCTGCCCGGTAATGGGACACCGTTAGAGAAAACCTGGTGCAACTTCGTGCTTTGCTCTGAAAAGTCGGCTTGCCAAACCAACTGATCCGCCTAGAAAAGCGGGATCGTCCCCTTTCTATGACCGCGCCCGCCCATAATATTACCCCGTTTGTCGTCGCGCGCGCGGTTTCCTCGAACACCTGAGTCGAGTTGAAGCCCGCCGCGAGCGAGCGGGCTTACAGGAATTCCCAAGGGATTCCCACACGGCCCCTCCAACGTCGAGCGGGCGCCCCGCGTCCACCTCCCAAACCTTCCTGTCACGTTTCATGTTTTCGCAAATCAGCATCATCTGGTCCATCATGCGAGGCCACCGCCTGCGCTACGGTGCCGCCGTTGGCTGCCTCATCCTGGCAACGGTCGTCAATTTCGGCATCCCTCTGGTCGGCAGCGCAACGATTGATTACGCAGTCTCGGACAAGGTCTCCGGCCCGGGCACGCCTTGGGCGATCGAACTGATGCTCCGTTTCGTCGGAGGGCCGGCGCGCCTCCGCGGCCACCTGTGGCTGGCCGCCGTGATGATGGTCATCCTGAGCGTTGTGAGCGGACTCTTCACCTACCTGAAGGGCTGGCAGGCCTCGCTGGCGAGCGACGGCATCGCCCGGCAGCTGAAGAACGAGCTTTACGATCATCTCAGCCACCTTCCGACGGTCTATCACGACCGGACCGACACCGGGGATCTTGTCCAGCGGTGCACGAGCGACGTCGAGACGACCCGTCAATTCCTCGCCAGCCAGATCATGGAGATCGGAAATGCCGCCATCCTGGCGGGTTCCGCCTTTCCCATGCTCATGTCGCTCAATCCTCGTCTGGCTCTCGTGTCGTTTGTGCTCATTCCGCCGATCGTCATCTACGGTTATGTCTACTTCCGCAAAGTGAAGCATGTCTTCAAGTCCGTCGACGAGGCGGAGGGAGCCCTGACGGCCATCATCCAGGAGAACCTCACGGGCATCCGTGTCGTCCGCGCCTTTGCCCGCCAGGATTTTGAACGGGAGAAGTTCGCCGTTCCGAATGCGCGCTACCGCGACCGAAGCGTGTTCATGCTGCGCCTGATGTCATGGTACTGGTCGATCAGTGACCTGGTTGCGCTGACCCAGATCGGGCTCGTCCTCATCGTCGGCTCGCATTGGATCGTCGAGGGCAAGCTCAGCGTGGGCGTTCTCTTTGCCTTCCTCGCCTACCTGGCCATCATCCTCTGGCCCGTTCGCCAGATGGGCCGCATCCTGACGGACCTTGGCAAGACTTCGGTGGCCCTGAACCGGATCCGGGAGATCCTTGCCATCGAGCGCGAGACGGAGCCGCCCAGCCCCTCTCTCATCACGCCCACGGGCCCCATCAAGGGGGCACTCGCCGTTCGCCACCTGCGCTTTGCCCATGCCGGACAACGGGTCGGCTCGGAGGGCGCCCTCAATGACGTTTCCTTCTCCGTGGCGCCAGGGGAAACGCTGGCGATCCTTGGGCCATCCGGTGCCGGCAAGAGCACTTTGATCCACCTGCTGCTTCGGCTCTACGACTATTCCGCGGGGTCCATTCTCTTGGATGGTCATGAGCTGGGTTCCCTGCCGCGCAAGTGGGTGCGCTCACAGATCGGCGTCGTCATGCAGGAGCCGTTCCTCTTCTCCAAGTCGCTCAAGGACAACCTGAGGCTCGGGCGAGGTAACGCACTCGACCACGAGGTTGAGAACGCGGCCCGCACTGCGTGCATCCACGAGACGATTCTCTCCTTTGACCAGGGCTACGGCACCCTGATTGGCGAACGCGGCATCACGCTCTCAGGCGGGCAGCGCCAGAGGGTTGCGATCGCGCGCGCGGTGCTCCGGCGCCCGCCCATCCTCGTTCTCGACGACGCGCTCAGTGCCGTCGACGGAGAGACGGAATCGCTGATCCTCGAGGCCCTCAAGGAGCGCCATGGGCGCGCGACTACGCTCGTCATTGCCCACCGTCTCTCGACGCTCGTCCACGCGGACCGGATCCTCGTCCTGGACCGGGGACAGATCGTGCAGACCGGCACCCACGCTGAATTGGCTGCCCAGGAAGGCCTCTACCGCAGGCTCTGGGACATCCAGACCCGGACTGAGCCGGATTTCAGCCGGGACCTAGCAACCACCCAAGCCGGGCGAGAACCATGAACGACGTGCTACTCCAGCAGGATGTATTCAAAGCGCGGCTCGACGCCGGCCTTTGGGGCAGGATATTCCGGCGTGCGCTGCACCTGAAGCGCTTCCTTATCCCCCTGTTCGTGACTGCGGTCCTGACGGCCATCTGCGATGCCAGCTTCGCGCTAGTCACCCGCTGGGTGATCGACGGGGTGGCCATGCACGGGAGCCGGGCACCGTTCACGCTGTTCATCAGCGTCTACCTTGGGCTCATGCTTGCACTGTGCACGTGCGTCTGGGTCTTCATCGACCTGGCGGGCAACATCTCCAACCGGATGGCGCACGACATCCGCCGGGACGGCTTTGATCGTCTTCAAGACCTGGAGTTCGCTTACTTCGACACACGCCCGGTCGGCTGGCTGATCAGCCGCCTCACGAGCGACTGCGACCGACTGTCCCGGATCATCGCCTGGGGATTCCTCGATATCGTGTGGGGACTCAGCTACATCGTGTTGATTGCGGTCAGCCTGCTGATCATGAACTGGAAGCTGGCTCTCATTGTGCTCGCGATCCTGCCGCCGCTGGCGGTTGTATCAAAATACTTCCAGCGGAAAATGTTGCTCAGTTCCCGCGAGATCCGGAAGTTCAACTCCCAGATCACCGCAAGCTTCAACGAGTCCATTCAGGGAATCCGGACGACAAAGAGCCTGGTGCGGGAACGCGAGAATCTGCGCGAATTCTCGGACCTAAGCGGACAGATGTTTGACGCCTCGGTGCTCAATGCCCGCCAGAACTCGCTCTATTACCCCATCGTGATGTCGCTCGGGAGCCTGGCGGCCGGCCTCTGCCTTTGGGGCGGCGGTTACCTGACCAGCACTGCGGCGATGAGCATCGGAACCCTCGTTGCCTTCGTCAACTTTGCCGGGCAGTTTTTCCAGCCCATCAACCAGCTGGCGTTGCGACTGACGGAAATGCAAGGCGCCCAAGCTGCGGGCGAACGCGTGATGGGACTTCTTGCGACTGAACCGGCCATAGCCGACTCTCTCGCTGTCAAGGACCGCGTGCGCACGTTCGCCTCCGCACGGGCGAGGGGGATCCCGGGCTCGGGACTCGGCCCGGACGGCCTGCCGCGGGATATCGGAGCCATAGAATTCAGAAACGTCACTTTCCGGTATGCTACGGGCCCGCTCGTCCTCGAGGATTTCAACCTGAGTGTCCCCGCCGGCGAGACAGTCGCCCTGGTCGGTGCCTCCGGCGGCGGAAAGAGCACAATCGTATCGCTTGTCTGCCGCTTCTACGAGCCGACCTCAGGGCAGATCCTCCTCAACGGGACCGATTACCGCGAGCGTCCGCTCGGATGGCTTCAATCCCAGCTCGGCATCGTCCTCCAAACGCCCCACCTCTTCAAGGGCACCGTGCGGGAGAACATTCGGTATGGCCGGCTCGACGCCACCGACTCCGAGATCCAGGACGCCGCGCGCCTTGTGAATGCGCATGGTTTCATCACCCGGATGGAGCACGGCTACGATGCGCAGGTCGGGGAAGGCGGCAACCGCCTCTCGACCGGGCAAAGGCAGCTGCTCTCGTTCGCCCGGGCGCTCATCGCGAATCCGCAGATCTTCATCATGGACGAGGCTACTTCGTCAATCGACACCGAGACGGAGCAGCTGATCCAAAAGGGGCTGGAATCCATCTTTCGGGGCCGGACGAGCTTTGTGGTCGCCCACCGCCTCAGCACCATCCGCCGTGCCGATCGCATTCTTGTCATCAACCGTGGCAAGATTGAGGAGATCGGCACCCATCGCGAATTGTTGAGCCGGCGCGGACACTACTTCGAACTCTACACGAGCCAATTTCGCCTGGAATCGACCGCCGCAGTTTTGGGCGTTGCAGAGAAGGTATGACCGACCGCAAAGCCACGCCCCGGGCCGTGGCGGCACCCTGAATCATTCACTGCCGGCCGCCCGGGCCCGCGTCGAACGCCCAGTGCGGCCGTTGCGCCATGTGACTGATCCTAGAAGCTGAAGCGCGTCGTCAGGGACCATTGCCGCGGCGGAATGATGCGCCACGTGTACGGCGATCCGTCGAGATTGAAGGCAATCGGCAGGATATAGCCGTTGGAGGTCAGGTCCACGCAGTTGAGCTGCACGGATGCTTTGATCTTGCCGTTGTCCCACGGCAGCTTGAAGGCGTAGGAGATCCAGGCGTCGGCGTGAAGCTCCGCCGGGGTGTAGATGGGCAGATTGGTGTTGACCGCCGCAACCTGGCCCGCGGTGTTCAGCAGGCTCGCCTGCGTGGCGCCGTAGTAGCCCACGACGGTTGAGCTCATCCACCGGAGTCCGCCGCCGATGCCGATGTTTTTGAGCGGTCCGCTCACGAAATTGTAGTTCGTGAGAAAGCTCCAGGTGTATGGAGTTTCCTCCGGAACGTCCGTGCCTTGAGCCGCCTCTTCCACCGTGATCGGCACTGTCACGACGGTATTGTAGTAGAATCCGACGGTGTACGGGCCGCCGTTGGGTCCACCCGTGGCGCCATTGGCGCCGGCATAGCCGTAGGAATTCCAGAAGTTTCCGAGATAGGTGATCGCCGTGGAACCGCCCCCGGCCCAATTCGTATACACGCCCTGATACGCGGCGGGCGCGTTGGCCGTCGTCCAAGTCGGCATTCGAACGGCCTGGTATGCCTTCGCCTGGGTATCGACGGCGGAGAGCTGGGCGGCCTGCCGGGAACCGGTGAACTTCATCGTCCAGTTCGGCAGGGGATTGTAGGTCAGCTCCAGATCGTAGCCGCCGCTGGTCGTCGTATTCGTGGCCTCCCCATTGTAGTAGCCGCCGCTCAGGGGCGCTCCGCCGTTTTGCAGGTAGTTGACATTGAGCCCCGTGAGCGAGGCCATCGTTTGATACTGGGCTGCACTCAGCGGATAGAGCGCCTGGTTGCCGAAATTCGTCGACGTCGGATCCTCGCCGGATTGCAGCTCCACAATTGCGGTTGCCCAGTTCTTCATCTGATTCTGATCGACGTACAGCTCCCGGTCGGTGAGCGTTTGCGATACGCCCGTAATGTTGTTCTGGTTGCTGCTCTTGTACCAGGTCATGCGAAAGTACAGCTTCTTGTCGGGTGTCGCGATTTCCAGGCCGTAGTCCTTTTCCGTGCCCGCCGGCTTCCCAAGCGGGTTGCCCAGCAGATCGGTATAGCTGGCGGTCGGGGGATTGAAATTGTCCGATTTGTTGAACGTCATTCCGAGCGTGCGGAGAAAGCCGGCAACAATGTTGCCCCTGTCGGCGGCCGCGTCGATCGCGGGCCAGTTTTCAAACGGCTTGACCACAAAGCCCTCACTATAGGTGTTGCCGCCGATCTCCCCCAGGGTCTCCATCGCCAGTTGGTTGGTGCCCGGCTGGAAAACGCCTGCGCGCGAGGTGGGATTCCATGGCCCAAGATCGTACTTGAGGGCGGGATTGGCCTGCCCGTTGACGTCCGTAACCAAGCCAGCGTTGTTGGAGGTGGCAGTCGGAACGCCGTTTATGATTGCGTTGTAAATGGTCGCGGCGCCGCGATTCTTGACCACGTCGTCGTTGAGTCCGACCGAGCCGACGATTCGGTCATTCCAAAAGAAGCTCTGCCAGTAGTACGTCTTCTGGTCCTGGACGTTTTCGGAGATCTGCCAGCCGTTGAACGGAGGCGCGGCCACCGTCAATCCGCTGTTCACCCACTGGTTCGTGTTGTAGTTGTAGGTGGTCACGGTGAAGCCCGTCGGCGAGCCGTATCCGGGAATGCCCTTGAGAGCGGGAGCGAGCGTTGCGGCGCTGCTCCCCGGCGCGCTCATGTATTCCCAACGAACCGGATCTGAACTGACTTGCTCCTGAACGTTCCAGTTTCCGGGAATTACCGGCTGATTGTTCAGCTGATACAGCTCGGAAGCATACGAGCCGTCGCCGCCGTTGACGACCGTGCGGAGGCGGACGTCCTGCTGCACATCGTCGTGGGTGGAGGCTTCGGCCATGATCCGATGATGTCCGAGCCATTGCAGCCACTTCGGGACCTTGTCCCGGAGGTCTATGCCGTACGTCAGCATCGCCCGCCAGTTTTGATTGTTTTCCGGATGGAAGAAGCCGTCGCCCTGGTAGTCGTAGATGAAGTCCGAGCCGGCGTAGGGATTCGGCTGTCCGTTCAGGAGGTAGGAATTCGTGTCCACATAGAGCGCTCCCTGCGCGGGCGTGCCGTTGCTGTGCTGATTGGCTATGTCCATTTCCAGATCGTGGTATTCCTGCCGAAAGAAGCCGACGTCCAGATCCAGGGTGCCAAGCGAGGAGCTGCTCAGGATGTTCTGCTGCAAATCAACGTGGTAGGTCCGCGCCTTGGAATTGGTGTAATCCAGCGAGTCGTAATTCGGCCCGGTTTGCGAATTGTAGAGGGCCTGGTTGACGACTTCGGGCTGGAAGAAGGAAGCATATCCGCCCGGGGCTCCGACGCTGCCGGGCCCCGGAATCGGAAGCTGGGCGGAATTGGTGATGAATTCCGACCGCACCATCGCCTGGGCCGCGGTTAGCGGCGTCGTCGGCACTTGGCTGGGTATGAGTCCGCCGTAGTTCGATCCGAGGAGCTGCACCGGCTCGAAACCCCAGAGGAATTGGCCGGTTGGACTATACGCATAATCAGGTCCGTTGGTGGCCGTGGTGGTCGGATTTGTAATGGTGCTCATGCCCGGCTGAAAGAGGGGCGAGGTGATGCTCGTCATCGCAGCCACGCCTGTTGGATAACCGGCGACATAATTCGGGCTGGTTGTCGAACTGACATACGGCCCCATCACCTTGCCCGTGGACAGATCGGTGATCATCTGGGTGATCGGATTCATCATCGGCTTGCCGGCGGCGATCCACGGGGTGATCAAATCCTCGGGCAGCAGGGAGTTTTCGTCGTTGGCGTAATTGTTGTAGAATTCGGCGTACGCGGTGATCTTCGTCTTGTGCGACTTGAACGGGTCGATTGTGATCGTCGCATACTGGCGGCGCGTCAGGTCGGAAGAGGGCCTGCGCTGGAAACCGACCGAGTTGTACTCCTGCGCCAGGTAGAGGGCGACCTTGTTGCGGATGAGGGGGATGTTGATATCGGCGGTTTCGCGGTATCCGCCAAAGCTGCTGCCCTGGAGGCTCACGTCGCCCTTAAGCTTGTCGAGCTGGGCCTCTGCGCTGGTGGCGTTGACGATGCCCGCCGCCGCGCCCGATCCGAACATGAGCGAGTTCGGACCGCGGTCGATTTCGATCGACTCCACATTGTATGTGTCGAAGGGAATCCGATACAGGCCGTAGAAGTTGTCCACCTCGTTGTCGGGCGCTCCCAGGCCGTTGATCCGGGTGCTCAGCGTGTTGAGGCCGCCAATACTCGATTGGTTGTCGTTCGAGCCCGCCAGCGCGTCGTCGACGCGGGTGCCCTCGGTGAATCCGGAGTACGGCGTGTATGTGCGGGAGCCCTGCGTGCCCGCCTCGTACATCATGATGTCATTGATGTTCAAGGCGTTGGTGTTCTCGAGCTGCTGCCTGTCGATGACCGTGACCGCCGAAGGAATGTCGCCGACATTGTTGGACAGGCGCGTGCCGGTGGTCGTATTCGGGGTGAAGTACCCCTGGGCCTGCGAGGCGTTCACCTCGAACGGGCTCAGCGTGACGGTCCCGCCCTCGGATGAGGCGGCCGGGGCCGTCGCTACCGGAACCGGCGGCTGGTTCGCAGACGCCTGTGTCTGATCCGGTGTTGCCGGCGGCGTACTTGCCAACTGTCCAAGCAGCGTCGCGGGGATCAGTGCAACGGCCAGAAGCACAGCCAAAGCCGGCCGAAGGGCGGCGGATTCTCTCATTTGGGAGATACGGATATGGTTCATATGTGTTCGAGGGGTGTTAGGTATCGACCGATCAAAACAAGGTGGGTGGCGGACAGGCGCACAAAAGCCCGGGAAAGCTGGGCTCCGAACGGGTAAGCGGGTGGCGAAGGGGTATGCTGAACTGGCCTCCGAGTGGGGCGACCGAATCTATGACACGGATGATCGAAATTGCAAACCGAGCCTGAACATAGCCCCTGTATTTTTTCAAACCCTCGTGCCACAAAAGATTAGGACGTCTTTCTGGGCGCCAATAAAAACAACGCCCTATCTTATGGTTTTGGCATCTGGCCTTGGATCAACCGCAAGGATTGCCGCTCCGTTGCCTTTCAATTCAGCGACAGTCTTTGAGATGTCATCGCCCATCAGGGAGATCAGATGGTGCCGCGCCAACGGGCTTGCCTGCCCGGCGGTCGCTCGGGTTAGCTGCTCCCGCCGCAGCCCCGCCGCTACGAGACGCAGCGATGCGCCCGGAAAACCTTTCGCCGTTATGAAAACCACGACACCTGACCAATATCTCGCCAGCCTCCCCGCCGATCGCCGCGCCGCGATGCTCGCGCTCCACGCCGCGATTCGCAAGGCCGCGCCCAAACTCACACCCGAAATCATGATGATGATGGGTTCGCCTGTCATCGGTTACGGCAAGTATCACTACAAGTCTCGCAGCGGCAGCGAGGGCGACTGGTTCTTGATCGGACTCTCCGCGGGAAAGAACTACTACAGCCTCCACATCTGTGCCGCCGACAAGGGCGGTTACCTCGCCGAACAGAATGCCGCCAAGCTCGGCAAGGTGAAGGCCGGTCGCAGTTGCATCAACTTCAAGAAACTCGAGGACCTGAAGCTCGGCGTCGCGATGGCGCTCGTGAAACAGGCCGTGAAGTCCGGCGGCCTCAACGCAGCGGGGTAATCTCTTCGGCCATCGTCCTCCGCCCTCCTCGTGTTGAGCCCAGTTAACCCGAAGATTTCACGAAATTCGTCCAAATCTCATCCAAACCGCTCTCGAAAAAGGGCCTCAGACTCCCTGCGATGTGCTTGCAAGCACACCTCGGTCGTCTTTGACCCTTTTTCCTCGGCGGTTTGGCGATCTTTGGCCGTTTTCATGAAATCTTCGGGTTAAAGCGGGTGTCTCAATGAATCCGAGCGCTGAGCAATGATGTGCTGTGTCTTCGCATTGGTTCCATCCCGTGTTCGCATGAATCTTCGCCGCCTTGTCTCCGCCGGCGCCTGCGGTCTTGCTCTCGCGTTCCCCGCAGCCTCCGTTTCGGCCACCGGACAGAACCTCAATTCGCTGACCGTTGGGACCATGATTAGCAACGTCGGGATCGGGCCGACAGGCGCAGCTTTGCTTCGGCCGGACTCCGGACCTGTTCAACCCTCCGCGTGGGGCGACTGGCCGCGATGGGGAGACCAGCGGGACGGCACGTACCGCAATCCTGTGATTCCGGCGGATTACAGCGAGCTCGATATGAACCCAGCCGTCAGGTTTGTTGTGCTTCACCGCATTATCGAGAAGGTTAAGCAGAACCTGGCGAAGGCCCGCGGGGTCTGCGTCCAGCGCGGCATCGTCGCAGAGGACAAGATCCATTGTAATTCCAAGGGGATCGCCAAGGACGCGCGCATCATTGACCGCCTGTCGCACGAGTTGGTGGAAATCCAGCCGCTCCCGGGCAATCACCGGCATCCCCGCATCGGCCTTCGCGGCCAGTGCGAGCGCGTCCACGAGCCTGCCAAGCCGGTGGAGCTCCTCCGACTGGCTCAGCAGCCGGGAGCGCTCGGGCGCTCCGATCGAGGGATCGCCCAGGGCTAGCTCCGTCTCGGCGCTGAGTATCGTGAGCGGCGTCTTCAATTCATGCGAGGCGTGGATGGCGAAGTCGCGAGCACTAGCCGTCCCTGCTTCGACCCGGGCGAGCATCGCATTGAAGGCGTCGGCCAGGCGGTCGAGTTCGTCGTCCTTGCCGGTGCGGGGAATCCGCTCGGCCAGATTACCGGCGTGAATTCTTTCGGCGCCCGCCGCCAGGATCTCCACGGGCCGCATGGCCCGCCGCATGAGCCACGACCCGCCGAGGACCAGCACGATCACGGTGGGCATCCCGTAGAATATGAGTATGTCGGCGATCTTCACCGACGGCGATTCCGGCGGCCGTCCCCTCGCATATTCGCCGATAAATTCATAGTGAGGATCCTTCGGTTTGCCGACCGGATCGCGCGAATGGAGGACGGACGCATCATCCGGGTTGAAAGCGCCGCAATCCCGGTTTCCCAATCCCCGAACTGACTCCCATCCATCCCGTGTTCACAAAATATGTCCTCCCGTTGCTGGCCCTGGCCGGTGTCGCCGTCGCCACCGTTGAGGTGATCCGCAGTCAAAGGACCGACCCGCCCGTGCCGCCCGCTACCGAACGGCCGGAGTCGCCTTACCGCGAATCTTCACGCGCCCGTCGATGGCCAGATTCTTCAGCTTAAGGTTCATCCGGGCGAATTTGCACCGGACGCGACGTCGTCCTCCGGACGGCCGGCGATTCTTCTCGGCAGCGTCACGCCCCTCAACGTGCGCGTTGAGGTGAATGAGGATGACGCCTGGAGGGTGCGCGCAGGGGCGTTCGCAACGGGGTTCTTGCGGGGGAATCCGAAGATACAAGTCCGCCTGGGTTTTGTTAGGTTCGAGCCGTATGTCGTGCCCAAGGCTTCATTGACCGGCGCCAGCGCCGAACGAGTCGATACGCGGGTGCTTCAGGTGATTTTCAGCTTTGTCCGGGGAAACCTGCCGATCTTCGTCGGACAGCAAATGGACGTGTTCATCGAGGTTCCCATGGATTCCGCGATGCCAAGAGAGAGCGGTCTTCTCAAGGATTGATGGATTCAAAAACTGCGGAGATTTGTCGAAAAACACCGAGGGATGGACGGGCTGGGCCGCGTTATAGGCAGCGTGGTTCTAAATTCCTTCTCCAGCCCATGAATTCCCTACGTTCCTTGGGTGTCGCTCTTGCCCTCATCGCGTGCCTCGTCGCCAGTGGCACGGCGCGGGCTGACGACGGGCGAAATATGAAAATGTCCGGCCAGATCGCCCCTGGCCGGCTCGTGCCGGTAACCGATAAGACCGACCGCGCTTGGCTCGCGACTGCCTCGGCTTCTGCTGCCCTTTCCGAACTTCCACAGACGTAAAAACCATCTGCGACACCAGCGAGCGTCAGTGTCGTCCGTGGACGCGAGTCTGATCACTTAGGTTTTTAGATTTCTGTTATATTTTGGCCACCATATATTTATAGTGACGTTCCCACGGGGATTCGAACCCCGGTCTCGACAGTCGGTATTGGTAATCAATGAGTTGCAATGACTGTCAGTGAATTACGTCTGTCTGCGACATCGGCGTACATCTGCGCTGTTCTTATTTTTGTTCTTACTTTGCCACGCCCGGGCCCTTGAATTCCCGAAAGGCCTACCGCTGCCGGCGCTTCAGCCAACGAGTATCTTAGGCGTCTTAGCTGCGATCTCCAGAAGTCGAAGAGCCGGGCCGGATGGGTGGCGGCGGTTCTTCTCCCAGCCCCGCACGGTGTCGGGCGTCACGTTTAGGTAGGCGGCGAATACGGGTGTGCTGGCCTTAAGCCTATGCCGGATCAGGGCAATTCTGGCCGGGGTCATCTTCCGCGTGCGCGGGGGCACCGTGGTCGTCTTGAGCGTCAGCTTCCCCTTCGCGTGCGCCAATGCCTCCTGAAAGCTCCCGATCAGTTCGCTCTCATTAAAGGTGTGTTCTTTGTTCATCGGTATTCGGTTTTGATTTGTGCGGCTAATTCACGCATAGCCTTCTTCCCTTCGGCTGAAAGGTTGTCGGCGTCGCCCTTGGTAAAGACATAGAGCAGATAGATTACTTCCTGGTTCTTGAGATAAAGGTAAATGACCCTGGCGCCGCCGCTTTTGCCTTTGCCCCGCGCCGCCATGCGCACCTTGCGGACGCCCCCGCATCCGGACATCGGCCCGCCTTTTTCGGGTTGCTCGGCAAGTGCATGTTGAAAGGCGGCGTAGTCATCGTCCTCCACCAACCTTGTGATAAGTCTGGTGAAGGTGGGCGTCTCGATGAATCTAATCACCCAGTAACAGTGTGACTGAGTCACACCCTGTCAACCGGAATGAATTGAGGGATCGAATCCAATTCACGCCAATAGCGGGTACATGCCGCTTTAATCAACCAAATGACGGCTATTGCCGCGAATGGGACTGCTATTCGCACGTGTTCAATTTCCACAGGGTGACATACATGGTGAATCGCACCGGCACAAACCGCGGGGAGCTTCGCGACGGGGCTGCTGATCATGCGCACTCGCCCCACGCATCCTCCCTTCCACGTCACCCCACTCTTGGTCGTGTTCTCCCTCCTGACCGATGCATTGATGATGTCACCCTGCACCTCGGACCGAGGCTGTCGGGGGCCGTCGACGCCGGGTTGAGCCGCGCTGTCAGTCAAAAGTGCGGCAGTGTCCGGTTGTGCTCGAACACAGGGGCGAAATTGTAGACGAAATAGGAGATCGCCGCGAGCGCGACAACCTCAAGGACAATCACCCACGCCGGGACCTTCGGCACGTCTCCCCCGCTGTAATGGGCTATGTTCGCCTCGGCGGACACTTCAGGCGATGTATTGTTTCCGCTGTTCGCGGCGTCCCCAGGCGCGACGGCTGAAATATTCGGTTGGTTCATGGCATTAGTATAAGTTTCCCAGGCAACGACCGGAAATGCCTTGCGCGCAGGGGATTTATGCTGGCCCGGAATAAGCCGGCTCGATCGGGCTCGATTCCGGAGTGGATGGCAGACCAGAAATGAAAGGCGCCGATTGCGGCTCAGGGAGCCGGCACTGCGGCACTTTCCTCGATTTGCTCGCAGGTCTCGATTGTTGCGTTTCCGTTCGCCGAGCCGATATCTCCCGCCAGGTCGCTAACGACCTTGAGGAAGCGGCGGACGGCGAGCACGGCGGCTTTCTGGCCGCGATCCGTGAGATCGATGAGCGTGATGTGTCCTCGGCCATCGAGATATCGCGTTACCAGGCCGCGTTGCTCGAGCCCCTCAATGATGTCAGCCATCGAGGCCCGGCTCACCTCGGCGTGACAGGCGAGGTCCGCCGCCGTGGCCGGAACGGGACTCAGTGCATAAAGGGCGATGAGGGTGGCGAACCCTGTTCCTGAATTGTCCTGAAAGCCAAACTCCTCACCCAGTTCGCGACACATCGCGCGACGGATGGCCCGGCTGGCGTAGAGCATGGACAGGATGATTCTGCAGCTACCTGGTTTGCCGATCCCGGATTGTTGGGCAACAGCCATGAGAAGCCGCCGGGGATGCGCGGCCAAGCAGCCGTTTCCCGCCGAGTTGACCGGCCCTTTGAACACATTGGCTGCGGCGACTCGCGCCTCGGATTCCCGCGGTGGCAGTGCTCGTCTCCTGATAAGCGTTTCCATGACGCCAAGATACCGCCTGCCCCCGTTGCCCGGAAATGCTTCCGAAGTTTCGGGCTTATGCCGGGAAGGCCTAAGGGCGCTCCCGTCCGCCAGGCATAGCCAGCCTCAAACCGATCGAACGGGCCGCGTTTGGGAGGCGGGACAAATGGGAGGGCGTCTTGAGGCGGCCGGCGCCATTCCTGCCGCTTCGTTCTTTTTCCGCAATATGTCGAGGTAGGCTGGCACGTGCGGGTCGGCATAGTCCTTCGACCATACGGCAAACATCTCAAAGGGCCGGCAATCGGTGCCGACATATCGAATGCCTGCCGGTTCGGCGGACAGAAATAGTTCCGGGAGCAGGGCAATGCCCTCGCCCGTGGCCACGAAGGCAAGCATGCTCTCGAAGGACCGCGCGCCGCGTCCGAACTTGGGCGTGAACTGAGCCGGCCTCAGGATTTGCAGGACCATGGCTTTGAAACCCGGGATCTCGTCTTCCACAATGGTGATCCAACGCTCCTGTTTCAAGTCGCGCAGGCGAACACTGGCATGGTTGGCCAGCGTGTGTTCCATTGGCAATATGGCCTTTATCGCACAGGTATTGATCAGGCAGTAGTCGATGTCCTTGCGCGGCGTCAGCTGGAGCCCACTGACAAATCCCACGTCAATCTTCTGTTCCCGTACCGCGTGGGTGTGCTCATGGCCGGGCAACTCCACGAAATCGATCGAGAGCCCGGGGTGCCGTTGGTGAAGTTCCCGCGCGGCGTCGGTAATAAAGAGGCCGGCTGCGTTCCAGTCGGTGCCAATCCTGAAGTTTCCCGACATGCCCTTGGCGATCTGCTGCGCTCCTGTCACGGCGATGTCGAGCTGCATGAGCACCTTCCCTGCCTGCAGTTGGAGGAAGCGCCCCGCCTCGGTCAGCTGCACCTTTGTCGTTGAGCGTTCAAACAACCGGAAACCAAGCTGCTCTTCCAAGTCGTTGATCTGCCGGCTCAACGCGGGCTGCCCCACCCTGAGTCTTTCGGCGGCGCGGCTGAAATTCAGGGCGTCTGCCACGGCCAGAAAATAGCGCAGATGGCGCAATTCCATGGCTGATGGGTATGCCTTAGGTTTTGGCGCCGCAAGCAGCATGTGCGGGTGCCACGCTCCAGGAATACTTGCCGATTCGAGTATCCGCAACAGTCCTTCGCCTAACACTTGCGCTCGCGGGCCATTCAATCCCGAATATTCGCCGGAACAAGCGAGCCTTGAAATGAACTTTGCGACGACGAAAGAATCGCCAAATGTATCCACGCTCTTACTTTTGTTCTTACTCGGCCCGAAATGGGCCCATGCGCGACGAGACTGATGGCGCCGGCGGCACGGCTATTGCGTCCGGAAACCAGTGCTGCACAGGGTCAACTGACGCGATTCCGGAATCATGCGGCTTTGCCGATCAACTCAACAAGCCGCACGGGGTTGGGTTGCACGGCTCCGCTTTCAATCGAATGAACCATCTGTGTGATTGCCGCGTTTATTGAAACCGGAAGTGCGATGTCCGCTCCCAGCCGCGCCACGTAACCGTTGATGAAGTCGATTTCCGTCCGCCGACCTCGTTCAAAATCCTGCAGCATCGATGGCTTGAGGTCGCCATAAGCGCCGAGGATCCGGTCAATCCAGCCGTCGTAGTCTTTCCCAGTTGTGCTGCGTTCATTCCGGCCGGGCGGCACCGGATCGACGATCATTCGTTCCGGACGGGTTCCCGCGCCGAAGGCCACGGCGAGGGTTTCATCATACGCTATTCGGAAAACCTCTCCTCCACCCGGCAGGATCATATACTGGCGCATTGTCCGTCCCGCAATGGCTCCAATGGTGGTCACCGAACAATTGATCAGCAGCTTGGCCCAGATCGCGCCGCGCAGGTTTGCCGTCGTGCGAACATCGATCGCACCCTTCAGGGCCTGCGCGATGCACTCAACGCGCTCGCTGGGGCCTCCTGCCAGCTCGCCAATCAGCAGATAGCCGGCGTTTCGTTGTTCATAGACCCCGGGCTCGACCATGGTCGCCCCGAGATTGGAGAGCCCTCCGATGACTTGTCCGCTTCCGAGGCGGTCCGCCAGCACCTGCGCTACGGCGCCGTTCTGAATCGACAGCAGGATGCCGCACGGCGCCAGCAAGCGGGCCAGGGCTGGTGCGCTCTCCAGCGCATCATGTGCCTTGGTGGCCAGCAAGATCAGATCAAACTTCTCCTGTGGTTCATAGTCTTCAATCACCGCTACCCGGGGTGGAACGGCACTCGCCTCACCTCCATCTCCGGACACCTTCAGGCCGGAGCGGAGAATCTTGGCGGACGCCTCAGTCCGTGTGGCGAGGCAAACCTCCACGCCGGCACTGAGCGCCCGCGTGGCGATCGTCCCGCCCAGCGCACCGATGCCTGCAATGAATATGCGCATGCGGGGGGACTCAAGGAACGTTGATGGAGTCCATAATATTGACTTGTGCTGTTCGGGGAAGGATTGGCTTGGGTTTTGAACTTGGACACCTTGGAGGCGGGCGGGCTTCAATCTGCAATCTGGAGCAGGAGTTTCCCGGTCGTTGTCCGCGCCGCGAGGCCACGCTGGGCTTCGGCGGCGCGTGTCAAGGCGGCCTTTTCAGGTGTCGACACGGTGGTGATGGGTGATGCACCGTAGTTAGACAGCTCTGTCTAACGCCAGTCAAGCTATATTAGACAGAGCTGTCTAGCCTTGAAATTGGCCCAGCCGTCCCGCTATCTTCGGCGTCATGCCCGACCTGCCCAAGCCACGCGGCGACAGCACCCCCAAGCGCGACCATCTGCTCGCGACCGCCTTCCGCCTGTTCTATAGGGACGGTTACCACGCTGTCGGGATCGACACGATCCTGGCCGAGGCGAAACTCGCCAAGATGACGCTATACCACCACTTCGCCTCAAAGGAGGAGCTCATCGTGGCCGTGCTCGAGCAGCGCTCGGCGCTTGTAAGAGAGAAGGTGCAGACGCTCCTGAGAGAGGCGGGACCTTCGCCGAGGAAGCGACTGCTCGCCTATTTCGACCGTTATGACGCATTTATTTCGAGCAAGGATTTCAACGGCTGCCCCTTTATTCGCGCAGTCGCGGAGTATCCGGAGATCCGCTCGCCGGTGCACCAGTCCGTAATCCGGCACAAGCAGAGGGGCATTGCCACCCTCCAGGAACTGCTCTCCGGCTTTGACATCGCCGAACCGGAGCCGGTGGCGCAGCAGATTTCGCTGCTCATCGAGGGTGCGATTGTGAGCGCGCACACCTTCGGGAACACCTCGGCGCTGGCCCACGCACGCAACGCCGCGCTAGCCCTGGTGAAAGCGGCCCAGTAGATATTGCGGCGCACGGTCTTTGAACACGCATCGCAATGTCATTTCAAGATAAGTTCACGAACATATTCTCTGCGCAGAACCTTTCTGTATTCATTCCGGCCCACTCTGGCCTTGTTCTGAAACTCGGTGCTTCCGATCACTTTCTTCGCCACTGCCTCTTCCTCGACGCTTTTGTCCAAGGCCGCCATGTTTTTATAGGTGATCCACAGAATCATATTCGGGCGATCCGGTGATTGCGGAGTGGCGCTGAAGACCTTGTAATCGACGATTAGCCCGGCTTTCTTCGTGGCCTCCATGGTCGGCTTCCATGTCGAGTTTAGCCAATCGATATACTCTTCAAAATGCCCGTACTCGACATCGATGTAGGTCACGAGGGTGACCGGGCCCTCAGTATACGCTCGCTCATCCGCCATTGTGGCGGCGGTCGAATTACTTGCGTTGTCCATGGCATTCGCCCCGGAGGCAAGCGCGACGACTGCGATCAGGATGGCGATAAGTTTCATGTTGATTCTCCATGGTGAATATTCCGGTTTAACCCCGCGTCTCGTCAAAGTGCTGATTCGCCGGACCGGTGGCGCAATGTGGCGGAAATCTCATCAGCAATGCTTTGGTCTTGGCTGATTTTTCAACAGGACCATCCTGGAATTCTTCGAGGTCAGATAGGTTCCCGGAATGGATCGCTCTCACCGTCCTATGCGCCTTGCGGCTCAAGCGCGGACGGCGGCACCTCGATCTCGCCGCTTGCGATGTAGGTCGTGGCGCCACCAACGCTGACGGAGGTCACGACGCCTTCGCTCATGCGCGCCTCCGCTTCGATTTCGCTTCTGCGCCCCATCGAGACGCCTTGCTGGATCGAAAGGCGGTAGGTCGTCCCGCCAACATCGGGCTTCGATGCCATGGCGCCAACGAGGGCGGCACACGCGCTGCCTGTCGCGGGATCTTCCTCGACGCCCAGCGCGGGTGCGCACATGCGGGCATAAAGCCTGCCTCCATCCCGCAGATCTCCGGCGAAGAAGAAGACGTGGGGACCCCACGAGCGCGCGAGCGTCGCCGCCCATGCAGTCCGATTGATCGCCGCCCGATCGACGGCCGCGTTCGAGTTCAATTGCGCAAAACAGAATGGAACACCGACGCCCGCGAAAAAGACCTGGCTCACCTCGGAGGGCTCGATGGACAGGCCCGCGGCGAGATCGGTCGGAGAAGGCGCGCCGGCCGGCGTCTCGACCTTCCCCGATAATGTCAACGTGCCGTGGAATCCGCCGTCTCGCTGGGCGACGTCGACTGTCACAGGACCGACATTCTCCTCCAGGATGAGCCGGATCGGATCACTGGGCCGCACGTGCTGTTGCATCACAAGCGCGCATGCGGTGCCGACCGAGGGATGCCCCGCGAAATCGAGCTCCGCCCGAGGCGTGAAGATGCGCACCCGATTCGCGTGCGCACGATCGCTCTTCGCCAGGACGAAGGTGGTTTCGCCGAAATTGAACTCATGGGCAATCTTCTGCATGCCCTCGGTGGAAATTCCGGCCGCGTCAGGCAGAACCGCAAGTTGATTACCGCCGAACGGCGTCGAGCTGAAAACATCGACGATGTGAAATATGTACTTCATGGGATCAACCTTCCTTCTTCGCCTCAAGCCTTGACGACGAGGTCGATCTCAACGCAGGCCCCGAGCGGCAGCGCGGCGACCGCGATGGTCGTGCGGGCGGGAAACGGCTGATTAAAATGCCTCGCGTAGATGCCATTCATCACGGCGAAGTCACTCATGCTCGTGAGATACACGCCGGCGCGCGCCACGTCATCCAAACTCTTGCCGGCGGCCTTGAGAACCGCCGAGAGATTCCGGAAGACGCGCTCTGTCTCGGCCACAATACCCCCCTCGACCACCTTGCCAGTGGCCGGGTCCTGGCCGAGCTGGCCGCTGAGGTAAAGGAAACCACCGACTTCGATCGCCTGGGCAAACGGGCCGACCGGCGGCGGAAGTTCGGGCGAGGTAATTGCGGTCTTGTTCATGGAAGACTCCCATGGAAACCGGGTTGGATGGTCGTTGGGCTCACACCGGTGAGCTGGCGGATGTCGGCATGGTTCACGCCCTCCGCCCTGACGCGGACCGGTGCCTTGCCCGGCTGAGAAACAGGCGCCGGAATGTCATCGAGGCGGAGGACCTCCGGTCCGCAGTGGGATTGAAATCGAATGGCTTTCACGGGAGTGGTGGTGGGTGATGCACCGTAACTAGACAGAGTTGTCTAACGATAGTCAAGCTTTATTAGACAGAGCTGTCTAGTCTTGAAATTGGCCCGGCCGTCTCGCTATCTCCGGTGGCATGCCTGGCCTGCCCAAGCCAGGCGGCGACAGCACCCCCAGGCGCGAGTATCCACTCGCGAGCGCCTTCCGCCTGTTCCATCGAGGCGGTTGCCACGCTGTCGGGATCGACAACGGTCCTGGCCGAAGTGAGGCGCGCCAAGATGACGCTCTACCACCACTTCGCCCCAAGGAGGGGACGGGAGAGGAAATCGAAGGACCCCGCGCCCTGAACAAGCCGCTTGGCCGGCACTTTCTTCAATAGCACCATTTGCCATCAATAATTTACGATGGCGTCCCAAATAGTCTCCAGTTGGAACCAACTGATGGATTGGTTCAAAGAGATCTCTCAACTGCAGGAGCCAGCGGCGTCCTTTTCCACCTGTTCTTTGTCACCAAAGGGGTGACTTTTACTACTCCTTTGGCGTATGCTCTTCGCTCGACCCATGGCCCATAGCGGCAGAACCGACGCCGAACTTGTCGGGGATTTCCTGCCAGTAGGCCCAGCTGATTCGTAGGCTACTGGTTTCAAGCTGGATAAAAATTGGCGTCCCCACGGGGATTCGAACCCCGGTTTCGACAGTCGGTGTTGGTAATCAATTAGTTACACTGGCTGCCAGCGAATTAGCATGTCTGCGACATCGGCGTACATCTGCGCTGTTCTTACTTTGGGCTTGGGCTTTCTTTTCAGAGAAAAGGCGTCAGGGAAATAATTACGCTTGACGTTACTAACGTCGTGCGTAACTATGAAGACGTGATCAAGTCCTTCGCCTGCCGTGCCATCGAGGCGATTTTTCATGACAAACGCACTCCCGATCTTCCTTCCACCATCCAGACGACGGCCCGGCGTAAATTGGTCCAACTGGACTTGGCCCAGAGATTGGACGATCTCCGGGTTCCCCCTGGCAACCGGCTTGAGCCGCTCAAGGGCGTCCGCGCCGGACAGCATTCCATCCGCATCAACGACCAATGGCGCCTCTGCTTCCGCTGGGCGCCGGACGGGGTTCACGCAGTAGAGGTCGTCGATTACCACTGATTCCACCCATGAGCGCCACCTATCTGCCACTTCTCACTCCAGGCGAGATGCTCCGCGAGGAGTTTCTCGTTCCCATGAGCCTTACCGCGTACCGCCTTTCCAAGGGCATCGGCGTGCCGCAGACGCGCATAGCCGCCATCCTGGCCGGCAATCGTGCGATCACTGCCGACACAGGCCTGCGCCTCGATCGCTATTTCGGATTGTCGGAAGGGTGGTGGCTGCGCTTGCAGACCGAATGTGACATCCGGAAAGCCCGCCGTGAATTAGGCTCAAAAATCAACCGCGAGGTCACGCCCCGGGCAGTGGCAGCAGCTTAAT
>CAVVGS010000015.1:0-523330 GCA_963747795.1 uncultured Verrucomicrobiae bacterium
AGTCTCATTGCCTGATTGCCCCGGGATTCGGAAGGTCGCGATTCACGGAAACTTTTCGGCCGGCCGAAAAATTTGCCATATAGGGGTCAACACAATGCCAACATTCCCTCGACGCCTCTCTGGTCCTTGCCGCCCCAACAACGCGGGCGGGCTCCGGCGCGACGGGATACGAATGTTCGTCACAACGGAGGACCGGTGCTTCGAAACGCCCTCCGTCTTTCCCGAAGCCCCATGAGCCAGCCGAATAAGCAGTCGCGCGAGTATCAGGAAGAAATGTGGCGCAAATGGCCGAGGTTCGAGGATTGGCCCGAGGTGCTCGACCTTTATGACTCCGCCGCATACCTCCGAGCCTCATACTCCTACGTGCGGGACAATTGCCAGATAGACCGCGACGGTCGTGCGGCGTTGCGTCACAAGCGTCTCGGCAAGATGTACCGAATCCGCAAAGTCGATCTGGATCATTTCGGCCAAGTGCACGGCCGCGATGCCGCGTAAGCCCTGCAGGCCGCGAACTCGTCCTGCTAAGCCACGCTCTCCGATCCGGCGCCAAGCGCCTGTTGTCTTCGCTTCGCTTTGAGTCCGAACTATCCCCCGCTTGGGCAGGACCGGCAATATCGGCTTCTTCACGGGTTCCGGCAAAATTTTGAAATACGCCTCGCCCATGGGTTGCGTGACACCAAGCCCACGATAGCTGAATTGTGGAGCGTGTAGGTCCCTCCTCTTTGCCTCAGGATCAAAGCGGTCTTGTCGGCACTTTCGAACTTTGAAACGTGATACGTGCAGAATGTCCGACGCCTCGCATTCCAGGGCCATTCGCGCAGTTTATCCCGCAACCCCGGGTTCTTCTGGAACAGGGTCTTGATTGGGAGCCGCGCCAATTCGTCGCGCACGTTCGTCAGATCTATTGCCGCCAAAGCCCTGATGCGATCCCAGCGCGGGCCGTAGTTCTTCGGCCGCAGCGGGCCCTTCCGCCCGTACCTGGTCCACCACGCCCAAAAATTATCCTCGAGGCCGCTGATTACCTCTCGCTTCCCGCTCTTCGTCGCCGAAGCGGGAATCGCAATTTCACGGGTGGCGGGGAGCACCCAATCACCCTCGAAGTTCGCCATCTCGTCGTCCGATCGCACTCCCGAAAAAAACTGGACGACCTCATGGGCGACGAGCTTCGGATCATACCTTTCGCATGCACGAAGATACCTTCTGGTCTCGTCGATTGAGAGAAACCGGATCTCATTCGCCGCCACCTTGGGAAGCTGGCGTTTTTTTATGCCGCCAAACGGATTTTCGGCCACGACGCCTTTCTCGATCAGCCAGGCGAAGAAATTGCATGCGGCTCTTTTTTGATTGAGAATCGTGCGGCCCGAGAGGCCCAGGGCCTTCAGATAGTCCAAGGCCTCGACACGGGTAACCGTGGCAGGAAGGCGTGGCCCGAAAGCTTGGCAAAGAATTGAGACCCTGGAACTGAGATCTTCCCAGTGTCGCGTCTTTCCAAGCCTCGCCTCAACATCCGCAAGGAACGGCCCCTTCCACTCGGAGAGGCTGGCTTGCGTCTTTTCGGGGTGGTGAAGGCGCCAGAACCTCGCCTGCTCGACGAGCGAGACCTCGGGAACGATCGTCTTCGCCTGCTCAAACTCAACCGCCTGCTGCCGCGTCAGCACTCCGCCGGCACTGACCCCGGCAACCTCACTTTGCTGTTTTATCCGTTCCATGTCCGCCACGGCCTTGGCCCGGGTTTCGTAGTGGGGCCTCCAGCGCCGGGTGACAGCCTTTCCATCCACAACCAATGGCGACCCGTCCGGATTCTTCACCAGGCGGCTGGCAAGAAGATACCAAGCCGAGCGCCTGGCATTACGAAAAGGGCCGGAAATCTTCATTTTGCAACCCGATGTTGTTGGTCAACTGTTGGTCAACAATCGAGTAAAATGGGCCCAAAACAGCTAAAACCAGCCAAATGCAGCCAAATTGCATCTGAGCCATTTCCCCTCTGAAAAACCCTCTTTCAGAGGGGAAAACGCGTTTTTTGAATGGCGGGATGGACGGGACTCGAACCCGCGACCTTCTGCGTGACAGGCAGACGCTCTAACCAGCTGAGCTACCACCCCGTTGTCTGGGGAAGGGTGAAACGTAAAATCCGCACCGGGCAAGTCAAGAGCGCTCTTGCACCCCGCGGCGGGGCGCCGCTGCCCGAGGCCTCCCCCGGCCTGGGCAACCCCGGCGCGGCACGGAGTTCCTGACAGGGCAAAGGCACACGGATCTTGACGAATAACCCCGCGCGGAAGATCCCTGTTTCGATGGACACTTCTGCAATTGCGGCCGAGGTCGACCGGCTCGGACCGTGGATCACCGGGTTCACCGCAGGCGGGCGGGACTTCGGAGGGCAGTATTTCGCCGAATACGACACGCGGGTGCGCGCATTTCTCGACTGGCTCGGACCCCGGCGAACCGGCATCCGGCGGCTGCTGGAGTGCGGCTGCCTGGAGGGCGGCCATACGGCCGCATTGGCGACCGCTCTGCCCGACGCCCAGGTAATCGCCACCGAAATCCGGGGGGAGAATCTGGCCCGGGCCGCCCTGCTCGCCCGGATCAGGAACCTGACCAACATCCGTTTCCTGACCGACGACCTGGAGGAGCCGGCGGCCAGCCTGGAGCAGGCCTACGATGCGGTGGTCTGCATCGGCCTTCTCTACCACCTTCGCGATCCGGCGAAATTCCTGGCCCGTTGCGCGCGCAGCTCGCCCATCCTCTGGCTTTGGACGATTTATTGCGCCGAAACCGAGGCCGTTTTCACGGAGAACGGCTATCGCGGGAGAATCTACGCCGAGCCGACGGCGCACCCGCTCAGCGGGGTGAGGACCGAGTCGTTCTTCCCCTCCCTTGGAAGCCTGGCGGAAATGGCCCTGGCAGGAGGGTACCAGCGGATCGAAATCATCGGTCGCGAAATGACCAAGAACGGGAACGGTCCGGCGGTAATGCTCTGCGCGACGCGAGCCTGAGATGGCCTTCTCCGAGTCTGTTTTGAAAGCCCGGCAGGACGGATTCAGGCTGCTGCGGGGAAAGGGACTCGAAATCGGGGCCTTTCACGAGCCGGCTCCTCTGCCAGCGGACGCCCATGTGACCTACGCCGACGTGTTCACTCGGGCGCAGGCGATCGAGCTTTTCCCGGAAGTCGATCCGGGCCGCATGGTCGACCCGACCGTCATCATCGACCTCGACCGGACAGGATTGGGCTCAATCGGGAGCGACTCCCTGGACTTCGTCATCGCCTGCCATGTGCTCGAGCACTTGGCGAATCCTCTCTTCGCAATCGCCGAGATATTCCGGGTGCTCGGGCCCGGGGGACGGGCCGTCATCGCCATCCCCGACAAGCGCTTCACATTCGACCAGCCGCGCGCCCTGACGAGCTTCGCCCACCTGTGGAAGGACTACCAGGACCGTGTGACGGAGAGCACGGACGACCATTACCTTGATTTTCTTTGCGCCGTGACGACCTGGGTCGCGCGGCTGCCAGCCGCCCAGCAGCTCGAGCACATCCAGAGGGCCCGGCGCCGCCGCGAACACAGCCACGTCTGGGATTCCGACTCGTTCAGGGAAACCCTCTTGATCACGCTACCGCTGGTGGGGCGCTGGGCCCGGCTGATCTACGAGTCGCCGGGCGATGCAAACCGATTCGAGTATTTTTCGGTGTGGGAGAAGAGTCCGGCGCCTCAGATCGCCTAGGTTAGGCGTTCCAACTGCTGCAAACGAATCCGGATGGCGATGCGGGACAGGTCACAAACCGCACGACGGTCGTGGCCGCTCCGTGGGGATCGTTCACCTTCGGGCGAGCCGACAACGGCACAGCGATGGGGTTTGTGCCCGATATGGCCGGGCCCTAGGCCCGGACCCATGGTGCAGTTCAAGACGCAAGCGATCGGGCACTCGGGTTGCAGCCACCCCTTTGCACTTGCAAATCCCGCCGTTTCTTCTCCGAGATCAAGTCCTTCCAACGCCGCTTGCCTTGGGGTGGAGTGCGACGGTGGCTCAGCCGGATAGAGCATCGGTTTTCTAATTCGATGCGGGCAAATCAGCCCATCCTGTCCTGAGTCGTCTGGTGTCGCATTTTCCCGGCTCCGCAGCGGGTTGCATCGGAAACAGATCATCCCGAGTCATCCAGGGAACGCTGAAATTTCGAAGCCGGGTGACAAAAAAGGTGCAACCAAGCCCCCTTGACTCACTGTGACGCCGGACGCATCCTCGTACCATGAATCTGATCAAGCGCATAACCCTCAACCCGGCCCGAATGGGTGGTAAGCCTTGCATCCGCAATCTCCGGGTGACGGTTGGTGCCATTACAGGCCTGCTAGCCGCCGGGAAAACGCAGGAAGACGTTTTGAAGCTTTACCCGTACCTTGAACCCGAGGACATCGCGGCGGCGCTGACCTATGCCACATGGCTTGCCGAGGGTCAGGAGGTTGAGCTGCAGCACGGATGAAGCTGCTGGTGGACATGAACTTTTCGCCGGCTTGGATTCCCTACCTGGCCGAGCAAGGGTTCGAGGCTGTCCACTGGTCCGCAGTCGGAGCCGCTGACGCCTTGGATGAAACGATTGCCACGTACGCCATCGCAAACCAGCAGGTCATCTTCACACACGATCTGGATTTTGGCGCAATCCTGGCCCATACCCGCGACCATCGGCCAAGCGTCATTCAAGCCCGGGTCGAGGACATTACCCCTGATGCGCTGGGGCCGACTCTAACCGGTGTCCTTCGGCAATTTGAAGCCGAGATTGATAGCGGGGCCATCGTCACCATTCTTCCGGGTCGAAACAAAGTGCGGGTGCTGCCGATATGATGGGGCGTCCTGAAATGAATAAGCCGAACTTAAAAACCACGCTCGCGTCGATTCGCGATCAGCGCGCCACCCTGGCCAAGGTTCGCGCCGAAGCCGAAGATCTGGATGACTACCTGGCAGCCATCGAGGCGCGAGCGCGCGACTCTGGCGAGCGGATTCCGATGGCGGTTGTCCATGATCGCAGTCGCGGGGCGCGTAAGACGGCATACGTACACAGCTAGAGGATGGGGTATCCCAAGCGACGGCACGCGGATTGGGGGCATGTCTTGGCGCTTGCGAATCCTGCGATTTCTTGCCAGAGAACGAGTTCTTCCAACACCGCTGGTTTTGGGCGGACACGCGACGGTAGCTCAGCCGGACAGAGCATCGGTTTTCTAATTCGAACCGGGCTTTTTGGCCTGGATTCGCCTGAGTCGTCTGGCGTTATCAAATGCTGGTCCTGAGACGGGTTGCGCGATTCCCGCGCTGTGCTGGAGTAATCCAGAGTAGGCCCAAATTTTGTAATCGGGTGACAAAAGAGGTGCAACGAACTCGATGAGTTAACGGCTTTCCCGGCGCCCTCGAACTAGATCGCGGATAAGCCTTGGATTTCGTCGGGCGTCGACCACCGCAACGATTACCGACCGTTCGGGTTCCTGGAAGTAATAGACCGCTTGATTGCTTCTTGGCACGAACGCCCGGTGATAGTCGTCGAACTTCACCGGAAACGACCACGGATTCAAAGCGATCTGGTCTGTGGTTTTAAAATATGTAGCAAAAAATCGCTCACCTGCGCCAAAGAGCCGACCCTCGAAGTAATCATAAACGAGTTGGATGTCCTCGCTTACGACGTCGAGCGCGACAACCGGCTTTGAATTCACTTCCGGCGATGGATCGACTTGGCAAGCTCTCCCATCGTCAGTGTACGCATCCGGCCGTTCTCATAGGCCGCGCGTCGGGAGCGAATCAGCTTCCTGTGGCTGTCGGGAACTGGGAGAGTGTCGCTGGCGGCCGAATCCCAGAGTTCTTGGGCCAGGCTCATGCGTTGACGGGCAGGAAGCCTCTTGAGGGCGGGAAAATCGGCCAGTCTCATATAGAAAACTGTGTTCTGGTTTTTCCCTCCGTCAACCGTTTCCCAGCTCAACGTCCAGTGAGTTTTGCGCACGTTCCAAAAGACGGTCAAATATCCGCTGCTTCGATCGATTCATTTCAGGGCCGAACGGGCTCTCCTGAAAACGTCCTCGTGCCGAATGGGCTTCACAGTGCCATCAGTCAATTCCTGAGCCCTGCCCAGGGAGACGAGATCAGCGGTCGCTTCGTCGGGTACGTCGGCCGGCGATTTCAAACTGTTCCAAAGGGCGGTGGCGACGGCCAAGCGCTCACTCTCCGAGAGAGCGAGGGCGGTGGTCGTGACTTGCTCGGCCGCATTCGACATGCGCCAACACTAGGTCGCCTGATTCTCCTGTCAACCGCCTCCAACATGTCCGGCCTGTCGGCAGGTTAAGTTTTGTCTGCCGGCTCAACGACGAGCACTCTGACAAGGCGACGGACTTTATCGACCCGGAAGCCGATCTTTCCTAGCGCATCAGTCGTCATTTTCACGTCTCCGGGCTGGTAGGGCAGCTCGAAATCATAGACACCATCCAATCCAGTCTCATTCACGACTGGCGCTCTGAAAACCGTGGTCAGCATGTTTGCAAGCGTGCTGGTGGACTGACCTTTCAAAGTGATCGAACCTTTCAACATCGCCGCCATTGGATTCGTAACAACAGATACCGACGGAATCTGTGAATTGGGTGCACGGCTTAGGGCGAAAACAGTCCGCTCTTCGTCTTCCCAATGCGCCTTGATGTCGAACATCGTTTGCAGCGTTTGCTGCAGCCAAGGCCTCAGCATGGCCTCGCGGCCGGGTGGGACGCGCACGGCAACTCGGTAGGATTGTTTTATGAGTGGCGACCGCAGGTCGAGGTGAAATATGTCGGTGCCGTAGGCGAGCATTATGAGCAGCGGCAACGATGCCCCGTCGGCGGTCAGACGATCACCATGCGGCGGATAGTAAGACTCCGTCGTACTCGTCACGATAGGCTTGATGATGAGATAAGTTTCCGGGCGCACTCCATCCTTCCATTCGACCCAGTCTTCGTCCCAATTCGCATTGGCGGGCCGACCCTCTTTGGGCGCGAAGACCACAGGTTCACCTTTCGACAGCTTTCTCAATGATTCAGCCGTGACATCCTCGGGCAATGTAATTCCCGCCACCTTGCCGTCTCGCCCAATCACAACGCAGTGGGGGATACTCACCACGTCGAAGGCATGCCAGCTTACGCGGGTCTTATCGAAGCCGAGCCAAGTTGTGATCGGATGCGTCTTCAAGAACTCGGCAACCTTTGCAGGCGGATCATCCGTGACTGCGATGAAGGTAACCGGCTCACCCGCCAATTCTATTGTTAGTTGATTGAGGTGCGGCAATGAGGCAATACAGGGAGCACACCAAGTGGCCCAGAAGTCGATGACGACCACTTTGCCCATCAGTGCTTCACGGTTCACCGAGGCCCCCAAAGGCGCTTGCCGCATTTCGTCGAGTTGCAGAGACGGCGCGGCGTCGCCAACCTTGAGAGACGGCTGATCACCCCGCGCCAAAATCGGTGCTGCGAAAGCGAATAGACTTGTCGCGAAAGTGAGCCGAGTTAGATGGGTGCGCCATTTAAAAGACGCGTGCCGGCGAGACCTGATTTTCACTTTGCCTTCCGGACTTAGATCGTCCCGTTTATCGTATTGATCTGGATGTAGGCTCGCTGCCATTGAGGTCGAGGTAAGACAGAAAGACGGACAGAAAGAAAGGATTTCACAAGGGTGAATAGAGAAGGAAACTCGCGATGGCGTGAATAGTTACAAGAAATCTCGCTAGGTCTTTGTTGCGCCAATATGTACCGGCACCAATTGTGAGCCTGGAGCGCCGAGATTTCTTGGCGCTTGCGAATCCTGCGATTTCTTGCCAGAGAACGAGTTCTTCCAACGCCGCTGGTATTGGATCGAACGCGACGGTAGCTCAGCCGGACAGAGCATCGGTTTTCTAAATCAAACCGGGCATTTTCGCCTGAGATTGCCTGAGTCGTCTGGAGTCATTAAATGCGCGTGGTGACAGGGGTTGGGCGATTCGCGTGCTATACTGGAGTCATCCAGAATAGGCTTAAATTTTGAACTCGGGTGACAGAAAAGGTGCAACGGATGCAGGGAAGCCAGAGAGCCCGGCGGCTCAGTTTCTCGTCGCCGCGCGATTTGCCGATCTCGGGGTGTTTCCCAACGTACTCGTCAGAGAGGCGGGGGTTCTCGGAATACCGGCAATAAAGCGACCTGGCTGGGTGACGCGGTGCGGGGAGAAAGTTAGTCGCGCCTTGTTTCCGGGTATCGAGGACCGGATGAGCTATCAATCGAAGGGAGCCAGCTACGCAGCAGGCTTCTCGCTCGGTTTCGTCGATGGCGGCCTCAGGGCCTTAACCGAGGTTTTTGAGCGATTGAAGCCGTGGCCAAAAATGAGGGAGCCCACGGACGAGGAAATCAAGAAGGGTCTGCACTACTTATTCGGTGAGTACGGCGATTGGCTGTTTGAAAACATCAAAGATGATGGAGCGAAATTCTTCGAGTCGGTTGCAGACTTTGAGTCAAAGTTGACCGTCCCAGAGGCGGCTGGTTTCGCCCAGGGAAAGGCAGACGCCCTGAAGATGATCGCCGGCGCAAACAGGAAGAACGATGCGACCGACATTTATCTGTTCATGTTGTTGTACTGGCGAGTAGTGGAGCACCTCGAAAGCATAGACCACCTGCATCGGGTTCTTATCAAAGTGTTCGGCAGGAATCGAGCTGGGTACGATCCGAAGCGTGTGGCACAGATTTGCCAGCGAGTTGGCTTGAAGTACAAGTTGCGCGGCCGCCCGCGAAAACAACTTCAACCGGATTGGCAGCCGAGGTAATTTTCCACCTCGAAGTTCTCTACCCTCCTCCGGCGTATGCAAACGCCAGAGGACAAGAAACAATCCGGGCCTAGGCTGGCCCTTACTCGACAAGAGGTCGCCAGAGCAATCGGTCAGAGCGCGGTTACGGTCGATCGGTTAACGAAGCGCGGTCTGCTGCGGCCGTCACGGGCAACGCGGCGACCGATTTACCCGGTCTGGGAAATCGAGCGCTTCCTCCGTGAAACGTCGGAGGCCGTGCTCCGATGAGCTGGGTGCCCGGAGTCGTGAATTCGCGCGCCGAGTTGGAGCAGCTATTGGGCGAGCATCCGGTGCAGCTCCGCCCTGGGAGGAAATCTTTCGGCCCGCGGGTGGGTCATCCGGACTTCTGCGGACCAGTTGACCCGAGGTTTCTGCGCCGACCAGGGGCAATCCGATTCAAGAGAGATGGTTCCGCGTTCTTCGTGCGACTCACTGGAACCCGGAAAGCCCACGCCAAGGGCCATTTCAGGGCGATAGGAGGCGGCAAGTGAATCCGGGCTGTGCTGCTGATCGGCGGAGCGAAGCGAAGCACGTGAGGCTCCAGCCGAACGAGCTAAGCGAAGCGGGAGGTTCCCCCTTTCCCGGGGAAAGGGGGGAAGGGGCGGATAGGGAGTTCGAAGCGCCGGTGGACGGCGGGATGCGGCGCGCGGAGCGCGCCGCGCCCGCCGCCTCCGGCCTTCCTTGTCAGAATAGTAACAATTCCAACAGGCCTCCGAAAAAATACCGCCTGAAACCGATCCCGAATGCGCCGGGCTGGTTTATCGATCCCAACGTCAGGGATGCAGTCTGGAAGCAGCAGAACGGGGACCTCCTGCAACGTTGGGGACGATCGACCGGGGCGGAGGCCAAAGCAGCATTCAACTTGCGGCTCAACGTCGCCGCATTCGTCGAGCATTGGGGCCGGATTCACTGTCTATTCTTCACGGTCACCGATGAGGACAACCTGCACCCCACCCTGTTCGCTAGACGGTGGAACAGTTACCTAGTGCGAAACGGTGTGTGGATCGTCAGCTTCATTCGCGTCCTAGAGCCGCAAAAACAGGACCGCCCGCATTATCACCTGCTGGTTGCCGTCGTATGGGACACCCGGGCAGATTCCTTTGACTGGGAGGCTTTCGATGAGTGCCAGAGGGAGCGCAGTGCGAACGGTCCCACTCCTCGATTTAGGGAACTACGGACACGGTACAAGGCGTCGGCTGCGCCTGAACTCGTCGCCCTTTGGTCGGTCTTGCGAAAAGTGCTGCCGCGTTATGGGCTGGGCCGGGCGGAATTCCTGCCGCTTCGAAAGGGAAAGGAGGCTATTTCGGAGTACGTTGGCAAATATCTCGAAGCTGGGCTGACGCTCCGCCGTCATTCGTGGAAAGGATGCCGAAGGGTCGAGTTTGACCGGAGTGCAAAGATCGGTTGGCTCCGGTGTACGCGTGTCTTCGCGTGGCATTCGCCCGGTGCCCAAGCATGGCGGAAACGCGTTGGCGAGTTCGGGACCGTGCTCGGTGTTGCGGATATGGACGGCATCCGACGAAGCTCGGCCCAAGTGGGCATATCGGCTCCGGGACGTCATCACCTGCAGCAGTGAGGGGGACTGGGGCCTCGTCCTCTGTTCGCTCCAGGCGGATCAGAAATCGCTCGGACTCACGGGCACATCAACGATGAGTACTCCGTTCTCATCGAAATACTTGTAGTGCAAAGTTACTCCCATATGGCGCAACTCTTTCATAGCCGGATCGCTCTCATACCCGGCGATTGCTTTGCGTCGAATGCCTTCGGCCAATTTATTCTTATCAAGACTCTGTGCATCGGGGCTTAATAGCGTGAAATGATATGTGATGTCTTTGTCTGAATCCACCCACGTGGTGTCAATGCGTGTCATGGAATCAATCATCCTCGGCAAAGTCCGATTAAGGCTAAAGCTCTCCTTCAACAGCACGGAATATGCGCCGGTGCTGTTCTGCGAACTCCTGGTCAGGATTTGCGGGACGCTTACCACCACCGCAACGCCATAAACCAAATCTAGCCAAAAGATTGATCCGATTGCTCCGACGAAGATCAGCCCGACCAGCGGGGTTCCGAAAACCTTCGCTGCAACTGGTGCCCCGCGATCCCAAACCGCTGCCCATATACTCTTGGCGTCGCCAGTGCTGGGAAACGAATGCATGGCAATGGACATTGCGAGCCACATTAGTATAAGAAAAGCGGCATCATTCGTTCCCTTGAACGGCAACGCCATCACGCCTAGGGCAATTCCGGTGGCTGTATTAACAAATAAAGGACCAATTCCAATCAGGATATGACGCCAAACCGAGGTCGGTTTTTGGTGGATAACAAACCCTGCGGGATTTCCGAATCGGAAATAGCACACTTTAACGACGGGGGTCCCGGTCCAGATGCAAAATAGCTTATGAGCCCACTCGTGGACAATCACGCCAGGAAAAGTTAGCAGGCTGATAATGAAACCGGGAATTATCATGGGACGGGCAATTGAAGTCAGAAGAGCCGCAACAAGTGCGGGCGGCCCATCTATGCGGCCAATATCATGCGTGTGGACGGAATTGCAGGAGGATTTGCAGAAGACCGATTCCGAGCGCCAAATACGTCAAAATGACCACCAGGCGTTGTGTGGCTGCATTTGATCGATCAATTTTGACCATTGTCTGCTCGACGTCTCGCACTGTTCGCTCAAGGAGCATACTGTGAATTAAGAGCGCAGCAGCCTCCTGATCTTGGCCAACATGATTGAAATGGTAGGTCGCCAACGTTCTCGCAGCTTCTACAAGCTCTTGGTTTGAGAGTGTCGTGATCGAACCGTCTTCAATTCGCTTGAAAACCGCAGCGTATCTCTCCGGGCCTCCGAGCCCGAGAAAGCCGAATGGTTCTTGGTCCGGCATCGGAAATTATCGGGACGTTGTGTGGTACCAGGAACAACTCGATAGATCAACGTTTTCCTAGAAGGTCACACGTTTGATCATCGACGAACTATGCTCATGGCGCAGATGCCCGTAAACCCTCATTGCAAGTGCGCCGCCGTCTTTGTGTCCGAGCCACCGGCTGACCGTCGGTATATCCACACCGGATTCGATGCAGGTGGTTGCGAAGAAGTGCCGAAAATCATGGTGGGAAAACGTAGGGTAGCCCAATCGACGGCATGCGGATTGCAGGCATTTCTTGGCGCTTGCGATCAAGGCGATGGGGTCGGCCTGGGCGGGGCTTCTCTCGGCCTTTAGCCTTACCAGGAGGGACCGTAGCGCATGAGTTATGGGCACGGTTCGTTGTTCGCGGTTCTTGGTCCCAGCTTCGCCTCCGGTTATCTTGAGGGCGTTGGCCTCGTAATCGACATCGGACCAGCGCAGGGCTCTAGCCTCGCCCAGCCGGCAACCCGAATAGGCAAGAAGCTCGATGAGGTCGGCACCCGGTTTTGCCAGTGCTTGGCTTGAGGCTCGGCCATCGGATTCGCGGATGGCCGCAATGAGTTTCTGAAACTGCTCTCGTGATGGTATCGCGATGGGCTGCTGAACCAGCTTCCGGCGTTTCAAGCTCCGCGCCGGATTATTGAGCATGATGCCACGGTCCACCGCATAGGCGAAGATGGCCTTCATGACGCCAAGTTCCAAAACGAACGTCCGATCTGCCAACTTCGGCCCGCGTTCAGTCACCCATCGTTCGCAATGGCGGGTCTGGATGTTTCGAGCATTCATCCCGGCAAAGAAAGGACCGATGCCCTTGATGGCCGTCTCCCTCCGGAGAATCGCCATTGGCTTAAGCGCGTGCCTGCTCAGGTCCACCCATCGTTTGGCCAGGTCCTCGAAGGTGACGCGCGCGTCGTCGTCGGTCGTGAGCTTGCCAATTTTCTCGCGCAATTCGGATAACCGGCGCTCCGCCAGCTTTCTGTCGTGGGTCTTGAGCGAGCGTCGAAATTGTTTGTCCGCTCGTTTTAGGAGAGCATAATACCCGCCCGTTGAATCCAACCGGTACAGATTCGGCCCGACCTTTTGAAACGTCGGATTCGCCCTCTCGGGCGCTCCTGCGGTCGTTCTCATCGTGCCCCGAGCTTACGGTTACAAAAGATGGTTACAACTCGATTTTTAGTCGGAGAACGATTCAGTTATATTCTGTTAGTCGGTAGTTGGTTGCGACGGTAGCTCAGCCGGATAGAGCATCGGTTTTCTAAACCGATGGTCGGGAGTTCGAGTCTCCCCCGTCGCGCCACCCCGGTGCGAACCGCAGGCGCGATCAATTGTCCACGGGCGGCGTCTGGGGAACCGAAGGGACGTGCGGCTTGAACCAGTTGTTCAGGATCTGGTCGACGAGCTGGACAGGGGGATGGCCAACCAGGGACGGCCGGAATGTGCGGGCTTCCGCAAGCATCCGGCCGCTGTGCGCCGTCATCACCTGCATGTTGAGCTCGATCATGTACGTCGTGAAATCCCAACTCCAGCGGTCCTGATACAGCAAAACCAATTCTGTATTCTTCGGCATGAGCGTCAGCGGGCCCGCCGAGGCATCGTAGCCCAGCCTCTGAAGCTCCTGCGCGATGACCCCGTCGAGCCCGCGGCCATCAGTCAGCGAGTGCTGGACATAGATATGCTGATAACTGCCCAGTTTGGCGGAAGGTGTGGTGCGCGAGCTGAACTCGGCGCAGCCGGCCAGCAGAAGAACGGTCGCGAAACCAAGGAGAAGCTTGTTCATTCAGACGCGGGTGACAGGGTGCAGGCTCAACCAGTTCCGCCCTCATTTCGAGGCAATTTCGCCTGGCTTCTTCCGGGTGAGCATCTCCGCCAGTTCCTCCCTGCCCTCGATCTTCAGGAACCAGATCATCGCGGCGTAAATGCCAACCCCCAGGGGAATAAGGACGAAAATGGCGCCTAGCCCGAGGACAAAGGGCGTGGCCGGCAGGCGCTGGACAAAGTGCCAGCCGAGCCAGACAGCAACGCCCATGACCGCGGTGGAAACCATCACCCTGCCAAGGCTCGGCCAGAGCGGCCGGAAACTCATGCCCGGGAGCTTGCGCGCCAGGGCGCGCTGAAGCAGAATTGTCTGCACGATGATCGCGGTCGTGCTGGCAATGACCAGGCCGTCGGCCCCCAGCCACTTCATGAGGCTCAGGCTGACTATGATGTTCACGACAAAGTCGATCGCCGCGATCTTGACCGGTGTCGCAGTGTCCTTGAACGAATAGAACGCCCGGATTGTCAGATTGACGATCGAGAAGAACGGCATGCCAATCGAGAAGAGGGCGACCATGGTGGCCAGATCGTTCGCGTTTTTCGAGGTGAACAGTCCGTGCCTGTAGATGACGTTGGTGATCGGGTGGCTCAGCAGGACCAACCCCAGGGCCGCCGGAACGTTGATGATGAGAATGAGCCGAAGGCCCTTCCGATAATCCTCGGCCATGGACTTGAAATCGCCCACGACCGCATGGCGGGAGAGAAGCGGGTAGACGACCGTGGAAATGGCAATTGCGAAGACGCCTATCGGGAACTCCATCAGCCGATTGCCGTAGAAGTAAAGGGTGGCGCTGGAGTCGTCCAGGGAGAAGGCGAGAAAGCGCGAGACCGAGATGTTTATCTGGTAAATGGCCGTGCCGAAGAGTCCAGGCGTCATCAGAAGCGCGATCTCCCGGACCCTGGGCGAAAGGCCGAGGTCGAAGCGCGGGCGCCAGCCCTCGGAGAAGAGGACCGCCGCTGGGACTCCCATCTGAAAGAATCCGCCGACAAGGACTCCCGCGCAAAGCCAGTGGATTTCGCCCATCGGCGTGTGGGCGAAATGGAGGCCGGCCCCGGCCAGGGTCGCGATCATGGCTATGTTGAGCCAGATCGGGGAGAGCGCCGGCTCGGTGAAATGCTCCATGACATTCAGGGCCGCGTTGAATGCAGCCGCCAGAGCGATGAGGGCGAGGTACGGGAAAAGGAGGACCGACAGATCGGCCGCGATGTACCATCTCGGCTCCTGGCCCGTGATCAGCCGCGAATGGCTGAGGATGACGCACGCCACAACGGTGAGGCCGCAGGTGACGAGCAGGAGCCACGACACGACGTTGGAAAGGAGCGCAAATGCGCCCGGCTTTCCCTTATCATGAAATTCGCCCTGGAGCGTCGGCACGAACGCGGCATTCAGCGAACCCTCCGCCAAGAGCCGCCGGAAAAGGTTCGGAACGATGAATGCCGTCACAAATGCCGAATAGAGGGCGCCGGCGCCGAAGATCGCCGCAGCCAGCTGGTCGCGAAAAAGACCGAGGAAACGCGACACCACCGTCAGGAAGGAGACGATGCCGATGTTCTTGAGCCTTTTGGACACGGAAGCGGGAATGCGCGATCTCAGCCGTCTCGAACCAACGGCGGGGATCTTATGTCTTGGGCGGGTTTTTCTCCGCCGGTTTCGAGGCACCTTCGGCAGGCTTTGCGCCGGCCGCTGCGGAGGCCGGCTTGGTCTCGCCGGAAGCCGGCTTGGAGTCGCCGCCCTCCTTCTTTGCGGGACCTTTCTTGTAATCGGTGATGTAAAAGCCGCTGCCCTTGAAGATGAGCCCGGCGCCGCCCCCCACGAGGCGCCTGAGGCCGGATTTCCCGCACTTCGGGCATTTCTTCAGCCGCCCGTCGTTCATCGACTGAAACTTCTCGAAGTGGTGGCCGCATTTGGAACAGACGTACTCGTAGGTCGGCATGGGATTTTGAAAACGTGAATTAGAATGGGCGATGGCACGCGGCGAAAGGACAAAACGCGCCCCGTACCAGCGGTTCATCCTCTTGCCAGCCAAGTCGCGATCCTTTGTAGTGCCCTTTGCCGATGAACATATCCGAGGAGATCGCCCGCCGCGCGTCGCTTATCGATGCCGGAATCGACCGGCTCCTTCCCCCAGCGAGCGCCAGGCCCCAGCGGCTGCACGCCGCGATGCGCTACGCGGTCCAGGGCGGGGGAAAGCGGCTGCGGCCGATGCTTGTCATCGCAGCGGCGGAGCTGTTTGGCCGAAGGAGGCCGGGACAGCCGGCGCCGGTGCTCGATCCGATGCCGGCGGCCGTCGCGATCGAGTGCGTGCACACCTACTCCCTCGTCCACGATGACCTGCCCTGCATGGACAATGACGACCTGCGCCGAGGCAGGCCGACGGTGCACAAGGCCTTCGACGAGGCGACGGCGCTCCTTGCAGGGGATGCGCTCCTGACGCTCGCCTTTGAGTTGATCGGCCGCGGCTATCCTCCCGACCCGGGGCATGCCCTCGCGCTCGAACTGGCAGACGCCGCCGGCAGCCGGCGCCTGATCGGGGGCCAGGTCGAGGACCTGCTGGCGGAGCGGAAGGCCGGCGTCACGCCGGAGGAGCTTGCATTCATTCACCTGAACAAGACGGCGGCCATGATCGAGGCCAGCTTGGTCATCGGTGGATTGATCGGGGTCGGAACTGCCGCGCAATCCCAGTCGGGCAAGGACATAGAGGTTCTCCGTCGCGCCGGCCGCAACCTCGGCCTGGCGTTCCAGATCGTCGATGACGTGCTCGACGCCACCTCGGACACAGCGACATTGGGAAAGACGGCCGGGAAGGACGCGAAGGCCGGAAAGACAACCTCCGTGAGCCTGCACGGCATCGAAGCCTCGCGCAAATCCGCCCTTGACCTGTCCGAAATGGCGGCCGACGAGTTCAGGAAGCTCCCCGGCGCCGCGCCCTTTCTCGTCGCGCTTGCGGGCACCCTGAGCCAGCGGATCAAATAGGGCCGCGGCGTCAGACGGCGTGGGCCGCCACGAACGACTTCACGGAAGCCGGGTCGGCCCTGATGGGAAATTTCACCACCATGCGCGTCTTGAGCATTTCCAGGGCCGGGTCGGTCGGCTCGATTCCGGTCGCCGCGAGGATGGTGTCGGGAAATTTCGCCGGGCTCGCCGTGGCCAGGACAACGCTCGTCCGGCCGGGGTTCAATTCCTTGAAGCCGCAGGCCGTGTGCGGATCGACGATGTAGCCGTACCGCCGGTGGACGTCGCGGATGATTTGCGGGATCTCCGAATCGGTGCAGCGCGAGGCGGAGAATTCGCCCCGCGCCATGCCAGGAAAGGCGCAGCACCCGGTTTCCCTGAACTCCCGCATGGCCGCCCGGACGCGCTGCGGGTCGCCACCCAGGTGGTAATAAAGGAATCGCTCGAAATTGGAGGCCACTTGAATGTCCATCGAGGGCGCAAGGCTCGGCCGGACCGGCCCGACGCGGTACTCGCCGGTCGTGAACAGGCGGTAGAGGATGTCGTTCTGGTTGGTCGCCACCCGGAAGCTTCCGATCGGCACGCCCATCCTCCGGAGCATCCAGCCCGCAAGAATGTTTCCGAAGTTGCCGGTCGGAACGACGAATTCGGCCTCCTCCCTCACTCCCTCCGGGAGCCGGAGCCAGGCGGAGAGGTAATAGACGCACTGGGCCAGGACGCGCGCGAGGTTGATCGAATTGACCGCTGAGAGGCGGTGGCTGCGGCGAAACGGCTGGTCGCCGAAAACCTCCTTCAGGACGGCCTGCGCGTCGTCAAATGTTCCGTCGACGGCCAGGGCAAACACATTGTCCGCCCCGGTGCACGCCATTTGGCGTTCCTGCAGTGGCGAAATGCGCCCGTCGGGATAGAGGATGAAGATCGCCGTCCCCGGCCTGTCCAAGAGCCCGTGGATGGCAGCGGCGCCGGTGTCGCCGGAGGTGGCGCCCAGGGCATTGATCGACTCGCGACGCACGAGACATTGGCGGGCGTACAGATTCCCGAGCAGCTGGAGCGCGAAATCCTTGAAGGCGAGCGTGGGGCCGTGGAAGAGCTCCAGGACATACAGGCGCTCGTCGAGCCTGCGCAACGGGGCTATCGCCGGATCGGAAAACCGCTCATAGGCCTGGGTGACCAGCGGACGCAGCGTTCCCTCTGGAATGTCCGTGGCAAAGAGGCGGATGAACTCAAAGCAGAGCTCGGCATAGCCCATCCCGGACCAACCCGCCACCCGGCCGCCCAGGGCGGGCAGCTCCCCTGGCAGGAACAGCCCGCCGTCCGGCGCAAGCCCAACCGCCACCGCGTCCGAAAACGAATGGGGTTCGGTCTGCCCCCGGGTGGAGACGAAGCGCATCAAATCGTATCGAGGTTGAAGGCCGCATGCGCGACCCGTGCCGCCTCGTCGGCGCGGTCGAGCGAGATGACCACCGATATCTTGATCTCCGAGGTGCTGATCAGCTCGATATTGATGCCCACCTCGGCCAGCGCCTGGAAAAGGGTCGCCGCCACGCCGCTGTGGGTCTTCATCCCCACGCCCACGACCGACAGCTTCGCGATCTGCTCGAGGACGGTCACTTCCCCGCCGCCCATTTCCCTGAGGACGGGCTCCAGCGCCTTCACGGCCTGACGCGTGTCCCCCTTGGGCACGGTGAAGGTGAGGTTCGCCACGCCGTGGCGGCCTACGTTCTGGACGATCATGTCGACGATGATGCTGGCGTCCGCCAGGGACCGGAACACTTTCGCGGCAGAACCGGGTTTGTCGGTGATGTTGCTCACGACGATCTTGGCCTGGTCCTTGTCCACGGCGACGCCGCGGACAACGACCTTCTCCATATAGGCGACTTCTTCTTTCACGATGGTCCCTGGATTGTGGTTGAAGGAGGAACGGACTTCAAAGACTACGCTGAATTTCTTCGCGAACTCGACAGAGCGGGATTGCATGACCTTCGAGCCCGACGAGGCGAGTTCGAGCATCTCGTCATACGAGATTTCAGGCAGCTTGCGGGCGGACTTCACGACCCGCGGATCCGCGGTGTAGACCCCGTCGACGTCCGTGTAGATCTCGCACACGTCGGCCTTGAGGGCGGCGGCCAGCGCGATCGCCGTCAGGTCCGATCCGCCCCGGCCCAGAGTGGTCGTCTGGCCCTCGTCGTCTATCCCCTGGAATCCGGCGACGATGACGACCCGGCCCGCCTTCAGGTCCTTGTCGATCGCCTGCCCGTTGATCGTCCTTATCTTGGCCTTCGTGTGCACGGCGTCCGTGAAGATGCCCGCCTGGGCGCCGGTGTAGCTCACGGCATCGACTCCGATCCCGTGAAGGGCCATCGCGGTGAGGGCGATCGTCTCCTGCTCGCCGATCGACAGGAGCTGGTCCAGCTCGCGATCGCTCGGCTGGTCGCAGACGGCGCGGGCCCGGGCGATCAGTTCGTTGGTCACCCCGGCGCGGGCCGACACCACGACGACCAGCTGGTTTCCATCGTCCCGCGCGGCCTTGACCCGCTCGGCGACCTTCTTGATCCGTTCGACGTCGCCCACGGACGTGCCGCCGTATTTCTGAACGATTCTGGGCATGGGTGGAATGCAAGCCTACTCGGAAAAATCGCCGATCCGCAAAAGAAGCGGCTTTTCGAGGACGCTCCCGAGGCCGCCGAGGTGCCCCAGCGCCCGACGAATCGAGCGTTCGTTGCTCTCGTGGGTCGTGAGGACCAGCGATGCCGCCCCCGCCCTTTCGGACGGATTCTGGATGACTGTCGCGATGCTCACCCGCTGCCGCGCCATGACCGAGGCGACCCGGGCAAGAACGCCGGGCTGGTCCCTGACCGTCAGGCGCAGGTAGTAGCGGCCGCGGATTCGCTCCGGCGGCGCAATCCGGCACCCGTTGCCCGCGTGGAGGCCGGATTCGTTCGTCAGATGCGCCCCCTTGCCGTGCCCGACCAGGGCTATGGCATCGCCGATGTCGCTAATGACGGCACTCGCGGTCGCGTCCTGGCCGGCGCCGCGCCCGATGTAAAGGGTCGTCCCGACGACATCGCCCGTGACGGCGATCGCGTTGAATACCCCGTCCACGCTGGCCACCACGCTGTGCTGCGGAAGCAGGGTTGGGTGCACGCGGACACTCAGCTCGTTTGTCGAAAAGTCGCGAGTGATGATCGCCAGCAGCTTGATCCCGTAGCCGAGGGTCGCGGCGTTCTGGAGGTCAACCGGAGCCAGCCGGTTGATTCCCTCGACGATCATCGCCTCCGGGCGGACCCAGATCCCGTGCGCGAGCCAGGCGAGGACCGACGCCTTGTGGGCGGTGTCCCATCCCTCGACGTCGAGCGACTCGTCCGCCTCCGCGTAGCCGAGCTTCTTCGCCTCCGCAAGCACATGGGCGTAGTCGGCGCCGCGCGCGGCCATCTGCGAGAGGATGTAATTGCAGGTGCCGTTCAGGATCCCGTAGATCAGCGGAAAACGGTTCGCGACAAGCCCCTCGCGCAACGCCTTGATGATCGGGATCCCGCCGGCGACGCTCGCCTCAAAGAGGAAATGCCCGCCATTTGCCCGCGCCGCCGCGAATATCTCCGCCCCGTGTTCGCAGATGAGCGCCTTGTTGGCCGAGATGACTATCTTGCCGCGGTCAAGCGCGGCCAGGGTGATCCTGCGCGCAAGGCCCGTCCCACCGATCAGTTCGCAGACGATTTGAATTTCAGGATCGATGGCGATCGACAGGGCGTCTGTTGTAAGCCTGCCCGCCGGTATCCGCACGGACCGGGCCTTCCCCGGATCGCGCACGGCCACGCGGGCCACGTCTATGCGCAGGCCCAGGCGCGAGGCGAGCTCGCTGCGCCCCCTCTGCAGGTGCTTCCAGACACCCTGCCCCACGGTGCCGAGCCCGCAGAGGCCGATTTTGACGCTCGCAGGACCGCTCACGGATCCTCCTCCGCCGCGGGGCGCGCCCTATGTTCGGTTCCGTGGATCAGGCGGCTGATGTTCGTCCGGTGCCTGACTATCACAAAGACGGCGACCGCAGCGGCTGCGGCTGTCATGACGGCCGGCTCCCTGAAGAAATGCGCCACGACCGGGATCGTCACCGCCGCCGCAATCGAGGCCAAAGACACGTACCGGGTGGAGAAAAAGAGCAGGGCCCAGACGACCGCCGCGACCAGGGTGACCTGCGGCATCAGGACCAGGAATCCGCCGGCCCCGGTTGCGACGCTCTTGCCTCCCTTGAAATGGGTGAAGCACGAGAAGCTGTGGCCGAGCATTGCCGCGACGAGGCCGGCCACGCAATAGGCGGCCCTGTGGTCGGGATTCAATGCCAGAAGCGGCCAGCCCGACGCTGTGGCGCCCTTGATCGCATCCAGCACGAAGACCAGGTTGCCCGCCCTGGCGCCCAGGATGCGGCGGACATTCGTGGCGCCCGGGCTGCGGCTGCCCACCTCGAAGATGTTGACGCCGTGCGTCCGGGCAACGATCCACCCGAAGGGAAGCGAACCCAGCAGATACCCGATGACGGCGACTATGGCGGTGGTGACCAGCACGTTGCAGGCCTCAGGATTTCACAGCTGGACGAACTTGGCCACCTTGATGGCCGGATGGCCCTTGATCTCGGCGCGCGCCTTGTCGCTAGGCTCGGTGTCAACCCGGACGACCATGTAGGCGGTTCCGCCGGGCGTCAGGCGGCTGAGGGACATGTCTGCGATATTGACCCCGTCCTTGCCGAGCAACGTGCCGACGGTGCCAACCATGCCGGGCTGGTCGAGGTTTTCAAGGACCAGGAGCTTGCCGTCGGCGGCCACCTCCACCTCGCGCCCGTTTATCTTCACGATGCGCGGTTGGTTGTTCTTTCCAACCAAAGTCCCGGCGGCGGAAAATATCGCTGCATCGGGCGCAACGGCCTCCACCTGGATCAGTTCGGTATACTCGCTGTCGCCCGTCGACTTCACGACTTCGGCCTGGATCCCGAGGCGCTGGAGGAAGACGGGCGCATTGACGAAATTGACCTCCTCGCCGCTGATCCGGCGGAGGAATCCGCGCTGGATAGAGCGGGTGACCGAATTCACGTCGAGATCGACGATCTTCCCCCAATAGGTGATCCTGAGGGACGCAACCTGGCTCGGGGCGATCTGCTGGACCAGGGTGCCGAGCTTTGCGCCCAGGTCGAGGTAGGGCGCGAGCGACTTCAGGGCGGCCGCGTCGATCGAGGGCATGTTGACGGCGTTTCGGATCACCCCGCCATTCAGGACATCCGCGATCTGCTCGGCGATCTCCACCCCGACGGCATCCTGCGCCTCCGCGGTCGAGGCCCCGAGGTGCGGGGTGAGGACGACATTGGGCAGCTTGCGAAGCTCGCTGTCGGCCGCGAGGGGCTCGTCCTCAAAGACGTCGAGTCCGGCCGCGCCCACGCGGCCTGATTTCAGCGCCGCGACAAGTGCGCTCTCCTGGATTATGCCGCCGCGGGCGCAGTTGAACAGGCGCACCCCCTTCTTCATCTTTGCCAGGGCCGCCTCGTCGACAAGGTAATGCGTGTCGTCGGTTAGCGGCATGTGGACCGTGATGAAGTCCGACTGGGCGAGCAGTTCGTCCAGGGTCGAGGCCTCCACCTGCATCGCCTTCGCCCGGCTCGGCGCGAGATAGGGGTCATAGGCCAGAACCCGCATGCCGAAGGCTTGGGCGCGCTTGGCAACCTCCCCGCCGATCCGGCCAAGCCCGACAATGCCGAGGGTCTTGCGGAACAGCTCCATGCCCGAAAAGCTCTTCCGGTCCCACTTTCCCTCCCGCATGGATCCGGCGGCCTGCGGAACCGGGCGCGCGCCGCAAAGCAGATGGGTGAACGTGAGTTCCGCCGTCGCGACCGTATTGCCCGACGGAGTGTTCATGACGATGACCCCGCGCTCGGTCGCCGCCTCGACGTCGACGTTGTCGACCCCCACCCCGGCCCGTCCCACGACCTTGAGCAGGTGTGCCGCCGCGATAACCTCCGCAGTGACCTTGGTTTCCGAGCGCACGGCGATCGCGTGCACGTCGCGGACAAGCTCGAGCAGCCTCGCCGGCGAGGAGCCGTAGGCCTCGACAACGTCAAGACCCGGCTGCGTCCGCAGCCAGGCAACCCCTTTTGGCGAAATCTTATCGGCGACGAGAACTTTCATGAGGGCGGAGCCCCATAGGAAAAAGTCGGGGGGGCCGGCAAGCAAGGAAACAATGTGTCAGCGGCCCCCCGGGCGGAGACCGCCGGAACACTGTTACGCCGGCGGCATCATTCATCCCCAAAGAGATATTGGAAGTTGGGCCCGATTGCGCCCATAATTCCGCCTCTCACGCACATGTGGATCGTCCGGCTGGCCCTTCGCAGGCCCTATACCTTCACGGTGATGGCCCTCGCAATCATCATTCTGGGCGTGCTTTCCGCGCTCAGGATGCCGAAGGACATCTTTCCGGCGATCGACATTCCGGTTGTCAGCGTCGTCTGGCAGTACGCGGGCCTGGCCCCTGAGGAGATGGAGAAGCGCATCGTCACCCTGAGCGAGCGTTCGATGACGACGACCGTCAACGACATCGAGCACATGGAATCTTCGTCGCTGCTGGGAATCGGCGTCATCAAGATCTTCTTTCATCCGGGGACGAGCATCGACGCCGCGGTGGCCCAGGTGACCGCGATCAGCCAGTCGGTGGTCAAGCAGATGCCGCCCGGCACCACCCCGCCTCTCGTCATCCGCTACAGCGCGACCAACGTTCCAATCCTCCAATTGGGCGTCTCAAGCCGGACGATCGCCGAGCAGACGCTGTATGATTACGCCCTGAACTCCGTCCGCCTGCAGCTGGCGACGGTCCAGGGCGCCCAGATGCCCCTGCCGAGCGGTGGCAAGGTCAGGCAGATCGAGATCGACCTCGACCCGCGGGCCCTGGAGGCGAACGGGCTCACGCCGGCCCAGGTGAGCGCCGCCGTGAACGCCCAAAACCTCACGCTTCCCTCCGGGACGGTCAAGGTGGGGGACCGCGAGTACGGCGTCCTGATTAACAACAGCCCCACCCTGGTCGAGGACCTGGGCAGGCTCCCGGTCGCCCAGGTCAGGGGCGCGACGGTCTACGTGCGGGATGTCGCCCAGGTGAGGGACGGCTTCGCGCCGCAGACAAACATCGTCCGCCAGAACGGGCGGCGCGGCGTCCTAATCACGATCACGAAAAACGGCGAGGCCTCGACCCTCGACATCATTCGCCGTATCCGCGATTCCCTGCCCCGGGTCGAATCGACGCTGCCGACCGACCTCGAACTCGTGCCGCAGTTCGACCAGTCTATCTTCGTGCGCGCAGCCTTGAATGGCGTGATCCGGGAGGCGGTGCTCGCGGCCCTGCTCACGGCCGCCATGATTCTCCTGTTTCTCGGCACCTGGCGCAGCACGCTGGTGGTCGCCCTTTCGATTCCCCTTTCCATCCTCTGTTCGATCACCTGCCTGGCGGCCCTCGGGCAGACCGTCAACGCCATGACCCTCGGCGGCCTTGCCCTCGCGGTCGGCATCCTGGTCGACGATGCCACGGTCACGATCGAGAACATCGAGCGCAACCTGTCCATGCGAAAGACGCTCATCGTGGCGATTCTCGACGGCGCCCAGCAGATCGCGGTCCCGGCGTTTGTCTCGACCCTGTGCATCTGCATCGTGTTCGTCCCGATCTTCTTCCTGACGGGGGTGGCCAAGTATCTTTTCACCCCGCTCGCGCTCGCAGTCATCTTTGCGATGCTCGCATCCTACCTCCTCTCGCGAACGGTCGTGCCGACCTTCGTCCACCACCTCCTGGGCGGCCACGCCGCCTCGCAGACCCAGATTCAGGCGCACGATGGCGCCGGCAGAGGATTCTTTTGGGGAATTCACAGGCGATTCATCCGGGGCTACGAGCGGTTTCGGGACCGATACATGCGCGCCCTCGAGTGGTGCCTGGATCATCGGCGGACTGTGGGCGCGGGAATGCTCGGTGTGGCCGCCCTCACCGCCGCGGTCGCGCCGTTTCTAGGGGAGGATTTCTTTCCCCTCGTCGACGCCGGATCGTTCCGGCTGCACGTGCGCGCGCCCCCGGGCATGCGCATCGAGGAGACTGAGCGGGTTTTCAGCCGCGTGGATGACGTCATCAGGACGTGCATTCCGCGGGATGAACTCACCAACATAGTCGACAACATCGGCCTGCCCAACAGCGGGCTGAATCTGGCGAACAGCGATCTTGCGACCGTGGGAACTGCGGACGGGGACATCCTCGTCTCCCTCAACCCTGGGAAACACGGCTCGACCTGGGCCTATCTGCGGCTGATACGCAGCCGGCTCGCACACGATTTTCCCGACTGCCAGTTCTTCACCCAGTCGTCCGATATCGTCGGGCAGATTCTCAATTTCGGGCTGCCCGCCCCGATCGACATCCAGATCGCGGGCCGCGACCGGGCGGCCAATTACGCCCTGGCGCAGGAGCTCTCCCGCAGGATTGCCGCAATTCCCGGCGCCATCGATGTGCACGTGCATCAGGTCGTCAGCGCGCCGTCGTTCCAGGTAACGGTCGACCGCACGAAGGCCGGGGAACTCGGCCTCAGCCAGGCCAACGTGGCGAACAACCTGCTCATCTCCCTTTCGGGCTCGGGCCAGTCCGCCCCGAACTATTGGCTCAGCCCCGACAACGCCGTCCAGTACCTCGTCTCCGCGCAGACGCCCCAATACCGGATCGACTCGCTTTCCGCGCTTCTCGGCACTCCGATTGGCGCCTTTTCCGGAGCCGGAACCTCTCCGCTGATCCTCAGCAGCGTGGCCACGGTCGACCGGACTTCCAGCGCTTCGATAATCAGCCATTACAACGTGCAGCCGGTCTTCGATGTTTATGCGAACGTCGACGGGACCAACTTGGGTTCGGTGGCGAAGGGGGTCCGGAAGCTCCTGCCGGAGTTCCAGGAAAAGCTGCCGCGCGGCAGCTTCATCTCCATGCGGGGCCAGGTCGAGAGCATGGACTCCGCGTTCACAAGCCTCGGCGTCGGGGTCATTTTCGCCGTCGTACTCGTCTACCTCCTCATGGTCGTCAATTTCCAGTCCTGGGTCGACCCCCTCATCATCATAACGGCCCTCCCGGGCGCCCTGAGCGGCATCGTGTGGATGCTCTTCCTCACCCGGACGACGCTCAACGTGCCCTCGCTCATGGGGGCGATCATGAGCGTAGGCGTGGCGACCGCCAATTCGATCCTGATCGTGACATTCGCCAACGACCAGCGCCGCGAGGGCAAGGACGCCCGCGCCGCAGCCGTCGCCGCAGGTTACACCCGCCTCAGGCCCGTCCTCATGACCGCCCTCGCGATGATCATCGGCATGCTTCCGATGTCGCTCGGCCTGGGGGAAGGTGGCGAGCAGAACGCGCCGCTTGGGCGCGCCGTCATCGGGGGCCTGCTCGTCGCGACGGCCGCCTCGCTTCTGGTGGTCCCGGTCGTCTACGCGACACTGCGCAGGCGGGCCGCCCACCGTCCCGAGGATATCCTGGAGGAGGAGCTCGGCTCCTCAGCGCCTCCCGCGGCGCCAGCGGACTAGCCAATCCTTACCCACCGCCATGAAATCCCGGTCCCTTGTCATCGTGCTGACGGCCGCAGCCGCGGCCTCGGTGTATTTTCTGGGCATTCGCCCGCGCATCACGGCCGGGCGCGACCTCGCCGCGCACCGCGCGGCGCGAACCCGCGTCAGCGTGGCGGTCGCCCGCAGCGCCTCCGCAACCCGTGAATTCGTTCTTCCGGGGACGCTGCAGGCGTTCATCGATTCTGCGATCCACGCGCGGACCAGCGGGTACCTGGGCAAGTGGTACGTCGACATCGGCGACCGCGTGAAGGAGGGCCAGACCCTTGCGACAATCGACTCCCCCGAGGTCGATCAGGAACTGAACCAGGCCCGGGCGAACCTGCTGCAGGCGCACGCCAACCTGGCGCTCGCGCAGGTGAGCGCCACCCGCTGGAAGGCGCTCGGCGAGAAGAACGCCGTTTCGCAGCAGGACGTCGACCAAAGATCCGCCGACTTTGAGGCTCGGAAGGCCGACGTGGCCGCGGCGGAGGCCAACGTGCAGCGGCTCGAGCAGCTCCAGGGATTCGAGAAGGTGACCGCCCCTTTTGATGGCGTCATTTCGGCCAGAAACGTCGACATCGGCAACCTGATCAGCGCGGGCTCCGGCCCCGAACTGTTCCATCTGGCGCAAAGCGGAATCCTGCGGGCTTATGTGAACGTTCCGCAAAGCTACGTGCCGGATGTTCACCAGGGGGTCCCAGTCGATGTCCTTGTGGCGGAATTTCCAAAGAAGACCTTCCAGGGAAGCGTGGCTCGATTCGCGGGAGCCCTGGAGCCGGCTTCGCGGACGCTGCTCGTGGAGGTCCAGATCCCCAATCCGGACGGCGAATTGATGGCGGGCATGTTCTGCCAATTGCGCTTCCGCCTCCGATTGGCGGCGCCCGCCATACTGATACCCTCAAACGATGCGATCATCCGGGCCGACGGGACGCTCGTGGACACGATCACCGACAGCGGAGTGATCCACGTCCAGAAGGTGACGCTCGGGAGGGATTTCGGCGCGAAGATGGAGGTTCTCGACGGGCTGGCCGACGGGCAGCGCATAGTGGACAATCCGAGCGACGTGCTGACCGAAGGGCAGCCGGTCGATGCGGCGCAGCCCCCAGACGGCGGCGCCGCGGCGCATTAGCCTGCCATGCGAATCCCTCCCGCATTTCTCGCCCTCCTTTTCGCCGGCTGCGCGGTCGGACCCGATTACCAACGGCCGCCCGCCGACGCCCCGGCCGCATTCGGCGAAAGCGGACCCTGGAAGATCGCCGCCCCGAAGGACGACCTGCCGAGAAAGGGCTGGTGGAGGATCTTCAACGATCCGGTTCTGGATGGACTTGAGACGCGCGCGGAGAAGGCGAACTTCAACCTGAGCGCAGCCCTCTCGCGGGTCGACGAGGCGCGCGCCGTCGCCCGGATAAGCCGCGCCGACCTGTTTCCAGCGATCGCCCTGGAACCCTCCGTGGCGCGCGACCGGTATTCGGGCAACCGTCCCGTGCAGCCCGGAGCCACGAATCCCGCGTATACGGCGAATTCAATCACTCTTCCCGTGGACCTGTCCTACGAGATCGATCTGTTTGGCAGGGCGAGGCGGGCGCTTGAAAGCGCACAGGCCCTCGCCGAAGCCGGAGCCGCCGCCTACCAAGGCGTCCTTCTGAGCCTCCAGGCCGAGGTCGCGCAGGATTACTTCACAATGCGGGCGCTTTCTGCCGAGCAAGCTTACCTTGCAAGCACGATCGAAGGTCGACGCCAGGAACTCGCGCTTGCCCGCGCGCGGCGAGCGGGCGGGGCCAGCGGCGACCTGGACGTTTACCGGGCGGAAACAGAGCTGGCGACCGTGGAGAGCTCAGCCCTGGCCGTCGATCAGCGGATTGCCGAATTGCGCCATGCGCTCGCGGTCCTGGTCGGGACCGCGCCGGAGAGCTTCTCAATCGAGGCGGCCCCCTTGGATTCCGATCCGCCCGCCGTGCCCGCCGGGGTTCCAAGCGAATTATTGGAGCGCCGGCCCGATGTCGCCCAGTCCGAGCGGACTTTGGCGGCCGTAAATGCCCAGGTCGGCTTTGCAAAGTCGGCCTTCTTTCCGGCGATCGGACTCACCGCGGCGGCCGGCTACAACAGCTCGGCCTTCGACACGCTCCTTCACTGGAACAGCCGGGAGGCGTCGGTTGTACCCTTTGCCAGCCTGCCGATCTTCGAGGGCGGGGCCAATCTCGCCAATTATCAGCGCTCCAAGGCCGCCTACGAGGAAGCCCGGGCGCTTTATCGCCAACAAGTGCTTGCCGCCCTGCGAGATGTCGAGGACGGCCTCTCAGACCTGCGCTACCTCGCAAGCCAGGCTGCGGTTGTCGACGAGGGAGTCGTCGCGTCGCGAAAGGCCGCCGAACTTTCCCGGCTCCGCTACCTGCAGGGCGCGGCAGACTATTTTGAAGTGATTGATGCCGAGCGCACTACGTTGGAATACGAGATTCAGGCTACCCAACTCCGCAGCGCACGCTTCGAGGCCAGCATTCTCCTTGTCAAGGCCTTGGGCGGCGGCTGGTAGGCAATTGCAATTTTGGCGAAACATTTCCCGGAATTATACCGTCAATGCTTACAATTCGGAGGCCTTGAGCTAAACTACTCCACTAGGCACTCAATCTGCTACATTATGGGCCACGGGATGCAGAACAACAAACGAGATTTGCGCTTCGATTCGCTGCGAGGGCTGATGCTCGTCTGCATGACCGTCAATCACCTGCCGAGCAGCCTGCGGGTCCTCACAGACGAGTCGGCCGGGCTGTTCTCGGCTGCGGAGGGCTTCGTGTTCCTTTCCGGGCTTCTCGCCGGCTGGGTCTACGCGCAGAAGCTCAGGCGTGAGGGGCCCGACGCCCTGATGGGCATGTGCCGGCGCCGGGCCACGATGATCTATCGCTGGCATGTGGGCGCCTTTCTCGCCTGCTTTGCCATGGTCAGGCTGACCTGCATCCTGTTCGGCTTCTGCTCCCAGAATGCACCGCAGCTTTTCTACCAGAATCCGGTGCTGGCAATGCTGCTCGGCGTTACCATGCTCCACCAGCCGGGCCTCCTGGACATCCTCCCGATGTACTGCGCGCTGGTCCTCGCGCTGCCGTATGCGCTGCGGGCCCTGGACGCCGGTCGCCATTGGCTGGTGCTCGGAATCAGCTTCGCCATCTGGTTTGCTGTCCAGTGGGCGCCGCAGATGGACACGGTTTCGCTGTATCCCCTCAACCTCGGTTCCTTCAACCTCTTCGCCTGGCAGTTTCTCTTCTTCCTCGGCGTGACGGCGGGGCACGCACGGTTGAGCGGTGCGGCGCCGGTCATTCGGCCGCGCCCCATGCTAGTCGCGAGCGCCGTCGGAGTCGCGGTCTATTGCTGGGGCGTCCAGCACCTGGGTTGGAGGCCGCCATGGACCGATCATTATTTTGGAGTGTCGATAAACAAACCCGCGTTGGGAGGCCTCCGTCTGGCAAGTTTCGCAGTCGCGGCCTATCTGGTCGCCCTCGTGGGAATGCGCTTCCCGAAGCTCCTGAGCTGGCCCGCGCTCGCCTACCTCGGCCGTCACTCTCTGGCCGTCGTTGCGGCGCAAAGTGTCGCCGCCATGTTCCTGCTGCAGTTCCCGGAGCTGTTCGCCACGCCCGCTTCAAATGCGATTTGGACCGGCGTCGCCATCGGCGCCCTGTTCATCCCGGCGGCCCTCCACGAAGCCTGGCAGAATCGCGAAGGCCGCCTTGCGGCCGGCGCGCGAACTCGGCGCTCGCCAAGCTCTGCGGCGACGCTTAAGCCCGCTGCATGACCCAGGGGCGGCTCGAACAGCAGGTACAATTCATTCTCGAAGTCGACAAGCTGAAGGAAATCTTCCGGCAGACAGTCTGCACGCAGAGCCGCCGGCCCGAAAACGACGCCGAACATTCCTGGCACCTCTGCCTCGCGGTCATCGTCCTCGCCGAGCATGCCAACTTCGCAGGGCTCGATGTCCTGCGCGTCCTTCGGATGCTGATCATCCATGACCTTGTCGAGATCGACGCGGGCGACACTTTTGCCTACGACACCCAGCGCATGGCCGACCAGCACGCCCGGGAAGCGCTGGCGGCCGACCGGATCTTCGGCCTGCTGCCGGAGGATCAGGCCGCGGAGTTTCGCGCGCTTTGGGACGAATTCGAGGAGAGGCGCACGCCCGAATCCCGCTTCGCCCTGGCGATCGACCGTTTTCAGCCCATGCTCCTCAATTGCCGCACGGAGGGCGCCGCGTGGCGGCGCCACGGCGTCACGGAAGACCGGGTCCTCGCCCGCAACGCCGCCGTTGCGGAAGGCTCCGCCGCCATCTGGGAGTATGCCCGCCGCATGGTCCACGCCGCCGTCGAGGAAGGGCACCTGGATCCCGCGCCGGGGAGCGCGCTGTAAGACCTCCGCGCGCTGTAAGACCTGAGGTCCTTGATTAGGACAGGTCGCGGAACGACCCGAACTCCGGATCGAAAAGCCGCCTGTGCGTGCGCACGATCATCCCGTCGGTGAGCCCGGCCAGCCAGTCGCAGATCCGGCGCGCCTTCCCCGCCTCGCCATCTTCCATGTCGATCAGCCGGCCGACGCGCGGCGGCAGGATGCGGATCACCCGGGCCTGCCGCGTGACGTAGTTTCGCCAGCATGAATCCCAAAGTTCGAACAGCACCCGGCGGGCCTTGTGCTCCATCTGCTGGAGCTGCGGGCTTTCGAATATGATGTCGTTGGCCATCTTCTTGTAGAAAAGGGCCTCCCGCCCGGCCGCGGTCGCCACGATGAGCTCCAGCCGGTAGCGGTTCGTCAGGCCCGACATGAAACTCGCCCTCTCCTTGAGGCGGCAGGCCTTGATGAAGGAGCCGATCTTCTGCGAGAAAACATTCTCGAGGCAGTCGTCGCGGATCGCCGCAAGGAGCTCCTCGAGGAGGCGCTGCCGCTCGGGGTCCAGCGATTCGCCGCGGGCCCAGGCCTGGATGCGCTCGACAGTCAGAAAACCGGCCTTTACGCCGTCCACGATGTCGTTGAGCGAATAGGCGGCGTCGTCGGCCCAGTCCATGATCTGGCACTCGACGCTCTTGAAAACATTCAGCCGCTCCCCCGCGTGCAGGGAGGCCGGAATCGGGGAGCCCCCGAGGACGAAGCCACGGACGGGCTCCTGCGTGTCGTAAAGAAAGTGGTTCGTCGGCGCCGCCGGAAATTCGCTGAAAAGCTTCTTGTACTTGAGCACCCCGTCGAGGAGGGCCCGGGTCGGCTGCCATCCCGCGGACGCCGTTCTCGTCCTGGTACATGGTCTCCGTCAGCAGGTGCAGGGTCTGCGCGTTGCCCTCGAAACCGCCCCAGCGGCCGCATGAGCTCCTGCAGCGTGCGCTCGCCCGAGTGCCCGAAGGGAGGGTGCCCCAGGTCGTGGGCCAGGCAGACCGCCTCGACCAGGTCGCTGTCGATGTGAAAACGTCCCGACAGCGGCCCCTCCCCGGGTGCGCAGGTAATGGCAGATCGACCGGCCGATCTGCGCCACCTCCATCGAATGGGTGAGCCGGGTCCGGTAGAAGTCGTATTCGCCCGACAGGAACACCTGGGTCTTCGACTGGAGCTTGCGGAAGGCGTGCGCGTGGATGATCCGGTCGCGGTCGATCTGGAAGGCGTTCCGATAATCGGTCTTGCGGGGGCCGCCGTAGGTCTCCCGGTCGAAATCATTGTAGAACGTGTTGGTCATCGAAGCCGGCTAGCCTGCATCCCTCATAAATTCCGACGACGGAGCGCAGCGGCGCGAAGATGGCGAGGCCGAAGGCCGAGTCCCGAAGGGATGGCCGCGACAGCGGCCACAATCTCGTCCAATCTCGTCGGCGCAAAGGTCCTCTGGCTCCCTGCGCTGTGCTTCCAGCACAGCTCGGTCGCCGTCGGTCCTTTTCGCTCTACGATCTTGGCCAATCTTCATCGGCTTTGTGAGGGTTGCAGGCCACGCACCCATGGTCTCGACGCCTGAGGCTTCGTCAAGACCTGCCGCGCGTCCCCGTTGTCGGGCAAAGCCTCGAGGCGGGCCCTGTCAGACGGGATGCAGGCGGCGGAACCGCGATCCGGCGGGGACGTGCTTGGGCATTGAAGTTTCGGCGGGGAGCGGCTTGGCTTGCCCGGACCAGCCGATGAGAACCCCCGAGTTGAGCACAACGGTCCGCCGCAGCCTGGAAAAGGCGGCGCGAAGGGCCGCGAACGCCGCCTATGCGCCTTATTCGCGCTTCCGCGTGGGCGCCGCCGTCCTCGCCAAGTCCGGCCGGATATACAGCGCCTGCAACGTCGAGAACGCCTCATACGGGCTTTGCATCTGCGCCGAGCGGGCGGCGATCGCCGCCGCCGTTTCGGCCGGCGAGCGCGCCGTGCGCGCGGTAGCCGTCTACACGCCGACCCCTCTTCCGAAGAGTCCGTGCGGCGCCTGCCGCCAGGTCATCAGCGAGTTCGGCCCGGGCGCCCTCGTGATCAGCGTTTGCAGATCGAAGAAGCGGCTCGAGGCGGAGCTTTCGGAACTGCTCCCCCGGAGTTTCGGCCCGGAGGATCTTTCCCGGCGGCCGCTGCGGGCCGTCAAGTCCCGCGGCTGAAAAAATCCCTCACGGCGTCCGGCACCTCCGCTTTCGGGACATCCCGTTCGCTCCGTTCGGCGAGATCGCGGAACTTGACGACGCCGCGGGCCACTTCATCGCTGCCGTAGATCAGGGCGAGGCGCGCGCCCGATTCGGCCGCGGCCTTGAATTGTTTTCCAATGCCGGCGTCCTTGAATGGATACTCCACGCGAAACCCGGCCGCGCGCAGCGCATGGATGTCGCCGAAGGCGGCCAGCCGCTCCGCAGGGCCGCCTATGACGGCGTAGACATCGGGCGCCTGCAGCGTCGGCGCCATCAGGCCGCGCTGCTCGAGCAGCAGCGCGAAGGTCATGTCTCCTATCGCAAAGCCTGCGGCCGGCAGATCGGGGCCGCCGAGCCTGGCAACCAGATGATCGTACCGTCCGCCGCCGGCGAGGGCGCGAAGCTCCCCCTTCATGTCAAAGGCCTCGAACACGAAGCCCGTGTAATAGGCCAGGCCGCGGACAACGCCCAGATCGACATGGACAAAGTCGGCCAGGCCCATGGCATCCAGGCCCGCGAGCAGGTTTCGCCAGTCTCCGAGACGCTCGGCGAGCTTGCCCGCGCCGCCTTGCGCAGGCCCTTCCGCCCCGATCGTCTTTTCCAGGGACTGGAATGACTTTATCTCGAGGAACGAGAGCACTTTCCGCCTCAACTCCGGGTCGAGAGGCCCAAATGCCCCGATGTAGGGCTTGAATGCCTCGTCTCCGAGCTTTTCATACTTGTCGATCGCGCTGAGCATCGATGGGATGCGCGCCTCGTCGAGCCCGAGCGACCCGAGATAGAAAAACCACAGGTTCCGATCGCTAAGCCGAACGCGAAAATCGGCCGCCGTGAGCCCAAATGCGCGGAGGCACTGGACCAGCAACGCGATAAGCTCGATCTCCGCCTCGATTCCCGCCTCCCCAAAAATATCCGCATTGAGCTGGAAGAAGCAGCGACCCCGGCCTTTCTGCATCCGCTCGTAGCGGTAGAATTCCGCGATGCTGAACCATTTGATCGGCCGCTTGAGCGAGCCCGCCTTCGCTCCCACGAGGCGGCACACGGTCGGCGTCATCTCCGGGCGAAGCGCCACCTCCCGTTCCCCCTTGTCCTTGAAGCTGAAGAGCTGAGCCTCTATCTCGTCGCCCGACTTGGCCCGGTAAAGGTCGAGCGGTTCGAGCACCGGAGCGTCGTATTCAGCAAAGCCAAAGGCATTTGCCGTCTGGCGCCACACGCGAAAAATATGGTTTCGGCGGGCCAACTCTTCCGGATAGAATTCGCGGAAGCCGGGGAGGGTCTGGAATTCGCGCATTGAAAGCCACAACGTTGCAAAACGCCCCCTCAAGTGCGAACCAATTGTCGGGGCTCAACCTGCCGCTGCAAGCGGCCTAATGATACGAAACGCCAGCCCGAATACACTCACCGCCGGCGCCCCTGCGGCAATCCAGCAGATGCGGCAATCAGGACTGGCCGGGCACCGGCTACAAAGTCTGCAACTTGGCCAGATCCAGCTTCTTCAACTGCTGCTTCAGGATCTTTCCGGACTTGAATTTCACGACAGCCCTCTGCGGAATGATCACCTCGGCCTCGGGTTTGTTCGGATTGCGTCCGATGCGCTGCTTGCGCACCTGGACCTCCAAGACACCGAAATTCCTCAGTTCCACATTGCGTCCGTTAGCGAGGGCCTTTTGTACGATGTCGAGCGTTTGCTGCACGGTGTCGACAATCTGTTTTTGCGGGAAACCTGTCTTGCGATAGATTTCCAGCACAATTTCCCGTTTCGTCAGGTTCGTTGACATAGGAAGTCCTTTTGATTGCGGCTTGAAAGATGAGTTTAAATTATTTGCAGAAATCGAATTACGTCAATATTAATAACCGTTCATTCGAAAATTTATGACCGACCCTGAATCCGCGGCCATTAATTCGATGTTTGGGCGGATCGCGCGCCGCTATGATCTGGCGAATCATTTGCTGAGTTTTGGCCTGGATTACGGCTGGCGAAGGAGCCTTGTTGCAGCGGTTGCCCGCAGGGCTCCCCGCGATCTATTGGATCTCGCCACAGGCAGCGGGGATGTGGCATTCGCTCTCAGTGCCGGACTGCCCGGCGAAACGCGCATCACCGGGATGGACTTCTGCGAGCCAATGCTCGCCGAGGCGCGGAAAAAGAAGGCCTCGGCGGGTCCGGGCGCCTTCGCAAACACGCGTTTCCTGGTTGGGGACGGGCTCGCCCTTCCCCTGCCGGACAGTTCATTTGATGCTGTAACGATCTCCTTCGGACTGCGTAACATGACAAACCGGGCCCTTTCGCTCGCGGAGATGCGCCGGGTGCTGCGCCCAGGTGGCGGTCTTTTCGTCCTCGAGTTTTCGCGCCCCCATGCCTGCTTCCGGCCGGTCTACCTCATGTACCTTCGGCATATCCTGCCGGCGATCGCGGGCTGGCTGACAGCAAACCGGAGCGCCTATGCCTATTTGAACCGGACGATCGAGGCGTTTCCCGGACGCGCGGCGCTTGCCGATGAAATCAGGGCCGCCGGTTTCCAGGACGTGCGGGCCACCCCGATGGCGTTGGGCGCCGTGGCCCTTCACGAGGCCGCCGCTGCCCCTGTGTGAAGTGATCATCAGGCGCTGGGGCGCCACTTTTTCACGTCGCATCCCGCAGGGCCATTCGTGATGCAAGGATGCGGCGGGGGCCTGCGGTTGTAATATTGCAGCATTTTTCGGGCCAATAGCGACATGTACGCTTGCGCCGGACTGCAAGACCGGCTTTTATTCCATCACCGTGAAGCTCTTGAATCGCGTGCGCTCCGTATGAGCGGCCCCGGGATGAACCAGGGCCTGCAGCAGCGCCAGACCCAGTCGCTGGTCCTGGCGCCGCAGCTGCGCCAGTCCCTGAAGATATTGCAGGTGGCGGCGCTCGATCTGCGTTCCGTGATCCAGGAGGAGCTCCAAAGCAACCCCACACTGGAGGAACTGCCGATGGAGAACGTCAGCCTGGACCCAGTCCAGGAGGACGGCGAGGGCAAGGCGTCCACGGAGGGATCGGAAAACCCGCAATCATCGGAAAATTCCGGGGATGCGGAAACCAAGCGCGATGAGATGGATTTCTCGAAGGAGTTCGAAATCCTGGGAAAATTCGACGACGACTGGCGCGACATCCCCGGCGCCGGATCCAGGGCCTACACCGCGGAGGATGCCGAGCGCCGCCAGCACTTTTTCGACTCCCTGGTGAGCGAACCCTCGCTGCAGGAACACCTCATGAGGCAGGCCGAGCAGGCGGACATCAGCGCCCAGGCCCTCGAGGCGATGCGAACGATCGTCAGCAGCCTGGACGAGCGCGGGTTCCTGACCCTGACGCCCGCGGACGCGGCGCTGCAGACAGGCCTGCCCCTGGCGGCGGTGCAGGAGGCTGTGGCCGCCCTGAAGGCTTTCGACCCTCCGGGCATCGGGGCCCAATCGCTTGCCGAGTGCCTTCTGGCCCAGCTGGCGGCGCTTGGGCGCGCAGACTCGCTGCCGGCGCGGATCGTGAGGGATCATTTCGAGCTGCTGACCCGGCGGCGCATTCCGGAGATCGCGCGCAAGCTCGGCGCCTCCCCGGACGATGTCCAGGGCGCGATCGAGGAGATCGGACGCCTGAATCCGGCTCCCGGCCGCCGGTTCGCCGATGACAACAATCGGGTCGTCGTGCCGGACGTGACCGTCGAGAAGGAGGGCGACGAGTGGAAGATCCACCTCAACAACGACTACATCCCCCGCCTGCGGATCTCCAGCACGTACCGGGAGCTGATCGCCAGGGGAACGCTCACAAAGACGGAGCGCGACTATCTTCGCGAGCGGATCCGGTCCGGAAAGTTCCTCATCGATTCGATCGAACAGCGCCAGCGCACGATCGAGCGGATCACGCGCGAGATCCTGACCGCGCAGTCGGAGTTCTTCGAAAGCGGCGTGGCCCGGCTGAAGCCGCTGACGATGACCCGCATCGCCGACATCGTCGGTGTCCACGAGACGACCGTCAGCCGCGCCATCGCCAACAAGTACATCAAGACCCCGCACGGCGTATTCGAATTCAAGTACTTTTTCACCCCGGGCTACCAATCCGACGGCGGATCATCGGTCTCCAACACGAGCGTCAAGGAAATGATCGCCGACCTGGTCGCCGCCGAGGACAAGGGTTCGCCCCTCAGCGACCAGGACCTGGTCGGCCGCCTCCACGGCAAGGGGATCACGATCGCGCGGCGGACCGTCGCAAAGTACCGCGAGGAACTCGGCATTCTCCCGAGCAACCTACGGCGGGACTACGCCTGATCTAATCGCGCCCCCGGGTCGATCCTCAGGTCCATGCCGCCCTCCGCGGCGTTCGCGGCGCCGGCCCAGGCCGCGAATCCGATCATCGCCGCGTTGTCACCGGCATGCCCGGGCCCCGCTGCGAGAAACCGCACCCGGGCGCGATTCGCCTCCCCGGCCAGCCTCTGCCGAAGGACGCCGTTGTTGGCCACGCCGCCGGAGAGGCCCAGGCTTCGAAAACCGCCGCGGCCGAGGGCCGCCCGCGTCTTTCGCGCAAGGGCATCGACGACAGCCTGCTGGTAGCTCGCGCACAGATCGGCCATCTTTTCCCTAATCTCATCCAGGGGCATCTTCTCGAGCTGGTACCTCAGGCTTGTCTTGAGCCCCGAAAAACTGAAATCGAGGTCCGCCCGCCGGCCAAGGCCCCGTGGAAAGTCAAACGCCCCGGTCCGCCCCCCGGCGGCCGCCCTCTCGATCAGGGGGCCTCCGGGGTAGCCGAGGCCCAGCAGCTTCGCGCCCTTGTCGAGCGCTTCGCCCGCGGCGTCGTCCCGGGTCGAGGATATCTGCGCGACGGTCCGGTCAGAATCGATTCGGAACAGGATCGTGTGCCCGCCCGAGGCGATGAGCCCGAGGTGCGGTAGCAGTTCCGCCAGGGCCGCGTCAAAATTGCCGGGCGCTGCGGCATGCTCCGAAATGAACGGGGACCAGGCGTGCCCGCGAAGATGGTTCACTCCGGAGAGCGGCACCCTCAGGGCGAGCGCCAGGGCCTTTGCCGCCGCGACCCCGAGGGCGAGGCAGGCGGCGAGGCCCGGTCCGCGCGTCACGGCAATCCGTCCGACGGGGCCTCCAGCCCATGCATCCTTCCCGGCAAGAAGGAGCGGGACGACCTGCCTCAGGTGCTCGCGGGCGGCGAGATCTGGAACGACTCCCCCGTGCCTGCCGTGGATCTCGATCTGGGTGCGAACCCATTCGCCGACCAGTCCGCGCTGCGGGTCGAAGGCGGCCAGAGCCGTCTCGTCGCACGAGGTTTCCAGGGCAAGGATCATGCGATCCTTCAGCCAAATCGCTGAAAGGGAACCCCGCCAAATACCCGCAGGGCGCCTCCGGCCGGCGCGCGCCGCGACACCCGGCCCCACCCTGGGCCGCGCGGGAGGGCGCCGGCATGACCTCCCGCGCCATTGGCCGCTGCCGCCTGTTCATCGAGGATCTCGACTCCCTTCAGGGCATCCAGCGCCGCATTGAGCTGGCGGTCGGCGATGGGTGCAAAGCCGAACAGCGCCTTGAATTCCGCCGGATCCGAGAGATCGGGCCTCGCCATCTGCTGGCGGATCTTCGAGTCCTCGTCCGGGGTCATCACAACCTCGATTTGCGGCGCGATGCCCTTCTCGTGGATTGTGATTCCGCTCGGCGTGTAATAGTGGGCCGTCGTCAGGCGCAGCCCCTCGCCGTCCCTCAGCTTGAAGATCGACTGCACGGAGCCCTTGCCAAACGAGCGCTCGCCGACGATCACGGCCCGGCTGGTGTCCTTCAGAGCCCCCGTCACGACCTCCGCGGCGCTCGCCGTTTCGGAGTTTATGAGAACGGCCACCGGAAGCTCCACGGGATCCCCGTCCGCCTCCGCCCGGTAGTCCTCCCGGTCGGTGCTCTTTCTGCCCTGCGTGTAGACGATCAGTTCGCCCTTCCTGAAGAACGGCTCCGCCACGTCGACCGCCGAGTCGAGCAACCCGCCCGGATTGTTGCGCAGGTCGATGACCAGCGCCCCAATGTTGCGCTTGAAGAGGCTGTTGAGCGCGGCGTCGAACTGCTCGCCGGTATGCTCGGAAAACTCCGTGATCTGCAGGTAGCCGACGTCCCCGCCGAGGACCCGCACGTCCGTCACGCTGTCGACCTTGATCATCTCGCGCTCGATCCTGAAACTGAGCGCCTGCCGCGTGGCCGGCCGGTAGATCCTGAGAACCACGGTCGTATGAGGCTTGCCCCGCAGCCTTTCGACAACCTCCTCCGACGTCGCATTTCCATCGACCGTGTGTCCGTCTATGCTCGTGATCTCGTCCCCGTGCCGGATGCCCGCCCTTTCGCCGGGTGATCCGGCGACGGGCGTGATCACGGTTATGCGCCCGCGGCGCACGTCCACCTCGACGCCGATTCCGCCGAATTCCCCGCTCAGGTCCTCCTCGAGCTCCGCGTTGTCCTTTGACTCCAGGTACTCCGAGTGCGGATCGAGGGACTCGACCATCCCGTGTATGGCGTTTCGCGCCAGGGCGTCATAGCCGGAGGCCTTCGGATCGACGTAATTCTCGTTCACGATCTGCAGGACCTCGCGGAGGTAGGACGTCGAGCGGGTCAGATCGCGCGCGGGAAAAAGTCCCCAGAGCGCCGCCAGCTGGGCGGTGCCCAGCGACAGGCCCACTCCCAGCACCATTCCGGCCGGAGCCAGCAGATACCGTTTGCGCATGAGGGGAACTGTGCGCATCCATCGGGCAATGTAAACATTGCGTCCTCAGCCGGAACTATGCAGTTCATCGAGTCGATCTTCCCCAATCTCAACCCGCGAACTGCATACTCCCGGCCTAGACCCATGGGGCCCGAATCCGCCGATAACTCCAGCCTGCAGTCCGTCATTCAAGAAGAAGCGGGAGGCGGCGCGCTGAGCTTTGCCCGCTTCATGGAGCTTTGCCTGTACCACCCCCGGTTCGGCTACTATCGCCGGGACGGAAGGCGAATCGGGTACGCGCAGGGCACGGACTTCTTCACGGCCGCCTCGTCGGGATCGGTGTTTGGGGAGCTTGTGGCGGCCGCCTGCGTTTCGCTGCTTGCGGGACGCGACCCCGGCCAATTCGGGTTTGTGGAGATGGGCGCCGAGCCCGCCGATTCCGGTGGCGGGACCCGCTGCGTGCTCGATGGGGTCTCACACCCTTTCCGGTTCGTCCGCGCAATCGGTGCGGATGGGGCCGTTCAAGGCGGCGGAGCCCACCGGACGGTCCCCGGACCGATCGAAGGCCCGTGCGTCGTCTTCTCGAACGAACTCTTTGACGCCCAGCCGTTCCACCGCTTTGCGCGCCGCGGCGGCGAATGGCGCGAAATGGGCGTCGGCGTCGAAGGCGGCCTGCTCGTCGAACGGGAGCTGTCTTCGGCCACGCCGGCCCCCCTGCCTGCGCGCGCCCCTGAGGGCTACCGGATCGATGCGCCGCTCAACGCCGTGCGGCTTCTCGAAACGGTCGCGGCCTCCCCGTGGACGGGGCTTTTCGTGGCGATCGACTACGGCAAGAGCTGGGAGGAATTGAGCAGGCACACGCCCCAGGGCACCGCCCGCGCCTGCCACCGGCACGCCCAGTCGAACGACCTGCTTGCGCGGCCCGGGGAGCAGGACTTGACCTGCCACGTCTGCTGGGACTGGCTCGCGGAGGCGCTCGCACGGCACGGATTCGGCCCGGTGGGGCTGGAGTTCCAGGAGGCCTTCTTTCTCCATCACGCCGCCGCATGGCTCGAATCCGCAATCACCGCCGAGCCCGGCGCCTTCAGCCCCCGAAGGCGATCCATCATGCAGCTTTTGCACCCCACCCACCTCGGCCAGAAGTACCAGGTCCTTTTCGCTCTAAGATAAGCCTTGATTCATCCCCGCCCATTCTATTCGATGGACCCTTTCAACCCATCGAAACCATCATGGCCAGAGTCTGCGCAATCACCGGTCGTCGTCCCGTCAAGGGCAACATCATCAACCGCAAGGGACAAAGCAAGAAGAGCGGCGGCATCGGCACCCACGTGACCAGCATTACGCGCCGCAAGTTCAGGCCCAATCTTCAGCGGATCCGCATCCAAACGCCCAACGGCGGCACCAAGCGGGTCTGGGTCTCGGTCAAGGCATTGAAGGCCGGCCTCGTCGTGAAGACCTGAGCCGCGCGCGCCGGGTCCTCAGAGCGCCCGGAAAACGGCCGCGGCATTCTGCCCGCCGAAGCCCAGGTTGTTCGTGAGAACCGTCCGAACCGGGACCGTGCGCGCCACGTTCGGCACGTAATCCAGGTCGCACTCCGGGTCGGGTTCATCGAGGTTGATTGTCGGCGCAATCCGTCCGGTCTCAATCGTCTTCACGCACGCAACCGACTCGATTCCACCCGCCGCGCCGAGCAGGTGGCCGGTCATCGACTTTGTCGAGCTGACGGCGATGCGCTTCGCATGCTCGCCGAAGACCTTCTTGATCGCGAGCGTCTCATACCGGTCGTTGTACGGCGTCGACGTCCCGTGGGCGTTGATGTAATCGACCTCGGACGGCTCGATGCCCGCCGTCTCCAGGGCGCGGCGCATGGCAAGCGACAGACCCTTTCCATCGGGATCCGGCTGCGTGATATGAAACGCATCGCAGCTTGCCGCACAGCCCGCCAGCTCACAGTAGACGCGAGCCCCCCGGACCCTCGCGTGCTCCAACGATTCGAGCACGAGGATGCCGGCTCCCTCGCCCATGACAAAACCGTCCCGCAGCCTGTCGAACGGCCGGCTAGCCTTTTGCGGGTCGCTGTTGAAGGTGCTCATCGCCTTCATGGCGCAGAAGCTCGCGTAGGCGAAGGGCGTGATCGTCGCCTCGCTGCCGCCCGCGATCATGACGTCCGCCTCGCCCCGCCTGATCGCGAGCGCCGCCTGCCCCAGGGCGTGCGCGCCCGAAGCGCAGGCCGACACGACGCCGAAGTTGGGCCCCCGCGCGCCGTACTCGATCGCCACCAGCCCGGAGCACATGTTGACGATCAGCGCCGGGATCGTGAACGGCGACACCTTCCTGGGACCCCGCTCGAAGAGATTCCTTAGCTGGGTCTCGTAGGTTTGCATGCCGCCGATCCCGGATCCGATGATGACCCCGCACCGGTCCCCCTCCTCCCGCGCAAAATCGATGCCCGAGTCCTTCACGGCCTGCGCGGCCGCCACGAACCCGAAATGAGTGTAGCGATCGTTGCGGCGCACCTCCTTCGGGTCCATGTGGAGGGCGGGATCCCAGTCGCGCACCTCCGCACCTATCTGGCAGGCAAAATCGGCCGGATCGAAGCGCCTCACGCGGTCCACGCCGCTCTTTCCGGCCAGCAGGCTCGCCCAAAAACTCTCCACGTCGTGCCCGATCGAAGTCACCACGCCCAGGCCCGTCACAACGACCTGCCGGTTGTAGTTCAGCGTCTCCATGGAAAACCTTTCCGGCCCCGATTTGCGATTGTTGCAACCGACGAGCGGGTCCCGCCCCTCACCCCGCCCCCGCCGCCGCCATCGAGGCACGCACGGTTGCGCGCGAGACCGGGCATCGAAGCCCCTGTGGGAACGATCAGGACTGTCCCGCCTTGGCTTTGATGTACTCTATCACCTGGCCGACCGTCTGGAGTTTCTCAGCGTCGGACTCGGGAATTTCGCCTTTGATCTCGTCCTTGAACTCTTCCTCGAATGCCATGATCAATTCGACCGTGTCGAGCGAATCGGCGCCGAGGTCATCAAGGAATGATGCCGTTGGGGTGATCTGCTCCTCGTTAACATTGAGTTGGTTGACGATGATCTCCTTGACGCGTTGTTCGATTGATTTTTGGTCAGCCATTTTGGTTGGGAGAGTGGGTTATCGGAGGCTTCACATCGCCATGCCGCCGTCAACGGTAAAAACTTGGCCTGTGATATATCCTGCCTCCTCGGAACATAGATAGGCGGCCATGTGCGCGACGTCGGAAACCTCGCCAAAACGCCTCAGTGGAACGGCATTCAGGATCTTGTCCGCAACGTCCTGTTGATTAACGAATTCCGACGTCATGTCAGTCTTGATGAATCCGGGCGCGACCGCGTTCACCGTGACGTTGCGGGAGGCGAACTCGCGCGCGAGTGTTTTTGTCAGTCCGATCATTCCCGCCTTCGCGGCAGAATAATTGGCCTGGCCCGCGTTTCCAATGATCCCGCTGACCGATGCTATATTGACGATTCGTCCCCAGCGCGCGCGCGTCATCGGCCTTGCAAGCAATTTTGTCCAATGAAAGCAACTTGTCAGATTCGTGGCGATCACGTCGTTCCAGTCGGCATCGCTCATTCGGAAAAGAAGCCCGTCGCGCGTGATTCCGGCGTTGTTCACCAGGATGTCGATCGCCGGAAACTCGGCCAGAAGAAGTTCGGCCGCACGGGCTATCGCCGCGCCGTCGGCCACATCGACCGCCATCGCCCTGGCCTTGCCTCCGGAACCCGCGATCGCCGCGGCCGTGGCGCCGCAGGAGTCGGCTGACTTCGAAACGCAGATGACCGTCACGCCCTGCCGGGCGAGCGTCTCCGCGATGGCCTTGCCGATGCCGCGGCCTGCGCCGGTTACCAGGGCCGTCCGGGAATTGAAGGTGAGCATGGTTGGGAAAGAGACTGAAAGAGACACTCCTGCCGCCCCAGGTCAATAACGCCGCTAGCAGGCTGCCTCCGCGGGTGATGGCCTCCACGAGCTTGCAGCAGGCGCCGGTTTTCGGTTCCATGTCCCATGGCCGCCATGGAAACCGCCGTTCGCGTGCAGAAGTTCATTGCCGAGGCGGGGGTGTGCTCGCGCAGGGCGGCCGAGGCGCTCATTGCGCAGGGGGAGGTCTGGGTGAACGGCGCCAAGGCCGTGCCCGGCCAGAAGGTCACGCCGGGGACGGACAAGGTGGTTGTCAGCGGAAAGCCCGTGCGAAGCGCCCCGCAGCCGAGAGTCACGCTCGCCGTCAACAAACCCCGGGGCCTCGTCTGCTCGAACGACGATCCCCACAATCCGCGGACAATCCTCGAGCTCATTCCCCGAGAATTGGCCCGGTTGCGGTTCTTTTGCGCGGGCCGGCTCGACAAGGAAAGCGAGGGCCTGGTGATCCTGACGACGGACGGCGAACTGGCCAACCGGCTGATGCATCCGTCAAACCGGGTCGTGAAGCGCTACCATGTGAGCTTGAAGGACGATTTTCCGGCGGACCAGCTTCCCCGCCTCGTCAGGGGAATCGTCGTCGAGGGCGAGCGCCTGAAGGTGGAGCGGGCGGCCCTTGTCAATCCGGGGCCCGCGGGCCTGTCTCGCGATCTCGACGTGCACATGCACCACGGCAAGAAGCGCGAAATCCGGCAGCTTTTCACGCTGCTGCGCTACGACGTGCGCCGGCTCCGCCGCTACCAGATCGGCGCCGTGCGCCTGCAGGGAATCCCGTTGCGCGGAGGGAAGCAACTCTCTACGAAAGAGATCGAAGCATTGTTTCATTCTCCCAGGACGCCGCGCGCCGAGGCTGTTGCGGAGTCCTCAAACACCTACGATCAACGATGAAATCATTCAGCCGCCTTTTGCAGCCGGCCCTTCTTTTTGCCGCATCCTCGGCGAGCGCCGCACCGCTTGCCGGGACGACCGCGGTGCAGACCCAGCCCGATCCGTCGGCGCCGGCGATCACATTCCTTGGCGCCGGAACGGAGCCCGTCCAGGCGGCCGCAGACGTCGCCGCCCCGCCCGCAGGATGGGTGGCAGTGAGCGTTCCCGGGCCGTTCGAGGCGTACGTCGAGAACAAGAACCTGAACAAGGCCCTCGATGTGATTCCGGGAAGCTCCCTATACCTCGCGCCGAAGGAGGACTCCGGCGTCCTGGCAATCGCCCAGAAGGGCGACCGGATCATCATCACCGGCCTGCGCGGAAAATGGACCCAGATCCGCCTGGAAAAATCGCTTGTCGGCTATATCCACCCCGGGCCCCTGGCGGCGGCCGGCCCCGCCCAGCCGCCGGGACTACCGGGGACCGGGGCGGCCGGCGCCCTCACGGAGGCGCCTGCGCTGCCAGCCGCACCCGCGCCGGTTTCCGGGCCGCCGACGACGGCTGCGGGCAAGCCGGCCGATGAAGGCGCCGCAGCCCAAGGGTCCGGGATTGTAACCCGGACCTTCGAGGGCCGTTTCGTGTCGAGCAAGAGCTTCTTCGCCCCGCAGCGCCCGTACGATTGGCAGCTGAACGACTCCGCGGGCGCCCGCATCGCCTATCTTGATGTCGGCCGGCTTCTCCTCACCGAGCAGCTCGACAAGTACATCGACCACGACGTCTCGGTCTACGGAGCGGTAAAGCCCGTCCCGGACACAAAGGACATCGTGGTTGTGGTCGAAAGCCTGCAACTCAAGTGAGGAGATGGAGCTGATCGACGGCAACCGCATCGCCGCGGAGATTACGGCGGAACTCAAGGCGGAGGTCGCGGATATCCGCGGCCGGAGGCCCTGCATCGCCCTGATCCGGGTCGGCGAGGATCCGGCTTCGGTCTCCTACGTGAAGAAGAAGGAGAAGACCGCCGCCGAGATCGGAATCACGAGTCGGGTGATCCTCCCGCCGGCCTCGATAAGCCAGCGCGAGCTCGAGGCCATTGTCGACCGGCTGAACGCCGATCCGGAAGTCGATGGAATCCTCGTGCAATCGCCCCTGCCCCCGCCCATCGATGAAAGGGCAATCTTCCAGCGCATCCTGCCGCAGAAGGACGTGGACGGCCTGAACCCTGTCAATCTCGGCAAGATCGGGCAGGAGGACGACACCGGCCTGGTCTCCTGCACGCCGGCCGGAGTCATGGAGCTTCTGTCGCGCAGCGGCGTCAGCCTCCAGGGCAGGCACGTCGTCGTCCTCGGGCGCTCCCTCCTGGTCGGCAAGCCGGTGGCGCTCCTCGCGATGCAGAAGAGGCCCGGGGCGAACGGCACCGTGACGGTGTGCCACTCGGCGACCGTTGATCTCTCCGGCATCACGCGCCAGGCCGACGTCCTGATCGCCGCGATTGGCCGGCCGGAGTTCGTCACCGGCGCCATGGTCAAGCCGGGCGCGGTGATCATCGATGTCGGGATAAACCGGGTCGCCGACCCGACCCGGAGGACTGGATACCGACTCACGGGCGACGTCCATTTCCCGTCCGTTTCCCCCCTTGCATCGAAAATCACCCCGGTGCCCGGCGGCGTCGGCCCCATGACCGTGGCGATGCTCATGAGGAACACCTTGAAGGCCCACAGGCTGTCGGCTGCGCCGCGCTGACAAGCCCGAACATTTCCCGAACACGTGGAATGTCCGGGCTGGGCTCCGCTCCAGCCTTGCCCCGGCCTCCGCCGCTCCTCATCGTGGGACAAGACCTCCGCGCCGTTTAACACCCGCCAGAATCCCGCGAATGCCCATCCCGAAAATCCTGGTCATCGACGACCAGCCGATAAATGTGCAGCTTCTCAAGCGAAAGCTTGAGCGCGAGGACCTGGAGGTAATCGCAGCAAGCAACGGCATGGACGGGCTGAAAATGATCGCCCGGGTCAAGCCCGACCTCATCCTGCTCGACGTCATGATGCCCGACATGAACGGGATCGAGGTCTGCCAGCAGCTCCAGGCCAGCGAGGAAACGCGCGCAATACCCGTGATTTTCATAACGGCGAGCACGACAAAGGAGAGCAAGCTCGAGGGCCTCGGCGTCGGGGCTGTCGACTACATCACGAAACCGATCGACCTGGACGAGACCCTCGCCCGCGTGCAGACGCAGCTGCGGTTCGTGGCGATCAACCGGGAGATGGTCGACCTCCAGCGCCGCCTCGAGGAGGCGCGCCGAGCCGCGACGATCGGCGCCGTCACCCAGGGCATCGCCCACAACCTGAACAACCTGCTCGGCGTTGCCATCGGCTACCTCGACCTGATCAAGGTCTCCTTCGACAAGCCGGCCCAGGTCCGGAACAGCGTCCAGCACATCGACACCGCCCTGCACAGGATCGTCGCCATCATCCGCCAGCTGAGCTCCCTCGAAATCAAGGCCCGCCCCCCGGTCGCCAAGGCCGCGCTTGCCGCAGCCATCCGCGAGGGCGTGGAGCGGTTCAACCGGCATTGCAAGACCTCGATGGTTGTGGCGGTCGACAACCCGCTCGGCGACCTGCCGATCGAGACGAACGTCGAGATGATCGAGGACGTGCTTTCGAAGATTCTCATCAACGCCTGGGAGGCGTACGACGGGGCTGAGGACTCCCAGCGGCCGATCTCGATCAAGACGAGGCTCCTCGACCTCGAGGAATTGGGCATGTTCGCCGAGATCCGCGTGGACGACCGGGGCCACGGCATCCTGCCCGAGGTCAGAGACCAGCTCTTTGAGCCATTTGTCAGCACAAAGCACACGGTGGGGGTCGGCATGGGGCTCACGGTCGCCCGCCACGCCCTGCGCAACCTCGGGGGGGAGATAATCGTGGTGGACAGGCCCGACGGCGGCGCGAGCGCCATCATCCGCCATCCGCTCGAGAAGCAGAGCCCGCTCGATGACACGAAGGCGGAGGCCCTCGCCAGGCTGGAACCCCTCACTCCATGATTCGGCTCTCATTCCTTGGCGCCGGCACAATGGCCTCCGCGATGGTGGACGGCCTCCTCGCCAAACGCTCGGTCGCTGCGGGCGACATGGCCGCCATCTGTGGCCCCGATCCGACCGGCGCCGCCCTCGCCGCGCGCACCGGCATACGCCTTGCCGGCACGATCGACGAACTGGTGTCCGGAGCGGACGCGGTCGTCGTCGCCTTCAAGCCCCAGAACCTCGCCTCGGCCGATCCCAGGCTGGCGGAGGCGACCTCCGGCCGGCTGGTCATCTCAATCCTGGCGGGCAAGCGCCTCGCCCGGCTGGCCGAGTCGTTTCCCAAGGCCCGCAACATCGTCCGGTGCATGCCCAATACGCCGGGGCGCATCGGAGCGGGAATCACAGCGTGGTGCCCCATGCGCGAACTCGCCCCGGCGGATCGCGCCATCGTCGGCACGGTCCTCGGCGCCCTCGGCCGCGCAGTCGAGCTCCCCGAGGCGCAGCTGGACGCCGTCACGGGATTGAGCGGCAGCGGGCCGGCCTACGTCTTCGAATTCGCCGCGGCCCTGCGGGACGCCGGAATCGCCGCGGGTCTCGCACCCGATGCCGCCGATTCGCTCGCCCGCGAAACGCTGCTCGGCGCGGCCAGGCTGCTTGAACGGGATGCCAAATCGCCCGAGAAGCTGCGCGACGAGGTCACTTCGCCAAACGGCACCACCTTCGCCGGATTGCAGTGCCTCTCCGCGGGTGATTTCCGGGGCCTCATCCGAAGGGCCGTCCTTGCGGCCAAGGCCCGGTCCGAGGAGCTTTCCCAGGCGTGAAGGCGCTCGAAGGCCGAATCCTCGTCACCGGCGGGGCCGGCTTCATAGGCAGCGCGGTCGTCTGGGCGCTGAACCGGCGCGGTCTCGCCGACATCGTCGCCACCGATTTTCTTGAGGATGGCAAGCTCTGGCGGGAGTCGGTGCCCCTTGGAGCCAACGCCGGCGTCAAGCGGCAGAATCTCGCCGCGCTGCGCTTTGCCGATTTCGTCGAGGCAGACCTGTTCCGGGCCCGGATCGAATCGGACCCCGGGGCCTTCGGGGCTTTTTCCGCCGTCTTCCACCTGGGAGCGTGCTCCTCGACGACCGAGGACAACGCCGCGTACCTCGGGGACATCAATTTTGAGTATACCCGCCTCCTCGCCTCCTGGGCCCTCTCCCGAAATGCCCGCTTCATCTACGCCTCCTCGGCCGCCACCTACGGCGACGGCTCCGCCGGAATGGACGACAAGGATGGGGACCTCGAACGGCTCAAGCCGCTGAACCTCTACGGCCGCTCGAAGCAGGATTTCGACATCCATGCCCGGGACCAGGGCTGGCTCGGCCGGATTGTCGGCCTCAAGTACTTCAATGTCTTCGGTCCCAACGAGGACCACAAGGGGGACATGCGCTCCCTTGTCCACAAGGCCTGCCAGCAGATCCAGGCGACCGGTCGCGTGAAGCTCTTCAGGAGCCATCGCCCGGATTACCGGGACGGCGAGCAGAAGCGCGATTTTCTCTATATCAAGGACGCCGTTGAGATGACGCTCCATTTCGCGGAAACCGCGCCCTCCGCGGCCGGCCTGTACAACATCGGATCCGGCGAGGCCCACACCTGGCTCGAACTCGTGAACCCGATTTTTGCCGCGCTCAATCTCGAGCCCAGGATCGACTTCGTCGACATGCCCGGGATCCTGCGCGAGAAGTACCAGTACTTCACCCAGGCCGACATCTCCAAGCTGCGCTCCACGGGCTACTCCCGCCCGGTCACCCCGCTTCCCGACGCGGTCCGGGACTACGTCCTGAACCACCTCGTCCCCGGCAGGCGCCTCGGCGCATAGTCGGCGGCGCCGAAATCGCCGCCGTCACTTGACCTGAAGCAGCTCGTCCTGCGTCCACGCCTTTCGTTCGCCGACCTGCTGGCGGATCTGGGCCACCTTGGCGGCGTCGACCGCAAGGGCCTTGTTGCCCCACTCCTGGCGGACGTAGCTGAGAACCGCGGCGATCTTCTCGTCGCTCCAATTGAAGCCGGCCGGGCCGAAGGAAGGCATGGGGGCCGCGCCGGGGAACGCCGTGCCCTTGACCTGCAGGGGGCCTGTCAGGCCGTAAAGGAGAATGCGGATGATCCGCTCATCGGGGCCGTTCACCCATTCCGATCCGGCGAGCGGCGGATAGGTGCCGGGGATGCCCTGGCCCGTCGGCTGGTGGCAGGTGAAGCACGCCCCCGCCGAATTGAAGAGTCTCTTCCCTTGGGCTATCGGATCGACCTTGACGACGGCTGTCGAGGACGAGGGCACGGCGTTCTCGTCGAAGATCAGCGGGCTGAAATGACCCGAATAATGGATAACGTACATCGCCGAGTAGAGCACGCAGCCGCTCAATGCGAAGAGAAGGAGCAGGGGGCCGAGCTTGTAATGCGCATGGTCGTCGGAGGCGGGCGCGAGCGCCTTCTCGTGCGCGTCCACAAGCTGGTCGTCGCCAAAGGCCGCCTTGTCAAAGCGGGGGTCCTGGTTCTCGGGCGCGCTCATTTCTTAGCCTCCCCGCCCGCCGCCGGGGCCGGATGAGCCACTGGAGCCGGATGAGCCTCTGGAGCCGGATGCACCGCGGGAGCCGGTTGCGCCTCCGGGTAGTCATACGTCGTGTTCAAGCTCAGAAGATAGTCGACCAGCTCGCGGGCCCTGTCGGTCGGCACGATCTGGCGGCCGGGCGCCGGCTCAAGCCGGCCCGCCAGCCTCAGCGCGTCGTCCGACACCTGTCCGACGATCTTCCGATCCTCGAAAAGGAATGAATAGGCCGGCATGGCCCCCTGCCCTCCGTAGAGAAGCCGCATCAGGTCGCCTGCATCCGGAGCGGACGGCTTGCGGCCGGCGATATTGGTGAGATCCGGGCCGGTCCGCGACCACCCCAGCTGGACATGGGTCTGGTAGATGTAATCGCGCGCCACGCTCTGGCGGTCTCCCCAGCCCCGATCGACGTCGGAGCCGAAGCCCGCCCTGCGCACCTGCTGCGTGTGGCAGGATGCGCAACCCAGGTCCCTGTAGGCAAGCTGCCCCGCGGCGGCGCTCCCCGGCAACCGGGCCGGAAACGACACGCCCTCGCTGTCGTCGTAGAACGGCGCCTGGCGCCCGAGCTGCGCATTGGACCCGATGACGATGCCGGCGAACGAAAATCCGAACGCGGCCGCCAGGCCCAGGAAGAAAAGCGGGCCGCTCTTCATGGCGCGCCCTCCTTGTCCCCGCCTTGCGGAGCGCAGGCGAGCGTTGTGAAGAAGTTCACCGCGAGGAAAATGTCCGCCGCCAGAAGCAGGGTCTGCGCCGCCGTGGCGCCCAGGAGCCAGCCCCGGGTCAGGATAGCGATGTCGGCAAACGCCGTCTTGGGGTCGTTCAAAGCGGAACCCTGAATCCAGCCCGCCGTTCCCAGGCAAAAGGCGAGCAGCAGGATCCCGAGGGCGTACAAGGCGAAGTGGCCCCTCACCAGCCCGCGGGAGGCCCAGGGGCGGCCCGCAATCCTGGGCAGCGCGAAATAAAGCGTCCCAAAGAGCATCATCGTGGCCGCGCCGTGGAGCGCGAACTGCCTCTGGGCCTCGTCAAAATGGGTGAACTGGGTCAGGACGGCGACGCCCCTGATCGCCGTGACCCCGTCCACTAGGCCGCCCAGCACATACGCCGCCACGCCGAATGCGATGAAGCGCAGTGAAGTCGCCCCCCCAGCGAATCCGGGGCGCAGGTTAGTGAAGACGACAATATAGTGAAAAAGGAGGATGACTGAGGCCCCGATCGCCACCGTCGCTATCCACGCGGGCGCCGGGCCTCCGATCAGGTGGCGCCCGCCGGTCCAGGCTCCGAGAACGAGCAGGCACCAGAATCCGAGGGCGGCGGTGTCGTAGGCTGGCAGGACCTTGCCGGATACCCGCGGCACAACGTAATAGGCGCCGGCGAGGGCCAGCGGGGCAATCCACAGGGTCCAAAGGCCCTGGGCAAACCAGCCGGCCACGACCGCCTGCAGGACGCCGCGGACGGGAAACCAAAGCAGCATGACCTGGGCGACCGAGAACAGCCACGGGAAGAGAAACAGGGCCGCCACGGCATACCAGTGCGAGGCAAACATGACCTCGCGCCGGCGCCCTGTCCATGCGGTGACGCCCGCGAGGGCCACGGCGGCGTAGGAGGCAAAGAGGAGCGGCTGCACGTAGCGCGGCAGTTCGAGCATCGGAATTGCGGTCACCCCGCCGAATGCGATTCCGGCCAATCCGATTGCAACGCCAAGATTCCAGAAGAAGGCGCCGGTGCCGGCCCATCTTGAGGGGCGCAGCGGCTCGCCGGCCAGCCGGCACAGGATCCACAGGGCAAGCGCCGGGCCGCAATTGCCGATCCAGCCGTAGACGAAGGCCGTCTCCGCCAGCGCCTGCGCCCGGCCATGGGTCAGAAACTCGAGGTCGGACAGGTATTGCGGGCTGTGCACCTGGATCGATGAGATGAGCGCCAGGACGGCCGAAAGAACGAGCCAGAGCATGCCCGACCCGAGCATGAAAAGAAGGACGCAGCGGCCAGGACCCCTATCGGAATCCGGCTGGGCCGACGCCGGCGGCCCGGCCAGGGGATGCGTCGCGGCGGGAATCATGGCGAGGACGGACCGGCGTGGCCCGCGGATCTTGCCGCGTCGTCGCGGACAATCAGCTCCATTGCCCGGTCGATCGGAATCTGCACGACGCCCTTGCCGCGATCGATCCATGCATAGGAGGCCGCCTGCTTCGCCTGCTTTTCCCGCAATTCGTCGAGGTAGGCCCTGCGGGCGACCGGGGTCGCCTTCCAGGCCAGGTCGGCCGTCAGCTTCTCCGCGGCCTGGTTCTGCGGCGCGGGCGGCAGATCGCGCACGTACACCAGCCGCACGATCACAAGGAACAGGCTGAAGCCCGCCAGCGCCGCAACGATTGCGAGCGGCGACACGGGCCTCGGCGCATGGGACGGCGCGTCACTCATGGTGCATCAGGCTTTCGGCGATCCTCGGATCGCGGATGGGAATGAGCCGGGCGGTCGCAAAGCTGCGCAGGTAGGCCCAGACGCAGACCCCTCCGACCCCGACGGTGGCCGTCGCCGCCCAGAGGAGGCCGGCCGAGAGGAAGGGGACCGGATGGCCCTGGGCGTCCTTGATCGCCGGAAGGATGTTCCAGCACAGGTCGACGAAGATCACGGCGAGGATCCAGACCGCGATCCGCGCGATCGGTCCGCGGTTCACCTTGTAGCGGTAGGAAAGGAGGGCCAGGAACGGGACCAGGAAGTGCCCGAAGACGAGCACCATCCCGACGCCCCACCAATCGCCGTATTCGCGCAAATTATACCAGAAGGTCTCCTCAGGCACGTTGGCGTTCCAGATGAGGAAGTACTGCGAGAAGGCGATGTACCCCCAGAAGACGGTGAAGGCCAGCATCATCTTGCCGATGCTGTGCCAGTGGTCCTGGTTCAGGATGCCCTTGTAGTCGCCGCGGTTCCAAAGCCAGAGCATGATGAGGACCCCGAGCGAGTAGGCGCCGCGCATGCAGTTGGCGAAGAACCACACCCCGTACATGGTCGAGAACCAGTGGTACTCCAGGCTCTTGATCCAGTAGATCGCGGCGAAGGTGAGCGTGAGCCCGGTCAGCGGAAGGCCCATCCCCGCCGTGAAGCGGTTCATCGTGGTCCATTTCGTGTCGCCGTCCGCGTCCTGGGAGAAGGACGCCTTCCTCAGGCGCGCCGAAAGCCAGATCCAGACGCCGAAGAAGCGCGGCGGTGCCGACGGTGAAGGCGTCGATGTTGAGGAAGGCCGCCTTCTTCGCGTAGATGATGTCCGCGCCAACGGTCTTCCCCTCCCCGGCCATCAGGTGCGCCGGATTCATCCAGGACCAGACGATGTCGCGGGGGCCAACCCATGAGGCGATCACCAGCGGCAGGAAAAGGAGCGCGAGCCACTTGAACGCCGCCAGCCCGTGCTCGAACTGCCGGCGGAGCACCGTCGACCACATCGCGTCGAAGATGTGGTGGATCAGGACGAGCAGCAGCATGCCGATCGCCATCGCCGTCCAGAATGACAACCCGACGAGCCAGCCCGTAGCGACCACGTGGGCCGGCGAAAAGAGGAGTCCGAGCGCCGTGACAGCGGTTCCGGCGATTCCAATCCCGAGCGCCCGGCCCGGGGCGACGGCAGGCGCCGAGGAGGCGGGGAACGGGGCGGCCGCGCCGTCCGAAGTCATGGCAATGGGGGTGTTGCTCATTTGATGCCGAGCTCCGGTTTGTGCTCCCTGGGAACATCGTCGATCGAGCCCGTCTGCGCGCGCTGCAGGGCGCGAACATAGGCGACAACGGCCCAGCGGTCGCGGGGTTCCAGCTTGTCGGCATAGGGGCTCATGTTGAAGACCGGCGCCTTTCCGTTCGTGATGATGTTGAAGATCTCCCCCTCGGCCATCTGGCGGATCCGGTCGTCGTGGTAGCTCGGCGTCGCGCCCATCCCGTAGCGCTTGGTGATCCCGTTGCCGTCGCCGACGGCGCCGTGGCAGGGCGCGCAGTAGATCCCGTAGCGGTCCCGGCCCCGCTCGAGAAGTCCCATGTCGACCCTGATCGCCGCAGGGAATCCCCTCACCCAGGTGCCGTCCGGATTCCTTGCCGAGGTACAGGGCGTCATCGCCGCGCAGGGGCTGGCTTTGGGGCACCGTGCCGGGCGGCGGGGGCCGGTCGGCGCGCCCGTCGGCAAAGAAGGCGCTCGCCCCCTGCGGGCTTGAGCTTCGGCTGGTGCTTCATCCCGGGGAACAGCCCGTCGGGAAACACGTCGAAGGGCGGGCTGCGTGAAGGTCGAGCCCCTGAACCCGAGGATCGAGAGGGTCAGGACGACCAGGAAGGCGGTGGCGAGGTAGACCGTGCGCATGGCGCGTTCAGGCCTCCAGTTCCGTCACGTCGAGCCCGCCCGCCTCGACCAGGAAGGCGCGCGTCTCGGCCGCGCGGTAGCGCGGGATCGCCCGCCTCGATCACGATGAAGAAGCCGTCGTCGGTGGCGCGCCGGATGTTCTCGTACTTGAGCACCGGGTGGTAAAGCTTGGTCAGCCCGTTCAGGAAGAACATCCCGCCGATCGTCGCGAAGGCCGTGAAGAGGATCGTCAGCTCGTACGAGACCGGAAACGCGAAGAGCGGGCTGAAGAGCGGCTTGCCGCCGACCGTCAGCTTGTAGTCGAAGCGCGTTCATGTACCAGATCATCGACATGCCCGTGCAGAACCCGGTGATGCCGCCGGCCAGCGAGAAGCGCGGGACGATCGAGCGCTTGACGCCCATCGCGTTGTCGAGGCCGTGGATCGGGAACGGACGTGATGCAGTCCCACCGCTTGTATCCGGCGTCGCGCACCTGCTCCGCCGCGCGGTAAAGGGCGCCGGGGGCTCGAACCTGGCGATCAGGCCGTAGGGTTGCTCAGCCATGGCGAGTGGGACCCGCCGGAGTGCGGGTCGGCCTGGGGCGTGACGGCCTTGATCTCGGCCATCGCCATGAGCGGCAGGAAGCGGATGAAGAGCAGGAAGAGCACCGAGAACACGCCGAAGGTGCCGAAGAAGGTGAAGATATCGACGACGGTCGGGCTGCAGGTAGCCCCAGCTCGAGGGCAGGAAGTCGCGGGCGAGCGAGGTGCAGATGATGACGAAGCGCTCGAACCACATGCCGACGTTGACGAAGATCGACAGCACCCAGACGAACGTCGTGTTCCGGCGGACGGCCTTGAACCAGAAGAGCTGCGGCGTGATCACGTTGCAGCGTGATCATGATCCAGTAGGCCCACGCAGTAGGGACCGAAGGCGCGGTTGATGAAGGTGAAGCCCTCGTAGGGGTTCGCGCCGTACCAGGCGATGAAGAACTCCATCGCGTACGCGTAGCCGACCATCGTGCCCGTCGCCAGGGTGATCTTGCACATGCAGTCGATGTGGTACTGCGTGATCAGGTCCTCGAGCTTGTAGAGCGCCCGCAGCGGCAGCATGAGCGTCAGCACCATGCCGAAACCCGGAGAAGATCGCGCCCGGCGACGAAGTACGGCGGGAAGATCGTCGTGTGCCACCCGGGGATCAGCGAAACCGCAAAGTCGAAGGACACGATCGTGTGGACGGAAAGGACCAGCGGGGTCGCGATGCCGGCCAGGATCAGGTAGGCCATCTCGTAGTTGCTCCAGGCGCGCGCCGAGCCGCGCCAGCCCATCGCGAAGAAGCCGTAGATGCGGGCCCGTATCATCGCGCCCGGCCGCACCGAAGCGGTCGCGCAGGGTCGCCAGGTCGGGGATCATGCCCACGTACCAGAAGAGCACCGACACCGTGCCGTAGGTCGAAACCGCGAACACGTCCCACTCGAGCGGGGAGCGGAATTGCGGCCAGATGTCGTTGTAGTTCGGGAGCGGGAACAGGAACCAGGCGTACCAGACGCGGCCGACGTGGAACACAGGGAAGATGCCCGCGCAGACGACGGCGAAGATCGTCATGGCCTCGGCCGAGCGGTTGATCGAGGTGCGCCACTTCTGCCGCAGGAGGCAAAGGATGGCCGAGATGAGCGTCCCGGCGTGGCCGATACCGATCCAGAAGACGAAATTGACGATAGGCCAGCTCCAGTTGACCGGGGTCCGGTGCCCCCACACGCCGACTCCGGTCGAAACCACATAGATGATCCCGGCGACCGTGAAGCTGGCTATGAAGCACGCCACGCCGAAGCACCACCACCACCACGCCGGCGTCCTGCCCTCGACGATGCCGCAGATCTTGTCCGTGATCCATGCGAAGTCGCGGTTGTTGGCGACCAGGGCCGGACGCGGCAGCACCGCCGGATTCACCTCCTGGAGGATCGCCGGTCCTGCAAAAGCCTGCTCGCCGTGGTCGGACATCAGGCCGTCCCTCCGTTTTGCGCGGCGACGCCCGGATGGGTCTTCGTGTTGCGCTCGCGCCGGCTCAGCGGCAGCGCCTGGTAGTCAGGCATTCGGGGATTCGGGTTTCGCAGGCGGGCGAGGTAGGTCGTGCGCGGCCGGGTGTTGAGGTATCCGAGCAGCGAGTAGTCCTGCGACCTGGCCTTGGCCTGCGAGACCGCGCTGTTCGGATCCAGGATGTTCCCGAAGACGATCGCCTCGACCGGGCACACCTGCTGGCAGGCGGTCTTGATCGTCCCGTCGGGGACCGCCACCTCGCCGGGATGTCCGTCCTGGGCGGCCTTCACCTTCCAGCGGATCTTCCCGTTCTCGATCCGCTGGACGCAATAGGTGCATTTCTCCATGACGCCGCGCATGCGGATCGTGACCTCCGGATTCTTGGCCATCTTGACCAGCTCCGGCATGCCCTGCGGCCCCAAGCGGGCCCATGTAGAGGCTGTCGAGCCGGCGCTCGTTCCAGTCGAAGAAATTGAACCGCCGCACCTTGTACGGGCAGTTGTTCGCGCAGTAACGGGTGCCGACGCACCGGTTGTAGGCCATGACGTTGAGCCCCTCGTCGTCGTGCACGGTCGCGTTGACCGGGCAGACCATCTCGCAGGGCGCCAGCTCGCACTGCATGCAGGCGACGGGCTGGAGCGAGACCTGGGGATCCTCCGGGATCTCGCGGTTGCCATCGCCGCCGAAGGCCGCGCCGTCGAGCCGGCCGTCCGAATAGTAGCGGTCGAGCCGGATCCAGTGCATGACGCGGCCGCGGGCCGCCTGGTCCTTCCCGACGATCGGGATGTTGTTCTCCGCCTGGCAGGCGACGACGCAGGCGTTGCACCCGATGCACGTGTTCAGGTCGATGCTCATGCCCCACTGGTGCACGCCGTCGAACTTCGGCGTCTGGTAAAGCGAGTTCCCCCGTGGAATCTCGCTCGCCCGCTGCGCGGGCGTCATCTGCTCGCCTTCCTCGCCGATCGTGGACGGCGTCTCGGCCTCCATGCCGACCTCTTTGACGAAATCGGGCTTCTCGTGGTACTCGTCGACGTTGGCCTCCCGGACGATGTCCCGGCCCTCCATCGACCAGTGCTCCTGGAGGTCCGCCAGGACGACGCGCTCGCCCGTCACGGCAAGGGTGGCCCCGGCCGCAAAGTGGGGCGCGCTCGACGAGCGGATGGCGTAGGCGCTGAAGCCGACGCCCTGGCCCACCCGGCCGGAGACCATTCGTCCATGCCCCAAGGGAAGGACGATCGTATAGTCCGAAAGACCCGGCTGGATGTGCAGCGGACCGCGGAGCTTCCTTCCGCCCAGTGTCACCTCGCCGACGTGCGCCATCTCCCTGCCTTTTTCAAACTGGTTTGTCTCGTCCCGGGCGACCTGCAGGACGGACCCCTTGGAGGCGATTCCGAGGGCCTTGCCCAGCTTCGGGCTCACCAGGATGGCATTGTCCCAGGCGATCTTGGTGATCGGGTCGGGGCATTCCTGAAGCCATCCGTTGTTCGCAAACCGGCCGTCGTCGACCTTGTGATCCGCGACAAAGCGCACCTCGAGGGAATCCCTTCCCAGTATGGCCGGGGCTGGCGCCTGGGCGACCAGGCGGCCTAGCCCAGAGCCGTCGAAGTCACCCGAGACTTTGGGATAGGCCGAGTCAGCGAGGAGGCCGTCATGCAGGAAGCGCCGGAACGAAGCCTCCGGGTTTCCCCCGGCAATGGCCGTGATCGTCGAGTAGACCAGGGTGCGCGGGTCGGAAACCGTCTCGCCCGCGATCCGGGCGATGACCTCGATCTCGGTAAGGCCGCCGAAAAGGGGCAGGATCATCGGCTGGATCGGCAAGATCGTTCCGTCGAGGGTCCGGGCATCGCCCCACGATTCCAGGTAGTGCGCGGCGGCGACATGCGTCCCGGCTAGGGCCGATGTCTCATCGACATGGGATCCAAAGCGCACGACTTCCGCAACCGAGCGCTGCAATGCGGCCCAGCCCAGGTCCGCGGGAGCGTTGTAGGCCGGGTTTCCGCCGAGGATGACCAGGGTCCGGACCGAGCCGGCCTTGATCCGCGCAGCCAGATCGGAGATCGGGACCGCGCGGCTCTCGGGCACTTCCACCAGATCGACAGTGCTGCCGATGTTGCCCAGGGCCGCATTGATCGCGTAGGCGATCGAATGCACCGCGGCCGGCAGGTGCGAGCCGGCCAGGACCAGGCACTCGCCCTTGTTCGCCATCAGGTCGGCGGCGCATTCCTCGATCCATCCTTCCTTGACGTCGAGCTGCCGCGCGAGGGCCCCGTAGGATTCGTCTCCGGTGATCCGCAATGCGAGGGCCCCTGCAAAGGCGAGCATGTGGCCGCTGGCCAGCCGCCAGCGGTGGTCCGCCATGCTCCCGGTGAGCGTGAAGGCGCTTTCCGCCACGTACAGGCGGTTCATCGAATCGTCCTTGTTCGTGACGCGCCGGCCCGCCGCAAAGTCGCGGGCGTGCGTGAGGCTCCCCGCCTCAGCATGGAGGAAGTCCGCGTCGATCGAAACGATCCGCTTCGCCCTGGCGAACCGGTAAACGGGCTTCGCGGACCGGCCGAATGCGGCGCGGGCGGCCTCCGCCGCCGGTTCGTCGCTCACCGGCTCGTACTCCGACCAGACGGCCTGCGGCAGCTTGCGCCGCAGCCCCTGAACCAGCCGGAAGCGGGTTGGCGACGAGGACTCTTCAGCCAGGAAGGCGAGCCCGGCGCCCCGGCCTCCGGCGTAAGTGCGGCCGATTCCGGTGAGGACTTCGGCGATCGCCGCGGAATCAAGGACGGAGCCGTTCCGGGTGTGTGCCGTCGCCCGGTCCGGGTCGTACAAGTCGAGCAGCGAGGCCTGGGCCAGCAGGGAACTCGACCCTCCGTTGGGCGCATACACGGGATTGCCCTCCAGCTTGGTCGGGCGGCCCTCGTGGGTCTCGGCCAAAAGCGGCAGGCCCGTCTTCCTCAGCGGCATCGCAGTCGCGTAGTAGAGCGGCAGCCCGGGAACATAGCCTTCGACCGACTTGCCGAAGGGAAGGATGTGCGACTCCGGCCGGCGGCAGCCGGCGAGGCCGACGCCTCCGAGCGCAAAGGACGCCGCCATGATTTTCAGGAACTGGCGCCGGTCGACCCCGTCGATGCCCGATGCGCCCTCGGGAAATTCCCGCTCGAGGTGGCTGCGAAATCCCGGCGAATCGGCGAGTTCGCCAAGGCTGCGCCAGTACTGGGGGCCGTTTACGGCGCGTTCGGACGGAGCGGGATGGATGATCTTTCGCTTCATCGGTGGCAGCCGGAGCAGCTCTGCGGCGGATTGACCTTCCAGTCGTGGACGAACTTGTTGCCCATCGCAAGCTGGTCGGCGGCGCTGGGCGCCTTCCAATCGAGGTTGGTCACCTGGCCGGGCGGCCTCAAATGCGGGGCAGGGTCCCGGTGGCAGTCGAGGCAGAAACCCATGCTTAGCGGCTTGTCGTGCCGGACGGTGTCCATCGTGTTGATCGGACCGTGGCATTCGATGCAGCTCACGCCGCGGGCGATGTGGATCGAGTGATTAAAATACACGAAATCAGGCACTTGGTGAATCTGGACCCAGGGGACGGGCTGTCCCGTTGCATAGCTGCGCCTGACCACGGCCAGCAGCGGGCTGGTCGTCTTGATCTGGCCGTGGCAATTCATGCAGGTCTGGGCCGTCGGAAGATTCGCAAAGCCGGATTTTTCCACATTGCTGTGGCAGTACCTGCAGTCGATCCCAAGCTGGCCTGCATGCAACGCGTGGCTGTAGGGCACCGGCTGAACCGGGGCATAGCCCACCCGCGCGTACTTGGGCGTCATGTAATACGTCATTCCCGCCGTAGCCATTCCCGCAGCCACGAAAAGGTAGATGATGATCTGCAGGGGGAGCCGGTTGACGGATCTTGGGAAGAATTTCGACATGAACCTTATGTCGCCGTTGTCGTCAGGACTCCGATTGCCCCTCCCGGGTCATGACACTCCCGAATGAATCCGCGACGTGGAACAGCTGGAGATAGACAGATGGGCTTGGGTCACTGGATGGGATTTTTGGACAGGAAATCCGGCCAAGGGAAGGATGCCATCTTTCTGTTGTAAACCAAAATTTCTAATAAAACGGCAGATCATCCCTGAATTAGATCCCTCGCTAATGACGCGCGGATTCCGAATTACTCCGTGAACAGCCCGTCCCTCATGGGTCGCCGGAAATCGCACCGGCCGGCGATGTCGGGGTTGTGGGTGACCAGGACAACCGCCTGGCCGTTCTCCTTGGCGAGCCGAGTGAGCAGGTCGAATACGATGGCCGAGTTGTGGACGTCCAGGTTGCCCGTGGGTTCGTCGGCGAGAATGATGGAAGGCTGGTTGGCAAGGGCCCTCGCAACCGCCACGCGCTGCTGCTCGCCTCCTGAAAGGTGGGTGCCAAGACGGCCGGTCTTGTCGCCCAGGCCGACCGAGGCGAGGAGTCCGGCCGCCCTATCCTCCATTTCCGCCGCGGTGAGCCGGCCCAATTTGCGCATCGGCATCATCACGTTTTCCAGCGCCGTGAACTCCAGCATTAGAAAATGAAATTGAAAAACGAAGCCGATGTGCTCGCCGCGCGCCGCCGTCCGCGCGCCGTCCTCGCTCTTCGACATGACCGAGCCGTTGATCCAGATTTCTCCGGCATCGGGCAGGTCGAGAAGGCCGAACTGGTAGAGCAGGGTCGACTTTCCGCACCCCGAAGGCCCCACGATCGCATAGACCTGGCCCCGTCTTGCCTCGAAGGAAACCCCCTTCAATACGTGCACCCTCCCCTCTCCCTGGCCGAGATAGCGGTGGAGATTGGAGCAGCGAAGCGCCACCCTGGCATCGGGCATATCTGGCGCGGCCGTTGTCATTGGGACGCCCCCCGGATGATATCGCCGGGTTCGAGGCGCGCCGCGCGCCGGGCGGGAACGAGGCTGGCGACCATGACCATCACGACCGAGATCGCGACCGCCTCCAGGTAGTGCCATGGGTTCCAGGTGACGATGAACTTATCGGTCTTGAAGATCGTGCGGATCGGCAGCGGCACTTGGGACACGCCATAGGTTCCCGCCAGCCCGAGCAGGCAGCCGCCGACCGAGCCAAGAGCGAGGACGATCATCGCCTGCCAGAGGAATATGCGCGAAATGTCCTGGCGGGTATAACCCATCGAGCGCAGGATTGCGATCTCCTTGGTCTTTTCCATGACGATCATGGCCAGTGTGTTGAACATGGCAAGACCCGCTATCAGGGTGAAGACGAGCACGGTGATCCCGGTCGAGACACCCAGCGCCCGAAAAACGCCCAGCCATTCCTTTTCGCGGTATTGCCACGCCGCCACCCGGTGCTGCAGGACGTCCTCCATCCATGGAAACGAGTCGGCGAGCGCCCGGTCATTGTCGTAAAGGTTGACCTGCAGGTAGGAGGCTCCGGTCGGCTTCTTCAGCAGCGAGCGGGCAAGCTCCATCTTCAGAAACACCCGCACCTTGTCGATGTCCTCGACGCCCGTCTCGTAGATGGCGCTCACCCGAAACACCCTGGTCTGGTCATTGGTCAACAGCTGGAAGGTGTCGCCGACGCTCAGGTGCTCCCGGTCGGCCAGGGCCCGGCCGATGAGGGCGCCGTCCGGCGCCGTCCGGAATTCATCGAGCGTGCCCTGCGATATCTGGTTTCCCAGATCCGAGACCTTGAGCTGGTCCTCCAGATTTATCCCGTACACCTGCACGGTGTCGTCCTTGAAGGAGCTGCTGATCGTCACATTCGAGCCCCGCAGCACTTCCGAGACGCCGGCCACGTTCGGAAACGTGAGCAGCGTCTGCTTCAGGTTCTCCGGATAGTCGATCCCCTCGATGTACTTTCGATCCTGGATCTGCACCTCAAACGGCGACCCGTATCCGCCGGCGCTGATGCTCTGGATCGTCGCCTGCTGCCTGTCCTCGACGCGCAGGGCCCCGTCGGTCCCGAGGATTGTCTTGATGAAAAAGCCCTGGAATCCGCTCGTCGTCGCCTGCGTCACGACAAAGAGGCCGACCCCGAGGATGATGCACGAAAGGCTCATCACCATCGAGCGCTTCTTCGCTGTGAGGAACCGCAGCGCTATCCTGAAATTCGGGGACATGGAAAGGGGAGGTCCTTACTTGGCCTTTGGGTGCGCGTCGGAAGGCATCACCTTGACGTCCACCAGCTCGCCCGCGCTGAACTTCTCGAGCTCATCGACGATCACCTGCTCGCCCGGCGACAGGCCCTCGGTGATCTCGACGCCGGTGGCCCACACAAATCCGCGTTTCACCTTCCGCTCCTCCACCTTGCCGGCGCGCACCACCCATACGGCGTCGCCGCCGTCGGAAAACAGCGCACGGCGGGGAATGACGGCCTTCGCCTGATGCCGGTCCACGGTGATGAGGACCTCGCCGTTTATCCCCGGACCGATCGGGTGGTCGGCGTCCACGGACACATCCAGGTAAACGCGGCGGCGCTGGGTCGTCGGGTCGGCAGTCGGCAGGATCTGATTCACCTTGCCGGCGAAAAACCACGAGCCGTAGGGAATGAACGTGACGGTGGCCTCGTTGCCCACCCGCACCTTCGCAAAGTCCTCCTCGCTGATCCTCCCCTCGACCACCGTGCTCCGGGTGATCAGCTCGGCGAGGGGATCACCCTGGCCCACCAGATCCCCAGGATGCTTGTAGACGATTGAAATCACCGCGTCGAAGGGCGAGGTGATCGTCATCTTCTCAAGCTTCCTCTCGTCCACCTTGAGCTGGTTCTCGTCGGTCGCGATCGTGTGCAGCCGCTCCCGGCGGCCCAGTTCCACCTTCTGTTCCATCGACTTCACGGCCCGTTCCTGGCCAGCCAGTTCGGCTCCCGAAAACGATCCCATCTTATTCAGCCGCCGGTAGTTTTCCAGCTGCGCATGCAATCCCTCAAGATCGAGTTCGCCGGTGTGGTCGAGTTCCTGGACCGCCTTGGCCGCATCGAGATCGTTCTGGTCCTTCTCGATCTGCAGCATGAGATCGCCGGGATCGAGCCTTCCGAGGACGTCGCCCTTGTTCACCTCGGCCCCGGGCTTCAGTTTAAAATCCTTGTCGAGCAGCCGTCCCGAGCTCTCGCTCTTGAGCTCCTCCGGATACTCGGCAATGACCGTGAGGCTGCCGGGACGGGCATCTACCGCCTCGGAGGAGACGACGGGCTCGACAATCGCAATCGGGCGGAGCGAGCGGACGACGGCGATCGCAGCGACCGCGACGATGCCGGCTGCCACGGCGAGCTTCAAGATGAGGCGGGATCTACGGTTTGGCGCGGGCATAGCTGGCGGGGAGTTGTTTCATGACCGGATCGGCGGCAACCGCCGACAAAAAATCGCACCAGCTGGACAGGAACCCGTTGCGCGACATGGCATCGTTGAGCAGGGCCAGGTTGTAGAACAACTCGTCCCGGTCGGCATCGTCCTTGGAGATGTAGCCAAGCTTGAAGTCGGCCTGCTGCTGGTGGTAGCTGTCGAGGGCGACGTCGAACTGCCGCTCGCCGAGCTGAAGCTGTCTCCAGGCAATGTCGACGCCGCGCTGCGAATTCTGGGCGTCATTCAGGATCTGGTCCGTGGTCTGGTCCAGGTTGCGTTCGGCCTGGCGCCTCCGGAGCAGCGCCTCGCGCTTGTGCCCCCGGGTCTGGAACCCGTCGAAAATGTTCCAATCCACCCGCACGTAATACTGTTCGTTTGTCAGGGCGGTCTGGGTCACCGAACCGTTCAGGACCTGGCTCTGGTTGTATTGGTTGATCGTCGCATGGGCCGATAAATTGGGCCTGAGGGCGACGCGCGCAATTTTGTACTGAAGATCCGATTGCGCGAGCTGCAGCCGGCTTTGCTGGACCTGGATCGTGTCCCGGGCTCCGGTCTGGAGCAAGTCGGCGACCAGCGCCGCCGACACGGCGGATGAATACCTGGCCGGAGGAATCTCCAGGGGGATGGAATCGTCCGCAATGTCCCGGAGGCCCACCTGCCGGGCCAGCGCATGGCGCGCGAAATCGTAGCCCTGGGCGTCGCGGTCGTAGGCCAGCTGGGTGGAATCGAGGTCCAGCTGCGTGGCCGTAGCGCTCGTCTTCGCAATGATTCCCGCCTTGAGCTGGTCGTTGGCGAGGTCCGCGGCCTTCTGCTTGATCTTGAGGTTCATCCGCGAATTGCGGAGCCCCATCTTCGTGACGATCAGCCCTTCGTACTGCCTGCGCACCGAATTGGCAAAGGCCATGTAGCCAAGCTCGAAGTCCTTCTCGGACAGGAGGACGGAAATCTTCTGCACCTGAAGCTGGTTCCTGAGCGAGCCCCACCGGAAGATGGGCTGGTAAAGGTCGACCTCGTAGAAGCTGCCCAGCGTCTTGCTGGTCGTCTGGCTGCCCGGTGCGGAGTTCTGCGCACTGTTCGCGATTGAGGTTTCGTATTCGCCGTACTGGGCGTTGCCCGAAAGGCTCGGCAGCATCGGCCCGTATCCTGCGTAAAGACGCTGGGCCTCGGAGATCGAGATATTGATGTCCCTCGCTATCATGTCGGGCGCCTCCCTCATCCCGCTTTCAATCAGCGGCCGCAGGCCCGGCATCAGATCCTCGGGCAGCGTCCCCGTCACGCCCGTCTCCTGTGCCCGGATCGGGCCCGAAATCGCAAATGCAAAGGCAGCATACCCGATGAGACGTCCGATGCCTACTGAGGGCAGGAAGACACGCGGCAACATTGGCATGTGCAAATTTGAGAAGGTTCAGACGGCGGCATTTCGCGCGGCTTGGCAACCCCGAAAATCACGATTTCCGGCACTGGGACCGCATCCGCGTTCACGCGTTGCAAAAATCTGCCGCCGCCGCCTCAATCGGCGAGATGAGATTCCTGAGCGTGCGAGCTGCCGCAGCGGCCGCCCTTTTCAGCGCCGGCGTGGTCGTGCCCTTCCTGCCGCAGGAGCATTCCGCCCGCGCATGGGGCTTGCGCGCGGCCGCGATCCTCGCGGTCCTGGTTGCATCTCTTTCCTGCGCCGGGCGTTTTCCCCGCTTCTTGTCGGGGATGGGCACGGCATGCCGCGCCCTTGCCGCCCGCCCGGCCTGGGCCCTGGCGCTCGCCGCCGTCTTGTCCGTCGCCGCCAGTTCGTTTCCCGTCGTCTTTCTCGGCAGGAGCTATGTGTCGCCAGATTTCGGCACGCTGCTTCTTTACGGTCGATTCCCGACATTGCCAGGCGGGGGAGATGCGGCCCTGTCAGACCCGATGGGATCCGACGTCGGAGCGATGGCCTGGCAGGCCGTCCCCTACTCTGCCATTGAGCACCGATCCCTGTTGCAGGATCACGAGCTTCCCGTGTGGAACCGATTCAACTCCGCCGGGACCCCGCTCCTCGCGCAGGGGCAGTCGATGTTCGGAGACCCGCTTCATTTCCTCGTGATCGCGGCAGGCGGGGCCTCCTGGGCCTGGGACCTCAAGTTTCTGACGGCCAAGGTCCTTTTCGCCCTCGCCCTCGGCCTGGTGGTCTGGCGGCTGTCACGCCACCTGCCCTCCGCCCTCCTCGTCACAATGGCGGCGCCATTCATCGGCTTCTTCATCTACCGGATCAACCACCCCGCGCTCTTCGCCTTCTGTTACGCGCCCTGGGTTCTCCTTGCCTGGCTTTGCCTGTCCGAGGCCGGCGGGCGCCGCGCGATTGTCCGAACCGCCGCGGGGCTCCTGCTGGCCAACTTCGCCCTCGTGAACAGCGGTGCGGCCAAGGAGGCGGCCGCCCTTCTGGTCACGATGAATCTCTGCGGGGCGGCCGTCCTTCTCGCGTCCCCTCGGGCGCTCTCCGGGCGGTTCCTCAGGCTGGCCGTCGCCGTTGGCACGGGTGTCCTGCTGGCCCTCCTTTCGGCGCCGGTCTGGGTGGGATTTCTGGAGACTCTGCGCTCAGCCTACACGACCGCGGAGGGCCAAAGGGCATTCCAGATCCAGCCGAGCCTCCTCATCGGGGCATTCGACGAGGCCTTCTACCGGCCGTTTGTCACAGGCGGGCGCGTATTCGATCCATCGCTCAATTTCCTCCTGCTGGGAGGCGTCCTTTATTATGCCGCAACTGCGGGCGAGCAGATCCTCCACCGTTCCGGCGCGGCGATCGCAGCCGTTTCGCTTGTGCCCTTCAGCCTTGTGTTCGGATTGGTCCCGCCGGACTGGATTGCCCGCGTGCCACTGGTCGGGAGCATCGCACATATCGACGACACGTTCGGCTCCGCCCTGCTCATCCTCTGGGCGGTGATCGCGGGCCTCGGACTCGCAGCCGCCGCCCGCCGCCTCGCGACGGGGCATGCCCGCGGGGACCTCCTGATCGCGGCGATGCTCCTCCTCGGCCTGGCGGCCGGATGGGCCGGTTATGCGCATGCCATCCAGCGGTCGACCTACGGATCGGGACCCGTTCTTGGCGGATCGGGGTTCAGCGAATCCGTTCCAGTCTCCCCGTATCTATGGGCATACCTGGGCGTTCTCGTCGCGGGCCTGGCCGGGCTGGCCTGGACGGTCCGCCGCTCGCTGACGCGCGGCCACCTAACGGTGGAAACAGCCCTGATTGGCGCCATCTGCCTCTGGACCCTGGTCGGACGCGGCGCCCAGGCCGGGCAGGATTCGCTATTCCGCAATTTTCTTGTTTGTCCGCCCGCGAGGGCGGATTTTTCGGCGAAGTCCCCCGCCGTGGAGGAAGCCCGCCGGGCGTCGATTGAGACTCCAGGCCGGACCCTCGGCATCGACCTCGTGCTTTTCCCGGGCTGGAACGCCTTCTACGGCCTTGAGGGCCTGAGCGGGCCCGACGCCCTGATGAACCGGCGCTACCGGAACCTGATGGATGCATTTCAGGCTGATCGCCGGATGGATTGGATGCTCTGCTTCCGCCCGGAGTATGTCGCGGCCGAGCGCAAGGTGCTCGATTTTCTCAATGTCCGCCTCTTTCTGAGCGATTCGGCCATTCCCGCCCTTTCCGCCTCGGGCCTTCGCCTGCGAAGCGCCGCCGATCTCACCCTGTACGAGAGTCCGTCGGCATGGCCGCGGGCCTTTTTTGTCGACGCGGTCGCCCGGTACCGCGATGTCGGGCAGTTCGTGAAGCTGGTCCGAGACGGCGACGGCCGGCCCTTCGCGGCGATTTCAAGGGAGGATCTGGACGATGCGCCCGCGCTCGCAAGCCTGCCTGCGCAGGCGGACTCCCGCGTCGTCGTCCCGGCCGAACACTACGAACTGAAGGCGAATTCAACCGCCTTTTCCGTGCGCTCGCCCGGCCCCGGCGTCGTCGTTCTGACGGAGGCGTACTGGCCAGGCTATCCGCATGCCCGGCTCGATGGTCGCCCGGTTGCGAGCTTCCGCATCAACCACGCCTTTGTCGGGATTCGCATTCCGGATGCCGGCCTCCACCGAATCGAGGTCTCCTACCGGCCCAGGCTTTTCATGCCGCTGGCCTGGCTGTCCGCGGGTGCAGGCGCAGCCTTTGCCGCCGCGGCCCTGGTCGTCCTTCGCCTCCGCCGAAAGCGGTCCTGACCGCGGCCCTCGGAGAGCAGCGCGAATCGTTGGACGATTGCGGCGCCCCGCCAGGCATGCCCGGCCATCAGGTCGAGCTGCCGCTGCACATCCGGATCGTCGGTTTTCCGGCGAAGGATCTCGACTGACATGAGGATCGGGGCGAGCGCGTGGCTCATCTCATGGATCAATTCGCCGGCGCTGAAGCCGGTTGGGAGGGAACAAAAGGCGCCATCGGGCGTATTGAACAAGGGCATGGGCGAAAGAGGGTGGATGGCCAAAGTGGCTTCCGGTCCTTCGCAAATGCAATTTGCTCGACTACCGTTTTTCCGGTACGCCTACCGGCGGGGGATTCTGCCCTGCCACTTACGGATCACACCCCGACGAGCCGCCGCACTTCAGCCAGTATCTGCGCCAACGGCGATGTTTTCTGGAGATAACAGGCCACTTTCCTGCTGAGCGTGTCGCGGACGACCTGCGGGTCGAAAAAGACGCCCGTCAGAAGCATCATGGGAGTGTCGGGAAGCCTGACTTTCAATTGTTCGATCATATCCAGGCCGTCCGAATCCTCCAATTGGAGGTCCGAGATGACGAGATTCGGGGGATCGCCCGCGACCGCCCGCAGCGCTTCGATCGCCGAAGGGACGGCCGTGATGCGATAGCCTTGAAGGGTGAGAAATCTGTCGAGCAGGTCGCGGACGTCCGCCTCGTCATCGACGATCAATATGTGCTTTTTCATGGCGTGTTTTGAATGGATGAGCTGATGGCCGACGCCGTTGTCACAACGGCGACCCCTCCCACCACCTTGTCCCCGTCCCTCAACGGAAACAGCGTGAGCCGGACGGGGCTTGAATGGCCGCTTCTGTCCTCCAGAATCGCCGGCTGGTCGCGAAGATCGCGCCCTTCCCTGAGCGCCTGCGCGAGCGGGTCAGTCCGGCTCACACCGCCACCGCGGCCGTCTCCATCGAGCCGCACGACGCGGGAAAGCGGGGAATTGACCAGTTCCTGCAGCTCCCACCCGCTCAGATGCACGACGGCCGGATTTATCCGGGAAATGTTCATGGTTTTGGTCAGCACAAACACCAGGTCATTGATGGAATTGACGATCAGCCGGTCATAACGGAGCTGGTGCTCCAGCGCCTGATTGATCCAGCAGCGCTCGAGGTTCTCGATCGACAGCCTTTCGTTGGCCGCCGCCAAATCGGCCGCGTCCTCCTGCACCTTGCGCTCCAGCAGCCGGTTTTTCTTCAGCGCATCGCGCATGACCAGGAAGGACCGGCTTAGACGCCCGATTTCATCGTCCCTCGCGGGAGGCCTGATCTCGCAGTCGAGGTTCCCCTGGCCGATCTCGTCTGATACGGCGGTGAGGCGTCTCAGGGGCCGCAGCGCGATCTGCGTGGCCAGGAGGACGATGCCTGAAAGCAGCGCCAGCGTGCCGGCGAGCGACAGCATCGTGATCCATCGGAGGGCGCCAATCTGCCGGAGAAACTCCGCCTCGTCGTAGCCGACGACCACTCCCCAGCCTCCGAATCGCGCCGGCTTGTAATTCTCGTGCACCCGCTGGTGAAAGACATTGGACATGTAGGACACCGATCCCTGCCGTCTTGCCAGCACCCGTTGATGGATTATCGCCAATTCCGGATCGTTCACCTTCTGGGCGAGGCTCTCCATAGTCTCGGCAAAGACGTAGGCCGGGTTGGGATGGGCGATCAGCCGTCCGGCGTGGGAGAAGATGATCACATAGCCGGTGTCAAAGAACTCGTTCTCGCCGGTCAGCTCCTTTACCCAGGCCAGGTCGAAGCCGGCAGCTATCACCCCGGCCAGGACTCTCTTTCCGCCGATCATGCGGAAAAACGGCGCCGAGGCCCGCACAACGGTCGTGTTTGCGCCGCCATTGTCGAAAAAGGGCTCGCTCCACGCCAATTCCCCCTTTCCAACGGCGTCGCCATACCATCCGCGGGTCCAATACCGGTAGTCGGGCGCTGCGAGGTCGCGGGTTGCCGGCCGGGTGTCCGACCGGTTCGCATAGCGCCCGAATCGCTCGATTGCGGGGCTGAGGGCGTAAGGCTCGAACGAAATGCTGCAATCGGAGACATTCGGGTTTCCGGCGATCGTGTTGCGGATGATCCGGTCGACGCCTTCAGCGGAGAGCTCGCGGTCCTCGAGGTCCCGCGCGAGAAAGCGCACCGACGTCTCGACCGAGGAAAGGACATCCTGCAGGCCCTCGACCACCGCGACGGTGGCGGTGGCCGCCTGCACCTCGGCCTGCTGGAGCACGATGCGCTCAACCGCCCGGCGCTTCAGTTCCGAGACGATTGGGACGGCGACAAACCCCATCAGAAGGATGATCCCCGCCAAACGGACCGGAAGTTGATTGTGGATTGCGACCCTCATCGGAATCAGAATTGGATGGTGACGATGTCGGCGGTGTTGGAAAAATTGGACAAGGCAACCAGTTGCCGCGTAGGCGGATCGTAGACGAGCAGCCCCTTGTCGGTCTCAATGAGCACATAGGCATCGCGCTTTCCGTCGCCCGGCAGATCGCCCCACTTTTCCCGGCGCCTGCAGATCAGCAGCCCTATCGGCATCGCGAGCGATTTCCCGCGCTCGCGCACCACGGCGAGGGTTGTCGCGACTTCGAGCAGCCGGGCAAGGACCGTGCCGTCATAGTTGCCGCTGCGCGCCAGCGGCAGTTCCAGGCCGACGGAGCTGCACGCCGCCTCCAGCCAGGCCGCCAGCGTGGGCAGCGAGTCGCTCTTGAGCACCGCGTAACCGGTGTCGAGGAATTCCACCTCATCGAGGCCCTGCACGCCTCCCTTTTGCAGTTCCCGGAAGAACTTCAGGAATCCGATCTCCTTCATGCCGCCGAGATCGTCCCGCACGAAAGAGGGCATGGGGAACTCGGGCATGTCCAGATTCCGACCGGCGGCGCCGGGCGCCAGGGCAAGGAAACCGATGGCAGGCAGGAAGAGGCAGTGCTTCATCGCTCAGAGATTCATCTCCGCCAATTCGTCCCGGTTCGGATAGTCGCGAAGGGCGACCATGGTCCCGGTTTGCGGTTCGACAACAAAGAGTCCCTCGCTTGTGCCCGCGATCACTATCGCGTGGCCCCCTCCGGCCGGCACGCCTCCAAATGAATTCTGGTTGAAGACGGTCGCCCAGCCAACGCAAATGGAACCGCGCATCTCGCCGCCGTTTTGCGCCAGGAGGTCGGCAAACGCGACGAAGCAGCGGGAATAATTGACGCAGTTGAAGAGTTCATCCTGGTAATGCAGGTTGAGCGGCCTCCCCAGCAGCTGGAACCACCTGACGTAGGCGAGGAACCAGCGGTGGTCCGGCCGCACAAACCCCAAGGATCCATGAACGATTTGCGGAGGGGTGGCGGTTACCTTCCGGAACTCGGCCGCAACGTCGTCAACCGTCCAGAGGGCAGTCTGCGGACCGGAAGCCCAAAGCGGCGGCGGCGGCAGGGAGGTCATCGGCTGGCGGGAGAGCGCCTCCACGTTGGGCACAATCCGCTCGATCGGGGCGCCAACCCCCAGGACGGGGACGCCGAGCGCAAGCGCCAGAACAAGCATTTGACCGGCGCGCCTGGAATCCTGAATTTGGGAGTCGCAGACCATTGGGAGTGATCAGGCGGCGGATGGGGACTCCGCCGGCGGCCGGTTTGCGTCGAGCGTGCTGCGTACAATCGAGAGCAGCGTCTCGGCTTGGAATGGTTTGGCGATGTGGGACGTCGTCAATTCCCTGACCACGGCGCCGCTCAGGCTCTCCACGCCGCTCATGCTGACAATGGGCAGGCCGGGTCGCAGCCGGCGCAACGCGGCGGCCAGCGCAGGACCGCCCAGTATCGGCATCTGCATGTCGGTGAGCAAAAGTCTCACCTCCTCCGCTCGCGGCGCAAAGACCGCTATCGCGTCGGCCCCGTCGCATGCGGTGACCGTTTGGTAGCAGTGGTTGTTTAGGATTTGGGCGGCGAGCAGGCGCACGGACTCCTCGTCATCCACCACAAGGATCAGCTCGCCCTCGCCCCGGGCGGGCTGAACCGCGCGCGGTCCGGCTTCGCCGCCAGTCGCGCCCACCACCGCAGGCACATAGGCCGTGAACGTCGTGCCATGGTCTTCGCGGGTCTGCACCGTCACGAAGCCATCATGCTGGTGCAGGATTCCGCGCACCGTGGAAAGGCCGAGACCCGTGCCCTTGCCCTCGGCCTTGGTGGTATAAAACGGCTCCCAAATCCGCGCGAGCACTGCGGCCGGGATGCCCGTGCCGGTATCCCGCACCTCTATAGTGACGAAATCGCCGGGCCGCGCGTCCGGAATCTGGGCGGCTTCTGCGGCGTCGAGCGTGCGGTTGGCGGCGGTTAGCGTGAGATCGCCGCCCTGTGGCATCGCGTCGCGCGCGTTGACGCAGAGATTGAGAAGAACCTGGTGTATCTGATTCGCATTGGCCTGGATGGGCCAGAGATTGCCGGGCAGCACCGTTTCGACGCGGATCGACTTGCCAAAGGTGACATCGGCCAGCTCGCCCACCTCCCGGAGCACATGACGCACCTGCAGGAGGTGGCGCTCGCCCCCAACGCCGCGGTTGAATGAGAACAGCTGTCGCACGAGCGCGGCGCCGCGCTGCGCGCTCTTCTCCATGATGTCGATGAAGTGCCGCCCTTCGGGACTGCCCACGTGCTGCCGCAGCAGCGGGCCGACCATCACGATCGGCGCAAGGGCGTTGTTGAAGTCGTGCGCAATGCCGACGGCCAGCATCCCGATATTCTCGAGCCGCTGCGCACGGAGCAGCTGCTCCTCCGCCTCCTTGCGCAAGGTGATGTCGCGCGAGACTCCGACCAGCCCGGTGACGCAGCCCTGAGGGTCGCGCAGGGGCGCCTTCGTAGTGGAAACCCAGGTGATGTGGCCGTCGGGCCAGGTTTCCTTCTCCTCGAAGTCAACCATGGGCTCCCCGCTCTCCATGATCCGCTGCTCGTCACCGTATGCCTGGCGGGCGTGGTCTTCGCTGAACATTTCAAAGTCGGTCTTGCCGACAGCCTCCGCGGCGTCGCGGAGTCCGAAAAGCCGCGCCATGGCTGCGTTGATGCGGATGAAGCGGCTCTGCCGATCCTTGAAATAGATATGGTCGGGTATCGTGTTGGTTAAGTCCGTGAACAGGATCTGCTCCCGCAGCAGCGTCGCCTCCGCCTGCTTGCGTTCGGTGATGTCGCGCGCCAAGCCACCGGCTCCGACGGTCACCCCGCAGGCATCGTGGATCGGCATGCCGGTGACCAGCACCCAGTGTACGGTGCCATCGGGCTGGACCACGCGGTATTCTTCCTTGTATTGGGCCGCCCGGCCCGAAATCAAGGCCTCGTAGGCGGCGCGCACGCGCGGCCGGTCGTCGGGGTGGATGGCTTCAGTCCAGAGCCGGGCATCCTCGTAATACTGGGCGGCTGTCCGCCCCCAGATCCTCTCAACCGCCGGGCTCAGGAAGGTTATCCGTTCCGGATTTGTGGCCACAAACCAGAACATATCGTTGCTGCTCTCGGCCATCTTGATGAATCGCGCCTCGCTCTCGCGCAGCCCTTCCTGCGTTTCCAGCAGCCGGCGGTAGCGGTTCAACCGGGAAATGGTGCGCACGCGGGCGCGCAGTTCGACGCGGTTGTAGGGTTTCGTTATGAAGTCATCGGCACCGGCCTCGATGCCGGCGAGCCGTGACGCTTGATCGTCGAGCGCGGTGACCATGATTATCGGCATCTCGGCGAGGCGTGCGTCGGCGCGCAGCCGGCGGCAGACTTCGTAGCCGTCCATGCCGGGCATCATCACGTCGAGCAGTACCAAGTCGGGCGGTGTCTCCGCCGCCAGCCGCAATGCCGTGGGGCCATCGGCTGCCTCCACAAGCTGAAAATTGTCCGCGTTGAGGAGTTCGCGGAGCGTCTCCCGGTTGGCAACGGCATCGTCGACGATGAGGATGATGGCGGGTTGCTTCATGCGGGAACCCTTGGTTTGCCGCGGGCAGCGTTGCCCGGCACCAACCGCGCCACCAGCTCCGCCAGGGCTTTCAAGCTCACAGGCTTGCTCATGTAGTCGGTCGCACCCTCCGCAAGGCAGCGCTCGCGGTCGCCCGGCATCGCCAGGGCCGTGAGCGCCACAATGGGAACGGTTCTCATCGCGGCGTCCGAGCGGATTTCACGGATGGCCGCCAAGCCGTCCATCACCGGCATCTGGATGTCCATGAGGATCAGCGCGGGGCGCAGCTCGCGTGCAAGCTTCACGGCCAGGGCGCCGTTCGCCGCGTAGTGCATCGCGTAGCCCTTGTCCTCGAGGTAGCCGCCAATGGTCTGGACGTTCGCCTCATTGTCCTCGGCGAGCAGGACGGTTGGACCGGTCGAGAGGAGCGGCGCGACGCCCCGCGGGGCGAGCGGGCTGAGCGGCACCGCTTCGCGCTGGAGGAAATCGGCGAGCTGCGCGCGCGTGACTGGCTTGGTGAAATGCGCCACCGCCCCGAGCGCGCGGGATTTTTCCGGCTCGTCGACAACGGAAATCACGGCCACGGGAATATCCCGGGTCTCGGGATTCTCCTTGAGCCGCACCAGCACAACCCAGCCGCTGTCGCCAGGCAGCAGAACGTCCAGCAAAATGACATCAGGCCGCTCTCGCAGCGCTGCCTCGACGGACTCTTCGCCGCTCACATGCAGCACGCTTTCGAGGCCCAGCTCGGTGAGATAATTCACGAGGATCGCGCCCGATGTGGGATCGTCCTCGATGATAAGCGCGCGGCGGCAGCCCCGACGATCCGTCTCGTCCTTCGGAAAGATTTCACGTTTTGGCATGGGTCCGGCGATTAGCGGCACCGTCACAATAAAGCGGCTGCCTTCGCCCGGCTTGCTTTCGAGCGCCACGCTGCCGTTGTGCAGTTCCACCAGCTTCGCCACCAGCGCCAGGCCCAACCCCGTACCCTCCTGGGCGCGAGTCAGCCCCGAATCGACCTGAGAAAAAGCGCGGAACAGCTTCTGCTCGTTCTCCGAGGAAATTCCAATACCGGTGTCCCAAACGGTGAACCGTACAATGTCCTTGCCCTCCGGCGCGGCCACTGTCAGCCCGACACAACCCCCGTCTGGCGTGAACTTTACGGCGTTGGTGAGAAGATTGACAAGGATCTGCTTGAAACGCTTTGGGTCGGCCGTGAATTTCTCCAGGCGTTTGTCGAAATCAAAGGCGACATCGATCCTTTTGTGCATCGCCTGCGTTCGCACAAAGATGAGGCAGCTCTCGCAGAATTCCTGCAAGTTGACCGTCTCCAGGTTCAGCTCCAGCTTGCCGGCCTCGACTTTGGAGAGGTCAAGGATGTCATTGATGAGCGTGAGCAAGTGCGCACCGCTCGTGGAGATGGTGGTGATGGACTTTGCCTGGCGCGGTGTAAGCGAACCGGAGACTTGTTCGAGGAGCGCCTCGCTCAAACCGAGGATGGCGTTGAGCGGCGTGCGCAACTCGTGGCTCATGTTGGCAAGGAATTCGTCCTTGAGCCGCCCGGCCTGGTCCAACGCGGCATTGGCGCGGGTCAAGCCATCGTGCAATCGGCGGAGGGCGACGTCCGCCGCCTTCTTCTCCGTGATGTCGCGCGCGGAAGCGAACATGCCCTGCAGCCTGCGCTTTCGGTCGAAGAAAGTGGTCGCGTTATAGGCCGTGACCGACACGACCGCCGGGAGGCGGCTGCCATCCTTGCGGATGTAGGTCAGCTCATAGATGTCCTCGATGCCGCGCGAGGCCTTGAACACCAAGGCTTCGAAGCCCGGGGTGATCGGCGTGGAGAGCTCGGCGCTCAGCGCCTTCGCCCGAGCGATCACCTCCTGCGGATCGGAGATGTCGGCCGGCGTGATCTTGTTCATCACGTCAGCGGCTGCGTAGCCCAGCATGCGCTCGGCGCCGACGTTGAAGATCTGGATGACCCCGTTCGCGTCGGTGGCTATGCTCGAAAAGTTGGCGCTGTTGAATATCGCGCTCTGCAGCGCCCCCGCCTTGAGCAGGGCCTCTTCCGCCAGCTTGCGCGCGCTTGTGTCCGTTCCAATAGTAATTCGTTTGACGCCTCTTGTGGACAGCAGCGTTGGATTCATGGAGATGATTGGCGGCGGCTCCTGGCGCAACCGCTCGCTTCCCCGGGGAATGGAACGGAGCCGTGCGGCGCACTTGTGACGCCATCCTATTTTCGATAACTTTATCAGACCAAACACCCTGCGTAAGGTAGGTGAACACCTACATGGTGTCTGGCCTGCGCCAGGGGCTCGGGGGCTGTCAGCGGCTCAACCCATTCATGCCTGGGAAGCTATATATCTTTCGGCAGATCCAATCACCACACGCTACCTGCCCAGGTCGAGGAGCGCCTCCGCATTGCCGCGAAACAGGGCGTTCAACTCAATGTCAGAGAGGCCGGAGGCCTTCGCCTCGGAGACGAGGCGCCCGATTTCCGGCTCGGCACCAAAGGCGGGATACAGGTTGAGCGGGTAATCCGAGCCAAAGAGCACCTTGCCCTGTCCCGCCAAAGCGGCAAAGCGGCGCCAGATGCCGGCGTCATGCAAAAGCGGGGAGGCCGCGGTGTCGTAATAGAGGTTCGGCAGAGTCGCGGCCTCGGGAAAGCGCAGCGGAAGCAGCCCGCCCCAGTGGGCCAGTATGAAATTCGTGCGCGGGAAATCCCGGGCGATCTTCAGAAAGTCATCGAGGGGGGTCGCCACCCGCCCGGGATGGAACCGCCCCTCCGGATCGCTGACATGCAGGTTCACCGGCAGGCCGAGTTGCGCGGCGAGTTCGAGCGCCCCGCCCCAGGCCGGGTCGGTGATCGGGAAACCCTGGGAATGGGGCGACAGCTCGCCCAGCCCCACGAGCCCTTCGCCGAACGACCGCCGTATCTCCTCCAGAATGGCCGCAGGGCCCGCCGCCGGATGGACGGAGGCAAACCCGGAAAGCCGGTCCGGATGAAGGCCCACGCACCGGGCATAGAACCGGTTCTGCCGCGCACAATTGCCCGGGTTCTCCCAATACCAGCCAAGGAGGACCGCCCGCTCCACGCCGGCGCCGTCCATCGCCCGCAAGAGCCCGTCGACGGACGGAAATCCCTGGACAGGCCGTCCGTCGCGCCGCAGCCGCGTGCAAAGTTCCGACCAGCGCCGCTCGCCATTCGCCGCCGCCCAGCCCGACGGATCGCCATTGATCTCCGGCGGGTAAAGGTGCACGTGGCTGTCGATCGGGCGGACCACACCCGTACTGTCGCAGTCCGCCCCCGTCCCTGCAATCCGCAAGAGCGGCCTCAGCCGGCCGGATAGCTCCCCAGCCACTTGACCATCGGACAGAACCTCTTCAGGTCGCTGAGGGCCGCCTTCATCGACGGGTCGTCGTAGTGACCCGTGACATCGAGGAAGAAATAGTAGTCCCAGGGCTGCTTCTTGCTCGGGCGCGACTCGATCTTCGAGAGGTTGATGCCGCGTTCGGCCAGCGGCATGAGCATCTTCAGGAGCGAGCCCGCGTGCGAGGCAGCCTCGTCGCCCAGCGACACGAGAAAACTGGTGATGTCCTTCCCGCCGCCGACGGACCCCGCGGGCTTGCGGCCGAGGATGAAGAAGCGGGTCGTGTTGTCGGCCTTGTCCTGGATGCCGCGGGCTACGACGGGCACCCCGTAGTGGGCGGCGGCCATCTCGCTCGCGACGGCCGCGGCCTCCGGGTCGTCCTTGGCGATTTGCACGGCCCGCGAGGTGCTCGGGGCATCCACCAGCTGCGCGTGCGGAAGGTGCCGCTGCAGCCAGTGCCTGCACTGCGCGAGGGCCTGGTCCTTCGAATATACGCGCCTTGATCTGCTCAAGGGAGGAACGGCTGATCAGGGCATGCGCGATCTCGAGGTAGATCTGGCCGACGATCTTGAGGTCGCTCTCGACGAAGCTGTCGAGGGTCTCCCGCACGCTGCCCTCCGTCGAGTTCTCGATCGGGATCACCGCGAGGTCGGCCTCGCCCTTCTCGACCGCCGTGAAAATGTCGCCGATCGTCGCCATCCCGTGGTAGTCCACGCTCGCCCCGAACTTCCTTGTCGCCGCCACGTGGGTGTTGCTCGCCTCGGGCCCGAGGTAGGCGATCAGCAGCGGTCTTTCGAGTGCGATCGCGGCCGACATGATCTCCCGGTAGATCGCCCGCAGGGCCTCGTCCTTGATCGGGCCCTTGTTGTGCGCAAAGACCTTCCTCAAGACCGCGTCCTCGCGCTCGGGAACATAGATCTCCCCGCCCGTGCTCCGCTTGATCCGGCCGATCTCAGCTGCGAGCGCGAGGCGCTGGTTGATGAGCTCGAGCAGCTGGCGGTCGATGGCGTCGATCTTCTCGCGAATCGGGGTGAGGTCCATGGTCGGGCAAATTGCCTTGGCAGGCTGTTAGGCTGCGGCCGGGCTCCAGCCTTCCCGGACGGCGTCCGGGGATGCATGGCCGGGGGCCCTCATGGCTGGGCGGCCGCCTCGGAGTTCTGGAGCGGCAATTCGTCCCCGAGGCCCATGTCGGCGTCGCCGGGCTTGTGCGGGTTGGCGGCCGCCTTCAGCCATTCGTCGATCTGGCGGGAGGTCAGGATGTCCGAGGCCGGCAGCTCATCGAGGGAGCGGATCCCCACGAATTCGAGAAAATGGTCCGTCGTGCCATATTGCAGCGGCCGGCCCGGCAGCTCCGCCCGCCCCGTGATCGCGATCAGCTCGCGTTCCAGTAGCCTGGTCAGGCCCGCCTCGGCCGACACCCCGCGAATCGTCTCGATCTCCTGACGGGTCACGGGCTGGCGATACGCGATAACCGAGAGCGTCTCAAGCGACGACAGGCTCAGCTTGACCGGCGGCGGCTCATTGCGGAGGACGCGCACCCACCTGGCAAAACGCGGTTGGGTGACCAGCCGGTATCCGCCGGACCCTTCGATCAAAAGCAGCCCGTCATCGGCAGCCTTCATCTCGGCAGCGATCGCATCCATCGCCTCGCGGATCTGGGCCCCGGTCACGAGCGAGGGCACGTCGTGGTAGAGTTCCGGATCGTCAAGGGTGTCCGCGGCAAACTCCGCCTCCTCGGCGGCCGGCGCCGGCGTCGCCTCCACAGCGGCCTGGGGCTCGCCGGGGGCTGCCGCCCCTTGAACCGCCTCGCCCGGCCCGCCGGCCGCAACCGCACCGGCCTGGGGAGCTGGCTGGGCGCCCATTTCGTGAAAGCGCGTGAACAGGTCCTGAATGTCCTTAGCCGCGAGCGGCTGACTCGTCGAGAAAAGCAGGGCTTTGAGCACCCTCTTGAGATTGAATGCCATTTGGAAGACAGGCCCAGTCAATGAGGTGCGCCCGAGCCTAAGCAACCCTGAAAAGATGGCCGCCCAATCGCGGCGCATCCCAGTCGGGCCCATGCAGGCGCCGGGCCGGCCGCCGAAGGCGCTTGCCGGCCGACACCGCGTTTGGTTTGATGCGATTTCCCTTCCAATTACCCATGAATTCCAAACCCGACTCCACCCGCAAGTTCTCCTCCATCCTGGTCGACGGCCCGGACCGCGCCCCCAACCGCTCCATGCTGCGGGCCGTCGGGTTCAAGGATGAGGATTTCGCAAAGCCCATCGTCGGAATCGCCTCGACCTGGAGCATGGTGACCCCGTGCAACATGCACATCGACGAACTGGCCCGCGTGGCGGCCGCAGGCGCCGACGCCGCCGGCGGCAAGGCGATCATCTTCGGGACAATCACCGTATCGGACGGGATAAGCATGGGCACGCCCGGCATGCGGTATTCGCTCGTGTCCCGCGAGGTAATCGCGGACTCGATCGAGACCGTGGCCGGATGCGAGGGGTTCGACGCCATCGTGACAATCGGCGGGTGCGACAAGAACATGCCCGGCTGCATCATGGCGCTTGCCCGGCTGAACCGGCCTTCCGTTTTCGTCTATGGCGGGACGATCCTGCCCGGAATCCACCCGACCTCTGGCAAGGAGTGCGACATCGTCTCTGTGTTCGAGGCCGTCGGCGCGCACGCGGTGGGAAAACTGGACGACGCAGGATTGAAGGCTGTCGAGGGCTGCGCGATTCCCGGCGCCGGCGCCTGCGGCGGAATGTACACGGCCAATACGATGGCCTCGGCGATCGAGGCCTTGGGAATGTCCCTTCCGAACAGCTCCGCGCAGATCGCAATCGGACCGGAGAAGAAGGAGGACTGCCGCCGGGCCGGCGAGGCCGCGCTGGCCCTCCTCAAGTCCGGCATCCGACCAAGCGACATCATGACGCGGAAGGCCTTTGAGAACGCGATCACGGTCGCGATCGCCCTCGGGGGCTCCACAAACGCCGTCCTTCATCTCCTGGCGATCGCCCACACGGTCGGCGTGAAGCTCGCGCTGAACGATTTCGAGCGGATCGGCCGCAAGGTGCCGGTCCTCGCCGACCTGAAGCCCTCGGGCAAATACGGGATGGCCCATCTGTCCCGCGTCGGCGGGCTGCCGCCGCTCATGAAAATGCTCCTCGACGCAGGCCTCCTGCATGGGGACTGCCTCACGGTGACGGGCCGGACAATCGCCGAGAACCTGAAGGGCGTCGGGGCCTACCCGGCCGACCAGGACGTCGTGCGTCCCCTCTCCAATCCGATCAAGGCCGACAGCCACCTTCGAATCCTGCGCGGAAACCTGGCGCCTGAAGGGGCTGTCGCGAAGATAACCGGCAAGGAGGGCCTGAAGTTCTCCGGACGCGCCATCGTCTTCGAATCCGAGGAAAAGGCCCTTGCCTCCATTCTCGGCGAAAAGGTGAAGGCCGGCCACGTCATCGTGATCCGCAACGAGGGCCCCAAGGGCGGACCGGGAATGCGTGAAATGCTCGCCCCGACGAGCGCAATCATGGGCAAGGGGCTCGGCAGCGTCGTTGCCCTCATCACCGACGGCCGATTCTCCGGCGGGAGCCACGGCTTCGTCGTCGGGCACATCACTCCGGAGGCCGCAACCGGGGGCCCCCTTGCAATCGTGAAGAATGGAGACCCCATCACGATCGATGCGGTCAGGAACGAGCTAAGGCTCGACCTGCCGGAGAAGGAAATTCGCTCGAGACTCCGCTCATGGCACCCGAAGAAGCCGCGCGAGACCCGTGGCGCCCTCGCGAAATACGCAAAACTCGTCACCAGCGCGTCCGAGGGGGCCGTCACTGACAAGAATCTCTGATCAGGCCGACGCCACCATGACATCCTGGCCGCGCTTCAAGAAATACTACTACCAGAATCCCGACCTGGGGATCGCGCTCGACATAAGCCAGATTCCGTTTCCGGACGGCTTTTTCGCGGACATGGAAAAGCCCATGCAGAAGGCGTTTGTGGCGATGGCCGCGCTGGAGCAGGGTGCCATCGCCAACACCGACGAGCAGCGGATGGTGGGGCACTATTGGCTGAGGGCGCCCAAACTGGCGCCGACCCGGGCGCTCACGGCCGAGATCACCGCCACCCTTGAGCAGGTCAACGGATTCGCCGCCAAGGTGCATTCAGGCGCAATCGCGGGCCCCCGCGGCCGGTTCACCCAGCTGCTCGTCATCGGAATCGGCGGCTCGGCCCTGGGCCCCCAATTCGTCTCCCAGGCGCTCGGCCGCCCAGGCGCGGACAGGATGGCGGTCAGCTTCTTCGACAACACCGATCCGGACGGTTTTGATTCGGTGCTTGGCGCACTCTCCGGGCGCCTGCAGGAAACCCTGGTTGTGGTCATTTCGAAATCCGGGGGGACGGCCGAGACCCGCAACGGCCAGCTCGAGGCCGCCAGGGCCTTCAAAGCGGCCGGCCTGGACTACCCGCGCCACTTCGTCGCTGTGACGGGCTCCGGATCGAAACTCGACCTGGCGGCCGCCAAGGAGGGCTGGCTCGCCCGATTCCCGATGTGGGATTGGGTCGGCGGCCGCACCTCGGAGTTTTGCGCCGTCGGGCTGCTGCCCGCGGCCCTGCAGGGAATCGACATCCAGGCCATGCTCGCCGGAGCGGCGGCCATGGATGCGTCCACCCGCCGCCCCGTCACGTTCGAGAACCCCGCCGCGCTCATGGCCCTCATGTGGCATTTTGCGACGGACGGGCGCGGGGCGAAGGACATGGTGGTCCTTCCGTACAAGGACCGCCTCCTCCTCTTTTCGCGGTATCTCCAGCAGCTGGTGATGGAATCCCTGGGCAAGGAACTCGACGGCCACGGCAAGGTCGTACACCAGGGAATTGCGGTGTATGGAAACAAGGGTTCGACCGACCAGCACGCCTACGTGCAGCAGCTTCGCGACGGAGTGAACAATTTCTTCATCACATTCATCGAGGTCCTGAAGGACCGCGACGGCGCCCCCTTCGAGGTCGAGCCCGGCGTCACGGCAGGCGATTTTCTGCAGGGTTTCTACCTCGGCTCGCGGGAGGCGCTCACGGAGAAACACCGGTCGTCCCTGACGCTCACCCTGCCCGATGTATCGCCGCGCTCCGTCGGCATGCTTATTGCCCTCTACGAGCGGGCGGTCGGGCTTTACGCCTCGCTCGTCAGCATCAACGCCTACAACCAGCCGGGAGTGGAGGCGGGAAAGAAGGCGGCAGCCGGGATCATCGCCCTGAAGCTCAAGCTTGTCGCGGCCCTGCGCGCCTCCGGTGGCGAGCCCCAGACGGCCGAGGCCATCGCCCGGAAGGTGTCAGGCGATCCCGAGCTGGTTTTCAAGGTCCTCGAGCACCTCGCGGCAAATGGCGAGGCGCGGAAGACTGCTGGAATTCCCTGGTCCGAATCGCTGTACTCCGCCTAATTGCAACGCCACCCAATCCACAGCCGGCTTGCCAGCCCCTGGCAATTCGCTAACTGTCAAAAGAACATGCCTTCGCTCAAAAAGTCCCTCATTGGCGCCGTTCTGATCGCCACCCTGGCTCTTTGGGGCGGCTGCTCCATGCAATCCCAAACCGATTCGTCCATCCCCTGGAACCGCCCCGCCAATTGGGAGGGCCAGATCCCGGGAATGGGCGCGGACAATATTCACTAATAAGGAGCAGCGCGGTTCATCGAGTTGATCCGTCGATGGACAATGGTTCGCTGACGCCGCAGCCCGGCCACTTGTACGTGGTGGCCACCCCGATCGGCAACCTGGCGGACCTCTCCGACCGGGCGCGCGCAATCCTCGAGTCGGTCGATGTCATCGCCTGCGAGGATACGCGCACAACCGGCGGGCTGATGGCCCGCCTGGGGAGGCGCGGGGAGCTTGTCGCCTATCACGAGCACAATGAAGCCGAGGCGGCCGAGCGCCTGGCCGGGAGAATCCTCGCCGGCCAGTCGGTCGCCCTGGTCAGCGACGCCGGGACGCCCGGGCTGAGCGACCCGGGCTTCCGCCTCGTTCGCGCGTGCCGAAGGCGGGGCCTGCCAGTCGTTCCGGTTCCGGGCCCGAGCGCCGTGGCGGCTGTCCTGAGCGCCAGCGGCCTTCCGACCAACGGGTTTCTCTTTGTCGGCTTCCTGCCGCCAAAGACCAGCGCCCGCACCGCATTTTTCGGGAAATACAGCTCATTCGAGTTTACGCTCGCCCTGTACGAGAGCTGCCACCGAATCGCCGCGGCCGTGGATGAAATCGTCCAGGTCCTGGGCGAAAAGAGAACCATCTGCGTCGCCAAGGAGGTGACAAAGCTGCACGAGACCTTCATCGTCGGAACGGCGGATGAAGTCCGGGACCGCCTGGCAAAGACGAGCATCAAGGGAGAATTCGTGCTCCTCATAGCGCCCGCCGATTTCTCGCTGTAAGGGCCGCCTCACCATGCCTCCCGTCGCCGTCATCGATATTGGAAGCAATTCGATCAAGCTTCTGGTCGCCGGCAAAAGCGACTCCGGGCGGCTGGCCGCACGGCAGATCCGGACGATCGAGGCGCGCATAAGCGCCGGCATCAGCCTGGAGAACCCCCGCCTGGGGCCGGAAGGGGCCGTGTGCGGGATACGTGCGGTTGCCGAACTGGTCGCCGACGCCAGTGCGTTCGGGCCGCAAGAGATCATCATCGTTGCCACGAGCGCCGTCCGCGGCGCCGCCAACGGCCGCGAATTCTGCGCGAGCATACAGGCCGAAACCGGGCGTCCCGTGCGGATCCTGACGGGCGAGGAGGAAGCCAATCTTATCGCCAGGGGCCTCCTGTGCGATCCGGCGCTCGAGTCCCTGCGCGATTTCTACGTGTTCGACCTCGGGGGAGGCAGCCTCGAATGCCTTGACTTTCGCGACAGGCGGGCCGTCCAGGCGGTGAGCCTGCCGCTCGGCTGCGTCCGGCTGACCGAGATTTTCGTCGCCGATCCCGCCGCGCCGTTCGCCGCGGGCAGGCTCATCGCCGCCCACGTCAGAAAGGCGGTGGTCGAGGCCGGCTTCTCCCTGGCACAGGGTGGTCCGGCCGTCGGCACGGGTGGGACCCTGACGACGGCTCGGGCCGTCCTCGGCGCCCGCAAAGGGCAAACCCTTGAGGAGACCGACCCCCGCCTGGCCGTCAGCCAGCTGCGCGAGATGCTGACGCAGGTCGGTGGGCTTTCCCTCGCCGACAGAAGGAAGGTCCCAGGGCTGCCTTCCGCCCGCGCCGACGTGTTCCCCGCAGCCCTTTCCACGCTGGTCGCCCTCGCCGATCTCGGCGGGTTCGACTCGTATCACCATTCTCTTTATAACCTGCGCTGGGGTGTCGCCTCTGAGGTCCTGTGCGGCGCCTGAATTGACCCCGGGGGCGGCAATCACCGCCCCGATCACGCCAAAACCCATGCCAGCCCCCACCCGTGCCCGCGTCGAGGTCCGCCGCGAGATCGTTGCCCTGCCGACGTACGAACCGCTCCGCCCCGATCGCAATCCGATGTTCCTGGAGAGGCGCGTCTACCAGGGATCCAGCGGGCGGGTCTACCCCCTGCCGTTCACGGACCGGATCAGCGATGAGCCCCGGCCAAGGGGCTGGGAGGCCGTGTGGATCGAAAACGAATTCATCCGCGTGATGATCCTTCCGCAGCTCGGAGGCCGCATCCACCGCGCCCAGGACAAGACCAACGGCTACGATTTCATTTACCACCAGCCGGTCATCAAACCCGCCCTGGTCGGGCTCGCCGGGCCCTGGGTGAGCGGCGGCATCGAATTCAACTGGCCCCAGCACCACCGGCCGTCGACTTTCATGCCGGCCGATGTCGCCATCGAGCGGCACGCGGACCGGTCGGCCACCGTGTGGCTGAGCGAGCACGATCCGATGGCGCGCATGAAGGGCATGCACGGCGTCCGGCTGCACCCGGGGAAGTCGTACATCGAGCTGGTGGTGCGCCTCTACAACCGCACCCAGCACGTGCAGACGTTCCTGTGGTGGGCCAACCTCGCGGCGAGGGTCCACGCGCACTACCAGTCGTTCTTTCCGCCCGATGTCACCTGCGTCGCCGACCACGCCAGGCGCGCGATGAGCACTTTCCCGCTCTGTTCCGGGACCTACTACGGGGTCGATTACGCCGCGCGGGCGCGCCAGGGCGGACCCGCAACCAACGATCTGACCTGGTATGCGAATATTCCGGTGCCGACCTCCTACATGTGCCTTGGCTCGGATGGGGATTTCGCCGGCGGCTACGACCGCAAGGCGCAGGCGGGCGTGGTCCACGTCGCCAACCATCACATTTCGCCGGGCAAGAAGCAGTGGACCTGGGGAAACCACCCGTTCGGCCGCGCGTGGGACCGCCACCTCACCGTGCCCGGCGAGCGGGGCGAATACGGCCCCTACATCGAATTGATGGCCGGGGTGTACACGGACAACCAGCCCGATTTTTCCTTCCTCCAGCCGGGCGAGACAAAGACCTGGAGCCAGTTCTGGTATCCGATCCGCGGCATCGGACCCGCGCAAAAGGCCAACACGGAAGCCGCCGTCAGCCTGGGCGCGGCCAGGGGCGTCGCGCGGATTGGCGTCGCCACAACCGCGGAGCACGCCTCCGCCGAGGTCCGCCTCGAGCGGGCGGGCAGGACGCTTCGCCGATGGAGGCGGACCATCCGGCCCGACCGGCCCTTCCTTGTCGAAGCGCAGGTTCGCCGGGCAGCCGGCTGCACCCTGCGCGTTCTCACCGCAGCCGGCAGGGAACTGATTGCCTATTCGCCCAAGAGGCCTCCCACAGGCAGGGTGTTTCCGCCGGCCACCGAGCCGCCGGCGCCGCCGGAGGTCGCCACCAACGACGAGCTCTTTGTCATCGGGCTCCACCTCGAGCAATACCGCCACGCCACACGCCGCCCGGAGGCCTATTGGAGGGAGGCGCTGCGGCGCGACCCCGGCGACGCAAGGTGCAACCTGGCGCTCGGCCGCTGGCACATGGCCCGCGGCGAACTCGACGAGGCCGAAAAGCACCTGCGCTCGAGCATAGCGCGGCTCGTTTCACGCAATGCCAACCCCGCCGACGGCGAGCCGCACTACCAGCTCGGGCTTTGTCTGCGGCAGCAGGCGTTCGGCGCCGCACTCGATCCGGCGAAAATGGACGGCGCCTACGCCGCCCTTTACAAGGCCACCTGGAACCATGCCTGGCAGCCGGCCGCCTATCATGCGCTGGCCGAGATCGACACATTGCGCGGCGACCTGCCTGCGGCGCTCGACCACCTCGACCGCGCATTGCGCGCGAATGCCGACAACCTCCGCGCTCGCGACCTCAAGGTTGTCGTTCTCCGGCGGCTGGGACGCGAATCCGATGCCGAAAGCCTTCTTCATGAGACCCTGAAACTCGATCCGCTCGACTGGTGGGCGCGCCACTTGAACGGCGACCGCATCGCCTGCGACGTCCAGGTGCGGCTGGATCTCGCGCTTGATTTTGCCCGCGCCGGATTGTTCAGGGAGGCCCTCGCGCTGCTTGCCGACAAGGCGCACAGGGCCCGGCCCGCTGGAACACGGACGGCTGCCGCGCCTCAAATCCGCCTGCCCGACGCATCGCTCGGCACCGGGCCCCTGGTCTCCTATTATCGCGCCTGGCTGTCCGGCATGATCGGCGAGCGGGCCGCCCGGCGCCGCCATCTCCGCGACGCCGCCGAGGCCGCGCCGGATTACTGCTTTCCGGCCCGGCTCGAGGAGATCGCCATCCTCGGGCAGGCGATGGCGGACAATCCCCGGGATGCCCGCGCACCCTTCTACCTGGGCAACCTTCTCTACGACCGCCGGCGCCACCGCGAGGCGATCATGCTCTGGGAACGCGCCGTCGAGCTCGAGCCGGGCAATGCCGTCGCCTGGCGCAACCTTGGGCTGGGGCTTCACAACGTCGCCCGGAATCGCCCCGCCTCGCTCCGCGCCTACGAGCGCGCCTTTCGCACGAACCCGCTCGACGCGCGCCTGCTTTACGAGCGCGACCAGCTTTGGAAGCGGCTGGGCGAGGCGCCGCAAAGGCGCCTGCGCGAACTGAAGCGCCATCCCGGACTCGTGCGCCTGCGCGACGACCTCTCGCTCGAACTTTGCGCCCTTTTCAACCAGGCCGGCCGCCCGGAATCCGCCCTGGATATCCTCGGCCGGCGCCGCTTCCAGCCCTGGGAGGGCGGCGAGGGACAGGCCCTCGGCCAGCATGTGCGCACGCATCTCGCCCTCGGCAGGCGCGCCCTTGAGGCGGGCGACCCGGCACGAGCGGCCGGCCATTTCAGCGCGGCGCTCGCTGCGCCCGAGAATCTGGGCGAGGCCAGCCACCTTTTGGCAAACCAGAGCGACATCCACTACTGGCTGGGCCGGGCATGCGCGGCAGCCGGCGACGCCGCGGCGGCCCGGGACCATTGGACCGCCGCCGCCGATTTCAAGGGAGATTTCCAGGCGATGAGCGTCCGCGCCTTCTCGGAGAGGACCTACTACTCCGCCCTGGCGCTCAAGCACCTCGGCAGGAAGGGCGAGGCGCGCCGGCTTTTTCGCGGGTTGCTGGCCCATGCCCGGGCGCTTGCGAAGGCCCCGGCATCAATCGACTACTTTGCCACTTCGCTGCCGACGATGCTGCTCTTCGAAGACGACCTCCAGGCGCGCCAGCAAACAACCGCCCTGTTTCTCGAGGCGCAGGCGCGCCTCGGCCTCGGCCAGGATTCCAGGGCGCGCAAGCTCCTGGGACGGGTCCTGCGCCGCGACCCGAACCACCCGCAGGCGGCCGACCTTCTCGCCGGAGAAACATCCTGATCCGGCCCCCACCCAAACCATGGACAATATGCAATCCGCACCAGCCAATGGAGGCGGCGATTGGAGTTCGCACGCCGGATTCAACCTGAAATACATCTGGCTAATCTCCCTGGCCGCGGCACTCGGGGGCCTCCTCTTCGGCTGGGACTGGGTAGTCATCGGCGGCGCAAAGCCGTTCTTTGAGCGATATTTCCAGCTGAAGGATCCGTCCCTCGTGGGCTGGGCGAACAGCTGCGCACTGGTCGGCTGCCCGGTAGGAGCCCTTCTGTCGAGCGCCCTGAGCGACCGATGCGGGCGCAAGCGCCTGCTCATCGTTGCGGCGCTCCTTTTCGGGGTGACTTCGGTTGGAAACGCGCTCGCCCCCACCTTTTCCCTGTTCGTCACCTGGCGCATCATGGGCGGGGTGGCCATCGGCCTCGCCTCGAGTCTTTCGCCGATGTACATCTCGGAGGTCGCGCCGGCCCACATGCGCGGCAAACTCGTGTCGCTCAACCAGCTGACGATCGTGATCGGGATCCTGCTGGCACAATTCACAAACTGGTTTCTCGTGCGCAACCTTCCGGCCGGCGCAACCGACGAGTTCATACGCAACTCGTGGTTTGGCCAGGAGGGCTGGCGCTGGATGTTCGGCATCACGGCGATACCGGCGCTCCTCTTTTTTGCCGGCATGATCTTCCTGCCCGAGAGTCCGCGCTCGCTCGCCAAGCTAGGCCGCGGCGAGGAGGCCCGCGCAGTCCTGACGAAGATTGGCGGGGCCGCCTACGCGGCCGCGGCCGTAGGGGACATCGAGTCCACCCTCGTCGCCGAACAGGCCCAGCAGGCCCGGTTCAGCGACCTCTGGGCCCCTGGACTCAGAAGGGTCATGGTCTTGGGCGTCACCCTGGCCGTTTTCCAGCAGTTCTGCAGCCTCAACGTGGTCTTCAATTACGCCGAGGAGATTTTCCGCGCAGCCGGTTACGATCTCTCGGGCGTATTGCAGAACATCGCCTGGACCGGCTCAATCAACCTGATCTTCACCCTCTTTGCCCTGGGAGCGGTCGACAAACGGGGCCGCCGTCCGCTCATGCTGATGGGCGCCGGCGGCCTGGCCCTGATTTATCTCGCGATGGGCGCCTGCTATGCCGGGGGCGTCAAGGGTCTTCCGCTTCTCCTGCTCGTTCTTGCCGCCATAGGTTGTTACGCGATGTCGCTCGCACCGGTCACCTGGGTCGTGATATCGGAGATATTCCCCAACCGCATCCGCGGGGCGGCCATGTCCGTCGCGGTCACGGCCCTGTGGATCGCCTGCTTCATCGTCACCTACACGTTTCCGCTTCTGAACCACTCCCTCGGCGCGGCGGGAACGTTCTGCCTTTACGCCGGCATCTGCGCCCTCGGCTTTGTCTTCATTCTCGCGAAGCTTCCGGAGACAAAGTGCAAGACGCTGGAGCAGATTGAGCGCGACCTGGTAACGTGACGCGCGCAGTGCCGCTGAGGGGCACGGAAGAACACTTTTCGCGGCTCGAGTTGGCCAAGACCCGGAACCCACGCCAAGCCGGCTGGGGGAACTTGTGGTTTTGCCACAAGTTCCCTCCGCGCCACGGAGGCGTGGAAGAGGCCAACAAGAGCCGCGAAAAGTGTTCTTCCGTCCTCCTCAGCCCGGCGATAGACGCAACGCAGACAATAGGTCGACGAAATCAGCGGGGGGCGGGGCGCGGAGGTCCAGCGCCTTCCCGGTCGTCGGATGGGTGAAGCGCAGGCGTTCGGCGTGCAGCATGACCCTCGGGGCGGGCGGAAGCAATGGGCCCGGCTTGAAACCGTACACCGCATCGCCGAGGAGCACGTGGCCAATCGACTTCAGATGGACCCGGATCTGGTGCGTGCGCCCCGTGTGGATCGCGCAGCGCAGCAGGGCCGCGCGCTTCCCGAATCGCTCGACGACGGTCCAGTCCGTGTGGGCCTCCCGCCCGCCTTCCCCCGGTTCGAACACGGTCATTTTGTGCCTCTGCCTTGGATGGCGGCCGACCGCCTTGCGAATGCTGCCCGCCGAAAGGGCCGGCGCCCCGGCGACAAGCGCCAGGTACTCCTTGCGCACGGAGCGCCCCGAAAACTGCTCCGCCAGGCCGCGGTGCGCCGCGTCGGTCTTGGCGACGAGGATGAGGCCCGAGGTCTCCTTATCCAGGCGGTGCACGATGCCGGGGCGCTCCACCCCGCCCACACCGCTCAGGGTCCCCGCGCAATGGGCAAGAAGCGCGTGGACGAGCGTGTCGCCGCCGGTGCCGGCGCCCGGATGCACGACCATGCCGGCGGCCTTGTTGACCGCTATAACCTGGTCATCCTCCCACAGGACATCGAGGGGCAGCGGGTTGGGCAGCATTTCCGCGGGCCTCGTTTCCGGCAGATTGAACTCGAGGAGGTCCCCGGCCCTGACAAGATCGCTCTGGCCAATGGCAACCCCGTTTTTCCGAACGAGCCCGACGGCGAACGCGCGTTGGATCGCCGAGCGGGAGTGCTCTGGAAACCCGGCGGCGAGCGCCCGGTCGGCCCGCAGGCGGCGGGCGCCGGCCTCAACGACAAGGCGGTTGCTCACGTCCGAACCTGTCCGGCCTCCGCCGCGAGGCGCTCGATTTCCGCAATAGCCGACGCACGCGCCGCGGCCGGGACGTCCGCAATCTGCCAGCCCGCGGCGGCGATCGACGCCAGTTCCGCCCGCGAAAAGCCGCCCTCATCGGCGAGCGCCGCGTACTCGCCGCAAATCGTGTTGGCGAAGCACAGCGGGTCGTCGGTGCTGACCGTGCACCGGACACCCGCCTCGCGAAGCCGGCGGAGCGGATGCTTGGCGATCGAGGGGACGACCCCGAGGCGCACGTTGCTGATCGGGCAGACATCGAAGGTGACGCCGCGGTCCCTTGCGAGTCGGACCGTGTCCGGATCCTCGATCGAGCGGACGCCGTGCTGGATGCGCGTGACGCCCAGCTGAAGGATCGCCTCCCTGACTCGCTCCGGCCCCCCGAACTCCCCGGCGTGGCACTTGGTCATCTTGCCTGCCGCGCGGAGGCGCTTCCAGGCCGCGGCGCTCCAGGGCTCGGTCGGCATCGCCTCGAATCCATGCAGGTCGACACCCGCAAGGTCCCTCCAGTTTTCCAAATCGTCGATGACCGCGCGCAGCGGCCCATCGTAGGCGTTGCGCGGCATTCCGGCAAACACGCGGACCTCCAGTCCCGCGGGGGCCGCCGAGCGGATGGCGGCGATGATCTCTGGCCCGGGTACGCCGATGAAACCCGTCACCGGCAGGTGGAAGCTAGTCTCCACATAAAAGACGTTCGCAGCCAGGTGCCGGGCAAACATGGTCTTTGCCGCCTGATGGTACCGGTCGGCCGAGTTGAACCAGGGCAGCGCGTTGTCCAGGAGGATCCGCTCGAACTCCGGGAAGCTCGGGTAGCGAAAATCCGGCCGGCGAAAAGGCGGATCCTCGGGGAACTTTTCCGGGCGCCAGGCCCGCAGCAGGTCGTACGGCAGTGCGCCCTCGACGTGAAGGTGCGTCTCCGTCTTTGGGAGCGCCTGGATGAAGGAGCTGAGTCCGCCGTCTGCCGGCATGGATGGGGCGGCTCTATTTCCCCGCGAGCAGGTATTCCGGGTTGAGCTTGTGCAGGGACTTCCCAACGAACATCCCGTCCTTGCGGATCAGCTTCCCATCGAACCAGATCTCGCCGCCGCCGTACTCGGGGCGCTGGATGCAGACCATGTCCCAGTGAACCTGCGACTTGTTTCCGTTCCCGCACTCCTCGTAGGCCTGCCCCGGGGTGAAATGGAACGAGCCCGCGATCTTCTCGTCAAAAAGGATGTCCCGCATCGGCTCGAGGATGTGTGGATTGAACCCGATGGCGAACTCGCCGACGTAGCGCGAACCCTCGTCGCTGTCGAGTATCTCGTTGAGGCGCTTCGTGTTGCTTCCCGTCGCCTCGACGATGCGGCCTTTTCTGAAAACGAGCCGGATATTGTCGAAGGACGAGCCCAGGTAAACGGTCGGGGCGTTGTACTGCACGACCCCCTCTACCGAGTCCTTGACCGGGCAGGAGAAGACCTCGCCGTCGGGGATGTTGCGCAGCCCGCCGCACTCCTCCGCCCCAATTCCCTTGATCGAGAAGCGCAGGTCGGTGCCCCCCGGGCCCTTGATGTGCACTTTGTCGGTGCGGCGCATCAGGTCGCCCAGCGCCTTCATGCCCGGTCCCATTCGCCTGTAATCGAGCGTGCACACGCGGAAGAAGAAATCCTCGAAGGCTTCCGTGCTCAGCCCGGCCTGCTGCGCCATCGCCGGAGTCGGCCAGCGAAGCACGACCCACTTTGTCTTTCCCACCCGGTGATCGAGGACGGGCTTCATCAGCCGGCTGATCAGCTGGATCTTCTCAGCGGGAACGTCGGATGACTCGAAGATGTTGTTCGAACCCCGCAGGGCGGCGTACGCGTCCATCTTCATCATCCGGGCCAGTTCCACCTGCGCGAGCGGCGCCACCTGGGCCTCGTCGGCCTCCAGCGCCAGTTCGCGCGAAATGCGCGCCCGGTTCAAGTTGACGAACGGCTTGGCGCCGAGGCGCCTGACCGCCCGGATAAGCGCGACGACGATCTCGTCGGGCACGTCGAAAGCGTCGATGAGCGCCTTCTCCCCCTTTTTCAGCGCCATGGAATAACCTGCAAGGCCCTCGGCGAGGGTCTGATAGCGTGGGTCGATGATCATTTGCCCGAATATCAATGCCGGGGCGCCCACGGCCGCAACGCTATTTAGCCTGCATCCATCACAAAACCGATGAAGATTGCGCAAGATCGTCGAGCGAAAAGGACCGAAGGCGACCGAGCTGTGCTAAGAGCACAGCGCAGGGAGCCAGAGGACCTTTGCGCCGACGAGATTGGGCAAGATGCGTCGGAATTTGTGATGGATGCAGGCTAGGCCCGCCGCAGCGCGTCCTGAGGGAAGCAGATCCGCCCGACCGCCTCGTCGAAGTCGGCCGCCCCCCGGATGATCTCGATCTCGAGGCGCAGGTAATAGACGGGCAGCGGGATGCCTCCCGTCGGAGGGAGCCGCACGGCGTCCTTCTCGGTCGTCAGCAGGCACTCCGCCCCCTCCTGCCTGGCCAGGGCGTCCAGGGCCGCCAGGTCCTCGGGGGTGTACCGGTAGTGGTCGAGGAACCTTTCCCGGCCCATGACCAACGCGCCCAGGTCCCTCAGGAATTTCTCAAAGCTTTCCGGGGTCGCGATCCCGCTGAACGCGAACACCCGCCGGCCCTTCAGCCATTCGAGCGGCTGCCGGGCGCCCGGGGTCTCGCCGCCCGCGTCGCAGCGCTGGAGGTACTTCGGCCTGTGGGCGCACTCGATTATGTCCGCCTCGGGATTGTTGCGCGCGATCAGCGCCTCCAGTTCCGCATCCCGCCGTCCGTTCGACTTGGTGAGAAAGACGTAGTTCGCCCGTTTCAAATGCTTGACCGGCTCCCGCAGGATTCCCCGCGGCAGAAGCCGTCCGTTCCCGAACGGGTTCGTCTTGTCAACCAGCAGCAGGTTGAGCCGCCCCTTGAGCGGCAGGTACTGAAACCCGTCGTCCAGGACCAGCGTGTCGCAGCCGAAGCGCTTGATGGCGTAGGCGCCCGCCTTGACGCGGTTCTTGTCGACCAGGACGACGACCCCGGGGAGGTTGCGGGCGAGCATGTACGGCTCGTCGCCCGCCTGCTCGCTGTCGAGCAGCACCTGGACTCCGTCGCTCACAATCCTCGGCGGGGGCTCGGCGGTGTGGGTCAGCCCGTGCCAGATCTTCTCCCAGAAGGGGGGCGCCTTGCTTTTGTAGCCCCGGCTGAGGATCGCCACCTTCCGTCCCCGGTCGCGCAGCGCCCGCGCAAACTTCTCCACGACAGGCGTCTTTCCGGTCCCTCCCACCGTAAGGTTGCCGACCACCACGACGAGGCAGCCAAGGGGCTGGTCATGGAGGATGCGCGTCCGGTACAGCCACAGGCGCAGCTGCACGATTCCGTTGAAAATCCACGAAAGGCCCTGGAGGAGGGCGCCGTAGATCGCCGCGCCCGTGTCGGCGCGGCGCCCCAGCACAACATCCACCGTGTATAGCTCGAACGCCTGGAATTTCTTCTTGATCAAGGATAGCGCCATGGGCCGGACAAACAATCAGTCACCTTTCAAACACCAATGAATGTTGACGCGCAAGCCCGGGTAAACTGTTTTTGGTGTGCCTACGCGCACACCCATGAGCTACAAACTATTCATTCCCGGCCCGGTGGCCGTCTCGGAAAAGACCCTGCGGGCGATGGCCCAGCCCATGATCGGGCACCGCAGCACGGACTTCGTCGCGCTCTACCAGTCCATCCAGCCCGGGCTTCAGGCGCTCTTCGGGACAAAGGACCCGGTCTACCTGTCGACCAGCAGCGCCTGGGGCGTGATGGAGGGCTCCGTCCGGAACGTGACCCGCAGGAAGGTCCTAAACTGCATGAACGGGGCCTTCTCCGACAAATGGAACGACGTCGCCCTCCGATGCGCCCGGCCCGCCGGCGCCATCAAGTTCGAATGGGGCCAGCCCGTCGATCCGGAGGCCCTCCGGCGCGAGCTGGCCACGGGCGCCTACGATGCCGTGACACTCATCCACAACGAGACTTCCTGCGGCTGCATGAGCGATCTGCCCGCACTCATGGCCGTCCTGCGCCAGTTCCCGGACGTGATTTCGGTCATCGATGCAGTGAGTTCGCTCAGCGCACTGCCGATCCCGAAGGATGAACTCGGCATCGACGTCCTGATCACCGGCTCCCAGAAGGCGCTGGCGATTCCGCCGGGACTGTCGTTCCTTTCCGTTTCAAAGCGGGCGCTCGCCCGGGCGGCGCAGACTGACGGGCGCGGGTACTACTTTGATTTCCTCGAGTTTCAAAAAAATCACGAATCCGGGATGACACCGAGCACGCCCGCGATCCCGCACATCTACGCCCTGAAATCGAAGCTCGAGGACATCGCGGCCGAAGGCCTGCCGACGCGCTATGCCCGGCACGCGCGGCTGAACCGGACGGTTCGAGACTGGGCATTCGCAAAGGGTTTCAAGCTCTTCCCGAGGGAAGGTTATGGCTCGGTGACTCTTAACTGCTTCTCCAATACCCTGAACGTCGACCTGCCTGCCCTTAACAAGACCCTTAAAACAAAGCACCGCATGGTGATTGACGGCGGCTATGGAAAACTGAAGGGAAAGGCCTTCAGGATTTCCAACATGGGCGACGAGACCGACGAGACGATCGCGGAGCTTCTCACGGCCCTCGACAGCACCCTGGCGGAGACCCCCACCCTGAAGGTGGCCTCTTAGCCGCCCTGCCGGCCGCCGGGTTCCCATTCCCAAAATGGCTCCCCGCAGAATCCGAAATGCCCCGCGTCGGCTGCTCTTCTCCCTAGCCGCAGCGATGGCCGCCTGTGCTGCCCCGGCAATGCCGCTTTGGGCGCAGGACGACGGGCAAACGGCTCCGGTTGCCCCGCCGTTCTCCGAGGCGAATTCGCCGGCCCTTTCGGCCGCCTCCGATCAGCCTCCCGTCAACATGGATCCGGTGGTTGTCCGCTCGCCCAAGCTCCCGGGAATCCTGGGAAAGGTCCTTGGGTACAGCTGGAACGTGAGCGAAATCACCTCCGGCAGCAACTTCCACATCCGGCGCGGTGAAATCGTGGACGCGATCGGTTTTCGGCACCTTTACCTGGAGAAGAATCCGGGCGAGAGGGCTGTCGTGGTCGTGGTCACGATGCCGCCCGACCGCCACGTCACACAGGTAGTCGTCGCCTACTCAAAGAATTCAGTGCTCCACCTGAAGAGCGCAGCCCTGGGGGATATTCGCCCGCCCAGCCTGACCGTGGCGGACATCGATCATCCGGACAAGATCCGAAAATTCGTCCAGGACATCCGCGACTCCCAATTGCTGGAGGGCGGGATGGTGATCAACTACGGGGGAACGGATCAGATTTCCATCGACCGGGCGACCGGCCGCCTGCGCCTCGTGACCCAGGGCACTTTGATCGCCGAGGCCGAGGAATCGGGAATCTATTCCAACCTCTCATACGGCGGCGGCCAGCCGCTCTACCGCGGTTCGGCGCAGGACATGGTGGACTCCGCCTTCCACTGGCTCAACGACATGGACAAGGTCGGGCTGATTCCCGTTGCCCTTGCCAAGGTCGATGTGCTCCGCCTGGGCCAGCGGCCCCGCCGCGGGACCGGCGCCCAGACCATCATCGAGGACGGCGTCGTCTTCGACTGGGATGGAGTCCACTACTTCTACAACGACCATGCCGGGACCCTGGCCATGCCCATACCCCGGAATCCGGTCACCGCCACACCCTACCTGGTGATCCGGAACGGCGATCTTCTGGAGTCGCTGTATTTCCTTGAAACCTACGGCAGACAGCATCCGGAGGAATCCGTGGCGCTGCTTCCTCCCCTCCGCGGGGCCCCCGCGGCCGCCGTGTACACCCGCACCGGCAGGCTCTGGCTTATGAGCCCGTTTCTGGGCCGATTCGCGATGCTCCCTGCAACCTTCAAGATCGAACAGACCGAAGCCCTCGAGATCGTGCACCAGGCGCTCATAAAGCGCGAATTGCAGAAGGCGCGGAGCGGGACTGCGGGCCGGCCCGCGGATGGGATTGCGCAGGCCCTGCCCGGCGACAGCTGGAACGAACAGGTGCGCAGGGCCTACCTGGCCTTCAGGGATCTGGGGATTCCCGTCAGGTTTGTGGAGAATTCCAGGGGCTTTCCGGGCGTTCGGGTCACCTACAAGGGCCGTGAATATTCCTATTTTTCGCCCGAGAAGACGGGGACCCGCGGCCCCAACGGCTAGGAATGCCGATTTCGGAGCGAGCGGCCATCCCAGGGCGGCGTTACACCGACACCGTGATGGATGGATTCTGCTCAACGCCCCGCTGGCATGTCTAGGTGCTATCATATTGTTCATTAAACCATTATGCGTATCCAAGCTTTCGATCCATCACTTCGGCTGATGAATATGCGTCTTTCTCCATTGCCGATCGTTGTTGGATCCTTTCCAGACTTGGTTATTCTAACCCTAACTCCTGCATCCATGAAAATGACACTTCTGTCGCCGCTCTGTCTTGTCATTTGGGTTCTCTGTCCCGGTTGCACTTCCCCCCAATCGGGCTCCGCCAAATCCGATTCAAACTTGGGCCTGAACAGCACAATCTATCTGCAAAACGCTCACGCAAATCTGTCCGAAGGCAACACCCTTGGCCAGAACCCCAAGACGGTCGTCGGCACGCCCGCCTTCAACCAGATGATTGGCGATTTCGAGTCGTACAGGGAGAACATGACCATGGTGGTCCAGGACGAGGCGGACACACGCAGGGAGCGGGACGAATTCAGCACCTTGATCGACGTTGCTGAGCAGGCGGTGAAGGCAAAGGACAGCGATGAGCAAATCCATCTGTTCGGCAACTATCTGTACGACAGCCGCAATTTTCTCATCCGGTATCCGGATTATCCCGGGGACAAGCACCTTTGGGTCCTTCGCGGGGTGGCCGCGCTGAGATTGAACAAGCCGGTTGTCGGCTACGAGGCCGGACGGGTGCTCTTCGCCCTGCCGGCAGAGGAGCGCGCCGATCCGCATGTCGCAAAAATCCTGGACGCTCTGGATAAGCAGGGCTGGCTTGCCAGGGACAAGCTCGCCGCGGACAAGCCGGCCAACTGACGTCCCGCCGGATCGGCGGGGCCCGGGCCTGCCGCCTCAGGCGATTTTTGTGCTGCAGGGCTTTTTTTTGACACCTGCCGGTCGGGGATGATTTGCCGGTTTTCCCTCGGCAATCGGCCCGCGACGGACCGTTCGGACCCCTGCTGCACGGGACTGTGCTATATTGGTCCTGGCGGATCGGTGAGATTGGATAGTGCTTGCACTCCCGCCCGCCGCCGCCTAACCGCTCCCCTCTTCATGAAGTCACTCATCATCGCCGAGAAGCCGTCGGTGGCCGCCGATCTCGCACGCGCCCTGGGCAAAGTGCCCAAGAAAGGGGACCATTTTGAAAACGACGAGTACGTGATCTCGTCGGCGGTCGGCCACCTCGTGGAATTGCAGATGCCCGAGGACATCGACAAGAAGAAGTACGGCTTCTGGCGGCTCGAGGTGCTGCCCATCATTCCGGAGAAATTTCAGCTGAAGCCGATCGAGGATTCGAAGGAGCGCTTTGAACACCTGAAAAAGCTCCTCGCAAGGAAGGACATCGAGCTGGTCATCAACGCCTGCGACGCGGGCCGGGAGGGCGAACTGATCTTCGCCTACCTCTACCAGCTGACCAAGTGCAAGCTGCCGGTGAAGCGCGCCTGGATGCAGACAATGACTTCCGGGGGCATTCGCGAGGCGTTCAAGAACCTGCGCGAAGGATCCCAGATGGCCGGCCTCGCCGACGCGGCGCGCTGCCGCAGCGAAAGCGACTGGCTGATCGGGATCAACGGCACGCGGGCCCTGACCAAACGCATGTTCGGATCCCGTGCGGGAAACGTCGCCTCGGTCGGAAGGGTTCAAACCCCCACCCTTGCGATCGTCTTCGCGCGCGAACTTGAGATTCGCAACTTCAAGCCGCGGGCGTTTTGGCGCGTCACGGCCGCATTCGACGTCACGAACGGCGTCTATGAGGGAGTCTACCAGAGGCCCGACTTCAAGAAGGCCGAGGGGGACGAGCACGACCGGATCGACCGAATCTGGGAGAAGGCCCTGGCCGAGGCGGTCTATGCGGCATGCCAGGGGCATCCGCCGGCCGACGTCACCGAGGAAAGGAAGGCGAGCACGCAGGCATCGCCCCGCCTTTACGACCTGACCACTCTCCAGCGGGAGGCCAACAACCGCTTCGGGCTGCCGGCCCGGCGCACGCTCCAGATAGCGCAGGCGCTCTACGAGCGGCATAAGATGATCACCTACCCGCGAACGGACTCGCGGGCGCTGCCCGAGGATTACATCCCGACCGTCCGCGAGGCGCTCGGCAACCTGAAGGGCGACCTCGCGGGCCATGCGGCAAAGGTCCTGGAAGAGGGCTGGCTCCGCCCGAACAAGCGGATCTTCAACAACGCCCAGATATCCGACCACTTCGCAATCATCCCGACGATCACCGAGACGAAGCATCTCGAGGACATGGAGGCGAAGATCTTCGACATGATCGCAAGGCGGTTTGTGGCGGTCTTCTATCCCTCGGCGGAGTTCGACATCACCACCCGCCTGAGCGTCGTCTCCGGCCACACCTTCAAGACCGAGGGCAAGGTCCTGACCTTCCCCGGCTGGCTCGCCGTCTACGGGAAGACAACGATCGAGGAAGGCGCGGAGGACTCGAAGGCGCTCCCGGCCCTGGTCCCGCAGGATTCCGCCAACGGCGTTGCGAAGGCGAAGACCCTTGAGGCCATCCTTCACGACGAGACGACCAAGCCCCCGCCAAGGTACACCGAGGCCACGCTCCTGTCGGCCATGGAAGGCGCCGGAAAACTGGTCGACGATGAGGAGCTCGCCGAGGCAATGAAGGAGCGGGGCCTGGGCACGCCTGCCACCCGGGCCGACACGATCGACGGGCTCATCAACCAGAGGTACATGGACCGCGCCCAGCGGGAGCTCATCCCGACGGCCAAGGCCGAGCAGCTGCTTCAGTTCCTGACGGCCGTAAGGGCCGAGGCGCTCACGAGCCCGGCCATGACCGGGGAATGGGAATTCAAGCTCCGCCAGATCGAGCACGGGAAATTCACACGGCCCGAGTTCATGCGCGAGGTGGCCGACCAGACCCGCGGAATCATCGAACGCGTGAAGTCCTTCGAGGAGGACGACACGGCGGCCCGCGTCACCGACATCCTTTCCCCGACGGACGGCAAGCCCATGCGGGAAACCCTGCGCGGCTACAAGTCGCAGGACGGGGAACTCATGATCTACAAGGTGATCGGCGGCCGCCGGATGGAGGAATCCGAAGTGCGCGACCTCCTTTTGAAGGGCCAGATCGGCCCCCTCGACGGGTTCCGCTCCGCGAAATCCGGCCGCTCCTACAGCGCAATCATCCGTTACAATGCCGAGGAGAAGAAGGCGGAGTTCGTTTTCGACGGGCAGCGCGACGGCAACGGCGCGATCAAGATCGACTTCACTGGGCTCCAGCCGGTGGCAACCGCACCCGAGCGTTTCGGAGCGGGAGCGCAGGTATACGAGACGCCCCAGAGCTACGTCGTCCGCCGAGTCGAGAATGGCGAGGACAAGATCCTCGCCCGCTGCTCGAGGCGGATTCTATCCCGCGATATTCCGAGGGAGCAGTTCGTGAAGATGCTCGAAGTCGGGAAGACGGACCTCCTCGACAAGTTCTGGAGCCAGAGGACAAGGCGGCCGTTCAACGCTCATCTGGCGCTAAAGCCCGACGGGACGACGGCATTCGAGTTCGCCCCGCGTCCCCCGAAAGATCCAAACGCTCCGAAGCGGCGGGGTTTCACGCGCAAGAAGGCGCCGGAACCGCCGGCCGCCCCGGCCGCCTCGTAGCACACGGAGCGCGGAGATGGCGATGCGAAGCATCGCCCCGAAGGGGTGCCTCCGGCGGGTGCCCTTCAGGGGGCCCGAGGCACGACGCGCCCGGTTTTCGCGGCTGTGCGGATGCGCACGCCGTCCCGTTCAGTTTGCACCTTGAAGCGTGCAAACACCCGGGCAAACTGGCTCAAGCTGGGCTAGGCGCCTCTGAAGCCGTGAAATCCATCCGAACCATCCTGATTGTCGTTCTGGTTGCAGCCCTTGCAGGCGCATCCTTCATCGCCTGGCAAAAGGAAAGCCAATTGGCCGGGGTGAAGGCTCAGCTCGCCCAGGAGGAAAGCGCGATGTCGGCCCAGGTCGCCGAGCTTAAGAAGAGGGCGGCCGACATGGAGGGCCAGGCAAAGCCTTTGCAGGATTCGATGGCCACATCGAAAAGCCACGGCGGGTCGGGTTTCCCCGCCGTGCAGGCCTCGACGAACACCCTGGAGTTCCAGAAACTCGCGGGCATCCAGGCCAAGGCCCGGCTCGATTTTCAGTACGCCGGGCTTTTCAAGATCCTGATCCGCGATCTCCACCTGACGCCGGAAAAAATCGACCAGTTCAAGGACCTGCTCGTAAGCAAGCAGCAGATGGTGGCGGATGCCGTCCAGTCGGCGGGAGGACCGGGCTCGGATCCGGCGGCCGTCCAGCAGGCGGTCAAGAGCGCTCAGGCGATCGCCGACGAGCAAATAAGGTCCCAATTGGGGAGCGCCGCCCTCTCCCAATATCAACAGTTCGAGCATACCCTGCCCGAGCGCGGCGTCATAGACGAGCTTCGGCAGGCGTTGAGCTACACGCAGGATCCTCTCACGGACGAGCAGGCGGACCAGCTGATCCCGATTCTCGCCTCAACGCAGCCCAACGGGCCGGACAATGCCGCGGCGGTGATTTCAAGCCAGGCCGTTCTCCAGGCCAAAAGCGTGCTTTCGCAGGCGCAGTTCAAGGCCCTCCAGCAGCTTCAGCTCGTGCAACAGGCAGGGCAGCAGATGGATCAGATCCTGCGCAGGCGCTGATGACCCGTATGGCATAAGGGGGCCGAAGGCGCCCATGACGAAAGATAATGGGCCGAAGATGGCCCGCTGCAAAAGCGGCCCGGAACCGGCGCGCAAGCCAGATAGCGCTTGTCCCTGTGCTGCAACGGGCCGTAGTATCACTACCCTTACTGAAAGTCTTTTCCCATGATTGTCACCACCGCTCAGCTCTTCAAACACGCCTACGGCAACTATGCGGTTGGCGCGTACAACATCAACAATGCCGAACAGACGATGGGCCTTTTCCGGGGCTGCATCCAGTCCCAGGCACCGTTCATCATCCAGATCTCGAAGGGGGCGAGGAAATACACCGACAAGCTGATGCTCGAAGCGATCATTCGCGCGGCCGCCCAGCTCTATCCCGATGCCATTTTTGCCGTCCACCTCGACCACGGGGATGAGGAGACCTGCTACGACTGCATCAAGTCCGGCTTCTACAGCTCGGTCATGATCGACGCCTCGCATGAGCCGTTCGACAAGAACGTCGAGATCACCAAGCGCGTCGTCGCCGCGGCCCATGCCAAGGGGATTTCCGTCGAGGCCGAACTCGGCATGCTCGGCGGCGTCGAGGAGGACATCAAGGTCGAGGAGGGCAACGCGTGCCTGACCAAGCCCGATGAGGCCGAGAAGTTCGTCAAGCTGACCGGCTGCGATTGCCTCGCCGCCGCGATCGGAACGAGCCACGGCGCCTACAAGTTCAAGGGCCACCAGTCGCTCCATTTCGAGGTCATCTCGGGGATCAAGAAGCTCCTCCCCGGTTACCCGATCGTCATGCACGGCAGCTCCAGCGTTCCCCAGGAGGAGGTCAGGCGCATCAACGCAGCCGGCGGCAAGCTCGGCAGCGCGGTCGGCGTCGACGAGAACGAGTACCTGCCCGCCGCCAAGCTCGGCGTCACGAAGATCAACATCGACACCGACGGACGGCTCGTCTGGACGCGCGTCCACCGCGAGTTCTTCCGCGACAAGCCCTCCGAGTTCGACTTCCGGCCCCCGGGCAAGATCTTCATGGACGAGTACGCGAAGTTCATCGCCCACAAGAACGAGAAGCTGGGGTCGGCGGGGCAATTGGCGAGCTTGCGCGCCAGTCTGGGAAAGTAGCCAAACCGACGGTTGAGGGTTCGACAGAGCGTGCCCCCGGGCACGCTCAGGTCGTTGCTTCGCGCGGCTCCTCTGATGCAGATAAGACCTCAGGCCTCCAGTATTGAAATCCCGTTGCCGGGATTTCAATACTGGAGGCCTGAGGTCTTATTCTACGGCAGCCAGGGGAACTTCGACGCATCGGGCCGGCGTTTCTCGCGCTGGGCCCGGTGGAATTCCTTCGCTTCCTCGCTCATGTAATACAGGAGCGTGGCGTTGCCGGATAGCTCCTGAAGGCCCGCCTGCCCGTCGACGTCAGCGTTGAATGCGCTCTTGAGGCAGCGGATGGCCAGCGGGCTGTTGCCGAGGATTTCCCGGGCCCATTTGACTCCTTCGCTCTCGAGTTTCGCCACGGGCACCACGGCGTTTACAAGCCCCATCTCCAGCGCCTCCCGGGCGCCGTACTGGCGGCACAGAAACCAGATCTCGCGCGCCTTCTTCTGGCCGACGATCCGGGCGAGATAGCTGGAGCCGAATCCCCCGTCAAAACTGCCCATGCGCGGGCCCACCTGGCCGAAAACCGCGTTGTCCGCCGCAATCGTAAGGTCGCAGACCACGTGCAGGACGTGGCCTCCCCCGATCGCGTAGCCGGCCACGAGCGCAATCACGACCTTGGGCATCGAGCGGATCAGCTTCTGCAGGTCGAGGACGTTGAGCCGGGGAACCCCATCCGAGCCGACATAGCCCGCCGGTCCTCGGACGGATTGGTCACCTCCGGAGCAGAAGGCGTACTTGCCGTCGGAATGCGGGCCAGCGCCGGTCAGCAGGACGACTCCCACGCCCTGGTCCTCGCGTGCGTCGGTGAAGGCCTCGATCATCTCGGCGACCGTCTCCGGCCGGAAGGCGTTGCGCTTCGCGGGCCGGTTGATTGTCACCTTCGCGATGCCGTCAGCCTTGTGGTAGAGGATGTCGGTGAACTTTCTTGCGCTTTTCCAGGCGGGTTTCACGGCTCAAACTTGGGCTCGAGGCAGAATCTTGTCGAGGTCATGTCGAAGACCTCAGGCCTCCAGTATTGAAATCCGCGTTGCGGATTTCAATACTGGAGGCCTGAGGTCTTCGACATGATTGCCTACGCGCCGAGTTTCGAAACCGCGGAGTAGAGGCTCTTCCGCATGGCCGCGTCCTTCTTTCGGTCGGTGCGCAGCTCGAGGACTCGGATCCCGGAGGTTGGAAGGGTCGCCACGAGATCGGTGAACTGCGCCCAATCCTGGACGCAGGTGTGCTCGGCGCCGTGCGCCGCCGCCAGGGCCGCAAAGTCCGCCGACTGCGGCGTCGCAAAGAACTCCTCGAACGGCGGCTCGAAATCCGCCACCGGCAGGTGCTCGAATATGCCCCCTCCCCGGTTGTTGATCAGGACGATGGTCAGGCTGCCCCGAAGCTTCGGGGAGGCCAGGAATCCGTTCGAATCGTGCAGGAGGGCCAAGTCCCCGGTCAGAAGGACGGCCGGCCGGTTCCCGTGGGCGACGCCCATCGCGGTCGAAAGCGTGCCGTCGATCCCGTTGGCGCCCCGGTTGAAGAACGGCCGGATGCGCCTGTCCCCGGCGGGCCAGACGCATTCCACGTCCCGCACGGGCATGCTGCTGGCGATGAAAAGGGGCGTTTCCTCAGGCAAGTGACGGGCGAGGAGCCAGGCTGCCTTCGGCTCGAACAGCTCGCTCTCCATTTCCAGCCGGCGGTCCATCATGGATCGGGCGGGCTCCTCGTAGCCCTGCCACATCTCCTGGTAGCCGTTCGTCCCGGTCGATTCGGGCAGTCCGTTGGCAAGGACCTTGAGGGAAATCGGGATTTGGCGGGTCGATCCGTGGAGGGCGTCGCGGTTGTCCGGCCGCACGCTGATGAGCCATGTCGGTGCCCGGCCGGCCTCGAGCCAGTTCCGCAGGTTCTTGCTTGTGGGCCATCCTCCAAGGCAAAGGACGGTTTCGGGGCGCAGCCGCTCGGCCAGCGGGGGATTCCGGAGAATCGCATCGTAGGCCGTCACCAGGTGCGGGATGTCCTTCGCGTAGTTGCGCGCAGGCGAAAGCCCGTCGGCCAGGACCGGCCAGCCGAGCTTGCGCGCGATTTCCCCCACGGAAGCAGCGTAGGCGGCCGGATCCCTGGGCAGGGCCGGACCGGCCACGATCAGGCCGTGGACGCCGGCTGTCAGCGCCGGAGCGCGCGTCAATGGCTCGACACCCTGCGTCGGTGCAAGGTGGGCGAAGAAATCCTCCCAGTCCAGGCCGCCGAATTTCTCGACCGTGCCATCGCCAATCGGCGGCAAAGGGTCGCGAAACGGAACGTTCAGGTGGACAGGTCCCGGAAACGGCAGGCTCGCCCGCGTGCAGGCGTGGGCCACGGTCTGGCGAAGGTACCGCAGCAGCCCGTCGGCGGCCTCCGGCACGGCCAATTCATGGTGGAAGTTGACGTGCCGCCCGTACATTCCCTGCTGGTCGATCGTCTGGCCCGAGGCGCAGGCCCTCAATTCAGGCGGCCTGTCGGCCGTGAGGACAATCAGCGGAACGCCGCTCTCCTGCGCCTCGATGATCGCCGGGAAATAGTTGGCCCCGGCGGTCCCGCTCGTGCAGATGAGCAGCACGGGCCGCAGGTCCCTCCGGGCGAGCCCCAGGGCAAAGAACGCCGCGGAACGCTCGTCGAGGATCGCCGTCGCCTCGATCAGGTGGTGCCTGGCGGCGGCAAAGGCGAGCGGGGCCGAACGGGATCCCGGGGAGATCACCGCATGGCGAAGCCCCATGCAAGCGAGCGTCTCGACGATGACACTGCTCCAAAGCGAGTTGACGTTTCGGAAGTCGAGTTCGGGCTGGGGCATGCGGCCATGCAAAACCCGAAACGCACTCACGGGAAGCCGAAACTCCGGGGTTGCGGGTCCCTTTCCCGTCCCATTGTATCGTCGATTCGGCCATGAAGTTCTACATCACCACCGCGATCGACTACGTGAACGGTTCGCCGCACCTGGGCCATGCCTATGAGAAGGTGCTGACGGACGTCATAGCCCGGTTCCGGAGGCTGATGGGCGACCAGGTGCACTTCCTCACCGGCACGGATGAGCACGGGCAAAAGGTCCAGCAAAGTGCCCGCGCGCGCGGGATCCCCCCCATCCAGTTCGCGGACGAGGCGAGCGCCGAGTTTCGGGCCCTTCTCGCCAGGCTGAACATCTCCAACGACGACTTCATCCGAACGACCGAGGAGCGGCACAAGAAGGTCGTGCGTTCGATCCTCCAAGACCTGTTCGACCGGGGCGAAATCTACAAGGCCGAGTACCGTGGTTTCTACAGCACTCGCCAGGAGCAGTTCCTACAGGAGAAAGACCGCAGTCCCGACGGCTCCTGGCCGGAGATCTTCGGCGAGGTCACCGAGATCGTCGAACCGAACTATTTCTTCAGGCTCAAGGCCCACCAGGGCTGGCTCGTCGATTTCCTCACAAAGAACCCGGATTTTGTCTTTCCGCGCTACCGCCAGAAACAGGTGCTCGAATTCCTGAAGGAGCCGCTGAACGACCTTTGCATCTCGCGCCCGCGCGAGCGCCTCGAATGGGGCATTCCCCTGCCCTTCGACGAAGGGTACGTCACCTACGTCTGGTTCGACGCCCTTGTTAACTATTACTCCGCCGTCGCCGACAAGCCCGGCACCTGGCCCGCCGACTGGCACGTGATCGGCAAGGACATCCTCGTCCCCCCCCACGCCGTCTACTGGCCGATCATCCTGCATGTGGCCGGCCTTCCGCTGCCCAAGGGGATCATCGTCCACGGCTGGTGGACGCAGACCGGCGCCAAGATGTCGAAGAGCACGGGCAATGCGCTCGATCCGCTCGATCTCATCGGAGAGTTCGGCGTCGACGCCCTCCGCTATTTCCTGATCCGCGAGATGAATGTCGGACAGGACAGCGACTTCTCCCGGGAACAGTTCATCGTCCGGTACAATGGGGACCTTGCGAACGACCTCGGCAACCTGGTGAACCGGACGCTCAACATGACCCACCGCTTCGCCGCCGGCGTCATCCCCGCGGCGGAATTGACCGAGGAGCCCGAAACGGAGCTTCGGGCCCTCTGGGAGAAGACCCGGACCGAGTACCTGCCCCTCTGCGAAGGCTTCCAGTTTCACACGGCCCTGGAGCGACTCTTCGTGTTCGTGAAATCGATCAACGCCTACATCGAAAAGCGCGCACCCTGGAAGCTCGCCAAGTCCGCCGACCCCAAGGACAGGGAGCGCCTGGGTGCTTCCCTTGCCTCCATGGCCGAGGCGCTCCGATTGTCGGCCTGCGCCCTGAGGCCCGTCGTGCCCGAGACGGCCGACAAGATCATCGCCGTGCTCGGCGGAAAGAAGGGACAGACCTGGACTGAGGAGCTTCAATGGGGATCCAGCCTGCAGGGAAACACCGTCTCCCAGACTCTGGTTCTGTTTCCCCGGGCCCAGAGCGCACCACAGGCCGCTCGGAAGGCTTGAACCGGGCTGCAGGCGCCGCGCACCGGGGACTCCCTGTATTGCGATGAAGATCCTGCCGATAGACCCCGCGGCTAACCAGAATCCGGCCGCATTGCGGGACTTCCTCGCGCAATGCCAGATCCGCGCCGCTGCGGTCGGCCGGCCGCAGCTCGTCAGCATCTCCCTTGGCGTGGATGCCCTCGATCCCCTGGCGGTCCTGGAGTCGATCTTCGAGCCGGGCGATCGCCATTTCTATGTCGAGCGTCTCGCGGAGGCCACGGCCGTCGCCGGGGCTGAGGCTGTCCTCTCCTTTACGGCAGAGGGGCCGGGGCGCTTCGCGGCGTGCCGCCAGTTTGTCGACGATACCCTCGAGCACACCGTGGCTGTCGGCGACCTCTCGCTGCCCTTCTCGGGGCCGCTTTTCTTCTCCGCCTTTGCATTCCTCGATCTGGCGGAGCCGGGCGATGCCTTCGAGGCGGCCAGCGTCTTTGTGCCCCGCTGGCAGGTCGCCCTGCGGGACGGACGGACCGTGGCGGTGGCAAATCTCGTCGTGGATTCGACGACGCCGGTCGGCGCGCTGGCGGAGAAGGTCTGGAGGGCTCACTCGAAATTCCGGGCGTTCGACTACACGGGTCCCGCGTTCACCGACCCGGCCGCCCGGGAGGCGGCGGTCGCCGAGGTCGGGCAGGCCGGCACCTACGTTCAGGCGGTTCGTTCCGCCCTTTCCCAAATTGTGGACGGCGCCTTTGCAAAGATCGTCCTCGCCCGCGCCAAGGATGTCACGGCGGGAGTGCCCCTCCACCCTCTTCGCGTCCTGAACGGTCTCCGGCAGCGTTTTTCGGACTGCTACGCCTTCTCGATCGCAAACGGTCGCGGCCAGAGCTTCATCGGGGCGAGTCCGGAGAGGCTCCTCCGAGTCGAGGCAGGCGAGCTGTTGACGGAGGCCATGGCCGGCTCGGCGAGGCGGGGCGCCACCGCAAGCGAGGATGCTGCCTTCGCTGCGGCACTGGCGCGCGACGACAAGGAGCTTCGCGAGCACGCGCTCGTCCTTGACGAGATCGTCCGCAGGTTGGAAGCCCTCGGACTCGCCCCGGAGCATCCCGGCAGGCCCGGGGTGCGGCGATACGCCAATGTGCAGCACCTCCATACGCCCATCCGCGCCGCCCTGCAGGGAGGCGTCCGCGCGATCGACGCCGTGGCGGCGCTGCATCCGACGCCCGCCGTAGGAGGGTTTCCGCGGGACGCGGCCGTGCCGCGGATCAGGGGATTGGAGGGATTCCCGAGAGGGCTCTACGCCGGAGCCCTGGGATGGATGGACGTCCGCGGCAACGCCGAATTCTTCGTTGGATTGAGATCGGCCCTCATCGACGGCAACCGCGCCCGGCTCTACGCCGGGGCCGGGATCGTGCAGGGTTCCTCACCAGAGAAGGAGGCGGCCGAGACGGAACTCAAGTTCCGGGCGATGCAGGAAGCGCTGATGAGCTAGCCCGGGCCCAGGCAGCAAACTTCTCCCAGGCCCTTGCGCGGTGGCTGACCGTGTTCTTCACGGCCTCTCCTAATTCGGCGAAACTCAATTCGTATCCGTCCGGCGCAAATAGCGGATCGTAGCCGAATCCCCCGCCGCCCCGCGGCGCCTCCAGAAGCCGGCCGTCGCAGCGGCCCTCGAAAACGAGCTCATCCCCGGCCGGCCCTGCGGCAAAAAGAACGCACACAAAATGCGCGCCGCGGCGCCCGACGGGCACGGATCGCAGCGTGTCCACAAGCTTGGCGAGATTGGCCGCACCGTCGCCCTTCGGCCCGGCATAATAGGCAGATTCGACGCCCGGATGCCCGCCCAGGGCGTCGACGCAAAGACCGCTGTCGTCGGCCAGGACCCATGCGCCCGCCGGTGCCTTCGCACGCAGGGCCGCGGCCTTTTTGCGGGCATTACCCTGGAAGGTGCCCGTGTCTTCGGCCACGGCCGGCATTCCGCCGATTTCACGCGCTGAAACGATTGCAACCGGCAGCCTCCCCGCATCGGCGAGGGCCTGCAATTCGACGGCCTTGTGAGGATTTCCCGAGGCGAGGTAGAACTTCGTCATTCAGTCAGCCCAGTGTCTCACGAGGCTAACCCAGGCTGAAGGTCGTCTCGTCGATCTGCAGTTTTTCCGGATAGGCCAGCCTTCCGCGAACCAGGATGTCGGGCCCGAGCACCTCTTGACGGACGTCGGTGAGCCGCAGCGCCTGCGCGAGGTGCTCGGTCCGGAAGCCGCTCAGCATCGGCTTGGCGCGCTCGTCGGCCATGAACATCGGCGCGCAATAGGTGAAAAAGTAGTCGAGCTGCCGCTCCCGGGCGCACTCGCTGACGAGTTCCTGCCCCCCCTCGAAGAACACCCCGGCGATTCCGGATTCGGCGCACTGCCTTCGGAAATCCTCCAGAGGCGCCCGTTGGGTATCTGAATCGAATATCCACACCTGAACGCCCATGCTCTTCAGTTTTCTCACATAGCCCAGGCCGCCGTGCTGCGTCGTGACAACGATGGTGCGCTCGTGGAATTCGTCGGTGTACAGCCGCGGCATGTTTCGGTCATCGACCGTCCGCAGGCGCCCGTCGAAGACGAACCGAATGGGGCACCATTCGGCTTCGCCCGGCAGCCGGGCCGTCAGGCGCGGATTGTCCTTGGCAACCGTGCCGGCGCCGACCGCGATCGCCGGGAAAAGCCTTCGCCAGCGGTGCACGTCGCCGCGCGCCACTTCGCCCGTAATCCACTGCGATTCACCTGTGCGGCAGGCAATGCGCCCATCGAGCGTGACGGCGGCCTTGGCCGCGAGCAGCGGGGAATTCTTCCCGGCCCAATGATTGAAAATCAGATTGAGGTCCGAGCATTCCCTCTCGAGAACCCCCGTCACCACCTCGACGCCGGCCTCGCGCAGGACCGCGAATCCGCGTCCCCGGTGCGCGGGAAACGGATCGGTCGCACCGACGACGACGCGCTTGATGCCCGACGCAATGATGGCCTGCGTGCAGGCGCCCGTCCGTCCCTCTGTCGAACAGGGCTCCAGCGTGACGTAGAAGATCGCACCCTTCCGCGGCGCCCTCCCCAGTCCGTCGAGGGCCACACGCTCGGCATGGGGGCCGCCGTCCTTGGCGTGGAAGGCCTCCGATACGACCTTGCCATTTTCGACTATGACGGCGCCGACCATCGGGTTCGGATGCGTTCTGCCCCAGCCTTCGAGCGCAAGGTTGAGCGCCTCGCGCATGAAACCTTCATCGGCTGTCATTAGTCGCGATCTCAACGGCTTTTCGGTCGCTCGTCAAATAGCGTGTACAATCAGGCTGCGGAAATATGCGGGTTCGAAGCCTTCTCGTCGCCCACCGTGGTCTCCGGCCCGTGCCCTGGGTAGACGACCGTCTCGTCGGGGAGAGTGTAGATCTGCCCGCGCACGGATTTCTCGAGCGTGGCGAAATCGCCCCCGGGCAGATCGGTACGGCCGACGCTCCCGGAAAAGAGCGCATCGCCGACAAATGCGCAGGCGCCATCCTTGAAATAGAAAAGAACGTTCCCCGGGCAGTGCCCGGGCACATGCCGCACTTCGACCTGCGAGCCAAAAACCGAAAGCCGCTCGCCCGCAGCCAGCCAATGATCGACCTTCACCGGTTCGACCCGCATGCCCGGAATCGTGAAGCGGCTCATGACCTCGGGCGTCTCGATCAGGATCCTGTCGGCGGGATGGGCCCGGACCAAGGCCTTCGAGGCGGTCACAACCTCGGCCGCTCCCTGCGTGTGGTCCCAGTGGCCGTGCGTCAGCCACACCTCCACAAGCCGGCAACGCTCGGCCTGCAGGATGGGCTCAACCTGGCTCCATACGTCCCCCGGTGCGTCGATCAGCACGGCAGTCCCGTCCGCCGGATTCGTGAGCAGATAGGCATTTGTCTGGATGGGCCCCGCCGGCAGTACGTGAATATTCACTCCCTTCTCATAATCGTTCGTGGAAGTCCGGCAAGAGGCACATTTAGTGTCCGTGTTCCGATCCGGGCGAAACGACCCCGAAGCGGCTCTTGTTGGCCTCATCCCCGTCTCCGTGGCCGGGAGGGATATCGTGTAAACACGATATCCCCCAGGCCGGTTTGACGGGGGTACTGGGAATTGGCCAACTCGAGCCGCGGAGCGGGTCGTTTCGCCCGGATCGGAACGCGACCCTAAAACCCCTTGCCACTCCCACCCGAAACCTGCCACGGTTTTCCCTTCGATGCCTACGCTAAAGTTTGCCGTTCTCGCCGGAGACTACATCGGCCCGGAAGTCATGGCCGAGGCCCTCCGCGTGCTGGAGTACGTCGCCCGCGCGGAAATGCTCACGCTCGCCTATGAAAGGGCCGACGTGGGGGGCGCGGGAATTGACAAACATGGGAAGGCGCTTCCCGACTCGACCCTGAAGCTCTGCTCCGAAAGCGATGCCATCCTCTTCGGCTCGGTGGGGGGCCCAAAGTGGGAGAAACTGCCGCCTGCCCAGCAGCCGGAGCGCGCAGCTTTACTTCCTCTGCGAAAGCATTTTACGCTTTTTGCGAACATCCGCCCGGGCCTGCTTTACCGGGAGCTGGCCGACGCCTCCCCGATAAAGAGCGAGCGCATTCCCAACGGCATCGACATCGTTTGCATCCGCGAACTGACTGGCGGGCTGTATTTCGGCCTGCCCAAGGAGACGACCACCCTGCCCGGCGGCGACGTCCAGTCGGTGGACACGATGATTTACCGAAAAAGCGAGATCGAGCGGATCCTCGCGACTGCGGTCGCGACGGCGCGCAGCCGGAAAAAGAGGCTGTGTTCGGTGGACAAGGCAAACGTGCTGGAAACCTCCGTTCTTTGGCGGACGACAACCGTCGAGTATATGGCGAGGCATGCGCCGGAAATCCAGCTCAGCCACATGTACGTTGACAATGCCGCGATGCAGCTCGTGCGCGACCCCAACCAGTTCGACGTGTTTGTGACCGAAAACATGTTTGGCGACATTCTCTCGGATGAGATGGCCTGCATCTGCGGCTCGCTCGGCATGCTTTCCTCGGCGTCGCTCGGCGCGGGAAAGAACTCGCTTGGCCTGCCCTTCGGCCTTTTCGAGCCCGCGGGGGGCACCGCCCCGGACATCGCCGGAAAGGGAATCGCCAATCCCTGCGCCCAGATCCTGTCGACAGCCCTGATGCTCCGCTACAGCTTCGGGCTCGAGGCGCCAGCCGCCCGGATCGAGGCGGCCGTTAGGAAGGCCGTGACGGGCGGAGTGCGCACCGCCGACATAGCCTTTGGCGGAAAGTCGGTCGGCACGAAGGCAATGGCCGATGCCATCATCGCCTGCCTCTAAAACGATTCCCATCGATGACGTCCGCTGAGATCCGCCAGTCCTTTCTAGAATTCTTCGCCTCGCGGGGGCACACCCTGGTTCCCTCGTCGTCCCTGCTTCCGGATTCGCCCGGCCTTCTCTTCACCAATGCGGGCATGAACCAGTTCGTGCCCATCTTCCTCGGCGAGCGGCAGCCCGACGTCGCCTCGTGGGCGGGGGCGAGGCCGGCCAGAAACACGCGGGCGGCAGACACCCAGAAGTGCATACGGGCGGGCGGAAAGCACAACGACCTGGAGGACGTCGGCTTCGACACGTACCACCACACGATGTTCGAGATGCTCGGCAACTGGTCCTTCGGAGACTACTTCAAGAAGGACTCGCTCGAGTGGGGCTGGGACCTTGTCACGAAGACGTGGGGCATTCCGCCGAGGCGGCTTTTTGCGACCATCTATTCGCCGGACAAGGCAAAGGGCGACCCCTCCGATTTCGACCAGGAGGCGTACGACATCTGGGCCGGCATCTTCACCCGCGCCGGGCTCGATCCCAGCGTTCACATCGTCTTCGGCGGCAAGAAGGACAATTTCTGGATGATGGGGGACACCGGCCCGTGCGGACCCTGCTCCGAGATCCATTTCAACCTTTTGGCGGGAGACAGCGGCAGTCCGGAGATCGAGGCCCGGGGACGCGCGCTCGTGAACAAGGGCATGCCCCGGTGCATCGAGATCTGGAACCACGTCTTCATCCAATTCAACGCGAACGCCGACGGAACCTTCTCCCCCCTCGCTGCGAAGCACGTCGACACCGGCATGGGCTTCGAGCGCGTGGCGGGCATCTACGCGACGACGGCGGGATTCAGGGATTTCACGAAGGATCCGTCCAATTACGCAGCCGACGTCTTCGCCCCCCTCTTCGCAAGGATCTCCGCCCTGTCGGGACGGGAGTATAAGGGCAGCGTCCCCGCGAAGCGGGAAGGCCTGAGCGAGCAGGAGCACACCGACATCGCCTTTCGCGTCCTCGCCGACCACGCCCGCTGCGTTTCGTGCGCGATCGCCGACGGAATCCTGCCCGGCAACGAGGGCCGCAATTACGTCATCCGCCGGATCCTCAGGCGCGGAATCCTCTACGGAAAGAAGCTCGGCCTGGACACGGGGTTCTTCGAGCAGCTCGTCCAACCGGTGGTCGAGTCGCTGGGGGGCATATTCCCCGAATTGAAGAACCAGCAGGACATCGTCCGCAGGGTGATCCGAAGCGAGGAGGAGAGCTTCGGCCGCACCCTCGATCGCGGCCTGCAGGTCTTCAACGCCTGGGATGACGCGCACCGCCAGGAAGATCATTTGCGAGGTCAGGTTCCCCAGGCGAGTGGGCGCATGGCGCCCGGTATTGGCCCGCTCGGCGAGCCGCCATCTCCCATGAACACGCTGCCGGGAAGGATCGCGTTTGAGCTTTACGACACCTACGGCTTCCCCCTGGACATGACCCAATTGCTTGCGACCGAGCGCGGCCTGACGGTCGATGTCGCCGGCTTCGAGACGGAGATGGACAAGCAAAGGGAGCGCGGGCGGGCGGCATTGAAGAGGGAGGTCATCGTCGCGGCCACCGAGGGGGAATCGGCCGCCGAACAGAAGCCAACGCCCTTTGTCGGCCATCTGGCCTCGTGGCCGGCGCAGACGCAGGCGACACTCATCGAGGTTGTCCACGGCGGGAAGGATGCGTTCCTGGTATTTGACCGGACTCCGTTCTACGCGGAGATGGGCGGACAGTTGGGCGACCAGGGGAAGGCGACGATCGAAGGGGACGCCTATGCGATCGTCGACACGGTCAAGGACAAGGCGGGCCGGCACCTGCACAAGGTTGCCGCCGCATCGAGGTTTCCCGCCGCCGGCGCCCCGGCCATCCTGGAGGTTGACCACTTGCGCCGGCGGGCGATCCAGCGCCACCACACGGCCACGCACCTGCTCAACTGGGCACTGCGGAAGGTCCTCGGCCCCCACGTCCGGCAGGCCGGATCGCTCAACGCCCCGGACCGGCTGCGTTTCGACTTCTCCCACTTCGAGGCGGTCACCGCGGCGCAGCTGAGGGAAATCGAGGACCTGGTGAACCGGAGCGTCATCGACAACACCAAGGTCGAGGCGTACGAGGTTGAGTTCGACAAGAAGCCCGAGGGAACGCTCGCCTTCTTCGGAGACAAGTACGGCAGGATCGTCCGCGTCGTCGACATCGGCGGATACAGCCGCGAACTTTGCGGCGGCACGCATGTGCCGACGACCGGCGAGATCGGGCTCGTGAAGATCGCCGCCGAAATGGCGATCGCCGCCGGCACCCGCCGGATCGAGGCCGTCGCGGGGCAAGCTGCCTACGATTTTGTGGCCCAGCGCGAAGCCGCGCTGGCCGAGGTCAGCTCGCGCCTTTCGGCAGGACCGGCGGACGTTGGGGCTAAACTTGGATCGCTGCTGTCCCACCAGAAGGAGCTCGAGAAGCAATTGAAGGCCTTTCAGCAAAAGGCGGCGGCAGGCCTCGCCGACCAGCTCGCAACCGGGGCCGCGGCCAGGGACGGACTCAGGTTCGTGTCAGCCGTCGTCACCGCGGATGCCCCGGAAGCGCTCCGTTCGCTCGGCTCCCAGGTCCTCGCGAAGATCGGCGAGGGCGTCGTGCAGCTGGGGGCGGCCTTCGGGGACAAGGCGACAGTCGTCGCGTTCTGCTCGCCTGGCGCGGTCAAGGCCGGCCACCAGGCGGGGAGGATCGTGCAGGAATTGAGCGTGAAACTGGGGGGCAAGGGCGGCGGCAGGCCGGACTTTGCGATGGGCGGCGGGCGCGACGTTGCAAAATTGGCCGGAATCATGGCCCCGTAGGCTCGGCTGGCGCGGCATGACGCACCCCTTGCAGTCCAGGTCGCCAGATGGCACGGTTGCCTCCATGCCGCCGGATGAGCCAGTCGCGCCCTCCCTTGACTGTGTCCTTGCCTTCAACACCGGCAACCAGCTGGCCATCCGCCGGCGGGGCTCCGGGGCCGACCTCGCCTTCACCGGGTCCGGCCTTGCCCCGGCGGCCGGGCTCCTTGGGGCCGCCTTCCCAAGCCACACGCTTCCCCTCGAGCGTTTCTCGGCCTCTGCGGGCGGCCAATCCTACCGAGTGCATTTCGCGCAGGTGGAGGGGGCACCGGCCGACCGGGAGATCGAGTTCTGGACGATCGACCGGCTGAATGCCGCCGGGGAAGCCCTGTCCCCGTCGCTGGCGGGGCTCGTCGCCCGGCTGGAGCCGTATTTGATCGAGATTCCCTACCTGCATCTCGGCGAGAACGATTTCATCTACAAGTTCAGGCCGGAAAAGGAGCGCAACACCTCCATCTACGCGACCGATCCGCCGGCCGACGCCCTCTACCAGTCGAGGCTTTGCGCGGCGATCAAGTCCCTTGCCAGGCGCCACGAGCGGACCGCCGCGGCGCCCGTGGATCTCGACTTCGGAGCGGTCCGCTACGTCATCCCGAGCCATTTCGGATTCTGCCTGGGCGTCAAGAACGCCATCGAACGCGCCTACGAGACGCTTGCGGAGGACCCCGGCCGGCGGGTCTTCATGCTGTCGGAGTTGATCCACAACCCGTTCGTGAACGAGGATCTCTTGAGCCGGGGCCTGCGCTACCTGCAGACCGACAAGGGGGCGCCCTACACGGTCGACGGACGCGTTGCCGGGGACGGCGGGAGCGGGCCCCTGCTATGGGATTCGCTGACCCCCGAAGACATCGTCATCATCCCGGCCTTCGGCGCGACCGACGAGGACAAGAAGCGGCTCGTGCGCAAGGGGGTCGCCGTCTTTCCCCACGACGCCACGTGCATGCTCGTGGAAAAGGTCTGGAAGGCCGCGCGTTCCTACGGCCGCGACGGCTACACGGTCGTGATCCATGGCAAGCACGAGCACGAGGAAACCAAGGCCACCTTCTCGAACACCCGCCGGTACGCCCAGGCGGTCATCGTGCGAAACATAGACGAGACCCGCCGGCTGGGCGAAATCATCGCAAGCAGGGATCCGGCGGTGCGGGCCCGTTTCTACGAGACGTTTGCCGGAAAGCACACGCCCGGATTTGACGTCGAACGCCATCTCGAGCGCGTGGCGGTCGTCAACCAGACGACACTTCTCATGAACGAGACGCGGCAGATCATCTCGTACCTGCGGGAAGTCTACTCCGCCGTCTACGGGCCCGACCGGCCCGGCGAGCTGGGCCGCGTCGGCGGAAGCGGCCGCAACGACACCCTTTGCTATGCGACCCAGGTCAACCAGGACGCCCTGGCCCGCGCGCTGGCCGAGCCCCTCGACGCCGCCTTCGTGATCGGCGGCAAGAATTCCTCGAACACCCACCAGCTTTACCGCCTGTGCGCCGAACGGCTGGGTGACCGGGCCTACTTCATTCAAAGCGAGGCGAGCATACGCTCCTCCGGCGAGGTCGAGCACTACCTCTTCCCTGCGAAGGGTCACGAGGCGCACGACGGAAGGACGGAGCCGCGCCCCTTGTGGCCGGAGGGCCCCGGACCGACGGCAAGGCGGATACTGATCACCGGGGGCGCGTCATGCCCCGACGGCATCATCCAGCAGGTCATCAACCGGATCAACGGCTTCTTTCCCGTTGAGAGGCTGCGCGGAGTGGAGTCCGTCCTCTCCGACATGGCATCCGACGAGAATCAGGCCCCGTGACGGTGTCGGCTCGCCGGCGCTCACGGGTCCGGGAGCGATTTGCGCGAATTGCCGACCTGGGACCCCAACTCCAGGGCCAGCCGGCTCCAAAAGACAGCGCTTGCCGCAAGGGCCACCGGCAATGTCCACAGCACGGCCCTTTGAAGATCTCCCCCCAGCCGGTCTGAAATGACGCCGACGAGATTCGGCGATTCGAGATCGCCGAAGAGGTGAATCGCAAAGATTGAGGCGGCCATCGCGCTTGCGCGCATGCCTGCCGGGACCGTTTCGAGAATGAGCGTATTCACGGGACCGGTCGGGATGAATATCAGGAACATCGCCCCGATGAGGGCCGCCTTGGCCAGGGTCGCGCCAGGAATGAGGAATGCGGCAAGGGAGAAGGGCACCGCGGCGAGTGCGCTCAAGGCCAGGACCCGGGCGTAGCCCGCGGGACTTCTCCGCTGCCAGGCAGTCGCCAAAAGGCCGCCCAGGACTGTCGCCACGAGCCCCGTCACTATCAGGGATTCCCCGAAAAAAACGGCCGCCGACTGCACCGACATGCCGTGCATGCGATAGAGGAAAGTCGGAGCCCAGAATGCAAAGCCACCCAGGGCGAAGGTCTGGGCCACATATCCGGCCACAACCAAAAGGTAGGGCCGGATCCGGAACAGCGCGGCGTAGGCCCGGAGGCCCCGCGGAGCGGCTGCCCGAAGGCCCTCGTCCGGCTCGCTGGCTCCGCGCGCCGGTTCCCGCATGCGGAGGAGGCCGAGGCCGAGAACCAGCCCGGGCGCCCCCGCCGCGTAGAACGCAGACCGCCATCCCCAATGGGCTGCAATGATACCTCCCGTCAGGTACCCGAGGGCGGATCCCACCGGGATGGCCGCATAGAAGATGGAAAGGGCGTTGTTCCGCCATCTCTTCGCGTACAAATCTGCGATCCACGCCGGACTGATCGTTCCGTAGCTGGCCTCGCCCACCCCGACCAGAACGCGAAAAAGGACGAGTTCGCCGTAGACGCCGGCCCGGCCCGAAAACACCGTTCCGATGCTCCAGACAACGACGCCGATCGCGATCAGGTGCTTCCGCGGAAGCCGGTCGCCGAGATAGCCAAAGATCGGCGAAGTGAGAAAGTAACCCAGCATGAAGGCGCTTCCCAAAGCCCCCAGCCTGCTGTCGCTCAGGTGAAGCTCGCCCTTTATCGGCGTCAGAACGGCCGGCAGCATGTACCGGTCGAGGTAGTTCAGCAGATTGATCCCGGCGAGGACAGCCAGGCTTCCCGCCGGCCAGATGGGCTTTTCCCTATTCACGGGTCAATGTGCGGGATAATGAATGCACTCGCCTTGCACAAACCACGATTATTGACCACGCCGTTTATCCTTGATCAGAAAATGAGCCGCGCCCGTTCGGACGCCGGCTTGATCTTCCGTTCGAAGCCAAAGACGTCGTGTTTAGAACCTGAACGCGATGCCGGCCCGGAAACCTTCCTGATTGCTGAAATCGACCTTGGTCGCGTACGTTCCGACGATCGTGCCCGCGGAAGGGCTGTTCGACGTCGAGACGACCATCGGGTCGCCCGTGACCAAAGTCGTGCTTCCGCCACCCGTCACCGGAAGAGCGTTCAGCGCGTTCGAGCCAAGGTGGCCGGTCACCGACTGCACGTAGCTGCCGCCATCCTGGAAAAAGCCTCCGATATAAAACCCGGTGCGATCGGTCACATCGTACTGCAGCATGGCGTCCACAAAACCGCCGAGGACCGCCTTGCTCTCCGTGCTCGCCATCAAATCGACGATCTGGGTGCCCGTGGGGGGATTGTAAATCTCCGCGGCCTGCAAATTCGATCCCGCATAGATGATCGCGGGGCCTATGCTCAGGTTCAAATGCAGCCGCTCCGTCGGGCTATACACCAGCATCGGTCCGCCGCGAACATACGCGTACGCGCCATGCAGCTTGAATTCGTTCATGACGCTCGTCGAGTCCACGGACGTGGTCACCTGCCGGGTGCCCACCGGTGCATTGCTGAGGAGGGTCGTCGTGTCCACAGCGACAGTGAGGGCGTTGCCGCTGGAGTCGGTGATCTGGGTCCCGTTTGCATTCAGCAGGGGCGCGGTCGTGCCGGAAGCGGCTGACCCGGGCGCCGACGGGGGCGTCTGGCCGTAAAGATCGTAGGTGTCCGTTACCGTGGTCAACTGGGCGGGCACGTAAACGCTCGTGGCCGCCTGGATGTCGTTGATGCTAAAACCGCAGAATAGCCGCCACGCAAAGTGCTTGCTCAGGTTTCCCATGTCCCGCGCCGAGGAGAGCTCCATGCCCATCGTCCCTTTGCCACTCGCCGAATGAGAGCCATTGTTGAGGGTCTGCGCACCGTAGGTGTTGAACTGCATGTAGTCGTCGGGCGTCACCTGGGTGGGCGAAAGGTAGCTCCAGGTGTTAGTTTTCCCATCGGACGGCACGGAAACCGAGGATGCCGTGCTGTCGCCGTTGTTGACCGTCTCCACGCGCTGATCGGGTTCCACATCGCCGTCGTGGTAGGTCCTGGAGATGTTCGCGGCCGTGGCATCGACAAGAGCCTCGGGAGCACCGATATAGCCATTTCCGGAGAACTTGGCCTTGATCCCGCTGATATACCGCAGGCCAAAGTTCAGATTGTTCTTCGGCACATAGACATATTCGTCCAAGTTGCTGAAATCCGGGATTTCCACCGGCGGCGTCTTGTTCTTCTGGTCCTCGTCTTGCTGGGCGTGGAGGGGCCATGCAGCCGCAAGGGCGAGGATCAGGGACAGGCGGGAAAGTTTCATTCAGTGGGAGCTCGTGCTTTGGACGGTGAAGTTGGGAAAATGTTGCGTAAAAATCACTCCTGATCGGCGCGATGGCGCGCGGGCAAACTGCGCTCGGGAAGAATGGAGTCCGCCGCAGACCGGCGTCAATGAGAGACTGTCGGTGCAGGCGCGGCCGTTTTCGGGGAGTCGGCCGGATCGAGCGACCACTTGAAGATCAATGTCGTCAGCGGCGGAAGGGTCAGCACCAGCGATTGCTTAAGCCCATCGCAGGAAACCCCTTCGGTCGAGCGCCCGCCCTCGTTTCCCTGGCCTGCGCCCCCGTAGTACTCGCTGTTGGTATTCAGGATCTCCGCCCAGAATCCCTCCTTGGGAACGCCTACCCGGTATCCGCCGCGGAGTGCCCCGCTGTAATTGCCGACGACGAGAAAAATCGTCCGCTCCATCGCATCCAACCGAAGGTAACTGATCACATTCGAATCCGCATCCTTGCAGTTGACCCAGCGGAAACCTTTGGGGTTGAAGTCGTTCGCGTGAAGGACAGGCTCGGCCAGGTACAGCCGGTTCAAGTCCCGGACCAGCAGGCGCACGCCCTCGTGGTCCATGAACTGGCAAAGGTGCCAGTCCAGGCTTTCATCGTGGCGCCACTCGTGGGCCTGGCCGAACTCCCCTCCCATGAAGAGCAGCTTCTTGCCCGGATACGCCCACATGTGCGCGTACAGGGCGCGCAGGTTGGCGGCCTTCTGGGGGATGGCCCAGGCGCCCATCTTGAACAAAAGCGAGGCTTTCCCGTGGACGACCTCGTCGTGGGAGAAGACGCTGATGAAATTCTCCGCGTACTGGTAGAGCATGCCGAACGACAGGTCGCCCTGGTGGTAGCGGCGGTGGATGGCCTCCTTGCTGAAATAGCGCAGGGTGTCGTGCATCCATCCCATGTTCCACTTGTAGTCGAACCCCAGCCCCCCATCGGCCGCCGGACGGGTGACCTTGGGAAAAGAGGTGCTCTCCTCGGCCATCATGGCGACGCCAGGCCAGTATTTGTGCACCAGATCGTTCGCGCGCCGGAGAAAATCGATTGCCTCGAGGTTCTCGCGGCCGCCGTACCGGTTGGGAATCCATTGGCCTTCCTTGCGGGAATAATCGAGATAGAGCATCGATGCCACAGCGTCAACGCGCAGGCCGTCGATGTGGTAGCGTTCGATCCAGGCCAGCGCACTCGCGATCAGGAAGCAGCGCACCTCGTTCCGGCCGTAGTTGAAGATGAGGGTGCCCCAGTCCATGTGGGCCCCCTGGCGGGGGTCTGCGTGCTCGTAGAGGTGCGTCGCGTCAAATTCCGCCAGCGCAAAGCTGTCCCTCGGAAAATGGGCCGGAACCCAGTCGAGAATCACCCCAATGCCTCGTTCATGGAGGTGGTTCACAAACCACGCAAAATCCTCAGGCAAACCGTAGCGGTGCGTGGGCGCAAAGAACCCGGTCACCTGGTACCCCCACGATCCGTCGAAGGGATGCTCCGCAAGCGGCATCAGTTCAATGTGGGTGAACCCCATCTCAAGGGCGTAGTCAGCGAGCTGGGGGGCGAGTTCCCGGTAGCTGAGCGGCCTTCCCGCGTCCTCGGGCTTCCTCTTCCACGAGCCGAGGTGCACCTCGTAGATCGACATGGCGCGGTCCAGCCGTTCCGCCGCGGCCTGCCTGCGCCCGATCCACTCGGCGTCGCCCCAGGCGAACTTGCTCACGTCGCAGACGATCGCAGCGTTGCCCGGGGGCGCCTCAAAATAGGTCCCGTACGGATCCGTCTTCATGCGCACGACGCCCGCGCGGTCGCGAATCTCGAACTTGTAGAGTTCCCCCTCGTCCAGGCCCGGGATGAACAGCTCCCATACCCCGGATGCGCCGAGCGGGCGCATCGGGTGGTACCGCCCGTCCCAGCGGTTGAAATTGCCGACGACGGAGACCCGCGCGGCGGAGGGCGCCCACACGGCGAACGAGACACCCGTGACCCCGCCCAGGTCGCGAATGTGCGCGCCGAGCTTCTCGTAGATCCGGTGCTCGTTTCCCTCGTTGAACAGGTAAAGATCCTGTTCGCTCAAAGTCGGCAGGAAGCAGTAGGGATCGAAGAATTGCCGCAACTGCCCGCCAGCGTACGCCGCCCGCAGCTGGTACTTGAACACTTCGGGCCGCGCGGGAATGAACACCTCGAAGAGCCCCTCAGGAGCCAGCCGCTGCATCGGGTGAGCGGGCGCCTCCGGGGCGTCGGGCTCGACGACCTCGCAGCTGGCAGCGCCTTTCAACAGGGCCCGCACGACGACTCCCTTCTCACCCTGCTTCTTGAAGGTGAGCGGGTGCATGCCGAGCACCGAGTGGGGGGCCGCGTGCCGCCCCTGTACGAGCGCTTGGAGGTCGGCTTTGGCGATAATCACGGGCTAAGCCGAAGGTGCTCGAATCCCACCCAGGTTCAAGGATTAACCCGCATGCATCACATACTCAGGCAAACCTCGCTCAAACTGGCCTGTTTTGTGATGCATGCCGGTTCACGCAAGAGAGCTTGCCTGTGTGGGGGCCGGAGTTTTGGCTGCGGCCGTGATTTGTCGCATCGCCATCGCCCTGGTCGCCGCCCTGGCGGTGTTGCGCGCGGGTGCCGCGGCTCCCGAAAAGGCCGCGCCGGCAACCCCGCATGCCGCAGCGTCCGAGGCCGTCTCCGGCGAGGTCACGGGCGACGAATCAACGACCAATATCGACACCGGCGAAACATCCGTGCGCGGCCATGCCGCGTGGGAGGGCCGCTGGAGGGGCTCCGACTTCCTTCTCACCGCGGATGAGATTCGGGAATTGCAACGGGCCAACACCGTCGTCGCGATTGGGAATGTCACCCTGACCAGCAGCGACGAACGGGTGCTTGCCGACCGCCTGGAATACAATCGGCTGACCGGCCATTTCTTGGCGCAGAACGTCCGGATCGGCCGCTTTCCCGTCTACATCCAGGGCGTCTCCGCCGAGGGAACCCTGCAGGAGATCACGATCCACAAGGCCGTCATCAGCTACACCGAGCCCGGCCGGTGGAAGCCGTCGGCCAAGGCGGACACGATTGTGTACTCGCCAGGCCGTTATGTCCGAACCGTCAGCGCCCTGATCGGCCTGAGCGGCGCGGAGTTCATCCCCATCTCGTCCCTGCGCCAGGACCTGAATGACGCGATGACGGCGAACTATTTCACGTTTGACGCCGGGTACCGCTCGACCCTGGGCCCCATCCTCGACGTCGGCTTCCACGTGCCGGTGATGCCCGACTTCAGGGCCGGCGGGGATCTCGGGCTGTACCTGAAGCGCGGCGCGATGATCGGACCCTCGGGAACCTATGCCTCGCCAGACGGAAGCGGCGACATGAGCGGGTTCCTCCACTCCGGCTACATTCACGACTACGGCCAGCGCACGACCGACATCCTCAACCAGCCGGTGCCGGCCGACCGCGGTTACGCCGAATGGCAGCACCGCCAGCAGGTGACCGACGACCTGACCTTCGACGCCAACATCAACTTTTGGTCCGATTCCGAGATTCTGCGCGACTTCCGCCCGAAGGAGTTCTATCCGATCCAGGAGCCCGACAACACGCTCGAGGCCGTGTATTCGAGCCAGAACACCTTCGCCTCGGTTTTTGCGCGCCTCCAGCCGGACAAGTTCGAGCCCGTCCAGGCGCGCCTGCCCGAGCTGAGCTTTGACCTGCTGCCGACGGCGATCGGGGCAGGCTTCTACGAGCGGTTTGAGGCGAGCGCCGTGTCGCTCCTCGAAGATCCGCCGGGAGGGGGCCCGGAGCTTGCGAGCGACCGGCTCGACGCGTTCTACGGCCTGTCGCGGCCGATCTCCCCGACCCCCTGGTTCACCTTCACGCCCGTCGCCGGGGGCCGGATCACCGACTACCTGGACACGAGGGGTGCCAGCCTTTCGGGCGGCTACTTCCGGGCGCTCGGGGAGCTCGGTTTCGACACCCAGTTGAGGACCAGCGGGACCTTCGATTTCAAGAGCCCGATCTGGGGAATCGACGGGCTCAGGCATCTGTTGACCCCGGTCATAAGCTACCGCTACATTCCCGATGCAAACGCGGGCCAGCCGTACATTCCCGAGATCGACCGCCAGTCGTTCACAACCTACCTGCAGCCCCTCGAGCTCGGGGATCTGCGCTCGATCGACCAGCTCGAACCCGAGAACACGCTGCGCCTCGGCCTGGAAAACACGATACAGACCCGCCAGGCCGGCTACGGATCGACGGACCTGCTCAGGTTCAATGCCTTCGACGACCTGAATTTCCGGCCGGGACCCGGGGATCCCGATCATTCCGACATTCACGCCGAGATCGCCTTCACGCCCGCCCATTGGATCGATTTCGAGGGGGCGATCGTGTTCTCTCCGGCGAGCTTCAAGCTTCGCGAATTCGATTCTGGCCTCACGCTCCGCGACGGCGACACCCGGACCCTCCAGCTCGCGTCCGATTTCGTGCGCCACGAGGACGACGATTATCTAGTCAATTTCAGGCAGAAATTCAACGAGCAGTTTTCCGGCCTGATCCTTGTCGAATACGGCGCCCGCCTGCACCAGTTCAACCAGCGATCGATCGGACTGGTCCAGAACCTGTCCAATACCTGGAGCATCAAGTATCTTTTCACCTACAACGGCGGCCCGAACAAGGAGGGCCCAATCGATTTCCAAGTCGACGTCGAGGCCATCCGATTCTGAACGATCATGAGCCGGATCGGCAGCCAGCGCCGGGTCCTTCGCGAATTGCTGGTCCGGCTGCGGCCGCACTGGCGGCTCGATGCGGCGCTGCCCGCCCGGATCGAGAGGCTCCTTGGCGGCGACAGGCGCCTCGGTTCGCGGGACCGCCGGCTTTATCGCGAGCTGATCTACACGACCCTGCGCCATCTGCCCTGGCTGGAGCCCATGCTCGATTCGGCGTCCGGCGCCGATCCGGCGCCCGCGGAGCGCGCGATCGCCTGGCTCGCCGCCGACACGCCGGCGACGCACGCTTTTCGGGCGGAACTGGCGGGCGATCTGCCCGCGGAGGCGCCGGGCTCCGTCGCCGCAAGGGCCGCAATCATCGCGCCCATTGCCGGCGTCGCCCGCCTGCCCTCCCTCCTCCCGGAGTGGATCGAATCGGAGTGCCCGGGCATTGGAGACTCGCCCGATTACGATGCCCTTAACAGTCGTTCGCCCCTCTGGCTGCGGCTCCGGCCGAACGACCGCGCCGCCGTCCTGGGCGAGTTCGCCGCCCGCGGCTGGAATGCCGTGGAAAGCCCCCTTCTTCCCGGAGCCGTCTCGATCCGGGGCGAGGCCGACGTCGAGTCCACCGAGGCTTACCAGACGGGCCGCGTGGAAATCCAGGATCTCGGTTCCCAGTTGATCCTGCAGTCCGTCGGGATCGAGTCCGGCGGCACGTGGCTCGACGCCTGCGCCGGAGCCGGGGGAAAATCGCTCCAGCTCGCGTGCATTCTCGGCCCCAAGGGGCGCATCGAAGCGCATGACATCAGGCCGGCCGCCCTGCGCGAACTCGCCCTCCGCGCGGAACGGGCCGGACTCTCGCAGCGGATCCGCACCACGGCCTCGCCTGAAGGCCCCTACGACGGAGTGTTGGTCGATGCGCCGTGCTCGGGCTCCGGGACGTGGCGGCGCTCGCCGCACCTCAAATGGGTCACGACGCCGGCCCTCCTCAACGCCTGCGCCACCCGCCAGCTCGCTCTCCTCGAGCGGTTTGGCCCGCTCGTTCGAAGGGGCGGCCGCCTCGTCTACTCGACCTGTTCGCTTTGCAGGAGCGAAAACGAGGAGGTCGTGCGCCGCTTCATTTCCGGGAATGCCTCGTTCGAACCCGCGGGCTGGGCCCGTGAATTCACGGGCGAAAGGCGGGAATCGGCGCTTCTTTTCCGCCCATCCGCCCATGACGGCGACGGCTTCTTCGCAGCCAGCCTCCGCCGCCGCGGCTAGAGGCTATCCGAAAACTGTCAAAGGCTATTGTCAGTTTTCGGATGGCCTCTCGTGACCGCCCTGACCCGGCCCTCCATTTTTCCGTTGCCGGCCGCGCGCGGCTCCCAAGGCTAACGGCGCCGTGGAACTCGACTCCGACACCCGAATCAAGCTTCCCGTCTTCGAGGGTCCGCTCGATCTGCTGCTTTTTCTCATTCGGAAGAACGAGCTCGACATCTATGATATCCCTATCGAGTCGGTGACCCGGCAGTACATCGCGGCCCTCCGGGCCATGCAGGAGCTCGATCTCGACCTTGCCGGCGAATTCTTCGTCATGGCGGCCACCCTGATGGAGATCAAGAGCCGGATGCTCCTACCCAAGGGACAGCACGCGGTCGACCCCAATGCCGAGGAGGACGACCTCGATCCGCGGTGGGAGCTGGTCTACCAGCTGCTTCAGTACAAGAAGTTCAAGGAGGCTGCGGCGAAACTCGCCGAGCTGTCGGCCGTCCGCCAGAACCTGATGGACCGCCACGTTTCCGGCCGGGCCGGCGATTCCATCGAGCGCCCCCTTGTCGGAGTCGGGCGGATCGACCTTTGGAACGCCTTCAACACCATCCTGCGCCGCCTGGCCGAAAAGTTCGTGGTCGGCGAAATCCACGACGAGGTGGTGACGGTGGCCGACCAGATGGAGTGGCTTCTGGCCAGGATGCGGACCGAGCGGTCGTTTGTCCTTTCACACCTTTTCTCGGACGGGGTGTCTCTCCGCCGGCTGGTGGCGACCTTTCTCGCCGTCCTCGAGCTGACCCGCCTCCACAAGCTCTCCCTTCGCCAGGACGAGACATTCGCAGACATTATTTGCAGCGCAGTCGATGAATACCCGCTTGAACTCACTACGTAGATCAATTCTCGCAGCTTGCCGCGAGACGGCCACATTGGTCGTTAGGACGCCGCCGAATGGCGGCGTTCAACTCGGCGTCGTCGGCGCCCCATTGCCCGCATGAGAAGAAAGAAGAAGAAGCACGGCGCCCAGGCGCTGTTCGGCCTCGGCCTTGACAACAAGGACGGGCACAAGCGCATCACGACGGGCGAGAAGTTCGCGATTCTGGGCGGCTCGGCCGAAACCCACGAGAAACTGACGGAAACAGTCGTCAAGACCTTCGAGGAATTGAAGCAGCGGGGAAAGGAACTGGAACAGGTTGAGCCCACGGAGCTTGCGGAGATCATCCACAAGTCCGCGCCGCGGTGACCCGGCGCTGTTGCATTTGGGTTTTATCCGAGTTTGTTAGTCAGAGCCAAATACCATGTCCGATAAAATCAGCCATCTCACCTCCGAGAGCTTCAAGTCCGCAGTCGCGGATTCCGCCACGCCGCTGTTGGTCGACTTTTGGGCGCCGTGGTGCGGCCCCTGCAAGGCCATCGCACCGGTGCTCGAGGAACTCGCCGCCGAACTCGACGGGAAGCTCAGAATTGCGAAGGTCAATATCGACGACCACAACGACATCGCGGTGCAATTCAACATCCGGGCCATTCCCACGATGCTGCTTTTCAAGAACGGGAAGCTGGTGGATCAAATCGTCGGAATGCTGCCGAAGGCCGCGCTGAAGGCAAAGCTCACCCTGCTGCTCGCCTGAGCCGCTACAGCATCACGCCAAGGGCAAACAAGCCTGCGTAGCAGGCGAGCATTTTGCCAGTGTCGCCCAACAGGGCGACGAGTTCCGAGGGGCTTCCGCTGCTGCGCAGGCGGCGCGCATGGATGGCCGCGAGCGGGGCAAGGGCCTCCGGAAGCAGGCACCAAGCCCGATAGCCCCTCAGCAGGAAGACAAACGGCACGGCCAGGGCGATCGCCAGCGAAACGCCGAACTGGGCGCGGGCCGCGGCCCGCCCAAAGCGGACCACGAGGGTTCGCTTGCCAGCGGCCGCGTCGGAATCGGCGTCGCGATAATTGTTCACGAGCAGGATATTTGCCGCGAGCAGGCCGATTGGAACGGCGGCGAGCAGGACTTCGCCGGTGAACATCCCGGCCTGGACGAAATAAGTCGCCCCGACGGCCACCAGCCCGAAGAAGATGAAGACAAACACGTCCCCGAGCCCAACGTATGCGAGCGGCACAGGCCCTGCCGTGTACGCCATGCCGCAGCCGATGCTCGCCAGCCCAATTGCGATCATCCAAGGGCCGCCCCGGCCCACTAGGCCGAGCCCCACGAGAAAGGCCGCCGCAAAGACGGCGATCATCGCCCGGCGCATCGCCGCGGGCGCCACCCATCCCGAGGCCACCGCCCTCCGCGGCCCGATTCGGGCCGCCGTATCCGCTCCCTTGATAAAGTCAAAGTAGTCGTTTGCGAAATTGGTGCCGACCTGCACAAGAAGCGCGAAGGCAAGGCAGATGCCCGCGGCCGCGCCGTCGAACCGCCCGTCGTGGGCGGCCAGCGCCGAACCGACGGCTACTGGCGCGACTGCGGCCGCCAGGGTCCTCGGCCGCGCCGCACCGAGCCACACTCTCCAGGCCGGAGGCGTCCCGTGCCGTCCCGAAACCGAGCGATCCGGCTCCAGGGCGCCGCTCATCTGATGCTGAAGCCCGTGAACTGCTGGACCCTCACATGGACCGAGCGATTGGTCCTGCGGATGAAATGGCGCATCCGTTCCTCGACGGCCGCGGCAAATGCCTCCAGTTCCCGTTCCTCCCCCTCCGCCTCGATGCGGACGCGGCCGTCGGGCAGGTTCTCCACGTAGCCGGCCACGTCGAATTCCCGGGCGACTTCAAACGCGGCGTACCTGAATCCGACGCCCTGAACGTGGCCTTCGAAGTGAATTTCCGCGTGGTGCACGTCCGCCATGATCCGAACCCATTTAAGAAAATGGGCCGCAAAGGCAACCACCACTGCGCGGGGGCGACGCACAGCCTTTTCGTTTGCTTTTTCCGCCCCCCGCGACTCAGTTTCTCCCGGCCAATGGACAATTCTTATTCAGACGGCTCTCTTGAGAATGAATGGGAAGATCGGGGCGATCTTATCTGGAACGAGTTCGATTGGGAGCGCTACCTTCGCGACCAGGAGGACGTCATCCATCGGTACCTCGGATATTACGAGGCGTTCAGGACCAGCGCGGACCGGATAGACCTTGTCGCCAGGCAGATGGGTTGGGAATCGCCCGAAGCCGACGATGATGAGGTTTCGGACGAGGCTCCGGTTGAAGAGGACGAGTCGCCGGAATTCTCCGAGGACGACGTCTACACGCTCCACAAGAACCCAGTCTACATCGCCACGAAGGCCCTCTACCTGGGGCTCCGGCGCCCCTGGGAGTTTCTGGCCGCCGATCCAAAGCGGGTCCCGACACCCCTCGCGCTTTCGTTTATCGCCTCGCTGCACCGCGGCGAGGAGCAGGCCGTGCAGGCTGTCCACGCCCTGGATTTCGGCGACTACGCCATGGCGGTCAGCCTGTTCAAGCGGGCCCTGGGCGCCCTGAATGGATCGCTCGCCCTCTTGAACGCGGAATCCTCCATGGCCCACGCCGCCGTGCGCGACTACCGGGAGGACGCCCTCCCCCGCCTTTTCGACCTTCGGGAGGTCTGGCTGCGGGTCATCGAGGAATGCCGCCGCGAGCTTCGCCGGCCGATCGACGAAGAAAGCTGATCTTTCGCCTTGCCCTTCCGGACACCGGTCCGTTCGCTTGGGAAGGCTGTCCCGGAGAGGTGCCTGAGTGGCCGAAAGGGACGGTTTGCTAAACCGTTGTAGGGCTTTAAAACCTTACCGAGGGTTCGAATCCCTCCCTCTCCGCCACCTTTCGCATTGCGAAAGGTGCCCCGAGCGAAGCAACGCGGAGCCGAGGGGCGCGTCCAAAGAGGGGAACCCTCCAGGGTTCGACGGAGCGAGCGATTTGATCGTTCGCGCTACGGCAAAGGCTGCTGATCCTTGGGCTTCTCGTCCCTTGGCTTCTCTTCCTTTGGCGCGGGCTTGGCAGCCTTCTTCGGCTCCTGCGTCTCCTTCTTGCCGGCCTGCCTCCCTTCAGCCGGTTTGGCCTCCGGTCCTTTCTTCACTCCTTCCGCACGATTTTCGGGCGAAGCAGCGACGGGAGCTTTGACAGCATTCCTTTCCCGCTCAGGTTCGGCGGCCTTCTGGGGACTGGCGGGCCTCGGGGTGGATGGACCCTGGGCCGTCGGCTTTGCGCCGGTTTGCTCGCGCGGTGCCACCGGCCGACTGCCCGGCGCTTCCATTTTGGCGCGCGAGTCAGGGGCCTTGGACGTGACCGCCCTGTCGACCGGCTTTCCCCTGAAGCCGGCGGGATTTCTCGCAACGGCGGCGACAGCCGCCGGCCCTCTCGTCTGGATATTGCGTAAGGCGGAAACGGGAGGACGCGGGGGCAGACCGGCGACAAGATGCGGCTGGACCGATTGCGCATGGCCTTGCCAGCCGCCGACCGCCTGCGGTCTCGGCCGGTTGGCGGGAAAGCTCCAGGCGCGAAAGTTGGCGGAAGCGGAAAATTCGCGGCCCGACCCATACGGATGCCACCAGCCGCCAGCGCCGTGCCAGTAGTTGGCATCGACGATCACGATTCCTCCCCCGCCCCAGTTGCATCCATACGTGAGCCACGCGCCCGCGCCGTAGGCGGGCCCAAAGGCGAGAAACGGGCCGTTGAAACCGTAATAGGGCTGATCGACGAAAACGACTTCCGGATCGTATTGGGGCACATAGATCACGCCCGGCTGGGCGGGCTCAATTTCGACATAATTGCCATCGACGATCACCTGCTGCTCCGGGTTGTCGGTCAGGGTGCCCGCGGCGCGGGCGAGTTCACGCAGTCGCTGGATTGCGTTCATCACATCCGCCGGCTCGGAAACGAATGCCGACCCGACCGTCTGTGTCCAGGGTCCGTTTTGGGCCATCCAGGTCACGACACTGGGATAGTGGGCAAGCGAGCGCACGCTGGGATCCCAGGGTTGGACGTCGACCTGCGCCGCGTCCCCGCCCTGCCCGAAGTAGGCGCCTGCGGCGGAAATGTCCGACGGGAAGGCGGCTGCGGGAAGGATGAGCGAAATCAGGGGATCGGGATAGAGGGCAATGGGCGCCATGAGCTGATCCAATGGATCTGCAACGACCTGCGGGGCGGGCGCCTCGGGATAATACGCGGGCGCAGGCGGAGGCGCAGACACATAGACCGGCGCAGGCTCCTGAACATAGCCGGTTGAGCAAGCTCCGAGCAACAAGACCGCGACTGTGGCGATCGGTCGAAAGGTCGCTGCCCCCGCTGGAATCGAAGGATGAAGTTTTGGCATCCCCTATTAGACACCGCCATGAATTGACGAACAATGGGGTGAAAGCCTCCACTTCCGGCATTCATTTTCCGGTCTTGGCGCCGTCAGAACGGCCCCGGTGTCCGCCAGTGGGTCGGCGCCCCTTGTCTCCGCCTATGCCATCGATGCGGGCGCGATTCTTGTCGCTGCGGTGCTTGGAAAGGCCATCCGGGCCCATCCTGTCCACCCAAAGGTCGAAGATCGTCCCGCGGGCCCACGGCTCAATGCGGGGCGAAGCCCCCCATCATCGAGCCGAGATCCAGTTTCTTCCAGTCGGCCGGCGGTGAAAAGACGGAGTCCTCCACGGGCTGCTTGTCGACGGCATTGACCTCGAGGCGGAACATTTCGGCGCCTGAACTGTTTTGGCCGACAACCCGCATGGGAAAGAAGTTCTTACCCTGAAGCGCCTGTTCCCAGGCCTGGACCGGACCGGTGCGGCCGCCCGGGCGCCCGCCACCCATTGCCTGGCCCAAGCCGATGAACGAGCCAAGCTGGTCTGTCAGCCACAGCTCGGTCGTCGAGGAACTCGTCTTTACAAGGTACTTCTTGCAGCTGTATCCGAGGATCTTCTCGGTGGCGCCGGTATCCTGCAGGGACACCCCCTGGGTCGCGCCATTAGGCGCCTGGAGGCCGGCCGGCGGCTGCGGCAGGGGCCTGACCATGTACATCCTCTGCTGGGGCATCATCATCGTGACCTCGTTCTTGTCCCGGTCCATGATGATGCCCACCGCGTTTCCGGCGCTGATCAGGACGTGTGCCCCCTTTATGGTGTAGGACACCTCGTTGGGAACCCCAGCGCCGCTTGTCATTGTGAAAGCGACCTTGCCTTCAAACGGCTCGGCCGAATGGGCGGCGGGGACGGCCAGTGCAAGAGGCGCCAGCAAAAGGGCAATTCTTTTCATATGGGCGGAAACCATTGCCGAATTATAGCACGGCGCAATACCCGTTGCGCCGCGACCCCCGCCCGGTTTCGGCGGCCTGCCGGCCGGCTACATCCGCCAAGTCTGCAGGATCTTCTGGTAATTGGCCCGCTCGAATGCGGCCGGATCCGGACAGCGGCGCAGATTGAGGGCGCCCCTGAACTCCTCGACGCTCTCGTAATTGTGCGCCTCCATCCAATGGCGGAGCCCCCCAAGGAGAACGGTGAGAAATTCGGGGCCGTTCTTCAGGAGGGCCGAGACGATCTGCACAGTATGCGCGCCGGCGAGGATGGCCTTCACGACGTCATCGGCGGTGTGCACTCCGCCTGTGGCCGCCAGGGACCCGCGGACGTTCGGCGAAAGGATCGCAAGCCAGCGGAGCCGCATGAGCAGTTCCGAGGAATCGGACAGGTGCAGCTGGGGCTCCACCTCCAGCTCCTCGATATTCATGTCCGGCTGGTAGAACCGGTTGAGGACGACGATGCCAGCCGCCCCGGCCTGCTCGAGGGCGAGCGAAAAGTGCGCCGGCGCGGTATGGAATGCGGACAGCTTGACCGCGACCGGAATATGCACGGATTCCGTCACGCGGTGGACGGTCTCGAGCATGTCCGCCTCGACCTCCTCGGCCGAAACCGCGGGGTCGGTCACCAGGTGGTAGAGGTTGAGCTCTATCGCGTCGGCTCCCGCGGACTCGAATCGCCGTGCATAGGTCGTCCAGCCGCCGGGGCGGCAGCCGTTCAGCGATGCAATGACGGGGATCGTCAGGGCATCCTTCAGGCTGGCGATCTGCTTCAGGTACCGGTCGGGCGTGAGCTGGTACTCCCCGAAAGCGGGGAAATACGATGCCGCCTCGGGATTGCTCTCGGCCGGCGTTTCGACCGAGCTGGTGAGCGCCCGCAGCTCCATGTCAATCTGCTCCTCGAAGAGCGAGCGCATGACGACCGCCGCAGCGCCGGCATCCTGCAGGCGGGCCGCCGATTCGACGCTGTCGCAGAACGGCGCGGCCCCGACGACCATCGGGTTGCGAAGCTTGAGTCCGAGATAGGGCGTTTCCAGTTTCATGTTCTTGGGGCGGGATACAAGGTGGCGGGAGAGGCCGGTTGGGCGAGCCTCAATTGCCCGCCGGCTTTGCAGCCGATGCCGCGGGTGCCGCGGGCTTTGAGGCCGGTTGCACCGGCTGGCTGGAGGGCGCCTGGGGCGCGGAGGCCGCGGCGTTTGGAACCGGGGCGGCCATCGCCTGGTAGAGCGCATAACGACGCTTGACGTGCGCCTGGGCCTGCGCTGCGAGGTCGGCAGCACGGCCGGGATCGACGTTCTTCAGGATTCCAAACCGCGTCTCGTTTGCCATGAACTTCGCCAACTCGCTCTTGGGAGGTGCGGAATCGAGCTTGAAGGCTGTCTCGCCCTTCTCCGCAAGGCGCGGATCGTAGCGGAACAGAGGCCAGTAGCCGGAATCGACCGCAAGCTTCTGCTGCTCGGCACCCAGGTGGAGGGGGAAGCCGTGCGCGATGCAGTGCGAGTACGCAATCACGAGGGCCGGCCCGGGGTAGGCGTCGGCCTCCCGGAGCGCTGTCACGGTCTGGCTGTCCTTTGCCCCCATGGCGATGTGCGCGACGTAGACGTGGCCATACTGCATGGCCATCAGGCCGAGGTCCTTCTTCGCAATCGCCTTGCCGCTCGCGGCGAACTTGGCGACGGCGCCCATGGGAGTCGACTTCGAGGCCTGGCCTCCGGTGTTGGAGTAAACCTCGGTGTCGAGGACGAGCACCTTGACGTTGATGCCCGAGGCGAGCACGTGATCGAGCCCCCCGTAGCCGATGTCGTAAGCCCAGCCGTCGCCGCCGATGATCCACACGGACTTGCGGACAAGGTCGTCGGCCAGCGCCTCGAGCCTGCGGGCGTCCGGGCCTTCGACCCTGCGCAATTCAGCGCGCAGGGCGAGGACGCGCGCCCGCTGCTCCGCGATGCCGGTCTCCGTCGTCTGGTCGGCCTCAAGGAGGGCGCTGGCAAGGGGCGCCCCGATCCGAAGGCCGAGGCGGTGCAGCAGTGAGTGCGCCGTTCGGACCCGCTCGTCGACGGCCAGCCTGACGCCGAGGCCGCATTCGGCGTTGTCCTCGAACAGCGAGTTCACCCAAGTCGGACCGCGGCCGTCCTTGTTCTGGCAATAGGGGGTCGTGGGCAGATTGCCGCCATAGATCGAGGAGCAGCCGGTTGCGTTGGTGATGAGCAGCCGGTCGCCCACGATCTGCGTCAGCAGCTTCAGGTAAGGGGTTTCTCCGCATCCGGCGCACGCGCCGGAAAACTCGATCAGCGGGGTCATGAACTGCGTCCCCTTGACTGTCGTCGGGTCGAGCTTGGTCCTGTCGGGATCCGGCAGGCGCATGAAAAAGTCCCAGTTGGCCTTCTCGGCCTCCAGGCGGGGCGGCTGCGGCACCATGTCGATCGCCTTGTGGCGGGGATTGGTGCGGTCCTTGGCCGGGCAGACCTGCACGCACAGGGAGCAACCCGTGCAATCCTCGGGCGCCACCTGGATGACGTAGCGCTTCCCGGGGGCCTCGTTGGAGCGCAGTGCGACTGAAACGAAGCTCTTCGGGGCGCCCTCAAGCTCGGATGGATCACAGAACGTGGCGCGAATCGCCGCATGCGGGCAGACGAGCACGCACTTGTTGCACTGGATGCAGACCGCCGGATCCCAGGACGGAATCTCAAGGGCGATGTTTCGCTTTTCGAACCGGGCGGTGCCGGTCGGCCAGCAGCCGTCGAGCGGGATCGCGCTGACGGGCAGCAGGTCCCCCTGGTCGGCGAGCAGCCGCGCGGTCACTTCCTTCACAAACTGCGGGGCCCCGGCATATGCCGGCGGCAGGGTCGCGACAGAGTCCGCATCCGCCCGGGCCGGGATGGCGACCTCCTTGAGGCCCGCCAGCGCGGCGTCGACTGCGGCATAGTTCATCTGCACGATCTGCTCGCCCTTCTTGCCGTAGGTCTTGTAGATCGCCTTCTTGATCTGCGCGATCGCCTCGTCCTGCGGGAGGACGCCGGAAAGGGCGAAGAAGCAGGTCTGCAGGACGGTGTTCGTGCGCCTGCCCATGCCGCTCGTCTGCGCGACCTTGGTCGCATCGATGACGAACAAACGCAGCTTCTTGGCGACCAGTTCCTCCTGCCACTCCCTGGGCAGGCTCTTCCAGGTCTCCTCCGGGCCGTGGGGCGAATTGAGAAGGACGGTGGCGCCGGGCGCGGCGTAGCCGAGCACATTGGTGCGCCCGACAAAGCTGAACTGGCTGCAGGCGACGAAACCGGCCTGGCGGATCAGGTACGGGGCGCGGATCGGGCGCGGGCCGAAGCGCAGGTGCGACGTCGTGATCGAGCCCGATTTCTTGGAGTCGTAGACGAAGTAGCCCTGGGCAAAGTTGTCGGTCTGCTCTCCGATGATCTTGATCGAGTTCTTGTTGGCGCCCACGGTGCCGTCGGCGCCCAGGCCCACGAACACGCAGCGCCGCACATCGGCCGATTCGATGTCGAAGTCGGCGTCGAAGGGAAGCGACAGGCCGGTGACGTCGTCGATGATTCCGACCGAGAAATGGTTGCGCGGCTGCGGAGCGGCGAGGTTCTCGAACACGGCGCGCACCATGCCCGGCGAAAACTCCTTCGAGCCCAGGCCGTAGCGGCCGCCGACGACGCGGGGCGACGCGGCGAGGGGCGAGCGGCTCTCGGCAAGCGCCGTGATCACGTTCATGTAAAGGGGCTCGCCCAGGGAGCCCGGCTCCTTGGTGCGGTCGAGGACCGCGATCGACTTTACCGTCCTGGGAAGGGCCGCGAGAAACGCCGGCACGTCAAAGGGCTGGAAAAGCCGCACGGCCACGACTCCGACCTTTTCCCCGCGCGAGGCGAGCCAGTCCACGGTCTCAATGATGGTTTCGACGGAGCTTCCCATCGCGACGACGATGCGCTCTGCCTCGGGGTGGCCGTGATAGTCGAAAAGGTGGTACTGCCGGCCCGTGGCGGCCGCAAACTTGTCGAAGATCGCTTGGACGGTTCCGGCCAGAGGGGCATAGAACCGGTTGACCGCCTCCCTGCCCTGGAAGTAGACGTCCGGGTTCTGCGCCGTGCCGCGGATTGTCGGCCTGTCGGGCGACATCGCGCGGGACCTGAATGAGGCAATGTCGTTCTCGTCGATGACGGCGCGAATATGATCGTCCGAAAGAAGGGCGATCTTCTGAACTTCGTGGGAGGTGCGGAACCCGTCAAAAAAGTGGATGAAGGGAACCCGCGCCCGGTAGCTCGCCGCATGCGCGACAAGGGCGAAATCGTGCGCCTCCTGGGGGGAGTTGCTGCACAGAAGGGCGCATCCGGTCGCGCGGCAGGCCATGACATCCTGGTGGTCGCCGAAGATCGACAGCGCCTGCGCCGCCAGCGCGCGCGCGCTCACGTGGATCGTCAGGGGAAGCAGTTCTCCCGCAATCTTGTACAGATTCGGGATCATCAGGAGAAGCCCCTGGGACGCCGTGAAGGTGGTCGTCAGGGCCCCGCCGAGCAGCCCTCCGTGCACAGTTCCCGCCGCCCCCCCCTCCGACTGCATTTCGATGATCCGCGGCACCTCCCCCCAGAGGTTCAGTCGGCCTGCCGCCGCCCACTCGTCGCACGACTCGGCCATGGCCGAGGATGGAGTGATGGGATAGATGGCGATCAGCTCATTTATCCGGTAGGCGACGGAGGCGACGGCCTCGTTGCCATCGAGAGTTGCAAAGGCGGGGGCGGTGGTCTGGCGGGACATGAATTGATTACCGCTCCGGGACTTCCCCGGAATGGTAGTCTTTAGTTTGCCACGGCGGGAGCGCATCGGCTCCGCAGTTCTTGCCTTTCCCGCCGCGCCAATTGCCGGGGTCGAAAGGCTACTGCGCCGCCTTGGTCGAAACGGTCAATGTTGCGCTCGAAAGGCCGTCGGATTCGGCGGTTACAACAATCGGGCCGGACGGGCCTTCCCGCGAGCGCAAGATCGCCAGGGCGAGGCCGTTAAATGCATTCCTCTCGGTAGCCTGGAACGGCTCGTAACTCGTCGCATCGCCGTTGTCCGTGGCTGCGATCAAGCCCGGCCCCGACACCGTGAATCGGATGTGGTTGTTCGCCCGCGGCACAAGGACACCGTCCTTGTCGCAGATCGAAGCGGTGATGAAGGCCAAATCCCGGCCATCCGCGGCAATGGCGTCCTGGCCGCCCTGGACGACGAGCTTGGCCGCCGGTCCGGCCGTCCGCTCGACGTCCTCGGCCCACGGCTTGCCGCCCCTGTAGGCGACGACCTTGAGTTCGCCCGGCTCGTAGACGACGTCATTCCACCGGATCTCGTATTCAAACCGGCCAAGGGCCTTCCGCCCGAGCGAGCGGCCGTTCAGGAAGAGCTCCGCCTCGTCACCCGACGTGTAGACAAAGACGGGAGTCACCTGGCCGACCCTTTCCGGCCACGTCCAATGGGGCAGCAGGTGCGCCATGGGCAGGTCGGGCCGCCAGTGAGCCTGATATTCGTAAAAACGATCCTTCTTGAAGCCCGCCAGGTCGATGATCCCGAAATAGGAGCTTCGCGCCGGATCGTTCTTCCCCCCGTACGGCGTCGGCTCGCCCAGGTAGTCCCATCCGGTCCAGACGAACTCCCCATTGACGTAGGCGTTTTCATCCTCGGCGCGGAACTCGGAATCCGGCGGCCATGCCCAGCGCGGGGCGGAAAGGTCGTAGGAGCTCACCTGGAAGTCGTCCGTCACCAGGCCCTTTGACTTGTCATCGGACACGGGGAAGACGTACACGCCGCGCGAGCTGACCGTGGAGGCCGTCTCGCTCCCGTAAAGAAACTTTCCCGGATGCGCCTCATGAAACTTCGGGTACAGGGCAAAGTGGTAGTTATAGCCGAACACGTCGACGACATCCTGAAACCCGTTGTTGCCGGCTTCGGCGCTGCTGCAGGCCGACGTGACGGGGCGGCTCGGATCCTCTTCGTGGGCGATCCGGGCGAGCTGCGTGCCGATTGTGACGCCATCGGGGCCGGAGGCCTCCGGAATCTCGTTTCCGATGCTCCAGAGAATGACCGACGGATGGTTGCGGTCCCTACGGATCTGCGCGCGAAGGTCGGCCTCATGCCAGTCCATGAACAGCCTGTGGTAGTCATTCGGGCGTTTCTGTCGTATCCAGCAGTCGAAGGCCTCGTCCATGACGACGAATCCCATCCGGTCGCACAGGTCCAAGAGTTCGGGGGCCGGAGGATTGTGGCTCGTGCGGATCGCGTTGCAGCCCATGTCCCGGAGCAGCTCCAGCTGCCGGGCGAGTGCGCTCACATTGACGGCCGCCCCAAGGCTGCCCAAGTCGTGGTGGTCGCAAACGCCCTGGAATTTCAGGCGTTCGCCGTTCAGGAGGAACCCCTGCGAAGGGTCAAACACGAGCGTGCGGATTCCGAATGGAGTCTCGCACACGTCGACAAGGTCGCCGGCGTTGCCGGTCAGCTTTGTGACGGCGACATACCGGTTGGGCGAACGCGTGCTCCAAAGCGCCGGATGCTCAACGCGGACCACCACGGCCTCCGAGGCGTTTGAATGCGGCGCCATCCTGAAAACGGCCTTTCCGGAAACCGCCGCCGGATCGCGCGTCTTCCTTCCGCCGGCGTCGAGCGCGAAGATCTCCGTCCGCACCATGAAATGGGCCTCCGAGTCGGAATCGTTCTCGAGCCCTGTCACGACCTTCACGGCGGCCTCATCGGCCGAGACATCGGGGGTCGTCAGCGTCGTTCCCCAATGGGCCACGTGCACCGGGGACGTTTTCACGAGCCACACGTTGCGATAGATTCCGCCGCCCGGGTACCAACGGGACGAATTCGGCGGGTTGTCCAGCCGGATGGCCACGACGTTCGGTCCGCCGGGAACGACATAGGGCGTGATATCGAGCTCAAACGAGGCATAGCCGTAGGGCCACCCGCCGGCGAACTTTCCATTGACCCACACCGTCGCGTAGGACATCGCGCCGTCGATGTCGAGATACACCCGGCGCCCGGCGTCGCCCGCCGGTATCTCAAGCCTCCTCCGGTACCAGGCGCTGCCCCAGAACGGAAGACGGCCCGTGTCGCCGGAGTATTCCGCCTTGAAGGGGCCCTCGACGCCCCAGTCGTGGGGAAGATCCACCGAGCGCCAGCCGCTGTCATCGAAATCGGGCCTGGCGAAGGGACCTCCGTCCAGATTCTCTCCGGAAGCCGACGGCCCGTCCGCGCCCCGCTGAAGAAATGCGTCGCGGGTCGATAGAACGGCCCCCTGCAGCTTCGAATCGCCGAATGCGCCTTCATCGGCCTTGAAATCGGCCTTGGAAAAGCGCCATCCGGAGTCGATCAGGATTCGCTCGCGGGGCGAATCGGCGGCCCGCGCCAGGCAGGCTATGGCGATCACGGCCATGAACGGCCGGATCGATACGCAAGTTCGGGAAAGGAGTGTACGCATGGGTGGGGGAATGGGTTATACAGGAATGCCCCGTCGGGACGCGATACGGAAACGCAAATTCGCGGGCTTAACCTGCATCCATCACAAACTCTGGCCAATCTTGCCCAACCTCCTCGATAAGAATGCCCTCATCCTCCTTGCGCTGTGCTTTTAGCACAGCTCAGTCGGCTTCGGCCCTTCTTATCGAGGATCTTGGTCAATCTTGGTCAGTTTTGTGATCGATGCAGGTTAAAATAAATTCCGATTGCAAGAAGGCGACCCGCTCGGTGAGCATGCCCGGCGTGCGGTGTCCCAGCCACCTCCCGCACCACGGAAGTCGTCCCATTTATGCATTATCGGCAACTCGGCCGCACGGGCCTCAACGTCTCGGTATTGAGCTTTGGCGCTTCCTCCCTTGGCGGCGTCTTCCACTCCGTGAGCGAGGACGAAGGCGTCAAGGCGGTGCATACGGCCCTCGATCTCGGTGTCAATTTCATCGACGTGTCGCCCTATTACGGCGCAACAAAGGCCGAGACTGTCCTTGGCAAGGCGCTGAGGGGAGTCGCCCGCGACCGGTACATTCTTGCAACCAAGGTCGGCCAATACGGAGAGGGCGAGTTTGACTTCTCCGCCGACCGGGTGACCAGGAGCCTCGATGAGAGCTGCGGGCGGCTGGGTGTCGACTACGTCGATCTTCTGCAATGCCACGACATCGAGTTCGCCGACCTGAACCAGATCGTGGACGAAACACTGCCGGCGCTCGCGCGCCTGCGCGAGGCGGGCCGCATCGGCCACATCGGCATAACCGGGCTGCCGCTCAGGATCTTTCCGACCGTCATCGACCGGGCGCCCGCGGGGATCGTGGAGACAATCCTCTCCTTCTGCCGTTACGAGCTCAACGACGACTCCCTCGGAGCCCTCTTGCCGCACCTCGCAGTCAGGGGCATCGGCGCGATCAATGCGGCGCCGACGGGGATGGGCCTGCTCACCGAGCGCGGAGCACCCTCCTGGCACCCGGCGCCCCCGGCCATCGTGGAGGGCTGCCGGCGCGCGGCGGCCTTCTGCCACTCGCGCGGCGAGGACATCGTGAAACTGGCCGTCCAGTTCAGCGTCAGCCATCCCGGGATCGCGACGACGCTTATCGGATCGGCCAACCCGGCGAACGTGCGGAAGAACGTCGAATACGCCATGGCTCCGATCGACTTCGGGCTGATGGCCGACGTTCTCGCCATTCTTCGCCCGATTGCCAATCACAACTACACGCGCGGCCGGCCCGAGAACAGGGATCCGATCGTCCCCTGAGAGCATCATGATCCAAGTTGTCCTGCAGAATCCGGGAAAGTTCGAAATCACCGAAGGCGCCGAACCCCGGCAGGGGCCGGGCGAGGCGCTTGTGCGCGTGCACCGGCTCGGCGTCTGCGGGACGGACATCCATGCCTTCAACGGCAAGCAGCCGTTCTTCAGCTACCCCCGCATCGTCGGCCATGAGCTTGGACTCGAGGTCATCGATCCCGGCGGCGAACCGAACGGATTGCGCCGCGGGGACCGCTGCTCGCTGGAGCCGTATTTCAACTGCGGGCGGTGCATCGCCTGCCGGCGCGGGAAGCCCAATTGCTGCTCCGAACTGAAGGTGTTCGGCGTGCACGTCGACGGAGGAATGAGGCCGGTCATTTCCGTGCCTGCGCGGAAGCTGCACAAGTCCGACAGGCTGACGTACGACCAGCTGGCGCTCGTCGAGACCCTGGCGATAGGCGCACACGCGGTCGAGCGCGCCGACGTGGGGAAGGAGGAGTTTGTCCTCGTCATCGGCGCCGGACCGATCGGCCTGGGCGTCATCCAGTTTGTCATGGCCCGCGGGGCGGCGGTTGCGGTCATGGATGTCGCCGAGACGCGCCTGGACTTCTGCAGGCGTCAGATGGGGGTCACCCGCACGCTTTCGCCCGGTCCGGGCGCCGCGGATATTCTCCGGGAGTTCGGCGGCGGCGACCTGCCGACGGCCGTCTTCGACGCGACCGGCAATCCCAGGTCGATGGCCGCGGCCTTCGACCTTCCAGCCCACGGCGGCAGGATCGTATTCGTAGGCCTGTTCCAGGGAGAGGTCACGTTCAACGACCCCAATTTTCACCGCCGGGAGCTGACGCTTCTTGCCAGCCGCAACGCCCTCCCCGGCACCTTCCGGGACATCATCTCCCTCATCGAGGCCGGCCGGATCGACACGGCGCCCTGGATCACCAACCGCCTTGCGCTTCAGGACATCCCGCGCCGCTTCCCCGAGTTCGCCGGTGATCCGGCCATCATCAAAACGATGATCGACGTCGGCGATTGAGGGCGGGCCGCGCCCTTGTTAGCGCGACTTCCGCCATTTCAGGCCACCCGTCGACCAATTCATTCCGGTCCCTGAACCATGGCCGATCTCCCTGCTTCCCGGCGCATCAGGCGGATCCAGAGAATCGCGCTCGTGCTGCTCACGGTCGGTGGCGTGATCAATTACGTGGATCGAGCCGCCCTGGCGGTCGGCCTTCCCTGGATCCGCCGGGACCTTGGCCTGTCGTTGACGGAAAGCGGAATTCTTTCCTCCGCCTTTCTTTGGGCCTATGCCTTTTCCCAGATGCCCGCAGGCGCCCTGATCGACCGCCTTGGGGCGCGCCGCATGCTTTCGGCCGGTCTCGGCCTCTGGTCCCTGGCCCAGACCTTGGGCGGGCTGGTCGCCAATCTTTGGCAATTCATGGCCGCCCGCGTTCTCCTCGGAGCGGGAGAGTCCCCCCAGTTTCCCAGCTGCGTGCGGGTTGTCGCGGATTGGTTTCCCCAGAGGGAGCGGGGCTCGGCCACCGGGGTATGGAATTGCTCCAGCACCCTGGGAACGGCGATCGGCCTTCCAATGCTCACATTCTTCATGCTCCATCTCGGCTGGCGGCGGATGTTCGCCGTCATGGGGCTGTTCGGGCTGGCGGTCGCGCTGGTCATCCATTGGCTGTACCGCGATCCGGGACAGACCTCGTCGTTGACGCCGGCCGAGAGGCAGTATCTCGCCGATGACCACCCGGAAAGGCCGCGGGTCTCCTGGCGGGCGTGGAAAAGCCTTTTCCGATTCCGGACCGTTTGGGGAATGATCGGCGGCTTCTGCGGCGCAAATTACTGCATTTGGATTTATACGGCCTGGTTGCCGCAATACCTGGAGATCCAATTCCACGTAACCGTCGCCAATTCCGGCTGGATCGGCTCGATTCCATTCCTGTGCGGGGCGGCCGGGAGCATCATCACGGGCCGGATCTGCGACCGGCTCCTTCGGCGCGGTTTCCCGCCCATCGCCAGCCGCAAGATTCCGATGATCGTTTCGCTGCTGGGGGTCGCGCTTTTTACATTGCTGGCCTCCCGTGCCTCGAGCGCCTTGGGGGCGATCGCATGCATCTCGGCGTCGCTTTTCCTGCTTTATGGCGCCGTCTGCGCCGGCTGGACAATGGCCACGGCGGTGGCCCCCGTGGCCTATGCCGCCTCAATCGGCTCAATCCAGAATTTCTTCGGCTATCTGGCCGCCGCCTCAGCCCCCACGATCACCGGATTCATTGCGGCGAGGACCGGCTCGTTCCAGCCCGCCCTCCTCTTTGGCGCCCTGGTGGCCCTGCTGGGAGCCATCGTCCACCTTGTCCTTGTCGGCAAGCCGTTGTCGCTGCCGGAAGATTCTCTCAGCGGCAGAGCGGAATGATCCGGCCCGCGGCGTCGAAGCCGAGCGGAAGGGCCTCTCCGAGGACCTCGAGGTGGGGCGACTTCCCTATCTCGGCAAGGAAGGCCTCGGAGCACTCGATCTCGGCAAGCATGAGCGTGTTCCTGATTCGGATGACGCGGGCATTCTCGGGCTCGACCGCCCCGATGCAGTTGAGCGCCTGCTCCACGGCTTCGCGGTCCGAGTCGAATGCCAGCGGCATCATTGCGGCGCCGGGCGCGGACGCGGTGAGGACATTGATCGCGGTCTTCCGCCAGTCGATTTTGCCGGCCAGCCGCCGGGTGGTGAAATCCGCATTGCCGATTCCCGTGGCGTTGCCCCCGCTTTCATCGGTCAGGTCAAGGGCCACAATGCGCAGGATCTCCGGATCTTTGGGGAAATTCTCCCGCGGGTGGAAGGTCCGTCCGATGACATTGGTGTCCATGCCGGAGCCGGAAATTTCCTTTCCGATCTCCTCGACCACCAGGATGTCGATCGGCGAGAACGGCAGCCGCGCCATCCAGCGCTTCGCATCCTTCAGCAACCGCCGCTCGCCGGCCTCAATATCCCCGGCGTTGAATGCCTCGACGCAAGCCGTCTCGTCGTATCCGTTCTCGACGATGCCAAGGCCGAAGCCTATGCGCGCGTTGGCCAGAACCTCCCGGGCGACCGCCGTGATGACTTTCTCGAAGCGGTGGCTCACGATGGCCCGATGATACTGCCTGGCGCCCTGGTGCTTGCCCATGCCGATCGCCATCATCTTGCAGAGCCCCGACTCGAACTCCCCCTTGAAGTCGGTGTGCGGCTTGATCCGGTTGACCACGCCGATCCAGTCGGCCTCGGATGCGAGCTTGTCGCACCAGACCGGCATCCCCAGGGCCGAGCCGATCTGCACGACTTCCATGGTGGCGCGAAGCGGGCATCCCATCGACTTTTCCGTAATGCCGTAGTGCTCCAGGATCTCGAGCTGGCCCTCGGCCGTGGCCCCACCGTGGCTGCCCATCGCCGGAAAGACGAAGGGCGCCGCTCCCAATTCCCTGAGATAATCGACGGTGGCGCGTACGATCACCGCTACATTGGCGATGCCGCGGCTGCCCGCCCCGACGGCCACCGAGTCGCCGCGTTTGATCGGCAGTCGGGCGCCGGCCATTGTTCCGCGCACCGCCGCGGGAATACCGGACAGGCGCTGGCTGGATAATCTTTGCCTCACCCGGTACATCCGGGGCATCGGCATGGGAGCTTGTGACATGGATCGGCGCCGGAGTTTCGAGCCATCCCCGGAGGCGGCAGGAACGGCCGGGAGAAGTTGCCCCGGCTGGGGGCGGTTGTCCATCCCGGAGGATGGAAACTTGAGCGAAGGCATTACCCTTGCCATTTGTCGGGACCGTTGCCGATCTCTCCTGTCGTCGCCATTTGGCCATGACATGCCCGCTCGGATGAAATCAGCCGTCACCCTCTCGCTAGCAGCGGAAGCGCGCGGGGGCCCGTTTGTATTCTGGGACGATCTCGATTCGACCTTCGCCCTGGTCCGCGAACTCGGCTTTGACGCGGTGGAACTGTTCCTGCCCGGGCCGGACGGCGATTACAGCGCGCTCGCATCGCGCATCGCGGCCCATGGGCTGGAGGTTGCCGCATTGGGAACCGGCGCGGGATGGGTTCTGCACCGGCTCTCGCTCACGCATCCCGACAACGGGCGGCGCACCGCGGCGCGCGATTTCATCCGGCGCACGATCGACCTGGCGGCAGGCTGGAATGCGCCCGCCATCATCGGCTCGATGCAGGGGCGCAGCGATTCTGCCTTTGGCCGCCCGGCCGCGCTCGAGCTGCTGGGAGACGCGTTGCAGGCGCTGGCGGCGCACGCGGCGGGGCGTGGGCAGATTCTTTTCTATGAGCCGTTGAACCGCTACGAGACGGACTTGTTCAACCGGCAAGCGGACGCAGGCGCATGGTTGAACACCCTGGGCGCGAAGAATGTGCGGCTGTTGAGCGATCTTTTTCACATGAACATCGAGGAACCCGACATCGCCTCCGCCTTGGTGAAGGCGGGGGCCTTGGTCGGCCATGTCCACTTTGCGGACTCGAACCGCCGGGCGATGGGATTCGGTCACACCGACGCCGTCGCCGTCATGGCGGCTTTGAGCAAAATCAGCTACAGCGGTTATCTCTCGGCGGAAATCCTTCCCCTGCCAGATGGCGCTTCCGCCGCCCGCCAGACCATCGCCGTCCTCCGCCGCCTTTCCACCGGGACGACCGCCCTGGCTTCCGGCGGGCCAGCCTAGCCCAACCGGCCTTCCAGCCCCAATTGCGATGAAAGCCCTTCAGCTGACGAAGCCCCTGGAGTATCAATACGTGACGGCACCCGAACCGCCGGCGGTCAGGGCGGATGAGGCGCGGTTGCGGGTGCGCCGGGTCGGGATCTGCGGCAGCGACTACGCAGGATTCCTGGGCACGATGCCTTTTTACACCTACCCCCGAATTCCGGGGCACGAGCTGTGCGTCGAGGTCCTTGCCGTCGGGTCGGAGGCCGGCCGGATTCGGGTGGGCGACCGTTGTTCAGTGGAGCCTTATATGAATTGCGGACGCTGCCACGCCTGCCGCAAGGGCCGGGGCAATTGTTGCGAAAACCTGAAGGTTCTCGGCGTTATGATGGATGGCGGCCTGACCGGGGAAATCGTGCTGCCCGTCGCCAAGCTTCATCCGGCGAATGCCCTGTCCGCGGAACAATGCGCCTTGGTTGAGACCCTGTGCATCGGAGCCCACGCCGTCAGTCGGGGTGCCCTGCGCCCAAGTGAAACGGCCTTGGTGGTCGGGGCGGGTCCGATTGGGCTGAGCGTCATCACCTTCGCGCAGCTGAGCGGCGCGCGGACGATCGTTCTCGACATCAATCCGCAGCGCCTGGAATTCGTCCGCGCCAATCTCGGCATCCCCGACGTGATCCTCGTGGACGACCATGCCGTGGAAAGGTTGATGGCGGCGACCAACGGGGCGATGGCCGATGTGGTGTTTGATGCGACCGGGTCGAATCTGGCGATGTCGAAGGCCCTGGAGTATTCCGCCTTCGGCGGACGCGTGGTCTACGTCGGGATCACGCAGAAGGAGCTTTCATTCAGGCACGCGCCGATCCTGCATCGCCGCGAGCTGACCCTGCTCGGCAGCCGCAATGCGCTGCCGGAGGATTTTACGCGAACCATTCAGCTGATCGCCGACGCCCGCATCGACACGCGGCCATGGATAACCCATATGGCGGAGTTTGACGAAGCAGCCGAACAGATTCCAATTTGGGCAAGGCCGGACAGCGGCGTCATCAAGGGCATCATCAAGCTCTAGCTGGAATCCCCTCCCCGGCTTGCCAACCTGAGCCCGAAAGCTAGCCATTATTCATGCCATACTCCTCCAAATTGACCGGCAAACGGGCGCTGGTCACCGCCGGCGCCCAGGGAATCGGCCTTGCGATCAGCCGCGAGCTGCTCGCCGACGGCTGCGACGTTTTCGTCCATTATCACAGCAGCGCCGAGGCCGCGCGAGCGCTGGTCGCCGAGGCCGCCAAGCTTGGCCGGCGCTGCGGCAGCGCCGCCGCCGACCTGACCAAGCCGGAGGAATGCGACCGCCTTGTCGCCGAGGCCGTGGCGTTCCTCGGCGGGCTCGACATCCTGGTGAACAACGCCGGCACGATGCTGCCCAAGCGCCTCCTCGCCCAGACCGACGACAATTACTGGGCGGAAACCATGTCGCTCAATGTCGGGACCATGCAGCGGGTGACCCGCGCCGCCGAGGCGCACCTCGCGGCCGCAGTCCCGTCCGGCGGCGGCGCCAGCATTGTCAATCTGGCCTCGGTTGCCGGGCGAAAGGGCGGCGCCCCGGGCACCCTCGCCTATTCGACGGCGAAGGGGGCCACCCTTGCATTCACCCGCGCCCTTTCCGAGGAGCTCGGCCCGAAGGGGATCCGCGTCAACGCCCTCGCGCCCGGACTGATCCTCGGGTCCCGATTCCACGTCATCCACACCAAGCCCGAGGCGATACCCGGCATCGTGGCCGGGATTCCGATCGGCAGGCCGGGGGTGACCGAGGATGTGGCGCGGGCGGCGGCCTTCCTCGCCGCCGAATTCGACGGCTTCATCAACGGGGCGACGATCGATGTGAACGGCGGCGCCTACAGGGCCTGACCTGCGGACTTCCGCTACTGCGCGTCCTCGTCCCGCAGGTTGAACGTCAGCGTGACCGTCTCACCCCTGTGGTCGGGTCGGGGCGGCATCTGGATGTGGCGGAACGCCTCGAGGACGGAATTGTCGAAGTCGCTGTTTCCCGACGAGCGGACGATCCGCACGCTGGACAGGGCGCCGGAGGCCGAATTGTAGAATTGCACACGGGCCGCCAGGCGGTCGCTCACGCCGGGCGGCGGAACGATGCTCTCCTTCGCCCGCGCGATCAGCATCGCGAAATAGGAATCGAGCAGATCCATCTCGTCCCGGCTGAGCGCCTTGCCGCCCGCGCCGCCCTCCTTGTTGGCCGTGGAGCCCCCTGCAACACCCCCGGCGATTCCCTCCGGTTTTGCGGATGCCCCGGGTTTCCCCCCATTTTCCCTGAGGTACTGTTCGTACGACTCGCGCTGCTTCTTCTCGGCGGCGGCCTGCTTCTCGAGCTGCTTGTGGTACTGGGCCTCGATCCTCGCCGCCTTCCGGTTTTCGGTCCTCTGGAGGACCTTTGAATAATTGGGCACCTGGTCCGTCCTGGGCGGGGCGGCTTTCGCGGGCGGCGCCTTCGCGACCGGAACCGGGGGCGCCTCGGTCATTGGCACCGCTTGAGGAACCGATTCCGGCGGGGGCGCAGGCGGCTCGGGAACCCGGGCTGCGGGGATCTCCGGGACCGTCACCTTGATGCCGCCCGGGACGCCGATCGCCGGGGCCACCGTGGCCGCGTAGTTGTCGCCGGTGCCGGCGACCAGCTCGAACACCTTGGTCGTTTCGGGCTTGGTCTGGCTCGCCGCATAACCCAGCAGGAGCACGACCGTCACAACGAGCGCGTGGAGAAAGGCCGACAGAAAATAGGCCTGGGGGGAGTTCGCGTTCACGGCAGCACCTTTGGTCGGGTCCCCATTTCCGTCTCCGGTTGGTCTAGTCCCCCGTCTGCGTATCGAAGGTGACCCGGGACAGGTCGACCTTCTTCAGCTCGTCCATGAGCTGGATCATCTTGTCGTAGGTCACGTTCCCGTCGCCCCGGATCCGGACGATCGGCTTCTTCTTCTCCAGGCTCCAGGCGTGCAGGTGGGTGCGAAGCTCGGCCAGCGAGAGCGGGGTCTGCTGGCTGTTGATATAGTAGCGTCCGCGGGCATCGACCGATACCGCCATGAAAGTGTCCCCGGGTTCGGGCTTCACCTGCAGGCTTTTCGACTCGACGGGCAGCCGGACCGGGATCGTCTGCTCCTGGTTGATGAGCGGAGTCGAAATCATGAAGATGATCAGCAGCGTGAATCCGAGATCGATCAGGTTCGTGACGTTGATGTCCGCGATCGGACGGGACTGCCGCTGCCTGCGAAAGGTGCGTGCCATGGCGCGTTTCCTCCCCGGGGTCAGCTTTCGAGCTCGATCCGGTCCGCGAGCGAACTGGAGAAGTTTTCCAGTTCGGTGATCATCTTCCGGGTCTTGGCCTGCAGCAGATTGTAGCCGAAGAGCGAAGGGATCGCGACAAGCAGCCCCGAAATCGTCGTCAGAAGGGCCGCCGACACGCCGGGGGCGAGGGTCTGGATCGATGCGGTCTGCTGGACAGAGACCGAATCAAAGGCGGTCATCACCCCCCACACCGTGCCGAGCAGTCCCAGGAAGGGCGCCCCGGACACGATGCTGGCGAGGAAAATCATGTTTGACTCGTAGTTGTCGATCTGGCGCGCGAGACCCCGCTGAAGCGCGTTTTCGGCCAATTCCAGCCGAAAACGGGCGGAATCGATGCCCTTCTCCTTGCCTATCGCAGCGGCGCGCCAGTATGCCTCGATCGCCTCGCTGAAGAGATCGGCGTACGGGATCGAGCGCTTGTTGCGGAACGCCTCCGGCAGGTCGAGCACGCGCCGTTCCTCGCGCAGGCGCTGCTCAAAGATGTAATTCATCCGGCGCAATGCCGCCAGGTCATTTCTTTTCCCTATCATCATGGCCCAGGCTATGATGCTAAAGACGCCAAGTCCGGCCGTGATCGCCTCTCCGACGCCGTCGCAGTTCTGGAAAACCCGGATGGGATTGGCTATGGCGATGAGTGGAACGAGAAGGTGCGCGGCGGACATGTGAGTGGCAAAAAGTGTTGGCCCTTTTGGCCGGACCGTTCAACGACTTTCGCGGCCCGAGGCCAAAACGCGGGGGCAGCACCGGCGGCCTTAGCCTCAAATCTCGTTTCCGTAGAGCTCCACGGCCGACTGGCCGGTGGAGAGCCTGAAGCCGCGGTACATCCCCGGAGTGTTGAAAGGCATGGCAACCTGGCCGTGGCGGTCGATCGCGATCATCCCTCCGTCGCCGCCGAGCTCGGCGACCTTCCTCAGCGCGGATGCCGCGGCGTCCTCGAGCGGCAGGCCGGCATACTCGATGCGGGCGGAGAGGTCGTAGGCGGCGACCGACCGGATGAAGAATTCCCCGTGGCCCGTGCAGGACACGGCGGCCGTCCTGTTGTTGGCGAAGGTTCCCGCCCCCACAATCGGCGAATCCCCCACCCGCCCGAATTTCTTGTTTGTGAGCCCCCCGGTCGATGTGCCTGCGGCGAGATTGCCCTCCCGGTCGAGGGCGACGCAGCCCACGGTCCCCAGCTTTTGCGGCGGATCGGGGTCCCCGGGCTCCGGGACCATCCTCTCCTGCATCGACTGGAGGAGCCCGGCTCCGCCGGGCTCCTTCTCAAGCCTTCTCGCCCACTCCAATTCCCGGATACGCCGTTCCGTCTTGAAGACGCCGTTGGACACAAGTTCGAACCCAAGGTCCCGGGCAAACTGTTCGGCGCCCGTCCCCACAAGCAGGACGTGCGGGGATTTCTCCAGCACCGCCCTCGCAAGCAGGATCGGACTGCGGATGTGCTGCAGCGCCGCGACCGATCCGGCCGCCAGGGTCCTTCCGTCCATGATCGCGGCATCCATCTCGCAGTCGCCCTCCGCATTGAGGACGGACCCGATGCCCGCGTTGAAAAGCGGACAATCCTCCATCACGCGGATCGCGGCCACGACGGCGTCCATCGACGGGCCGCCCCGATCGAGGACATCGTAGCCGGCGCGAAGGGCATCGCCCAGGGCCGACCGGTAGGCGCGCTCGTCCGCCGGCTTCATCTCCCTGCGAAGGATGGCGCCGGCCCCGCCGTGAATGACTAGTCCGTAGGTTTTGATGCCTTCGATGAAAGCGGCCGGCCGGCCCTTATCAAGGATTGACGGCCGGATTGGGCCGTCCCGCAGCCGCCATTTCATCCCGCCCAAGCCCGCTTTGTTTGTTTCCGTGGCCAATTATGTTGAACGCCGGCCTCCAAATTGCTCAAATGGAGCCGATGCCTCTCAAAAAACAACCCGCGGGCAAGCTCATTTCTTTCGAAGGCTCGGAAGGCAGCGGCAAGTCGACCCAGATCATCCGCCTGGCCGCCCATCTGCAAAGGCTCAAGCGCGACGTCGTGTCGGTGCGCGAGCCCGGCGGAACGGAGATCGGCGAGCAGATCCGCAACATCATCGTCCACAATTCCAAGGGCGAGGAGATGTGCGCTGAGACCGAACTGCTGCTTTTTACGGCCGCCAGGGCCCAGCTCGTCCGGGAGATGATCGTGCCGGCCCTTGTGCGGGGCGCGATCGTCCTCAGCGACCGCTATCTGGATTCCTCGACCGTCTATCAGGGAATCGGGCGCAACCTCGCTCTCAACCCGGTCCACCAGATCAACCAGTTCGCCGTGGGCAACGTCATGCCGGACCTGACCGTGATCATCGACGTGCCGACGGAGGTCAGCCTTGCACGCATCCACCAGCGAGCCTCCGACGTGCCGGACCGGATGGAACGGCAGAACATCGATTTCTACCGGAAGGTGCGCGAAGGGTACCTCGTGCTCGCGCGGAGCATGTCCGAGCGTTTTGTCGTCATCGACGGAACGAAGAGCGAGGACTCGATTGAGAAGAGGATCTGGGAGGCGGTTAAGCTCCGGTTGAAATAGGAAATCGGCCCGCCAGTTCCGAAACCCGGGAGTACGCGCCCCCCCCGTGCAGCCGCCTTCCTCCGTCCGACCGTGGCCCGCGGCCCTCCAGGGCACGCCGGCCGCCGCGGTCATCGACCGGGCCATAGACCGCAGCCGCCTGGGCCACAGCCTGCTTCTGCACGGGGACAATCCCGAAACGCTCGAGGCCGTGGCCTGCGCCATCGCCGACAGGCTGCTGAATGAAAAGGACTCGGCGTACTTCCCCCCCGAAAGGCACCCGGACTGCTTTGCGCTTCGGCCGACGGGGAAGATGCGCTTCATCACGGCCGACGCGACCCGGGAACTCATCGCCAAGGTGCAGAAGTCGGCGATCGTTTCCCACCGCAAGATCGCGATAATCCACGAGGCCGACCGGATGAATGCCGCCGCGGCAAACATCTTCCTGAAGACCCTGGAAGAGCCGCCCGGCCACACGACCCTGCTTCTGCTGACGACGCATCCGTACGCCCTGCTTCCGACGATTCGCAGCCGGTGCCTCCATTTCAGGTTTCCGGCGGCCAGGGCCGCCGAAAACCTGTCCGCTGAAGCCTTGGCGAAAGCGGACGGCACGCCCTCATCCTCCGCCCTGCTCTGGTCCGCCTGGCTCGCCGATTACCGGACATGGCTAGCCCGCATCGCGCCCACCGCCTCCGTGGATAGGCGCCTGATCGCGGACCACATCTTCACGATCTACGGGCTGGTCGCGCGCTTCGGCTTCATCCTGGACATGGCGACCGACGAGGCGTGGCTCCTGCAGAAGGATTCCCTGCCGCCAGACGTGGATGACGACCAGCGGATCGCGATCGAAACGGGCCTCGCCAACGGTCTCAGGGCCCGTTTCTTCGCCGAAATCGAGGAGTCCACCCGCATCCACGCCCGATCGAGGCTAGAAGCGGGAGATGGGGCGTCACGCCGGGCCTTCACCGGCGCCATCGCAAGGCTCGAGCACGGCGCGGGCCTTCTGAGGGTTAACCTCAACGAATCGGCCGCCCTGGAGGATTTCCTTCTCGCCTCCCTGCGGCTTTGGTCCGGGCGCTAGTCGGATCCGGCTCAAACGTGCGCGACCGGCCCGAGGCGGGGTGTTCCCGCGATTGACGGCTGGAGCTTGGATCCGGCCGCCAACGCATCCGCCAGGTGCCGGGCGACGATCTGGTCGATTTCGGCGGCGTGGCGCAGGCTCGCGGGATAACCGACGGCGACGTCAATCTCTGAGCCGGTGGCGCGAAGCAGGGAATACGGTTTGGGGAAATCCAGCCTGACGCCGTGAAGCTTTTCCGCACCGGCGGGCCTCCGGTCCAGCAGTGGGCGGAATTCCGCATATGCGCTGTTGACCGCGGCCATCAGGCCGTCCCGCACCAGGGCCGCATCGGCGCCGGGGACGAGCGGCACGACGGCCTCCCGCCATGCGAAATCCGCCCCGGGCATCTGCCGGCAGATCGGGTTTGCGAGAAAGATCACGGAATTTGGAAAGACGATCGTGCGGCCGGTCGGCCGGGCCTCCGGCCCGGAGCCGGTCAGTTCCATGAGGTGGAACCTCACGAGCCCCAAGTCGGTGACCTCCCCGGTGACGCCCGGCGCGGAAACGCCCGACACCGTGAGGCGGTCGCCGACCCGGATGCCGTAGCGGCCGATGAGGAAAAAATAGGCCGCGATGGACACGATGATCCCCTGAAGGGCCACGGCGATGCCCGCTGTGAGAAAGCCGGCAAACGTAAAGAGGGAGCTGAGGTCGCTGATGAAGCCGATTCCGATGACGGCGATCACCAGGGCGGCGGCCACGAACCGCCGCACAGTCAGGAACTGCCGCCTTCGGCGGTCTTCCTGCACGTAGCGAAACGTGAAGTGCCGCCACAGTGCGGACAGGCCGAAGACGATGCCGAGCATGGCCAGGATGCTGCCTGCCCGGAACAGGACACTGTGGACAATCTGGCTGTATCGGACGCCGGCTGAATCGCGCCATTGCCGCAGGTTGGCGAGGCACCGGTCCAGCAAAACCAGCTCTTCCCGCAGGGGAATCGAGGCGCCGGTGAGCTGCCTGTATTCGTCCGTCAGGGCTTTCAGCCGGATTTCCCCGGCCGCCATCCCAACCGGATCGTCGGTCAAATGCTCGCCCGCCCGCTCTCCCTGCTGAACCACGTCGCGGACGACCGCGCTCAGCGGCGCCTGCGTCTCCGCGACCCGCTCCTGCAGCCGCACGGTCTGTTCGATGAGCTGATCCAGGGACCGCAGATCCTTCATCAGGGCGAACAGGGCGACAGTGCGCGCGACAAGTCCGCCGCCGTCCGCAGCCTTGAGGGCGGGGGCGACCTGGGCCGCCGGCTCCGCCGCGCCGCCAAGGGCCTCGGGAACGGATTGGGCCAGCGATTCGATCCGACCGGCATAGGTCGCGGTGGCGTCCTGTTCACCCGGCCCAGCCAGGATCACGCCAATCGTCTGGATCGAGCTGGAAAGGGCCGAATAGAAATCGAGCTCAGCCTGCAGGGCGTCCTTTCGGGCGGCCAGCGCCGCCCGTTCATCGGGCGCGGGACCCGCGCGGAGCCGCGCGTCAAGGGCGTTGACATCGTCATGCAGGCGCTGCACGCGGCTCGCCCTGTCCGCGGCAATGCCGGCTATTCTGGCCTGTTCGGCGGTCTGGGCGGACGGCGATGCCGGCGCAGCCGCCCGCAAGAACGGCAGCTCGGCGCGGGCCGAGGTGAATGCCTTCTGGAGGACCTGTTTCGACAGGCTTCGCTGCGTGCTGAAGAAGAACTCATCGCTCGGCTGGCTGAGCCATTGGGTTCCGGTTTCCGAAATCCGGTGCCAGCGGATTGCCGCATTGAGGTGAATCAGCAGATCCTCGCCATTGATGGCGCTTGCCGGAGACGGGGACGGGGCGCCGGCGGCGCCAGCACCGATGGTGCAGCAGAGGGAGAAGGCTAGATATGCGCATGTCCGGGCGGCCATGGTCCCTTTGTAGTGGTGTTGTTATCGATCCGCGAAACTTTTTTGGACACCCGCGCTCTAACCATGGCCTCAAGCATTGAAATCCGCGTTGCAGTTGTCGAGCCAAGGACCTCAGGCCTCCAGTATTGAAATCCGCGTTGCGGATTTCAATACTGGAGGCCTGAGGTCTTCATGCGATGACGGCCCGCACAAACTCCTCCCTGGCCTCGGCATGCGGATTGTGTCCGGCGGACTCGATGACGACCAGGCGCAAATCCGGAAAATGCGAGGCAATCACGGCCCCGTCCTCCGGCTTCACATAGGCCGACCGGGCCCCGGAAATGACCAGGGTCGGGCCGCAGTAGCGATCCCCGGGCTGGAGGGGATTCTTTTCCAGGAACGGCAGGGCCGCGGTCAGCACCGGCAGGTTGATGGCCCATTTCCAGCCCCCGCCCTCGGTCCGCTCAAGGTTGGTCGCCAGGAACCGGCGCATGCCCGGATCCGGCACGTCCTTCTCGAAACTGCGTTCCGCCTGGGTCCGCAAACGCAGATTGCCCAGGTCGAGCGCATTCATTGCCGCAAATTCGCGGCGGCGGGCCGGCCAGAAATAGTCCTTTGGCGCGATATCGACGAGGACCAGCCTCTGCACCCGTTCCGGATGCCGGCAGGCCAGGACCATCGCGACTTTCCCTCCCATGCTGTGTCCCATGAGGGCGACCTTTCCGAGCGCGTGCGAATCCATCCAGGCCAGGAGGTCGTCCACCATGGCTGCGTAGGTCATTTCGTCCGCATGGGAGGAAGCGCCGTGGTTGCGAAAATCGGGCGCAAAGACGTGGTATCGGGCGGCAAGGTCGCGGCCGGCCGCCTGCCAGTTTCGCGAGGAACCGAGCATGCCGTGAAGCACGACGAGGGGCGGATGCCCCTCACCTCCGAATTCCCTGTGAAACAGATTTGCGGCCATGCCTCTTGAATATCCCCCTTGCCTTCGAGGGCCAGCCATTCTGACCTCCTATTCTGCAGACGATGAACGAGACCGACAAGCCGACCCCGATGATGCAGCAGTACCTCGAGGTGCGACGGGGGCTGCCGCGGGACACCATGCTCCTTTTCCGGCTCGGCGATTTCTACGAGATGTTCTTTGAGGATGCCGTCATCGCCTCGCGCCTTCTCGGGCTGACGCTGACCAAGCGCCAGGAGCATCCGATGGCGGGGATCCCCTATCACGCCGTCGACACCTATGTCGGCAGGCTTCTCGCGGCCGGGAAGAAGGTCGCCCTATGCGATCAGCAGGATGCCGCCCGTCCGGGCAGGCTCGTGACCCGAAAGCTCACGCGGATCCTGAGCCCGGGGACGACCCTCGCCGCAAACCAGGTCGATGCCGCGCGCAACCACTATCTGGCGGCAATCGTATTCGACAGGGGCGGCCTTCATGCGGCATGGCTGGATATTTCGACCGGTGAGTTCAAGATTGCGACAGACGGCCGGATCGAGAATCTTCTGCCGATCCTTTCCGCACTGGCTCCCGACGAAGTTCTGGTCGCCGAACACGAACTCGCCCGCTGGCAGGCCCTTCCGCATGAGCAGACGGCCGCCCACGCCCTGCATGCCTTCGCGGAACGCAGCCTCTGCACCGAGCTGCCGGAGGTCCAGTTTGCCCGCGCCTCGGGGGCCCAGGCGGTCATGGCGACCCTCGGCGTCCTCAACCTCGAGGGATTTGGAATCGCCGCAACCCACCCCGCGCTGGGCCCCGCGGGTGCTTTGGTCCGGTACGCGACGGACAACCTGTGCGCGAAGCCCGAGAATCTGCGAAGTCTGCAGGAGTACCGCAGCTCCCGGAGCCTGTTGCTCGATCCGGCGACCCTTCGAAACCTGGAAATATTCAACTCCAGCCGAGGAGCCCGGGATGGCTCGCTTCTCTGGGCGATCAACCGCACGGCCACCGCCTGCGGCGTTCGCCTCATGGAGCGCTGGCTTGCGGCGCCCACCCTCGAGATCGCAGAAATCCGCCGGCGCCAGGCGCTCGTCGGCGAACTCGCCCGCCATCCGGCCCGGCTCACTTGGCTCCGCGACCGGCTCATCCAGGTCCGGGACATCCCGCGGATCCTCGGGCGGCTGCAGAACCGGCTTCGCAACCCCCGCGAACTCGGCGGCATCCGGGACACCCTCGCCCAGATTCCCGACCTGAAATCGTCGCTCGTGACATTCTCGTCGGCCTCCGATGCGTCGCCGCCCGGTACCGGCCTGGCGCAGCTCCAGGAAAGGCTCCACGAACTCCCGGCCCTGCGCGCCATCCTCGACAGCGCCCTGGCGGCCGAGCTGCCCGCAGAGCTCGGCGACGGGCACTTCATAAAGGCCGGCCACGACACCGAGCTCGACCGGCTGCGCGCCCTGACAAGCGACAACAAGACATGGCTGTCAGAACTCGAGCGCACCGAGCAGGAGCGCACGGGGATTCGGAGCCTCAAGGTGAGGTTCACGAACAATTTCGGCTATTACATCGAGGTGACCAAGGCCAATCTCCACCTGGTGCCGGCCGATTACATCCGCCGCCAGACCACGGTGGGAGGCGAACGCTACGCCACGGAGGAGCTCCGGCGAAAGGAGAAGGAGATCTTCAGCGCCGAGGAAAACGCGCTCGCCCGGGAGCACGAGATCTTCCAATCGCTCGTCTCCTCGGTCCTCGCCGAGGCGCCCCTTCTCGCCGAAACGGCCGAAGCGCTCGCCGAGCTGGATGTCCTCGCGGGCTGGGCGGTCCTCGCCCGCGAATGGGATTATTGCCGGCCGGAGCTGGACGAGGGCGACGGGATCGAAATCGTGGCGGGCCGCCATCCCGTCGTCGAACAGATGCTGCGGGCGCCGGAATCCAGGCCCGCCGGCGCCGGACCGGCGTTCGTGCCAAATGACACCACGCTCTCCTGCGGCGATGCCCAGATAGCCCTGATCACGGGGCCCAACATGGCCGGAAAATCGACCTACATCCGGCAGGTCGCCCTCATCACCCTTCTCGCCCAGGTCGGCTGCTGGGTCCCGGCAAAATCGTGCCGCCTCGGGCTCGTGGACCGGATCTTCTCCCGGGTGGGCGCAAGCGACGACCTATCGCGCGGAAACTCGACCTTCATGGTCGAGATGAACGAGACCGCCAACATCCTCAACAATGCGACCGACCGATCGCTCATCATCCTCGACGAGATCGGCCGCGGCACCTCGACCTACGACGGCCTGAGCATCGCCTGGGCCGTCGTCGAGCACCTGCACCGCGGGCCCGAGCGCGGACCGCGCACCCTCTTCGCCACCCACTATCAGGAGCTGACTCAGCTCGAAAAGCACCTGCCGCGCCTGCGCAACCTTTCGGTCGCGGTCAAGGAATGGAATGACGACATCGTCTTCGTCCGGCGGGTGGTGCCGGGCGCCGCTGACCGAAGCTACGGGATCCAGGTTGCCCGCCTGGCCGGCCTGCCGCTTCCGGTCATCGACCGCGCCCGCGACATCCTCGCGCGGCTGGAGGGCGAGGACGCCTCGGTTGTCGTGCCCGCCCCCTCCGCCCGGCCCCGGAAGAAGATCACGGTAGCCCCCCCTCTGGACGATTCCCAACTCAACCTTCTCTGATAGCTGCACTCATTCATAACACCGTTGTTGTTGCGATGCAGGCGGGAATGACCCCGAAGCGGCTGTTTTTCGCCTCATCTTCGCCTCTGTGGCCTGGAGAGCGCTCATGGCAAAATCATGAGCGCTCCCTGGCCGGTTTGGCGGAGAGTCTGGGCCTTGGCGAACTCCAGCCGCGGAGCGGGTCATTTCCGCCTGCATCGCGGCACCTATAATACGACATCGCCCCTTGCCAGCGGAGGTCCGCCGACGCACACTTTCCCCTTTTTCCATGTCCACCGCCGACGAAATAGCCCGCCGACGCACCTTCGCGATCATCTCCCATCCCGACGCGGGAAAGACGACCCTGACGGAGAAGTTCCTGCTTTACGGCAATGCGATCCATCTGGCGGGCGCCGTCAAGGACCGGAAGAACCAGCGGGCCACGACTTCGGACTGGATGGAGCTTGAGCGCCAGCGCGGCATTTCCATCAGCTCGACGGTCCTGCAGTTCGACTACGGCGGCTTTGCGGTCAACCTGCTCGACACCCCCGGCCACAAGGATTTCTCGGAGGACACCTACCGCGTCCTGACGGCCGTGGATGCGGCGCTCATGGTGATCGACGCCGGCAAGGGCGTCGAGACGCAGACGCGAAAGCTGTTCGAGGTGTGCCGCAGGCGGGGCATTCCCATCTTCACCTTCATGAACAAGTGCGACCGGCCGACGCGCAACCCGCTCGCCCTCCTGGACGAGCTGGAAAGCGTCCTCGGCCTGCAGTCGTCGCCCGTCGTCTGGCCGCTCGGAAACGGCCCTGAATTCCGGGGCGTGTTCGACCGGCGCACCCGGCAGGTTCACCTGTTCGAGCGCGTGCCAGGCGGGGCCTACCGGGCGCCGGTCCAGGTCGCCTCGCTCGACGACGCGGTTGTCAGGGAAAGGCTTGCCGAGTCCGCGCACGCCGAGGCAAGCGAGCAGCTCGCCATGCTGGACGGGGCCGGCCACCCCTTCGACCTGGCCGCGGTGCGCGCGGGCGGCAGACGCCGGTCTATTTCGGCAGCGCCGTCAACAACTTCGGCATCCAGCTCCTCCTCGACGGCTTCCTTCACGACTCGGTGCCGCCGCAGCCCCGCCGGTGCGCGCAACCCGCGGACCCGCCGCAGGTTCGTCCCGGTCGACGATCCCGACAAGTTCTCCGGATTCATCTTCAAGATCCAGGCGAACATGGACCCGAAGCACCGCGACCGGATCGCGTTCCTGCGGGTCTGCTCGGGCAAGTTCGAACGCGACATGAACGTCCTGCACCAGCAGCACCGGCAAGACCGTGCGGCTGTCCTCCTCGCACAAGCTCTTCGGCCAGGAGCGGGCCACGGTCGACGAGGCGTGGCCGGGCGACGTCATCGGCCTGGTCGGCCACGACTCCTTCGGGATCGGCGACACCCTTGCCGCCGGACGGGGCGATCGTCTTCGAGGAGATACCCGCGCTTCCCCCCGGAGGTCTTCACCTACATCTCCAACCCAAGCCCCGCCGACGCCAAGAAATTTCGGGCGGGCCTTGAGCAGCTTCTCCAGGAAGGCGTCGTCCAGTCGTTCACGGCGCGGCTCGCCCCTCCCGGGGCAACCCTGCTCGCCGCCGTCGGGCCCCTGCAGTTCGAGGTGGTCCAGTACCGCCTTAAGAGCGAATACGGGGCGGAATCCCGCCTGAGCGAAACGCCATGGACCCTCCTGCGCTGGGTCGATCCCCATCCCTCCCTCGCCGACCCGAGGAGCCTTGTCGTCGCGACCGGGGTCAGCTTCGGCACCGACAAGAACGACCAGCCCGTCGTCCTGTTCCCAAACGACTGGACTCTCCGCTATTTTGTGGAGAAAAATCCGGGCCTTATCCTCCGCGAGCTGCCGCCAGATTTCACGCCAACCGAATGACACTCCGCAAATTCCTGATTTCAGCCGCCGTTCTGGCTCTTTTTGCCGTGGCGTGCCCTTCGGCCTCAGCCGAGACTTTGCGCGGCAACGGTGCCTACAAGGGAGCGATCGTCATGGACGCGGCCACGGGCCGCGTCCTCTTCGAGGACAACGCCGACGAGGTCAGCCCGCCGGCCAGCATGACCAAGCTGATGACTTTCGCTGTGCTGGACGACCGGATAAGGAGCGGAGCCCTGACCTTGCAAACGCCCGTAACGGTTACGCCCGCCGACGCCAGGGTCGGCATGCTCCGGGACAGCACGAGCGTCTGGCTGAAAACGGGGGAGACCTTTCCGGTCGAGGAGCTGATTTACGCAATGATGATCCAGTCTGCGAACGACGCCGCGTACGCCCTGGCGAACGCGAGCGCCGGCTCCGTGCCTGTGTTCGTCTCGTGGATGAACGCAAAGGCCATTGCGCTCGGGATGACCCGCACCACGTTCCGAAGCCCGCATGGATTACCGCCCCCGAGCCGGCGGATAACGGACGGGGACCTCACGACTCCGCGCGATTTCGCAATTCTCTGCCGCTATCTCATTCAGCGGACCGACATTCTCAAGTACACTTCGGTGAAGATGCGTTCCTTTGGGGTCGGTCGCCGCTTTCCACCGGTGCAGATGACCAATCACAACCACCTTCTGGGGCGCATCGGGGGCGTGGACGGCCTCAAGACCGGTTTCACGACCGGGGCGGGCTTTTGCCTATCGGCGACCGCTTCGCGCAACGGCTGCCGGATCATCGCCGTCATGATGGACAGCCCGGATTCGAAGAGCCGTGACTTGAGGATCGCTCAGTTGATCGAGCACGGCTTCGCGGTCGAGTCGGTCGTCGTTCCATCGGTGGGAACACTGGGCCCGGCCGCAGGCGGAGCGGCAGCTTCCGCCCCCACCCGACCCGCGCCCGCGGACCCCTCCGTCAAGTTCTCGATTCCCGGCACCCCCCGGTGAGCTCCGCCGCCAATATCCTGCGTTTCCGCGACGTGACGGTCCACTACGGGCGCCAACCCGCCCTGCAGGATGTCACGCTCGACATTCCGTGCGGCAGCCTGACGGCGGTATTGGGGCCGAATGGCGCCGGCAAGAGCACGTTCCTGCGGGCGTGCCTCGGCTGGCTTCCCCTGACCCGCGGCGAAATCCGGATCGGCGACGCACACCCCCAGCACGCGCTTCCGCGCCTCGCCTACCTTCCCCAGCGCCATGCGGTGGACTGGGATTTTCCAATCACGGTTCGCGGCGTTGTCGAACAGGGCCGCTACCCCGCCCTGCACCCGTGGCAGCGCTTTGGCGACCGCGACCACGCCCTCGTTGAGCGGTCCCTGGCCGAACTCGGTCTCACCGGCCTCGCCGAAAGGCAGATCAGCCGGCTGTCGGGCGGCCAGCAGCAGCGCATCTTCCTTGCGCGAGCCCTCGCCCAGGGGGCGGACATCTTTCTTCTCGACGAGCCGTTCGCAGGCCTGGACCTGCTGGCCGTCGAGGAACTCGAGCGCATATTCCGCTCATGGGAGGCGCAGGGGCGCACGGTGCTCGCGGCCGTCCACGACCTCGACATCGCCCGCAGGATCTTCGGCCGCGGGCTTCTGCTGGCGACGTCGGTCGTTGCGGCGGGCCCCATGGAGACGGTCCTTACCGAGGCCAACATCGACCTCGCCTTCAGGCGCGGGAAGAGCGCGGGGGAGGACCCGCTGCGAACAACGCGCACGGCCGAGTTCCCGGAATAGGCCAATCCCATGTCATTCCATGATCTCATCGTAGAGCCGTTCTCATTCGGCTTCATGCAGCGAGGGCTCGTGTCCGCCCTTCTCCTGAGCCTGAGCGGCGGCCTCCTCGGGAGCATACTCGTCCTGCGAAGGCTGGCGCTCATGGGCGACGCCCTTTCCCACTCCCTGTTGCCCGGGATCGCCGTGGCGTGGCTGCTCTTCGGCACGAACACCCTCGCCCTTTTCGTCGGAGCCCTTGTGGCGGGCCTTCTCACGGCCCTGGGCAGCGCCCTTGTGAGCCGCCTGACGCGGATCAAGGAGGATGCGGCCTTCGGATCGCTGTTCACTGTGTTTTTTGCCGCCGGCGTCGCCCTCCTCAGCCGGCTGCCCGCCCGCGTGAATCTCGAGCATTTCCTTTTCGGCAGCATTCTGGGCGTGAGCGCCTCCGACCTTCACCTGGCGGCCCTGGCCAGCGGGATCACCATCGTCGTCTTCGTCGTGGCGCGCCGCAGCATCCTTCTGGAGACTTTCGATCCCGTCTTCCACCGGGCGACGGGCGGCCGCGGGCCCCTGGTCCACGCCGGCCTCCTGGCGCTCACGGTCCTCAACCTGGTCGCCGCCATGCAGACCATGGGGGTCGTCCTCGCCCTCGGGCTGTTTCTCCTTCCGGCGGTGACGGCTTATCTCTGGTGCGACCATTTCGCCCTCCTGCTCGTTGTCGCTGTCGCGCTGGCGGCCTTCTGCTCATTCGCGGGAATCGTGCTCAGCTATCATTCGGGCGTGGCGAGCGGGGCCTCGATCGTCCTTTGCCTCGGGGTCGTGTTCGTCGCGTCGGCCCTTTTCAGCCCGCGCCACGGCGCCACGGCCCGCCTTGTCGAGTTCATCCGGGAGCGCCACAGCGTCCATCGGTCGGCCGACTGACTTCGATGACAACCCCCTCGATTCCCGCGGTCAAGGCCTGGCTCCTGGAAATTCAGGACCGGATTTGCGCGGGGCTCGAGGCCGAGGACGGAGCGGCAAAGTTCCGCCAAGACCTCTGGAGCCGGCCGGAGGGAGGCGGAGGCCGGACCAGGGTGCTCGCCGAAGGGGCGGTCTTCGAGAAGGCCGGCGTCGCATTCTCCCATGTGCGCGGAGGCGAGCTTCCGCCCTCCGCAACCCAGAACCGCCCGCAGCTCGCCGGATTGGCCTGGGAAGCGCTCGGCGTTTCGCTCGTCATCCACCCGCGCAATCCGTACGTGCCGACAAGCCACGCCAACGTTCGCTTCTTCCTGGCGGAGCCGAGCCCGCCGGAGCCAGGCAGAGGCGGATCGGAGTCCTGTCCTCCTTCGCCCGCCGGAGGCGGGCTTCGGCGGACAGAATGCGCCGTCGACGCCGACGGCGCATTCTGGTTCGGCGGCGGATTCGACCTGACGCCATTCTACGGCTTTGCGGAGGACGCAGTTCACTGGCACAGGGTCGCCCGGGACGCCGTCCGGCCGTTTGGCGAGGAATTGTACCCCCGCTTCAAGGGCGCTTGCGACCGGTATTTCTTCCTCAAGCATCGGGGCGAAGCCAGGGGTATAGGCGGGCTGTTCTTCGACGATTTTAACGAACTGGGATTCGAGCGCAGTTTCGCCATGGCCCGGAGCGTCGCCGATGCCTACCTGCAGGCCTACCTGCCGATCGTGGCCCGGCGCAAGGGGTTGCCTTTCGGCGAGCGCGAAAGGCGTTTCCAGCTCTGGCGCCGAGGCCGCTACGCCGAATTCAACCTGGTCTGGGACCGCGGCACCCTGTTTGGCCTGCAAAGCGGCGGACGGACCGAATCGATCCTCATGAGCCTTCCGCCGCTCGTGCGCTGGGACTACGACTGGCAACCCGAGCCGGGCAGCCCGGAGTCCCGCCTGGCCGGGGATTTCCTGCAACCGCGCGACTGGCTTGTTTGACAATGCAAGGCAGCAGCCGCGGAATCCGACCCGCATGACCTCCCGCGAACGTTTTCTGGCCGCCTGTGCGTGCCGCCCGCTCGAGCGGCCCCCGGTGTGGATCATGCGCCAGGCCGGGCGGTACCTGCCGGAGTACCGGGAGCTCAAGGCGAAGCACGGCTTCCTCGGCATGGTGAAGACCCCGGCGCTTGCGGCGGAAGTCACGCTCCAGCCCGTCCGGCGCTTCGCCCTGGATGCGGCGATTCTCTTCTCCGACATTCTGGTCATCCCCGAGGCCCTCGGGCAGCCCTACAGGTTCCGGGATGAGGGCGGAATCGGGATGGAATTTGCGATCGGCAGCCGGGCGGACATTGAACGCCTCGCCCCGGCCGATGCGGTCCCCGGCCGCCTTGCCTACGTGGCCGAGACCCTCCGGACGCTCAAGGTCGAGCTGGCCGGCCGGAAGGCCCTGCTCGGCTTCGGGGGCTCTCCGTGGACCCTGGCCACCTACATGGTCGAGGGGGGAAGTTCCGAGAACTTCGCGCGGATCAAGGGCCTTTTCTACACGGACCGGCCGGCCTTCGATGCCCTTCTAGAAAAGCTGGTGTCCGCCCTGATCGCCTACTTCCGGATGCAGATCGAGGCCGGGGCCGATGCGATCCAGATATTCGACTCGTGGGGCGGCATCATCGCCGGCGATGATTATGAGGCCGCGTCGCTGCAGTGGATTCGCCGGATAGTGGCGGCGCTGCCCGCGGGATTCCCCGTGATTCTTTTCTCGAAGGGCACCGCGGCGCACGTGCGCGCCCAGGCGGCCGCGGGCGTGCGCGTCCTTAGCCTGGACTGGACCGTGAACCTCGCTGCGACGCGGGAGCAGGCCGGCGCCCCGATCGCTGTACAGGGAAACCTGGATCCCGTCCTCCTCAACACGACCCCGGAAATCGTCAGGCGCGAAACAACGAGACTTCTGGAATCCATGAGGGGAAAGCCCGGCCATATCTTCAATCTTGGCCACGGGATTCTGCCCGATGCCCGGGTGGAATGCGTCGAGGCCCTGGTCGGGGCGGTCACCGCCTGGAAATAGGGGCGCCGCCCGGAACCATGCCGCCGGTACCACGAACAGAAATTGGCAATTAATGCGCAGCCATAAGGGCCCCGCGGGGCGTACTGTTGGCAAATCTCAATGGGTGCCATGAGTTCAAAGTCGATCGCAATACTGGGAGCCGGCGTAACCGGCCTCGCCGCAGCTTATCGCCTCGCGGCAAAGGGTCACCGTGTGCGCGTTTTCGAGCAAAACGCCCGGATCGGAGGCGCGGTGGGCACTGAGGCCGCCGACGGCTGGCTCGTCGAGACCGGCCCCAATTCGCTGCAGGAAAGCCCGGAATTGGCTGCGCTCATCCGGGAACTCGGGCTTGAGTCGGCGCGGGTTGAAGCGGGACCCCTGGCCAAGAATCGATTCCTGCTCAAAGGCAGCCGCCCGGTTGCCGTCCCCATGTCCCCGCCCGCCTTCATCAAGTCTGAGCTTTTCTCGGCCTGGGCCAAGTTGCGCATCCTCGGTGAAATACTGAAGCGTCCGCGAATTCGGCAGTCGGATGTGAGCCTCGCCGAATTCGTCCGCGATCATTTCGGCCGGGAGATACTCGAGCGGGCCGTGCAGCCGATCGTGAGCGGGATCTACGCCGGCGACCCGGCCCAGCTTTCCGTCCGCGAGGCTTTCCCGAAGATCCTGGAGTATGAGCGCACCCACGGCTCCCTCATTCGCGGGATGATCGCCGGGGCGAAGCAACGCCGCAAGCTGGGCCAGGGCGGACCGGCCAAGATCATTTCGTTCAGCCGCGGCCTCCAGATGCTTCCGGAAGCCCTGGCCGCCCGATTGCCGGAAGGGTCGGTCTCACTTCGCACTTCGGTGCTGCGCATAACCCCGGGTTCACGCTGGCGCGTCGCCTTCCGATTCGAGCGCGGGCAGACCGAGGATGAATTCGACGCGGTCATTTCAGGTCTGCCGGCCCCGGCTCTTGCGGAACTTGAAATAGGCGAGGACGGCCGTCGTCCGCTCGCCTCCCTGGCCGCGATCAATCATCCGCCGGTTTCATCCCTTTTCCTCGGTTTCCGTCGCGACCAGGTGGCCCATCCGCTGGACGGATTCGGAATCCTTGTCCCCTCGATTGAGCGCCGCTGGGTTCTCGGCATACTGTTTTCCTCGAGCCTTTTCCCGGGGCGCGCACCCGACGGCCATGTCGCCCTGACTGTCATGGTCGGTGGCAGGCTCCAGCCGGAGATCGCGCGATTGATGACGGTCGACCTCCTTTCGGTCGCATTGGCGGATATCCGAGGGATCCTCGGGATCACGGGTGAACCTGTGTTTTGGCGCCACAATTTCTGGCCGCGAGCCATTGCCCAGTACGATGTCGGGTTCGGCGCGCACCGCCAGGCCATGGCGGACTGCGAGCGCGCCTTTCCGGGCCTTTTCATCGGCGGCCAAGCCCGGGACGGAATTTCCGTCCCAGATTGCCTCGCCTCCGGCCTGAAGCTCGCGGACCGCGCCAGCCCGTAGGCTACGGTCTTGCGGGGGAACATGAGGGCCAGTGACCGTCCGCCCTTGACTCACCCAGCCAGCGAATTAGCCTCGCCCGCTTTTCTCTGGTATGGCGCAAGATCTGAAAGATACCCTGCAGCTGCCAAGAACCGACTTTCCAATGCGAGCCGGACTCGCGCAGCGCGAGCCGGTACGGGTGGAGCACTGGGAAAAGACCGGCCTTTATCATGCGATCCAAGAAAGGAGAGCCCGGGAAAACGCCCCGGTCTTTGTCCTTCACGATGGCCCCCCGTTCACGAACGGCGATGTCCACATCGGGACTGCCCTCAATAAGACCCTGAAAGACATCATCCTCCGCTACAAGGCGATGAGCGGGTTCAGGACGCCCTACGTCCCCGGCTGGGACTGCCACGGCCTTCCGATCGAGCAGAAGGTCGCCCGGGACCTGCAGGAGAGGAAGATCAACGTCACAACGGGCGAACTCCGCAAGGCCTGCGACGATTTCTCGGAAGGCTGGATCGCCAAGCAAAGGGCGCAGTTTCAGCGCTTCGGCGTCCTCGCCGATTGGGCCTGCGAGTACAAGACCAAGGCGCCCGAATTCGAGGCCGACATCCTGCGGACCTTCGCCAGTTTCGTCGAAAAGAAGCTCGTTTATCGAAGCAAGAAGCCGGTCTATTGGTCCATTCCTTTCGAGACGGCGCTTGCGGAGGCCGAAATCGAGTACAAGGAGCACGTCTCGCCGTCCATCTGGGTCAAATTCCCGGTCCCGTCCGCCGAAATCGAAAAATTTGGCCTGCCTGGGGACAAGCCCTTGAGCATCGTCATTTGGACGACGACGCCATGGACCATCCCGGCCAATCTCGCGATCGCAGTCCATCCCGAGCTCGAGTACGCCGTCGTCGAAACAGCCAAGGATGCCCCGGAGCGCTTTCTCGTCGCGACGGAGCGGATCGCGGCGTTCGCCTCGGTCGTCGGCCCATCGGGCGGCGAGCACCCGGTCTTTTCGAAGGTCGCGGGAGTGCCCGGTCGAAGGCTGGAACACCTGAAGGCGCGACATCCCTTCATAGACCGCCCCTCCCCCGTCGTCCTGGCCGACTATGTGACGACCGAAACCGGAACGGGTGCCGTGCACACAGCGCCCGGGCACGGCATGGACGACTACCGGACGGGCCTCCGCTACGGCCTTGAAATCTACTGCCCGGTCGGCGACGACGGGCGCTACCTCGACGATGGGCGAATCCCGGCGGACTTGGTCGGCCTGACGACCCTCGAAAGCGTCGAGGACCTCGCGAAGAAGAAAACTTCGGCCGCGAATATCGGGGTATTAAGAAAACTGGATGCGGCCGGGGCCCTCGCCGCAAAACAGCGCTTCGCGCACAGTTACCCCCATTGCTGGCGCTCGAAGACACCGATCGTTTTTCGCGCGGTCGATCAGTGGTTTGTCTCGCTGGACGAGGAGACGAGCGGGTTTGCCGCGGGTTCCCCCCGGCGCCAGGCGCTTGCAGCCATCGAAAACGTCCGGTGGATCCCCGCCTGGGGACAGGCCCGCATCCGCGGCGCCGTCGAAAGCCGCCCCGACTGGTGCATAAGCCGGCAGCGGTCCTGGGGCGTCCCGATCCCCGCGTTCTATGACGCGCAAAAGAAGCCGTTCCTCGACGCCGGCGTCGTCCGCGCGGTGGCCGAGAAGATCGGAAAACTCGGATCCAATTTCTGGTGCGACTCGACCGCCTCCCAGATCCTCGAGGGCATCCCGCTTCCCGCCGGCTGGCCGGAACCCTCCACCCTGACCCGCGGGTCCGACACCCTTGACGTCTGGCTCGACTCGGGCTCGTCGCATGCGGCGGTCCTGGCTCGCGGGCAAGGGGGCACCCGATGGCCGGCGGACCTCTATCTCGAGGGAAGCGACCAGCACCGGGGATGGTTCCAGTCGTCGCTTTGGACGAGCGTCATCTCCCGGGACGGCAAGCCGCCGTATCGGGCCGTCCTGACCCACGGATTCATCGTCGACGAGGAGCGGAAAAAGATTTCCAAGAGCTCGACCTACGAGAAGCCGCAGACGAGCGATGCCTACGTCGCGGAATACGGCGCCGACGTGATCCGCCTTTGGATCGCCTCCCAGGACTTCCGCGACGATATCCCGATTTCAAAGGAGATTCTGTCGCACGTCGGCGAAACCTACCGGCTGCTCAGGAACACGTTCCGCTTCCAGCTCGCCAATCTCTTCGACTTCGACCCGCAGAAGGACGCCGCGCCACGGACGCAGCTCGACGTCCTTGACCGGTGGGCGCTCCATCAAACGGCGGCGCTAATCAGAGCCTGCACGGAAGCCTACGAGGCCTACGAGTTCCACCGGGCCTACCAGCTATGCAACCAGTTTTGCGCGGTGACCTTGTCGGCCACCTACCACGACATCCTCAAGGACAGGCTCTACACGCTTGGAACGGCCAGCGCCCTCCGCCGCTCCTCGCAGACCGCCCTTCACCACATCTTTCGGTCCCTTGTCAGGCTTCTTGCGCCGATCATAGCCTTCACTTCCGACGAGGCCTGGGCGTTCGGGACCGCGCGGACGGAATTCTGCGACGATTCGGTCCACCTCCAGGACTGGCCGGCCGCTCCCGCCGAATGGACCGATGCCGGCCTCGAGTCGGAGATGGCCGCCCTCCTGAAGATCCGCGCCCGGGTCAACGCGGAGATAGAGCCGCTGCGGGCGGCAGGAAAATTGGGCAAGGCGCTCGACGCCTCGGTGACGCTGAAGGTTCCGGCGGACGACCCCGTCGGCCAAATCGTTGAAAAACACCGCGAATTTCTGGCCGAATTGTTCATCGTCTCCCAGGTTTCAATCGAGACGGCCCCCGCCCTGCCTGCGGCTGCAGGCGCGACGGCGGCCGGCATCGACCCAATCGGGATCGAGGTGCGTCACAGCCAGGAGCTTGGCCATGTCCGCTGCCCGCGCTGCTGGCGCTGGGTCCCCGTCCTTGTGCATTCGGCGCATGGCGACATCTGCCCCCGTTGCGCGGATGCCCTTTGATGATATCATGAGCTAATGAAACCACGGGATTGACCCGTGTCGGATTTGCTGTAGCTACCCATCCCCCCTTCCAAGACTCCCCATGGCAAAAAATAAATCGAAATCCGCGGCAACACAGAAGCCCGCGGCGCAGTCCAAGGCCGGCACAACGACCAAGGCAGCGTCCGCCTCCCTTCCCGCCGCCGAGGTCAAACGCACGGCAGACACCATGGAAAAGCCCTCGAAGAAGACCGCATTGCGCGAAAGCATTCTCGCCCGCAAGGCGGCGACCAAGCCGATCGCTTTCAGCCTCGACGAGGTGCGGGCGATCGCAAAGACAAACGCCTCAAAGGCGGTGGAAGTTCCGGCGAAGCCGGCCAAGGGGGCGCTCAAGGACTCCAAGGCCAAGCCGGGAACCGGAAAAGCGATTGCGGCCAAGCAGCCGGTCGTCCTCGAGAAGCCCGCCAAGCCTAATCACGTCAAGGCCGCCTCCCTGGCCGACATTCTCGGTTTCAATCCAAAGAAGGCCAAGTCGGTCGAGGTCATCGAGGAAGGCTCCATACCGGAGAAATACCGGCGCTATTACCGGATTCTGGTCGACATGCGGGCGCAGCTCACCGAGGGCATCGAGCGCCATTCGGAGGAGTCCCTCAAGCGCTCGGCCAAGGATGACGCCGGCGATCTCTCCGCCTACGGCCAGAACATGGCCGATGGCGGCATCAACACGTTTGACCGCGACTTCGTCCTGAGCCTCGTCTCGAGCGAACAGGAGGCCCTCTCGGAGATCGACTCGGCGATCAAGCGCATCCGCGATGGCACCTACGGCATCTGCGAGGTCACCGGAAAGCAGATCGCCAAGGAGCGCCTGCTTGCGGTTCCGTTCACACGCTATTCCACCGAGGCCCAGAAGGAGATCGAGAAGAACCGCTACCGCTCCCGAGCCCAGTCCGACCTGTTCGGCGAAATGGGCGATGAGGGCGCGAAGCTGGTCGAAGACGACGCCGGCGGCGAGGAGTGACGGGGTTTCCCTTGCCTCCCGACAACTTGCAAGCCTCCCGAATCCTCGCTTATCGCAGGCTCCTGCTTGTGGCCCTCGCTGTCCTCGCGGCCGACCAGATCACCAAGGCCTGGATCACCGCAAGCCTGCCCTTCGGCGTCCACCTCGAAAGCGAGGGCGCGATCCCCGTCGTCCGGGGCTTCTTCTATCTCACTCACGTAGGCAACACCGGGGCGGCGTGGAGCCTGTTCTCCGGGCGGGGCCCGGTCCTCGCCGTCTTCGCCGTCGCGACGCTGGCCGCGATCTTCCTGTGGCGGCGCGCCCTGGGGCTGCGCGCCACCGGAACGCAGGTCTGCTTCGGACTCCTATGCGGTGGCATCCTCGGCAATCTCATCGACCGGCTGGTGCGCCATCACGTGGTCGATTTCATCGACCTGCATTTCGGCAGCTACATCTACCCGACCTTCAACGTCGCCGACTCGGGCATCTGCGTCGGGGTGATCCTCTACCTGATCTTCTCGCTCCGGAGTCCCGATTCTTAGCCGGGAGCATACAGTTCGCGGGTTGAGATTGCCCAAGACGCTGAGACGGATCGGGCTGAGGAGCGCCGAGGCATACCCAAAGGTATGTCGAGCGCGCGACGCAAGCCCGAGATGTCCAGTAGATTGGGCAAGATCGACTCGATGAACTGCACAGTTCCGGCTGCGGCGTGCCTCTTTGATCGATGGGCAGGACCTCCCGCCCATCGGCACGCAGCTTGGACTTCGGTTCCTACTTCGGGCAGTTTCCGGATGAGCCCAGGGCCACACCGACACCCAGCCCCAAGGCCACACCGACACCCAGCCCAAGGGCAAGGTTGTGCAGGGCGATTCCAAGGGCGGTTCCGACCCCTATTCCAATCGCGATGCCCGATGGCGCTATCTTGTTTTCGATCTTTTTCATGAGATTCCGGCTTTATCCAGGAGGATCCTATCAAATTGGGGGGCTGCACGTTGCCTGACAGGCGGGCGCAGCCTATTCGACGTTGGCGATCTGCTCCTTCACGCGCTCGATCTCGTTCTTCAGTTCGATGACGTGCCGGGAGATCGCCAGGTCGTTGGCCTTGCTGCCCATAGTGTGGCTCTCCCGCCCCATTTCCTGAAGGATGAATTCCGCCTTCCGCCCGATTTCGCCGCCGGACTTGATGAGACCCGAAAACTGTTCCAGGTGGCTCCTGAACCGGGTGACTTCCTCGGTGATGTCGCAGCGGTCGGCGAACAGGGCGATTTCCTTCAGGACACGTTCGTCGTCCAGATCCAGCTCAAGGCCGGCCTCGCGAAGACGTTTCACGAGCAAATCCCGGTAATTGGGCGCCACGAGCGGCGCGCGGGCCGCGATCGCCTCGACCATGCGCCAGAGGGCGGCGACGCGGGCAAGGAAATCGACGAGCAGCGCCTCGCCCTCCTTCGCCCGCATCACGGCAAATCCGTGCAGGGCCTCGTCGAGCGCCTCGAGAACAACCGGCGCGGCCTCCTCGGCAGAGGGGAACCCAGCGGGCTTGCGGCGGGAATTGGCGATCTGCCAGAGCAGTTCCGGGGTCGGGCGAAAGGCAACCCCCTGCACGGCGGCCAGGGTTGCGAGCCGATCGAGCGTCATCCTCACGTCGGAGTCGTCCCACACCGCCCCGTCCTCGCCGGGCTGCGCAGGAAGTTCGATGCCCACATGGACCTTGCCGCGCAGCACGACGCGCCTCACGCGCTCGCCGATCTGCGGCTCAAGGCTCTCCCACTCCGGCGGCATCGAAACGCTCAGATCGAGCGTGCGGCGGTTGACGGAGCTCACCTGGACCGTGAGGGTTTGCTTTCCGATCGCGGAAGTCGCGCGACCATAGCCGGTCATGCTTCGCATCGCGGCATTAACGGATGTTGCGCCAGCGAGCGCAATACCGCGTTCAGGCGGCCGTCATTCCGATTTCGGCCGCGGCCTGCGCTGACGCAAAGCGCAATAAAGACCTCAGGCCTCCAGAATTGAAATCCGAGTATCGGATTTCAATTCTGGAGGCCTGAGGTCTACCGCTGAGGTCTTCCCTACTTAAGCAGCGACTGCGCCTGCTGGACGTCCTTGTCGCCGCGACCGCTCAGGTTGACTACAATGACCTTGTCCGCGGTCAGTTCCTTCGCCCGCTTGAAGGCGTGCGCCAGCGCGTGGCTGCTTTCGAGGGCGGGAATGATGCCCTCGAGCTCCGAGCAAAGGCGGAAGGCTGCGAGGACCTCGTCGTCCGTCGCGTAGGTGAAGGCGATCCGGCCGCGGTCCCGGTAATACGCGTGCTCGGGGCCCACGGCCGCGTAGTCAAGGCCTGCGGACACCGAGTGCGTGCTCTCGATCTGGCCGTCGGCATCCTGGAGGATGAATGTCTTGCATCCCTGCAGGACGCCGAGCCGGCCGCCGGCAAACCGGGCCGCATGCCCGCCTTTCCGGATGCCCCGCCCCCCGGCCTCCACGCCGATCATGCGCACGGCCGGATCCTCCAGAAATTCGAAGAAAAGCCCCATCGCGTTGCTTCCGCCGCCGACGCAGGCGATCAGTTCGTCGGGGAGCCGCCCCTCCCGCGCCATGATCTGCACCTTCGCCTCGCGCCCGATCACCCGGTGAAATTCGCGCACCATCATGGGATAGGGGTGCGCTCCGTAGACAGTGCCGAGGATGTAATGGGTTGTGCGGACGTTGGTCACCCAGTCCCGCATCGCCTCGTTGATCGCCTCCTTGAGTGTCTTCTGGCCTGCGTCGACCCCGCGCACCTCGGCCCCCATCAGGCGCATCCGGAAAACGTTGAGCGCCTGCCGCTCCATGTCGACCGAACCCATGTAGACGACGCACTCGAAGCCGAACTTGGCGCAGACCGCCGCGGTGGCGACCCCGTGCTGGCCGGCGCCCGTCTCGGCAATGATCCGTCGCTTGCCCATGCGCCCGGCGAGAATCGCCTGGCCGATCGCGTTATTGATCTTGTGGGCGCCGGTGTGGAGCAGGTCCTCGCGCTTGAGGTAGATTTTCGCGCCGCCGAAATGCCGGGTCAGGCGCTCGGCGAAATACAGCGGCGTCGGCCTTCCGGCGTACTCGCTCAGATGCCTGTCCAGCTCCTCCAGGAACGTGGGGTCGCGCCTCGCCTTGTCAAAGGCTTCTGCAAGCTCGCCCAGGGCCGCCATGAGCGTCTCCGGCACAAACACGCCCCCATACGTCCCGAAATGCCCGGCCGCATCGGGCAGGGAATTGCGGTCAATGAGTTGTGCATCCTCGGGCATGGAGGCTCTAAGCACCTTCCGCGCAGTCAAAGAGGCAAGAGGAAAATCTCGAGGTTGCCGGAATTGGCGAAGGATTATCCTCCCGAGGACATTGCTGCCTTATCCCGAGTCTCTTGGCCGCCATCCGGCCGTCAGACCTGACGGCTGCATTGGCGGCCATCGAACCAATCTTTGGCCGCCCACGACGAGGAAGGATGTTCCCTCGGCAATTCCGGAAATTCACAGGTGCTTGACGGTGACCAGCGTCAGGTCGTCATGCTGCGGCACATCGCCGACAAAGCGCTCGACCGCCTCCAGAATGCCATTGTTGATCTCGCAGGCGCTCTGCCGGGCGCATTGGCGGACGGTGTCCGCCAGCCGAGCCCCGGAAAACTCCTTCCCGTCCTCATTCGGCGCCTCGGTGATGCCATCCGTGTAAAGTACGAGGATGTCGCCCGGGCCGAAGGGTTCGAACTGATCGGCGATGGCCGCGGTGAAAAGGTCGTCGGGAACCATGCCGATCGGCATGCCCTCGGAGCCGACGAAGCGCGGATGGCAGCAGCCGCTCGACGGGTCGATTCGCGCGAGGAGCGGCAGCTCGTGGCCGGCCCGGGCCATCGCAACCTGTCCCCGCGCTCCGTCGATGATGGCGTAAAGGACCGTGACGTAGATCCCGCCTTGGACGTCCGGCGCGACGGCGCGGTTCAGCTCGGCCAGGGCCCGGGCGGGCGATTCGTGGCGCGGGGCGATCTGGCGCATGTGGGTGCGGGCGATCGCCATCATGAGCGACGCCGGTATTCCCTTGCCGGACACGTCCGCAACGGCCACCCCCAGGCGGCCGCCCGGCAGGGAGAGGATGTCGTAGAGGTCCCCTCCTATCTTCTGCGCGGGCTTGTACCGGGCATCCAGGTCGAAGCCCCTGAAACTGACTGCCTGCCTCGGCAGAAGCATCTGCTGGATCCCTCTCGCGATCGACAGGTCGAGGTCGAGGCGGGACTTTTCCATCCTGAGGTCCAGCAGCTCGGCATTGTGAAGGGCCAGGGCCGCCTGCTCGGCCAGGGACTGAAGCAGCGAAAACTCGACCTCCGTGAACGGCCTGTCCCCGGCCGGATTAGTGACGGCGAGAACACCGAAAAACCGGTCGCGAAACCGCAGCGGCACGGCGATCACCGAGCGGACGGCGAGGGCCGGGTCGTCATGCTTCACGATCAGGGAGTCCGAGGCCGCGTCGGCGATCAATTCGGCTCGGCCGGTCCGTGCGACCCGGCCCACGATTCCCTCCCCCGCGGGAAACTCCTCGGACTTGAGCACCTGCTCGATGAACTTGGCCCTGCTCGTCAGCAGTTCCTTCGTCGCCGCTGACAGCGGCCGGTGGGGGGGAAAAGGCCCTCCACGGCGACTCCACGCATCGTGTCCGCCGGCGTCTTCTCGAACATGCACGCACTGAGGGCGCCCGTGCAGATTATCGAGGCGTGCACGATCCTCTGGCGCAGCTCCTGGGGCGTGAGCCCCTCGCCCAGGGCCTCGGCCATCAGGTGCATGAAATCGATGACCCGCTGGCGATCCTGGCCAAACTGCCTCCGTTCCTCCTCCTGGCGCCGGGCAAAGGCGCGGGCGCGCAGCACGGGCACCAGCATCAGCAGTCCGCCGACGCAGGCGCCAAGGAAAAGTTGCAGTGGCATGCCTAACGCTGCTCGACGCGGTTCTTGAGGAAGATCAGCACGTCCTGAAACTTAGCCCGGTTGCCCTCGTCGGCCGCAACAAGATTCTCATGCGCCTCAAGGACCAGGCGGGCGCAGTCCAATTCGCTTGATTCCGGGCAGGCGAGGGCCGTGTCCCCAGAGGAAAAATTCATCGGGAAATTCCCGGAATCGACGGCCAGGAGGCGGTGGAGTCCCAGGTTGCGGACCAGTTCGAGATTGCGCGGTCCAAGCCTCACCAGGACCAGGCTGCCGGCGGGCGTGCGCTTTCGCAGCTCCAGGGCAGCCCCGGCCAGGACTCCCAGGAAAGTGCTGTCCATCCCGGAGCAGTGAAGAAAGTCCAAAACGAAGCGGACGCGGTTGCGCTGCATCATTTCGCCAATGAAATCCCGCAAACAGGCGCTGTTCTGGAAATTAACCCTTCCCTCTATCCGCACGAGCACCGGGTCGGAATAGGCATCCACCAAGTAGACCGGCTTTGTGGCAATCTCGGACATGACGTGCGGCTGGGTGTTGGATAAAAATCAACTCGTTTGGCGCACGGCAGCAAGCTGCAGCGCCTAAGATGTTAAAAGGCAGCTATTACGGCTTTGCCGGACTTTCCACCGTCGGAAGCAGGCTGCGCCATTCCTGGCTAGGCTGCCACGATTTGCCGGAGGACATAGGGCAGGATGCCGCCGTGTTGGTAATAGTCGATCTCGATCGGCGTATCGATCCGGCACCGAACCGCTATGTCTGTCTTCTCGCCGTTCTTGCGGATGATCCGAAGGGTCAGGTCCTGCTGGGGCCTCAGGGAGGTTCCGAGGCCGACGACCTCATAGGTCTCCGTGCCGTCGAGTCCCAGGGTCTGCGCGCGAATGCCCTCCTTGAACTGGAGGGGGAGGACGCCCATGCCGACGAGATTGGAACGGTGGATTCTCTCGAAGCTCTGCGCGACGACCGCCTTCACTCCCAAAAGCTGGGTCCCCTTGGCGGCCCAATCCCTCGATGAACCGGTGCCGTACTCCTGGCCCGCGATGATGACCAGGGGCGTCCCATCCGAGCGGTAGCGCATGGCCGCATCAAAAATGGACATCTTTTCGCCGGCGCCATCCTTGGGCCAATACAGGGTGTTTCCGCCCTCTTCGCCGCCAAGCATCAGGTTCTTGATGCGGACGTTGGCAAAAGTGCCGCGGGTCATCACGCGGTCGTTCCCGCGGCGCGAGCCGTAGCTGTTGAAATCCTCGAAGCCGACCCCGTTTTCGAGGAGGAACCGGCCCGCGGGCGAGGTTTTCTTGATCGCCCCGGCCGGCGAAATGTGGTCGGTCGTGACCGAATCCCCGAAGATCCCGAGGGCCCTGGCGCCCGTGATTGCGGTAATCGCGCCCGGTTGAAGCGAGAAGCCCGCGAAGAACGGGGGCTCCTGGATGTACGTGGACGTGGCGTCGAAGGCGTACACGTCGCCCGCCGCCGAGAGGATCTCGTTCCACCGGGGGTTCTTCGAGGCAAAATCCGAATACAGCCGGCGAAAGACCTCCGGCTTGAGAGCCGCCTGCAGATGTTCGCGAATTTCCCCGAGGGTCGGCCAGAGATCCCGGAGGAAGACGTCGCGGCCCTCCTTGTCCCGGCCCAGCGGCTCGTGCGCAAGGTCGATGTCCACACGGCCCGCCAGCGCAAAGGCGACGACAAGCGGTGGAGACATGAGGAAGTTCGCCTTGATGTTCTGGTGGACCCGCGCCTCAAAATTGCGGTTGCCCGACAGCACCGATGCCGCGACGAGGTCGTTTTTGACAACCGTTTCCTCGATCGACGGTTGCAGCGGGCCGGAGTTTCCTATGCAGGTCGTGCACCCGTAGCCCACGGTCTCGAAACCCAGCTTGTCGAGGTAGGGTTGCAGGCCGGTCTTTTCCAGATAGTCGGTCACAACGCGGCTGCCGGGGGCAAGCGAAGTCTTGACCATCGGGCGGGTCCCAAGGCCGCGTTCCACTGCCTTCTTCGCCAGCAATCCCGCGGCCAGCATGACGCTCGGGTTGGACGTGTTGGTGCAGCTCGTGATGGCGGCGATCAGGACGCTGCCGTGGCCAATCTCGCCGGCCCCGTTCAATGCGGCGCCGGGCACGTGAAAGCCGCCGTCCAGGTCCGCCGCCGCCCTTCCGAAACCATTCTCCGCAACCGGCCGCGAAAAGGCCGACATAAATTCCTGCTTGAGATTTTTCAGCTCGATCCGGTCCTGGGGCCGCTTCGGCCCGGCGACGCTCGGAACGATTGTCCCCAAGTCTAGCGAAAGATCCTGCGAATAGTCGATATCGCCGGCCTGCGGGACGCCCCAGAGGCCCTGGGCCCTGTAGTACGCCTCGTAAAGGGCCACATGCTGGTCGCTGCGGCCGGTGGACCGGAGGTAGGCCGAGCATTCGGCATCGATCGGGAAGAAGCCCATCGTGGCCCCGTACTCCGGCGCCATGTTGGCAATGGTGGCCCGGTCGACGACGGGAAGGGCTGCGGCGCCGGGCCCGTAGAATTCCACAAACTTGCCCACGACCTTCGCCTTGCGCAGGAGTTGCGTCACGGTGAGCGCGAGATCCGTCGCGGTGACCCCCTCCGGGAGGCTCCCCGTCAGGTGCACGCCCACGACGTCGGGAGTCAGGAAATAGACCGGCTGGCCCAGCATGCCCGCCTCCGCCTCGATTCCGCCCACCCCCCAGCCCACGACGCCCAGGCCGTTGATCATCGTCGTGTGGGAATCCGTGCCCACCAGGGTGTCGGGATAGCAGACGCCCCTCCCGTCGGTCAGGACCCCCTTCGCCAGGTACTCCAGGTTCACCTGGTGGACGATTCCTATTCCCGGCGGCACCACCTTGAAGGTATCGAAGGCCTGCATACCCCACTTCAGGAACTGGTAGCGCTCCCGGTTGCGGGAGAACTCAAGCTCCATGTTCCGCTCCAGCGCCGTCGCGCTTCCCGCAAAATCGACCTGGACCGAATGGTCGACGACGAGGTCGACCGGGACCAGCGGCTCGATGATCTTCGGATTCCTGCCCATCTTCGCCACCGCCGAACGCATGGCCGCGAGATCGACAAGCAGGGGGACGCCCGTGAAGTCCTGCAGGACAATGCGGGCAACGACAAAGGGGATCTCCTCGGTGCGTGCGGCCTTCGCTTCCCAGGAGGCGAGCGAGCGCACGGCCCCCTCCGAGACGCGCTTTCCGTCGCAATTTCGAAGCAGCGACTCGAGGACCAGTCGAATCGAGACCGGCAGCCGCCGAACCGCAAAACCCGCCTTCTCGAGCGCAGGCAGGGAGTAAAAGGCGTGCTCCTTCCCTGATGCAGAGAAGACTTGGAGAGAATTGAACGGGTTGGGCTGCTGGCTCATCGGCTTTGGGTCACTTGGACAGGGCGGCGGCAATCGCCTTGAAATTCGGCAGGTCCTTGGGAGTAGGCGTCTGCTCGGCGTATTTTACAACTCCATCCGTTCCAATCACAAAGGCCGCCCGGGCTGCCGTGTCGCCGACGCCTGCGAGCATTGGGAAGAGGACATCGTAGGCCTTGGTCACGGTCTTGTTGAGGTCGGACAGGAGGGTGATCTTGATGTTGTTCTGCTTCGCCCAGGCCTCCTGCGCGAAGGGACTGTCGACACTGATCGCGTAGACCTCTGCGTTGAGGCCTGCGTAGCTGTCCAGGCCGGAGGTGACATCGCACATCTCCTGGGTGCAAACGCTCGTATAGGCGAGCGGGAAAAAGAGGATCACCGTCTGCTTCTTGCCGAGGTTGTCGCTCAGCCTGACGTCCTTGAGGCCGTCCGAGGTCTTCGTTTTGAGGGAGAAATCAGGCGCTTTTGAACCGATCGATATGGGCATGTTGATTTGGGTCAGTTGTTCTGTTGAGGTTGAGGGACGAAAAGGTTGCGAAAATAGATCCCGTCTGGACCCGTCCGCAAACCGATTTTCCATATTTGACGCCCCGGCCCGGGCGGGACCGAATAAGGCCATCTTGCAAACGAGCCTTCTCGACGACCTGCGATGGCGCGGCCTCATAGCTGATTGCACCGACCCGGACACCCTTGGCCGGCGCCTGGCGGCGGGTCCCATCACCCTTTACTGCGGCTTTGACCCCACGGGGGACAGCCTCCATGCAGGCCACCTCATGGGGCAGCTCACCCTCCGGCGGTTTCAGCTCGCCGGGCACCATCCGCTGCCGCTTGCGGGGGGCGCCACCGGGATGGTGGGAGATCCGAGCGGCAAGTCCGCCGAGCGCAATCTGCTCAGCCGCGAGCAGCTCGCGCACAACGTCTCCTGCATCAAGCTCCAGCTCTCCCGCCTTCTGGACTTCGAAACGAAGGTCAATCCGGCGCGCCTGGTCGACAACGCAGAGTGGACCTCGCCCCTGGGCTACCTCGATTTCCTGCGCGAAGTCGGGAAGCACTTTTCGGTCAACGTCATGGTAGCCAAGGAGAGCGTACGTGCCCGTATGGAGAGCGAGGGGGGTATAAGCTACACCGAGTTCAGCTACATGCTCCTTCAGGCCTATGACTTCTATCATCTGAGGAAGGCCTTCAACTGCGAGCTGCAGATCGGCGGAAGCGACCAATGGGGAAACATAACGGCCGGGACCGACCTGATCCGCAGGAAGCTCGGCAGCCCGGCCTGGGGACTGACCTTCCCCCTCATCACCCGTTCGGACGGCTCGAAGTTTGGAAAGACCGAAAGCGGTGCCGTGTGGCTCGATCCCGCGAAGACCAGCCCCTACCGGTTTTATCAGTTTTTCGTGAACACGGAGGACAGCATGGTCGTCGGCTACCTGAAGAGGTTCACCCTGCTGCCCGCCGAGGCGATAGCCTCCCTCGAAGCCCGGCACCTGGCCGATCCCGGCGCAAGGGAGGCCCAGAAAGCCCTCGCCCGCGAGGTGACGGACCTCGTGCACGGGCCCTCCGCTTGCGCTGACGCCATCCGCGCAAGTGAAATCATGTTCGGGGGAGGCCTCGATGGAATCACGGAGGCCCTCTTCCGCGACGTCGTCGGCGAAATCCCGACCAAGGACCTGCCGAAAGGCCGGCTGGAGGGGCCCGGGGTTCCTGTGACGGAGCTCCTTGTCTTCAGCGGATTGTGCCCGTCCAAGGGCCAGGCACGGAAGGACATCGAAGGCGGGGGAATCTATCTCAACAACCGGCGCGTCCCGGAACCGGCCCGCGCGGCCGCCCTAAACGACCTGCTTTTCGGCAAGTACCTCCTGCTGCGCAAGGGCAAGCGATCCCACGCGGTCGTGCGCGCCGCCGACTGACAACAATTCACCGGCCGCCGGCCAACAGTCCCCGCCGCCGCCCGCGCACGCCATGCCAGTCGTTAGCCTGCATCCACCGGCCTCCGCACTCGCGAGCCTCTCCGCGGCGCTTGCCGACGGCATTCGGACCGACGATGCCGCCCGCGCCCTTTATGCCACCGACGCCTCCGACTACCGGGAACTGCCCCTGGCGGTGGCCTGCCCGAGGGACGAGGCGGAAGTGCGCACCCTGGTGCTCTTCGCGCGCGAACACGGCACCTCCCTCATCCCGCGGACAGCCGGCACGTCGCTCGCGGGCCAGGTCGTCGGCCCGGGGATCGTCGCGGACGTATCGCGGCACCTGACCCAAATCCTGGAAATCGATGCCGGGCGCTCCCGCGTCCGCGTCCAGCCCGGCGTCGTCCGCAACGAGCTCAACCTGGCGCTCGCGCCATACGGGCTTTGCTTCGGCCCGGAAACGGCGACCCAGAACCGCGCCATGATCGGGGGCATGGTGGGCAACAATTCCTGCGGCTCCAACTCGCTCGTCTATGGAACCACCCGCGATCACCTCCTCGGGGCCCGTGCGGTGCTTTCGGACGGAAGCATCGCTGAATTCGGCCCGCTCGCCCCGGAGGAATTCCGCGCGCGGCGCGCGGGCAATGCGCTCGAGAATGCGCTCTACCGCCAGGCAGGCGCGCTCCTCGGCGACGCCGCCGTGCGCGACGAGATCGAGCGCCAATTCCCGAAAAAATCGATCCACCGGCGCTGCATGGGCTACGCCCTGGACTCCCTTGCCGCCTGCGAGCCGTTCATGCCCGGCGGGCCGCCGTTCAATTTCTGCCGGATGCTGGCCGGGTCGGAGGGCACCCTGGCCTTCCTGACCGAAATCACGCTGGCGTGCGTTCCCCTGCCCCCCAGGGACACTCTGCTGGTCTGCGTCCACTGCGCCTCGATTTCAGAGTCGCTCCAGGCCAACCTGGTCGCACTGCGGCACTCCCCCCGCTCGAGCGAGCTGCTGGACCGGTACATCCTCGACTGCACGAAGACCAATCTCGAGCAGAGCCGGAACCGCTTTTTCATCGAAGGCGATCCGGACGCCATGCTCGTCGTCGAGTTCGGGGCCGCTTCGATGGCCGAGGCCGGGGCGGCTGCGGGGCGCTTCGAGGCCGACCTGCGGTCGTCCGGACTCGGCTGCCTCTGCAGGCGCGTCTGCGGGGCGGACCAGAACCGGGTCTGGAACCTGCGGAAGGCCGCCCTCGGGCTTTTGGCCAACATCCCGGGCGACGGAAAGCCCGCCGCGGTTGTGGAGGACACGGCGGTCGACCCCTCGGATCTGCCGGGATTTGTGCGGGACTTCGACGCCATTCTCGACCGGCACGGCCTGTCGGCGGTCCACTACGGCCATGCCGGGTCCGGGGAGCTTCACCTGCGGCCGATCCTCAACCTCAAGGACGCCGAGGGACGCCGGCTTTACCGGGTGGTGGCAACCGAGGTCGCCCATCTGGTCAAGCGCTACCGGGGCTCGCTGAGCGGCGAGCACGGGGACGGGCGGCTGCGCGGCGAATTCCTGCCGCTGATGGTCGGGGAGAAGAACTACGCCCTCTTCCGGGCGATCAAGGCCGCCTGGGATCCGGCCGGCATCTTCAACCCGGGAAAGATCACCGACGCGCCCCCGATGGACACGAGCCTTCGCTACGAGGCGGGCCAGGCGACGCGCGAGTTTGCGACCGTGCTCGATTTCTCGGCCTCGGGGGGGCTTTTGCGCGCGGCTGAGCGGTGCAACGGATCGGGCGACTGCCGCAAGTCCCACCTCATGGGAGGAACGATGTGCCCGAGCTACATGGCCACCAAGAGGGAGGACGCCACGACAAGGGCCCGGGCCAACATCCTGCGGGAGGTCCTCACCCGATCGCCCAAGGCGGATCCGTTCGACAGCGACTCAATCGCCGCGGTCATGGACCTGTGCCTTTCCTGCAAGGGGTGCAGGTCCGAGTGCCCCTCCAACGTCGATATGGCCAGGCTGAAGGCGGAGTGGCTCCAGCGATTCCACGACGCGCGGGGGGTCCCCCTGCGCAGCCGCCTGGTCGGCAGTTTTGCAAGCCTCGGCCGGATCGGCTCCCTGGCGCCGGGCCTCAATAATTTCCTGCTCGGCAACTCCGTCATTTCGGGCCTCGTGAAGCGGATCGTGGGTTTTGCGCCCGAGCGCAGCCTCCCCCTCCTCCACGCCACCACCCTCCGCCGCTGGCACCGGGACCACGCGAATCGCGCCGCAGCATTCCCCCGCGGGCGCGTGCACCTTTTCTGCGACGAGTTCACCGATTACAACGACACGCCGATCGGGATCAAGGCCGTGCGGCTGCTAAACGCCCTCGGCTACGAAGTGCTGATTCCCACACACGTGGAAAGCGGCCGGGCGAAGATCTCCAAGGGCCTGCTGCGGGATGCCCGGAAGCACGCGATCCGCAATGTCGAGCTGCTGAAGGACGTCGTCACCGAGGCCGAGCCCCTGATCGGAATCGAGCCCTCCGCAATCCTCGGTTTCCGGGACGAGTTCCCCGACCTTGTCCCGCCGCCGCTGCGGGCGCCGGCGAAGACGCTGTCCGGCCGCGCGCTGCTCATCGACGAATTCTTCGCCCGCGAGGCCGCCGCAGGACGAATCCCCCGGGAGGCCTTCACCGACGAGGCGCGCTCAATCATCCTGCACGGGCACTGCCACCAGAAGGCGCTCGCCTCGCTCGAGCCGACCATCCGGACGCTCGAACTGCCCCGAAACTACCGGGTCCAGGTGATCCCCTCGGGCTGCTGCGGGATGGCCGGCTCCTTCGGCTTCGAAAAGGAGCATTTCGCCGTTTCACAGCTTGTCGGGGAACTGGTCCTGTTTCCGGCTGTCCGGGCCGCCCCCGCGGAGGCGCTCATCGCAGCGCCTGGGACGAGCTGCCGGCACCAGATCGCCGACGCGACCGGCCGGAAGGCCCTCCACCCGGTCGAGATCCTCCACGACGCCCTGCGCCCCAAGGAGGGGTGATCTCCTCGATCTCCACCTGGACAAGTTTCCCGGGTTTCAGGGAGATTCAAAACAACTGGCTGAGAAACGTCCTCGCCGGCACGACAACGGGGGTCTTGAAGTCGAAGCAGTCGAGCGCCTCAAACGGCAGGTCAATGACAACCTGGAAGGCGTGGGCGGTTCCCAACTGCCGCTGAAAATCATCAAGGCTTGGCGAAAGGATGCGCCCCGAGGATTTGACTTCGACCAGAAACCAGGGTTTGCCGTCGCGCAGGACGAGGAAATCGACCTCCTTCTTCTGCTTGGTCCGCACGTAGTGCAGCGCAAAGCTCCCCAGCCCGAGATCGGTCCAACCCTCGGCGGCCTTCAACAGGTGACAGGCGACAAAAGTCTCGGAGCGCTGGCCCGCATCCTTGACGCCCGACCAATCCCGCAGGTACCACTTCGGCTCCTTCCGCAGGGAGTTGGCCACGCTCTTGAAATACGGACGAACGGTGAACCCAAAGTGCAGCGATTCCAGCAGCTGCACCCAGCCCTTGACGGTGATCGGGGCCACCGACACTTCCTGTGCCAGACTCGCATACACCAGCTGCTGGCCGGAACGCTCCGAAAGGATATGCGCGAGCACTCCAAGCTGGGCGACGTACTGCACTTGCGAAGCCTCGCGAATGTCCTCCCTTGCAAGCTGTTGGAGGCGTGACGAGGCCCACTTCTGTGTAAAGCCCTCTTCGCGGGTGATGAATGGCTCGGGGAAACCGCCGTGCTGCCAAAGGGCATTCCATTCGGCTTCATCAATGGCCTTGGGCGGGCGCAGCGGCTTGGCCGGCAGGGACGTGTCGGCGCATTCCGCCACGCTGAAAGGGTGCATTCGGTAAAGAAAATAGCGCCCCATCAAACTGTCACCGCCGCGTCGATACACATCGAGCCGGGAGCTTCCGGTCACGATGATCTTGCAGCGACCGCCATAGCCATCGAAGAGTCCCTTTAGTGTGCCTTTCCATTTTGGAAATTTATGGAGTTCGTCGAAGACAGCCACGGGCGGAGTGCTTCGCGCAACGTCCAGCCCGATTGACCGGGCCAACGCTTCCGTCCCTTGGAGTATGGTTCGTTGAATTTCGGTGTTGTCCCAGTTTAGATAGACGGAGCCAAGATTCCGGCAGGTCGTTGTCTTCCCCACCTGCCGCGGGCCGCTGACAAAAGCCATCTGGCGATAGGCGTGCAGATGATGCTCAAGGAGTGTGTCGTAGATCCTTCTTTTAAACATGCATGAGCCAATATTAGGCTATGCTCGTTTTGGTCAATACCAATATGAGCTGCTGTTCGTTCTGGTATATTGCCTTTTTCACCAACTATTTATTGCACACATACGCACGGTCCAAAACAGGCAATGGCTTTCCCTTGGCGTGGATCCTTCCACCATGCCCACGCCGAACTGCCGCCGTAGCTAAGCCGGAGTGATCTCCTCAATCTCCACCCGGACCGGCCTTCCAGGGGCGCAGTCGGCCTTCAGCGACACGAACCGGTCGCGGTACGAATCATAGGTTGGCCACAGGGCCATGCGGTCCGTCTCGGGAATCGGGATGGCCGAGATGGCGGCCCGCGAAAAGAATCCGAACCGCCCCTCGGCAATGTCCTTAGGCAGGGCGGCAACCGGCCTTCGGCACCTGAAAAGGAACATGAGCCAGTGCGACTGCCCCTCGTAGGCCTTCTCGGCGATCGTGGCGAAGAGGTGCAGGTCGGCCGCCGTGATCACGTGGCCCGTCTCCTCGAATGTCTCCCGGACGGCGCATTCGAACGGGGATTCGCCCAATGAAGTCTCGAGCTTTCCGCCTATGGGGCTCCAAACGCCGAAGTTGGGCGGCTTGGCCCGAAGCATCAACAGGTGCTCGCCCTCCCTGTTCTCGATGAAGACGAGGACGGCGAGCTTGTAGGCCAGCGGGGCCGCGGGTTGGGAAGTTGCCATAATCGACGGATGCCAAAGAATGCGCACAACCTGGGCGGTCTGCAAAGCCAGATCGGAAATGCTCCCCCGGCCCAAACCGACGGCTGTGGAAACCCCCGCCCCCCGGTACAGTTGGAAAATGCATCCGCGGATCGAGGATCCCGTGGAGAGGCCGTGGCGGCGCGGTTTCTGCGAGGCGAGCGCGGATTTCGCATCCTCGCCCAAAACTGGCACAACCCGTACGACAAGCGTGAGGAAATCGACCTGATCGCCCAAAAGGATGGCGTGATCGTCTTTGTCGAGGTAAAGACGCGAACCGCCGGCGCCCTTGTGCCCGGCTACTTTGCCGTCGGCCGCCGCAAGAGAAAGGCCCTGCGCGGGGCCATAAATGCCTACCTCGGCATGCACCTGCCCCGGCCGCGCACCCACCGCCTGGATGTCGTGGAGGTGGAACTCGGCGACGGACCGCCCAGGATCAGGCACTTCGAGAACGTGGGATTGTTCGGTTAGCGGATTCCCGCGGCCTCAGCGATGGCGGGAACGCACCAAACCAGGCCTTCCGGGAGGGGCTGTTCATCGGTTCAACAGGACGGGCGTAAAGGCGAGATCGCCCGAACAGCATCTCCAGCGCATGATTCGCCAGTAGAGCAGCAGGGTCGCGGCAAGGGCCGCCAGGGAACCTCCGATTCCTCCGGCAGACAGGGCCCACGGCTGCCAGGTCGATTGGTTGATCATTCCCACGAGGGCAACCAAAACCGAAACAAGGCTTATGGAAATGAATGACAGCTGCCCGTGGATGATGAGATTTAAGGTCTTCAGCAGGGGAAGGACCGGCAGGAGGATCAGCGCCATGTAGGCATAACTCAAAAGCGGCGGGAGGACTGGGGAACCGGACAACTCGGCGGCCAATACCGTCACGCTGAGCGTTCCCGCCATGTACCATAGAATGACGGTCAAAAACTGCCGGATCGATGACACGAAAACCAGGCTGGCGAGACGCCGCCTGGAAACGGGAAATCGAAAGGCCGGGTATGTCGGGATCAACCCGGCGAATACAAAGGCGAGGACCGAAATAACCGGGATAAAGACGCAGGCTTCGCTCATGAAATCATCGCTCGAACGGCTGCCCGTCGGCGCAACCTGAGCGACGATTCGCCCCACCTGCTTCCAGAAACCGGCGACGCCAAAGATGCGGTTCAGCATCAGGCCAAAAAGGGCCGCGCCCAAAAGAGGGTACCCCGCTCCCACGATGAAAGACCAGAGTTGCAGCGAGCCACCTCTTCTTTTCCGTCCGATCATCGTGGTCCGATGATGCGCGGCCAGGAACGATCGAAGCGAGCCGTCGATTGAAACAGCATAGTTGTCCGAAGCGGCCCTGTCGGCCTTCCCCTCCTGCATCAGTTGCCGGATCTTCTGCGCATAGCGGGACCTGAGCGCAGACGGGCAATAGATCATCGTGACCATCGAGAGATAGGGATTCCGCCCCCGCGCGCGCGCCTGTCTGCGCGAATAATTGAGCCCGAACAGGAAGACGGCCATGGCGCCGTAGGCCGAGAACAAGACGCCAGGCATCGCAATCGCCACCGCCCGAAATTGGTCGCCCAAGCGTATTGCGCCGCAAGCAGCCAATAGGCAGATCCCCCACAGGATCCGGGTCCTCCAGAGTGTCCTCGGACGCCGGTCATGGACGTTTGCGGTTCCAAACGATAGCCCCCATAGGGCGCAGCCAAAGACAGGGAGGAAAGGGACAGCGTTGTCAAAATGCCGCAACGCCAAGGCGTATAAAAGGGCAAATCCTGCGGCACTCATGGCGTGCCAATTGGCGAGCCGCCTGGCCGCTCCCGGAATCAGTGCGAACAGGCTCGCGTGCATCGCGTCGTGAAACGGCATTGCGAGGATGAAACCGGACGTCATGGGCCCTACCACCGCGCATATGAGGAAGTACTCCCCCGGCATGGAGAGATGGGGAACGAAATGAAAGGCCCGGGCGGTGTTGACCATGCTCCATGAGAAGAAAGCTCCGTAAAACGCCAGGAGGAACAGCGTCTGGATCGGACGGAACACCGATAGAAAAACACGGAACTTGCGGTTCATGGCCGTGTGGCTTGATCGGCTGTTTTTCGCGAGCGCTGCAGAAGGGGAAACATTTCGTCGAGATTCATCCGGCGGGTCGCGACCTCAGCGCCATATTGGGCGGCCACCCTTTGGGCGGCTTCCGGGTCGTCCGTGCGCACCTGGAGACGCACCTGGTTTCCGCCGCCCTGGCACGAAAGCACGAAGGGCTCCGGAAACGCGGCCGGAAGGGAACCTCAAGATTGACGGAGCTCAGGGCAACGCGGTGGCCGTAGCGCTTGCCAAGGCTTTCCGCCTTGAGAAGGAAGTCAGGTGGTGGGGATGTGCTCATGATTTTGGTTTTTCCAATGTTTCTCGAAAAATCCTGAGCGCCTCGTCGGGCCCGACCCCGAGCTGCCGAGCCATGCTCGCGGCACCCGCGAGATGCTTGCGAAGCGGTTCGGTCCTGGCCGCGCGCGCCTCGGCGCCCCGGTGCTCGCGCACGATCAGGGTCTGCCCCCTGCGGCGCTCGAGCACGCCCTCCCGCTCGAGAAAGGCGTACGCCTTGCTGATCGTCATCGGGTTGAGCCTCAATTCCATGGAAAGGGCCCGCGTCGACATCATCTCCGCTCCGGAGGGCAGCATACCCGTCGCGATCTGGAACTTCACCTGGTCCATGATCTGCCGGTACGCCGGAACGCCGTTGTGAGGGTCTATGATGAGGAGAAGGGGCACGGGGACCGGAATGCGACCATGTATATTACGGCACTAATACACCTGGCAAGCCTTTTTATTTTTGTTTGGCCGCGCGTTGCCCTCCTTCTGCCGCCCGCTCTGTCCCGCTGTCCCCAATCGGCAAAGCACCTCATTGGACACAGGTCCCTCGCTTTGCAATTTGCGCCCGCCCCATTTCCCTTGCATCGGCAACGCCCGCTTTTCACAAACACCCACACGCCATGGCCGAATCCGACCGTCATCCGTTCCTGCAAGGCCTCAGCAAGCACCGCGGCGCACCTCCGACAGTCGTCGTCATATTCGGAGCCTCGGGCGACCTGACCGCCCGGAAGCTGATTCCCGCCGTCTACAACCTGAGCTATGACAACCTGCTCCCGGCGGACTTCTTCCTGGTCGGCTTTGGCCGCAAGGAGATATCCGACGACAAGTTCCGGGAGATGGCGGCCGAAGCCGTCAAGGAATTCTCCCGCCGCGAGCTCCAGGCGGATGCGTGGGCGCGCGTCGCCTCGCATACGAGCTACGTCACCGGGGGCTACGACGAAAGGGCGGCGTTCGACCGGCTGGCCGCCCACATCGCCGAGATCGAGAAGATGCTCGGGCGCGAGGTGCAGCCGCTCTTTTACATTTCGACGCCGCCCTCGGTGTTCAAGCCGATCCTCGTCAACCTCGGGGCCAGCGGACTGGCATCCAAATACCTCGGCCAGGCCCACCATGCGAAGGTCATCGTCGAGAAGCCCTTCGGGCGGGACCTTGCGTCGGCGCAGGAGCTCAACGCGAGCATCCGGGCGCATTTTGCGGAGAACCAGGTTTACCGGATCGACCACTACCTGGGCAAGGAGACCGTCCAGGACCTGCTCGTCCAGCGCTTCGCCAACGCGATTTTCGAGCCCCTGTGGAACCGCAATTTCATATCGAGCGTCCAGATCACCGTGGCCGAGGAGGTCGGCGTCGGCTCGCGCGCGGGCTACTACGAGCAGAGCGGCTGCCTGCGGGACATGATCCAGAACCACACGATGCAGCTGCTGGCCCTGACGGCGATGGAGCCCCCCGTCTCGCTCGACGCGGAGGCCATCCGGGACGAGAAGGTGAAGGTGCTGAAGGCGGTCCAGCCGTTCAGCGTCGACTGCGGAGGGGACGTGGCCCGCGCCCAATACACGGCGGGCATGCTGGCGGGAAAGGCGGTCCCGGGCTATCTCGAGGAACCCGGCGTGAGCCCGGAATCGGCCACGGAGACCTTTGCTGCCATACGGCTTTTGATCAACAACTGGCGCTGGCAGGGCGTGCCCTTTTACCTTCGGTCCGGAAAGCGCTTTGCAAGGCGGATCAGCGAGATCGCGATCCAGTTCCGGCGACCGCCCGGAACCCTGTTTGCGGAGGGCGACAAGTTCGACCTCGCCGTCAACACCCTCGCCTTCCAGATCCAGCCCGATGAGGGATCGAGCCTAGTCCTCAATGGCAAGATTCCCGGCCTGGAGACCCGAACCCAGCCGGTCAAGATGAGCTTCCGCTATGCCACGACCTTCGGCTCGAACACGCCGGAGGCCTACGAGCGCCTGATCCTGGATGCCATGATCGGGGACGGCACCCTTTTCATCCGGGGCGACGAGGCGGAAACCTCGTGGAGGCTGTACACCCCCGTCCTCGATTTCTGGCGCGGCAAGGGGCGGGACGGCATGGGCGAGTACCCGGCCGGCTCATGGGGCCCGAAGAACGCGGATGACCTGCTGGCGCGGGACGGCAACCTCTGGCGCCAGCCCTGAGCCGAAGCCAGCCCCGACATGCCCAAGATCTTCGATGCGCTCCCCGGAATCGAGGTTCCCGTCGGAGCCATCGCGCACGGGCTCTACTCGATGTGGAAGGATGCGGCCTTGCTGGGACAGCCGGCGCCCGCCTCGGAGGATGCGACGGCGACGCAGGTGAACCTCGTCCTGCACCTGGGCTTCAACACGACGCCCGAGGACGCCGTCGTTCAATTCGGGACGGCGGCGCAGTTCTCCCGGAAATACCCGAGCCGCGTCGTCGTCCTCTGCCCCCTGCGCGATGAGTCGGGCCCTATCCCTGAAATGCGCGCAAAGATCTACGGGGAATGCACGCTGGGGAAATCCAGGGATGACATGCGCTGCTGCGAATTCGTCCTGTTGAGCTACGCCAGGAGCCAGCGCCAGTTCCTCGAATACCAGGTGTCGGTTTCGATCTCGAGCGACCTGCCCCTCTACTACTGGCCGCACCGCTTCTCGGCGAACGCCGGGTTGGCCGATTACCACTACCTGCTCACCCGTTCGAAACGCATCCTGATCGACAGTGCGGTCGCCCCTGAGGGCTGCCTGTCGTATCCCTGGCCCCGCCCGGAAGCGGTGCGCGATCTCGCCTATTCCCGCCTCCTGCATGTGCGGCAGGCCATAGGGCAGTTCCTGAGCCGCTATCCCATGGACGCCATTTGCTCAGGGCTTAGGGAAGTGATCATCGGCCGCGGATCGGCCTTTCCCTCCGAGGGCGAGGCGCTCCTTGTCTGGCTGCGCGAGCGCGTCGGCCTGTGCGGCAGGAACAGGGCCGTCTTTCGGATCGGGACCCCTTCGGAGGGCTCTCCGGGCGCCTGCTCCGTGCGCTTCATCTACGACAGCGGCAAGGCGTTCTCGTGGACGGGCGACCTCGCATCGGGCCATTCTGTCTTCGACGCGGACTTCGCCTCGGGCCGGACGACCCTTTCGGCCACGGCCAGGCTTCTCGCCCCGGATGAGGCGCTGAGCGACGCTATGTTCTTCTGACGCCCGCTAACCCTCCCGCTTGACCGGGTGCGGCCGGCCCTGGGCGTCGATCGCGACGTACGTGAATATCCCCTCGGTGACCCGGCGCGGGCGGTCGTGGCTGTAGTGCGAGACCCAGGCCTCGATCGAAATCTTCATCGAGGTCCGGCCGATGCCCAGCAGCTCGGCGTAACAGGTGACCGCGTCGCCGACGCCGACCGGAGCCACGAAGCTCATCGCCTCGACGGCGACGGTGACCACCCGGCTGCGGGCGGTGTCGCGGGCCAGCATGCCCCCGCCGAGGTCCATCTGGGACATCAGCCACCCGCCGAAGACATCCCCGTTTGAGTTCGTGTCTGCGGGCATGGCAATCGCGCGCACGACCAGCTCCCCCCTGGGCCCGGCGGAAGGCGTTTTGGCGGAATCCGGCATCGGCTCAGGAGAGGTTATTCGCAGCCGCGGTGCAAGCCGCAGCTGGCAGGCTAGCCCTCGGCGCGGACCTTCGCGTCCTCCTCGATCAGGCGCTTCAGCCGCTCGAGCTCCGCCTTGACGCTTGCCTTGACCCCCGGAAGGTCGGCCGGCGAAGGCACGGCCTGCCTGGCGAAAAGATAGAATTTCATCTTCGGCTCGGTGCCGCTGCCGCGGGCGGCAAAGCTGTAGCCGTTCGCCAGCGTCACCAGGTACAGGTCCTGGGCCGGAATCGCCTCGCCATCGGGGTCGATGATGCGCTCGCGGCCGAAGTCCTGGAAGGCCGCGACGGCGACCCCGCCGAATCCGGACGGCCTGTTCGACCGGTAGCTGTCGATGATGCGGCTGATCTTCTCGCTGCCGCTCGCCCCTTCGTAATAGAGGTTGATGGTCCCCTCGAGGAAGAAGCCGTGCGTTGCGTAGAGGCGGTCGAGATGCTCCGGCACCGTCAGACCCTGGCTTTTGACCCAGGCGCAGAGTTCGGCGAACATGAGGCAGGCGGCATTGCCGTCCTTGTCGCGCACCATGTCGTTGGGCAGGTATCCGTAGCTCTCCTCCGACCCGAAAACAAGGAACGTCCCGTGCTGGAGGTGCAGCCGCGCGCGCTCCTCGAGCGTCGTCGCGTCGTACTTGAACCCCGGCCCCATCGTCTTGGCGAGCGCCTCCTCGTACCCGCGCAGCTTGGAGGCGATCCACTTGAATCCGGTCAGCGTGTTGATGACCTTGAAGCCGTGCGCCCGGCCGATGGCGTCCTGAAGCCCGCTCGTGACAAAGGTCTTTATGATGCAGGCGCGGGCCGAACCGCCAGCCGGAATCAGCCCGCTTTCCTCCATCCGCATCAGCCGGTACTGCGCAAGCAGCGCCCCGGTCTGGTTTCCCGTCAGAAGCTCCATCCGGCCCTCCCTGTTTCGCACCGCGCAGCCCATTCGGTCGCAATCCGGGTCCGTCGCAAGGACGACGTCGCATCCCTCGCGCTCGGCAAGCGCCACCGCCTTGGACAACGCCTCGCTGTTCTCGGGATTCGGCGATTTTACGGTGGGAAACCGGGGATCGAAGGCGACCTGCTCGCGCACCTGGCGCACGTCGCACCCGGCGTGGACGAGAAGCGGCGGCGCGTGAACGCCGCCCGTGCCGTGGATGTTCGTAAAGGCCACGCGAAGTTGCGCCCGGCGGAACACCGCCGGGTCGAGCGCAGCCCGCGAGGCCACCCCAAGGTAGGCCTCGTCGGCCTTGTGGCCGAGCATCGTGACCGCCTTCACATCGATCGCCAGAAACGCCCCCAGTTCGCCCAGCGGCACCGCGTTCACCTCGCTGACAATACCCGTGTCGTGCGGCGGGACAACCTGGGCCCCGTCGCCAAAGTAAGCCTTGAATCCGTTGTCGTGCGGCGGATTGTGGCTGGCCGTGATGACTACGCCCGCGTGCGCGCGCAGCCAGCGCACGCTGTAGCTGAGCTGCGGAGTCGGCCGCGGCCCGTCAAAGATGTACGCCTCCCCGCCAAGCCGGACCCAGGTCGAGGCCGACAGCCTGCAAAAATGGTCGGAGAAATGCCGCACGTCGTAGGCGATCACGATCCGCGGCTTCGACCTGGATCCGCGGGCTGCGAGATACTTGCGTGTGTAGCGGAAAAGCCCCACCACGGCCCGCGCCACGGTGAAGTCGTTCATCATGTTGCTGCCGATCGCGGCGTGCTCGGGCGTTCCGAGCGCCCTCTGCTCCGGGGTGGGCGAGCCGGCCTCGGCGCCGGTCTGGACCGCGCCGATCGTGCGCCCCCGCATCCCCCCGGTCCCAAACTCAAGGAAGCGGTAGAACCGGTCGTTGAGCTCCGGCCAGGCCTCCTGCTCGACGAGCGCGTGAATGCTGGCGACCGCCCAGGCCGGAAGATCGGCCGAAAGGAACGAGGCGATATTCTCGGCCGCCGTCGCCAGGAGCCGGCCTGATTTCGCGGCGGCGTCTATTCTTTCAAGATCGGTCATCTGGATTTCCCACAATTTCGCATGTCCGGCGGTTTTGCAACGCGCAGCCTAGCCTCCCAGATATAGATTGGCCGAGGGCACCGGCTTCACCGCGAGCCTGGACCAGCTCTCGGCAAAGGTTTCCTCGTCATAGCCGAACAGCGGCGAGACCTCGAGCGGCTCAAGCGGCAGACCGAACGCATCGGTCCGGACGGGCGCCCCGTTCGCCGCAAACCAGCGCGCAAACTGGCGCAGCTGGTCCTCGCGGCAGGATTTCGGGGAATCCACGCCCTGAGCGTTCTTGACGGGGGAGAAGTCGTCGCAACGCTGCGTCTCGACGATGACCGGGTTGCGGGCAAAGGGAATCGCGTCGAAGACAAACAGCTCGAACTTGACGCCGTTTGGCTTGTCCGGCTGCACCGGCCGGCCTTCGGAATCGATCGTCCGGACCTTCTTGTCGGCGCGGTGGAAAGGCAGCGCCTCAACGCCGGTTCCCGCCGCACGGGCCATCCTCCGGATGAAGTCCCGGTCCAGCACATGGATCGCGATGCTTCCGGCAAGGTAGCGCAGCCTTCCCGATGCATCCGTTTCCCTTTGGAGGGCCATCGGAAGGTCGGAGTACTCGATGACGAGGAGCTTGCCGGCCCGCGCGCAAAAATGGCCCAGCTTTTCCTCGGGGTAGGCCTTGGGCACCATCTTGCTCGACATCTCCGAGCGGCGCATCAGGTGCCAGCCGATGAAGGACGCGTCGACGCTGCGGACAAGGGGGTTGTCGACCTGGAAATAGCTCAACGTGTCGATTCTCTCGCTCTCCATCAGGTCGAGGGCCCCGCTCCGGTCGAGGGCGCGAAACGAGCCCCCATGGCCGTCCGGCGAAAGGGCTATTGTCCCGGGGGACTCGAGGAGAATCCGCCCCTGGAAATCGACGGCTGGCATCCGGCCCTGCCTGAAGAAATGAACCCGGCTGCGATCGAGCCCGAAAAAGCCGTTGTCCGAGAAGAAGGCCTCGCTCGCCGCGTGGTTTTGGTGGCTGGTCATGATGAACCAGTGAAGGGGCCGGCCATAGCGGCGCCCGGCGGCCAGGATCTTTTCCGCGAACACCCGGAAAAGCGGCTTCCCTTTGACCGGAGTCACGGGGAATGTCCCCTTCGGACCGTCGTAGCCGAGGCGGGTGCCCTGGCCCCCGGCCACGGTGAACGCGGCGACGCGGCCGGACCGAAGCGCCGCCTCGCCCTCCGCCCGGGCAAGAGCCCATTTGGCCGGATCGCCGCCCCGCCCGGGCAAAGCCTCGTAGGGGGCGGGAGCCAGGCCATTGAGATCGACCCCGGCGCCGCCGCCCGCGACAAGCGCGGAATTAAGCCGGCCGATTTCGGTCAGATCGACTTCCGCCGCCTGCCCGAGGAGCCGGTCGCGGCCGGCCTGCTCAAGCCCGTCAAAAAAGGCGAAAACGTGGCCCTGCCCGGCCCGGGCGAATTTCTCGATCAGCGGGTGCGCGAGGCTCATTGCTCAAACTTGAAGATGACGTCGTCGGGCTTCGCGTAACCGAGCCTTCGGCGGATCTGCTGCTCGACATAGGCCGGATCGGTCCGAAGCCGCTGCAGGATCACCTCCTCGCGCCGCAGCTCGCGCTCGGCCTCGTCGAGCCGCATCCGATTCTGCGCCTCCACTTCCCTCAGGTGCCGGTATTCCTTCCGGGCGTCGTCAAAATACAGCCAGACGGCGACGCTCACGCCCAGGAATACCACCAGGTAAAGGCTCATGAGAAGGCGGCGGATGTTCACGATTTGGGGAAAACAAAATGGGTCGTGCCGTTCCCGCCAGGCAATTCTTTTCCCATCCCCCGCGAGGGGCTCACACCAGGTTCACCGGGTCCACGTCGAGCGTCTGGGTGATGTCCCCGGGCCAGGCGAACCCGTCGCGAAGGCGCGCCAGTTCGCCGATCACCTGGCTGACGCCCGGTGTGAAGTACCACAATTGCCACCGGTACAGGCCCTTTATCTTCTCGATCGGCGCGGGCGTCGGCCCGCGCAGCTCCAGCCGGCTTCCGAACGCCTCGCCGACCCGCCTGGCCCACTGCGACGCGAAGAACTGGAGCTTCTCGGGGTTCGGCCCGCGAAACAGGTGGTGGATGATGTGCCGGTAGGGGGGATACTGGAACTCCCGCCTGGAAGCCAGCTCGGCCGCCGCAAAGCCGGCATAGTCCGCATGGCGCGAGAACTGGATCGGGCCGGACGACGGCGTGAAGGTCTGCACGATCACCTCTCCCGCCCGGTCGCCGCGCCCGGAGCGGCCGGCCACCTGCACGAGCAGCTGGAAAGTCCGCTCGTTGGCCCGGAAGTCGGGAATGTGCATGGACAGGTCGGCGTCGATCAGCCCGACCAGGGTCACATTGGGAAAATCCAGGCCCTTGCCGATCATCTGCGTTCCCACAAGGACGTCGATCCGCCCGAGCCTGAAGTCGCCCAGGATCTCACGGAACCGGTTCTTGCGGCCCATCGTGTCTGTATCCACCCGGGCGATTCGAGCCCTGGGCATCACCCGGCGCACGGCCTCCTCGACCCGCTGCGTGCCGAGCCCGCGCCAGCGTATGTCGGGCGCCCCGCACTGCGGGCAGCGGACCGGCGCCGGATGCTCCCCGCCGCACAGGTGGCAGCGCAGCGTCTCGTCGGTGCGGTGGTAGGTGAGGGCGATGCTGCAGTTGGGGCATTCCTCGACGTGGCCGCACTTGGTGCACAGCATCGATGACGAATAGCCCCGGCGGTTGATGAAGAGGATCGTCTGCTCCCGGAGGGCCATCCGGTCCCGCATGGCATCGACAAGCCGCTTCGACAGGCTCGTGAATCCGCGCTGCCTGGCGATTTCGATGCGCATGTCGACGACGTTCATCTGCGGCAGCCGCCTGCCGTCGACCCGGCGCTTGAGCTCGGCCATGCGGTACTTGCCGTCCAGGGCGTTGGCGTAGCTCTCGAGCGAGGGGGTCGCCGAGCCGAGGACGCACACGGCGCCCGCCAGCTTCGCCCGCATGACGGCCACGTCGCGGCCCTGGTAGCGCGGGGTCTCGTCCTGCTTGTACGCGGGCTCGTGCTCCTCGTCGACGACGATGAGCCGGAGGCGGGGAATCGGGGCGAACACCGCGGAGCGCGCTCCCACGACGATCCGCGACTCGCCTGTCGCCAGCGCGAGCCAGCCGTCCAGCCTCTCGCCCTCGCTGAGGTGGCTGTGCCAGACGACGCAGCGGTGGCCGGGCGCGATTGCCTCGAGCCGGGTCCTCAGCCGGCTGACCGTTTGCGGAGTCAGGGCCACCTCCGGGACAAGAAAAATGACCCCTCCGCCCGCCTTGAGGGCGGCGTCGATCGCGCGGAGGTAGACTTCGGTCTTCCCCGATCCGGTGACCCCGTGCAGGAGCCAGACCGCGAACTTGTCCGCGGCCAGGGCCGCATTGATGGCGGAGATTGCCGCCGCCTGTTCCTCGTTCGGAACGGGAGCCTCGCCGATCACGCGCTCCCCGTGCGCCCAATTGTCCGAGTAGGCGTCGCGCACGATCCGGCGCGACTCCTCCCGCGCCAGGCCTGCGCTGACCAGGGCCGCCGCGGAGGCGGGCCCGACGCCAAGGCGGGAAAGAATCAGGCCCCTGGGCTGGGGCCGGGACTCGCCCGCCAGGAACCTGTACAGCCGCGCCTGCTGCGGGGCCCGTCTTGAGAGCTTCTCCAGTTCCTCGGCCGAAAGGCTGCGCGCCACGGCGATCTGCTTTTCCTGGCGAAGCGCCATCCCGCGCCTGACCGCCGCGGGTATCATGGTCTCGATGATGGAATCCATCGGCGCCGCGTAGTATCCGGCCATCCACCGGGCCAGGGCGATGAGATCGGGGGCAAGCGCCGGAAACGGGTAGACGAGCTGGGCGACGGACTTCAGCTTCTCAACGGGGAAATCGCGGGGTGCGCCGATCTCCCCGATGACGCCAAGCCTCAGGCTCGACAGGATGGGTATGCGGACGAGCGAACCGACCCGGGCCTGGTCCTGCAGGGGCGCGGGCACCCGGTAGTGAAGGATCTTGTCGAAGCCGGCGAGCGGGTGGACGCCTACGATCATGGCCTGATAACGCCCCGCGCCGGGCGTTGTTGCAACTCGAACCGCGGCAGGGGCAGCGTTCTTACAAGACGGACTACCCCAGTGCAGCTGGAGTTAGCCAATTCCAGGCTGCCCGCCAATCCGGGCCACGCGGGATCCCAGCCCGTCCTGGCCCCGGAGACGGGCATGAGGCCAACAACAGCCGCACTGGGGTGGTCCGTCCCGTGAGAACGCGGCCGGGAGAGGTACGCGTTGACAGCAACGGCGTTCGCGGAAAACATTAAGCTAGTGAGCACGCCAGAGGCCCGCGAAACTTTCGAAAAATACCTGCGCTTGAAAGGCCTGCGGGTGACGGAGCAGCGCAAGGCCATTTTTGAGACGGCCGTCGCCCAGAAGGAACATTTCACGGCCGAGGAGCTGCTGGACCGCGTCAGGGCGGTGCCGAAGGCGAAGTATGTTTCGCGCGCCACCGTCTATCGCACCCTGCCGGTCATGACCGAGAGCGCCCTCCTGCGCGAGGTGGACATAGGCTCGGGCGAGAAGTTCTACATGCCCAACGCCGGCAGGAGCACGCAGGTGGCCCAGGTCGTATGCCTGGACTGCGACAGGATCTTTGAGATCAGCGCCCCGTTCATGGAATGGTACGGCAGCACCGTTTCCTCGAAGATCGGGCTGACGCCCGTCTCGCAGCGCCTGCAGGTCAGCGCCCGCTGCAACGCCCTTCGCGACGCCGGCACCTGCCCCAACCTCGGGGGAAGCCGGATCCGAAGGCACGCCCAGCCCGGCAGACGCCAATGACAAAGGAGACCGCCCACGACACGGCATTTGAGATCGGCTTCTACGAATCCGTTCTGCGCCGGGATCCGCGCTACGTGGAGGTCGTCGAGATTCTGGGCGGACTGTACACGAAGGCGGGCCGGATTGCCGACGGCCTGAAGATGGACCGCCGGCTCGTGCGGCTTCAGCCCGAGAACGCGACCGCCCATTACAACCTCGCCTGCAGCCTGGCCCTGTCCCGCAGGCGCGCGGCCGCAATGCGTTCGCTCAGGCACGCGGTGAGCCTGGGCTATCGGGATTTCGAATGGATGATGCACGACCCGGATCTCGAGGGCCTCAGGCGCCATCCGGGTTTCGTCGAACTGATCGAGCAGCTTAAGCCGCAGGCCTGAACCATAGACGCCGTGTTTATATCAATTCCACGCCGACCGCGTCGGCGAGCAGCCGGCCGCGCCGGGTCAGCCGGGCGGTTCCGCCGTCCTGCTCGACGAGGCCCTCGCCGGCGAGCCTCGACAGGCTGTCCTCCAGCTCGCTCCAGCGCGCATCCGGACAGCGCAGGCGCCATGCGGCAAGATCAACCCCGCGGTTCATCCGCAGCCCGAAAACCAGGGCGTCCTCGGCGAGCGACGCCTGCGACAGCTCGCGCCGGTCCTGCGTCATGCGGCGGCCCCGGGCCAGGTCCGAAAGCCAAAGGGCGAGGTCGGGCGGATTCGACCCGCGCAAGCCGCCCTGCTGTGACGCCGCCGATGGACCGATCCCGATCCAGTCCTGCATGCGCCACGTGTTCAAATTGTGCAGGCAGGCGAATCCCGGGCGCGCGAAGTTCGAAATCTCGTACTGTTCATACCCCAGGGCTTTCAGCCGGTCCCAGGTGGTCTCGTAAAGGATCGCCTCCTTTTCGGGGTCCAGCCGGACGGCGCCCTGGGAAAGCCGGACCCACAGGGCCGTGTCCTCCTCGAACGTCAGGCAGTACGTCGAAAGGTGCTCCGGAGCGAGGGCCGCAGCCGATTCGACGTCCGACACCCACTCCTCCTCGGTCTGGCCCGGAAGGGCGAACATGAGGTCGAGGTTCACATTGGCGAAACCCGCCTTGCGGATTCGCTCATAGGCCCGGTAGGCCTGCTCGCGGGTGTGCCTTCGGCCGAGGGCATCGAGCCAGCGGGGTTGGAAGCTCTGGATCCCGAGGGAGATTCGCGTGACGCCGCTGTCGCGAAGGGCCGACAGCCGGGCCTCGGTCACCGAGGCCGGCGCAAGCTCAACCGTCCACTCCCCGGGCGTGCCGCCCGTGCAGTCCGTCACGAGCCTCGCCAGGCGCAGGAGGTCCCGGGCGGCCAGAAGGCCGGGCGTGCCGCCTCCCCAAAAAACCGTGGACACGGGCCCGGTCCAGTCGACCAGCGCGGCCTCGTCGGCCACCCCTTGGAGGAAACTTTGGATGTCGCCTGCGGTCGGCATGATCTGGTAAAATGCGCAGAAATCGCAGGTCGAGGCGCAAAAGGGCACATGCACATAGAGTCCCAGCTCCACGGAGGGAGCAGCTTTGGCTTGCTCTATTACGTTGGTGCTCATTAAAAACAGTGGATTTTCCGTCCGCGCATCCTTTCAAAACCAATGCAAAACAAACGCGTTTCTCCTGCGAGAACATTTCTCACGTTGCTCGCCGCCGCCGCCGGCCTCTCCCTGGTTTCCGGCTGCGCGTCGGTGGTCCTGTCAGATCTCACTCCAAAGGCGCTCCCGGAGAATCCGTCCGAGATTTACACCTTCACGCTGAGGGCTACGCCCAAGACGGCCGTCGTCGAGAAAGGCACGATCGCTCCGCGCATCGTGATCGACGGGCAGACTTACCCGATGAAGAAGAGCGCCCTGGGCGAGAACTTCTACGAGTTCGAATACCAGCTCCCGCCCGGCCGCACGGAGGTCGCCTACTATTACCTCGTCAACTACCAGGTTGCGACCGAGGGCAAGCAGTCGCTTTGCGAGGTCAACACGGAATTGGAGCACTCGCAGGTCGTCCGCCGCAACGTGCTTGAGATCGAGGCCTCCCGCGGTCCCGTCGGCTCGAGCATCGGAGTCCTCGGCCGCGGATTCACCCCGCAGGACGTGGTCGCCTTCAACGGCACGCCCGTCCGCACCGTCTTTGCGTCGCCGACCTCCCTCAGTTTCTTCGTTCCCTCGATGCCCGCGGGGCAGACATACCAGGTGATCGTGAGCGGTCCGGCGGGCAACTCGCCGGTCGGCACCTTCCGGATCGACGGGACGAGCGTGTCCGCCTCGCCCTCCTCCCTCACCCTTCGTCCCGGCGAACAGCAGATGCTGACCTTTTCTCTCACGAGCCCGGCTCCCTCAAGCGGCCTCCTACTCGACGTGACGACCGACATTCCCTCGAGCGTGATCATGCCCGAGGTCCTGGTGCCCGCGGGCCAGATGAGCGTCAGCGTCCCCGTCGTGGGCGGCAGGCCCGGCGCGGGCAGCCTTGTTCTCAAGGGCTACGCAGGGGGCGGCGATCTCACGATCCCGATCACGGTCTCGCCGAGGTGATCCGGGCGGCGGGGATGACCAGCCTTGCGACCACCGGACGGTGGTCGCTTGCCTCCGCTGTTTCCGGCCCGTCGTAAATTCGGGCCGAGGCGCCTTCAACCGCCGCGCGAAGGGCCGGTGAAACGAGGATATGGTCGAGGTCCGTGTAGGATCCCTCGCGCCGGTAGAGCTCCGTCCATGTCTCGCCACGGCTGTCCGCGGCGGGAAGGCAATAGGCCAGGGTCTCATCCCCGATTTGCGCCATCCGTCTCACTGTTCGGCTGAAGTTTCCGTCGTTGAAGTCCCCCAGAATCACAAATCGGGCCCTGGAGGCGGCGGGAAAACGCTTACGGATCAGGCTGCGCACGGCCAGGGCCTCCCCGAGGCGCCGCTTTTGCGCCCCGGGATCGTCCGGTCTCTCTTGAAGGCGGCTCTTCAGGTGAAGCACGAACACCGCGAAGTCGCCATCCGGATCCGACACCACGGCCTCCAGGAGCCCCCGCTTCACCCGGGCTGTTCCGCCCATGTATGCAAATTCGATTGCGGAGTGGCGGACAACCGAGCTCAGCCTGAGGCGCGAAAGCAGCGCTATGTGGCGGTCGGCGTCCTCCGCATCCACCAGAGCGGTATAGGGGTAATCGAGGCCCTCGGCCCTCAAGTCGTGTCTCAACTCGTCGAGATAGGAAAGGCCTCCCATTTCCTGAAGCGCAAGCAAATCGGCCCCCATCGCCTCGATCGCCTCCCGCAGCGCCCGCTTCTCCGATTCCGGCTTGGGGTACTTTGGGCGGAACACCCCATCGACGCGCCTGTCGACCGGCCCGTAATTCTCAACGTTATAAGTCGCAACGACAACCGTCCCCGCCTCCACACCCGTGCAGGGGGCAATTGCGAATAGTAAAACTGACCAGGAATGAAACGGTCGCACCTCTAATAATGGCAAGCTCCGGCGGCGGGGCGATTTGCGGACCTGCAGCCCGCCACCAGCGTCTCTTGGGAGTTGAATCCACCGTTGTTCCCTCCCAAACTGCCATTTGTGGAAGCCAAGGATGCCAAGTTATCATTCGAAGACGCCCTCAGCCGCCTCGAAGCGGTTGTGGGATCGATGGAATCGGGGGAGGTTCCGCTGGCGGAACTGCTCTCCAAGTTTGAGGAAGGCAACAAGCTGCTGAAGCTCTGCGAGGCCCGGCTGAAGGAGGCCGAGCTGAAGATTGAGCAACTGAAGAAACAAAGGGAAGGTGTGTCGTTCGAACCATTTGAGGCCCAAAAAGATGTCTAGAGGTTATCCGAAAACCGACGAGGGACAGTGCGGTGCAGATTTTGGCCGGGAGCAAGGCGACGCCGAGGCGGCAACGCGGCTCCAGGCCAAAAGATGCCCTGCAATGGCCTTTGGCAGTTCTCGGATGGTCTCTAGCTAGGCAAGCTTTTCCGAAGCCTTTCACATCCGCCTCCCAACAACCTGATGAACTCTCCGGTCCGACTCCTCGACACGATCCAGGATCCCTCGGCGGTGAAGTCGTTCGCTCCGGAACAGCTGCCCCAACTCGCCCAGGAGATTCGCGATGAGATCATCGCCGTCACCGCGCAAAACGGCGGCCATGTAGGGCCGAATCTCGGGGTCGTCGAGCTGACGATCGCCCTCCACCGGGTCTTCGATTCGCGGGTCGACCGGTTTGTCTTCGACGTTTCCCACCAGGGCTACGCCCACAAATTGCTGACCGGCCGCGGCGGGGCGTTCTTCCACCGCCTGCGCCAGACCGGCGGGGCGAGCGGCTTCCTCAGCCGGCAGGAAAGCGAGCACGACGCTTACGGCGCGGGTCACGCCGGCACGGCCCTCAGCGCCGCCCTTGGCATGGCCGCCGCGCGGGACCTGAAGGGCACGGGCGAGCACGTTGTCGCCGTCTGCGGGGACGCAGCCTTCAGCTGCGGCATCACGATGGAGGCGCTCAACAATGTTGCCGGGAGCACCAAGCGCCTGATTGTGATCCTCAACGACAACGAGTGGTCCATCGCGCGAAACGTCGGCGCCATGTCCCACTACCTAAACCGCCTGAGCACAAGCCCGACCTACAACAAGATTCACCACGACCTCGAGAAATTCTTCACCAGCCTCCCCCATGGCCACGACATGCACCGGCTGTGGGTCAAGTGGAAGCGCGAGACGAAGGACTTCTTCGTCGGATCGAGCCTTTTCGAGAGTTTCGCGCTGCGCTACCTGGGCCCGATCGACGGCCACAACCTCGGGGAACTCGTCAAGAACCTCGAGTTTGCGCGGCAATGCGACGGCCCGATTCTCCTTCACGTCCTGACGAAGAAGGGTCGCGGGCTGGAGGCAGCGCGCAATCATCCGGAAAAATTCCACGGACTCGGAGCCTTCGATCCGGCGACTGGAGAGAGCCGCAAGCCGGCTCCCGGCACCCCCCCGGCGTACCAGGACGTGTTCGGGCAGGCCATCCTGAGGCAGGCGCGGGCCGATCCGAGGGTCGTCGGAATCACGGCGGCGATGCCGTCAGGCACCGGCTTGTCCCATCTCGCGGCCGAATTGCCCCGCCAGTTCTTCGACGTCGGAATCGCCGAGGAGCACGCCGTGCTGTTTGCGGCCGGTCTCGCGGCCCAGGGCCTGAGGCCCGTGTGCGCGATCTACTCGACTTTCCTGCAAAGAGCCGTCGATCCGATCATTCACGACATCGCCCTGCAGAACCTTCCCGTGACGTTCTGCGTCGATCGCGCGGGGCTGTCGCCCAACGACGGGCCCACGCACCACGGCCTTTTCGACCTGGCGTACCTGCGGTCCGTGCCGGGGGCCACGGTGATGCAGCCCAAGGACGAGGACGAGCTCGCCGACATGCTCGAGACCTGCCTCAAGCTGGACGGGCCCGCCTTCCTGCGGTATCCGCGGGGAGCGGGAATCGGCGTGAAGGTCAAGGAGCAGCCCGCGGCGCTGCCCGTCGGCTACGCCGAGGTCCTGCGGGAGGGATCCAACATCGTGATCTGGGCGCTTGGGCCCATGGTCCAGGAGGCGAAGCACCTGGCCGACCGGCTGGCTGCGCAGGAGCATATCTCGGTTGGGATCGTGAACGCCCGCTTTGTGAAGCCCCTCGACCGGACTCTCCTTCTGAGCCAGGCGGCCGTCGTGCCGCTGCTTGTGACGATGGAGGATCACGCCCTGTCCGGCGGCTTCGGCAGCGCGGTCCTTGAAGCCCTCCAGGATGCGGACTGCCCCACGGCGGTCGAGAGGATCGGCTGGCCGGACAAGTTCATCGAGCATGGGACCAATACCGAAACCCTGCGCGCGGCCCACGGGCTTTCGCCCGATGCAATCTACAGGCGCGTGCTCGATCGCTGGCGCAACCTGAGCCCGCAGCGCGTGGAGACGGAGGTCTAGGCCTCGAGGCTACTCGGCCTGCAGGGTGGCGACAACCGAGAAGTCCTCGAGGGTCGTCGTGTCGCCCTTCACGGCGCCGCCGGCGGCGATTTCCTTCAGGATCCGGCGCATGATCTTTCCGCTGCGGGTCTTCGGCAGGCCCGCCGCGAAGCGCACATCGTCCGGGCGGGCGAGGGAGCCGATTTCCTTTGTCACATGCAGGCGCAGCACCTCCTTCAGCTCGGCCGACGCCTCGACGCCGTTCTTCAGGGTGACGAAGCACACAAGGGCCTGGCCCTTCAATTCGTCGGGCCGTCCGACGACGGCGGCCTCGGCCACAAAAGGGTGCGCGACGAGGGCGCTCTCCACCTCGGCCGTCCCGATCCGGTGGCCAGACACGTTCAGGACGTCGTCGATGCGTCCGACGACCCAGAGGTAACCATCCTCGTCGAAGCGGGCGCCGTCCCCGGCAAAATAATACCCGGGCAGTTCGCTCCAGTACTGCTTCTTGAACCGCTCGTCATCGCCCCAGAGGGTCCTCAGCATCGAGGGCCACGGTTTTGCGAGGAAGAGCCTCCCTCCGCTCCCGCGCGGGACATCCTTGCCCGCCTCGTCCAGGACCTTGGGCACGACGCCAAAAAACGGCCGGGTGCACGAGCCGGGCTTCGTCGGGGTCAGGCCGGGGAGCGGCGTCACCATGATTGCGCCTGTCTCCGTCTGCCACCACGTATCCACGATCGGGCATCGCTTTTTGCCGATGACTGTCTGGTACCAGATCCACGCCTCGGGATTGATGGGCTCCCCGACCGTTCCCAGCAGCCGAAGAGAGTCCAGCCGGTGGCGCTTCACGTAATCGTCGCCCCAGCGCATGAAGGCGCGGATCGCGGTCGGCGCCGTGTAGAAAATGCTGACCCGGTGGCGGTCGATCAGGTCCCAGAACCGGTCGGGTTCGGGGTGATTCGGCGCGCCTTCGTACATCAGGATCGTGGCGCCGTTCACGAGCGGGCCGTACACGACGTAGCTGTGCCCGGTTATCCACCCCACGTCCGCGGTGCAGAAATAGACGTCGTTTTCCTTGAGGTCGAAAACGTAATGGGTCGTGATCGCGACGCCGAGGAGGTAGCCAGCGCTCGTGTGCAGCACCCCCTTGGGCTTTCCGGTCGAGCCGCTCGTGTAGAGGATGAACAGGGGATTCTCGCTGTCGAAGCCCTTCGCCTTGTGGCTGTCGGGCTGGGTTGCGACGAGTTCGTGCCACCAGCGGTCGCGGCCGCTCTCCATCGGGACTTCCTGGCCGGTGCGCTTGAGGACGATCACGTGCCCGACGCTGGGGGTTCCCGGCAGCGCCCGGTCCACGTTTGCCTTGAGTTCGACGATCTTGCCTCGCCTCCAGCCGCCGTCGGCCGTTATGACGACCTTCGCCTGGCAGTCGTTGACCCTGTCCTTGATCGCCTCGCTCGAGAAGCCGCCGAATATCACGGTGTGGACGATACCGAGCCTGGCGCAGGCGAGCATGGCTATCGCCGCCTCCGGCACCATCGGCATGTAGATCGCCGCACGGTCGCCGCGGACAAGCCCGAGACTGGCGAGCGCATTGGCAAATCGGCAGACTTCCCCGTGGAGCTGCCGGTAGGTCAGGGTGCGGATGTCGCCCGGCTCACCCTCGAAAATGATCGCCGCCTTGTTGGCCCGGGCGGTGGCCAGGTGGCGGTCAAGGCAGTTCTCGGCAACATTCAGCTGCCCTTTGCTGAACCACTTGGAGAACGGCAACTTCCATTGCAAAACCTGCTTGAAAGGGCGCCGCCAGGTGAGAAACCGGCGGGCCTCCCGGCCCCAAAATTTTTCTGGGGAGTTGACAGATTCAGCATACATCCTCTTATAAGTTGCATCGCTTCCAAGGTTTGCTTGAGCTTTGAACTCGGCCGATGGCTTGAAAACCCGGTGTTCTCGGGAAACTGAGGTAATCGCCTGAGTCATACTTTTAGGGGTGTTTGAGGGTTATGGAGCCGTCTCGCGTCGCCCCGATGATTCTGGATGAGTTTTGAGCGTCAAGCGTGGGGTGTGATTAATAAATTATTTTGACGGCTGTACTAGCCTGCATTCATCACAAATTCCGACGAATCTAGCCCAATCTCGTCGGCGTAAGGGTTCTCTGGCTCCCTGCGCTGTGCTTGTAGCACAGTTCGGTCGCCTTCGGTCCTTTTCGCCCGACGATCCTGCGCAATCTTCATCGGTTTTGTGATGGATGCAGGCTGGCGTCAGCGTCCGTCCTTCAAGATCGAAAGACCATTATTGTTTTAACGTATGAGCCGCGCGCCCCGGGCGCGCCGGTTCCGTCCGTCGTCCGCAGCCCAAAATCGAGTGTATGGAAAAGAAATCCGCGTCCGCCCAGCCGGACAGTGCAAAGTCAGCAGCAAATGACCCCGCCCCGCCCGCCGCGGCCCCATCCAAGGCCGATCCCCCCTCCGTGGGGCCGGGCGGGACCCCGGCCGCCGCAGCCGCCTCGCCTCAAGGCGCGGCACCCGTGACGCCGCCGGTGGAGAACTCCATCCGCATCGAGGGCATCCTGGACATCGACGCCGCAAAGGGCGGCAACGGCCAGCTTCTCGACATGGCGAAGAACGGGAAACGCAGGCCCACCGACACCTTTGTCCCAAAGGAGCTCATCCGCCGCTTCAAGCTCAAGCAGGGCATGTCGATCGGCGGCACCGCCTTCCCGCCAGAGGGGCGCTTCCCCAATCCCAAGGTCAAGTTCATCGAATCGGTCGACGGCGTGCCGCTTGAGCAACGGCGCAACAAGATCGAGTTCACTGGCCTGACGACCGTCTCCCCCGACAAGTTCCTGAAAATGGAGATGAAGGACGGGCGGCTGACGACCCGGGCGGTCGACCTGTTCTGCCCGATCGGCAAGGGCACCCGCGGGCTCATCGTGGCGCCCCCGCGCACGGGAAAGACGACGCTGCTTCGCGACATGGCCCTCGGGGTCCTCGAAAACAACCCCGAGTGCCGCGTCATGATCCTCCTGGTCGACGAAAGGCCGGAGGAAGTGACCGATTTCCGCCGCAGCGTTCCGGCCGAGATCTGGGCCTCCTCCAACGACGAGCAGATAGACAATCACATCCGGATCGCCGACCTTTGCATCGAGCGCGCAAAGCGGCTGGTCGAGGTGGGCCAGCACGTCGTGCTCTTTCTCGATTCGATCACCCGGCTCGCCCGGGCGCACAACACTCAGCGCAACAGCGGCCGCACGGGTTCGGGCGGCCTCGACGTGAGGGCTCTGGAGAAGCCCCGCCAGCTCTTCGCCTCCGCCCGCAACACCGAGGAGGCCGGTTCCCTGACCATCATCGCCTCGGTCCTTATTGAGACCGGAAGCCGCATGGACGATGTGATCTTCCAGGAGTTCAAGGGCACGGGAAACATGGAGCTCGTCCTCGACCGCAAGTGCGCCGAAATGCGCCTGTGGCCCGCCATCAACATCGCCTCCTCCGGCACCCGGAAGGAGGAGCTGCTCATCGATGCGAAGAAGCTCGAGGGCATCCACTTCTTCCGCAGGGCCCTCGTCCAGCAGAAGATCGAGGAGGCCACCGAGACGATGATCGCCCGGCTCTCCAAAACGAAGACAAACGACGAGTTTCTCAAATTGATCGCCCGCTAGTCCCCAGTTCTCCCGGTGCGCCGCCTCTGCAGTTCCCTCTTGCCCATGGCCCCCGCTTCATAAATTCTTGCCCGTTTCTGCCGGCATCCGCCGCCAACTTCATACATTTCACGCGCCAACCCAGCAATGCACAGTTTTTCCGAGCAGTGTCTCGACATGGCCCGTTCGATGCTGGGCCATAATATTGAATCAATCCAAGCTGACGGCACCATCATACCGGCCAATGACGAGCAATCGCGGTTGGACGAACCAGGCCACGTCGTCTATGCGCTGGGCGAATATTACCGGGCGACGGGTGAGACCTCGCTCAAGGGACATGACCTCATAGACCTGGCGGCGCGCTGTGTGACGGCGCAGATGTTCACCGAGCCTCCGGCCGAGAACGGCCTGGCCTACGCCGCACTCGGGCTTTTGTGCTTCGGCCCGTCGAAGGAGCGAAACCCGGTGTGGGAACGCCTGGTCGAGGAGACGCAGCAGCGGATCGACAAGCAGCTCCTGCACCGCAGCGACTACGACAACCACTGGCAGGCCTTCAATATCGCCAAGGCCGTGGCCCGGTTCAGCTTCGGGCTATCCAAGAAGGACGAGACCTCGCGGCTCGTCGAGCGGATGGTCGACCGCATCAACCAGACCAGTTCGGCCGGGTTCTTCGACGATTCGGTCCACGGCCTCGGGGGAAACTTCAGCCTCTACGGGGTGATGGCGTTTGTTTTCACGCGCTCTGCCCTTCAGCTCCATGCGAACAGTGGCGTGCGCGACCGGAAGCTGCCCACCCTGCGCACCTACGCCGAGAAGTACATCCGCATGATGCCCGATCTTGTCCGGGCGGACGGCCTCGGGTGGGCGTTCGGCCGCGCCGCCGGCGCGTATGGGCAGATGCACTGCATCAGCCTGGTCCTGCAGGGCTTGCGGGACGGCTGGATCCCGGACGAGCAGAAGCCGAAGTACTTCGACATCCTCCGGCGCCTCTTCCTGTTCTTTTACCAGACGTACCTCGACCAGGAGCACGGCTTTCTCGACCTGCGCGATGCCGAGCGCACCGCCTACGAGCAGCACACGACGCGCATGGCGAACTTCGACGCGGCCCGCTACCTCTGCCAGTGGTCGCGGCTGGCGAACACGGTGCAGATGCCGTCCGGCCTGCCAAAGCTTGAGCCGGCGCGCACGAGCGGCCGCTTCGTCATCTTCGACAAGGGCAACCGCAAGGAACAGGGCCTTTTCCTCTACCGCGACGCCGACAGCGGGCTGCAGCTTCAGATCCCGCTGGTGAGTTCCGGGACCAAGCTCTCCTGCGACGCCCTGCCCTTCCCCCACTGTCCGGGAGTCTTTGACTGGCCGAACAACGTCTACCTGCCCCTCATGCTGCCGGAGCTCACATTCGGCGAAAACGTCACGATCCCCGCCTTCTACGGCAAGAACTGCGTGACGGGCCTGGGCCTTCGAAACAGCTTCTTTTTCCGCTACGAGCAGCCGGACCTGATCACAACCAAGGAGGAGATCGTGCGCAACCTTGGCAGCGTGAAGGTGCAGTGGACGTTTTCAGGAACGAAGATCAGCTGCGAATTTGCGTATACGGTCAGGCAGCAGGTCACCCTCGACAAGTTCCGCTATGTCATTGCGATCGCCGCGCCCCATTCCCGTTACAACGTGAGCGGGGGCCTGATGCTCGGACCCCAGGGGCACCGTTGCAGCGTCGCCCGCGACGACTTTCAGGCCGCCTGGCAGGACACGGAGGTCGTGAGCGCGGATCCGTCCTACCGCTCCAATTACGGCAAGATCCACTATCTGCAGTACCTCGTGCGCGATCATCCGCTGATCATGCGCCCGGGACAGGCCTACCGGCTGGTCGTCAATTTCGATCCGGACATCACCCACACCGAGGGCTGACCCTTGCTTTGCCGCCGCGTCATTCCGTGCCTTGACGTGACCGCCGGGCGCGTCGTCAAGGGCGTCCGGTTCAAGGAGCTTCGCGATGCGGGCGACCCCGTCGAATGCGCCCGGGCCTACGATGCCCAGGGCGCCGACGAACTCGTCTTCCTGGACATAACGGCCTCGAGCGACGGCCGCCGCATCATGCGCGACGTCGTGGCTGCGACGGCCGAGCAGTGCTTCATGCCCCTGACCGTTGGAGGAGGCCTGCGCTCGGTCGATGACATCGAGGCCATGCTTCGCGCAGGGGCGGACAAGATCTCGCTGAACACAGCCGCAATCCAGCGGCCCGAGCTCATCCGGGAGGCGTCGGATCGTTTCGGCGCCCAGTGCATCGTACTCGCGATCGACGCCAGGCGGGAGCCCGGGACGGGCGCGTGGTGGCGCGTTTTCACCCATGGCGGACGCAGGCCGACCGAACTCGACGCCGTCGAATGGGCGGCCCGGGGCGCCGAACTCGGGGCCGGCGAGATCCTGCTGACCAGCATGGACCGCGACGGCACGAAGGCGGGCTACGACCTAGCCCTCACCCGGGCGATCAGCGACGCGGTTTCGGTGCCCGTGATCGCAAGCGGCGGGGCCGGCAGCCTCGGGCATTTTGCCGATGTCCTCGGCGAGGGGCGCGCGAGCGCGGTCCTGGCGGCCTCGCTCTTCCACTTCGGCGCCTTCACCGTCCCGCAAGTGAAGGAGTACCTGGATTCCCGGGGAATCGCCGTCCGCCTCTCAGCTCCCGCCCCGGCCGCCTGAGGCCGCCGCCTGCGGAGCTGCGGCTTCGGCCTTCGGTTCGCCGACGAGCACCGTCAGCTGCGCCTGGATCGCGACGAAGAACTCCGGGGTCAGCTCCTCCGCCGGAATTTCGTAGCGCTGCCTTGTCCGAAGGTGCTCGAGGATGGTCCTGGTCCCGTCCGCATTCAGGCCGCGGGATCGCAGGATTCTCTTCCTCTCCAGCATGAGGGCGAGGAACTGCACCATCCGCGCGGTCTCGGGCGTCTGCTCGGTCATCGGATCGGCAAGGGTCAGGAAGAGATTCTCGGCTGTGAGCTTCAAGGCGCGGTCCGCATCGCCCTCCCTCGCCCGCGGCCTGAAAACGTGCACCCAGCGGCACGCCAGGGTGCCCTCGGGGGCAAATCCGTCCGCGCTGGCTGCGATCAGGTCGAAGCGCCTGAGCTCGAGTGAAGGCAGTCGCACGAGGAAACTCACCACCCGGTCCCCCTCCTCAAAGCGCCGGCCCGTCACGAAACAGGACGGCGCGAGCGGCTGGAGGCTGAATCCCGGCCCCGGTTCCTGGGCGCCCGCGCTGCGCGCCGCCTGCGCCGCACGATTTTCCGGCGCAGGCAGCGGAGTATCCTTGTGTGAGTCCGATTCCATTGGCTTTCTTGTTTACTTCCGGTCCACACCGACGCTAGCAAATTCACTCGATCCGAATGAACGGACGCCTCATCGCCATCGGCGACATCCACGGTTGCCACCTGGAATTCGCCGAAATGCTCGAACGGCTCGCCCTTGCGCGCGACGACCGGCTCGTCCTGCTCGGAGACCTCGTCAACCGCGGGCCCGACAGCTGCCGCGTCCTCGACCTCGCGCGGCAGCACAGGGCGGTGTCGCTGCTCGGCAACCACGAGCTTCGCCTCATGAAATACCGCCGCACGGGCGACCGGAAGTACGCGAAGGAGCACGACCTTGAGACCTTCGACAAGCTGCGCCCCATCGACTGGACCTACCTGGAGTCGATGCCCCTGACCTTCGAGGAGCCCGAGCTCAACATGGTGTTCGTCCACGGGGGCTTCCTGCCCGGCGAGCCGTGGCAGCGGCAGCCGGCGGAGGTCGTCACGCGCATCCAGGTCGTCGACCGCAACGGCAGGGCAAGCAAGCGATCGGATGCTCCCGAGGCGTCCGGATGGGCCGATCTCTGGAACGGGCCCCCCTTCGTCGTCTACGGCCACACGCCCCGCGACGAGATCTACAAGCTGAAATGGTCCGTCGGGATCGACACCGCCTGCGTCCAGGGGGGCTTCCTGACGGCGTACGTCCTGCCCGAGCGCCGCTTCGTGCAGGTCAAGGCCCGGCAGCGCTATTTCCCATGAATGATCGCCTTACCGTTCGAGAACTCAAGGCCGCCTCGGCCTCCCCCGGCAGGCCTTTCCAGGCCATCCTGATCATTCGCCGGCTCGCAACGAAGACGGCCTCGAATGGCAACCCGTTCCTCAATGTCGACCTGGGCGACCGGACCGGATCGTTTTCATGCACGGTCTTCAACGACAATCCCGCATTCGAGACCATCAAATCATCCTCCGAAGGCTCGGTCGTGCGGGTCGAGGGAAAGATCGACAGCTACCAGGGGCGCCTTTCGCCGAAGCTGAGCCGGGCGGCGGTCGTGCCGGAAGCCGAACTCGCCCAAGGGGGAATGATCGACGACCTGGTCGAGCGCTCGCCAGAGGATCCGGAGTCGATGTGGGCCGAATTGCAGGGGCTCATCGCCGGGATTGGCCGGACCGAACTCAAGGCCACGGTCCAGGCGGCCTTCGACGAGATGGGCGAGCGTTTTCGCTGCGCACCCGCGGCGATCGCCATGCACCACGCCTACAGGCACGGGCTGCTCGAGCACACGCTGCACATGGCGCGGGCGGCGCGCGCCCTGCTGCCCCTCTATCCTGAGGTCGACCCCGACCTGGCCATGGCCGGAATCGTCCTGCACGACGCCGGAAAGACGATTGAATACGAGGGAAAACTCGCCACGCGGAGAAGCCGGCCGGGCGTCCTGCAGGGCCACGTGGTCCTCGGCTACCAGCTCGTGCGCAAGGCCGGGCTCAGGGCGAAGCTCGATCCCGAGCGCCTTGAGCGCCTTGAACACGTCATTCTGAGCCACCAGGGCGAGCTCGCGTGGGGCGCGGCCGCGATGGCAGCGACTCCCGAGGCCGTCTTTGTCTCCATGATCGACAATCTCGACGCCCGGATGGGCATGGTGCAGCAGGCCCTCCGACAGGCGGTCGAAGGCCAGGAGTTTTCCGAACGCCTCCCCGGGCTCGAGGCCCCGTTGCTGACCAAGCCCCTGGATAAGACCTCAGGCCTCCAGTATTGAATTTCATTCAATACTGGAGACCTGAGGTCGTCGTTACGTGCGGCTCAGCGTGAGCAGGAACTCCGCGTTCGACTTCGTCTTCTTCAGGCGCTGGATCAGCATCTCCATCGACTCGATCGGGCCCAGCCCCTGCATGGCCCGCCGCAGGCCGTAGATGCGCTGCAGCTCCTCCGGGTGGTAGATGAGCTCCTCCTTGCGGGTGCCCGAGCGGTCAATGTTGATCGAGGGGAATATCCGGCGGTCGACGAGGCCCCGGTCGAGGTGAAGCTCCATGTTCCCGGTGCCCTTGAATTCCTCAAATATGACCTCGTCCATGCGGCTTCCGGTGTCGATGAGCGCCGTGGCGACGATCGTCAGGCTTCCTCCGCCCTCGATGTTGCGCGCCGCACCGAAGAAGCGCTTCGGCTTCTGCAGCGCGGTCGCCTCCAGGCCGCCCGACATGATCTTGCCCGCATTCGATGCAAGGGCGTTGTAGGCGCGGGCCAGCCGCGTGATCGAGTCCAGGAGAATGACGACGTGTCCGCCGGATTCGACGATCCGCCGCGCCTTTTCGCCGACCATCTCCGCGCAGTGCACGTGGCTTTCGGGCGACTCGTCGAAGGTCGATGAGACTACCTCGCCCTTGGTGTGGCGCCTGAAGTCGGTCACCTCCTCGGGGCGCTCGTCGATAAGGAGAAGGATGAGCTTCACCTCCGGGCTATTCTCCGAGATGGAGTTGGCGATGTTCTGGAGCAGCACGGTCTTTCCGGTGCGGGGAGGGGCGACGATGAGGCCGCGCTGGCCGAAGCCGATCGGCGTCAGGATGTCGACGGCCCGCATGGAGACGTCCTTCTGGACGGCGGGAGCCTCGAGGAGGATGCGCTGCAGGGGATAGTAGGGAATCAGCTCCTCGAAAGGGGTGATCTTCAGGATCTCATCCGGCTTGAGCCCCATGACATCGTCCACCCGCACGACCGCGGGGCAGCGTTCGTTCTCGCCCGGGGCCTGCACGAGCACCGACACCTTGTGGCCGCGCTTGAGCCCGTATCGCCGGATCAGGCTGTCGGGAAGGTAAGGATCCTCCGGGTACAGCCGGTAGTTCACGTGCTCGTGCACGATGAAGGCGCCGCGGTCGGTCAAGTCCACGTAGCCGTGGTCAAGGATCGGCCGGCGGGCGGCGGATGCCTGGGCGAACATAGCCGCCAGCAGCTGCTTGCGGTTCGGCGCCCCCTCGAAGGAAACGCCCTTCTCCCTGGCGAGGGCCGTGAGGTCCGCTAGGTTCAGGGCGTAGATCTGGTCGAGAATGAGCGGGGTGTCCGGGCCCGATGAGACTTCGGCGGCGAGGGCGTCGATTGCGGCGAGGTCGGCGAATCGCGCCGGGTTTGGCAAATCGCCATAGACGATCGTCGGAGCCGGGGGAGGCGGTTGCGGGGGGTGCTGCGGATATTGCTGGCCGCCGCCCTGCCCCGGCTGCCAATTGCCGAACCGGCCGCGCTTGCGCTTGTTGTGCTTCCAGAACTTGCGATCCTGCCATTCGCCCTGCCCGCCGCCGGACGGATGCCCGCGACCGCGTCCCTGGCCGCCGCCATGGGCCTGCGCCGGACCTCCTTCGCCGTCCCTGACCGGTTCACCGCCGCCCCGGTCGCCTGCCTCCGCACCACCGTTTTCGGAGGGTGCGCCGGCAGCCGCGGAAGGCGGCTGAGGTTCCGAAGCAGCCTCGCGGGCGGGAGCCTGCGCGGAAGATTGACCCTCGCCGCCCCGTCCCGCCCCGGCCGGGGCGGATTCACGCACTGCCCCGCCATCGGACGGCGCGGACCTTTCCTCCCTCGATTCCGCCACGGCCCGGGATTCCCCGGGTTGCGATCCGGCGTCGGGGCGACCCGGCTCCGGCACCTCGCCGCCTGCGCCGCCGACCTCGAGGCCCCGTTCCTTCGGCGCGGGCTTCCGGCCGCGCGGCCGCCCTCGGCGTGGCTTCTGCGCGTCGCCCGGGGGCGCTGCGGCGGCTTCGTTGTCGTCTTTGGCGGCTTTGGTCATGTCTGGGTTTTGGAAGGAGACCCCGCTTGGGGTGCGAGAACGGCCGATGGCGCAAGGACTGAGACGAGCCGGTCGATTTGGGCCTCCAGGAACTCAGCGGAGCCGGAGTTCCATAACACAAAATCTGCCAATTCGATTTTCCGCGCCAGCGGTAATTGCTTGGAAATGCGTTGTCCGGCGAGCGCGCGATTCAGGCCGCGCTGCTCCAGTCGAACGAGTTGTTGATCGGAATCACAGGCGACACAGACAATGAAATCAAACCAATTTTCCAAGTTGCGCTCGAAAAGGAGCGGTATTTCGACCGCCCAATTGCTCGATGGATCCCCCTCCAGCTCAGCCCGCCAGAGTTTGAATACCCGGGGATGAACCAGGCTTTCCAGCCACCGCAGCTCCCCTTCGTCGGCAAACACTTTTGCTGCCAGAACTTTACGGTTTACAACACCTTCCGCAGTAAAGACTGATGGCCCAAAATGCGTCCTGAGAGGCTGGCGCACGTCCGGGGCGGCGAGCACCTGTTCCCGAACGAGCACATCCGCATCGAGACGGCGGAATCCTTTCTTCTCGAATAGCTTTGCGGCGGTCGTTTTGCCGCACCCCAGCCCGCCCGTAATTCCCAGATTCATTGAATACAAATCCCGTTCTGGCCGGCCGGCCCGATCCGGATATTCAGGTTGTTCTTGTCAGCCCGAGGCCTTGGATACAAGCGATTTATGGATGAGCGGATGCCGATCCCAGCTGCCGGATCGATTCCAATGTCCGGCGGATCGACTCGTCATCGGGCCGAAGCCGTTGGGCGGCTTCGAGATGGCGTATCGCCCCGGCCAGATCGGTGGAGGTGGCTGCCAGTGCGGTTCCCAAAGCGACGTGGGCGTCCACCGAATCGGGATTGAGCCGCAGAGCCGTTCCGAATTCGGCCAGCGCCTCCGCGGTGTGCCCCGGAAGCCGCAGGAGCGCCTGGCCGGCGTTGAGGTGCGCTTCAAAGAAGTCCGGCATGTCAGCAGCGGCCGCCTGAAACTCCGAGCAAGCCTCAGCCAACCGGCCCGGAGTCTTCACAAATGCGACGGCCAGGTTGTAATGGAGCTTTGCCGCGCGGGGATTGACCTTGAGGCCCTGTTCGTAGGCGGCGATGGCATCTGGCAACCGTCCCGGAATCTCCACAAGGGCCGCGCCAAGACTGGCGTAGGCGTCGGTCAAATCGGGCTTCCCCTTAATGGCAGCCCGAAACTGGTCGAGAGCCTCGCCAGGGTAAGCCTGATCCTTCGGGTCGATGACAAGGGCGTTGCCGAGATTGTTGTGCACATCCGGCAAATCCTGGTTGATTGCCAATGCCGACCGGTACGCGGCAATCGCCTCGCGCATGTGCTCCGGGTTCTCCGCGTAGGCATTCCCCAGGCAAAGGAAGGCCCGCGTGTTCGCCGGGCGCCTCGCAAGCGTATCCTGCCAGAGGGCAATGGCGCTGCGGTACACTTCGTTGCGCCGGTAGGTCAGCCCGCCAAAGGCCAGCGCGCAAACGCCCGCGATCGGCAGGGCGTAGCGGCCAAACGCCCGGTAGGCGGCCCCAATCAGCAAAATGACAAACGGGATCAGCGCCAGGTACATGCGGTGCTCGACGATCATTTGAGTCGTGCCGGGCACAATCGAGGTCGGAGCCAAAATCGCGAAGAACCAGATTCCCAGAAAACCGACGGCGGGCCGCCTTATCCAGGCCCAGATTGTGGCGCCGGCCAGCGCCGCCACCACCACGGCTGGAATGGCCACCTGCCCGAAGCCCTTCATCCATTCTGTCCCGTATTCAAAAATCAGAGGATGCGGCAGCACCGACAGCTTGAGGTACGTGAGCACGGCCGGAAACTGGGTCAGCCAATAAGCACCCCACCGCGCATGAAGGCTGAACCCGCCGGTGCCTCCGCCCCGGTTGCCGCCGAGGCTCGCCACCAGGCAAACAAGGGGAATCGCGGTGGCCGCCAGGGCGGTGTAATAATTCCTCCTGCGTTTCCAGCACTCGAGATAACCGCCCGTCACAAAGACCCGGTCGTAAAGGAAAACCATCAGGGGGGCCGAGACCATGACCTCCTTGGTGCCCATGCCCGCAAGACAGGCTGCGAATGAAGCGCCAAGCCAGAGCCGGGGGCGGCGCGAATCCAATCCGCGCTGAAAGAAATAGATCGTAAGGAGGTAGCACAGACCCATCAGGGACTCGGCGCGCTGCACGATATAGGTGACGGCCTGCGTGTTGAGCGGGTGCAGCGCCCACACCGCGGAGCAGGCGAAGGCGGCCCCGTCAGCACCTCCGCCAAAATGCGGAGCGACGGCGGCCAGGCGAAATGTCCGCCTCAGGACTCCGAAAAGCGCAAGGCAGGCCAGGCTGTGGATGACGACGTTGAAGACATGGTAGCCCCACACCTGGGATTGCCCCAGGGCGTAATTCACCCCGAAGGACAAACTCAGGAACGGACGGCCCGCGAGTGAAGACGCCTCGGGCGGCGACAAGACCGTCGCCAGATGACGGAGGGCGGAATTATCGCGGAGGGACGGGATATCGTCGAAAATGAAAGGGCCGGACAGGCTGTTCGAGTAGGCGGCGAATACCGCCAGGACGAGCGCTCCTGCGGCCACCCAAATGTTCCCTCTGGGAAGGTTGGCCGTTGGCGCCGGGACGGGACGTGGTTTCAAACGGGGCATTCGTCGTCGGCCGATGATGTCAATGTGTCCGGATATGAGTCAATGGGATCGGGCCGGCATTGCCGGGTTCGGCAACGCCGGCCTCGCGCAGCCAGACCGCAGGGCTGCAGGGGAGGCCGGCGGCGGGTTAAACCCCATAGCGGGCAAGGGCTTTTGACGGCATCCTGGCGGCGAATGAAACGCCTTGCTGGTTTGTCCATGGATGGCGGGCAACTGACCTGCAGCCAGTTGACGGCGGAGGCGCGGTCGGCGCCTTCGAGGCATTTGAGATCGCAAACATGAAAACCATGAAGACGGTGTGCATTTATTCCTACGGCGGCCCCGAGGTCCTCGTTTATCGGGATGCTCCGCGGCCGCATCCGGGCCCTGGTGAGGTTCTGGTCCGGGTCCATGCCGCCGGTATCAATCCGGTGGACTGGAAGATCCGCGAAGGCCACTTGAAGGAGATGCTCCATCACACGTTTCCGCTTGTGCTCGGGTGGGACTTGTCAGGCGTCGTTGAAGGCCTCGGCCCGGGTCTCGCACGGCTGAAGGCTGGCGATGAGGTGTTCAGCCGTCCGGACATTTCCCGCGATGGAGCCTACGCCGAGTTCATTGTCATCAAGGAAACCGAGGTGGCGCTTAGGCCAAAATCCATCGATCACATCCATGCCGCCGCGCTGCCGCTCGCGGGCCTGACGGCTTGGCAAACCCTCTTCGATGCCGCCGCACTCTCGCCAGGCCAGCGTGTGCTTATCCACGCGGCCGCCGGAGGAGTCGGTCACATCGCCGTCCAACTCGCAAAATGGAAGGGCGCCCACGTCATCGGCACCGCGGCGGCGAGAAATCACGATTTCCTTCGCAAGCTTGGCGTCGATCAGGTGGTCGACTACGACACGGAGCGGTTCGAGGAAGTCGTGCAGCCGGTGGACGTTGTCCTGGACACGATGGGCGGCGAAATCCAGGCGCGGTCGTGGAAGGTGGTGAAGCGCGGCGGGATCCTGGTTTCAATCGCCAGTCCGCCCTCGGCCGAAATCGCGGCGAGGCAGGGGGCGCGGCAGGCTTTCGTGTTTACCCAACCGAACGCTGCGCAGCTGGCGGAAATCGCAAAGCTGGCGGACGGCGACAAGCTCAAGGCGGTCGTGGAAACCATCCTGCCCCTCTCCGATGCGACCCGTGGCCAGGAACTCAGTGAACGCGGCCACCAGCGCGGCAAAATCGTGCTGCGCGTGGTTGAGGCCCTCGATCCCAGCGACGGCATCCTGGATGAAAACCACAACTTATGCTCCATAACCTAAAACAAATTCGCGGCCATAAACTCGCCGCTTCCGACGGCGCAATTGGCCACGTTAAAGATTTCTATTTTGACGACAAGACCTGGGCCATCCGCTACCTTGCGGCAGACACAGGCGCATGGCTGGCCGGGCGCCAGGTCCTGCTCTCTCCCCATGCTTTCGGGCATCTGGACCACGATGGAAAGGTTCTCACCATCAACCTGACGCGCAAGCAGATCGAAAACAGTCCCTCGATCGATTCGCACCGGCCGGTGTCGCGCCAATTCGAGGAGAACTATTACAATTACTATGGCTGGCCCTATTATTGGAATGGTGGCGGCATCTGGGGGCCGCGCGACTTCCCGACTTTCACGCCGGCTTTGCTTCCCTATGATTTCCGTTCCTATGATTATTCCAGATGGGACGACATTCATCTGCGGAGCACCAACGAGGTGATGGGCTATGAGATTCAGGCCTCCGACGGAGCGATTGGCTCGGTGGGCGGGTTCCTGGTGGATCAGAAGAAGTGGGTCATTCGCGAGCTGGCCATCGAGACCGGTCACTGGTACTCGGGCAAGGAAATCCTTATCACTCCCGCCATGATTGAACGGATCAGCTACGAGGATTCGAAGGTGTTCGTAAACCTCACCAAGGCGGACCTCGAACGGACCGAGGAGAAACACCTCGCGACTGCCGGGGCTTGAACGGCGAGCCGGTCAAGATCAGGGGACGGCGCGCATCCGCCCATATTCAATCCTGTCCAAGCCGATTCCGTAGCCAAGGGGCGGGGTCGCCATCACCTTGGGTGGCCGTCCGGAACGGCACCACCCGCCCCGGTGAGTTTTTCCAAGTCCCTGCGGGCATCGTCAAAGTCCGGACTTAACTTCAGTGCCATCTGCAGATGGCGGATGGCCTCGTCCAAGCGGCCCGTTTTGGCGCAGGCCAATGCCAGATTATAGTGCAACCCGGGGTCATCCGGCTTCAGACGCAGGGCTTCCTCGAAGTGCTTGATCGCTTCCTGCATGCGGCCGGGAAGCTGCCCCAGCGCCGCGGCCAGATTGTTGTGCGCCTCGGCGTAATCCGGCTTGAGGCGCAGCGCCTCTTTGTACTGCGCGACCGCCTCCGGCAGGCGGCCGGGCATCTGGGCCAGCGCGATTCCCAGATTGTTGTGCGCCTCGGGGTAGTCCGGCTTGAGGCGCAGCGCCTCTTTGTACTGCGCGACCGCCTCCGGCAGACGGCCCGGGGTCCGCGCCAGCACGATCGCCAGATAATGGTGCGCCTCGGCGAAATCCGGCTTGAGGCGCACCGCTTCCTCGAAGTGCGCGATCGCATCCGGCATGCGGCCGGGGACCTGCGCCAGCGCAATTGCCAGATCGTTGTGCGCCTCGGCGTAGTCCGGCTTGAGGCGCAGCGCCTCTTCGTAATGCGCAATCGCCTCGGGAAGGCGGCCTGGCATCCGAGCCAGCCCCAGGGCCAGATTGTTGTGCGCCTCGGCAAGACTCGGCTTCAGGCGCAGAGCCTCCTTTAGTTGGCCAATCGCGTCATTCAGGCGCTCGGGCATTTCCAACCAGACTTCGCCCAGGTTGTTGTGCACCTCGGCATCATCCGGCCTCAGGCGCAAGGCTTCCTGAAACTGTTCGGTCGCCTTCGCCCAATCCCCGTTGCCTTGGTAGGTGGCTCCCAGATTGGTATGGGCCATCCAGCAATCCGGATTCCGGTCGAGGATCGCCCGATAGAAGGTTTCCATGTCATGATAGGCCCGGCATTGGCGCCACGTCAGAACCCCGAGGATGAAGATGACAGCCACGGCCGCAAACTGCGGAATGCCGCTCAAGGGAGCGCCGAACCCCGGAGACGAACGGGCCCCGCCCTTGTCCGGGATCGCCGTTTTCCGCGCCCACGTTCCCCATCCGGCCGCCACCAGGGCAATGATCCCGAGGCTCGCCAGGTACTGCCAATGGTCCGTCACATACGAGTATAGGAAAGCGTAGACATTGAAGAAACCAAGGGTCGGAAACAGCGAGCCGACAAAAAAAAGAAGCCCCGCCAGCGGCGCGCGAGTCCGCCGCCTTATGAGCCAGAATGCGGCGATCAGCGCAACCGCGCCCAGGGAAAGCAGATCCTGCCACACCTCCGAAGGGTCCACCCGCCAGCGCGGGTAGATGAAAATCAGGTTGGCCGGCCACAGCAGCTTGCCGAGGTAGAACCAGACCGCCCGCCCGGCCACCAGGCAGCGTTGCACCGCATTGAGGGCGAAACCCGCTCCCTTGGCGCCAATGTATGCGCGCTCCACCCAGGCCGAGAAGAGCCCCGCCGTCGCGCCCAGGCCCAGCCAGGGAGCCAGCGGCAGGATATCCCTTTTCCAGGACAAGCGCCCCCGCTTCCACCAGAATGCCACCAAAACCGCCGCCGGCAGCGTCGCCGTCACCGTCTTGCTAAGCAGCGCCAGGACGAAAAGCAGGGTCGCCAGCCACCAGATGCCCCTAGCCGGAACTATGCAGTTCATCGAATCGATCTTGCCCAATCTGCTGGCCGCATCGGGCTTGCGTCGCACACTCGACATACCTTTGGGTATGCCTCGGTGCGCCTCAGCCCGATCCGTCTCAGCATCTTGGGCAATCCCAACTCGCGAACTGCATACTCCCGGCTTAGGCCGGTCCCGGCTTTCGTCGAACCGCAGGTAGGCCAGCGCGGCCAGGAGATAAAACAGCGTCGAAAGCGTATTTTTCTGCTCCGATATCCAGGCCACCGATTCCACGCACACAGGATGCAGAGCGAAAATCAAGGCTCCGAGCCAGGCCCCGGGAATCGCGAGCCGCCGCAATATCATCGCGAACAGCCATGCCGAAGTCGCGTGGAGCAGGATGTTCGTCAGATGATATCCAAACGCAGCGTCCCCCCATAGCCGGTGCTCCAGCCAGAAGGAGCTAAACAGCGCCGGGTAGTACTGCTGGGTCGATCCGAGTTCGAACCAGATCCGCCACAATCCGTGAAGCGACCGCATGGCCGCCTTTGGCACGTGCGCGTCGTCATCCCAGACAAAACCGGCCCCAAGGGCCGGCCCGTAGGCGATCAGCGTCAGCGCGCAGAGTCCGCCCCACCCCCGGAGGCCCCGAATCCATGACCCGGCTGAACCGGATTTCATCGCGTCGGCCATCGCCTGGTTTTCAACTGCGAGGCCGGCATTTCCACGCTCAAAGCCCGACAGCAACCCGAATAACGCGATCCACGATGCCGACATTCATTTTCATGTTCTGTCCTTGGGTTGCGCCCAAAGTTGACGCAGCTGGAGGACGGTGTCTGCCAAAATCTCGTCCGCAATGCCCGGATTCCAATAATCTTGCCGTCCCGCGCCGGGCCGGTCGGCATCACCGTCAGGCCGTGAAGAATCTTCATCATGCATAGGGCTTCCTGCCTTTCGCTTCATCTCGTGCGGTTTGACTCCATTCGGACGGCCGGCGGCGTCGAGACGGGAAATCTGCCGGGCGTGCTCTTCTGCGGCGTGGCGGCCGACACCCAGGCGGCGGGGACCGAGCCTGACTCCCAGCAGGCGTTCGTGTTCGCCGTGCTCGGGTTGCATGCGACGGCCCACTCCGCCCACCGCCTGCTTGAAAACCGCGAGGCCTTTGCGCCCTGGATGAGGGAGGCGCGCGAGGTTTGGGGCGCAATTCTTCAGCCGTATCGCCACAAGGGAGAGGCGAACTACCTGGACCGCGAGCGGCCAGGTCTCCTTTTTTCCAGGGATGCGCTGGCCACTCCGCCTCCGCCCGAGGCGCCCTTTGTCTCAGTCACAACCTCCGGCTGGAACGCGACCCCGGAGCTGGACATGACCCGCGTTCGCGAATTCTACACGGGCCTGCTCGCGATCCGCTCATCCATGACGGCGATGCCCGGGCTCCACTCGCAGCAGTCATTCTTTTTTCCGCGGACCATTGAGTTCGATCCGGTATCGGTCGCGATCTGGCGGGACCTTTCGGCCATGAACGAATTTGCATATGGCCCGGGCGTGCACCGGCTCCAGACGCAGCTTCAACAGGAGCGCCGCATGGCCGACCGCACGTCGTTCACACGCTGCGTGGTTTTTCGCAACGAGGGAACCTGGTATGGCTCGAATCCTCTCGATGGACCGGTCAGCCCCTGAGGCCGCATCTCGGCCGCTGCGCCTGATGGTCTTCGGCGCGGCGGCCTCCGTTTCGACGACTTACATCACCCCGCCGATCCTGAATCTGCTGGCCGGCGCCCTCCATGGGTCAGTCCGTGAGATTCGCACCGTGATGGGCGGCCTTCTGCTGCGGATCCTGCCAAAGCAGAGTCGGCGTCAAAGGCCCCTCTTTGCCGAAGCCGGCCATCTGTTGAAGCCCTACCCGGCCGGCCTGTTCCAATTGCTCGCCGCGCTCCACGCGGGCCATGTTCGCTTTCTGAGCGTCTTCCCCGAGCACGCTCCCCGGTGCGCCGAATTGATCAGGAAATTCGCACCGCATATGAACGAGGGTGACGCGTCCCTCGTCATTCTTTCCGAGCGCTATCCCGCGGCTCCCCTTGTCACCATAGATGCCGGCGACTTCAATCTCTACCGGCGCCGCGACGGCCGGCCGGTCCCAGGCCTGATGCCCGCCGCCAAGCTTTCGGACGGGTGATTCGTCATCGCGGGTGGCGTTCAGGCAGGGTTGCGGAGTTCAATCACGGTTTCCCACCCGGCCTCAGTCCGGGTGTCCCGGAAGCTCCAGCGCCCTGGAAAGCTCTCCTCGAGCCGAGCCTTGACGTAACGGAGACCCGTGCCTCCCGCGATGCGGATGGGGTCTTCGCGCGTTTCGCCGGGCGACACGAAAATGTAGTTGGTCGCTCCGTCGGCCGCGCTCTCGCGGCGCAGGACAAACGCGGCGTCCGTTGCCGCTACGCGCTGATGGGCGAAGCCGTTTTCAATGAGCGTGAGGAACAAGGCCGGCGGGACAAGAGCTGCAGGGTCGATCTTCTCGGCTCTGAGCTGCCAGGATTTCCCCATGCGCAGGCTCATGACGCGCAAGTGAGCCCGACAAAGGTCAAGCTCCTGGCGGAGCGGAATAAGCTTCTCGGCGGACATTCGGGAAAGGGAGCGAAACTCCTCCGCCAGGTCATCGATCAGCTTGACGGCCTCCCGCGGACTCTGTTCGACAACCTCAGTGAGGGCGGTGAGGGTGTTCAGGAGAAAATGGGGCTGGAGGCTTTTCTTGAGCAACTCGATTTCCATTCTCGCTGCCGTCAGCTCAGCGGCACGCGCTGCCCGCCGGGCGGCCTGCACCTTGAGCCCGGTGGACGTGAGCAAGGCCAGAACGAGAAGCGCGAAGGTGCACAGGAAGTACCCGTTGAGAACCTGCTGCATTGGCTCATTTATTCGGACGCTCGCTAGGCCAATCAGCGCCGCGGCAAAGGCCATGCGCGCCCCGGAGCGTCGTCGCCACACCGCCCAACCGGCGGCCACCGCCAAGACGGCCAATGCTGCCCGGCACTGCCACAGGGGATTCCCATAGATACCAGGAAATCCGCCGACATAGCGGCCCCAAGTCGCCCACCAGATTCCCACCAAGAGCGCACCCAACGCAGCCATCCACCCAGTTTTGCGCGGAAGGTTGAACTGCTCGAGGAATATCGAAAGCATCAGGCAAGCGATTATCGCCATCAGGACCTGGATCGCCAGCGCCAGAGGAAAGAGCTGGTCATAGGTCTCCGGTTTTGACAGCAGCCAGCTCAGGGAGCGCCAACTTGCCAGCAAGTAGTAAACCGCCACCGCCAGGCTAAAAAGACCGCACAGCAAAAGCGGCGGCGCCGGTCCACCAGCCAAAAGAGAATTCCGCAGATCACGGCGACAACCAGTGAACTTCCAATCGCGACCAACGGAAAGACCGACTGGAGTTGGTGGAGGGTCTTATCCGTGTCATAATTCACCATCGAGAAATTGAAGAGAAAGGTCTTTCTCCCCGGGAAATTGAAATGGAAACTCGAAATGCGGGCCGCCACTACATGGCCGCCTGGGCCGAGAAGTTCGTTCGGAATAATGGCGACGGCGTCAAGCATGCCTGGCACCTCCGAGTCTCGATCCGAGCCCACCGTGCCGTTGCGCAAGATCAGCCGGCCGTCCCAATAAAGTTCAAATGAGCAAGCCGAGCGCATGACGACGGCATTTATCGGATTCGCGGTATTTTCCCGCCCGGTAAGATGAATTTGGCCGTGGCTGGGAAAGATCATAGTCGCATGGTCCGGCCGTGTGACCCGGAATCGTACCCAGTAAATTCCGGCGCGGCCCGGCAGTTCGTCGGTACTCACTTCGGTCCAGTCGCTGTCATCCCATTCGCGGGCCGCCCATCGAGGATCGTCGCCGCGCATGATGCGCAACGCCGGGCCGGGCTCGGCTTGCGCCGCCGAAAGGGCCGGTCCCACGAGGGCAAGGAAGCAGAACGCCTGGAGTCGCATGACAGCAAGGAGTCTGTGTCCTGCGATCGCCCCCGTCCACGCGTTTCCCGAGTCGTTCATGAGAGCCACGAGCCGTTCATTTCTGATCTGGCGCGCGCATCAGCGCCACGAGCCGTTCAGGCGGCCTCTTTTGCGACTACCCGGGCGGGCCGCCCAACTTCGCCGTCACCCGCCGGCGTTTCCCCGCTCTCTCTCGTCTCGCACGCTTTGGAGACCGCCATGTTCACTCCTAGACGGTAGGCATAAGCCTTTCCGGCATAACGCGATTCTCCCGCATCGAAGCGCTTCGTCGGAATCGACGCGGTGCCGGTGGAGGTCGAGGTCAATGCGAACGAGCGCGGCGAGCCGGCGTTTGCGCAGCTCATTGCCGAGGCCAGGGCCCGGGAGCAAACCGACATAGCGCCGGCGGCCAGGTGATATCACCGCCGTTGAACCCTGCTATCACGGGCAACCATTCCGCCCACACTCACATGTCGCGCCGGTCGACACTCGGGATCTGCGTGTCCGGCAACGGCGTGCAAGCACGAGCCGTGAAGTCCTTGACCTTTTTCAAGACGATGGTCGGAATATCGGCGGCTTTCTGCGCTTTCACATGGAAGAAGTCGACGCTGTTCACGTCGTCGAGGACGAACGCCGGCCGGCGGTCCTCCTGCATGAATCTGGCCTCGACGTTGTTCAGCTCGATCCCCTTCGCGTGGCGGATGAAAAACCCATAGGCCGGCAAAAGGCCGAACATGGAGGGCTCGGGATAATCTTTCTCGTGCTCGGGGGTGTCGAACGGTTCGCGCGGCGGGACGCCTTCGCGCCTGCCGCGGGAGAAAAAGAATGTATTCACCATATCCGCCGGCTGCTTCGCCACCTGATCCAAAGTCAGGCCGCCGCGACAGAAGATGCGGATGTCGCTGAGCTTGATATCCTCCACGTCGTGGCCGGGAATTCCGGTGATGATCGACGGATAACGCGGGTCGGCGTTGTAGACGACAACGTTGCTTATGCTAATGCGGCGCGCCGTGCCTATGGGCGTCCCCTCCGTCGCCCACATCATGCGGCTGCCCAGCCGGATGAAGATCGGGCTGTTCGTGATGTCCCTCATGGTGATGTTGGAAATCGTGATGTCTTCCAATTTCCCCCCGTCCACGCATTCGAGGGCCAGCCCGCGGCAGCAGTCGAACACCACGTTTGAGATCGTGATATTCTTGAAACCGCCTGCGCTTCCCGTGCCCATCTTAATGCGGCCGGTGGCGCCATCGCGATCCGGCGCCAGCTTAAAGGTGCGCTTGTACGTGCCATCGAGCAGCGAACCGACTTCGTAGCCGCTGACCAGGCAATTGGTGATGGTTATATTTTCGCAGGAGTACGCAATTCCTTGGTCGCGGTCGGATTTCAGGCAAATGCCATCGTCGATGGGCGAGTTGACGCTCGTGTTGGAGATTCTGATGTTAGTGCCACCGACATCGATCCCGTCGCGGATGGTGTCCACCTTGACGTTGTCGATCGTCAGGTTGTACATTTCCACAACAGTGATCGCGGAGTGCCCGCCGTTCGCGACGGAAAAGTCGCGCAAGGTCACGTTGCGGCAATGTTTCAGTCCGATCGCCTTGTCGCCATTGAGGGTGCCGGGCCTTTTTTGCCGGGTGAGGACATCCGTGCCGCTGATCAGGCCGCTTCCCACGATAGATACGTTTTCGAGGCCTACGCCCCAGATCAGGGCGCTCATGGCTTGGTCGATGGTGGAGGTATCCTTCGACGCTTTGATGACGCATCCCGGGTCGAACTGCAAAGCGATGTTGCTGCGCAGGCGGATCGAGCCGGTAAGGTAGGTTCCGGCGGGAAAGTACACGGTTCCGCCGCCTGCCGCCGCAGCCGCGTCGATCGCCTTGTTGATTGCGTCCCGATCAGGCGTCGTGCCATCGGCCTTTGCGCCGAACGCCTTGACATCGAAAACTGCGGCGCGCCCTTCGAACGGCGCACCCAGTGAAAGCGCCACAGCGGCGCAGCAAACGAGAAAATCATTCTTCATATCGCCTAATAGAATAAGCGGAACGATACGCACGTGTGCATAACCGCGCAAGAGATTCATAAAGGCGGAAGGCATCAGCCTGCTATTATAGCAAGCCGTGCTGGCCACGCTCACCTCCGTGGCACTTGTTGGGATCGACGCCGTGCCGGTGCAGGTCGAGGTCAATGCGAATGAGCGCGGCGAACCCCGGCTGATCCTGCTCGGCCTGCCCGATGCCGCCGTCAAGGAGTCGGCGAACCGCATCCACTCCGCCCTCGCCCACTGCGGCTTTGCCGCCCTGAGGACGAGGACAACGGTGAATCTCGCTCCGGGCTCCCTTCGCAAAGAAGGAGCATTGTACGATCTGCCGATCGCCCTGGCGCTCCTCGCCACCAGCCGCCAACTGCAGCTCGAGATCGCGGACGATTGCCTGATCGCCGGCGAACTCAGCCTGTCGCACCGCTCCCTCTGGCTGCGTCGCAGCAAAACGCCGGCGATCCTGATTTCTCCGAGATCAAAGGCCAGCGAGCGCTGCGCCGCGCGATCGAGGTGGCCTGCAGCGGCAATCATAATCTGCTCATGTTGTGTCTCTTCCACGCATTTCGGGCATTTCAGCAGACTCCCGGGTCGGCGGCCTGAATCGTTTCCCGGCTGCCAGATTCGACTGGCTCCACGCACCCACGAGTGAGCCCGCGGCTTGGTTGTCGTGACTGCCGCCCGCTTTGCTTGACATTGTCGCTATTGTCAGACGCCTTTATCGCGTGATTACAAACACCCGCAATTTTCTTCGAGACTTCGCCACCATCAAGGCGAAGGCCCGCAAGGGGGACACGGTGCGGGTCCAAGACAAGGAAGGCGAATTTCTATTCATATCCGCGTCTCCACGAAGGTCCCTTCTGGGCGCGGCAAGAGGCAAGATCTTGATCCACGCCGACCTGACGAAATCGACCCTTCAAAATGACGGCTGGAAGCCTTCACTTTAGTGGCACGCATAAAATACCTTCTCGACACACACGCTTTCCTCTGGGCTGCAACGGACGAGGAACGACTGAGCGCGAAGGCGGCGCGCGCCATTTCCACGACCCCTTACGATCAGTTGGCCATCTCCGACGTCACTTTGCAGGAAATCGGCCTGTTGATTCATATCGGGCGCATTTCCTTCAACGGATCCCCTGCAACCGTCCTCGGCCGCTTGCTCGACTACGTGACGGTGCTTCCAATCTCCTTGGACATCGCCATCTGTGCACCCGCACTGCCACTGCCGCAAGGGGACCAATTCGACCGGATTATTACCGCAACGGCAAAGATTCACCGGCTATCTCTCATCACGCGAGATGCCAATATCATAGACTCTTCTGTGATTTCCACAATCTGGTAATTGCAGCGGATATCTTGCTCAGCCACACGCGCCTCTACGAGGCCCTGCGCGACAAGGTGGCCTAGCGCACAACGCACCTCGGCGGCTAGGTCAGCAGCTACGCCACGGACTGGTTGTCCGGTCGCGCGAAGGAAACAATCTGGTTTTCCTCGCGGTGGTTAGACCAAAAATTCTTTCCATCGAAGGTCAGTCCGCGTGCAGGGAAACCGAGCCTGATGAGCACGTCCACCCGCGGGGCAGCCGAGCGCGGGTCCACGCGCGTGAGGAAATAGTCGTTGCTCTCCTCGTCATCGGTGGTCGCAAGGTAGAACAGGCCGTCGACGATCACCTGCCCGACGATTTCATGTGGAATTTGGATCACGCGCTCGACCTGTCCATCGGTCCCGAGAGCGATCAGCTTCTTCGGGTGCCACTGGCTGAGCCAGAGGTTGCGGCCATCCCAGGCGAGGGACTGCGGCTTGGGGGCGGGCGAGGCTAGGCGCTGGATTTCGTGGATGTCTAGCATGCCTACTGGGTAAACCAGCCGGCACAGAAATGAAACCAAAGAAACGGCGGCGAGTCGTGACCCGTTTTCCGCCCGTCTGCCAGCGGAGGCCGCTTTTGAAAACTGTTTTTACCTTTTTCTTCGCGCGCGGGGGACGTTCGATGGCCTGTCTCAGCGCCCCTAGAAGCGGCACCGCAGATGCAGGCAGTTTGACTGTCCTATCGAGGCAGAACGCAGGCGGATGTACGGGTCCACTGATGGAATCGGAAGGCAGACAGGTCCAGCCTGCTATTATAGCAAGCCATGCTGGCCACCCTCACCTCTGCGGCGCTCGTCGGAATCGATGCGGTGCCGGTGCAGGTCGAGGTCAACGCGAATGAGCGGGGTGAGCCCAGGCTGATCCTGCTCGGCCTCCCGGATGCCGCGGTCAAGGAGTCGGCAAACCGCGTCCATTCCGCCCTCGCCCACTGCGGCTTCGCCGCTCTGCGCACAAGGACAACGGTCAACCTCGCCCCGGGCGGGCTCCGAAAGGAGGGTGCGCTTTATGATTTGCCGATCGCCCTGGCGCTCTTGGCCGCCAGCCGCCAACTGCAGCTCGAAATTGCCGACGACTGCCTGATCGCGGGAGAACTCAGCCTCTCGGGGTCGACCCGCCCCATAAGGGGCGCCCTCGCGATCGCTCGCCTGGCCAGAAAAATGGGAAAGCGCCTTTTGCTCTTGCCGGGAATATCCGCCGAGGAGGCCGCCCTCGTGGACGGAATCTCCGTGCAGCGGATCGATGCGCTCGGCGATGCATGTCAGCTACTCTCCGGCGGACCCTCTCCTCCACCTGTCGCTCCACTCACCTTCGCAGCGTCGGCTCACAACGCCGGCGATCCCGATTTTTCCGAGATCAAGGGACAGCGGGCGCTTCGCAGGGCGATCGAGGTGGCCTGCAATGGGAACCACAATCTGCTCATGTTGTGTCTATTCACCCAGTATCCGTCCTTTGTAATGCGCCTGAATCCAAGCAGCGTCGAATCATGTGACCCAAGGCAGGAGGTTCTTGCCATGGATTGGAAGGGAGCAAACGATCGTTGGTAATCGGCAATTCCACGTGAGCCCGACGATCTTCCAATTCCGCAAGTTTCGATTCTTCTTTTTTTCACGTGAAGAATCTCGGATGCATGTCCACATCCACACCCCGGAGGGCGAGGCCAAGTACTGGCTCGAGCCCGATATCGAACTGGCCGTCAATTTTGGGATTTCGCAACGCGATTTGAAAACAATCGAGAAGAAGATTAAGGAGAAGGAAAATGAGCTCAAGCGGGCATGGAAAGAGCATTTCAAGAGCTGAGGTGACGAACGTTTCCCCTCACGGTCTCTGGGTGCTGGTGGAAAGAAGGGAGTATTTCCTCCCTTTTTCCGCCTATCCGTGGTTCTCGGACGCCAAAATCTCTGAGCTCTTGGCTGTGGAACTCATACATGGCCGTCACCTCCGCTGGCCGTCATTAGACGTCGATATCGAGGTGGAGTCACTAGAGTACCCGGACAAGTATCCACTGGTTTATCAACAGGACGGCCGCCAAGCCGTTCTGGTGCACGAAAAGTGATATTGGATTGAGCCGGTTTGCGGGCCCTCTACAGCCGGCCGTGTCGGTCTCGGCTCGCATACTTGTTATTATGGGTGGCCATGCTGGCCACCCTCACCTCCGCGGCGCTCGTCGGGATCGACGCCGTGCCGGTGCAGGTCGAGGTGAATGCCAATGAGCGCGGCGAGCCCCGGCTGATCCTGCTTGGTCTCCCCGATGCCGCCGTCAAGGAGTCGGCAAACCGCGTTCATTCCGCCCTCGCCCACTGCGGCTTCGCCGCCCTGAGGACGAGGACGACGGTCAACCTCGCCCCGGGCGCCCTCCGCAAGGAAGGAGCATTGTACGATCTGCCGATCGCTCTGGCGCTCCTGGCCGCCAGCCGCCAACTGCAGCTCGAAATCGCCGACGATTGCCTGATCGCGGGCGAACTCAGCCTGTCGGGATCGACCCGTCCCATCCGGGGAGCGCTCGCGATCGCGCGCCTGGCCAAAAGAATGGGAAAGCGCCTTCTGCTTCTGCCCGGAATATCCGCCGATGAAGCCGCCCTCGTGGATGGAATCTCCGTACAGCGAATCGATGCTCTCGGCGATGCCTGCCAGCTGCTCTCCGGCGGACCAGCCCCTCCAGCAGTCGCTCCGCTCCCCTTAGCCCCTTCGCAGCCAAACGCCGGCGATTCCGACTTTTCCGAAGTCAAGGGACAGCGGGCCCTGCGCCGCGCGATCGAGGTCGCCTGCAGCGGCGCCCATAATCTGCTCATGTTGTGTCTATTCCACCCATTTCGGACTGCAGATTTGAGCTTTACAGAGCGGCGGGATCTATATTTCCTATTCGCGAATAGGAAATACAGCGTGATCGCAAAGTCACAAGACGTCGTCGTTGCATTGGCCTTGGTGTCGCTCAACCGAGAGCACCCTGAACGACTGCAGTACGGGCGTCTCGCCGGGATCCTGGGCATGAGCAGTTCCGAAGCGTTCAAGGCGACTCGTCGGCTGATCGCAGCGGGATTGGTCGAACCGGGGGGGTGGCGTCCACTCCGCGGGCCCTTATGTGATTATATTCTCCACGGCGTTCCGCATGCATTTCCCGGAAAACTTGGCGAGCCGACCCGGGGAGTCCCGACGGCTTGGGCCGCCTTGCCCCTGGCAAGTTCGTTTCCGCAAGGTTCGGACCTGCCGCCGGTCTGGCCTTGTCCGGATGGCCGTGTGCGGGGTTATTCAGTCGAACCGCTTTTCCGGTCAGTGCCGGAAGCGATCAAGAACCTGCCTTCGCTGTATGAGTCTTTGGCTTTGGTCGATGCCCTTCGAATCGGCAGAGCCCGAGACCGTGAAATCGCTCGGGAGATGCTGAAGACGCTTCTGCTTCATGATCCCTCTTTGGCTCACTGACAACCTCCTCAAGGTGGCGGCTCGCTTGCACCCCCTGAAAATCGACTACGCATTTCTAGGCGGTTGCATCGTGCCGTTGCTCCTCGACGATCCTGACCTTATGCCGATGCGGCCAACGAACGACGTGGACGTTGTGGTCCTTTTGGTTCGCCAATCGAAAATGGCTGAGATCGAGGAGAAACTACGCCGACAAGGGTTCATCCACGCAGACTATGATGGCGCGCCGATCTGCCGTTGGCGGCTGGATGAAATTACGGTGGATATCATGCCCGATAAGGATGCCGGCTTCATGGGACTTAATACACGGTGGTTCTCCGAGGCCTTGCAAAGCGCCCGGCCATATCGGGTGCCGGGAGGCGAGATACCTGTCATTTCGGCACCGGCGTTTGTCGCCACAAAGCTCTCGGCATTCGCAGAGCGCGGTCGCGGAGATTTTTGTCACCGGGACTTGGAGGATGTGATCACGGTAATCGACGGTCGCGCGTCACTGGCCTCGGAACTGGCCGCCTGTGAAAGGTCGCTCCAAGAATACGTGAGTGAGGAACTCCGACGCTATCAAGCAGACCCCGCCTTCGTTGACAGATTGGCGGGACATTTGCCGAGCGACGCGGCGAGCCAGGCGCGGCTTCCCGAGTTGCGCAGGCGTTTGAGAGACCTTTCGGCAATATAAGCCTTCAAACGCCATGGCGCTTGCGCCGGTTTCTTGTCGAGGGTTCCGGCCGAAGAGTCCGCCTTGCCATTATAGCAAGCTATGCTGGCCACGCTCACCTCCGCGGCGCTCGTCGGGATCGACGCCGTGCCGGTGCAGGTCGAGGTGAATGCCAATGAGCGCGGCGAGCCCCGGCTGATCCTGCTTGGTCTCCCCGATGCCGCCGTCAAGGAGTCGGCAAACCGCGTTCATTCCGCCCTCGCCCACTGCGGCTTCGCCGCCCTGAGGACGAGGACGACGGTCAACCTCGCCCCGGGCGCCCTCCGCAAGGAAGGAGCATTGTACGATCTGCCGATCGCTCTGGCGCTCCTGGCCGCCAGCCGCCAACTGCAGCTCGAAATCGCTGACGATTGCCTGATCGCGGGCGAACTCAGCCTGTCGGGATCGACCCGTCCCATCCGGGGAGCGCTCGCGATCGCGCGCCTGGCCAAAAGAATGGGAAAGCGCCTTCTGCTTCTGCCCGGAATATCCGCCGAGGAGGCCGCGCTCGTGGACGGTATTTCCGTCCAACGCGTCGATGCGTTGGGCGATGCCTGCCAACTCCTCTCAGGCGGACCGGCCCCTCCACCCGTGGCACCGCTCCCCTTGGCAACGTCGGCTCATGACGCCGGCGATTCCGACTTTTCCGAAGTCAAGGGACAGCGGGCCCTGCGCCGCGCGATCGAGGTCGCCTGCAGCGGCGCCCATAATCTGCTCATGTTGTGTCTATTCCACCCATTTCGGGATTCTCGTTTTTAACTGCTGTAGGAGAAAGAGTTGTTAGCAGCTGAGGCGCAGAGCTATTACCGGATAGATCTATCTCTTTGCCGGGCTTCATTGGGCAATAGCGGTGGGAATTCGCCGCGTTCCAGGCGTTCTTGCGCAGCCAAGAGGCGGGACGGAGAATGTTTTAGTGTGATTGCCGAGCGTATTCGTCTTGATAAGGTGGGTTTTGGTCCTGAGAGATCCGCAATCAATCCATGGCACCGCCTGATTCAGAATCCGGACACTGGTTCGCTGAGAACTTGCTGCCGCACGAGCCCATGCTCAGGACCTGGCTGAAGAGTCGCTTTCCGACTGGCGTGGAGCTGGATGACATCCTGCAGGAGGCCTACCTGCGTGTATTAAAGGCACGGGAGCGGGGATCCATGCAGTCGCCCAAGGCCTTCCTGTTTGCGACGGCGCGCAACCTCGCTCTCGACCAGGTTCGGCGCCGGCAGGTTGTGCGCTTTGAGCCTTTAGTGGAAGATGACAGCTGGGCCGTCTTGGATGAGGGCGAGGGCATTCCCGAGATTGTCGCCCGCAACCAGGAACTCGAAATCTTGACCGAAGCCATCCAGTCATTGCCGGATCGCTGCCGCCAGATCTTCACGCTGCGGAAGGTCTACGGCATGGCGCAGCCCGACATCGCGAAGAAGCTGGGTGTTTCCGAACACACGGTCTCGGCCCAGCTTACAATAGGCGTGCATAAATGCACCGATTTCATGCGCCGCCGGCGCACGAGGGATGTTTTATGAGGCCGTTTGGGGATGATTCAGCCGACCAGCCGCGCATCGACCTCCAGGCTGCCGCGTGGGTGATCAAACGCGACCGTGGGCTGACCGCCGCGGAACAGGATAAGTATTTCGAATGGCTCGCCGATGATCCCCGGCACGGAGAGTGGATGGCCCGGCACCAGCAGACGTGGGAGGAAACCAACCTTCTGACCCAATGGAAGCCGGAGCACAGCGCCGAGCCGAATCCCGATTTGCTGGCGCGGAACCGGCGGGATTCAGTCCGTTACGTCTGGTTTGGAGCGCTGGCTGCTGCGGCTTGTCTCGCGCTGACCTTGGCTGCTTGGGCGCCATGGCGGTCCGCCGCCCGGCAACAGCCGGATGCTTCAAATGCCATCATTTCGGCCAACGGCTACGACCGGCAGGTTTTGGAGGACGGCTCTGTCATCGAGCTAAACCGCGGGGCGCAGGTGAAGATTGCCTACACGCCGACAGAGCGACGTGTGCATCTTCTGCAGGGCGAGGCCAGTTTCACCGTGGCAAAGAACAAAGAGCGCCCATTCATCGTCCGCGCGGCTGGGGTTGACGTGCGGGCTGTGGGCACAGCCTTCAATGTCCGGCTGGATGACCGGCACGTCGAGGTGCTCGTGACTGAGGGAAAGGTGCAGGTCAACGACGCGGCGCGGGGGCAATCGCTGCTTATGCCTGCCTCGAACGAGACGATGCCGGTCCTGGAAGCTGGGCAAATGGTGGTGGTGGTGGATCTGCCCGTCAAACCAACGCCCGCCGTGGAGGTGACCCCCGACGATACGGCTCGCCTGCTCGCCTGGCGGCCACAATTGCTCGATTTTAGCTCGGCCCCGTTAGCGGAGGTCGTGACCTCCTTCAATCGGCTCAACACTGTCCAGATAATCATAGGCGATGCCGAACTGCGAGAATTGCCCATTGTTGCCTCATTCCGGTCGGACAATGTCGATGGTTTCGTGCGCCTGCTCGAAGCCACGTCAAGCATCCGCGCCGAGCGCAGCAGCAATACGATCACGTTGTACAGGGCGCGCTGACGCCTGCTGGGTTGGGAGCTGCCAGTTCTGTCGCTTGTGCTGTCTGCGAGGGCGGATCCTCTCTCTCTGCATTGAGTCGCGCTTAACACCAAGTCTTCGACTTTTCTCAAATATCCTTAGCGTGAGTCGGCTGTGAACTCGTCTTGGAGGTTGATCCCGTTACAACCATGTCACACCTGCACACTGTCTACCGCAGACTCTTGGTCTGCTTATTGTGTTTCTCTATGCCGCACCTGCGGGCCGCTGAGGCGACGAAGAGTTTTGACGTCCCCGCCGGCGATGCAATTGCCACGCTCAAGGCCGCCGCGAAGCAGGGCGGAGTGGAGATCATGTTCCCTGCCGACTCCGTGCAGGGGATCAGGACGAATGCCGTAAAAGGGGAGTTTGTTCCGCGCGAAGCGCTCAAGCGGATGGTCGCGAACACCGGCCTCATAGTCGTCCAGGACGAAAAGACAGGCGCTCTGGCGGTGGAACACTTGAATCCACCGGAAAAAAACGTCCAAGGGGCGGCGCCGGAAGCGGCAGCGAGCGTGCGCCCGGCAGATGAGGAAATGAGCCGGCAGGATGAAGGGAAGGTCGTCGAACTCGGCGAATACATTGTCAGAGACACGAAGCCCTTTTTGGGCAGCAACATCGACCTGCCGCGCACTAAGGACGACGTTCAGCCCTATTATTTTTGGGGTTCGACCGAAATTCAGAACAGCGGGGCGACGGACATCCAGGACTTCTTCCAGCGGATGGTCCCGATGGACACCAACCGCGCCTCCTCATCACAGAACTCGACGATTTCTTATTCTCCGAGCAACATCAGTCTGAACGGCCTGAGCGGGAACAGCGGTGTTACTTCGGGCACGCAGAACACGCTGATCCTAGTGAACGGAGTCCCACAGCCGAGCTTCTCGTATATCGGAGCCACCTACCAGACTGACTTGAACGGCATACCGCTCGATGCGATCGACCATATCGAGGTGCTGCCGGCCTCCGCTTCCGCGATTTACGGCGCCTCGGCGGCCGGCGGCGTGGTCAATGTCATTTTGAAGCATGACTACGCCGGGGCGCAATTGAGCGCCACCTACGACAACACGTTTCGGTCCGACGCCCCGACGAGGAAGATCAGTCTGAACATCGGCGAAACCCTGGAAGGGGGGAAGACCCACGTGATGCTGTCCGCGAGCTACCAGTTCGAGAAACCGCTCCTGGTCCAGGACCGGCTCGACATTATCGACCCTTACCGCGCCCTATACTACGGCCTCTACCCGGGAGGCCAGCTGGGCGCCCTTGGCGTTACGACGGGCTCAGCGTTCCTCGCGCAGCCGATGATCAGGAGTGTCAACGGCTCGTCGCTCTTCGCTGGGTCCGCAGCAACCGTGGTCCAGGTTCCCGTGGGTTACCAGGGCGGCCAGGTCAGCGGCCTTGCGCCTCTCCAGGCCAACATTGGCAACTACAATCTGTCCCATCCGAACAACGCATTCCCCTCTGCTGTCGCTGGCCGGCTTGCGCCCCTTTTCCTAGGCCCGACCGAGAAGGGATTCGAGCTGCTCGTGCGGCGCCAGATGACGCCCTGGCTCGAAGCCCATGTGCAGATCGGCAACACGGAGGATCTGCTGAACAGCACATTCTCAAACACCCTTTTTTCCAGTATCAACATTGCCGCAAACGCCCCGGGCAACCCTTTCGGACAGGCCGTGTATGTCAGTGGAATCGAGAATGCACACCTGCCCTGGGGTAGCGATACTATCTCCCGAACGATTTCGGCCGGCGCGAAGATCTCCCTTCCGCATGACTGGATCGCCGACTTCGATTACGCTTGGGGTTCGTCGTCTTTTGAATCTGCCATGGGAAGCGTGGATTCGACCGCCATGCAGGCAGCCGCAAATAACGGAACGCTCAACTTGATCGCCGACCTGAGCCTGTACCCATTCAATGCCACAAATTACTCGTATACGACATCTTATGTCGGCTATGCTTCCACCGATGCCTTGCAGTTGAAGGCGGCCGGTCCGTTGATGGATCTGTGGGCCGGGGCGCCCTCCCTCGCCATCGGCGTGGAGCATCAAACGAGCGGCGCCGGGAACGACTTCGTGTACAACGTTTATCCGGCCAGACTCACGACGCCGGGTGTCGCCGCCACCTCGACGGCCAGTTCGGTATCCTATTATCCGGGAGCGAACACCTCGGACGGTAGCGGTTATGCCGAACTCACGGTACCTTTGGTCCGCGAAAGCAACCGAATCTTCGGGGTGAAGCAGCTCGATTTCAATGCGGCCGGCCGCTTCGACGATATCAAGTCGTTCTTGGTCAGTCCCAATGCCGAAACGATCACCAATCTGGTCAACGGATCGACTTCGAGTCAGACCACCTTTGTCCCGCAGGCCTCGAAATACCAATCGTACAACGGGACATTCGGTCTCAAGTACAAGCCCATGGAGGATATCTTCTTTCGGGCGAGCTACTCCATGGCCTTCGTTCCGCCGACTTACACGGAATTGCGGGGCCCCGTTTCCACATCGACGAACACAAATCCCACTCCCTATCCGGGAGTCCCGACGACCTCGCCTTGGCGCTACGTTTCCATCACGGATCCGCTGCTGAACGCGACGTACTATGCGCCGCAGATGACCGGCGGCAATCCCGGCCTAAATCCCGAAACCTCGCGGGGGGCAGACTGGGGTATTGTCTTCGAGCCCCACTTCATCAAGGGGTTCCGAATCTCGGTCGATTACACAAAGGTCACCAAGTACAACGATATCATAGCGCCACCCGTCCAGACTCTCATCAACCTAGCTTCGCAGTTTCCTGGAAGGGTGGTCCGTGGAACGCCCAACGCGGGCCAGACCGTCGGCCCGATCGTGCTGATCAACGACACTTACCTCAACGCCCCAATTGCGATCACGTCCGCGTACAACGTCGCGGCCGACTATACCTTGCGCACGGCGTCCCTGGGCGAATGGAAGCTTTCCGCCCTCGCGAATTCCTGGCAGCACTACGAGATCCAATCGACGCTACAGGGGGCCTTGGTCGAGCAGCTCGGCAATCCCGACGTGTCGCCCATTTCCGGTGGATTGGGATCGGGATCTGGCCTGGCGAAGTTCAAGGGGAACCTGGGTCTGGATTGGGCCAAGGGGCCATGGTCCGCCGGCTGGCTCGTCCGCTACGTGGGGCCCTACACGGACGGATCCTACTACGGACTGGGCGGAGGGGCCCCGTACTACACGGCCACGGTCAATGGATGGATCTCCGGCCAAGTCTATCACGATGTCTACGCCGGCTACCGCCTGGGCAAGGCAGCGAGAGGCAGTCCGTGGTGGCGGCGCGCGTTCGCCGACACGAGCGTGCACCTCGGGGTGAAGAACATTTTCAGCCATATTCCTCCCTATGACGCGTATACCCTCCCGACTTATGCCAGCCCCTATGGCGACCTGAAGCTGGCGGACTACTATCTCACGGTGAAGAAGTCCTGGTAGGCGTGTTCCAGAATTGTTTTCGAGGCATTTCCGATGAAAAAACTGGTTGCGATTGTTCTTAGCGCGCTCGTGTTTGCGGCGATTCCTGCAGTTGCGGTCCGGGCTGCATCAGCCGCCGATGCTCAGACCGACAAGGACTGGCAGGCTTACGCGAATGTATGGGATGCAATTCGCGCCGGGCCGCCCAAGGGCGCGTCCAATCTGCAGCTCGCTCAGTATTTCGAAACGAAGAATCTCGAGCTTCAGGCCCTCGGTCTGGCCTTCATCGAAATGCATCCGGCCGATCCGCGCCGGTGGACCGTTGTCGACCGCTTCCAGTATATCCGGCCCAGCTTTGTGAGGGACTGGGGCCCCCTCGACGACGACGGGAGGCCAATCCAGCCGGTCATTGACGAGGCAGCCGCGGCCGCTTGGAACGCAAGAGTCGGGGAGTTGAAGATGGCGATGGCCAAGGCCGCCGACGTTCCGGAGCAGTTGAAAAAGGAGTGGGCTGCGCGGGCCGAGGCGATGGAAAAGGTAAAGGCGCAGAGGAAGGCCTTCCCCGCAATGTGGAGCGGGGGGGTGATGGCGCCGGATTTTGCCGAGATCGACCAAGCGGGCCGGGAAGTGAGGCTTTCGGATTTCCGGGGCAAGGTGGTGGTGCTCGACTTCTGGGCGCCCTGGTGCGCCCCGTGCAACGCCGCGATGCCGCATAACGAGGAGGTGGCCGCCCGCTACAAGGATCAAGGCCTCGTGATGCTGTGCGCGTGCACGAGCGACACCCGCGCAAACTTCGAGGCGTGGCTGAGGAAGAACCGGGCTAAGTACCCCGACATTGTATGGACCTTTGATCCGGCTGAAAAGGCCGATGGGCTGGTCTCGAAACGGCTTTACTCGGTCATGGGAATTCCGACCCAATTTGTCATCAGCCCAACAGGCAAGGTCATCGGCGTCGTCGAAGGCTACCTTAAAGATGAGACGATCCTCGAAGCGAAGCTGGCCGAGGCGGGCGTAAAGGTGGATCCCGACCTAGTGGCAAAAGGAATCGAAGACCTGCGCAAGCGCCACGATTGAGAGAGGACAAACCCTCCGTGGGTTCTGGCAATAGTCAGTTACCATGAACGCCACAGCGTACGGCGGGCTTCGAACGGATGATTCCCGAAGCCGCCAAAGTCGATCTCTATGAAATCGAGGGGGAGGCTCGGCTCACATTATGACATTGAACGGGATCGATTCACCGGCCATGGAGGCGGCTGCCGCAGTCGTCAGCGGCTTCCACACCTCGCAGGATTTGATCGGCAATACACCGCTGTTGGCAATCGACCGCCGGTTACGCGGCGCCAGGCGAGCCGGATTTCTATGAAATCCATGCGCGCCATCGCGAAGCAGAAGGCCAAACCCGGTCTTGCACTCACGGAGGCACCCAAGCAGGAGCCGGATCCAAACGATGTCCTCATCAAGATCAAGAAGACCTCGATCTGCGGAACGGACGTGCACATCTACAATTGAGACGCCTGGGCGGCGAGGGCGATTCCGGTTCCCATGATCATCGGTCACGAGTTTGTCGGCGAGATCGTCGAGGTCGGCTCGAACGTCCAGACTTTCAAGCACGGCAAATTGGTCGACGGGGAGGGTCACATCGTTTGCGGAAGCTGCCGCAACTTATCTGGTTCCGGCCCGCGCTTTCAGATTCATCGTCTTCCCCGAAAAGCCAGCCCAATGAAGATTCCCCTCCCGACGCTTTGCGCGGCGCTCCTCTTTTCCGTTCTTCTGGCCCCGGCCCTGCCGGTCGCCCACGGGCAGGTGCAGGCCACGCTGGTCGCAGCCGACACGTCGATCCAGCCGGGTCAGCCGTTCACCGTCGCCCTGCGGCTCGTGCAGGAGCCGCGATGGCACACCTATTGGATCAATCCGGGCACGGGCCTTGCCACATCGCTTGCCTGGGCGCTGCCGGCCGGATGGAAGGCGGGGGACATCCAGTGGCCGTCGCCCAAGACGATCGTCAATGACCAGGGTGTCGTGACCGGCAATGGCTACGAGGGACAGGTTCTGCTCCCGGTAACGATCACGCCTCCACCGGATGCGAAGCCCGGTGCGACGGTCGAGCTGAAGGCCACGGCTGACTGGCTGATGTGCAGGGACGTCTGCATGCCGGGCGAAGCTGCGGTGTCGCTGACGCTGCCCATTGGGGGCGGCCCCCCAGAAAAGGATCCGCAGTGGGGTGGTGCAATCCGCTCGGTCCTTTCAGCCCTTCCCCGCTCAGACCCGGCGTGGACGGTCGCGGCCACGCGCAATGGCAAGTCGGTCACGCTGACCGTCAAGCCTTCCGGCTCCGGCAATCCCAGGCCGCACGCGCTGCATTTCTTTGCCGACGACAATTATGTCGCCTACGAACTGCCGCAGGCGGTCAAAGAGGACGGAAAGGGAGGATTCGTCCTGACTCTGGCAATTTCCCCGGATGGGCCAAAGGATGCGGCCCGGCTGGCCGGCGTCCTCACGGCGGAGAATGGCTGGCTTTCCGATGGCTCCCTTCCGGGACTGCACGTGGATGTCTCATTTGGGTCGGCCGGTTCGGAAGTCGCCGCGGCTCTGGGAGCCGTGCCTCCTCCGGGTGCGTCCGGCGCTCCCGTCAGTGGAGGTCTTGCGGGCACCATCCTTCTCGCCTTCGTCGGAGGACTGATACTGAACCTCATGCCGTGTGTCTTTCCCGTACTTGGGATCAAGATCCTGGGATTTGTGGGTCAATCCGGAACGGATCGGAACAAGGTCGTGGCGCACAGCGTTGCCTTCACGCTGGGAGTGCTGGTCTCATTTTGGGTGCTGGCGGGCCTGCTGATCGCGTTGCGCGCAAGCGGCGACCAGCTCGGCTGGGGGTTCCAGTTGCAGTCGCCGGGATTCATTTTCTGCCTTGCTGCGGGCATGCTTGTATTCGCCCTCAGTCTCAGTGGAGTGTTCGAATTTGGGCTGTCGGCAACGGGAGTCGGCTCGGGCTTGCAGATGAAAACGGGCTTTTCAGGCTCATTCTTCACGGGAGTGCTGGCCACGCTTGTCGCAACGCCCTGCAGCGCGCCCTTTCTCGCCCCGGCCCTTGGGGCGGCACTTGCGCTCTCGGCCGTCCAGTCGCTCGCTGTGTTTACAGCCATCGCGATCGGACTCTCGACGCCGTACCTCTTGCTTTCCGCATTTCCAGGTGCGGTCAAACTGCTGCCGCGGCCGGGCGCTTGGATGGAGAGTTTCAAGCAATTCATGGCATTTCCGCTGTACGCGACCGCCGGCTATCTGCTTTGGGTCCTGGCCGGCCAGGTGGCTGAATCGGGCCAGCTGACCGCAACCTTCGGCCTGGTGCTGATTGCGATGGGCGTCTGGGTTTACGGTCGCTGGCACGGTGCCGGGGCCTCCGCGGGCCGGGCGCGTTTCGGCCTGATCGCCGGTCTCGGTCTTGTTGCGTTCGGAACCTGGACCGGCTGGCCGCAGGCTCCGGCAGCGACCGACGTGGTCTGGGACAAGTGGAGCCCGGAAACGGTTGCTACGTTGCGAGCGGCGGATCGGATCGTTTATGTCGACTTCACGGCGAGGTGGTGCGCCACGTGCCAGGCGAACAAGCGGCTCGTCTTCCACTCGGCGGAAGTTTTGCGCACCTTCCGGGATGAGCATATCGCCACCCTGCGGGCCGATTGGACCAACCGGGATCCCCAGATAACGGCCGAACTCACGAAATACAACCGCAGCGCCGTGCCGTTTGATCTGATCTGGATCCCAGGCAAGACAGACCCGGTGATCCTGCCGGAGTTGCTCACACCGGAGATCGTGCTGGGCGCTCTCCGGGGCAAGGCCGCACAGGTCGGAAAATAGGCTTTCAATGCAGACCACGAGCCTTCCCGTGCAATCGCGACCGGCGTGCCCGCCGGTGCTTTCGGCCATCGGCAACACGCCCCTTTTCCCGCTGTATTTCAAAGACTTGGGTCGCACCATTTACGCCAAGGCCGAATTCCTCAACCCGTCGGGTTCGATCAAGGACCGGCTTGCCCTGTGCATTGTCGAGGACGCGGAGCGGCGGAGCCTGCTCGGACCCGACTCGCTGATTCTCGAATGCACAAGCGGCAACACCGGGATTGCGCTCGCCATGGTCGGGGCCGCCAAGGGTTATCGCGTTAAGATACTCATGAGCGACACCGCCAGCGTCGAACGCCAGTATCTGATTCGGCAGTTCGGCGGCGAGGTGCAGCTATTCAAAGCCGTCAGGGGCTATGCCACCGGGATCGAGATGTCGCTTGCCATGGCCGCCAATGACCCGCGCATCTTCCTGCCCCGCCAATTCGAAAACCCTCTAAATGCCCAGGATCACAGGGAACACACAGGACCGGAAGTTCTTACCCAAATGGGCGGACGGGTGGATGCGTTCGTGGCGGGGTACGGGACCGGCGGAACACTGGTCGGAGTGGCTCGCGCCCTGCGAGCGATCAATTTGCGCGTCCGCATTGTGGCGATGGAACCTGCCGAGGCCGCGATGCTCTCCGGGGAATGCCCCTGCTGCCATCTGATCGAAGGCGTTGCCGGCGGCTATGTTCCGCCTCTCCTTCGCGAGGTGAAACTCGACGGCTTGCTCAAGGTGCGCAGCGCCGATGCGATCGCCATGACCCGCCGGCTGAGCCGCGAGTTCGGACTCCTGGTTGGCACCTCGAGTGGGGCCAATGTCGTGGCCGCACTCGAAGTTGCGGGCGAACTGGGTCCCGAATCCCGGGTCGTCACCGTCCTCTGCGATCGGGCCGAGAGGTATTATTCAACAAAACTTTTCGCGTGAGAATCCACCCCGAAGAACAGTCACTTCTCGCGTGACATTCTAGTCCAGTCAATGGCGATCTTCACATTGCCGTTCCTGCTACTATAGGGGCAATGCTGGCCACCCTCACTTCCGCGGCGCTCGTCGGAATCGACGCCGTGCCGGTGCAGGTTGAGGTCAATGCGAATGAGCGCGGCGAGCCCAGGTTGATAATTATGAAGACAATTATATCTACCGGCAGATTTAGCCTGTTGAATCGCCCCGCAAAACGATGAGGCCGCTTCCGCCTTTGGCGAAAGAAGCCCGGGATGTCGGTGAAGAAATCCGCTTCAAAACACTGGGTGTTCCCCTCCGCCCGCGAATCGATTGTAAGGCAACACGGCGATAACCGAGGATCGTCGAGAAGCAAACTGACAATGGAACCGCCGACAAAAGCATAGGCCATGCCCAATCCGTCGAGCCGATCGGCAACAGCCCGCAACGCTCCGATGTTAGGCAGTGGCATGGGCGTTCAGCCGTTCCCCGATTTCTTTTTCGGCAATCGCGCGTTCACGAGCCCGTCCGAAGCGAATGGCGTCAACCAAGGCGAGAAGGTCGTAGAGTGCCGGGTCGAGGCGAGCGGCACGCGGTACGCTGTTGTACAGAGGTTGGACGGATGCGCCCCGGATACTCCCTTCGGGATCGGGCCAGACGGGAGGGATCTGCTCGGACGAATTGATTTTATCGGCCATCACTGGAGCAGCCCAGGCGGTGGGGATTCCCCGAGTGATTTCTCCGGGATGGGCAGGAAACGCATGAGGCACGCCATGTATGAGAAAATTGTAAAGCGCTTCCCGCCGGACATCCCTGGTTTCGGGAATGACGAGGCGCGCCTCAATGAGCCGTCGGACCGCCGCGTGGACCTCTGACGCACTCATACCCAAAGCTCGGCCTAAGTCCGCATAACTTTGATCGGCTGCATCGAGGCAGAGTTTGAGGGCTACAACAACGTCCTGTGGCTTGGTAACCATTAAAATACGCTATTCGCGAATAACGAATGATCAAGCTTTTTTTCCTGTTACCGCTTACAAAAACCTCTCCTGAGGCATCGAGGCAATCGCGCTGGAGTCCAGCAGGGCGTAGCACCCTCCACACTTTCATTCCTGCTACTATAGCAAGCCATGCTGGCCACTCTCACCTCCGCGGCACTCGTCGGGATCGATGCGGTTCCAGTGCAGGTGGAGGTGAATGCGAATGAGCGCGGCGAGCCCAGGTTGATCCTGCTCGGCCTCCCGGATGCCGCCGTAAAGGAGTCGGCAAACCGCGTCCATTCCGCCCTCGCCCACTGCGGCTTTGCCGCCCTGAGGACCAGGACGACGGTCAATCTCGCCCCCGGCGCCCTTCGCAAGGAAGGCGCATTGTACGACCTGCCGATCGCCCTGGCGCTTTTGGCCGCGAGCCACCAACTGCAGCTCGAAATTGCCGACGACTGCCTGATCGCGGGCGAACTCAGCCTCTCGGGGTCAACCCGCCCGATTCGGGGAGCCCTAGCGATCGCTCGCCTGGCCAAAAGAATGGGAAAGCGCCTTCTGCTTCTGCCCGGAATATCCGCCGAGGAAGCCGCCCTCGTGGATGGAATCTCCGTACAGCGAATCGATGCTCTCGGCGATGCCTGCCAGCTGCTCTCCGGGGGACCAGCCCCTCCAGCAGTCGCTCCGCTCCCCTTAGCCCCTTCGCAGCCAAACGCCGGCGATCCCGACTTTTCAGAGATCAAGGGCCAGCGGGCTCTTCGTCGCGCCATCGAGGTTGCCTGCAGTGGGACTCATAATCTGCTGATGATAGGGCCTCCTGGGTCGGGCAAATCAATGACGGCAAAACGGATTCCGACAATAATGCCGCCGCCCACGCCGGACGAGCGCCTGGCCATACTTGCAATCCACTCGGTTGCAGGCCGTACCATCCGGGGCGCAGCACCTTCGATTGCCACCAGACCCTTTCGCTCTCCCCACCACACCGTCACCGATGCCGCGCTCCTCGGCGGCGGACTGATTCCCGGCCCTGGCGAGATCTCGCTCGCCCACCATGGGGTTCTCTTCCTCGACGAGTTCCCAGAGTTCAAGCGCTCCGCTCTCGAAGTTCTCCGCCAGCCGCTCGAGGACGGCGAAGTCACGATTTCGCGCAGCGCGGGGAAGGTGACCTTCCCCGCGGCATTCATGCTCGTGGCGGCCATGAACCCCTGTCCCTGCGGCCATTTGGGGGACCCGCGGCATCGGTGCAAATGCACGCCCTCGCAGATCGAGCGATATCGGGCGCGGATCAGCGGTCCGCTCTTGGACCGGATCGACATCCACATCGAGGCCCCCGCGGTCACCTTTGCCGAGTTGCGCTCGGCCGAGCCGGGCGAGACCTCCGCTCCGATTCGCGAGCGAGTCATGCGAGCCCGCGAAAGACAGCTCCAACGCTTCAAAGGCAGCGACACCATTGCCAACGCTCGCATGTCCCAATCCCAGCTTCGCCGGCACTGCGCCTTGGAACCCGCGCTCGGCGACCTCCTCCAGCAGGCCATGGAGAAGCTCTCGCTTTCCGCCCGCGCCTACCACCGCATCCTCAAGGTCGCACGGACGATCGCCGACCTCGCGGGCGCCGAGAACATCGAGGCGCCGCATCTCCTTGAAGCGATCCAGTACCGGACCCTCGACAGGGAATCAACCCGATGAATTCACAACCACCCAATCCTCCAGCAATACCCGTCGAGGGCATCCAAGATCACATTCTTGTTATTCGCGGCCACCGCGTTGTACTCGATGCGGATCTTGCGGTATTCTACGGCGTTTCAACATCTCGGCTCAACGAGGCCGTAAAACGCAACGCGGTGCGCTTTCCGTCAGATGATTTTCGCTTTCAACTGACCCGCGAGGAATTCACCGAGCTAGGCAAATTCGTCCGCACGAGGCATACTGAAGTATCTACTTCATCGGTAGATAGCGTGGACTCATCGCAAACTGCGATGAGTTCACGCAAGCACCGCGGTGCCGCGTATCTACCTTGGGCGTTCACGGAACACGGTGTTTTGATGGCAGCCTCTATCCTCAATAGTCCCCGCGCAGTTCAGATGAGCGTGCTGGTGATACGCGCGTTCGTCAGACTGCGCCGGCTGGCTATCAACCACAAGGCGATTGCCACAAAGCTCGCGGAGATCGACGCCTGAATCGGGTCCCATGACGAGCAGATTGCCAGTTTGGTCAAAGCCATCCGTGTGCTCACGACACCTAGCGAGCCCACGCACGAGCGAAAGATTGGTTTCCATCGAGGCAATCGCTGATCCCCATGAAGGTGCCGGACTTCTAGTTGTTAAATCTCAACGACCCGTTTCGTCCCGTCCCATTCCCCATGAGCCGCTTTCCCCGAATCCAATTCCCAGGCGCCATCTATCACGTCTTTAGCCGCGGAAATTATCGCCAGAATCTCTTCCAAGACGAAGGCGCCGCGAGCGCCTTCGAGAAATGCCTTTTCGAAGCCTGCTGCCTGTCCGCATGGCGCCTGCACGCCTTCGTCATAATGCGGAATCATTTTCATTTGGCGCTCGAAACCCCGCGCGGGAACCTCGCCAAAGGAATGCATTGGCTGCAAAGCACCTACTCCAAACGCTTCAACTGTTTCCGCCAGGAAAAAGGTCATCTATTTCAGAGTCGCTACCACGCTCTACTCGTTGAACCCGGTCTCGCGCTTGCGCGCGTGGTTAACTACATCCATTTGAATCCCGTTCGCGCCCATATTCTTCCCGTTGCGCTGCTGTCTCAGTTCCGCTGGAGCAGTTATTCGAAATTCGGCTCTAGTGAATGTCCGCCATTTCTCTCCGCCCGCGAATGGTTAGAAACGTTGGGTTTTGAGGACACTTCAACGGGATGGGCATGCTACCGTGATTACTTGGTCTGGCTCGCCAGCAATGACGCCGAGCAGAAACGCCAGTCATTTGAGACCCTCGCATCGGGCTGGGCAATCGGCAGCAGGTCTTGGCAGGATGAGATTGTCCGTGCCAACCGTGAGCAAGCGCCCGACGAATGCATTGATGATTCGACTGATCCGGAGCTCAAAGAAATCATCTGGTCCCAGGTTCTTGCCGACCTTCTTGCACAAGCAGGGCGCAGCCGAGAGGCTGCCATGGCCGACAAAAAGGGCGCAGAATGGAAGATAAGCCTCGCGCGGGACCTCAGACGCCGGACATCTGCGACAAATGCCTGGATCGCTCGCGAGCTCTGCATGGGCTCACCGCAGTCTCTCAGTGTCTACCTTAGCAAAGCCGGTCGATGATTTAAGAACTAGAGCTCCGGCACCGTCGGCCCCGTCGGCCTTTCTCAACCCAAGCACGCTTCTTCAAGGTCGCACGCACCATCGCGGACTTCGTCGGTGCAGAGGAAAAGCTTGTCAGAAAAGATGCCGTACGAAAAGGTCATCGTCCTCAAACTCTCCTTGGGCCGATGGATATTTATTCCTTGATCGGCTTCGGGCGCCGATCACGGTCATGCCAAGTTGGTCCTTAACTTTCCATTGTTCACGATGAACAACATCTCGCCGATTTTCCTAATTTTGGGTTCGGTTGCCGTCGCGGACTGCGGGCGGGCGCAAATTCTCACCGATCCGCTTTCTGAAACCGCCGTGCCCACGGTCATTGTCAGCACGACGAATGAACCGGTGACGCCGGGAAAATTCCAGCCGACGTGGGACTCGCTGCACCAGTATCAATGCCCGGACTGGTTTCGCAACGCGAAGTTCGGCATCTGGGCCTGCTTCGGACCGCAGAACGTGCCGGAGGACGGCGACTGGTATGCGCGCAACATGTATGTGGAAGGCAGCCGGCAAAATGAATATCACGTCGCCCATTACGGGCCGCCTTCGCAGTTTGGTTTCAAGGATGTCATCCACATTTGGAAGGCTGAGATTTTTGACGCGGGAAAACTCGTCGCACTCTACAAGAAAGTTGGCGCGCAATATTTTTTCGTCATGGCCAATCACCATGACAACTTTGATATGTATGATTCCAAGTATCAGCCGTGGAACAGCGTGAATGTAGGGCCGCACAAGGACATCGTCGGTGATTTCGCCAAGGCTGCGCATGAACAAGGCTTGCCTCTCGGCCTCAGCGTCCACGCCGCGCACGCATGGAGCTTTTACGAAGTCGCCCAAGGCGCGGACAAGACAGGCCCGCTTGCCGGAGTGCCATACGATGGCAGATTGACGAAGGCCGACGGCAAAGGCAGGTGGTGGGATGGTCTCGATCCGCAGGATCTTTACGCTCAAAATCACACGCCTGGCTTGAACTTCAGCAATGCCAATTCCATTCACGGCCAGTGGAACTGGGGAAACGGCGCGAGCACACCCGACCAGGCTTACTGCGACAAATTTTACAACCGCACGATTGACCTCGTTCACAAATACAAACCGGATTTGATTTACTTCGACGACGACGCGTTGCCCTTGTGGCCGGTCAGCGACGCCGGCTTAAAAATCGCCGCCGACTTTTACAACTTCAACATGCGGCAGCACGACGGCAAGCTGGAAGCCGTTCTGTTCGGCAAGATGCTTTCCGAGGACGAACAGAAATGTCTCGTCCGCGACATCGAGCGCGGCGCGGCCAACGAAATCGAGGCACGACCGTGGGAGACGGACACTTGCATCGGCAACTGGCATTACGACCGCTCGCTTTACGACGAAAATCGTTACAAGACCGCCAAGACAGTCATCCAAATGTTGTGCGATATCGTAAGCAAAAACGGCGATTTGCTGCTCAATATTCCCGTGCGCGGCGATGGCTCGATTGACGACAAGGAACAGGCCGTTCTCGAAGGCATCGGCGCGTGGATGGACGTGAACAAGGAATGTATCTTCGACACGCGCCCGTGGAAAGTTTTCGGCGAAGGCCCGGCCTCGGAAGGCTCGGCGCTTTCCGCGCAAGGGTTCAACGAAGGCAAAGGCAAGCCGTTCACCGCCGACGACGTGCGTTTCACAACCAAGGGCAAAACCCTTTACGCCATCGTGCTTGGAACTCCTCAACATGAATTGCGGATCAAATCACTCGGCACGGCGGCGAGGCTGCTCGCCAAGCCGATCAGTCATATCACGTTGCTCGGCAGCGGAGAGAAGGTCCAATGGTCCCAAACCGCAACCGATCTGACCATTAAGGCACCCGGACAATCCCCGAATGGAATCGCCATTGTATATAAAATTACACCACGGTGATTCTGCATTTAAGATCCCCAGGAGTCCCACAGGTCTTAGGGTGGGGGGACAAGAAGGGTTGGCTTGCAGGGTGCTCTGTTGAAAACGCATCGGAGTTCCCAGGATAACCCGCTCCGTCAGGCCTCCCGGCATCGGTCCGAATCAAAAAGCGGATCCATTTCCTTCCCAAGACTCGGCGTAACTATGAATAAGAAAACACGTGCCCCTGTGGGCATTCGGGCGACCCGCGCCGCCGATGCAAGTGCACGCCCTCCCAGATCGAGCGATACCGGGCGCGGATCAGCGGGCCCCTTTTAGACCGGATCAACATCCAAATAGAGGCCCCGGCGGTTACGTTTCCAGAGCTTCGCTCGACCGAAATGGCCGAGTCCTCCGCTTCGATCCGCGAGCGCGTCATGCGAGCCCGCGAAATCCAGCTCAGCCGCTTCAAAGGATCCGACACCATCGCCAACGCTCGCATGACCCAAGCCCAGCCTCGCAAGCACTGCGCATTAGACCCGGCACTCGGCGACCTCCTCCAACAAGCCATGGAGAAGCTCTCGCTCTCCGCCCGCGCCCCCCACCGCATCCTCAAGGTTGCACGCGCCATCGCCGACCTCGCAAGCGCCGAAAACATCCAGGCACAGCATCTCCTGGAGGCTATTCAGTATCGGACGCTGGACAGGCGGCAAATTCACTAACGCCGAGCGGGAGCTTGATATCACAACCTGTGATATCGAGCTCCCAACGCGGTGGCATCCGCGAAACTGTGCGAGTGTTTAACCGCCGGATTCAGCGGTAGGTGTAGAACGTGACGCGCAGGACGGTCGCGGGCTGCGCTCCGGACGCTGCGCCAGCGGCGCCCCTGCCGCGGCTGCCCAGCGGAATCTGGGCGCCGGAGTGGTTGTCAGCCGCCGCGGCGGACATGTCGTATCCCCTACCCATGATGTCATCGCCATTCAGCCGGCGCTGCGTGACCCACTTCCCGTCCTTGAACACGCCGCGATCTATTGTGGCGGCGGCGGCAATGTTGGTGCCCGGGATGCTGTTGGGCGACACCTGGAACGGGTACGAGCCGTTGCTTGCGAAGTAGTATTCGTCCGGCCCGGTGTTGATGATAAGGATGAAAGCAGAGCTGAGGAAGGACAGCCCGACGCTGGCATTGCGACCGCCTCCTGCCCCCTCCATCTGCGGAGCCGGAGTTGCCGCAAGAGCCGGATGTGCAGCGGGAGCCGGAGCTGCCGCAGGAGCCTTGGCGGCTCCCCCGGCTGGCGCCGCCGCGGCGCCTGCCGCGCCGCCACCTTCGCCCGCGCGCCGTTGGACCGGAGGAGGCGTGAAATCGAAGATGTAGCGGCCCATTTCGACTTTTCCGGGATTCTGCCCCGGCTCCAGAGTGATCAGCTTGATCGCGTCCTTCCTGTTCTGCGCTTCGGCGATCGCGCCCGAGACCGAATTGATGAATCCATACGCCCGCGCAAACGCGCTGTCGGGGCTCAGGGAGTCGATTCCGAACGGCGAGGAGCACAGGAGGTTGAGCTGGGTGAAGCCCATCCATGCATTGTTCGCGTCCTCCCGGCACTCCGGATTGAACGCCGGGTTCCCATTTCGGGCAAACCTCTTGATGGTCTCGGCGTACTGCGGCAGGTAGACGTCCGGCGCCAGGATGTCGATCGCCGGCGCTCCGGCGCGCCAGATGTCGTGCACCAGCGCCTCGGGTCCGCCGCTGGGATAATCGCCGGCCCCGATGTCGTTCGGCTGGACGATCCACGTGTTCACGTACATCGGCAGCGCATATTCCTTCTTGCCCTGAGCTGCGACGTAGCCGACGTACCGGGAATAGTTCCAGGCCATGAAAATCTCGTCGGTGTGGTTGAACAGCTCGGCGTCGGCGGCCCGCGGCAGCCGGTCGGGGTTGTTCGGCACCGGCGGGTCGTCGGCCGGGCGCGGAACGTTCCTGCCGAAGACCTCCTCCCAAGTCCCGCTGGTCTTGTCGCCTGCGGCATCCCAGATCTTCTTCATCTCCGGAAGCAGGTTGTCCTTGTGCTGCTGGAGGTAGTCCGTCAACCCGCTCGGAACGGGCCCGTTGAAGGCCTGGTTGGCCGCGTCGCAGAAGTCGCGGGTGGTGCCCATCGCGCCCACTTCGTTTTCCACCTGGATCGCGATTACCGTGTGGTTCGTGGAATCGACCTCGCGAATGTGGTTCATTACCGCGGCAAAGGCCTTGGCATCGGCGTCCCGGTTGGCCTCGCTCAGGGTCGAGAGAATTTCCAGCGTCTTGCCCTGCGCATTCACGACGCGCGGGAACCGGTCCTGGTTCGCTTTCACCCAAACGGGCGGGAAGTGCGACAGGCCGTTCTTCCAACTGGCCATCCACAGGAAGATGAGTCGGACGTTGGCAGCGCGGGCGGCCTCGATCTGGTAGTCAATCATCGAGAAGTCGAACCTGCCCTCCTCCGGTTCAACCAGGTCCCACGAAACGACCGTCAGGACGGTGTTGAGGTTCGCCGCCGCCATCCGCGCGATGGCCGCCTTCGTGCCTTCCCGGTCCGACGAGGCGGTGTTGGTCAATTCGCCCGCCACGCAGATGAACGGTCGGCCGTCGACCATTAGCTTGGTCATCCCGTCTCGTTTTTCGAGACGCGGGATGTCGTTCAGGGCTTGCGCCGACGCCAGTGTCGGAACGCATGCGATTAGGCAACACGACAGGATTGTACTTAGGTTCATGGGGTTATCCTCAAAAAGGGGGGACTGCAGCGGAAGGATGGACCGGAACTCCTGAGTCTAAAACTCTAAACTGAGCGCCGCCATCCGTTATCCTGGATTCCACCGAGGGATACCACGGGCCATTTGCGATGGCAATTTCCGATTGCGCCGCGGAATCCGCCCGGGACACGGCCACGGGGGCGCCTCCCTGTGCGTTCATGGGTGTACCCGGTGACGAATGCGGCCTGTCGCTGCCCGTCCTGATTTCGATCCGTGCAGGCTTCCCAGCGAAAAGGCTGGAGAGCGCCCTGCATCGCAACCATTCTAGTCCAGTGCCTCGGAGGCCAATGCGCCAGGCAGGTCACGATGTCCACCCCCATGATAGCGATGAAATGCCCCTTCTTAGCCTTTGCCCGGATCGTCATGGTCATGCTTTCAGTCTCGGCTGGATCCTTCCTTTTCCGGGCAAATGCGCAGGACACGGCCGCGGCCGCACTCCAGAGTCCGCCAAAATCCTGGATTGATCCCGACACCGGACACCGGGTCATTCGCCTGACAGATGAACCAAGCTCCGCCACCCTGTACTTCAACGACTGCGGCGACACGCCGGACGGACATGAGGTGATCTTCACCACCACCGGCGACCGCAGCGCCCGGATCCTCGATCTCAGGACAGGGCAGGCGCGGCTGGTGGCGCAAGGGCCCGTGAAGACAATCTGCATGGGCCGGAAGACCCCGGCGGTTTTCTACGTCCGGATGGAAAACGATGCGCAGATATTGTATTCCACCGACGTGGACGTCGGCGTCACCCGCCGGCTGGCCGTGCTCCCGGGCAAGGGAGCGCTTTACACGGTGAACGCAGACGAGACGCTGGCGGCCGGAACCTATGTTCCCGGCGATCCCCCGACCTTTGGCGGCCGTGCCGGGTTTGGATTCCCCGACAGTCCCCAGGTCGATCCTCTGGAGCAGGACCCGAGGAAGGGGACGTTGATGGCGGATCGTTTCGCCGCCCGCCTGCCCATCGTTATGTACACGGTCGATCTTGCCACCGGGCGGAGCAAGACGCTGCTGAAAAGCACCGATTGGCTGAATCACCTGCAGTTTTCGCCTAGCGACCCATCGCTGCTCATGTATTGCCATGAAGGTCCCTGGCAGCTGGTGGACCGGATCTGGACCATCCGCACCGATGGCACGCACAACCATCTCGTGCACCAGCGAACGATGGAGATGGAGATCGCCGGACACGAATGGTGGGCTCCCGGCGGAGAGACGGTTTGGTATCAGCTCCATTATCCGGCCGGCATGGGGGTCAGTTTCATGGCCTGCGAAAACGTCAATACGGGCGGGCGCCTCCGGATTTTTTACGGCCCCGACGCCGCGTCCATCCACCACAACATTTCTCCCGATGGAACCCTTTTTTGCGGCGATGGTGACAAGGCCAATCCCTGGGTCGTCCTCTGCCGCCCGGTCCTCAATCCCGATCATGGCACGTTTGGTTCAAATCTGACAAGGACCGGCACGGTCAAAGTCGAGCGCCTGGTCAACATGTCCAGACACAACTATCAGCTTGAACCGAACCCCAGTTTCACCCGGGACCAGAAGCTCGTCATATTCCGCTCCAACATGTTTGGCGCCACGTACGTCTTTGGCGTCGAGGTCGCCAAGGCGGGCGCCCCCTGAAGCCCACCGCTTCCAACTGGAAGCCATGCAATTCCGCACTCTCAACCGGAACCCGGGAATATGAGGCCCCGCCCAAAGCTTCCTAAGTAACGCCTGCGCAATGTTCGCCAGTCCATCGGTTGCACAAAGTCACTAACTGGGTCATCTGGTTGCAGGCAGAGGAATGCCACCATCGTTCTCTAAGATTCGCTACGCCGTCTCGGCCTGCTCGCTGGCCGCCTTTGCCATGGCCGTGTCTCAAGCCCAGACAGCCACAGGCGTTCCGCCCAATGTCGATGCGGGCGCTGCCGTCACGACGCCGAATGCAGGTGGAATCCGCCCCAGTCACCTCTGGTCATCCGATTATATCGAGCTTCTCTGGGACGATACGGGCGCGGTGTTGACAGCGCCTGCAAGGTGGGACCAGGACGACTGGATGTATGCGGGATTCGCCGCCGCCGGCATTGGTGCGGCCGCCTCGTTGGACAGCACCATCAAGGATCATGTGCAGTCCAACCGGACGGCGGGCGCAGACAATTTCTTCAAGCAGTACCAGAATCTCGGGTCCACCTGGTCCTTCGGGATCATCGGCGCCTTCGAGGTCTGGGGAGAGGCCGCCGGCGACACGACCGCGAAGAACACCGCAATGGACGCTCTTACGGCCAGCATGATCGGCCCCGGCCTGATCGCAACTTCGGTAAAATTCACCGTCGGCCGCGAGCGGCCGAGCACGACTTCGCGCACCTTCGAATTCCGGCCCTTCAGCGGCAACCAGGCGTTTCCTTCCGGCCATGCAGCCCAGGCCTTTGCGGTCGCAACGGCGATCGCCGAAAACTATCCGACCTGGTGGGTGCAGACCCTCTGTTACGGCGGAGCAGGGCTGGTCGGTTACGCGCGGATCGAGCAGAACGCGCACTACATTAGCGATGTCGTCGCAGGCTCGCTTCTCGGCTGGGCAGTCGCCCGGGCGGTCGTGCACCGGCATGATGGCCCGCCCAATCCGAGGAAGCTGAGCTGGAGTCCCTACGCCAACGCCAACGGCGCGGGCGTGGTGTTCTTCAAGTCGTTCTGATCGGTAGCGGAAACCGCCAGGCTTTCGCACACATGCGAAACGCTGGGGCGCAGTGTGTCCGACCCCATCAGGGCAACACCCCATTGTGACGGTGCGGCAGGCCCCGTACTCTTCGCGCAGACACTGACCAGAATCCAATGCGCGTTCCCGATGCCCTGTCCCGGAGGCTTTGGCTGATTCCCATGCAGCGAGGCTGCGCCTCCGCGGCTCTCCTGTTTTTCGCCATGGGCGCGAGTGCGCAGGCACAGACGGCCCCATCCAATCCGGTTCCATTTTCCGCGACGGCCGTCCCGGGCGACGGCTCCCTGAACTGGACAACTGGCGACGGAAGAAGCTACCTGATCCCGGCAATCGAGGTGCCGGGATTTCTCGCCGCGCTCAGCATCGTCGACCGGATCACGATTCCCCATGACGTCTACAATTCGACGCTGAAAAGCACGTGGGGGTTTCTGCACGAGCAGCACTGGGTCTTCGACACGGATCCTTTCAGCATGAACCAATTGGGGCATCCCTATCAGGGGGCGACAATGTTCGCCTTCGCGCGGTCGAGCGGCGTCCCCTTCTGGCAGTCGCTCTACTACAACACCACGGGCAGTTTCATCTGGAAGATGGCCGGGGAAACCGACCTGCCTTCGATCAACGACCAGATCACGACAAGCGTGGCTGGAGCTTTCCTGGGTGAATCGCTGTTTCGAATGGCCAGCCTGATCCTGGAGCATGGCGGGGAACACCCGGAGTTGTGGCGCGAGTGGGCGGCGGCGGCCATTTCGCCACCAACCGGTTTCAACCGGCTGATGTTCGGCAAGAAATTCAAGGCGGTGTTTCCCGGCTACGATCCGGCGATTTTCATGAGGCTGCGCTTCGGCGGCGAGGTGGACGCAAACACTACAACCCAGGGCGTGTCCCGCCCGGCCGCGCGGCAGGAGGGTGTAATCGACTTCACCCTGGAGTACGGCCTGCCGGGCAAGAAGGGCTACGCCTACGACCGGCCCTTCGATTACTTTTCCTTCGAATTCGCCGGGCAGGCCAACATGCAAAACCTGATCGAGGACATCATGGTCCGCGGGTTCCTTTACGGGACCGACTACACCCTCGGCGAGAATTTCCGCGGCATACAAGGCGTTTACGGCAGCTACGACTACATCTCCCCAAGCATCTTTCGTGTGTCTTCGTCCGCCGTTTCATACGGGACCACCGGCCAGTGGTGGATCTCCCGGCAGGTGGCCCTCCAGGGGACGGCATTGGTCGGCGGCGGCTTTGCCGGGGCAGGCACGATTCCCGTTGTGGATGGGCTGCGCGACTATCATTACGGCCTGACCCCCCAGGGGCTGCTCGCCCTGCGCGCTATTTTCGGCAAAATGGTCATGATGGATCTGGCTTTGCGCGAATACTATGTCAGCGGCACCGGCTCCGACGACGCAACGGGATCGGAGCAGATCTTCCGGGGAGAGGCCGGCCTCACTTACCGGGTGTTCGACCAGCAGGCGATAGGGATTCAATTTGTGGAATCGAACCGCCACGCGCACTACCAGCACTATGCCGACACGAACCAGTCGGAGGGAACCTTCAGCCTGGTCTACACTTTCCTGGCCAAGAGCGGGTTCGGCAGGGTCGAGTGGCGGAATCAATAGGGCGGGGTCCGGACGCCTTACACAGGCTTCCATGGCGTTTTGGAAGGAATAGGGTGGCCACCTTAATCCCTCCTTAATCAAACTGCCGCTAATCTGGCCCGTGGTGCACAATTCCGTCCCATGCGAATCCTAGTCGTAGAGGATGAACCCGACCTGCTGTCGGGCATTGTTCGCGCGCTGCGCAAGCAGGGGTACTCGGTCGACACCGCCCCCGACGGAGATGAGGGGCTGTTCAAGGCCCAGTCGGTCGACTACGACGTCGTCCTTCTCGACGTAATGCTGCCGCTCAAGGACGGCTGGACCGTCCTGAGGCAGCTCCGCCAGACAAGGCGCACACCCGTCCTCATGCTCACCGCCCGCGACCGGCCGGAGGATCGCGTCCGCGGTCTCGACACGGGTGCGGACGACTACCTCGTCAAGCCCTTCGATCTGTCGGAGCTGCTCGCCCGCATTCGCGCGCTTATCCGCCGCGGCGCCGGACAGTCCAGCCCTGCGGTCGAGATTGGGGACATCCGCATCGACCAGGCCTCCCGAAGGGTCACCCGGGGCGGCGAGCCCGTGGCGCTGACCGCCCGGGAGTACGTCATTTTCGAGTTCCTCGCCCTGCACCGGGGAAGGCTCGTCACCCGCAGCGACCTCTACGAGCATGTGTTCGACGAGACCGACGATTCGCTTTCGAACCTTATCGACGTCCACGTTTCCAACCTGCGCAAGAAGCTGGGCCACGACCTCATCACCACCAGGCGCGGCCTCGGTTACTGTGTCGAATGAAGGTTTTTCACTCCATCCGCTGGCGCCTCCAGTTCTGGTATGCGCTGCTTCTCGCCTCGGTGCTGGCAGCCTTCTCCATCTCCGCTTATGAAATAGCGCGCGCCGACCTCGTCCGCTCAGCCGACGCCGACCTCGAGAGGCGCGCGGGCGCGCTCTCCCGGGCCATCCGCAATCCACCTCCGCCGGCGGGTGCACCCCGCCGGATCCTGGAGGGTCTGCCGGGAGACAGCGCAGCCGCCCGGCCGCCCCCCCGGGACGACCTTGAACCTCCCCTCCGCCCTCCCGGGCCCGAAGGAGATGGCCAGATCAACGCGGCATCCCTTCCCGACCGCCTCGGCTTCCGACTGACTCCGCAGGAGGAGGCCGACTACGGCTCAGGGAACGCGGCAAGGTGGTACTATGTGATCTGGCTTCGCAACGGCGCACAGGTCATCCGCTCGCCCGCCGCTCCGGCGGATGTTTCGCGGCCTGCGCGAATCAGGCCTCGATTTCCCGCTCCCGTTCTGCGGAGCCGGGGCGACACCCACGAGGCTTTTCTCACGATCGGCCCGGGCGAGGTCGTCCTGGTCGGACACAGCCTGACGGCAGACCTTCTTCACCTTCATCACATTGCGTGGCTCGTGACTTCCGCCGCCGTACTGATACTCGGCCTGGGCCTGCTCGGCGGCCATTGGCTTGTCGGCCGCTCGCTGCGCCCCATCGAGGAAATAAGCTCCGCGGCCGCAAAGATCGCTGCCGGAAACCTGGGCGAGCGGATCGGGGCCCGCGACACCGCCAGCGAATTGGGCGAACTCGCCCAGGTGCTCGACACCACGTTTGCGCGCCTCGAGGGCTCGTTCGCCCAGCAGGCCCGGTTCACGGCCGATGCAGCCCACGAACTGCGGACCCCTCTCGCGGTGCTCCTCACCCACACGCAGAACGCCCTGGCCGTCCCGTGTGGGTCCGACGAGCACCAGGAGGCTTTTGCCGCCTGCCAGCGGGCCGCCCAGCGCATGCGGGCGTTGATCGAGTCACTTCTTTGGCTGGCCCGGCTCGACTCCGGCGACCAGACCCTGAAGAAGGTGCGGTTCAATTTGGCCGACCGGGTTGCCGACTGCGTCGCGCTCCTGCGCCCGCTCGCCGAGAAGAGCGCAATCACAGTGCGGACGAACCTCGCCCCGGCCGAGTGCACGGGCGATCCAGGGCAGATCGACCAGGTCATCATCAATCTGCTGACCAACGCAATCGATCACAATTTCGAGAAGGGCGAGGTTCGAGTCGCGACCCTGGCGGGCCTGAACGGCGCCACGTTGGCAGTCGCAGACAACGGCCCGGGCATAGCCTCAGACCACCTTCCCCACATCTTCGACCGATTCTACCGGGCGGACGAGTCGCGCAGCCGCTCGTCGGGAGGCGCCGGCCTCGGACTGGCGATTGCGAAGGCCATCGTCGAAGCCCACGGTGGATCCCTGCGCGCCGAAAGCGAGCCCGGCCACGGCGCCATTTTCACCGCGAGCTTTCCGAATTAGGGCCTATCCGGCAAGAAATCGGCTGGGCTCCGCGGAACCCGGCCGATTCGTAAATCAGATCACTGCCCTGCGGGTGGCGGCGGTGGGGGACCGTCGCCGTTGTCCGGACCCCCCGGTCCACCGGGGCCTCTGGGACCGCCCGGACCTCCACCGAAGCGGCCGCGGCCCCGGCCACGCCGCATTTGCTGCAATTGCTGGAGCTGCTCGGGCGTCAGGATCTTCGCCATTTTCGCCTGCACGTCAGCTTCAAGCGCGTCCACCTGTTTCTGCTGGTCGGAGGTCAAATTGAGCCACTGGGCCGCCCGGGGCGGCAGGATGCGAATGGCGCTGCGGTTGCGACCGCCCTGGGGTTGCGACCCGGGCGGAGGCTGCGATGCGGGAGGTGGCTGCGGCGCGGCGGCCTGCGGCCCAACCTCTTGGGCGTTGAGAAGGCATGTGGCGGCTCCAAATGCCAGGAATAGCGGGACGATTTTAGCATTCATGTTGGATTGTTTTCACGAGAGGCTATCCGAAAACTTACAATGGACAGTGCGGGGCGGATTTTGGCCGGGAGCGAGGCGACGCCGAGGCCACAATCCTCTGCGAGGCTTGCCCCGAGGCGGCAACGCGGCTCCAGGCCAAAAGATGCCCTGCAACGGCCTTTGGCAGTGCTCGGATAGCCTCAAAGCAACGCGTGCGCCTGCCGCGGGCACCTTCCTGGTGCCGCAAAAGTGTCGGTCCAGGCGCACCAAAGATTGGCGCATCCACAGGATCTGCAGAGGCGGACTCATTCTTCATGCGCCCACCATACACCAACCAACCTTAAGCCACGGTTAAGAGCGTGAGGAAAATGCGTTTTCCCGTCCGAAATCAGATTTTGAATTGCCTCGGAACGATCCAAAATCGACAAAGGCTTCATGAACACCCCTGTTTTCCTCCGCCGCCTGGCGGTCCTGTCGTTGCTTGGCTTGATGGTCCTGAACGCCCAGCCCGGGCGCGCGGCCGATGTCGCTCCCGTCCCCGAGGCGGTCGCCATCGCCAGGCCTTCGCCGGAAGAGGTGGCCCTGGCGACCGCAAGCCTGCAGCAGTTCCTGGCCCAGGCCGAGCCGGCGACAAAGGCCGTGATTTCAAAGTACCCCGACCTGCTTGCCGTGCGGCCCCCGCGCGTGAACCCAGCCGTCTTGCCCTTCCTCAATCCGGGCTTCCGGATGAAACATGCCGCCAATGTCGAGTTGGCGAAGAAGGGGGACATCGACCTGCTCTTCATGGGCGATTCCATCACCGATTTCTGGCGGAACTCGGGCAGGGACGGCGAAACCAACCCGGCCCGCGCGGGCAAGGCGGTATTCGACAAGTACTACGGCGCAATGAAAGCCGCGAACTTCGGCATTTCCGGTGACACGACCCAAGGCGTGCTTTACCGGCTTTTGGACGGAGAAGGACAGGGCTTCCAGCCCAAGGCCATCATGCTGATGATCGGCACAAACAACGCCGCGATGTGTTCGTCCGCGGAAATAGCCGAGGGCGTCGGCGCCGTGGTTTTGGAACTGCGCAAGGATTTCCCGAACGCAAAGATACTGCTTCTCGGCATCTTCCCGCGCGGGAATCCGGGAGACCCGGTGCGAAGGACCGTCCTGGACGTGAACCCCATCATCGCGAGGCTCAACGACGGGCAGCATGTTTTCTATCTGGACATCGGCCCCAAGTTTCTCGACGCAAACGGCGTGCTCCAGCCGGACATCATGGCCGACAAGCTGCACCCGAACGAAAAGGGCTACGTGATCTGGGCCGAGGCGGTCAAGGAGGAGCTCGCCGAACTGACGAGGTAACGCAGCGGCAGAAACCATGAAAATCCTCTTCATCGGCGGAACAGGCATAATCAGCTCGGCTTGCGTTCAGCTCGCCGTAAGCCGGGGGATGGACGTAACCGTGCTGAACCGGTCCCGGCGCGGGCCCCAGCCGGGGACCGCCCAGGTGACGGTGGACATCAGCCGGCCCGGCGAAGCCGAATCCGCCCTGGCCGGAAGGACGTGGGACGCCGTCGTCGATTTTCTTTCGTACACTCCCGTGGATATCGAGCAGCGGATCCGGCTTTTCCGGGGCTGCGCCGGGCAGTTCCTCTTCATAAGCTCGGCGAGCGCATACCAGAAGCCCCTCTGCGGCCACTACCTCGTGACCGAGTCGACTCCCCTGGTGAATCCGTTCTGGGATTACAGCCGGAACAAGATCGCCTGTGAGGAGCGGCTGATCCGCGCCGTGCGCGAGGAGCGGTTTCCCGCCACAATCATCCGGCCCTCCCTCACCTACGGGGACATCGTCGTTCCGCTGGCGGTCAACAGCTGGGAGAAGAGCTACACGGCGGTGGACCGTCTCCGCCGCGGCCGGCCGCTCATCATCCCGGGCGACGGGTTGACGCTTTGGACGATCACGCACAATTCCGACTTTGCCAAGGGGCTCGTGGGGCTTCTTGGGCAGTCGGGGGCCGTCGGCCACGCGTTCCAGATCGTATCCGACGAGGCGCTGACCTGGAACCAGATTTATGCCGCCACGGCCGAGGCGGCCGGCGTCGCCAATCCCCGCTTCATCCACATCGCCTCCGACTTCATCACCGCGTGCATGCCGGAGACGACCGGCACGCTCCTCGGGGACAAGTCCCATTGCGCGATCTTCGACACGACGAAAATAAGGCGATTTGTGCCCGATTTCAGCGCGACGACCCGCTACCGCGAGGGTATCGCGCGGACGATCGCGTGGTTCGACGCCGATTTGTCCCGCCGGAAAGTCGATGAGGCGCTGGACGCGCGCTGGGACAGGCTGATCGCCGCCTACGAGCGCGGACTTTCCGCGGCCAGGCGCGATTTCGGCGAATGAGCATCGCGAGAACCCGTCAGCATGAAGGCTGACCGGGAACCGCCTGGAGCCACCGTCAGTTTATGGGCGGCCTCTGAAAATCGTGCGAGCGTGCGTCCAGCTCGATCTCGAAAAGCAGGTCGTCGCGGCAGATGCCGCAATGCGTCCGTATTACCGGCATCGCCTCGAGCCCCCGTGATGCGCACCAGGCGTCGAAGGCCGGCGCGTCATCGGGATGCTTGAAATAGGCGATCGCGCGAGTCACGTCCGCGAATGTGAAGCCCCGCGAGCGCAGGATTGCGTCGACCACCTCCATCGTGTGCGCGACCTGCCTTGGCGCGTCACCCACCCACACCGAGCTTCCGTCCACGGCGATGCTGGCCGTGCCAGAAACCATCAGGCGGCGGCTCTTGAGGCTCAGGATCTCGGTTGCCCGGCTAAAGGAGCTTCCATACGCGGGCGCCGGACATTGCAAGGGGGAGCCCACCTCGACGGCCCGCGCAAATGGATGAAGCGGCTGGAAGGCCAGGGCTCCGGCCACGAGGGCGGCGCCACCGGGGTTGTGCGCAGATATCCCGGTGCTCGCCGGCAGGGAGCCCGAGCAGAAGGGGGTCTTTTCGTACAGGGCCGTGCGCACCCGGTTGAAGTCGTGGTACCAGTCCAGGAGGTCCTGGTTGTAAAACCACGTCCGGACAACGTCCATGAGCCCGAATCCCGCCTCGGCCAGCGCCGCGCCCATGTTGTCGAAGACCTGCCAGGCCTGGACAAAGCGCGGAAGCGCTGTATTGACGGGCCCTAACCCGCCCAATAGGCAGTACCGCGCCGCGCCGTCGTCATAAACGGAGCCGACAACCTGCCCCCGAAGGGCGATCCGCCTGACATCAGCCCCCGTCGCCACAAAGGCCTGCAATCCGGCGATCCGCGCGCCGTTGCATCGGCCGCCCTGAACCCATGTGACCGGCCAATCCAGCATTCGGAACTGCCGCCTCAGTTCATCGCTTATTTCCATTTGGACTTCGGAAGGCGCAAAGACCAGAAGCTTCAGGACAATGGCCTGCCGCTCGCGCAGCGCCTCGGCAAACCGGCCGACAACGGAGGATACCCCCTCCCCGGGGCGCGGCGCGATGTTCAGGGCAAACGAGTCGACGACCGCTTCACGGCGCCGATCAGCCCCGGGGCCTGCAAGCCGCGGGTTGTCCCCAGGATGGGTCAAAATGGGCATCGACAAGGTGACGCCCGGCCGCCCATGCGCGTTACACCGGCCCTCCGCATTAATTGCGCGGCGTCCAGCCAAAATACGCGCAGCAATTGTCCTTCACGCCGCGGCGGACAGCCCCAGAATAACCACCCCAGGTGCTTCTTGATTCACAAAAGACCCTGGCCGGGGAGAGCCTGCGCGGAGGAGGGGCCGACCAAATCGAAATCGGGCATGACATGTGCCGGATCGGAGCCGGCGCTACCCTTGCCAGCCTGTGCGGACACGAACAGCTGCGCCGAGTGTTTGCCGGACTCGCCGAGGCCGCCTCCGAGGCGGGTTCACCCCAGATCCGCAATGCCGAAACGGTCGGGGACAACCTCGTCCGGCAATCCCGCTGCTGGTATTACCGCCGCCGCAGATTCCGTTGCGTCAAGAAAGGCGGACCCATGTGCTTCGCCCGAGTCGGCGAGAACCGGTTCCATTCCCTTTTCACCGGATGCGTTTGCGTAAGCCCGGCCGTTTCAGCGCTTGCGGTCTCGCTCGCCGCTCTGGATGCCCGTATCGCGATCCTGCGCAAGGGAAGGGTCGAGACGCTGACGGTCGCCAGATTCTTCGCGGCGGCCTGGTCCAATCCGGCCATTCACAATTCGCTCAAGCCGGCCGACCTCGTCGTGCGGGTGGAAATCCCGGTTGTCGACGGACTCAGGAGCGCTTACCTGCAAGTCAGCCAGAAGAGCGACGTCGACCGGGCGCTCGTCAGCTGCGCGGCCGCCGCCCGGGTAAGTGGAAGGACCGTCAGGGGCGTCCGAATCGTTCTCGGCGCCGTTGCGCCGGTCCCCTGGCAGGTTGCCGAGGCCGACCGATTTCTTGAAGGGCGTATCGTCAATGACGACGTTGCGACTCAGGCGGCGAGCCTGGTCCTGCGCAAGGCCGCCCCGCTGTCGTCAAACGGCTACAAGCTTCCGATCGCACGCGCCCTGATCCGCCGGTCCCTTACCAAGCTCGTGGCGTGACCCGCCTGAGTCCGGCGAAATCGGGCCGAAACGCGCCACAAAGCATGCTACAATAATGCACATCGTGGCATTTTCTGCACAGAACGAATGGAGCCCCCGCCCAGCCGATCCGTCACACCTGGAGCGGCTTGCGATCCTATCCACCTTTCGATGAGCTCCGATTCCATCCGTACCAGCATCCTCGTCGTCGAGGACGACCCCATGGTGCTGGCGACCCTCAAGGTGACCCTCGAGTGCGAGCAGTTCCTGGTGGAAGCGTGTTCCAACCCGCTGCTCGCCCTGCCGCTCCTTGCCGACCGCGACTTCTCCGTCGTCATCTCGGACCACAAGATGCCTGAAATGATGGGGCTCGATTTTCTGGTGGAATGCCGGCGGATCAAGCCCGATTGCACGCGGATCCTCCTGACCGCGGTCCTCAACCCCTCGAAAGTGGTCGATGCTATCGCGCGCGGAGACGTGTACCGTTTCATCGCCAAGCCGTGGCTGAGAAACGAGCTGCTCGTGGCGATCCGGGACTCGGTCGAACGGCACCGCCTGATCACGGAAAACGCCGAACTCAGGGCGGAGGTCGGCCGTCTCGAGAAGGAATTGGCCTCCCTGGGCCTCGCCCCCGCATCCTGACCGGAAGGTTACTCCCGTCCGAACAGGTGCGCCTCGAGCCTCGCGTAGCCCAGCTTCCCGGTGGCGTAGAGGTGGATCAACGAGAGCGTGCCCAGTCGGTCCTGTGCCACCGGATTCGGCGCAAATCTCGCCGCATCGGCAAGACGCACCACCAGGTCGCAGAGGCGCGCACGCACGCGGTCCACCGGAACCTCGCCGCTTGGACCCTGGACGGGTGCGCCTTCGCCCGCCCCTCCCCATTCAAAATCCTTCGGCAGCAGCTTTGCGCGGTGGTGGCTGTCCGCCGCGGCCATGGCTGCGGCAACCTTTGAGATCTGCTGGTCCGCCGGAAATGCCCGCAGCAGCCGCAGGGCGAGCTTCTGTGAAATGCGCCCCCCCCGAACGCAGTCGATGAGTCGCGGATCGGCCGAGTTGAGGTTCTGCGCGTTCGTGATCGTCGTCCGGGAGACACCCGCCTTGAGGGCCAGCTGCGCCTTGGAGTACTCGCTCCTCTTTCCCAGCCGGGATATGAAAAGCATTCTTTCCAAAAGCGTGAACGGCTTTCCGCTGTTGTAAATGAGCTGCGAGGCAAATAGCTCCGCGTCGGTCGGCGAGCCGTCGATCAGGCGGCACTCGATTCTCTCCGGATCGAAGCCGCGCCGTTGGGGTCCGGGAGCCTCCCTGAGGATCCGGTCTCCCTCGAAGACGACATGCCGCGATCCGTCCTCGGCGATGCGCAGGCAGCGTGATCGCGCAAAGGCCCTCTGCCTGCGGTGGCCGTCCACGACGAAGAAACGGTCGCCCTCCCGCCGGACCTTGATCGGCTCGAGCTGGCCCTCCGTCATGAGTTGGATGGCGAGCCAGTCGATGTCGCCGTAGAACAGGCGGATGTTGAAGTTCTGGTCCTCCAGGATCCGATCCAGGGAGAGGACGAATGTGCCTGGGCCTTCTTCGCGCATTCGGTTGGATTATTGCATCGGCGTCCGGCGGCCAGGACGGATCATGCCGCCCGACCCCGGGGGGCCGCCCTTTGTTCTCAGACTGCGATGGCCATCTCGACCGCCAGGGTTTCAACGTCGGCCGGCCGCTCGCCGGCGCTCCCGATCATCCTGATCCGGGCAGGCTCATCGATGCACTTTGAGGCGGCGGTCGCAGTCGCCCGGCCGCGGCCTACCGACAGGGCGATCTCCTCCCTGAAAAGCCGGGCGCCGATGGCCGCGGAGTCGCCGATGTCGCTGCGCATTGAGACGATGAATTGCTTGAGGCTGTCGAGCTTGCCCAGGCGCTCATGAAGGATTCCGGCGATATCGGCGCTTTCCGCGGCATCACGGGGATGGGAAACCGCCGCGTCGGCGACGATGTCCTCGAAGCGCAGTTCGCCGTCGGCAAAACCGGGCACCGGCTCCTCAAGGGACTGGACTTCAGGCACGAGCGTCTGCGGCCCGGCCGCGTCGCCCTGCCGGCGCTCGCGCCGCACCTTCTCCTGCAATCCGATCGGCAGCCGGATCACATGCGAGGTCTTCGCCACGTACCTGTCGATCGCCATCTTGATCCAGGGCGTCGCATAGGTGCTGAACTGGCCAACCGTGGGATCGTAACGGCTGATGGCGATCATCAGCCCGTCCGTGCCCGCCGTAAACAGGTCGTCCATCACGGAGCAGGGATGGAATCGCCCGCGGGCCAGCACGATCTTTGCAACAAGAAGCAGGTTGCCGGCGAGAATCTCGTCCCGGATCCGCCGGGCCTCGGTCAGCGCCGATTCGAGCTCGCGGCGCAGCTGCGCCGGCCCCGGACGCGCGGACCCGTCCGGCCCGCCGCCGCTTCCGCCGCCCGCCTCCCCTCCGCACGGGGCCGGATAGGTGCGAAGGGCCACCTGCTCGATCACCTCAAAGGTGAAGCGCATCAGGAAATGCGCCTGCCACACGGCGCCCTCCTCCATGGAGACGCGTCCATCGCGGGCCGCCATCGAGTGGCGTTCGAGCTCCTCGACGTGGCTCGGCGCAATTCCCGCAAAGCGGTACGCGCTCTTCTTCCCTGAACCCGTCTTCTGGTCGCGGTCCGAGCCTTCGCGGAAATACGGCAGATGGCCGATCTTCAACTCGCTCGCCATTCGCTCCAGGGGATACCGCAGCGCCGCCAGGGGAGAGCACACCCGCACCTGGGCCCGGTGGAAAGCCGCCCCGAGTTCCCGTGTCCGGTCCGCCGGAAGCGAAGGGTGGCGCTGCAGCATGAGTTTCATTCCGTCGCTGAACTGGATGTTGGACATTGCTGTTTGGGCCTGACCGGCGCCTCAGCGGTTCACTCGGGCACCGCCGCACCCGCGTAATGCGGGATGCTGGCGAGCGGTGGAGGTATTCTGCCGAAGGGACGAGGGCATTTGTCTTCCTGCGCTCAACGAACGTCACAACTCCGCACCTTGTGAACTCCTTTCTGTTCAAATCCCGTTCAAAACGGCCTGGGTGCTTCACCCCGGATCCGGTAGGGAAGATTCCCCGCAGGGTTTCGTTACTATTTGCGCCCCAGCGTCCTCATGTTTCCTGCGTCAGGCCGCAAAATCCATGCGGAAGCGGGCGCCAATCCCACTGGGCAACCCGACAAGGCGTATTGTTCCGCCCATTACAGTCATCGCGTCCCTGCAGAGGATGAGCCCCAGGCCCGTTCCGCCCCATCCCGTGACGGGCTCGAGAAAAATCCGCGCCCGCAGCTCGCCGGCAACGCCAGGCCCGTTGTCCCCCACTTCGACCTGGCACCGGCCGTCCGCCGGCCCGGCGCTCACGGCGACAACGGGCGCGCCGACGCCGCCGAGGGCCTGGAGCGAATTGCGCAGAAGATTCAGGAGGACAAGCCTCAAAAGCCCGAAGTCGGCAAGGACCGTTCCCGCCGCCGGATCGAATCGGCGTTCGAGCCGCACCCCCGCGCGTTCCGCAAACGGTTCGAATTCCCCGAGCACCCCCTCAATGGCCTCCTGCACGGGAATCCGCTCCAGGGGTCCGAAGTCGCAGCGGATCGTGTCGACGCCGAGGTTGAAATCGCCGACCAGGGCGTCCATCTCGCGCAGGAGCGTGGCCCGGTACTCGGGCGGCATGTTCGCCTCCATTCCCGCATTGAGCAGTTCAAGGGCGGCCCGGATGGTCGCCAGCTGGTTGCGCGCCCGGTGACCGAGAAGCGAAGCGACAAATGCCACGGCGGCCAGGCGGTCCCGCGCCGCCGCGGCGTCGGATCTGGGGCTGCCGCCTTGGTCTCGTCCGCTCATATTGCGACGGGAACGATCGTATCGACCGAAATCTGCCCGGCGGAGGATCGCCCGACAAGCGCGGCGCCCCGCGCGGCCGTGAGGACAAGCGCAAGCACGTTCAGGTTCCCCGTCCTCCCGCTCTGGACGCCGAAGCCAAAGGCGTCGCGAATCTGGTCGGCGGACACTGACGGCATGGCGCCGGACACGCGAATGACCACGTACGGGCGTTCCGGGCGGAGCGCCTCGCGGTTCAGCACGCAGGCGGCTCCTTCGAGCCGTTCGCCCATCTGCGCCGCCGAATGCACGATCGTCGCAACAAGCGTCACCTCGGACGACGAGGGCGCGCGCAAAAGGAAGAACTCCACCAGGTGCCGAAGGCCGTTCACAAGCTCGAGAGGGGCCGCCTCGACGAGCGTGTCGCTCATCAGATCGCGCAGAACAAGCCTTTTCCCCTCCGCGGCCCACCGTTCCGCGCCCTCGAAGAACTGGCGGAGCGCCGCGAGGCACACGTTGACGGCGGCCCGTGACGCCTCGCTCCCCTCCCCGAACGGCCCGTCCAGGAATGCATTCACCGAATCGACCATGTCCCCGACCAGTTCGGCCGAACGGCGCGCATGGTCGGCAAAGGCGCGGCCGCCGCTGCGCGCCGCGTCATCCCGGAGCACCGAGGCAAGGGCCGACAGCGCCGTCAGGCGGTCCCGCAGCGAGTGGACAAGCCCGTGGTGCACGTCGGCCGCCGCAAGGCGCAGGTCGTAGGCTCCAAGGGCCTCGACGAGCTTGGTCTTCGTGGCCTGCGTGTCGCGGGCGTTGCGCATCGTCTCGCGCCGCTCGCGGGTCTCGTGGATGGCGCCCTGCGTGCTGGCGCGCAGCTCGGCGAGCGTGGTCTTGGACTTGACCGCCCGCTTGATGGCGCGCAGCTCGATAGCCTTGTCGGCGATCTGGTCGGATTCGCTCGCCGTGCGTATGATGATCGCCAGGTCGCGGTCGAATTCGCGCAGCGCCCTCAAGAAGGCCAGCCCGTCCATGGTCGAACGCGGCATCCTCACATCGACAATGGCCGCGTCGCACGGATGATGGCGCGCGTATTCGAGCGCTGGCTCGGGATCCGTGAACTCGACCAGCTTCCCGAGGCCCGCCAGCTGCGAGCGAAGGGTCAGGATCTGGGCCCGTTCGTCCTCCAGGACAAGTATGACCGGATCGGAGGTCATGCCTCGGTTTCACCGGCGGCCCCGGTCGCCGCAGCGCCGATGCGCCAGCCCGCCTTGGGTTCGCTGGCCACGTGCCTGTTGAAGTCGATTTTGTGGCGGATGAACAGGCGCCGCAGGGTCGAGACGTACTCATTGACCGAATGGCCGGCATCGCTGGCGTCGGAGCCCCAGACGCGCTTCACGAGCTCGTCCTTGAGCACCAGCCCGCCGGCCCGCTCAGCGAACATCTGCAGGATCCCGTGCTGCTTCGGACGGATGCGTTCCTCAGCCCCGTCCGGAAAACGCACCACGAGGTCGGGCGTCACGGTCGCCCCGCCGAACATGAACAGGGACCGGCCCAGCAGGACGCCGCCCGCCTTGCGCACGTCAGCCCCGCGCCCTCCGCGGGCCAGGAGCTTTCGGATTCTCACAAGGAGCTCCTCGTGGTGAAACGGTTTCCGCAGATAATCGTCGGCTCCCGCGTCCAGCGACTCGACACCCAGCGACGGCTTCGGCAGGCCGGAAATCGCTATGATCGGAAGATCGGCGCCGGCCGCCCGCCAGTCCCGGATCGATCCCAGGCCCTCCGGCCGTCCGCCAAACGCAAGGTCGACGATCGCCAGGTCGAAGGTCCTGCGGCGAAACGCATCGGCCGCCGAATCCGGCTCGGCGTGCAAATCCAGCTCGAACTCGGCCAGGGCCAGCTTGAGAATCCCCCCGAGGTCGGGACTCTCGATCAAAAGGAGCAATCGGGGGTTGCGCTGGCTCATGATGCGGAAAAGGGTGATTTCACGCGTTTTGCGGGAAACAGCAAGTCCGCTCCGGCCTGGCGGACGCCAATGAAAAGGGCAGTTCTCGGATAGCCTCTAGTCTGCGCGCAGCGCCGACACGGCCGTTCGCGCCGCATCGAGCTGCTCCCGGTCGCTGAGGACAAGCCGCGCCTCCGAACCGGTGGGGCGGTCCGCCAGGCGCAGCTCCCCGAGGCGGACGTCCATGAGCGCGAGCTCGATGTCGATCTGTCCGAGCCGGTTGAGGACGGCGTCCTTGTTGGCGGTGCTCGCGCATTTTTCGAGCGCCGAAATGTCGTAGGGCAGACCGTCGAGGCTCTGGTCCAGTTCCTTCAGCGATTCCGTCGGCGAGCCCTGGAAGGTCCGGTGGCGCAGCGTTGGAAGCGGGGCGGCGGCGACCTCGGTGTCAGGGCCGTCGGTCGAGACCAGTTCCGGGGTGATGAAGGCGAGGAGCGTCGTGCGCACGGTGCTGTCGGTCTTGTTCTTGAAAGCGTATCCGATGAGCGGGATGTCCCCAAAGAGCGGCACCTTGCTGTCGTTCGTCTGGCGCTCCCGGTCCTCGAGGCCCGCGATCGCGAGAGTCTGGCCCGCCGGAACCGAGACGGAATAGGAGTAGGTGCGCGAGCTGGTGATCGGATAGGGATTCCCGCCGATCACCTGCGTGCCCACGATGGAGGACACGTTGATCGAGAGATTGAGCTGCACGAGCTCATGGCTGGGCCCGCCGCCCGGCAGGATGCAGGGCAGGACCGTCAGCTGCGTGCCGACATCGATGTAGGCGATCGACGACGTCGTCGCGGCGGTTGACGAGCCGATCGTGGTCGTGCCCTGCTGGACCGGCTGCTGCGTCGTGTCCGCGAAGGACACTTCCCGGTTGTTTGTCGTGTAGATGACCGGATCCTGGACGATCGAACTGTACTTGTCCGTTGCGATTGCCTGGACGGTCCACTGAAAGGCCGGCGCCGACAGAAGCGTGGTCGGGAAATAATGCCCCAGGCCCACCGTCGTGGCCAATGCGTTGGCGGTCCCTGCGACCGTTGTTCCGGAGGACGAGGCGCCCGCGACGCCCGATGGGCCCGAGGTGTTGGTTGTGCTCGAGGAAACCGTGCCGTTTGTCACGCCCGAACTGGTGAGGGTCGTCGTTGTCGTGCCGTTGTTGACGGCGGCCGATGGCACGGTTGAGAAGACCGACGTCGTGGAATTGGAGGACTGGAGATTGTTTCCGGCCAGGGTGACCGGGCCGCCGGACCCAAGGAAGGTCTGCGACCAGTCGACCCCCAGGGCCTGCTGCGGGTTGCGCGAGGTCTCCACGAATTTCACGGCGATTCGCACCAGCTTCTGGGGCCGGTCGACCGCCTTCAGGTAGGCGGAGATGAGCGAATGCTGCTGCCGGGTGGCGACAACGAACAGCTGGCTCGTCTCGGGATTCCAGATCGGCTCGACCTTGGGGGCATCCTGGGCCTTGCGGTCGGCGCCGGCGCCGGGGACGCTTGAGCTGGCGTCGAGGGACGGCGTCGCCAGCCCCACGGTCGGAAGGCTTAGGATCTTCTTAATGTCGTCGATTATCTTGTCCGGTTTCGAGCTGAAGGTGCCGCGGCCTCCGAGAGCCGACGAGGAGGAGCCGCTGCCCAGGCCCCCGCCCATGCCTCCCGACCCGCCCATCGCTCCCGTCCCTCCCGACGAGCCGCCGGCCGCCGCAAGCTGGCTGTTGATGCTCGAGGATTGGATTGTCACCTGCTGCAGGTTGTTGAACCGAATGCTATAGGCCTTGCTCACCATTTCATTGAGGTTCACGCGGTAGAACCGCCACACCCCGCGGCCATACTCCATGCCGAAGCCGTAGTTGTCGCCCAGCACCTGGAGCAAGTCGAAGGGATTCATCATCACGTCGCTCGTGATGCGCTCGGAAAATTCGGCATCGGACGGGGCGATATAGGACATGCGGGCGGTTTGCGCCAGCAGGCGGATCGCGCTCGCCAGGGTCGCACCCTTTAGCGGGATGTGGTTTGCGGGCAGGGCGTGGAGGCGCGCGAGATCGTCGGCCTCGCCCGTCGCCGGCACGGGCAGCATATCCGAGGATGGACCCGCCGGAACGGCCGGATTCGTGTCGGCACCTCGCAGCGGCGACCAAAGGACGAGCAGGCTCGCGGCGGCAATATGGGACGGCTTGAACATGGCCCGAGTATAACAGCGAAAATCGCGCGCGGCCCATTGGCCGGCCGGCCTTCGCGGCCGCGGGGCTGCTATCCTTCCACCATACGATGCACTGGTTCACGGCCGATGACGGCACCCGGTTTCTCATCCAGACGCCCCTGGAATGCGCGCATTCGCTCGCCCAGGCATTCCCGGACGCGGACACGGCGGTCACTTCCCGCCAGTTCATGGCCCAGGTGAGGAAGGAATGCCCCCCGCCCGGGCGCGAGCCGCGCCGCAGGCCCCTCCCAACGGGCGCGAATCCCCCCACCTGAACAGGGCTAATCCCTGTTAGAATTGGTGGAGACCATGAGCGCATTCGCCTTCATCCTATCTCCGCACGGCTGGGCGGGCGCCATTCTGGCCGCGCTTGCGGGCGCATGGCTCGGCCGCCTCATGGGCAGGCTGATCCAGTCGATGGCCCAGGCCGCCGGATATCCATCCTCCCACTACTATAGCCTGGACAGCGGAGGCGGCTGGGCTGCCCGGCTGCCGATCGCAGGGCATTTTGCACGACCGCGGGGCACGAGGTCGCGCCGGGCGCTCGTCCTCGAGCTGTGCTCCGGCCTCGCATGCCTGGCCTGCTGGATCCTGTTCCCTCCCGCAAAGGCGGCCTGCGGCGGCCTTTTCGTCCTGGCCCTCATCGGCGCCTCCACGATCGATCTCGACCACATGATCATACCCGACCTGTTTACAATCGGGCTGGCGCTGGCGGGCCTCGCCCTGTCCGCATTCGTTCCCGCGCTGCACGGGATCGGGTCCCTCTCGGCTTTCGGCGGCGCCCGCTCGCTTGCCGCCTCGGTGCTGGGCCTGGCGCTGGGATCAGCCCTGGGGCTCTGGATGGCCGTCATCGGGGAGTGGGTCCTCGACAAGGAGGTTCTCGGATTTGGAGACGTCAAGTTTCTCGGGGCCATCGGCGCCTTCTGCGGGTGGCAGGGGGCGGTGTTCAGCCTTTTCGGCGGCGCCCTGGTTGGCGCCGTGGTTCTCGCGGCGGCCGGCATCCATCGCCGCTTCTTTGGTGAAAGCGCCGTGCAGCTCTTCCGCTCCGAATCCCCCCGGGGCGAGGGCGGAAGGCTCGGCTGGGGCGCCCAATTCCCGTTCGGCCCCATGCTGGCCGCGGCCGCCGCGGCTTATTTCCTCGCGCTGCACCCTGTCGTCGACCGCTTCCTTTCCTGCTACGCGGTCTTTTTCTGACCCCATCAAAAAAAAATCGGCGACGGGCCAAGGTGCGGCCGCAAGCGTGCTAGACTTGACCCGGAATCAATGTCCAAGAATCAAAACTCAAATCCATGAAAGGTCCCATGCAACTCATCCGCAAGTTACTGTATCGGCGTCCAGCCCGCGAGGGTTCGAACCGCCACATCCGCGGCCTCAGCACCGCTGAACTCGTCGGCATCATCGTCGTCATCGGCGTCCTCGGCGCCCTCGGCGCGACCTATATCTCCGGGATGGTCACAGCGGCCAGCACCAACACGGGCAAGCAGAATGCCGTGACGCTGAGCACGCTGGCCAACTCCTTCGTGACCGGCGGCGGAAAGACCGGCGCGGCCGCCAACCAGCTCGACCTCTCAAGCGCGTCGAACGCCATCGCCTGCCTGAACAATGGACTCACAGACACAACCGGCATCACCTACAAGATGTCGCCGGCGGTCGCCGATCCGGCCGACTTCACGGAAGCCGGAACGGGCCTTGCGGGCAGCAGCATCGTCTTCACGTACGTTCCGCCGGGCGGAACGCCGTAAGGCCGCGCCCGCACCCAGCAAATCCGGGGGGTTCACCAACACCCGTCAATCCCTTCACCTGATGTTCAAAGGAATACTGGCAGCGGGTGGGTTTGGATTCTGCCGGGCTCCGAAAGGGGCCCGGCAGTCCGGCCTGACTCTCGTCGAGGGGATAGGAATGATTGTTCTGGTGGGAATCATGGCCGGCCTGGCCACTCCCGCCATCAGCGGCCTGAGCCAGGCAGGACAGGACCAGCAGGCGATCAGCATCGCCCAGGCCCTGAATCAGGCGCAGCAGACCTACCAGTTGCGCGTGGCCAATTCGGTCAGCAACTGGTCCAACGCCAGCAGTTCGGAGTCGAAGTACGAGCTCATCACCGGCTACGTGCCCTACGCGACCGATACGCTGGCGGATTATTCGCCGTCCGGCTACTCCTTCACGCTGGGCGCCACGCTCAGCACCAAGGTCGTCATCACCGGACCAAACGGCACGGTGCCATACTGACGCCGGGTGGCCCAGCCATGAAACCGGTTTCGTCCCGCGTTTCGGCCGCCGGCTTCTCAATCGTCGAGGCGATAGGGACGCTCGTCGTCTCCGCTTTCGTCATGGCCGCCCTCACCTACGGGATGGGGAGCCTTTTCAGCCAGCAGGCACGACCAACGGCCACCTACAATGGCGAAGTCTACGCCCGGGCGCCGAGCTTTGACGACTTTCACCAGGCGGTCGACCTTCATGCGGCCTTTTCGGGCGCGGTCGACGCCGCCGACAACATCATAGTCCTAGGCGGAACGCGCAGCCATCCCGCCTTCGATCCGACCGGGCCCTCGAGCGCCCTCTCGGAGAGCTTTGCCGACACAAGCCTGGCGGCGGCGGCGGACACGGACGGATTTAAGGCCTATTCCTCCTGGGACCAGAAGCAGATCAACAGTTCGCAGTTCTCCTCATACCTGACCGCGAACCCCGACCCCGCCGATTTCACGATCCTGACGGTCCAGGGGCTTTCGCAGATCACCTCGATAACGCACCAGCGCCGGTACACGGCCGTCATCAACGGGCAGAGCCTCGCCCTGTACGAGGTCACCCACCAGACCGTCGACTGGTCGTCCGGCTCTCCCGTCCTGACCCCGAATGTGACCACGGGGAGCACCCCCACCTACACCTACCGTTTTTACTACACTGCCGCCGAGGACGTCTGGTCCATGCCGCCCGGGGCAACCCATTACTGGTACCGCGCGGACTCAACCTGGGACCGCGACCAGGAGGGACCGGCGCGGATCGTGTTCGCCGATCCCTTTGCGCTGGCGGGCCAGGATTCGGTTTCCTCGCTCTCCCCGGTGTCCCGCTTCGTCTATTTTCTGCCCCAACTGCGATGAAGACACGGTCGGCAACTCATCCGGCGGGTCGACGGGGCGGACGCCCGCTCCCGCTTAAGTCCAAGCGCGGCATGGCCAGCTTCGCCGTGCTGCTTTTCGCCATGGTCTCGGTGATGATCCTGATGGCGAATTTCAAACTCAACTATGCCGTCAGCGCAACGAGCGACGGCTACGACGCCTTCAGCTCCCAGGTCGTCGAAAAGAACGGAATCTCCCAGGCTGTCAAGGAGAGCGTCCTCGCCATCGGGGAGACGGCGATCGCGGACAGCGCCAACTCGCTGCAGCAGGAGATCCAAAACAGGCTTTCGAGCATGGCCTTCGGCTCCAACGTGACCGTGACGGTCGACACCGCCTCGCCCGTGCCAAGCGTGCCGGCCAATCCGTTCTACCCCTTCGGCACGCCTCCCGCCAGCTCCCAGCCGGCCTACTTCTCCGCATCGGCGCACACCCGGCCGCTCGCCGGGATGGGCGGCCTTTTCACCTCCCTTTGCATGCTCGGGCCAGTGGGCGATCTGGGGCGCCTGACCGTGACCTTCGACAGGACCAACAGCGTTTCGCCGGAGGACAACCGCACCTACGTCGTCAACGCCGACCTGTTTTCCGTTCCGCTCACGAACGTGGACGTCATCGCCTACGGCCTTCCGATCACCGGATCCATTCCATCCGCCGCTCCGGCAGTCCCGGCCGGGTTCTTCGGATCCGATGTCTCGTGCCTCGTCGCGACTTCAAACAATCCCGCGAACGACCCGACGGCCTATCCGGACCTTTTCGCGTCGTCCGGGGGGGAAAGGCTGCCCTACGAGTATCGGAATGCGGTCAGCTTTTCCTGGAACGCCTATGAGTACCTCTGGTCCGCAAACTACCAGGACGCGCTCCTCGGCGCCGCCCTGACCCCGCCCAATGCCATCTACAATTTCTCGACGTCGTTTGATCCCGGCAACCTGCAGCCGTTTCCCGGAGTCACCGTCTCGCCGACCGGCGGCTCAGTAACGGTGGATTGCAGCGCCGTCACGGGAACAGTCGTCGCGATAGTCGACCCAAATGGGACAGGCAGCGTCACGGTCACCGGCAGCCCCGCGTCCGGATCGCCCTTCATACTGCTCGTGCGGAACACCTCCGGCGTGCGCACCCCGGTGACCTTCACGGGCAGCAACAGCAGGCCCGTCATCTTCTACCTCGAGAACGCAAACGTCCAATTCAACGGGAATCCCCAGATCGAGGGTGCTCTCTTCCTTGACCCGACCACAGTCGCCTCCGGCAGCGTCACCTGGTTCGGCCATCTTTCATTTTACGGACCGGCCAGTCCACTCGGCACGCTCGGAATCACCGTGGCCGACAACGCCGCGGTAAAGAGCGCCCTGGCGCCGATCGCCCCCCGCGTGCTGCTCGTTTCGACCAACGCCACCCGATGAACTCAACCATCAAGGGCTTCTCCACCATCGAGCTTGTCGGCGCGATCATCCTCTTCAGCGCGGCAACCTCGGGGGTCCTGTACATGGGCAAGGCGATGCATGACCACCAGCTCGCCGCCGCGTCCATGAACCAGCAGAATGCCTATGCGACGTTCCAGTCGCAGGTGACGCTGCAGGGCATCGACCCGACCCTCGTGGCCAACCCCTTGGCCGGCGCGATAAACCAGGGCCAGGCGATCACCGGCGGCGGGGCGGCCTCCGGCCAGAACCTTAACGCGGTCTTCGAAATGAACGCCGTCACCAAGCCGGCCGGCGCACAGCGAAGCCTTGCCGGATCCGTGCGTGTCGACGCGATCAACTACAATGTGGCGGCCGCCGGAAACGCGCCGGCGCGCGGGGCCGGAATCGGGTTCTCGATCGAGACCACGGGGCCGGCCGCGCCGGCTCCGCCCAACGCTATACAGCTCGCTCCCCCCGTCTTCAACGTGACGGGCGACCTCACAAACCTGGCTTTTCCCGTGAACAACATTGCGACGCTGCCAATTTCGAACCCGCCGGGCACGGTGTACCGGTACACAACCGACGGAACCACCCCCACCGGATCGAGCCCGATCTGGGACAACAACCCCGGGTGGACCCCCTCGACCTTCCCGGCAACATTGACGCTGGCGGCATTCAACCCGGATCCCCAGTATGCGGCGAGCGCCGGGGTCACGGCCAGCTACAGCATGCAGCTCAACGCGACCTACGGCCGCGCCGACAACCGGACGAGCAACCTGTACGGCTTCAGCATCGCCGAGCTCTCCTCGCCCGGCGCGACGGGAATAGTGCTTTCGGACAACATCGACGGCTACGTGATCTTCTACACGCTCGACGGCTCGGACCCGACGAGTTCACCCACGGCGGCGGCCTACAACGGACCTTTCGTCCCGGGCCAGTCGTTTTTCGGACCCAGCGCCACGCTCAGGGTCGCGGCCGTCTCAACCGATCCGCGCATCACCTCCTCGCCCATCCAGAACTACACGCTGAGCGCGGAGCAGACCCCGCTCACGGCCCCAAGCTTCGTGACTTCGAACGCAGAACCCCTGGCTCCCGAGACACCGGTCGTCATCAGCGTGAACGGCAGCAGCGGATCCCCCCGCACGGCAGTCAACAACGGTGCGCCAACGCAGTCGAGCTCCTCGGCAACATCCTTTCCGCTCAACTAGGCCCGGCTGGGACAATCGCGCCGTTTCCCATGTTATACTCCATGACATGGAATGGTCCCGATTCTTCGAAGCCAACTGCGGCCGTAAGGGCTTGAGTGACTTCTTCATGCGCGAAACGGGCGAAGTTGCGATGATGATCGGCAGGCGGTTGGAATTCGTCGAGGAGAAGATAACGACCGCCGAATTCGACAATTTGGTGAGGCTGATGTTCTCGGGCAGCATGCCCGAACTGGGCCTGCGCGCCTACGAGCCGGCATTCGAGCTGGCGGGGCGGAGATTCCGCGTGTCGTACTACCGCTCGCTCGGGGGCCGTGAAATAACGCTGCGCCTGCCCGCGATCCACATTCCCCCTCCTGAGGAGCTGCGGGTACCCCCGGCCGTCGTCTCGACCTTCTGCAAGATCCGGGGAGGACTCGTCCTGGTCTCAGGCCAGATGGGCTCGGGCAAAAGCACGACCGTCTCCTCCCTCTGGCTTCACCTCGCCGCGCAGCAGGCCCACCGCGTCGTGGCGATCGAGGATCCGATCGAATTCGTCTACCCGACCCGGCTCGGCCCCAGCATGTTCACTATGCGCGAGCTGGACACCTCGTGCGAGGGCTACGAGACGGCTCTTCTGGAGGTGAGGCGCCAGAACGCGACCGCGGTCAGCATCGGCGAGATTCGCGGCGCCGAATCCGCCGAAAAATGCCTCCGTTTTGCCCTGATCGGCCTGCTCGTTGTCGCCACGATCCACGGGGAGAACGTGCCGGCAACACTGGCCTCCTACGTCGCCGAACTGCCCAAGGAGCGCGCCGACTGGGCCCTGGCCAACCTGGCAACCGCCTGCCGGATGGTCCTGGCCCAGAAACTCATCCGCAATCCGGAGACCGGCGCCCTCGTCGCCGTGCACGAGACAATGTTCAACCTCAGCTATGAGGGCAAGCACCTCGGCATCTCCGCCAATATCCGCGAAGGCCACCTCGAGCGGCTGCGCCGCGACATACAGGGGTTTCGGGCCGAGGGCATGCAGACTTTCGAGGATAGCCTCAACCGGGCCGTCAACGAAGGCGTCCTGCCCCCGGAATTCCGACCACCCCCCAACGCACTATGATCCAGCAATCGATAGATCTTGTCCTGGGGCGCGCGTTCGCCCCCGACCCCATCGACACGTCGGTCCCGCTGGCGAGGCGGTTCGCGAAGCGCCCGCTTCTGGCCGTCACGATCTACAAGGACGGGATCGAGGTCGTTCCGGTGACATTTTCAGGCTCCGTGCCCCGCTTCGGCGAGGCTGCCTTCAATCCGACGGGCGGTGAGGACGTTGACGCCACCTTCCTGCGAACAATGTCCGAACGCCACAAGGCGCGCGAATGCCTGCTGAATCTGGCCACGGGCTACACCGCCGTCCTGTCGTCGCGCGCGGCCAGGCCTGAGAGCGACGAGGAGGCGATTCTTCTCATGCGGGACAATCCCGAACGGATCCTGGGAGAGCCCCCGACCCAGGGCTGCCGGCATTCCGTGGCCTTTCATCCGACCCACAATTTTGCCGTCGTCTTCGCCCACCGGGAGAATGAGATCAACATGGCCGTCGCGCTGGCGGCCAAGGCCGAGCTCGGTATTGCGAGGCTGCACTGCGGCATGTCCAGTCTCCTCATTCACATCCTGGGCAACTACTGGTCGGAGGTCGGGCGCGAGGCGGAGCTGCTCTTTGTCGACCGGGGATCGCTCTTCTACCTTCCCGCCGGCGAGGGTTCCCTGGGCCGGCCCCTTTTCGACGTAGGACTCAAGGAGGCGGCGCTCAACCAGGCCATTGCGGAACGGGTCGGGAAGCTCAAGGCGGGCGGCCGGGTCATTCTCGTCAACTCGAGCGGGATCGACATCGAGTCGATGATACGGGAGCGCGGAATCGATTCTACCATCGTCGAGCCGCTCAAGGGCCAGACGCAGCCCGCGCTTCTGGCCTGCTGCAGCGACAAGCCGAGCCTCGCCTACGACCTGTATCCGAGCGAGCGCGTTGTGAGGCCGTTTGCGCCGATGAGCATGAGGGTCGTGCCCCTCATCCTCTGGACCTCGCTCGCGGCATCGATCGCCGTCATCGGAATCAACGCCTTTCGCCAGTCCCAGGCCACCCGGATGGCCAACGGCTACAAGAAGCAGACCGAGCTGGTGAACCAGATGAAGAAGCACAGCGAGGACGTCATCCGCGACGCGCAGTCCAGGGCTGAAAACGCCGCCGCCATCTGCAACTGGCTCCTGATCAGCCCGCCGACGCAATCCCTCCTGATCGATCTCACCAGGGAGATCGAAGGTGCGACCGTGCAGGCCCAGCGGGAGGGCAGGCCCGTGGCCCGCGTGGACAGTCTGTCGCTTACACGCCAGGAGGGGCAGCCCCAGATGCGCCTGGTGGTCGTCGTTCTGGGCGAACCGCCCGCGGCCAACCGGATCTTCCAGCGAATTTCCGCCCTTTTCGGGCGAATGGGGTACAGCACGGTCGACCTGAAGGAAACGCTTGTTCCAAACGGTTTCCGGTACGAACACCTCCTCAACATGCCAAAGCCGGGGGAGTCATGAAGAACTACACGATCGCCGCCATCCTCCTGCTGCTGGTGAGCGCGCTCTTCCTGTTCCAGATGCTCCAGAGCTTCGGCCGGGCCAGCAAGGCCGTCAACGACCTCGCCACGGCCCAGGACGAGGCCACCCTCGCGCGCCAGCAATTGGAAGCCGTGCAGAGGGCAGCCACGGCCGCGAAGGAGAACAGCGCGCAGTCCGACCGGTTCATGGAAAAGTGGACGGCCGAGCTCCAGGCCGAGGAGAACATCGAGCAGGTGTTCGGGCGCCTGGACACCCTGGCCGTCAACAATCTGCTCTCCCCTTCCGGCAAGAATTTCACGCTCAACAAGAATTATTTCTTCAACGGCCGCCATACCTCGGTGCAGAACGTGAACATCACCGTGGCGGGCGATTTTCCCCGCACCCTCAACTGGCTCGGCGCCGTGGAAAGCGCATTCCCGCTGGCCCGCGTCGAGCAGATATCCTACACGACCAACACCAGCTCCCTGTCCGTCGGCGTGCAGTTTGTGTTTCCGCGCAAGTTCGACCCAGAATGAACCCAATCCTGACATTCCTCGCCTGCCGTTCCGGCGCCGCCTCATGGGGCTCCCGGACGCCGCACGGCCCGGCCGCCCACCGGCTGGCCTCGGCGGCCGTCAGGATCATTTTATTCCTCATACTTGCCGACGTCGCGTCCGGAGCGGCGCCCGCCTCCGGAGCTCCCGCGGGCTCGCCGGCAAATGCCAGCGCGGCATTGGCCAGACTGATCAACCTGATCGGACCCGACTACAAGAAGGCCATGGAGCTGCCCGATACCTTCTTCAATCCCTTCAAGGTCGAGGCGACCATGGAGGCGTCCCTTCAGAAACGGAGTGCTGCAGTCACGGAACAGGGCGTTGCCGAGGCCGTCGGCCGAAAGGGCGTGTCCGGCCTTATATATGCTGCAAATGCCGGCCTGAGCCAGGTGATCATAGGCGACCAGGTCTTCCGCGTCGGGGACGAACTCGATTTCCCGGACGGCGAAGGTGGCGCGATGACCCCCCTGGTCGCGGGAGCCAGCGTCATCCTGCGCGAGGTGGACCCAAAGGATCTCGTGTTCGATTTCACGGCGGAGGGCGAGTCCGCGCGCCGCTCCACCTTCTCCCTGCGGAACTTCTGGGCGCCATAGAGCCTGCATCCATCACAAAACCGATGAAGATTGCCCGATATGGTCGAGCGAAGAGGACCGAAGGCGACCGAGCTGTGCTAGAAGCACAGCGCAGGGAGCCAGAGGACCTTTGCGCCGACGAGATTGGGCAAGATGCGTCGGAATTTGTGATGGATGCAGGCTAAGCCCCGGATCGCCATGGCCCAGACCCTCACGCTCGAGGCTGACCGGCCGGCGGCAAAAGCCGCTTCAACCGTTTCCGCCGACCCGCCGGCCGACCCCGGCCGGATGGATTTCGAGCGCTTGTTCGACACCTACGGGATAAGCCCTCTTCCCCTCGGCATGCGGCGGGTGCCGCTCGACCTGCTCCGCGCCTACCAGAACTGGTGCGACCTGCTCTCGGAATGGCCGGACCTTGACGGGGATCCCTGGCTGCCTGTCGGATCCGTGGGGCCGCTGCTGATCCTGGGACACTACCTGCCCCCGAATAAGCAGCCGGCCCTCCTGCCGCCGTGGATGTCCGGGCGGGCGCTGGTGCAGGAGGACGTCTACAGAAAGATCGCGGCGGAACTGAGGGAAAGCCACGCCAAGAACCTTCGCCACAATTATGAGGCTCCGGTCCACCGGAAGCTGCAGGAGGCGCCCCCGAGCTTTGCCGACGACCGGGCCGCGCTGCAGTTCGTCCTCGACCATTTCATCCTGGAGCCCTCTGCAAAGGCGGTCGCCCGCGCCGCCCTAGAGCGGAACACCCCCTCCTCGGAGCTGCCCCTCGGCCTTCGCGAGACCGTCATGTTCCTCAGGCAGCGAAGCGCCGTCGTAGACGTGCGCTTTCTCGACATTCCAAAGGAGCTCCAGGGCCTCTCGTGGCGCACGACCCGCGACTACCACGGCTTTTGCTTCAAGCGAACGGCCAACGCGTTCTTCGTTGCCTTCCACGAGGTGCCTCCCCACCCCGCCTGCGACGAATTCACCGCGATGTTTCGAGCCGAGGTCGAGGACGAGGACAGGCTGCCGATTCATTTCGCGCTGACCGAGCTCGACCAGCTGAAGCAGGCGCGCCAGCAGTCGCGCGACGCCGAGGTGCGGGTAAACGCCCCCGTGGTCGAGAGCTCGACCTCGTTCGTCCATGCGGTCGAGTGCAAGCTCACCGCGGAGACTGTGAGGCGGATCGATCCAGACCGCCTTGGCACCACCGACGAGCAGCTCGTGCACTGGGCGCTTGGCCAGGCGATCATGGCCAACGCCCAGGACCTCCACGTGATGTTCGAGCGAAGCTCCGGGCTTTTCCGCATCAGCAAGGACGGCGTCCTGCAGACCCTGTACAGCTTCGGCGAGCAGCGCTGGGGCAGCGTGGTCGGGATATTGCGCGACCTGAGCAAGATATCGGGCCCGTTCTTCCAGGCCGTCAGCTCCCGCTTCAGCATCCTTTACGACGGCTCGCCCGTGGACTTCCGCGTGGAAGCAACGCCATTCCGGGATTTCGAGCGCCCCCAGAACATGAGCCTGCGCCTCCGGCGCATGGATGGCCGGGTTCGCACGCTGGGAGACCTCCAGATGGAGGAGAACGACCTGAAGCAGATGCGGCGGCTGATATCCCGCCCCGACGGGATGTTCCTGTTCACGGGCCCGACCTGCCACGGCAAGTCCACCACGATTTACGCCGCCCTGAACGAGCTAAACAAGCCCGAGATCAAGATCATGACGGCCGAGGACCCGATCGAGCAGGTGATCGAGGGCGCGCACCAGGCGCAGGTCGACAACGTGAAGGGCCTCACCTTCGCCTCGCTCCTCCGCTCCTTCCTGCGGTCGGCCCCGAACATCATCCTCGTCGGCGAAATCCGCGATCCCGAGACGGCCGAGATGGCCGTCGGGGCCGCCCACACCGGGCACCTCGTCTTCAGCACGCTCCACGTCCGAAGCGCAGCGGCGGTGCCGACCCGCCTGGCGGACCTGAAGATACCTGCCGGCATGGTCGCCGACACGCTGATCGCCGCCCAGTCGCAGCGCCTGATCCGCGTCCTCTGCCCCATGTGCAAGATGGCCGCAGCGGTGACCGCCGCCGATGCAAAGCTCTTCACCGAGGTCGGCCTGGAGCCGCCGAAGACCCTCTACACAGCCGGAAACGACCGCCGCTGCGCGCGCTGCCAGGGACGCGGATACAACGGGCTGACCGCGGTCATGGAGCTTTTGGAGCCGGACGACGAGGTCTTCGACCTCATCCGCCAGGAGTCGGGCATGCGCGCCATACAGTGCACGGCCGAGAAAAAGGGCTTCAAACCGCTGCGTGTGCAGGCGTTGCGCCGGGTGGCGGAAGGCCAGACCTCCCTTGAAGAAGCCAAGCGCAAGGTGATTTTCACCCTCTGACAGGACAACCCCCCAGAAACATGGCCGCCACCGCCCAAACCTGGATATTTCGGGTCTTCGCCATCCGCCACCGCGGCCGGAAGCGCGAGGTGGAGGTTTACTCCGCCGCGTCTCCGGCGGCGGCCCGCTTTGCCGCGGGCAAGGCCGACGACGAGGAGCTGTCGGAGAAGCATCTCGGTGAATTCGACCAGAAGTTCCGCATTTTCACGGCGCGCAAGACGGCGACAATCAGCGAACTCGAGAAATTCTACCATGGCATGGCCGAGGCGATGCATTTGGGAGCCGATTTCCGCTCGGCCCTCGATCTCGTCGCCCCGGGAGCCGAGACCGCCTATTTCCGCGGCGTGATCGCCTCGCTCTACGAGAAAAAGGCGTCGGCGGCCAGCATCGGGGCCATAATGGGCCAGTTTCCGGGCGCTTTCAGCAACGTCGCCATCGCGATGATCGAGCAGGGTGAAACCTCGGGGCGCCTCGAGGCGGTGTTCGACAAGCTGGCCGTGATGACGAAGAACCGGATGGTCATAACGGGCGAGATCAAGTCGGGACTGTATTATCCCGGATTCATCGGAGGCCTCCTCCTGATCGCGATGATCGTGGTCAACTTCTACGTGCTTCCGATGATCACGAAGAACTTCAAGCTCTTCCACACCGAGCTGCCGCCGGCGACCCAGTTCCTGTTCGATACTCTGAGCTTCATCTCGGCCCACCCCCAGATCGCGTTCATCCCTCCGGTCCTGGTCGTCGTTGCCTTTCTGCGCCGCCGCTGGATTCTCAGGCAGGATCTCACCCAAAAGGCGCTGGTGCGCATACCGAAGCTCGGTGTCCTGTTTCAGAAGGAGATTCTTTCGCGCAGCCTGAGGACGCTGGCCATGCTCTATCAAACGGGCGTCTACCAGAGGGACGCCTTTGCGATCACGGCGAACGTCGCCGACCACGTCGAGTACTCCGCCTACTTTAGGGCGATCAGCGACCACCTGTCGAAATCGGCGAACCTCTACCAGGCATTCCTGAGGGAACGCCACCGGGTGGGGCGGCTGGGCAAGTCCATCGCCGACCAGATGAAGGTCGCCTCCTCGTCTGCGGATCCGTCGGTGATCCTCACGCGAATCGCCACCCTTTTCGAGGAGGAGGCCCTGCGGGATGCCAAGAACATGCCGAAGCTCATCGAGCCCATCCTGATCCTGGTCATCCTGGTCTTCGTCGGCTTCCTGGCCGCCGCGGTCTATCTGCCCAACCTGTACCTGATGTCACACGTGGCCCAGCATCCCGGCCTGATGACCGGCGCCCGCTGACAGGGGGCAGTCGCCCCGGAGCGGCAAAAAGGGCGGGACCCGGATATGCCGCCGGGCATGCTAGAATTGGGGTACCATGAGATCATCCCTGTGCATCAAGCGCCTCAGGACCCTCGCCTTTGTCAGTGCCGGTTTGATCTGCGGAGGCACCGCTGCGGCCAGCGGCTCGAGCACCCCCTCGTTCACGTCTGGCAATTCAAACCAGGTGCTCACGGTCGGGCACGCCTACACCTACCAGGTAAGCGCGACTCCGACGCCGATCTTCACCGCCACGGGGCTCCCTCCCGGGCTCACCATGTCGAGCATTGGCGTCATAACCGGAACGCCGACGACGGTCGGCACCTATACCGCCACGATCACCGCCAGCAATGACAACGTGTCGGTGCAGGAGATGGGCATCGAAGCCAACGAGGTGGTCAACGTCTCCAGCTCAACGCTGGGCAACAACCTAAACGTCTACGCCGGCGCCATCAGCGTCCAGTTCAACGGGGTGACCGGAGTCGGATTCTGCATCGATCCGTGGCACTGGAGCCTCAATGGCGTGCAGACCTTCAACTGGGAGAGCCTGTCCACCGGCCCAAAGATGGCCGATGGAATGGGAGTCAGCACGGCGCTCGAGATCGAGCAGCTCTGGGACAGGTACTACTCATCCACGATGAGCAACAGCACCGCTGCGGGATTGCAGATTGCGATCTGGGACCTGGTCACCGCATCCATCAGCGCCCAGACGGGAGGCGCCGACTGGTACACGCTGAACATCGGGAACGACTACGGCGCCAGTGCCATGATCTCTTTCGTCCAAACCAATCCCAGTCTCCCCGCGGCCAACCTCGCCGCCGTGACCGGGGCCGGCCAGGACTACGTCACGCTCGCATCGAATGTTCCCTCGACCCCGATCGCGACGTCGACCCAAACACTGCCCTTTACCGTGTATGCGGTGCCCGTGGTGGCGAGCAACAGCGTCACAATACCGGTCGGCCAGCCCTATTCGTATACGATTGCGGCTACCAACAGCCCCACGTCCTATTCGGCCTCGAGCCTTCCGAGCGGCCTGTCGGTCAGCACCTCGACGGGCGTCATCTCGGGAAGTCCCAGCCACACGGGCTCGTACACGATTCCGCTTTCGGCCTCAAATCCCGGCGGATCGGGTTCCGGCAGTCTCACGCTCAACGTCGCGACCGCGTACACGTTGACGATAGGCGGATCTCCATCCGCCGGCGGCAGCGCCACGGGTGCGGGCGTCTACGCCGCCGGAACTGTCGTGACCATTTCCGAGGCATCGAACGCCGGCTACCGCACCAACGGCTGGTCAGGGACAAATGTCGGCAGCGTGTCATCGCCGTCCAATTCCACGACGACGATCACCATGACCTCCAACATGAGTTTGACCGCCAGCTTCGTCCAGCAGGCCACCTTGACGGTCAATTCGGCGACCGGCGGCACGACGACAGGCGCAGGCACCTACGACGTCGGCACGACCGTGCCAATCGTCGAGACCGCCAGCACGGGCTACCGCACCAACGGCTGGTCCGGTTCGAGCGGCATCGTCTCGCCCACGAGCGCCTCCACTTCGATCGTCCTGAACTCAAGCGCCACCATCACTCCGGCTTTCGTGCAGAGGGTCACCCTGGCCATCAATTCGGCGACCGGCGGCACGACGACAGGCGCAGGCACCTACGACGTCGGCACGACCGTGCCAATCGTTGAGACCGCCAGCACGGGCTACCGCACCAACGGCTGGTCCGGTTCGAGCGGCATCGTCTCGCCCACGAGCGCCTCCACTTCGATCGTCCTGAACTCAAGCGCCACCATCACTCCGGCTTTCGTGCAGAGGGTCACCCTGGCCATCAATTCGGCGACCGGCGGCACGACGACAGGCGCAGGCACCTACGACGTCGGCACGACCGTGCCAATCGTCGAGACCGCCAGCACGGGCTACCGCACCAACGGCTGGTCCGGTTCGAGCGGCATCGTCTCGCCCGCGAGCGCCTCCACTTCGATCGTCCTGAACTCAAGCGCCACCATCAGCCCAGCCTTTGTCCAGCAGGCCACCCTGACGGTCAATTCGGCGACCGGCGGCACCGCAACGGGCGCAGGCACCTACGACGTCGGCACGACCGTGCCAATCGTCGAGACCGCCAGCACGGGCTACCGCACCAACGGCTGGTCCGGTTCGAGCGGCATCGTCTCGCCCGCGAGCGCCTCCACTTCGATCGTCCTGAACTCAAGCGCCACCATCAGCCCGGCCTTTGTCCAGCAGGCCATCCTGACGGTCAATTCGGCGACCGGCGGCACCGCAACGGGCGCAGGCACCTACGACGTCGGCACGACCGTGCCAATCGTCGAGACCGCCAGCACGGGCTACCGCACCAACGGCTGGTCCGGTTCGGGCAGCATCGTCTCGCCCGCGAGCGCCTCCACTTCGATCGTCCTGAACTCAAGCGCCACCATCACCCCAGCCTTTGTCCAGCAGGTCACCCTGACGGTCACCTCCGGCTCGGGGGGCACCGCCACGGGAGGCGGCTCCTTTGACATCGGAAGCACGGTGCCGATCGCTGCCACCCCGGCTTCGGGCTACTCATTCGCCGACTGGACGGGGGCTTCGCCCGCCAGCACCTCCGCGGGCTCGACGACGATCACCCTGACCGGAAACCTCACGGTCGCCGCCAATTTCGCGCCCCTGCCCCCCTCGGCCGTCATCAACGCGGCAGCCACGGCCTACACGGGATCGCCGTTCAACGTGACCAGCACCGCCAGCGCCCCTGCCGACAACCTTACGCTGCACTCGATCGAATGGCTTTCGCCCTTGGGCACTTGGACGGTCAGTTCCGTTGTGGCTTCGGGCGGCACCAGCAATCGAACCCTCGGAATAAATTTCCCGACGACAGGCACGTACACCCTCAGGGCCGGCGCAAGCGACGACAACGGCGCCACCTGGGTCTACAGCCCCAACACGCAGGTTGTGGTATCGAGCGGCACCACCACCTACACGCTTGAAACTATGGCTGTGCCCAGCAGCGCCAGCCTCCTCAGCTGGTACGCTCCGTCACCCGTCGCGCAAAGGACGTACCAGGTTCAGCACGTCAATCCCTGACAGCCTCCAAGTATCCGGGGCGCCGCCCCGGCCCTGGAAAATGACCCGCCAAACGGGTCAGCGCATGAACTCGGCGACCCAGGGATGCCCGGCTGCGGCCGCCGAAAACTTCTCCAACCCGGCGTCCTCGCGAATCAGCGTGAGGATGTCCAGGAGCTGAAGGGGCTGCGCGCGCGTGTGGCATCGGTCGAGATGCGAAAACATTGCGTCGAGCGACACCCGCGGGGGCTGCGGCAGCAGGGCCTCGAGTTCGCCCGGAACTTCCGCAGGCCTCCCGTTGCGGAAAAGGCAGTACCGGGGCGGCTCATCCAGGACCCCGGCGTCGCTCCAGCCGGGTTCCCGGCGCGCCAAAAACGCCGCCAGCCGCCTCACGTAGGGCCGGTAAACAGCTGTGTCGAAATGCCCCAGGGACCCGTACGGCACTGGCATCGCATTGCGGGAAAAGAATTCGATCTTCGCTCCAAAGATGTTTTCACAGTCGACGGGCCTTGGAAGGCCCAGGGGGTGGGTTATCCCAAATAGTGGGACATCATTGGGAGTGAACATGTTAGGAAAATGGGTCGAGGACGAGGAATGCTGTTATAATTGAATATAGCAGCAGACTGGACTCTCCCATGAACAATTTCTCAGCACTGTCCTTTCTCCTGGCGGCCGTTCTCCCGGCTCCGCCTGCGGCAGTCGTGCCGGCGGATCCAGCCCGCGCCCGCGCGATCGCCGCAGCCGCCCTAAACCTGCCCATGCGCTTCGACAACGTGCCACTCGGCAACGTCGCCCGGCTCCTCTCCGCCCGCTTCGACGTCCCGATTTCGATCGCCGCCAACGCCAAGGCGCCCATAACTGGCGATTTCGCAGGCATGGATCTGAAGTCATCCCTCGCGGAATGCGCGAGGCAGGCCGGTCTTGCGGTCGCGCCCCTGGGCACCGCGCCTTCGGACGGATTTTCGCTCGAGCCTCCAAGGCCTCCGGCGCCTGCAAATGGCCCGGACGTGAAAAACGCCGACGCCAACGGGACGGAGGCGGGCAACCGGGCTGCGCTCGCCGCTGCCGCGGCGCGGCGAGCCGAACTTCTTCGCCGGCGAAAGGCGCTTATCGACCAGCAATTGCAGGCTTCAAACGGCGTCCCCGGGGCCCAATGACCATCCGGCATCGGAAGGACGTGGTTCTATTCCGCCTGAACGCGATTGAAATGCGTCACGTCATGGAGGTGAACAGCATGGTGCATACCGTCTGGATCCATTTCCTTGGTGATCTCCACGAGGCAAACCGTTCCGGGCGATGGATACCCAACGACCAGCCGCTCAAGATCTGCCACGAGGAAAAAGGCCGCGGCCACGTGCTGCAATGCCGGATGAACCTCTGGCGGCATTTTCAGGAGGTGGACGCAGCCAACCCGCTCGAGCGCGAAATTCGTGCGGAATTGCTCGCTCTCGGCCTTTCCGGTGACGCCGACCGGAGGACAGCGCGATTTGGCCCGGCTTAAAGGTAAATTTTCGGGGCAATGGGCCGATGAAAGGGCTGCAGCGCGACATAGCACTTCGAAATGAACGACTCATCCTCCCTCCCGCCCATGGGTGAATGCCAGGGCGAGCTCATTCTGCATGCAGCCGAAAAGGCCGAACTGCAGATCCGCTGTCATTTCACCGAGTTGATGCTTCAAAGCCGGGAGATAGAGGACCAGACCTGCGTTAACTATCTGCACAGGCAGGTGCAGCTCTGGGAGGCGCTGAAAAGCATAACCGAGACCTGCTTTTCTCTTTGGTCGCAGGCGGACGACACCCGGCGGGACGCGTTCGTGCGCGAGGCGCTCGCCATCAAGGAGCGTTGCGCGAAGGAGGGTCAGGATTTGGTGCTCGCGGCGCTCAAGAACCCATTGCAGGCCAAGGCGATCGCCCGGGCGCTGCTCCTCGGGTGCAACTTCCTGCGCACGCTGGACATCTGCTATGAGGCCCTCCTGCGCTATCCCTCGCAAAAATCGGTGAGCCGCAAACCGGTCAAGACCGAGGTCGTGATCGACTGGGCCATCGGTGGAATCCGCGACTGGCTGACGCACTATCCCTACTCCTTCGAGAAGCCGGGCACTCGCGGTGCGGCATCCAGGGTGCCCCAGCGCATGGCCCATACCAGCCGCCATTACTCGACGGACCGCAGCGTGCGCAGCCAGATAAGCCACAAGCAGATCGCAAACATCTTCATGCTTCGCGAGACGACGGTCGCCGACCTCGAGCGGCGCGGTCTGGCAAAGCTGCGCGCGGCGTTCGAGTCCGCCAACGACGGCAGTTTTGACCTCTCGGAGCTCGCCGACGTTTGACCGGCGCCAACGTCCCATGGCAGGCCTACGCAGGGGATAAGATCCGTGGGACCGGCACCGCCGCCGCAACCGGCTCGAAGGACAGTTTCAATTCGGCGCGGGCCGCGGCTATGAATTCGGGATCCGCGAGCCTGCCCCATTCGGCGTCGACGACGGCGGCGTCGGCCTTGGCGAGCCGGCGAAGCTCGGCGACGAGCAGGCGCGGCGGCCTCGGCCCTTCCGTCGTCACCCGCGCAAGCGCGAGGTCCGCATCGCGCATTTCCCCGAGCACCCGCTCGACGCGGTGGGCGCGCCTGCTGAGCTTGTGCATCCGCGGACCGAGCATGTCCCCGAGAAATCCGCAAAAATAGCGCAATCGCCTGAGCTCAATCCGCAGTTGGTGCAGTTCCTCGGGCACGCTGGAGTGGCGCAGTCCCCCCAGTTTCAGGGCGCGACGCAGACTCTTCAGCAGGGCGCGACGGGCGACCGGTCCGAGCGGCGCTGAAGCGGCGCGCCCGCCCGACGGCAGCTCGGCTTCAAGGAAGCGTTCGATACGCACGCGCTGCGCCGCGAAGCCCGCGCCCCGCAGATGGCGCCGGACAGTCGCGCGATGCATGGTCCGAAGCTGTATTTGAAATGCGATGAACTTCGGCCACAGTCGATGGCTTAAGAACTGGCCGGCCAGCGCCTGCTTCCCGCAGAATTCGATCCACACGTCGAGGTCCCGCACCGGCCCAAGGCATCGATTCAGGTCCTTCAGGTCGGCGTCGATCCTCTTCGCCGAGGTCTTGCGAAGGGCCCTGCGGTAAGCCCTCAGGACCGAGCGGATCCGGCGGATGGCGATGCGCAGGTCGTGCAGGGCACGGCTGTCCGTTCCGATGACGGCGCCCTCGACGTTTGCGAGCAACGCCTGATAAAAGGGTCCCACGAGCCGGCGGACTCCCTCGTGCGCCGGCAGCCCGGCGTCCAGCGTGGGCGCGACCGTGGCGGCGCCGTCAGGGGCCCTGCGCAAATCGAGGTCGGCCGGAAACGACTCATGCCACGGCGCAGCCGTTCTCTCGCGCCCCGAAGGCCCTGTGGGGCGCCGGATCACAGTTTCGTTCCGGCCGGCAGCACCGCCCCCTTGGGGACGACAAGGACGCCGTCGCGGATGATCACGGCGCCATCGACGTAGCGGCCGTCGGTCTTTCCGGCGGGCGACAGATGGCAGCCGTCGCCGATCCGGGCATTCTTGTCGATGATAGCGCGCCGGATGATGCATTGCCTGCCGATCCCGAGATGGGGCAGGCCCTGCCCTATGTTCGCCTTCAGCTGCTCTTCCGTTTCGTAAAAATCCGCTCCCATGACGACGACGTCCTCCAGATCCGATCCCTCCCCGATGTAGGTGCGAATGCCGAGGACGGAGTGCTTGAGGGTCGAGTCGGTGATGATCGAACCGTCGCCGATCACGACCTGGTCGATGCTGCACTTGTTGAGCTTGGACGCGGGCAGGCAGCGGTCCTGCGTGTAGATCGGGCTTGCCGGGTCGAAGAAATTGAAGGGCGGAAGCGGCTGGGCGAGCGCGAGGTTGGCCTCGTAAAAGGCACGCACGGTCCCGATGTCCTCCCAGTAGCCCTCAAAGATGTGCGCAAAGAGCTTCTTTGACCCAAGAAGGCTCGGGATGACCTCCCGCCCGAAATCGGTCATCGTGTTGAAAAGGGCGTCGGCCAGGACCGCGCGGTTGAAGACATAGATGCCCATCGATGCGAGGCAGCATTTCTCCGCGGACGGCGCCTCAAGGCGCGCCTTGAGGGCAGGACTCAGGGTGAGGCTGTCGATCACCTTCGGGTCCTTCGGCTTTTCGACGAATTCCCGGATTGCCAGGTCATCGCCGACGCGCATCAGGCCAAGACCCTCCACCCTCGAGGCCGGGCAGGGAATCGCCGCGATGCTCACATCGGCCCCGGTTGCCACGTGCGCGTCGAGGATCTTGCGGAAGTCCATCTTGTACAGCTGGTCGCCGGAGAGGATCAGAACGTAGTCGTGTGAAGTCGCGCGGAAATGCACGAGGTTGCGCCGCACGGCATCCGCGGTGCCCTGGTACCAGTCCACGCTCTTCTCGGTCTGTTCGGCGGAAAGAATGTCGACAAAGCCTCCGCCAAACGGGTCGAAGTGATAGGTGTTCTGGATGTGGCGGTGAAGCGAGGCGGTGTTGAACTGGGTCAGCAGAAAAATCCGGTTGATTTCCGAATTGATGCAGTTGCTGATCGGGATATCGACGAGCCGGTACTTGCCGGCGAGCGGCACGGCGGGCTTGCAGCGCTCGAGTGTCAACGGAGACAGCCGCGTGCCGCGGCCTCCGCCCATGATCACGGCAATCACTTGTTTTTGGTTTACCATGGCAGGATGGGGAAAATCAGGATTGCAGTCTCAATTGGCTTGCCCAGTCTTTGCGCCGCTGGGTACTTTTATCCAGCCAATTTCATCAATCTATGTGCGGTATTGTCGGTTACATTGGCAGGCAGAAAGCCGCGGCCATCCTGCTGGAGGGTCTTAAACGCCTGGAGTATCGGGGGTATGACTCCGCGGGCATCGCCGTGCTTCAGGGGGGCCGCGTCGAGGTTGCGAAGAAGGTCGGCCGGGTCGAGGTCCTGGTACAGGAAGTCGCCAAGCACAGGCTGAACGGGACGACCGGGATCGGGCACACCCGCTGGGCAACCCACGGCGGCGTCACCGACGCTGAACGCCCATCCGCACACCAGCAGCGACGAGCAAGTTCGCCCTCATCCACAACGGCGTGATCGAGAACTACACGCAGATGAAGTCGTTCCTCGCGGGAAAGGGCTACACGTTCAAGTCCGAGACCGACACGGAGGTCCTCTGCAACCTGATCGCCTACCATTACGCGAAGGAGCCGGCCGAGCGCAACGGCCACAGCCGTTTCCTTGAAAGCGTCCGCAAGACCCTGCGCCACGTCGAGGGGACCTACGGGATCGCCGTCATCTGCGTCGATTTTCCGAGCGAAATCGTTGCGGCGCGCAAGGCTTCGCCCCTTATCCTCGGGGTCGGGGACGGCGAGTATATCCTGGCCAGCGACGCCGCGGCCCTCATCAGCCGCACCCAGAACGTCGTCTATTTGAAGGACGGGGAACTCGTCCACGTCACTGCCACCGGTTTTGCGATCACCACCCTTGACCAGGCCGACGTTTCGCCGGTCGTCGACCGGATCACCTGGTCGGTCAAGGACGCCGAAAAGAACGGCTACAGCCATTTCATGGAAAAGGAGATATTCGAGCAGCCACAGGCGCTCGAAAACACCATGCGCGGCCGCTTTTCGGAGGATGGAAGCACGGCGCTTTTCGGCGGGCTGAACCTCACGCCCGGCGAGCTCCGCCAGGTCGACAGGTTCATGTTCTGCGCCTGCGGCACGGCATGGCACGCCTGCCTCGTCGCCGAGCACCTGATCGAGCGCTTCGCCCGCCTCCCGGTGGAGGTCGACTACGCCTCTGAGTTCAGGTACCGCAACAGCCCGCTCGACCGACACACCCTCTTTTTCGTGATCAGCCAGTCCGGCGAGACGATCGACACGCTCGCCGCCCTTCATGAGGCGAAGCGGAAAGGCTACCGGGTCCTCGGCATCAGCAACGTCGTCGGCTCCACGGTCGCGCGCGAGGCCGACGGGGGGATCTACCAGCACGTGGGGCCGGAGATCGGCGTCGCCTCAACGAAGGCCTTCACCTCCCAGCTTCTCATCGGCGCCATGGTGGCCCTCTACGTTGCGCGGATGCGCGACATGAGCTTCGCCGACGGCACCGACTTTGTGCGTGCCCTCAAGTCCGCGCCCGACCTCGTGCGCAAGGTTCTCGAGCAGGCGCCGCGGATCAAGGAAATCGCCAAGCGGTACGCGCAGACCACCGACTTCCTTTTCCTCGGGCGGCTGTCGCTCTTTCCGATCGCCCTCGAGGGGGCCCTCAAGCTGAAGGAAATCTCCTACATTCATGCGGAGGGCTATCCGGCCGCGGAGATGAAGCACGGCCCAATCGCCCTCATCAGCGAGAATTGCCCGACCGTTTTCCTCGCCCCGAAGGGTGAGGTGTTCAACAAGATCCTCTCGAGCATGCAGGAGATCAAGGCGCGAAAGGGTCCGATCATCGCCGTCGCGACCGAGGGAGCCGAGTTCCCCCCGGGCTCGTCGACGAGTTGATTTCCATACCCGAGTGCCACGAGGCTGTGCTGCCGATCGTCGCCTCGGTGCCGGTCCAGCTGCTCAGCTACTACATCGCGGTTGAGCGGGGCTGCGACGTGGACAAGCCGCGCAACCTCGCCAAATCGGTGACGGTGGAATGAACGGTGAGGTTCTGGGGCTGCCCGCGCAGCTCTGGCAATCGCTCGGGCTCACGCTGAAGCTTGCCGCCATCACGGCGGCCATCCTCGGCGCAGGGGGTCTTCCCCTTGCCCACTGGCTCAACAGGAGCCGCTGGCGCTTCGCTCCAGCCGTCGAGACCCTCGTCACCCTGCCGATTGTCCTGCCGCCGACGGTGATCGGTTTCTACATGCTGCTTGTCTTCTCGCCAAACCATCCGCCCGGGAGTTGGTGGCGGGACGCGACAGGTTCGACCCTCGTCTTCTCGTTCCCGGGCCTGGTCATCGCCTCGGTCATCTACTCGCTGCCGTTCGCCGTCCAGCCCTTCCAGGCTGCCCTTCGCGCCGTGCCCACGGAGCTGCTCGACGCCGGAGCCACGCTGGGGGCGCCGCCCTGGCGGGTGTGGTACCGCCTTTACATACCGCTCGCCCGGCGCGGCGTCGCGGCCGGGCTCACGCTCGCCTTCGCCCACACCCTGGGTGAGTTTGGCGTTGTCCTGATGATCGGCGGCTCGATTCCCGGCGTCACGAAAGTCGCGAGCATTGCCCTTTACGACGAAGTGCAGGCGCTCAATTACGGACAGGCGCACGAGTTCGCCGCCCTGCTCCTCGGGCTTTCGTTCGCCCTTCTGCTCACCACCAACCTCCTTCAGCGCCGCGCCACCCGGTTCCTATGAAACGACTGGAACCGACTGCAATCGGCCTGCTTGCCCTCCTGGCCTGTGCGGCGGCACCCGGGGCGGATGAACCCGCTGCCCCGCCCCTGCAAATCGAGGAAGTCCCCTCTCCTGCCGCCCAAAGGGCGCGTCTCCCAGTCCTCGCTGCGGCGCCGGATGGGACCGTGTGGATGGTCTGGGCGGAGCCGGATTCGCCCGTCTCGGCCCGGTGGGTCCTGCGCTGCTGTGAATTCGACGTGCCAAAAGGACGGTGGCGCAGCGCGCATCGGATCGCCAGTTCCCGGATGCTGGACCCCGCCGGCGGCCTTCCGTCCGTTGCGGCATGCGGAATCGGGCAGCTGTTCGTCTCGTGGTCGGAACCCGCGGCCGCGACCGATGCCAGCCGCTCATTTTTCTGCAGTTCCACCGATGGCGGGAACACGTGGACGGAGCCATCGCCGGTGTCCAGGAAGGGCGGCGATGCCTCATTCCCCGTACTGGCTGCCCTGGCGGACGGCCGCATCCTGGCAGCCTGGATCGACCGAAGCGGACGATCCTCTCCGGACGCCCCTGCTGGCGTTTACCTGCGCTTTCTGACCGGGCCCCTGACGGCGGCGCCCGACTGGCTGCTCGACGGCCGTGCGGCTCCCGAAAGCCAGCCCGACCTCGTGCCGCTTTTGGACGGCGGGGCGGTCCTCGCCTACCGCGGGATCTCGGAAACAGGTGCGCGGGATCCCAGGATCGCACGGCTCCACGGCCGGAAATGGGAGGACCGCCGCCCGATCAGCGCCGACGGTTGGCGAGGCGCCGGGGCGGGCGGGCCGCGAATCGCCGCAGACGGCGGACGGCTTGTCGCCGTCTGGCGGACCGCGAATCCCGCCGATCCGCACATCCTTGTCTCCACGTCGCCGGACGCGGGCGCCCGTTTCCTCGTCCCGCTGCAGGTGAACGCAGGAAGTCCGACCGGCTTGCCCGCCGCGGCGCTCCTACACGACGGGGCCGCCTTGATCGCCTGGAGCGAAAGCGATTCGGCGGGCCAGGCCGGAGCATGGGTCAGGCGCCTGGCGCCGGATAACTCATTGGACGCACCCTTTTGCCTGGGAGTGGCGTCTCCTCAGACCGCCGCTCCGCAGATTGCGATCGTCCACGATTACGCAGGCGACGTCTTCTCCGCCCAGGCGATCGTCGCGTACGGTTCGCCGGGCGGATCCCCGGGCGTGCGCACGGTGCTCCTCAACGTGCCGGAGGCGGACCTGCTTTCAGTGGCGAACGCAGCATGCCATTGCGCGCCCACGCCGATGCAGCTGATCGGGTATGCCCTGCTCGGAACGGTTGTCTCGGTCGGACCCGGGCGCGCTTGGGTCGTGATCGAATCCGACGCCGTGCCGGGGGTCCTGGATCCGGGCCGGCATGACTTCGCAGTCGATCCGCAATTGGGTGCCCTCCTCCAGCCCGGCCGCGAGTGCCTGGCCCACATCGTGCGCAAGGACGGGGTGTGGCGCCTCTACGACGCGCGCCTTCTCGAGCCGGCACGCTAACCCGCCTCGACTCCGAAGACCGCGTTGGCGTAGTTTTCCGCGCTGAAAGGCTGCAGGTCCTCGGCCTGCTCGCCCAGGCCGATGAAGAAAATCGGGATCTTCAGCTGCCGGTAGATTCCAACCAGGGCGCCGCCGCGGCTCGTTCCGTCGAGCTTGGTCACGACAAGGCCCGTCAGGCCAAAGCTCTGATTGAACACACGGGCCTGTTCGATCGAATTCGCCCCGAGCGAGCCATCCACCACGAGCCACCTGTGATGGGGGGCTGCGGGGTCGTTCTTCTGAAGGACGCGCCGGATCTTGGCCAGTTCCTCCATGAGATTGCCCTTGGTATGAAGCCGACCGGCGGTGTCTATCAAGAGGTAGTCCCGACCGCGCGCTTTCGCCGCACGCCAGGCGTCAAACGCCACGGATGCGGAATCGGCGCCCGTGTGGCTCGAAACAAGCTCCAGGTCCAGGCGCTTCGACCATACCTGCAACTGCTCGATCGCGGCCGCCCTGAAGGTGTCGGCCGCCGCGATTGTCACGCTCCGGCCGTCCTGCTTTAGGCGCCAGGCCAGTTTTGCGCAGGTCGTGGTCTTCCCAGATCCGTTCACGCCGATTATTGCCACCACGACCGGGGCAGGCGGCGCCGGACCCGCTCCACCACCCGACAGGACACCTTCGCTCCCCGCCAGAATCCGCTTGAGGACGGCGGCTCCAATCTCCGCCGCCTGGCGGCCCTGCAGGTCCTTGTCCTTCTGGTACGCAGCCTTGATATCGGCAATGATCTCGGTTGTCGTCTCGACGCCGAAATCCGCCGTGTAGAGCGCCTCCTCGAGTTCGTCGAGCGACGCGGCATCTATCTTCCGGCCTCCAAACAGGCCGTGGGTGCGCGTCGCGATCGCCGCGACCGTCTTTGCCAGACCCTCCTTGAACTTCTTGAAGATTCCAAACATCAGCGCGGGACGCCCCTGCCGGCTAGGATTCGGTCCCGGCCTTCCGCGCATCGCGGCCCAACTGGCCCTTCAGCCGGTCGAGGATTCCGTTGATGAACCTCTTGGCGTCGGCATTGGAGAATTGCTTCGACAGGTCGATCGCCTCGTTGATCGACACGACCGGCGGGATGTCCTTGCGGTACATCATCTCGAAAATGGCGACGCGCAGGATCGCCAGGTCGATCTTTGCGATCCGGTCGAACTCCCAATTCTGCGCAAGACCGCGGATGTGCCCGTCGATCTCGGCCGCATGCTCGATCGTGCCATGGATCAGCTCCTCGCCGAAGGCGTAGTAGGCCCGCGGCTGCTCCTGGTTTGGGAAGAATGCGCGCAGGTCCTCCTCGATGTTTGCGGGCGGGTTTATGCTCCACGAGTAGAGGTACTGGACTGCGGCCACACGGCCGTCCCGCCGCTGTGCGAATTGGGCCCGGCTCATCGGGAAAGCTCCCTTCGGAGCGCGGCCATCGCCAGGCACGCGCGGGCGAATTCCGCCCCCCGGTCGATGTCCCCCAGGCACCTTTCGGCGGCCTGGGCCTCGTTCTCCGCCACGACGACGCCGTTGATGACCGGCCGGCGCGTGTCCAGGGCGACCCGCTGCAGGGCATGGGTCACCGCCTCGGCGATCAGCTCGTAGTGGATCGTGTCGCCGCGAATGATGACGCCAAGAGCAATGAGAACGTCCGGGCGGCGCCTCTCCGCGAGGAGCTGGACGGCCGCCGGCAGCTCGTTTGACCCGGGCACGCGCACGATCGTCAGGTTCCTGTCCTTGACGCCCATCTTCCGCAGCACCTCCACCGACTGGTCCAGCAGCGCCCCCACAAACCTTTCGTTGTAGCGCGCGGCGGCAACGCCGATCCTGAACGGCGCGCCGGATACCTCGGCTAACTTTGGAACGGAAAGGCTCATGAGGCTTGGTGAAAGGTGCTGTGCGAATTGCGGAATGTTCTAATGCACCGAGCTTTGACTTTTGCGCAATCAGAAACACCCGGAGATGAGGGGCCCTAATGCGCCTTCAGGCCCTTGGAGACCGGGCCTGCACGGTAGGTCACCGGCACCTGCCAGTCAGCATATTTTGGGTCAAATGCCCTCATCGCCTTGACCACTTCCTGCCGGAAAGTGACCTCGATCAGGCTCCCCTGTCCCGGCCAGATCTTGAAATGCACGTGGATGAACTTCCAACTGGCGCCCTGCGCGGTTCCCGTCTCGCCGACAATCGGCTCGCTCAGGATTATCGAGCCGAATTGGGCCCACATTCCAACCGCGATGTTCTTGACGATTTGGATGACCTTCTGCGGATCGGCGCCAACGGGAATCTGCGGATCGGCATAGGCGTCGACGCCCCCGTGAGGAAACCTGCTGACGTTTCCGATGGTGCGGTTGGGGATGAAGACCTTCTGGTTGTAAAAATTGACGACCTTGGTGAACCGCATCCCGATTTCCTCAACGCGGCCGATCACGCTGGTCGTGGTCCCGGTCACCTCAACCATGTCGTTCACATCCATGGCGTCCCAAAAAATCAGCGTCAGCCCTATCACGATGTCCTGGACCAGCCCCTGGGAGCCGAAGCTGATTGCCAGGCCGACCACGGAGGCGCTCGCGAGATAGGTCGTCAGGCTGAACCCGAACTCCTGGAAGACCAGGCCTATCGCGACAAAATAGATGACAAAGGCGATCCCGCTGACCATGAGGCGGGTCACCGTCCCGAACTTCGGCTTCTGAGCCACGACCCCAATTCGGCCCTTCTGGCCGCGGCTCCGGGTGAGCAGCCATTCGCCGATGTGCCGGATACCCTTCGCCACCGCATGCGCCAGGATCGCCATGACGATGATGACGAGAATCCGCATGCCCGCGGACGACTCGTGCAGGAAGAAATGGCTGTAAATTCGCCCCACGATGGTGGTGCCCGTGTGGGCCGGCGACGGAATCAGGGCAGCGTTGTTCAAGGATCACCCCACGGAAACGCCCAGGATTCGGCCGATCAGGGCGGTCACCGCCATTGCCAGGGCGCCACCGAGCGTGACCCGCAATGCCGCTCGGCCGACCGAAGCGCCGCCGATGTGCCCTCCAAACCCGCCAAGGGCGGCGAGGCTCACCAGGGAGAGCGCCGCGATCGCCGGAATCCGGAGAGCTGCCGGCGCAAGGAGCAGGGCGGCTATCGGCACAACCGCGAAGCACCCAAAGCTGGCCGCCGATATCCACGCCGCCTGCATTGGGCGGGCGAGGGACGTCTGCCTGATCCCAAGCTCGTCGAGCATGTGGGCGCCAAGCCGGTCACGGGCGCTGAGCTGTTCGGCGACCTTCATCGCAAGACCCTCTTCGAGCCCCCGTTTGACGTAGATCATGGCAAGCTCCTGAAGCTCGGATTGCGGCTGATCCGCCAGCTCCCGCTTCTCGCGCTCGATGTCGGCCCGCTCGGAGTCCCGTTGCGAGCTGACGGAGACAAATTCGCCCACGGCCATCGACATCGACCCTGCGACAAGGCCCGCCACCCCGGCGACCAGGATCGCCGCCTTCGAGGCGGAGGATGCCGCGACGCCAATCATGAGGCTGGCGGTCGACACGATCGCGTCATCAGACCCGAGCACGGCGGCCCGCAGCCACCCGATGCGCCCGCTTCGGTGCATCTCGACTTGTTTCATGGGAACGCCGGATTTGGTCTTCATGAGGCAGCGCGCGACGATACGCTTCGGCCCCATTCAAGGGACATGGGGTGTTACCCGCGGGCCCTCCCCCGGACCCGCGCCAAACCCCGATTCTCCAAGCCGCATTGCTTGCAGCCGGCTCCCAGTCATTGTTCTAATCCCTGAACAAATGAGATTACCCCGAATTGTCCCGCCCGGCGCCGGAGGCCTTGCTCTCGCGTTTTTTGCAGCAGCCTTTTCCGCCTCCGGACAGGAGCTTTCAGCCCTGAGGATATTCCCGAACCTGGTCGGCAACATTGACCGCCCCCTGCGCTACCACCCCGACGGGGCGGATTTCGTGATCGCAAACGGAGCGGAATTCTTCAACCGGTCGCTTTATGGCGGCGACACCGCCTTCCGCGTCGATGGCGGGGACAAGCCGGAGTTCGTGCTCTATCTCCCCGGAAGGGGCGGCAATCTGCGCCTCGCCTTCCGCTCGCCCGCGGGCGCACGGTGGCTGCATCAGGCGGCCCAGATTCTGACCCGCTACCGTCCGGGCGAATTGCTTTACGAGGTGCGGGACCCCGTGCTCGGAAGCCGGGGCATCCTGAGGGTCGAGGCGCTGGCTTACGACCAGACGGAGGGGCTCATTGTGCGGGCGACCGCGGAGGCTGTCGGCCCCGGTTTCGAGCTCGCGTGGGTGTACGGCGGGGTCAACGGCCAGCGCGGTCAGCGCGACGGGGACATTGGGACGGAGCGCGTGCCGATCAGCCAGTATTTCCAGCTCCAGCCCGAATTCTGCCGGGACAATTCATTCCAGGTCGGAAACGGCCGTTTCACCCTGAAGGCGAAGGCGGCGACCATCTCGGGCATTGCGCCCGCGGGCGCGGCGCTGGCCCTCGCGGACGCCCGGCAGTGGAACAATCTCCCCTTCCTGCTGGCCGCGACGGCCCCGCAGGCGCCTGAGCTGCCGGTGCTCGTCGCACGGGCCCCTCTCATCGCCGGACGGCCGCTCCTGTTCTCGCTCCAGCGCCTCGCGGCCGACACCGCCATCGCGGCCGATCTCGACACGTACCAGGAGGTGAGCTCAGACCGCCAGGGCGCCGCCCGCATGCCGCCAAAACTTGCGCTCGCCCCGGAATACTCCGCGGCAGACCTGCCCAGGCATTTTGCCGAGACCGAGGCCCATTTTGCGGCGCTGCGAACCCGGGTCGCCGTCGATACACCCGATCCCTTCATCAACGCCGCGGTGGGCGCCCTGAACGTTGCGGCCGACGCCCTTTGGGACGAACCCCAGCAGGCCATCATGCACGGGGCGATAGCCTGGCGCACCAAGCTCCTCGGCTGGAGAGGGCCCTACGCCCTCGACGAACTAGGATGGCACGACCGGGCGCGGATAAATTCGGTCTATTGGGCGGGCCGGCAGAACACCGATCCGATCCGCGCGCAGGTTCCGCCGCCCGACGAGCGCACGAATCTGGCCCGCAACGAGGCGGGCCTGCACACGAATGGAGACATCTCGAACAGCCACTACGACATGAACCTTGTCTACATCGATGCGCTATTCCGCCACCTGCTCTGGACGGGGGATATGGAATACGCGAAGAGGATGTGGCCGGTCATCGTGCGCCATCTGGCGTGGGAGCGGCGGCTTTTCCGCCGCGAATTTGGCCCGGAAAGGCTGCCCCTCTACGAGGCGTATGCCGCAATCTGGGCGAGCGACAACCTGCAGTACGACGGCGGCGGCACGGCCCACGCGTCGGCCTACAATTACTACCACAACAAGATGGCCGCCCGCCTCGCCCCCCTGGTGGGGGCCGACCCGGCCCCCTACGAGCGCGAAGCCGGACTGATCGCCCGCGGCATGCGCGAATTGCTCTGGATTCCCGACCGGGGCGGGTTCGCCGAATACAAGGACCTCCTCGGCCTCCAGCTCGTCCACCCGAGCGCGGCGGTCTGGACCTTCTACCATACCATGGATTCCGAGCTCCCCACGCCGGCGGAAGCCTGGCAAATGACCAGGCAGGTCGATCGGGAGATCCCGCATCTTCCCGTCCGCGGTCCCGGTGTTCCCGAGGGTCTGCACACCCTGGCGGAGAGCAACTGGATGCCGTACGACTGGTCCATCAACAATGTCGTGATGGACGAGGCCGCTCATACTGCGCTCGGTTTCTGGCAGGCGGGGCGCCCGGAGGAGGCATGGCGGATCACCGAGGGCTCTGTCCTCACCACCATGTTCATGGGGATATCGCCCGGAAACGTGGGAACGATGACCTACCTCGACGTCTATCGCCGCGAGTCCCAGCGGGACTTTGGCGACGGAGCGGGTGCTTTGTCACGCGCCATAGTCGAGGGCCTGTTCGGCGTGGAGCCGGACGCGCTGGCCGGCGAACTGGTCCTGAAACCTGGTTTCCCGGCTGCCTGGGACCACGCCAGCCTCAGGCATCCCGACCTGTCATATTCGTTCCATCGCGCCGGCAACCAGGACACGTACGTGGTCGAGCTGACTTTTGCCCAGCCCCAGAAACTGCGCCTTTTGCTGGCGCAGGCGCGGGTGGGCGTTGCCTCCGTTCAAATCAACGGCCGGCCGGCCACCTGGCGGCTGCTGGCTGCGCCGGGCGCCCCGGCCCGCGTTGAGATCGACGCCCCGGCTTCCGCCCGGATTGAGGTGGCGATCGCCTGGGCCGGAGATCCGGCTCCCTCCGAGCCTCCGCCCGCCGAGCCGGACCTGCGCGAGGCGCCCATGCCCGCCATGGCCGATCCCCCCGCCAGCGCAATTTTTTCGGCGGTCGATCTGACGCCATATTTCAACGACCGGGTCACGCAAATCTTCCGCAACGAATACCGCGAGCCGCGGTCGCCCTCTGTCTCGCTCGCCCTTCCAAAACAGGGCCTCGGCGGCTGGGCCGGCGGTTACAATGCAAAGGCGGAGATCGACGACGCCGGTCTCCGTGCCGTCGCCGCAGCCAACGGCGGGAAGATCGAATTGCCCAACGGCGTTCCCTTGTCCACGCCGGGCGATCAAGACTCAAAGAACGTCCTTTTCACCTCCCGGTGGAAAAACTACCCCGCCGAGGCGGTTGTTCCGCTCACCGGGCGCGCTAGCCAGCTCTACCTGATGATGGCCGGGTCGACCACGCCCATGCAGAGCCGCCTGGACAATGGCGAAGTCGTCGTCACTTACGGCGACGGCACCAGCGATCGCCTCGCCCTGGAGAATCCGACGACGTGGTGGCCGATCGAACGCGATTACTTCATCGACGATTACCAGTTCCGCCGCCCGGGCCCGCTGCCTCCCCGCGTGTACCTGAAGACGGGCGCCATCCACGTGCTCGAGCCCGTCAATTTCAAGGGGAAGGGCGGGGCGGTTCGAGGCGGAGCCGCCACGGTGCTCAATCTTGCGCTGAATCCCACAAAGGAGCTCAAGTCGCTGACCGTCCGCACTCTCGCCAACGATGTCGTGATCGGGCTGATGAGCGCTACGCTGCTGCGGCCTGAAACCAGGGATTCCCGATGACAAGGCCCCCCGTCCCGCTTCGCGCCCTGCGGCTGTCGGCAAACTGCCGAACCCACCTTTACCTCGCTACGAACATTTCGCAAGAACCCGGCGCGCTCCGCTGCGGTTGTCTGATTCTTCCTGGGAAGTCTTATTGGCCACGGAGGAGATGATCGCCACAGCCTCGTCAATCTGACGCTCGGTCACAATCAGCGGCGGCAGCAGGCGAACCACGTTCTCGCCGCCTGCTATAGCCAGGAGGCCTTCGGCCCGGAGGGCGTCTACAACGACGTAATTGGGCTGAACGCATCTTAACGCGCCCATAAGCCCCTTGCCGCGCCGCCCGGTGAATACGCCGGGATGGCTTTCCACGAGACCGGCCAGCCGGTCTTCGAGATACCGCCCGGTCTTCTCAACTTCCGTCAAGAAGCCCGGCGCCAGGAGCAGGTCGAGGACGGCGTTGCCGACGGCGGTGGCCAGCGCGTTTCCCCCGAATGTGCTCCCGTGGCAACCCGGCGTCATCCCAAGGGCCGCTTCGGCCGTCGCCAGGCAGGCGCCGATCGGAAACCCGTTGCCCAGCGCCTTGCCGATGCACATCAGGTCGGGCGTCACGCCCGCCCATTCGCAGGCGAACAGCCTTCCGGTGCGCCCCAGGCCGCATTGGATCTCGTCAAAATAGAGAAGGAGCCCGGACTCGTCGCAGATCCTTCGAAGGCCTCGCAGGAATTCGGGACTCGCCACCCGCATGCCGCCCTCCCCCTGCACGGGCTCGATCAAGATCGCCGCGGTCTCCGGCCCGATTGCGGCGCGGACCTGCTCCAAATCGTTCCAGCCAACCTGGTCGAAACCCGGGGTCATCGGCCCGAACCCCTTCGCCATCCTTTCGGTTTTCGCCGCGGAAATCCCTGCCAGCATCCGTCCGTGGAAGCATCCCTCGAAGCAAATTATCCGGTAGCGCTGCGGCCGGCCGACGGCGCTGAAGTACTTGCGGATGACCTTGACGCCGAGTTCCCAAGCCTCCGCCCCGGAATTCTGCAGGAAGACCGTGTAGGCAAACGACGCGTCCACGAGGCGCTGCGCCAGCTTCTCGAGGCCCCTCGACTTGTAAAGGTTGGAGGCGATCCACAGCCTTTGCGCCTGGTCGGACAACGCCCGGGTGATCGCGGGGTGTGCGTGGCCGAATGCGGTGACGGCCGCTCCGGAGACAAAGTCCAGGTATCGCCGGCCGTCTTCGTCAAAGAGGTGGCACCCTTCGCCCCTTTCGAAATAAACGTCGGCCCTCGCATAGACGGGCATCAGGGCAGGCATGGCGCAGTGGGGTTGAACTTGGCTCGGTAGTCGCTCGGGCTGACGCCGAATCGCCGGCGGAACGCCCGGCGAAGGGTGTCCGAATCGCCAAAGCCGACCGACTTCGCGATCGACTCGATCGGGTAGCGCGAGCTCACCAGCTGCCGGCGGGTCTCGCCCAGGCGCATCTCCTGGACAAAAGCGGCGGGGCTCTTGCCGAAGCTGCCCTGGAAGCGCCTCCGAAAATGCCGCGTGCACAGGGCCGCCTTCCCGGCGAGCGTCTCCACCGACAGATCCCCGTGCAGGTTCGACGCAATCCATGAGACGATGTCGGAAAAACGCTCCGTCGACTGGATCTGGACCTGAAGTGGCTCGGAGAACTGCTCCTGGCCGCCCGGCCGCTTGAGGTACAGGACCAGTTCGCGCGCCACGTCGAGTGCGGTATGCTGGCCGAAATCGTCCTGGATCAGGGAGAGCGCCAGGTCGATTCCAGCCGAGACCCCTGCCGAGGTGTAGTATTTACCGTCCTTGAGGAAAAGCGGATGGGGATCGACCACCAGGCGCGGGAAGCGCCGGGCCACGTCGCCCGCAAACCGCCAATGCGTGGTCACCCGGCGCCCGTCCAGCAGGCCTGTGGGGGCGAGGCCATAGATGCCCGTGCACACCGACACGACCCGCCTTGTCGCGGGAGCCCGCTCCAACACCCAGCCGGCCACCCGGGCACTCGCCGACTCGACGCGAAGGCCCTTGCCTCCGGGCACGATCAGGGTATCGAGCGCCGGCGCATCCTGGAAGGTTCTCTCTGGCTTGATCACGATTCCCGCCGATGTCCTGAACGGCCTGTTCGTCGGGCCTACGATGATGACCCTGTAGCAGGGGCGCGCCTGCGAGTCCCGGTCCCGGGTCACGGCCGAACTGAAAGCCTCCGCGGGTCCGGCGATGTCGAGCGATTCGGCATCCTCGTAGCCCACGATTCCAATGAGTTTGGGTTCCCTGCGCGTCATGGCCGCAATCATAGGCCCGGACCGAAATAGCCACAAGGACATTAATCCGACATTTTCGGACTTTTGAAGAAATGTCCCCCGCCCGCATTAGAAAACCCCACGGCCGCCTGCACGGGCGCTTCTCTCTTGCGCCGACAGGCACGAATGCCTCGACGGCCGCCGGCATTTGCGGTTCCCATTGGAGGCCGCGCCATGAAGATCCTGATCGTCATCGCCCACCCCAATCCCGGCAGCTTCAACCATGCGATTGCGCTTGCGGCCGCCGGCGCCGCCCGCGAGGCCGGGCACACCGTCATCCTTCACGACCTCTGCGCCGAGAAGTTCGACCCCCTGATGCCCGCCGCGGAGTTTCCCAAGGAGGCGCCCCTGCCGCCGGCGATCGCCCGGCATTGCGACGATCTTCGCTCCGCCGACGGGCTTGTGATCGTCCATCCGAACTGGTGGGGACAGCCTCCGGCGATACTCACCGGCTGGATCGACCGGGTGGTGCGGCCGGGCGTCGCCTACGAGTTCAGGGCGGGCGACGGCGGCGAGGGCGCGCCGGTCGGGCTTCTCAATCTGCGGGCGGCGATCGTGTTCAACACGTCGAACACGCCGCCCGACCGGGAGAGCGCCGTGTACGGCGACCCCCTCGACGCGATCTGGATGAAGTGCGTCTTCGGCCTTTGCCAGGTGCCCAACGCCGCGCGCCGGACCTTCAGCGTCGTGATCGTCAGCACCCCCGCGGAGCGCGCAGCCTGGCTCGATGAGGTCCGCGCAATGGTGCGGGAGAAGTTTCCGTAAGTTGCCAGCGAAACGCCGGCGTATGGGCTACGGCCGGACCAGCTCAACAATCTCCAGGCCGTAACCGTCCAGACCGACCACCTTCCGCGTGCCGTGCGAGAGGAGGCGTATCTTGCGCAGGCCGAGTGCGGCAAGGATCTGGGCCCCGATCCCGTAATCTCGGAAGCTCATGGGCGGCAGCGCCTCTCCCGGCTTCGCGTCAAGCCTGCGCATCAGTTCAACGCCGTCGGTCGGGTGCTCCATGTAAAGGAGGGCGCCGGAGCCGGCCCTGGCTATCGCCTCGAGCGAGGCGGCGAGCGTGACCTGGGTGTCAAAGCCGCGCATCCGGAAAACGTCCCCGATTATGTTCTCGCTGTGCACGCGCACCAAGGTCGGCGCGGAGCCGAGGGCGCCCATCGTGAGCGCGAGGTGGTGCCGGTTGTCGATGCGGCTGCGAAAGATGTGCATCGTGAACTCGCCGAATTCCGAGGGGAACGGCCGCGAGCCGACCTTCTCGACCAGCTGGTCCTTGCGCGCGCGATACTCGATAAGCTGGGCGATTGAAATGAGCGTCAGCCCGAAGCGGCGGCCAAACTCGATCAGCTCCGGCAGGCGCTGGACCGTGCCGTCATCGTTCACGAGTTCGCACAGAACACCGCTGGGATGCTGCCCCGCGAGGATCGCCAGGTCCACGGCCGCCTCCGTATGTCCGGCGCGCTCGAGGACCCCGCCGGGGCGGGCCCGAAGGGGAAAGACATGGCCGGGCTGAACGAGCTGATCGGGGCGGCTCTGCGGGTCGGCCAGGATCCGGATCGTCTGGGTGCGGTCGTAGGCGCTGATGCCCGTCGTGATGCCCTCGGCGGCGTCGACGCTGACCGTGAAATCCGTCCTCTGGTTCTCGCGGTTGCTCGCCACCATGGGACCTAGGCCGAGGCGCCGCAGCTGCGGCTCAACCGTGGGGACACAGACGATGCCGCTGCAGTAGCGGATCATCATGTTGACCTCCTGGGGCGTGGCTTTGGCCGCCGACATGATCAGATCGCCCTCGTTCTCGCGATTCTGGTCGTCCGTGACGATGACGAGCCGGCCCGCCGCGATGTCGGCGACGGCCTTCTCGATGGTGCCAAAGGGGACGGAGTCCTGCATGGGCGAATGAAACGGGCTGTGAAGAGCTTGTGTCAACGCGCCTTGCGCTTGAGATCCCGCCAGCGGGCCAGCCTTTCCGCTATCGCGCCCTCGGCTCCCGCCGTCTTCGGCGTGTAAAGGCTCAGCGGATGCTCCAGATAATCCTGCCCCGAGATCGCCTCGGGAAACTCGTGGGAATAGGCATAGCCCTTGCCGTGGCCGAGTCTCTTGCTCGCCTGCCCTCCCTTGTCGCGCAGGTGGATCGGAACCGCCTGAACCGGGGACTCGCTGATCGCGCGGCGGGCCTCTCCGAGGGCGATTGTCGCCGAATTGCTCTTGGGGGCCGTCGCGATGTAAAGGGTCGCGTGCGCAAGGGTCAGCTCCGCCTCGGGCAGCCCGACAAAATCGCAGGCGTGATGCGCGGCGACGGCGAGCGGAAGCGCCCTTGGGTCGGCGAGCCCCACGTCCTCGCTTGCCAGGATGACCAGGCGCCGCGCAATGAAGCGCGGGTCCTCGCCCCCCGCCAGCATCTTCGCCAGCCAGTACATCGCCGCATCCGGGTCGCAGCCGCGGCAGCTCTTGATGAAGGCGGAAATCGTGTCGTAGTGCTCGTCCTCGGCGTCGTAGCGGATGCGCCGTTCGCGGGCGAACACCTCCAGTTCGGCGGTCGTTATCGCCGAGCCTTCAGGGAGGCTCAGGGCCAGCACCTCCAGGGCATTGAGGGCTCGGCGCAGGTCTCCCTCGCACAGGCGCGCCAGGTCGGCGAGAATGCGTTCCTCCGCCGAGCAACGGCGGGATCCGAGGCCCCGCTGCACATCGGCCAGCGCGGTCTTCAGGACGCCGACAATCGCGTCCACTTCCAGCGGCTCCAGGCGGAACAGGTGGCTTCGCGACAGAAGGGGCGGAATCAAGTAAAACCCGGGGTTGTGAGTCGTGGCTCCGATCAGCCGGATGTTTCCCTCCTCGATGTCGGGCAGCAAAAGGTCCTGCTGGGCCTTGTTGAAGCGGTGCAGTTCGTCGATGAAGAGGATTGTCCCCTCGCCTGGCCTGCGACGCGCGGAGGAAAGGATCTCGCGCAACTCGGCCACGTTCGACATGACCGCGTTGACCCTCACAAACCGGCTCCGCGTTTCGCGCGCGATCGCCTCAGCGATGCTCGTTTTTCCCGATCCGGGCGGTCCGTAGAACAGCAGGGATCCGAAGCTGTTCTGGGCCACAAGGCGCGGCAACAGGCTGCCTGGGCGAAGGATGTGCTCCTGGCCCACCACTTCGGCCAGCGACCTCGGGCGGAGCCGGGCGGCGAGCGGCTTGGCGACATGCGCCGGCTCCCCTGTTGGGCCTCCGGAAGCTTCTCCGGCAGGCTCCGCGGCTTCTCCCCCGAACAGGTCGCCCTGGTCTTCTGTGGTCATGGCGTCAGGGATTCACGGCCTGCAGCGTGACAGGCTGAAGCCCGGGCTACAAGGCGCGCGCGTACTGGACGGGTGGCGGCAGGTCGGCCCGCCTGCCAAGGGTCCGGGCGGCGTGGTACGGCCAGCGGGGGTTCCGGAGCATTTCCCGGCCGAGAAGAACAAGGTCCGCGCGGCCAGACTGAATTATCTCGTCGGCCAAGGTCGGTTCGGTGATGAGGCCGACCGCGGCCGTGGCGACGCCGGCATCGCGGCGCAGGCGTTCGGCCAGCGGCACCTGGTAGCCCGGCACAAGCGGGATCTTCACGCCCGTCACGTTGCCGCCGGAGCTGCAATCGATGAGGTCGACCCCCTCGCCCTTGAGGTGCCGGGCGAGCTCCACCGACTGCTCAATATCCCAGCCCCCGGGGACCCAGTCTGTGCACGACAGCCTGACCGCCAGGGGCAGTTCCTCGGGCCAGGCGGCGCGCACCGCGCGGGCTGTCTCGACGACAAAGCGGATCCTGTTCTCGTAGCCTCCGCCGTACCGGTCGGCCCGCTTGTTGCTCAAGGGGGAGAGAAACTCGTGCGCCAGGTAGCCGTGCGCCGCATGAATTTCGAGCCAGGCATACCCTGCCGCCCGCGCCCGCGTGGCCGCGGCCGCGAATTCGCCCTGGATGCGGAGGATATCCGCCTCGGTTGCCTCGCGGGGCATCTTTCCAAGGTCTCCGCCAAAGGCGAGTGCGCTAGGCGCTATCGTCGGCCACCCGCCGTCATCGTCGGCCAGGTGGGCTCCACCGTCCTGGGGCAACGCTGCAGAGGCCTTCCGGCCTGCGTGCGCAATCTGGATGCCCGGCACGGCGCCGTGCGAGGCGATGAAACGGTTGATGCGCGCCAGCGGTTCGATCTGTCCGTCATTCCAGATCCCGGCGCAGCCCGGCGTGATCCTGCCCTCAGCCGCAACGGCCGTCGCCTCCGCGATCACAAGGCCCGCCCCGCCAACAGCCAACGAGCCCAGGTGCACGAAGTGCCAGTCGCCGGCGAACCCCTCCTTGGACGAATACTGGCACATCGGCGAGACGCCGATCCGATTGCGAAGCGTGACCGACCGGACCCGGTACGGTTCAAACAGGTGAGGCATGATGAACTGATGGAAGCGAAGATCGGGGCTTTGGCAATCCGGCCGCCTAGCCTGCATCCATCACACAACCGATGAATCTCGCCCAATCTCGTCGGCGCAAATGTCCTCTGGCTCCCTGCGCTGTGCTTATAGCACAGTTCGGTCGCCTTTGGTCCTTTTCGCTCGATGATCTTGTGCAGTCTTCATCGGTTGTGTGATGGATGCAGGCTAGCCGTTGCTATTATCTGCCGGCTGTATGATTCCGCCCCACACCCTGGGCCACCGGGCACCGCTGCTCTGGCTTGTGATTCCCTGCCTCGCCGGCCTCGCGGCGGCCGCAACCGGGCCGGAGGTTTCGCCGCTGCCCCTGCTCATGGCAGGCCTCGCCGCAGCAGCCGTTTCCGGCCTGGTGTCCATTGTCAGTCTTAAGATAGCCTCCCGGCTCTGGGCGCCGTTCATCGTTACGGGGATGGCTTTTGCCGGCTACGCCAATGGCATCCGGCTGCAGGAACTGCCGCCCGGCTGGCGCTCGATGCCCGCTCGCGAGGCCCGCTTCGCCATCCGAGTCGAACGCGAATTCGAGGCTGCCGGCGCACCCCCGCGCTCTCAGCCAAAACCGGCTGTTGGCCGCCGGCCCAGGAAATTCCCGCCTCGACGGGCAAGCGGCACGGGCACCATCGTCGAGTCCGACCGGTTCATGCGCGAACTCATCGGCCAGCGAATCTACTATTCGGTCGCCCTGCGCCCCGGCCAGGCCGCTCCCGGGCGTTCATCCGTCATCGACGCGACCGGCGTCCTGGATATCGTCCCGCGCGAGTCCAAGGCGGGAAGTTTTGACGCCTTCCTCTCGGGCATCGGAGTGAATCTGCGGCTGGGCCGAGGGCCGTTGGGAAGGCTTGTGCGACCGCAAAGCGCCTATCGCCGGTTCTGCGACGCCTTGGCTGCGCGAATGAAGCGGATACTCGGCGCCGGGTTCGAGTCGCGCCCGGACCTGTCGGACGTTTACCGGGCCATGATGCTGGGCCAGAGGCAGGATCTCTCGGCGGTCCAGAAGTCCGCGTTCCTGCGCAGCGGGACAATGCACCTGTTTGCGATCAACGGCCTGCACATCGGCGTGGTGGCCGTGGCCCTGCACGCTCTTCTGGCACTGTGCCGGTGCCCCCGCCCCGCGGCTGCGGTCGCGGTCCTTTGCGTTCTTTGGCTCGATGTCGACACAACCGGAGCCAGCGCGTCAGCCGTCAGGGCATTCCTCATGGTGTGCGTCTTTGAGGCCGGTCACCTCCTGCACCGTCCGTCAAATCTCATGGCCGCCCTTTCGGCGGCCGCCCTGCCCTTCCTGCTCTGGAACCCGATGGACCTTTATGGAGCCAGTTTCCAGATGTCGTACGGAGTCATGGCCGCAATCGTGATGATGGGGATTCCGCTGGCCGGATGGCTGCAGGCGCGGTTTCCCGCCTGCCGCCATGTGCCCGCGCCGCTGCGCCGCCGGACCCAGCGCTGGCGCGCGGCTTTGCAACGTCACGTGCTGGGGGCCGCCGGAATCGGCATCGCGGCCTCTCTCGTCGGGGCGATCAGCAGCGTCCGGTTTTTCGGCGTCCTCGCCCCGGCGGGCCTGCCGGTTGGCATCGTCCTGGCTCCCTTCGCGATGCTCGTGATCGTCGCCGGCTTTCTCTCGATCGGAGCGGGCCTCTCCACCCTTGCGGTCGCCTCGCGCTTCCTCAATGGCGCGGCCTCGGTTCTTCTCAGGGCGATTGCCGCGGTGGTTTCGGCCAGCCTGCGAATACCGGGTGGCAGCCTCGATGCCCATTTCCGGGCGGGCTGGATCGGGCCCGCAGCCCTTGCGGCCCTCACGGGCGCCTGCATGGCGGGCTACTCGGGCCGATGGCGGAGAAACGCGGGGTCGTGGTGGCTTCCGTTCATCATCCTCGCCCTTGCGCTTGTTTTCGGCGTGAAATTCGGCGAAAATTCCGCCCGATGAAAAGCGCCTATGAACTTGCGATGGAGCGTCTCGCCAAATCCGATCCCCAGGCGGGCCGCGCCCTGACTCCCGAGCAGAAGGCCCGCCTGGCCGAAATCGACAGGATCTACCAGGGCAAAATCGCCGAAAGGGAGATCTTCCTCAAGGAGCAGCTCGAGAAGGCCCTGGCCGCGCAGAAGGCGGACGACTTCGAAAAGATCAAGAAGCAGATGTCGAGCGAGCGGGCGCGCCTCGAGGAGGAGCGGGAGGGCGAGAAGGAGAAGCTTCGCGCGGCCAGGGGCTGAGCCCCTCCCGGACTCCGGCTCCGCAGGGGGGGCTATTCCGGTTCGGCGGTGCCCTCGACGACCCATTTGCGCGCCTCGGGCACCTGCTCGAAAAAGGCGCGCAGGGCGGCGCTCAGGTGCTCGGCGTAGCGGAAATGGGCCCCCATGCCCGTGCGCAGCTCGGCCTCATAGATGAACTTGTCGGCGTGCGTGCTGTGCTCGAAGGGTGTCTGGGCGCCGAGGAGCAGCGAATAGACATACGCGGGCGAGCCGCGCTGCATCAGCTCCCGGGTGAGGGCCATCTGCTCCTCAAGGAGGGCCCTTCGCGGCGCCCGGTCGATCTCGGGAGGGAGGTAGAATCCCGCCTGGATGAGCGGCGTATGCCGGTTGCCCGTCCGATGCCGGTTCAGGTCGCGCAGCTCGGCCAGCGCCAGGTTGTTCCAGGCAAAGCTCACCCGCATGCGCCTCGTGGCGCTGCCGTGCTGCCCATAGCGGTTGGCCCTATGGCGGAGCGCCTCCGCCACGCCCTGCTCCTGCGGCAGCCACGGCGGGGCCGACCGATCTACGCTCACCCAAACCTCGTCGGGAAGCCCGTCGCAGGAAAGCCGGGTGCGGCCGAGCGCCAGGCTCGCCTCCAGTTCCTGCCGCGACTGCTCCAGGTAGGACGCCTCTGCAAAGCTGTGCCGCAGGAGGCGGGGGGACTGCTTGAGAAGCTCGCTTCGGATGAGTCCCGCCGCCTCCCTGGCCTCCGGCTGCCCAAGCGAATCGAGCTGCTTGAGCATCTGCGCCCACATCCGTGAACTCTGGACGAGGCCGAGGTTGGTCCGCGTCGCAAAGGGAATCAGGTAGCGGGCCCGGTCGAGGGCGTAGTTCTTGCGCAGGCGCGCCGCGACCGCCGGCTTCGCACCTGCCGGATAGCGCACCCGGAGCGGCTCCGAGGCCGCCAGGGCGTCGAGCCTCGCATACTCCTCATTGTAGGCCGCGAAGGCCGCCGACAGCATGGCGCTCCAGCGGGGCGCGAGGTCGGCCGGGATTCCGAGCTCGGCGGCGGTCGACACGTTGGAGGCCTCCATGGCGATGTAGCGCGTGCTCGACTCCTGGCCGTCGGCCATCTGGGCGTATTCAAATATCTTGTACGCAAGCCACATCGAGACGCCGTCGAGCGCCACCGCCAGACCGCCCGTGAGCCCGCCGATCGAGGCGTGGCCGTAATCGACGAATTTCAGGATGCGGTCGATCGAGGCGTCTGGGTTGGCGACATCGACCTTCTCCAGGATAGCCGATAGCCCGTCGTTGCTCCGCGAGTAGCGCGCCAGGACCGAGGCCAGCAGCTCGGGCGTCACCTTGGGAAGGTCGGAGGCGGATGGGGGCGGAACCAGGGCGAGTCCGGTAACTTTCATGGTCGGTGCGCGCCCACCTCAAACTACCGGCGGGCCCGCGCAATAAAAAACGGCGGCAGGGGGCATGCCGCATGGCGGCAAAGGGCGAAACAAAATCCTCCGTCTGGGGTCCAAGTTGGCGGTTCCGGCCAATAGGCCGCCGGGGTCATGTAACGCGGCGATGGTTCACACGTCATTCCAATGCAGCCCTCCTTTCCAAGAAACCGCAGAATCTCGACTTAATTTTCCATGAAACCAAACAGACTTCTTTTCGCAGCAATCGTCGCCGGCCTGCCGGTGCTCGCAGCCGCAGCCGACATCGGCATAGGAATCAACATAGGGGTCCCGCGACCCGAGGAGATTATCGTCCGGGAGAATCCTCCGGCGCCGATGGTCGAGCGCAGGCCCATCGCGCCCGGGCCGGATTTTGTCTGGATCGAGGGCCATTGGAGGCGCCACGGGGGCTGGGAGTGGGTTCCCGGACGGTGGGACCGCCGGCCCGGCTATGCGTGGGTCGCCGGCCATTGGGATCGCCGGGGTGACGGATGGTTCTGGGTGGAAGGCCGGTGGGTCGTTCCCGCGGCGCCCATGGCCGTCGTCGCCGGTCCTCCCACACCCATGGCCGAAGTGGTCGTCACCGCCGCGCCGCCCCCGATCATGGTCGAGGATCGGGGCCGCCCTCCGGGACGCGAATTTGCATGGATTCCAGGCCGCTGGTCATGGAACGGCCGCTGGGTCTGGGTCCGCGGCGAGTGGCGGCGCCATCCCCACTGGCATGAGGGCGGAGGCTGGGCCGAGGGCCATTGGGACATGCGCGGCGGGGGCCGCGTCTGGGTCGAGGGCCACTGGTACTGATCTTTTGTACCGCCCTTTCTCGCCCCAACTCTTTGGATTGACGGACACGCACCCTGCCAAGGAGTAGGTGCCTCATTCGCCGTCTCCGGGCCACCATCCGGCCGTCAGACCTGACGGCTGCATTGGCGGCCGTTGTTGACGGCGATCTTGGCCTTGGCACCTCCCGACGCGGCAGGGTGCGTGTCCGTCAACTCCAAAGCACCGCTAAAACCTACCAGGTCAGCCAGCGCCCGAGCGGCCCCTGGTAAAACCCGAGGACGATCGAAGCGAGCGCGAGCGCGCCCAGTGCGATGCCCGCCGCCGCCCCGACTGGCGTGCGTTCCGGCCGGTTAGCGCCCTCGCCGGCCGGCCTGGCCGCATCGAAGAAGGCCGCCCGGATCCAGCCGAAGTAATAGTAGATCGAGACGACGACCCCGCCTATCGCAATCGCGAGGAGCCAGTAGAGATGCGCCTGGAAGGCTGAGACAAACACGAGGAACTTGCCCATGAAGCCCGCGAGCGGCGGGATTCCGGCGAGCGAGCCCAGCCCGACCGCGAGGACGGCGCCGAGGAACGGATTGTCCATGGCAAGGCCCGCGTAGTGTTCCAGCTCCTGGTCCGAGTCGTCAGCCCCGGCCATGTGGGTCATCACCCCGAACACGGCGAACGAGGCGAGCAGATAGGCGAGAAGGTAGAAATAGACGGCGCCGACGGCGAGCGCCGACGAGGCGGAGGCGACGACGCCAAGGAGAAGGAAGCCCGCGTGCGAGACGCCGGACAGGCCGATCAGGCGCTTCACATTGTGCTGGGTGAGCGCGGCCAGGTTTCCGAAAACAATGGTCGCCGCCGCCATGAGCGAGAGGACAGGAACGACAAGCCATGCGCACGGGAAAAAGACCCTGTGGAAGAGCCCGAGCAAAACGGCGAAGCCGGCAGCTTTTGACGCGACTGCGAGAAAAGCGGTGACCGGCGTCGGAGCACCCTGGTAAACGTCCGGAATCCAGATCTGGAACGGAAATGCGCCGATCTTGAACGCGACCCCGGCCAAAACCAGGACGATCCCGACGCTCGCGAGGAAATTGTGCGGATTGGCGGCGAGGAACGCCGCCATCCCGTCATAGCTGAAGGCGGAGACGGAGTGGCCGGGCAGAGCCGGATTGCCCGCGACGCCGTAAAGCAGGACAATCCCGAAAAGCAGAAGCGCCGAACTTAGCGCACCCATGACGAGGTACTTGAACCCGGCTTCCAGGGTCGGGGCGCTTTGCCTGCCGTAGCTCACGAGGATGTAGAGCCCGACCGTCACAGTCTCAAGGGCAACGAAGAGCATTATGAAATGATTGCTTTGCGCCAGGAGCATCATCGCCGCGGCCACGACAAGGACGATGTGGTAGAACTCCACCCTCGGCATCGCCTGCTTCGCCAGGCTAACGCGCGCAAGCAGGCACACCAGGATCGAGGAGACGACGAAGTACACGCGCATCCCCTGTCCGGCGGTCGAATGCCTCAGCAAGCCGTTGAAACTCTCGCGCCCGACATACCCTCCGTGGAAACCGAGCAGAAGGGCGAGAAGAACGGCGATCTGGCCGGCGATTGCAATTGTCGGAATGTGCCGGTGCGCCGGGCGGGGCAGCACGATCTCGAGGGCCAGCAACGCGAGCGCCAGGCAGCCAAGCGCCATCTCGGGCCAGATGGCCCCCCAGGTATTGCCGGCGGCAAGGTGTTGGAGAGTCGAGACGTCCATGAAATTCTAGCGGCCGGCGTAGGCGGCGGCCGCCGAAGGGGCGCTCACCGCCAAGTTGATCGGCCTTGCGATCGAGCGCGGGAAGAAACCGATGAAAAGAAGGGCGACGAGCAGAACCAGGGCGGGAATCCGCTCGCTCCAGCGCAGGTCTTCGACCGGATTCCTGGCCGCCACCTGAAGGAACGCCGCAGTCGGCTCGCCGAAAAGCACCCGCGCCGCCGCCCGAAGGCCGTAGACCGCGGAAATGACGACCCCTGTCACGGCGGCCACCGTCAGGGCCGCGGAGTAGTGCCACAGCGCCACAAAGATCGCCAGTTCGCCCCAGAAATTGGCGAACCCGGGGAGGCCGATCGAGGCGAACACGGCCGCGGTGAAAAATGCAGCAAGGACGGGCGCCTTCTGCGCAAGGCCCCCCATTTCGTCCATCGCGAAAGTCTGCGTTCGGTGGTGGACGCAGGTGGCCAGGAGGAAGAGAAGGGCCACCGACAGCCCGTGGGCCACCATGAAGAACACGACGCCCCCGATCCCGAAGGCCGAGCCGGCCGCCAGCCCCAGGAACGCATAGCCCATGTGCATGACCGAGCTGAATCCGATCATCTGCTTCAGGTCCTTCTGGGCCATCGTCACGAGGCCGATCACGACGACATTGCCGAAGACGGCCAGGACGGCGAGGGAGTGGCTCCAGGCGGGGGCCCCATCGGGAAGCAGGGGCAGGGCGACCTGGATAAGGCCGTACAGGCCGAACTTCTTGAGGACCCCGGCGTGGAGCATCGCCGCCGAACTGGGCGCCGCGCCGTAACCCAACGGCGCCCACGAGTGGAACGGCCAGAGGGAAACCAGGATCCCAAACCCGAAGAGGAGGAGGCCAAAGAGGTGGCGCTGGGCCAGGGCGCCCAGGGGCTGGGCGTCGAGCGCCGAGCGCAGGGCGATCAGGTCGAAGCTGTGCGCCCCGCTCTTGACGTAGATCGCGATCAGGCCGATCAGCGACAGCATCGCCCCCAGCGTGAGGTAGATCGTCATCGTCATCGCCGCGTACGTCCGGTCTCGGCCGCCCCAGACTCCGACCATGATGAAGGTCGGTATCAGCGCCAGCTCATGAAAGAAATAGAGGAAGAAGACATCGACGCTCGCGAAAATACCCATCAGCCCCGCCTGCATGACAAGCAGGAGCATGAGGTAGATCTTGAGGCGTTCCGCGCCCGAGCGGATGGCGTACAGGCCTGCGGCAAAGCCGACCAGACCGGCCAGCACAAAAAGCGGCATCGCGATCCCGTTCACCCCGAGCTTCAGCCCGATGCCAAGGTTGTCGAGCCCGGTGGAGTAGTCGCGCAGGAAGACATAGCCGGATTCCCTGGGGAGCTTCCCGAAGTGCCACCAGACGTGCAGGGCGCAAAGCAGCGGGACGCCGAAGCCCGCGTAGGCCAGCCGCACGGACCATCGCTTGGGCAGGCCGAGACCGATCGCAAGCGCCACGGCGAGGGGTGCGGCGATCGACATCAGAAGGGGGTCTGTGAGGAAACTCATTGAAGCGGCTCAGAGAATGCCGGCGGCAAAGGCCCAGAGGACGGCCACGCCGGCCAGGAACCAATAGACATAAACGTTGAGGCGGCCGACGTGCAGAGCCCTCGCCTGCAGGCCCGCCAGGCCGACCATGCCCGCCACCGAGCGCACCAGACCGCCGATGCCGAGCAGATCGACGAAGTTCAGGAGCATCGCCAGGCGCTGCTGGATCTTCTCGATGTAGTATTCGTAGGCCGTGTCGAACGAATCGCGCAGGGTGACCAGAGCCCCAAAAAGCCTCGGGAAGCCCGACTCGAGCGGATCGCGCAGGTAATTGTCCGCCGCCGTCGCCCCCGCCCGACCGATGGCGGAGGAGCTGTAGAGGATCAGGGCCAGCGCGGCTCCGCCCACCAGGACGACCAGGCTTGTCGAAAGGACGGCGGCGCGGGCCGAGCCCTCCGGCTCGAGCGCCCAGCCGAGAACGCCGGCAAACCCGCTCGGGTAAAGTCTCCTCATTCCGCCGAACACGGCCAGCCCGGCGAGGACGGCCAGCGGCGCCTTCATCGAAAAGCCGCTCTCGTGCGCGTGTTCCGCCGAAGCGCTGCGCGGTTTCCCAAGGAAGACCAGGCGCCAGAGTCGCAGCATATAAAAAGCCGTCAGGGCCGCCGTGAACGCGAGGATGGCGAATATTGCGCGGTTCTCGGAGAAGGCCAGGGCGAGAATCGCCTCCTTCGAGAAGAACCCGGCGAAGAAAGGCAACCCGACGATGGCGGCGACCGCGAACGTGAAGGTCACATAGGTAAAACTCATCCGCCTCGCAAGACCACCCATCCTGAAAATATCCTGCTCGTGGCGGCACCCGTGAATCACGGAGCCCGAGCCGAGGAAGAGCAGCGCCTTGAAGAAGGCGTGCGTCGTCAGATGGAACATCGCGGCACCGACTCCGGCCGCGACAAGGATGGTCTCGCCGTTGTCCAGACGGTGTTCGACCGAGCCGAGCCCGAATGCGGCGACCATGTAGCCGAGTTGTGACAGCGTGGAATACGCCAGGACCTTCTTTATGTCCCGCTGGGTGACCGCGCAGAGGGCCGCATAAAGGGCGGTCGCCGTCCCGACCCAGGCGATCACCTCGAGCGCCTGCGGCACCATCAGCATCTGGATGCGGCAGAGCATGTAGATGCCGGCCGCCACCATGGTCGCCGCATGGATAAGGGCCGACACGGGGGTCGGGCCCTCCATGGCGTCCGGAAGCCAGACCTGCAGCGGCAACTGCGCCGACTTGCCGATTGCACCGCAGAATAGGAGCAGCGGGATCGCCCGGCTGTAGATTGCAAACCCGGAGGAGCTCTGCACGGCCAGATCGGTCAGGTTCACCGTGCCGCGTATCCAGTAGCACATGATGATGCCCAGAAGGAATCCGAAGTCGCCGACCCGGTTCGTGATGAAGGCTTTCTTCGCCGCCGCACAGGGCGCGGGGCGCTCATGCCAGTGGTTGATCAAAAGCCAGGAGCTGAATCCGACAAACTCCCAGAAGATGAACATCATGAACAGGTTGTTGGCCAGCACGATGCCCATCATCGAGAACATGAAGATCGACAGCCCGGCAAAATAGCGCCCCTTGGCGCCATCCTCGCTCATGTAGTCCAGCGAGAACACGTGCACGCAAAAGCCCACCAGGGCCACGATGACGAGCATCAGGGCAGCCAGGTCGTCGAACTTGAACCCAAAGGAGACGATCAGTCCGCCGAGGCTGAGCCACTCGCGGGCGGCCTCGAATCGGACGCCCGAAAACCCGAGCCACAGGGCCCCGGCGAGAATCAGGGCCGCGACACCGACCGAAAGGGCCGCCGCAGCCCCGCCGCGCCGCCGAAGGAAGCACGCGGTGAAGGCGGCCGATGCCAGCGGGGCCGCGAGAAGCAGGAATGCAAGGCGAGCGGGGCTCATCGCAGTCAGTTCTTCAGCGAATCGAGTTCGTCCACCTGGATCGTCCCGCGGCGGCGGAAAAGGGCGACGACGATCGCCAGTCCGACGGCGACCTCGGCGGCGGCCACCGTCAGAATGAAGAAGACGAAGACATCGCCGTCCATCGTGGCATTGAACCGGGAGAAGGCGACCAGCGCCAGCGTCGCCGCCACGAGCATGAGTTCAAGGCCCATGAAGATCACGAGCGCGTTGCGTCGCAAGAGCACGCCCAAAAAGCCGATGGCAAAGAGAATGGCGCTCAGGCCGATGTATGCGTTCAGGCTGGCGGTTATCATGGCGCTTTGCGCGACAGCGCGATCACTCCGAGCATGGCGATGAGAAGCAGGAATCCGATAAGCTGGACCGGGAGCAGGTAAGTCGTGAAAAGAAGCTCCGCGTAGGCCTTGAGCGATTCGCCGACCGGCAGCCCCGGCGGGGGCGGCGGCAGGGAGAGGCGGCCTCGCGTGGCAAGGCTTGCCAAGCCGGCGACGACCAGCACCAGGGCGGCGGCTCCGGCCGCGGTCGCGATGCGCCGCCTCGGCGGGACCGCAGCACCCCGGACGTCGATCAGCATGATTATGAAAAGGAACAGGGTGACCACGGCGCCCGCGTAGACCAGCAGCAGAAGGAACGCCAGGAGGAAGGCGTGCAGTGCCACGAAAAGACCCGCAACGCCCGCAAGGCACAGAAGAAGGCACATCGCCGCGTCCACCGTGTTGCGGCTGAGCATAGCGCCCAGGGCGCAGACAACCGTGAAGACCGCAATGAAGACAAAGAGGGCGTTAAACATGGCGGCCAGCCGCCTCCTCTGCGGCCTTCCTTTTCCGGTCCCACTTGAAGTGCGTGTCGGGCAGCGTCCCGCCGAGTTCGTAGAGCCGCTCCTTGTGGTTGACCATTTCCCCGCGGCTGTAGCCCGAGGTCGAGTACAGATTCTGGAGGAAGATCGCCTCCTCCGGGCACACCTCCTGGCAGAGGCCGCAGTAGATGCAGCGGAGCATGTCGATGTCGAATGCCTGCGGCGCCTTTTCCACGTTGGCGTTGGCCGCCGATTCGGGAATCCCCCCCGGAACGATGCGGATCGCCTTCGGGGGGCAGACGAATTCGCACAACTGGCAGGACACGCATTTCTCGCGTCCGTTGGGATCCTTGACCAGTGTCGGAACCCCCCGGTAACCCGGGGGAATCGCCGGCCGCTCCTCCGGATACTGGAGGGTCTTGTTCGGGCTGAACAGGTGCTTGATCGTGATCCGCAGGCCGGCCGCCACCTGCGGCAGATAGCTCCGCTCAGCGAAGCTCAACGGTTTGCGTTCTAGGGTTACGACGGCCATGGCAGCGGGATTGAATTACCTCTGAAGAAGCGCGATGCCAATCACGTAGAAAAGGAGGTTCGCTACGGCCAGCGGCAGCAGGATCCGCCATCCGATCCTCATCACCTGGTCGTATCTGAAGCGCGGCACCGTCCAGCGCACCCACATGAAGAAGAAGATCATGAGGAGAATCTTCGCGAGGAAGATGACGACCGACACAGTGCCCACCAGAAGCGGCAGGCCGGCGATGCCCAGCCAGCCCGCGAACCGGGCCAGGGGCACCCAAGGCAGGGGATTCCAGCCGCCCAGGAAGAGAAGAATGAACACCCCGGAGCCGATTATCATGTGGCAGTACTCGGCGACAAAGAAAAGCGACCACTTGAACGCGCCGTACTCCGTGTGGAAACCCCCGACCAGGTCCGCCTCCGACTCGGCCATGTCGAAGGGCTGTCGGTTGGTCTCGGCAAACAGAGCAATGAGGAACACGAGAGCCGAAACCGGCATGAGGAACAAAAACCAGGTGCCTCCCCAGAATCCCGGCAGGCTCTGAAATTCCACGGCGTTGGCAAGACCCAGCGTGCCCGGGCCGCCCGGGGCGTTGATCCACAGAAATACAGGCAGGACGGACAGCGTCAGGGAGAGTTCGTAGGAGATCAGCTGCGCCGAGGCCCGCACTCCCCCGAGGAACGAGTACTTTGAATTCGACGCCCACCCGGCGAGGATCACCGAATAGACACCCAGGGATGCTATCGCGAAAACCGCGAGAAGGCCGATGTCGACATTGGCAAGCATGAGCGGGACCAGGCTGCCGTCCGCACCGATGAACGCGCCGAATGGCACGACCGCCACGGTGGTCAGCGCGGGAATCATGGCCAGGATGGGAGCCAGGACAAAATAGCGCCTGTTCACCTGGCCTGGGGTGATCTCTTCCTTGAAGAGAAATTTCAGTCCATCCGCCAGCAAATGGAAGGCTCCGATCTTCTGCATGAACGGTCCGAGCACGGGCACCCAGGCAAACCAGAACGGAATGGCGCGGTTGGGGCCGGGCCGGTCCTGAATCCAGGCGCAGACCTTGCGCTCCGCCATCGAGCAGGCCCCGGCAAGCGGAAACATGACGCAGATGACGGCGAGGCCCTTCAGCACGTCCAGCGGCATCGAATGGAACTGGGTGAAAAAGTTCATGGCACGCGCTGAAAATGAAGGCTTTCGCCTTCGACGAAGGGCAGCCCCGCCCAGGGCGTGCCATCGAGGAGCAGGCCCGAATCCGGGATGTTTCCGTAGGAGATGCCCGCAAGCGCCGGCACGGCGGCCTCCATTTCAGACCACACCGCTGCGAGCCCGCCTGCTTGCCCGCGCCGGACGCCCGCAGCCTCGATCAGCCGCGCCAGGACGACCAGATCGTCCGCAGCCCCCTCCGGACCCGGCACCGCGGCCGAGAATTTCTGGATCCGGAACTGTTGGTTGACAAAAGTGCCCGCCTTCTCAAATACGCTCAAGGTCGGAATCACCACCTTCGCGGCGTCGCTGGTCCCATTGCGGTGCGTCCCCAGGTAGATGATCGAAATCCCGGCCAATTGCGCCCCCGTCAGGCCCGCCTCCGACAGATCCTCCCCGACCGACACGACAGCCTTGATGCGCCCGGCGTCGACGGCCGAAGCGAGCCCGCTCAAATTCCGGTCGGGAAGCGAGGCGACCAGTCCCGTGACAAGCGCCCCGCGCACATTCGGGTTCCGATCGGCGGAGACGAGAATCCCGTCGCCCTTCCCCACCCGGCTCACGAGATAGGCCGGCGCCTTCAGGCCTTCGGCCAGGCTCCGGGTCAGAAATTGCTCCTCGACCGAACTGCGGCCCGATCCGACAACCGCGCAAGCGCCGGCGTTTGCCTTGAAAACTTCCGCCGCCGCCTGGATTGCCGCGTCAAGGCCGCCCGGCCCGCCCGAGCCTGTCCGGATGTCCGCCAGCCGGCCTTCAGTCCGTACAGCCTTGTACAATTCCCTTCCGCTGTCGGCCATCCACGTGTCGTTCACGGCGTCGTTGCGGCGCGGCGTTATCCGGTAGATGACCCCCTCGCGCGACCACACGACCGTGTTTGCGCCCGCGCTGCTCTCGGCGTCGATGCTGTCCGTCTGCTTCAGGAACCAGACGCGCATCTTGAACCGGAAATCCGTGCTCGTCAGGGCGCCCACGGGGCAGATGTCGACCGTGTTCAGTGAATAGTTGTTTTCGAGCCTCCTTCCGGGATAGCAGGTCAGCGTCGAATGGCTGCCCCGGTCGATGAACCCGAGGACATCGTCACCGACGACCTCCTTGCAGAACCGGATGCACCTTGAGCAAAGGATGCATCGCTCATCGTCGAGAGTCACCCGCGGCCCCAGCGCCGTGCGCTTCGGCTTCACGTTCTTCGGCTCAATGTAGCGCGAATAGCCCCGCCCGTAGCCGGTCGCCTGCTCCTGGAGCTTGCATTCGCCCGCCTGGTCGCAGATCGGGCAGTCGAGGGGGTGGTTGATCAGAAGAAACTCCATCACGCCCTCGCGGCAGTCCTTCACCAATGGCGAGGTCGTCCGGATTTGAAGCCCCGGCGATGCGTTGGTCGCGCACGCGATCGCCGGCCGCGGGGCCCAGTTGATCCGCTGCGTGCCGGTCGCCGGGTCCATTATCGGCGCCCTTGTCGCGGGATCGACGGCGAGCTGGCCCGTCTCGACGAGGCACATGCGGCAGTTGCCGGCCACCGTCAGCTTCGGGTGGTAGCAATAGTGGGGCACGTCGACTCCGGCGGCCCGCGCCGCCTCGATCATGTTGGTCCCCTTCGGCACGGCCACTTCCCGGCCATCGACATTGACCGTGATAAGGTCGGGTTTGGGAGGGGAGATCATACGAGCCTTGTCCTTTCGGCACGAGGCGCCTCCGCCTTTGCCAAGGCTTCGGCGGATGGTGCAGCCGACCCGGCTGCACCAAATTCGTCGCCAAACTTCTGCACAAAACTCTGTGTGGGCCACGCGCAGGCCTCGCCAAAGGCGCAAATCGTGCGGCCCGCGATCTGGTCGGCGACGCTCTTCAGCAGGGCGCCGTCCCCGTGCCTTGCCCCGCCGCCCGCCATCCGCGCCGTGATCCGCTTCATCCATAGCGATCCCTCGCGGCAGGGCGTGCACTGGCCGCAGCTTTCGTGGGCGTAGAACGCGTTGATGTTGCCGAGCGCCTCGACCATGTTCACCGAGTCGTCCATCACGATGACCCCCCCCGAGCCGCCCATGGATCCGACGAGGGCCAGCGAATCGAAATCCATCGGGACATCCTCCAGGGCCCAGTTGTACTCCTCGAGCGTGGTCCCGACCTTGCGCCTGCCATTGAAGCGCTCGCCGAATTTGAGGACCTTCGCCGACGAGCCGCCGGGGATCACCGCCTTGAACTTCCTTCCCGGAAGGGGCCCGCCGCACGCCTCGTAGAGGAGCTGGCCCATCGTGATCCTGCCCACTTCGAATTCATAGCATCCCGGCTTTTGCACGTGCCCCGAAACGCAGTAGATGCGCGTCCCCGTGTTTCCCGGCGTGCCGGTCTTCGCAAAGGCGGCGCCGCCCACGGCCGCGATGTGTCTGACGTGGCAAAGGGTCTCCACATTGTTGACGATGGTCGGGCACTGGTAGAGCCCGAGGACCGCGGGAAAATAGGGTGGCTTGATGCGCGGATACGGCCGCTTGCCCTCCAGCGACTCGATAAGCCCCGTCTCCTCGCCGCAGATGTAGGCCCCGGCCCCGCGGTGCACGTACACCTCGCAGCAGTAGCCCGACCCGGCTATGTTGGGTCCCACGAAATTCGCCGCCCGCGCCTCGGCGATCGCCCTTTCGAGGATCCTGGCGCCCTCCGGAAACTCGCCGCGGATGTAGATGTAGGCCTGTTTCACGTTGTTCGCGAAGCAGGTGATCATCATCCCCTCCAGGAGCTGGTGGGGATCCTGATGGATGATGTGGCGGTCCTTGAACGTGCCGGGCTCCGACTCGTCGGCGTTGACGATCAGGTAGATCGGCTTGCCGCTCTTCCGGTCGACAAGCGACCACTTGAGCCCGCACGAAAATCCGGCTCCGCCGCGGCCCCTCAAGCCCGATCGCTTGACTTCCTCGATCAGTTCCTCGGGCTTGCGCTGGAACGCCTGGCGCAAGGTCGTGTACCCGCCGTTTCGCAGGTAGCACGCCAGATCGTTCGAGTAGCCGGGCTCGTCGATGTGCTGGAAGATGATGCGTCGTTGTTCGGGCATGGCGTCCTACTTGCGCTGTTCCCCGCCTGTTCCGGGCGCCCTCGCCGCCTCGGCCTTTATCCTGACCGCCAGCTCGCAGGCGCGGGCCTCGTCGACCTTCTCGTGGAGCTCGTCGTCGACCATGACGACCGGTCCGGTGCCGCAGCTTGCGAGGCATTCGACGAACTCGATCGTCACCTCCCCGCCGGGCGAAACCTCGCCGCAGTACGTGTTGAAGTGCCTTTCGAACTCCGCGCAGGTCCTGTACGCTCCCGACAGGGCGCACGAGAGCGTGCGGCACACCTTGATGTGGCGCCTTCCGATAGGCTTCTGCCGGAGCATCGGGTAAAAGGTGACCAGCTCGTAGATGTTGATCGGCTCCAGCTCGAGCCGCGCCGCGATCCACTCGGCCGACTCCTGGGAAATGAAGCCCTTCTCCTCCTGCACGAGGTGGAGCAGCGGCAGCGCAGCGCTCCGCTTCACCGGGTAATGCGTGATCACCTCGTCGATCCTGGAAAGCGTTTCCGGGGAGAGATTCACGGGCGTTTCCTTGCTCATCGGTCGCATTCGCCCATCACGAAGTCGAATGAGCCGAGGATGGCGACGATGTCGGCCAGCAGCGCCCCCACGCACACCTTGGGCAGGATCGACAGGTTGCAGAACGAGGGGGAGCGTATCTTCAGCCGCCACGGCACGCCGCCGCCCTTGCTGACGATGTAGAAGCCCAGGACGCCCTTCGGGTTCTCGGCCTCGAAGTAGACCTCGCCGGCCGGCATCTGGGGCCCCTCGGTGACGAGCATGAAATTCTGGATCAATTCCTCCATCGAGGTGAGGACCTTGTCCTTCGGCGGAGCAAAAATCTTCCTCGCATCCGTGGCGAACCACGGTCCGTCCGGAAACCTCTCAACGGCCTGCCGGATGATCCGCACCGCCTGGCGCATCTCCTCGCCGCGGATCAGATAGCGGTCGTAGCAGTCGCCCCCGGTCGCGACCGGAACGTCGAAATCGTACTGCTCGTAACCGCTGTAGGGCATATCCTTGCGCAGGTCGAGGGGCACGCCCGAGCCGCGCGCGTTGGGCCCTGTCAGGCCGTAGGCGATCGCATCCTCCCTGGAAATGACCCCGATTCCGACCGTCCGGTCCATGAAGATCTTGTTTCGCGTCAGGAGCTTCATGCTCTCCTCGAGGATCGGCGGAAACTGCTCGCAGAACTGCGCGACATGCCTGAGCCACCCGTCGGGAACGTCGCGCGCCAGGCCCCCGATCCGGGTGTAGCTGGTCGTGAAGCGGGCTCCCGTCAGCTCCTCGAACAGCCGGTAGAGCTTCTCCCTCTCGCCAAAGGTGTAAAGGAAAACGGTCCATGCGCCGACGTCGATCGCATAGGCGCCGAGCCCCATCAGGTGCGAGGAGATCCGGGCGAGCTCGGCGGTGATCACCCGAATCGCCTGGCAGCGGGGGGGCACCTCCAGCTTCGCCAGCCGCTCGACAGCGATCGCGTAGGCCATGTTGTTCGCAAGCGGCGCCAGGTAGTCCAGCCGGTCGGTGTACGGCACGAACTGGTTGTAGGTCATGTTCTCCGCGATCTTCTCGTCGCCCCGGTGCAGGTAGCCGACGACGGGGTCCGCCTTGGTGACGATCTCGCCATCCAGTTCCATTTGCAGCCGCAGGACGCCGTGGGTGGAGGGATGCGAAGGCCCCATCGAGAGCGACATCTTCTCGGGTTCAGCTTCGCCGGCCGCGCGCGTGGCCGCTGAATCGGGGAATGTGAAGTCGGTTGCCATCGGCGGGTGCGTCACGGGTTGGGCTTTTCGTGGCGTTCGGTCCAGCTCTCGTCCTTCGCCCTCGGCTCGGCCTCGGTCATGTTTATCTGCCCGGGCGATGCGACGAATGGTCCACCCATCATGGGGGCCGGCTCCAGGCCGGCACCCGTTTCCGCCGCAACCTCGAGGTCGGGCAGCGGGGTCTCGATCCCGGCCAGCGGAAACTCCTTGCGGAGCGGGTGGTACGGATAGCCCTCCCACATGAGGATGCGGCGCAGGTCGGGATGGCCCTCGAAGCGGATGCCGAACATGTCGAACACCTCCCGCTCGTGCCAATTGGCGCCCGGCCAAAGCGACGTTATGGACGGCATGGCCGGCGCCGAGTCGTCCGGGCAGCCTGCGGCGACCCGGATGTAATCGTGGCGCGCCGTTGAATAAAGATGATAGACGACCGTGAACCGGGGCGAGGCGCCCTCGGCCCAGTCGATCGCCGTCAGGTCGGCCAGCATGTCGAATCCCGACTCCTCCTTCAGGGACTTGAGCAGCACAGGAACGTCCGACGCGGGTACATTGACGGCGGGATGGTCGAGACTGGGCCGGTCAGCGACCTGCGGAAACCTCGCCTTGAATGCAGTCACAGCTGATTCCGAGCGGGGATTTTCTTCGCTGGGCATTGGGAGGGCCTCAGGTGCTAAAGAGCCTCCGGGCAGAAGGCTCTCGATTGACCTTTTCCTGCAACCTGATCACGGCATCGAGCAGCGCCTCCGGACGCGGCGGGCATCCGCTGATGTAGACATCAACGGGAAGGATGCGGTCCACGCCCTGGAGCACCGCATAGCTGCGGTACATGCCCCCGGTGCTGGCGCAGGCCCCCATGGCGATGACCCATTTTGGCGCGGCCATCTGGTCGTAGATGCGCCTGACGGCCGTCGCCATCTTGTAGGTCACCGTACCGGAGACGATCATGACATCGGATTGCCGCGGCGAAAACCGCATCACCTCCGCGCCAAACCGGGCGATGTCAAAACGGCTCGCCGCAACGGCCATGAGCTCGATTGCGCAGCACGCCAGCCCCATCGGCATGGGCCACATTGAGTTGGTCCGGATCCAGTTGATCACGGCGTCGGCCCGGGAAACGATGACATCACCCTCGATCTTGCTGTTATAGGTCAGGTCTGTGTCTGCTGAAACCATGATCAGTTCGGTTGATGGGGCCGTGAGCCGCCCGATCGTACGATCCGAAAAAATCCGCGCAAGTCGCATTTCGGAAATTAATGCGCAGGCAGGCGCCGCAGCCCCGCCTTTTCCGTTGACCTGCACTCACGTTCGAACTCTGCTTGACCCTTACCGCCGCCGTACGCCGGCGGCGCCGACCCGGAGAGGTGACAGAGTGGTCGAATGTGCATGATTGGAAATCATGTGTAGTCGAAAGGCTACCGAGGGTTCGAATCCCTCCCTCTCCGCCAATTTTCCCCTCTGAGGGGAGAATCCCGACAACCGATTTGCCAGTTGACGTGGCAAATCGGTCATGAATCAAGCCACATTCCAAATCTCAGAATTCACGAATCCCTCCGGGGATGTCGTTTATCGCGTCTCCGGCTGGCTGGACGGCAAGCGCGTCCGCAAGAACTTCCCGAGCCGGGCCGAGGCGGAAGCCGAGCGCCAGACCCTCGAAATCCAGCTTCTCCAGCGTGACACTGGCATCCGGGCCGCTGCCACACGGCTGACGGACGACCAACTCCACGAAGCCGAGGCGGCGTTTCGACGCCTTGCGGGAAAACCCCATCCGCTCGCCTTCTACCTCGACTTCGCCCTCGCGAACTATCGGGAACCGGTGAGCCAAAAACTGCTGACCGAGGCGGTCGCGGAATACGTCGCCATGAAAGAGCACGAGCGGGAGCAGGACATGCTTTCCGAGCCCTATCTCGTGCGGATGAAGCGCGACCTCAAGCGGCTGCAAAAGCATTTCCCGGGTGCCACGGTGGTCGAGCTTACCGGCGCACGCCTCATCGGGTATTTCGAGGCCAGGCGCGCGGCGCTCAAGACCTACAACAACCGGCGCGGCATTGTCTCCACCTTCCTCAAGTTCGCGCTGCAACGGGACTGGATCGCCGACAACCCGCTTGTGAAAATCCCGGCACGGCGCATCCGGCGGCGGCGCTGCGGGGCCATTACCTTTGCCCCGCAGCAGGCAGCGGACTTGATGGCCTACGTCGAGGCCAATTATCCGGCTGCCGTGCCGTTCTTTGCCCTTTGCCTCTTTGCCGGCATCCGGCCGTGCCTGCGGACCGGAGAAATCCTCCGGCTCAGGCCCGAGCATGTGAAGCTCGCCGAAGGCGTCATCCGCATCGACGGCGACGTGTCCAAGGTCCGCGAGCCGCGTCCGGTCACGATCCAGCCGAACCTCGCAGCATGGCTGAGGAAGTACCCGCTGGAAAAGTTCCCGATCATCCCGGCCAACTTGCAGCATATCCGCGAAAAAGTGGCCGAGAAATTCCCGCTCGCGCATGACGTGATGCGACACTCGTTCATCAGCTACTTCGTCGCCAAGTTTCGGTCCATCGGAGAGGCGGCGATCCAGGCGGGCAATTCCGAGGGCATCATCCGCAAGCACTATCTCGACCTCAAGACCGTCGAGGAAGCCGAACAGTTCTTCGGCATCATGCCGAAACGGATTCCGAGCCCGCAGGCGGTTCCGATAGCGGTAGCGCCGGAATCCGACATGGAGCTGAAAATCGCCGTCTGAAACGGAACCGATGCGGGAGCGCCTTCCTTGACAGCATCCTTTTCGACGAGCATTTTACGATCATGTCCACGAAGCAGCTAACCGACGAAGCTCTGGCCCTTCCCCTTGCCGAGAAGGTTTCCCTGGCGCAAGCTTTGTGGCAAAGCATCGACTCTGGACTGGCCGATTCCGACGAACAGACGGCCCTCCGCGAAGCGATCCGTCGGGACCAGGAGCTTTCGAGCGGCGCCGCAAAGGGCCTGACCCACGAAGAGGCGATGCAAGCCGCTCGCCGAGCTATTAGATGCGGATAATCCACCATCCCGAAGCCACAGCGGAATTGACCGAGGCCGGGAGGTTTTACGAGGAGAAGGTTGCCGGGCTGGGAGGTCAGTTTCTCGATGCGGCTGATGAAGCGGTGCGGCTGATCACAGCGTCACCTACACGGTGGCGCATCATCGAAGGCGACGTGCGGCGGTATCTGATGCCCCGATTCCCTTACGCGGTCTATTATCGCCTGCTTTCTGATCACATCCGCATCTTGGCGTTCAAACATCACAGCCGGCATCCCGCCTATTGGCGGCAGCGTATTTCGACTTAATGCGAGCGGATGCTAAGCCCGTTGACATGCAGGCAAGGGCATGGAAACACCCTCATCTCCCATTCTTGAAAGTCAGCTGACCGACATCACCGGCCTTCGCCAATGCGGGATATTTCCCGCCGGCAAGGAGCCGTCGATCCGAACGCTTCGCGCCTGGACGAAGCTGCGTCGCATCCCTCATCACAAGGTCGGCCATTTCGTCTATTACGATCCTGCGGAGGTCGCCAATCATATCCGCCATAGACTGAAAATTCCCGCCCGAGGCTATCCGTTCGTCAAAACTGATAGTCGATCCGATCTCCCGACGACTCGTCGGCCAATTGTCGGACCGTCGATCCCTTACCCTGCGTTGGGCACCTGTTGTGCCGGCGTGCTCTTTTTATGGATCAAATCGCCCACTTTCTTCCCAAGTGCGGTCCAGCGGTACATGTACCGAGCATGCCCCTGTGCCAGCGGCGAGATGAAAGTCGACGGGAGTCGCCGGTATGAAGTTCGATATTCTTCGGGTCGGTTTTCTTCGCCGTTCGTAGAAGAAGAGATCTACTTCCCTCGATTTTCTTCCCGTTTTGATTCAGTCGCTGTGCCGGATGCGAACTGGGGTTGAGGCTGTGGCAGAACGCGGTACGGGCAGTGGGGTATGGATCCCGAGACGCCCCGGAAGTGTTTGTGCTGCAAAGAGGTTTTCGTTGCCGATGCGCGGCATCGCACGGACCAAAAGTATTGTGGCAAGCACGGCAACTCCTCAATGCGTTCCTCGCGGCGTCCAAGAACGGCATGCCTAACGACGCGCTTTCCCGGACGCTTTTGTAAGTTGTCGGGTCAGCCACCCAAGACGACCTCCGCAATCAGCGTCCGCATTAACGATGGCGACAAATTCCGAAATCGCTTTCACATGAGGTTCGGCGGCGCATATCCCGTTGGAAAATTTGTCACGGATTTGCCTGCAACCATGGTTTTGCCTTGATTTCGTTGCCGGTCGCTGCACCTTGTTGCTCGTTATAAGTCACTCATAAAAAACTCAAAGCACGCTCAGCGAAGCTTTTCTGTTGTTCGGTAAAAGGCGGTTCGAATCCCTCCCTCTCCGCCAGCTTTCGCAATGCGAAAGCCGCCCCGAGCGAAGCAACGCGGAGCCCTGATCGGGCGGCTCAACGCCGAAGTTTGGCTCAACGCCAAAGTTTGGAGTCATTTTCTTCGCATCCGGCCTATTAATCGGCTAATGAGGCGGGCAAGGGCCAATGACGTCCGTCCCGTTCCATCAGCAGATCCGCCGCCGCCGGTCCCCAGGTGCCGGCGGGATAATTGGGAAAATTGCGGGGACGCGCTTCGGTCCATGCCTTGAACACCGGCATGAGAGCCTGCCACGCGGCTTCGACCTGGTCTGAGCGCATGAACAGCGTCGGATCGTCGTTCATCACAGCCCAGAGCAGGGTCTCATAAGCGTTCGGTGACAGGCCGGCGAAGCTTCCCTTGTAGTTAAAGCGCATCTCCACCGGCTGCAGCAGCATCCTTGGGCCCGGGCTTTTTGCCGGAAAACTCAGGACGATTCCCTCCTCCGGCTGGATCAACAAAACCAGGCGGGAGGGATGCCAATTCCGGCAGGCCTCGGCCGGGAAGGACCGATGCGGCACCGCGCGAAATTGGATGTCGATCTGGGAAACCTGTCCGGGAAGGCCTTTCCCGGAACGAAGATAGAACGGGACATCCTGCCAACGCCAGGTGTCGACAAACAGCTTCAGGGCCGCATACGTCTCCGTCTTGGAGTGGCGGGACACCTCATTTTCCCGGCGATAGCCGCGCGTCTTTTTGCCATCGACTAGGCCCGCGCCGTATTGTCCGCGAACGGCCCATGTCCGCGCTTCCTGGGGGGTCATGGGCCGGATGGCTCGAAGCACGTCCAGCTTCCGGTTGCGAATGTCATCAGCGTGGAATGAATTCATCGGCTCCATCGCCACAAGGCAAAGGAGCTGCATCAGGTGATTCTGCACCATGTCGCGCAAGGCCCCCGATTGGTCGTAGTAGCCGCCGCGTTCCTCGACTCCTACCTTTTCAGCCACGGTTATCGCCACGTAGTCCACATAATGCCGGTTCCAGATCGGTTCGAAGAGCGAGCCGCGAAACGGAATGCCAGAATGTTTCGCACAGTCTCCTTGCCCAGGTAATGGTCGATCCGAAAAATCTGCGATTCATGGAAACTTTCAGTGAGCGAGCGAATGAGCTTCCGCGCGGAGGCGAGGTCGTGGCCGATCGGCTTTTCCACCACAAGACGGGAGCGCGATCGGTGTCGATTCAGGCCCGCATCGGCCAGCATTTTGGGGATCACCCCAAACAGGACCGGCGGCGTGGCCATGTGAAAGATGCGGCAGGCTTTGGTCTTCCAGCCCTTTTCAAGACTTGCGCATTTCGCCTTCAGGTTGGAGAAGGTGGCCGGGTCGCTGTAATCGCCCTGTTGGTAGGTGACGTGCGAGGCAAAATCGGCCCAATCCCGGCTTTTCACCCTCCCCTTTCGGGAGAACCGCCGCACGCCGTCGAGGAACCGCAGGCGCAACTGCACGTCGCTGAAGGAGCTGCGGCCGACGGCCATGATTGCAAAGTTCCTTGGCATCCGGCCGTCCTGGCGCAGGTCGAAAAGCGCCGGCACTAGTTTGCGCCACGTGAGGTCGCCCGTGCCTCCAAAAATCACGAAAATATTGGGAATCAGGTTCATTGGGATTCACTCCTTCTCCCATTGGGTGTGAAACACGCCCTTGGCGTCGCTCCGCTCGTAGGTGTGCGAGCCGAAATAATCGCGCTGCGCCTGGATCAGATTTGCCGGTGACCACGCGCTGCGGTATCCGTCGAGATAGGCGAGCGACACCATCAGGCCGGGCGCGGGGATTCCCAATTCGCCCGCCGCGCCGACAGCCTTGCGCAGGCTCTCCTCCAGCGTCATGACCTTCCGGGAAAGGCCCGGATCGAGGAGCAAATTCGGCAGGCTGCTGTTTGCGCGAAACGCGCCGCGTATATCCTCCAGCACCGCGGCGCGGATGATGCAACCGCCCCGCCAGATGCGGGCGATCGCCTCGAGATCCAGATGATACTCACGCTTGGCGGAAGCCACCGCAAGCAGCGCCATGGCCTGGGCGTAGGTGATGATCATTCCGGCGTGGAGGGCGTCCCGCAGTTGCCCTATGAATGTATCGCCGCAGCCCCCGAAATGGCGGATGAGGGGCGGCATCGCCCGGCTGGCCTCCCCGCGTTCCTTCTCCATGCCGGACAGGTTTCGCATGGCCACTGCGACGTCGATCGTCGGTAGCGGGACCTGCATGTCCATTGCGTCCTGCGAGGTCCACATGCCCGTTCCTGTTTGTGCGGCTTCATCGAGGATCACATCGACGAGGCGCTTGCCTGTCTTCCCGTCCACTTGGCCGAAAATGCTGGCGGTGATTTCCACCAGGTAAGAGCTGAGTTCCCCGCGATCCCAAAGGCCATAGACGGCGCTCAGCTTATCGTCCGTCGCACCGAGCCCCCGCTTCATCAGGTCATACGTTTCGGCAATCAACTGCATGACGCCATACTCGATCCCATTGTGCACCATCTTGACGTAATGGCCTGCTGAACCGGGCCCGAGATAGGCGACGCAGGGATCGCCATTCACCTTTGCCGCGATCGACTCGAACACCGGCCTCACCCGCTCGTAGGCGCCGCGGGGGCCCCGGGCATGATGCTCGGGCCGTGACGCGCCCCGTGCTCGCCGCCGGAGATGCCGACGCCCAGAAACTGAATCCCGCGCTCCGCCAGCGCCTTCGTTCGCAAGTCCATGTCGCTGAAATGCGAGTTACCCCCGTCTATGACCAGGTCGCCGCGCTCCAGGAACGGCAGCAGGTCGCGGATGACCGAATCCACCGGAGGACCGGCCGGCACGAGCATTATCACCGCGCGCGGAACACGGAGCAGCCCGGCAAACTCCCTGAGATTCGATGCGCCGCAAACCGCACGGGTTTCCGCCTCCTCGCGCAATTGATCGGTCTTGCCGGCGTCCTTGTCGTAGCCGGCCACGGAATGTCCGTGGTCCGCCATGTTGAGCAGCAGGTTGCGTCCCATGACGCCCAGCCCAACCATTCCAATCTCGCAGTTTTGCATTTTTATCGTGGCGCGGGGGCGGGTCATCTGCGGTGTCGGGGCGGGTTCATGCCTTCCCTTTGGGGAGCCGGGAAGCCGCGGCCTCGTCCAACATCCAACGCTTGGTGCCGCTGCGGGGTACCACCCTTTGGACCGGATATGCCGGGCCGGCGGGCGTTGGTTCGAATACTTCCGCCACAACCGGCGCCTTTGAGGCACCGGCCACCAAAAGAACCACTCCCCGGGCGTTGTTCAGGACCGGGAACGTCAGGGTGATCCGGTGCGTCTTGAACCTTTCAATCCAATTGGCCACCACCCAACGATGAGTCTCCAGCAAAGCCGGGCTTTCGGGGAACAGTGAGGCCGTGTGCCCATCGGGTCCCATGCCAAGAAAAATCAGGTCGAACCTCGGGAAGCCCCCATCGACAAGGCAATGAGCCTCGAAGAGCGTGAGCGTTGTGTTGGCGCTCCACGTCACCGGAGCATTTACATTAACATTACCGGGCCCTGCTGCGCCGCCGCTGCTGCTTTGGAGGGTTATGGGAGTCGTTCCGAGATTGGCTGAAAGCACCGCGCCGGTGATGTCGCCGCCGCTTGCGGCCACGTTGAAATCTTGAGGGTCGATCAGCCACGCGCCGTATAGTCCCGCGGATGCGGCGGTCGTCACGCTGGTGCCGTTCGCTACAATCACATGGGCAGCCGAGGTTTCGACCGAGCCGCCGTTGCCGCCATTCTGAGCCGAGGCATCGAGCGTCCCGCCCACGTTGACGACTCCCGCCGTCATTCCGCCAAGCAGGATGACCGTTCCCTCATGGTTTTCGATCGTGCGCGCCTCGATAACCCCGGTGTTGTTCACCACGCTTGCGAGCAACGCATCCTCGGCGCCGGCGGTCATGACGGCCATCCCTCCGTCCGCCCGGATCAGTCCGCCGTTTTCAGCAAGGCTGTTCAGCACGCTTTGATTCACCTGCATGTGAACCAAGCTGCTTCCGCTGAAGGTCAGGGTGACATCACTGCCCGCCCCAAGCGCCACGGTGCCGAGCTGGGCAGTGATCATCCCTTCGTTGCTGACATGATTGCCGAGCAAAGCCACATAGCCGCCATTGGCCGCATTGATCGTTCCCTCGTTGACGATGCTGCCCGAACCACCGTCGCCGAAGGATCTCAGACTGCCATTCAGGCTGGCATCACTGAGATCCAAAGTGGATGCAACCAGGCCCCCAACGCTTACCTGGGCGCCTTGCCCGAACAAGATGCCGTTCGGGTTGATCAAGAAGACCTGGCCGTTGGCGTTGAGCTGCCCCAGGATCAGCGTGCCATTCGTGTCAAAGATGCGATTGACCGCAATTGCGGAGGCCGAAGGCTGCAGGAAATTCACCGTCTGTTGCGGTGCAATATTGAAGCTTCCCCAAGCGAGCGACAGGTTCTGACTCGATTGAGTGACCGTGGTCGTCGATCCGGACTGGGAGATGCTTCCCAGGCCTGCAACCACCAGTCCGCCGGCTGGTGTCGCATGGAGTGTCGTTATGGACAGCAAGAGGGCGGCCGCGATCCGCATGCGGAACGATTTCCCGCGCCACCCAAGCGGAGCCCGCCCTGCCGAAACCCAGCCTCTCATCCGCGCCCGGTTCCCTATCAGACAACAACGGCTGTCACTCGATGAAGCGAGTGGGCAATAATGGCCGTTTAGTGCTGAAAAGAAATTGATTTCCATAGATCGGATGCGCGGCTTTTTGAGCTGGGCGATCCCCGCTCTGAGTGTAACCCAAGCCAATCCGAATGCTATGGGGTGATGACCGCCCCGGCACTCGCCATCAATGTGATAACCAATTTATGTTTATCTTCTTACGAATCCGACCCGTTGCACCTTGCGGCAAGGAGCTAAAGGGCAAACACCGGGTCGCCGAGCGCGACCGTAGCGGGAGATTCCCCGGCCAGTTCGCAGTAATAGCCCCTCATCCCCTGATCGAGGAACTGCAAGGCCGCTTTAACCTCAGCCGCTGCCGCGGCTGCCTTTCCGATGGCGAATCTGCTAAACGGACTGCATGGCCTGGCGACGATCACATTTCCCAGGACAACGCGCCCATCCTTTGTTTCGATCACAACGCCCCGCGCCACCTGGTCCAATGAAATCACCTCTTCAGTCTCAATGAGGATGCTTTCGCCAGCGCTGCCGATAGGCAGATGGCCTCCGAAACGCGTCTGCATCGCCGCGTAGTGGCTGGTAAAGACGAATGAAAGCGCGTTATGGCCCCCGTTCTTCGTCTGTGGATGCTTCGAGTTGTGAACATCGATCGTCACGCTGCCGTCGGACGCACGGGCGCAGGCGCCCGTGCGGTTCAATGTCAGTTCCTGTACGGCAATCAAGGACTCGGGGTTGTAGGTGCGCAGATCGCCCTCGCCCTGCTTCAGGCTGGCCGGCTGGATTTGAAGGCGAACGATCTTGCCAAGGAGTCTCATCGGAGTCCGCATAACATGCACAAAAGCTTCCGTTTGAACAGTGTCTCCCTTGACCCGGGACGTCTTTGGCATCGGCGCCACCCAGGAATCGACTCTGCGCCCGGACAACCTTTTGCTCTGGCATCCGACATTCCTATGTCATGAAGATCACCCATCCTTCACCCCGACTCCTGATTGCTTCTGGATTCTTCGCCCTGGCCGCTTCGCGCATCCTTGCGACAGATGCTCCGTCCGCGGAATCGCCGGCGGAGTGGATCGATCCCGACACGGGGCATCGCATCATCCGGCTCTCTAGCGAGCCCGGCAGCGCGAGCCTGTACTTCCACCAGAACGCCTTCACGCCCCAGGGCGACAAGATGATCATCGTCACCCCGGGCGGCCTGTCCACGGTGGACCTGAAGACTCGGGAAATCGTACTGGTCGCCCCCGGCGTCCGCTACGGCATGAACAACAGCAACGGCATAGAGGTTGGCCGGAAGACCCGCACGGTCTACTACCAGAAGAACCTGGGCGGCCACACCGTCATCTACGCGACCGACGTCGACACCAAGGCCACCCGCGAAATAGTGACCCTGCCCTTCGTCGGCGAATTCGGCGGCATTTCAAGCGACGAGACGATGATGATCGGAACGACTGTCTACCGGAATCCCGCCGCAACGGCGGATAAGACCCAGGCCGCAGCGCCCGCCCCGGAAGCGGCTCCGAATGCCGGCAGTTTCACGGGGCCTCCCGGCCGCAGGGGCCGCGGCACGCGCATGCTGCAGTTTTTCTCGGTCAACGTTCAGACGGGAGCAGTCAGGACCTTTTTCCCCAGCCATGACAACCTGAACCACATGCAGTCGTCCCCGACGGATCCCGCCTTGTTCATGTTCGCCCACGAGGGCGAATGGCATCAGGTGGAGCGCATCTGGACCATGCACACCGACGGCACGGGCGTGCGGCTGATGCATCGGCGAACGATGCAGTACGAAATCGCCGGCCATGAATTCTTCAGCCGAGACGGCCAGATGATCTGGTACGACCTGCAGACTCCGCGCTCCGCCGAGTTCTGGCTGGCGGGCGTCAATGTGTACACCGGGGAGCGAATTCGCTACGCCCTGGCCCGCGAGCAATGGTCCGTGCACTACAACGTGTCGTGGGACAACAAGCTGTTCTCCGGCGACGGCGGCGGGCCCGACGGCGTCGCCAACAGGACGCCGTTGCCAGATGCCCGGCCTCTCGTTCCGCCGGTGAACAACAAATGGATCTACCTATTCAAGCCCGACCCCGCCAAATTCACCACGATCACGGTCGGCGGCGAGAAAGTTAAGACCGGCGGATTCATCGTCGAGAAACTGGTCAACATGGCCACGCACGACTACAGCAAGGTGACCGGGGTCGAGCCGAACCTGATGTTCACGCCCGACGACAAGTGGCTCGTTTTCCGCTCAAGGATGCAGGGCCCCATGCATGTATTTGCGGTCGAAATCGCCCGGGCGGGAGCAAGCAACTGAGGCGCGTGCGTTCAACGCCCCCGCTGATAGGTGCCCATCAGCCGGGCCTCGGCCAGAATGTGGCCTTCCATCGCCCGCAGCAGCGCCGCCTTGGTTGCCCGGGGCGGCAGGGTCAGCTCCGTATCCAACGCATAGAGCTTGAAGAAATAATGGTGCGGCCTTCCCGGCGGCGGCATCGGTCCGCTGTAGCCGACATGGTGGGAGTCGTTCAAGCCCTGGCGGGCGCCGTTCGCCAGCGTCGGCTCCGCGGGAACGCTGTCCGGGAATCCGCGGGTGTCGGCGGGCAGGTCATAGATCACCCAGTGGACCCAGGTGCCCATCGGCGCGTCGGGGTCGTCGCAGATGAGGGCAAATGACTTCGTTCCGGCCGGAGCCCCGTCCCAGGAAAGGGGCGGCGACACGTCGGCGCCCTCGCCGGTGTGCTTCGCCGGGATCGGCCGGCCATTCCCGAACGCGGTGCTCGTCAGATTCATGCCATTGGTCTCCTCTCCTGTTTGACCCGGTGCCGCCGCGGGCAGGCAGCCCGCCGCCATGAACAGGGCCGCCAGCCACTGCCGGCACCTGCAGGTCTTCCTGGTCCGTGTCATATTTTCATCGCTTGGACCGGATGAGTTGGTCACCCGGCCGCAGTCATCGCCCGTTGCCGGGCAGGAGTCTTTTCACACGGCCAAGGCGCTGCGTCAATGCCCCGGTTCCCCGGCAGCGGGCGCCGTCGCCCCGAAGCGGGCCGGAACGCCGTGGGCCGATTCCCAGGCCGGCAGCCAGGTCTTTGCGAACTCCAGCGTTTCGATCGCGTTCAGGGCCCATTGGACACTTGCCACCCCGTGCAGCTGCCATTCGACGGGGGCTCCGAGGAAGGCGGGGTCTGTCACAGGCTTAAGCAGTCCCTGGCCCGACACTTTTTTCGGCACCGAGGGCAGCGGCAAAGCCGGACCGATGAGTTTCTCCCAGGCCATGCGCCCCAGTTCCGCGCTCTGCTTTTTGTAGGCGGCATACGCGAGCATCCGCGGCCCGGTCATCTGGTTGCCGTTCGCCTGCCGCCCGACATACTCGCTCGTGTTGGTCCAGGCCCGCCAGAATTCTGGCACGTCGAACATCGGTTCCATTTCGTAGAGGTTTTCCGGTCCGCCGAAGATCATGTCGAAGTACGAGCCCGGCAGGCGGTCATCCGGCTTGAGTCCCGCCGACATCGCCTTCATGTCCCCGCTCACCCGGTCGCGCCAGCGAATGTCGCCGGTCCGCTGCCATTCCATCATCCAGTTCATGGAATAGCACATCCACTCAAGGCCGGCGCGGGCCGCCTCGGTGCGTTCCGTCGGGCGCGCCGGCAGGTTTTCGGGCCGTGGCGCGGGCGGCGGCGGCGTGCGGGGCCCAAAGCGTCCGCCGCCTCCGGTGTCGAGCTTGGCGCCCCCGTCCGCGGTCGGAACATAGTGGGAGCCGTTGTATTTCTTGAGCATCTCGTAGGTGAGATCGGCCGTCAGCTGCTCATGCATCAGGTCCCCGACCCGCTCGTCGGTGCTCAGGAAATAGTAGAACTGCTTCAGGCCGGAGTGGCTGATCCGCGGCTGCTTTGCGCCGTCGCCCCAGTGGTTGACATTGTGCCGGGAACCCAGCGGGGCGAACGGCCCGATGTGGTAGACCTCCACCTCGCTCGTCTGGCGGGTCATCGCCTCGGCCATGCGGAAGAGATCCGGCCGCCCGGTCCGCAGAAAACTGTACCACAGGAGCATGTCCGGCATCAGCTCGGTATTGGCCCACGCCCATCCTCCGACGTCATAGCGCCACTCGTGGCGCCCGAAGTCGTAGTTGTGCATGATGTCCCCGAAATCCCAGAATCCGTACCAGGAGCGCTCGTCGACCTGGTCGCTGTAGAAGTTCACCAGCCCGCCGATCTGGTTCTCGAGCCAGTCGAGCGCCGGAGTCGACCTGTCCGGCAGGCTCCAGTGGCCGAAAACCTGCAGGGAGTGATAGTACTCCGGCTGGCAGACGAGCATCGGCGGCTCGCGCCCCTCCTGGGACATGGCGAGCAGCTTCTCATCCGAGGGCATGGCCCCGAGCGCCCAAAGCGTAACGTCGGAGGTGTTCGCAACGCCAACCGGCGTGCCCCAGCCCGGCTTCCAGTCCTCGTAGTTGGTGGCCAGGCCGTGCGGCACGGTGTCGTAGCGGCGCAAGTCCATTGCCCCGCCTTCGGGCGACCAGAACCAGACCTTGATTTCCCCGGTTTGCGTCGCTGCGTTTGTCATCTCGATCGAGGTCGGATGCTTCTCCCAGAAATGCCGCAGGCTGACCGCGATCCCTCCCGAGACGTCCGCCAGCACCGCAAGACCCTGGGCGCGGTGCCCGTCGGTAACATGGAGCCAGGATCCGTCTGCCGTCGTGCGCTTGTAGATCGAGAAGCTGTTCGGCCCGACCTGTGTCAGTTTCGCGTCTCCCCAGACGGGAACCGTGAGCAGGGCCGACCGGGAGCGTTCGTTCATCGCGCTCAGGTTCGGGATCCGTTGGCCCTCGAGTTCCGGCTGATAAAGGTCTCCCACCTCCGAGCCGGCCTGCGAGCGGTAACCGGGCAGCATCCGCACTGGCTGACGCCAGATTCCGCCGCCATCGCCCACGAAGCGGAAATGCCGGTTCTGCAATTCCTCCTTGAACGGAACAGCCAGGGAGATCCCCAGCCCCTTCACGAAGTCCTTATCCGGATCGCCGTCGTAAATGAAGGAGTGCACGATGCGTATCGCGGGGGAACCCCGGAAGAAATACAGCCGCACCGTGAACGGCAGCCAAAGGCGTCCCGAGGTCACCGACTTGTGGTTGCCGGTGATCTTCACGACCGCCCGGACCGGTCCGTCCTGCTCCACGGCGACCGACTCAATCTGGCTGGCAAAGTCCTCCTCCTTCAGGATGCGCTCGGTCGCATAACGCGACTTGTCCTCGAGGAGCGCGATCAGTTTTCCGTCCTGCGCGACCTTTCGCCCGCCGACAAACAGCGCCTCGATGAGATTTGCCCCCTGCCGCGGCACGATCGCCCGGACGGCGCCCGTGTCGATCTCGATGGAGTTCGGGCCCGCCGAAACGGTCAGCGGGGCGCTCACCGGAGCGGAGGGTCCGATCGCCAGGTGCAAGGGTCCATCCAGCCCTTCGGCGACGGCGATCGCCTGGCCGGACCACTTAATCGAGCCATCGGGCCAAAACGCGAGCGGCCATGTCTGCAGCGGAACCGAGGCTCCTTTCTGCGTCTGCAGCACCAGGTGGTCGCCCTTTTGCAGCTGGCCCTTCGGCCAGGGAACGCCCCAGCTCACGCCGTCATCCGCAGTCGGCGCGGAACGGGCAAGCCAGCCGAGCGTGACGGCGCCCGAAGCGTCCGCGCCATCGAGAGCGGCTCCTGACCCGGCAATGGAGACCGCGACACAGAAAACAAGGGCAAGGTTTTTCATGGGGAAGTGCTCAGCCCGAAGATTTCACGAAATTCGTCCAAATCTCATCCAAACCGCTCTCGAAAAAGGGCCTTAAACTCCCTGCGATGTGCTTACAAGCACACCTCGGTCGTCTTCGGCCCTTTTCCCGCGGCGGTTTGGCGATCTTTGGCCGTTTTCATGAAATCTTCGGGTTAGGGGAAAGACGTCTGTAAACCGGCAAAGGGTTCGTTTCCGGCTCCCGCCGCCCAACATGCGGGGGATGCAAAATGGCATTGCCCGCCGGGGCGGACAGGCTTCAACTGTCCTTTTGGGTACGCCGTTCTTTTCCAACATCCGGGGCAGCGGGGAAGGCCGTGAGAATCGGCCACAGTTGCGCTGCGGTTACGCATCACGAACCTCCACTGCGCGCCAGTCGCGCGCCAAGAGCCAATCGGTTTTAAACCGGTGAAGGCGGAGGCCAGGAAGCCTGACGGTTTCCGCCGATCCAAAAGGCGGCCGCCAGGCGGGAACTGCGAAGTCCGAAGATCCGAACCCGGGTGCTCACGCGTCCGATGCGATTTGCGCGCGCCGTCCGCGAAAACTTCATCGCAAAAATGAAGCGTGAGAGCGGCGCCTTTTCGCCTCCCGAGTGGGTCTGCTCTTGCCGCCAGTCCGGAACCGCCGAAGCACACGGGCGACCGACCGATCGAAGGATCGGGACGGCTCCCCGTCCAGCGCTCAGGCCGTGCCGCAAGTCAATCGAGAGCAGAATATTGTGAAAATGATACACCTGTCCCGCCCGCCGGGACGGCTTCCCTGCCCCGTCGCGCCAGCGACGGGCGCTCTCTTTGTATGCCTGGTTCTTCTGCTGGCTCAGGGCCTGGCGGCGGCGCCCGCGGCCATCAGGGTCGTTTCGCAGACTGTCGGCACGGACGAATTGCTGCTCGCCCTGGCCGAGCCCGGCCAGATAGCGGCCCTGAGCCACCTGGCCCGCAATCCCGACTACTGCGTCGCCGCGGAGGAGGCTCGGCGCTATCCCTCGCTCTCGTCCAATGGCGACGCCGAATCGGTCCTGAGGTTCAACCCGACGCTCGTCCTCTGCACGGATTACACCCGCACGGAAATGGTCGCCCAGCTCAGGCGGTCGGGAACGCGAGTCGTCATATTCGACCGGTATTTCACGCTCGCCGACTCGTACGCCAACCTGCGGACGCTGGGCCGCGAGCTGGGGTCCGAGAAGCGCGCCGAACGGATCATCGCCGGGTGCGAAGGGCGGGTCGCCGCGTTGGAGGCCCGCCTCCTGCACGCAAGCAAGGTTCGGGTCATCGCTCCGTCGACCTTCGGCATGATCCCGGGCTCCCAATCGACCTTCCAGGACCTTTGCGACCACGCGGGAGCGGACAATCTCGCCTGCACGCTCGGCCACATCATCGGGCACGGGGTGCAGCCCTCCGAGGCGATGCTCACCTGGCCCGTCGACTGCGTCGTCGTCGCCGGCGCCGACTTGGGATCGGCCTTGGCGCCTTTTCGCACGCTTCCGCCCTACGAGTTCATGCCTGCGATCAAGGCAGGCCGCGCCGTCCTCCTGCCCCCCGCCCAGCTGGGTTGCGTGTCGCACCTCCGCGTCGAAGGCTACGAGATTCTGGCGAGGCAGCTCCATCCGGAGGCATTCCGCTGATCCGATGCGCGCCTTCCATTCAGGGATGATTCTCCCCGCCCGATTGATCCGGTTTGTCCTCCCGGCGTTGCTCGTGATTCTGGCAGGCCTTGTCCTGGTCGCCCTGGCGACCGGCGACATGCCGCTTTCCGCGGCCCGGGTATGGGCAGGATTGAGGCACGGGGATTCGGTCGCGGCGACGATCGTCTGGCAGATGCGCATGCCGCGGATCCTCTCGGCCATTCTGGTGGGCGCTGCCCTCTCCTCGGCAGGACTCGTGATGCAGGCGTATTTCCGGAACAGCCTGGCCAACCCTGGGCTTCTCGGGGTGAGCAGCGGCGGCGCCGCCGGTGCGGTGATAGCGATCGCGGCGGGCTGGGCGTCAGTGTCGCTCTGGTTCCTGCCTTTGTCGGCGATCGCGGGCGCGGTCGCGGCAACGGGCGGCGTCCTCATCCTGGCCCGGCACGGGGCCAGCACAGAGCGGCTCCTTCTGGCCGGAGTCGCCTTGAACGCCCTTCTCGGCGCCGTCACGAGCTACGTCCTTTCCCAGTACATCGGCCTCTACGAGCGCAATGCGCAGATCCTCTTCTGGCTGCTCGGAGGCCTGGAGGACCGGACCTGGGAGCATGTGGCAATCGCGCTGCCGATCGTCGCGGCTGCCGCGCTGCTTTGGCCCCTCGGGCGCTCGATGGACCTCATGAGCCTCGGGGTTAGCGAGGCGCAAAGCCTCGGAGTAGACGTGCGCCGGGTCAGGCGCCAGATGCTTGCCCTTGCAACCGTCCTGACCGCTGTTGCGACCGCGGTAGCGGGCGCCGTCGGATTCGTCGGCCTGGTCGTGCCGCATATTCTCCGGCTCCTCGTGGGTCCGGAGCACCGCCGGCTGGTTCCCCTGTCCCTCGTCGGAGGGGCCGTTTTCGTCCTCGCCTGCGATATAGCCGGACGGATGGCCGGCGGATTGCGGCTGGGAATCATCACCTCCCTGATCGGGGCGCCCTTCTTCCTCTGGCTCTTGCGCCGCCTCCCATGAATTTCCTCGATCTCAAGGACGCCACCGTCCCGGGCCGGCTGGACAACGTCACCCTGGGGCTTCCGCGCGGAAAACTGATTGGCCTTGTCGGGCCGAATGGGGCCGGCAAATCCACCCTTTTGCGGGTCGCTGCCGGGATCCTCCCGGCAGAGGGGAGCGTCGCGTGGAATGGGCGGCTCCTGGCAGGGATCTCCCCTCTGGAACGCGCCCGATGCACGGCATGGGTGCCCCAGGAGGCGCATTTTGAATTCGGCTTCTCGGTGCGCTCGGTCGTCGCCCAGGGGCGTTACGCGCACGGCGACGATGAGAGCGGGGTCGATGAAACGCTCGCCCGCTTCGGGCTGGCCGCCCTCGCCGGCAGGCCCGTGAACCGCCTTTCCGGGGGAGAGCGCGCCCGCGTGCTCCTCGCCCGGGCGATCGTCACGGAGGCCCCGCTTCAGCTCTGGGACGAGCCGCTCGCCCCGCTTGATCCGCGGCATCGCCTGGAGGTGCTCGTCCTAGCCCGCGAGCTCGCCCAAAGCGGCTCGACGGTGTTCCTTTCCCTCCATGATCTTTCCCTGGCCTCCTCGCTCGACATCCTTGCGGTTCTTTGCGAGACCCGCCTGCGCGCCATCGGATCGCCGGGGGAGATACTCACTCCGGATCTCCTGCTCGACGTCTTCGGCGTTCGCGCAAGTACTGCGCCCAGCCTGAACCTCGAACTCCCATGAAATCACCGCCCAAGAAGCCAACCGAGGCCGCGCACCGCGCCCAGATGAAGAGGCTCCAGGCCAAGATGCGGGCAAAAATGGAGGCTGCGAAGGAGAAGCGCGACCTCTTGATCGTCCATACCGGCGACGGGAAGGGCAAGAGCACGGCGGCCTTCGGCATGCTCGCCCGCATGCTCGGCCACCGGCGCCGTTGCGCGGTTATACAGTTCATCAAGTCGGGGGACACGGCGACCGAGCGCGCCCTGCATTCGCCGCTCCTCTCCTGGCACAAGGTGGGGGATGGCTTCACCTGGGACACCCAGAACCGCGCCGCCGACATCGCCCGCTGCCGCGAGGGCTGGGCGATAGCCTGCGATTACCTGCGCAATCCGGAGGTGAAGTTCCTCCTCCTGGACGAACTCAATATCGCCCTCGCGCACGACTATCTGCCGGTCGGCGAAATCATCGACGCCATCCGATCGCGGGCTCCCGGCAAGCACGTCGTCATCACGGGACGCGGCGCGCCCAAGTGCCTGATCGACGCCGCCGACCTCGCGACCGAGATGCGCGAAATCAAGCATCCTTTCGCCGCGGGAGTCAGGGCGCAGCCCGGAATCGAGTTCTAGTCTAGACCAGGCCCGCATTTCAGGGCTGGACAACCTGTGGCGCCTGCCCTAACTGATCCCCTCCCTTGGTTACTTGCCCAGGTGGTGGAATTGGTAGACACACACGTTTGAGGGGCGTGTGCCGTAAGGCGTGCAGGTTCGAGTCCTGTCCTGGGCACCAATTCGAAGCAGGGTAACTTGCGGAATAAACCACCCTCTGGCGCCCTTGCTTCAATCGTCAAATGCCTTTCGCAGATGCTCGCTGATCGCTGAATCGGTGAACTTAAGGACCTCGGCCTTTCCCCGGTGCGGCAATCGACCGGCTATCGCCAGTTTGGCGATACCATGAACCAGCGACCAGGCGAAGAGCGCCCGGTTTAGCGGTTCGTCTGAGCCCCGCCGACCTTCTGGCAGGCAGTCCGTCACGGCTTTCATTAGGTTCCCGAAGGCCGCCTCCGCGGCCTCGTTCCGCTCGCGGTTGCTCCGCGGACCGGCCGGCGCGTCGAACATCACGGCGAAGTGCGCGGGCCGCCGCAATGCGAAGGCGACATACGCGAGCCCGCTCGCCTTCAGCCGATCCATGGGGCCGGGAATCCCCTGGACGGCGGCGCACAGCGCATGGTCCAGCTCGCGAAAACCCTGCGCCGCGACGGCGGCGATCAGGTCTTCCTTGCTCCGGAAATGTCGGTACGGCGCGTTATGCGACACCCCCGCACGCCGCGTGATCTCGCGCAGCGTGAACCCGTCGGAACCCACCGTGGCGATGAGCTCGATGGCAGCGCCCAGGAGGGCCTTGCGCAGATGGCCGTGATGGTAGGGCTTCCTTCGAGGCATGTCGCACCGGCAGACTGACGGAATGATGTTGACAGGGACAACATCAAAATTATCTCGATGTTGTCACTGTCCACATGTGAACCCGATCGGACCATGAACGGAACCGGATCTCCCCACCCCGCCGGCCCGCACGATGCCATCGTGATCGGTTCCGGCATGGGCGGCCCCACCCGTGCCGAAACCTCATGCCCGCGGTGTTTCGCCCCCCCTAAGCCGCGCTCCACGCCCGGGTGGTCAAGTCCGTCGGAAAAACAGCTATTATGAGGCCCGGTAGCCTGGAATCAATTCATGGAAATCAATCACAAGACCGTCCTCGTGACAGGTGCATCGGGTGGCATCGGAGCCGCCATCGCCAAGGCCATGGCGTCGGCGGGGGCCGCAGAAGTGCTGCTGCTTGCCCGAAATGAAGGGGCCTTGAAAAGGGTTGCGGACGAGATTGCCGCAAAAGGGTGCAATGCTCGCGTCTATCCTGTCGACTTATCCGATCCCGGCCAGATTTCGACCGTCGTCAAACGCATCATGGAGGATGTCGGCGTTCCGGACATCCTGATCAATAATGCAGGAAGCGGTCAGTGGAAATTCCTTGAAGACACAACGACCGAGGAAATCAGGGATATGATGGCCCTGCCGTATTTCGCCGCCGCCTGGCTTACGCAGGCGTTCCTTCCTGCCATGCGCCGCCGGGGGACCGGCCACATTGTAAACATCAGCTCGACTGCCTCGCGCGTGGTCTGGCCGGGGGCGACTGCGTATACGGCGGCGAGATGGGCCGTGCGCGGCCTCACCGAGGCGCTGCGGGCCGATCTCCATGGAAGCGGCATTCGCGTCACCTTATACGAAAGCGGCCCCGTCGAGTCGGATTATTGGCGGCATAATCCCGGCAGCCGCGAACGGGTGCCAAAAATCGGGAAGATGATCCGGGCATTAAAGCCTGAAGAGGTAGGCACGGCGGTTGTGAACGGAGTGCGCTGCAATGCCCGGCTGGTTGTGGTCCCTTTCGCGATGAAACTCATTTACGTGCAAATATCCCTGTTCCCCAGGCTGGTGCAGTGGCTTATGACCTCAACTGGCTACCGATGCCCCCGCGGATAGCGGCGCACTCCGGGGCAAGAAAACAACACGCAGACTTCGCCCAGCTGCGCCCGGGCCTGCAACCGGTCCCTTGGGCGAGCCCTGATCAACGGCGAAGTTAAATCGCCAACCGGCGCATGGCCGAGGAATCGACCCAAGGCCGATCTTCCAGTTCCCACTGGCTGATTGGCACCTCGACAATCCCAAGGCTCGGCAATCGGGGCCGGCGACTTCCCGTCTTGTTTTCATCGAAATAATGAACATTGTCGATCCGATGGATTCCTCGGGCCCCGCACTCGAAAAAGGCCTTCCTAAGGAGGCATTTAGGCTCGCGCAGCGAGCCTTGCGCGAGCACCCGCAATGCTTTTGGACGCGGCAGCCGGATGCGCCAATCCTGACGCGCGAAGACGTTGAACTTATTGTCCGCAGGCTCCGACAGAATGGCGGTGCCAGGACTTGGCGCGTAGCTGGAGAGATTGAGCGGTGCCTCTAACTCCCTTCCAAGTCGAAATACTGCGGATTCTCGCCAGAAATCGCTCTCCGGATAGTTATATAGCCGGCGGGATCGCACTCAACGCCCGCGAATCCGTGCGCTGGAGCGTCGACATCGATGTCTTCCATGACGTCGAACGGGTGGTCATGCAATCGAGCGACGCTGACATGGAAACCCTCCGGCATGCCGGCTATTCGATCCAGCAAGACATTTGGACGCCCACTTTTCGTCGGGCCTGGGTGTCCCGCGGAAACGACGGAGTAAAATTGGAGTGGTGCCAGGACTCTGCGTGGCGATTTTTCCCGATCGAGGCAGACGAGATGCTGGGATGGAAACTCCATCGTTTCGATGCCCTGACCAACAAGGCGTTGGCCATGGGTAGCCGCTCGGAAACCAGAGACTTGGTCGACTTGGTCGCCAATGCTGGAAGGTTTCCCCTCCATGCCGTCATTTGGGCCGCCTGCGCCAAAGATCCGGGATTCACTCCACCGTTGTTGCTGGACCAGATGCGGCGGAATTCACGTATTGACGCCGCGCAACTCCGCGAAATGGGCTACGAACCTGCTCCTGCGGAGCTCAAGAAAAGCTGGCTAGCACTCGCCTGCGATGTAGAACGCGAAATTGAGAGAGCAGCAAAGGCGAAGATCGACTTTGGAGTCGCGTTTATTGACCCAGAGGGTCGAGTCGGCTGGTTCGACTCTCCCGGACATTCACTGCACCGAGTTTCTCTCGGCGGCACTGTGCCCCGGATCGCTGGGGTCCACTACGAGATCGAGGATTAGAGACGGCTCGATGCGACGCATGGTGGTGTTGCCAACCTAAACCCTGCCGCAGAACGCCAGTTTACATCCGACAACGCGAATTCACGGCCGGGCGATGATTTCCACCTATCCCGGGGCACCTATCCCATCGGGTCAAAAATGAGGCGATTTGGCGGTTCTTGAGTCTATCTGAGTACGGACCCCTATCGTCATTTTCACTCGTAAGTACAAACGAGTCCACATAGGCTCCACTTTCGCAAGTACTTGAGGGGCGTGTGCCGTAAGGCGTGCAGGTTCGAGTCCTGTCCTGGGCACCAATTTCTTAAGTCGCTGGAATCGTGAGGGAATATTCGATCTTGCCCGTTGGGCAACCCTCATCCCGGAAACTCAACGAGAACCTTGACAAGGTATACCTATCTAGGTTTACCACGCTGCATGACTACTGTCGCCACAAAGGTTTCCGCTGAAACCAAGGCGCGGGCGGCTGCGGTGGCAAAACGCCGTCGGATGAGCCTTTCCCTTCTCCTGCGGACCGCCTTGGAGAACGAGATCCGGATGGAGAAACCCCGGACCTGGGGCGAACGCTTCGGATCATTGCAGGGCGCAGTCAAGAACACCCCAGCTAACCTTTCCGAGATTGAAGGCTTCGATTGAGATTGTCCTGGATACGGGCCCGCTCGTCGCCTGGCTCTGCCACGCAGATCAGCATCACGCCTGGTGCTCCAAGATTTTTTCCCGCCTGCCCCTTCCGGTCGCCACCTGCGAATCGGTCATAGCCGAGGCGGCGCACCGGCTCAGAAAATACGGTTCGGGTGTGGAGAGCCTTTGCCAGCTCCTCGAGTCGGGGGAGCTTCGGGTCGAGGCGGTCTCGGATCTCCACGCCGTCGCAGGCTTCATGCGCAAGTATGAATCGGATTTTGCTGATGCCTCCGTCGTGTGGCTTTCCGAAAAGTATCCGAAGGCCAGGGTGTTCACAGTCGACTTCACGGACTTCAAGATCTATCGCCGCTTCAGAAACCAGGTGATTCCTCTGGTCGAGAAGCCCTGATGTCTCACTTGGTTGCCTCTCGTTTACTGTTCGGAAGGGCCAACGGATTTTTTCGCGGCGATCCAATTCGCGAGTTCTCCGGCGACGCGCGCCAGCGCTCCGTCCCATGAGCCCGGCTCGGTTTGCCGGAAGAGCCGGGCCGTCGGATACCATGGGCTGTCCTCCCGGACGAGGAGCCAGCGCCAGTCGGGGGCGTAGGGCAGGAGTATCCAGGTGGGTATCCCCATGGCACCGGCCAGATGCGCGACCGATGTGTCGACCGCAATGACAAGGTCGATCTGGCCGAGCGCTCCGGCAGTGTCCTCAAAATCGCCCAAGAGCCCCGAGAGATCGACGGCGCCAGCCTCGCGGAGGGCCTCCGGTTCCCCCGGGCGCAATTCCTTCTGCAGGCTCACCCACCGCGGCAGCACGGAGGCAAGGACCGGCAGTAGAGCTGCGAAAGGCACGGAGCGATTCCGGTCGTTTGGATGGGCCGGATTGCCAGACCACACAACCCCAACCCGCGGAGAGGCCACCGAAGCGAGCCATTCGCCGGCCGCCTCCTTCTTGTCGCCCCTTGCGGCCAAATACGGAACAGCGGCGGGCACCGTCGCCAGGGTTGTGCCGAAGGCCCTAGGCAGACTGAGCAGGGGACAGTGAAAATCGCACTCGGGCCAGGGCTGTTCCGCCGTATTGACCGACACCGCGCCGCGGACTGTTCCAATGAGCGATTTCAGGGTCTTCTGCACGACCGCATGGACGGTCGCACCTCGCTCCGCCAGGAGCGGAATATACCGGGCGAACTGCAGAGTGTCCCCAATGCCCTGCTCCGCATAGACAACGATGGAACGGCCGGCCAGCGGCGCACTCCCGTCCCAGGGCGGACGGTTCTGGACCGGGCGCGGCCGGAGGTTCCTGAGCCGCCAGCGAAGCTCGTAGCCCTCCCAGGCCGAGGGCAGATCCCCTTGTAACAGCTGGACAAGGCAAGCATTGTAGGAAGTCTCGGCCGAGTCGGGACGCAACCGCAACGCCTCCTCGTAGGCCTTGGATGCCTCGTCCAACCGATTGAGCGCAACCAGGGCGTTGCCCAAGTTGCCCCAGGCCTCCACAAGATCGTGCTGCAGCGAGATTGCCCGGCGGTGGGCGGTAATCGCCTCATCCCAGCGCCGGAGGGCCTGGAGAATCTTGCCGAGGTTTGTGTGAGCCCCGGCATAACCAGGCTTGAGGCTGATGGCCTTCGTGCACGCCTCGAGCGCCTCATCCAGACGGCCGAGTTCCCTCAGGGCCTGGCCCCGGTTGTTCAGCGCCTCCGGACTATTGGGGGCCAGCGACAGGGCCCGGGCGTAGGCTCTCTCGGCGGCCGCCGGTTGGCGCTCCGAGAGCAGGGTATTCCCCAGGTTGTACCAGGCGTCGGAATAGTCCGGCCTTATGACCAGAGCACGCCGGTAGGCGGCAATCGCGTCCTCGAAACGTCCGAGCGATTTGAGCGTGTTGCCAAGATTGTTGTGCGCCTCGGCCAGCGCAGGCTTCAGCGCGATGGCCTGCGCGAGAGCCGCAGCGGCTTCATCCAGATGCCCCTGCGCGTGAAGAGCGTTGCCGAGATTGCAATGCGCCTCAGCGAGCCCGGGCTCGAGTTTGATCGCCTTCCTGTGCGCCGCCACCGCTTCATCCGCGCGCCCCGCAGCGAGCAGTGCGTTGCCCAGATTGGTCCAGGCCACGACTAACACCGGCTCGGCGCGCAGGCAGGCTTGATAGTGCCCAATGCCCTCGGCAATCCGGCCCTCCGCGACCGCAAGCAGGCCGAGGAGATGGAGGGCGGCCGGCTGGCCGGGTTGCTGGCGATGCGCGGCTTCGTAAAGCGCCCGCGCCTCCTTCAAGCGGCCTGCCTGATGAAAGGCCAAACCCCTCTGGAGCTGTTCCTGGACCGTGTGGGGCGTGAGTGGCATGGCCGGGTTCCCCCGATGGATGGGCCGGCGCCGGGCGGGCCGCAAGCTCTTCCACGGTCATGGCCGCTCGTTTCGTGTGGGCGCTGCGACTGCAGAGCGACAACGGAAGGTTCCCCGGTAACGTCAGCAATTCCCGATGCAGGGGGCCCGGCCATGGAAGACTGCCATTGCGCGCCCGCGGCGTCCGGTCTTAACCTTCATCCATCACAAAACCGATGAACGAGAACCTCGACCCGGCACTTCAATTCATCTTCGGCCGTCGGAGCATCCGGCGATTCGCTCCGGGAGATGTCGGCGAAGACGCGATCAACAAGCTCCTGCAGGCCGCCATGGCCGCTCCCTCGGCCGCCGCCTCGGACCCCTGGCGATTCATTGTTGTGAGAAAGCAGGAGACGCTCGAAAGGCTCGCGGCCGCCCTCCCCTTCGGCGGCATGCTGGCGCAGTCCTCCGTGGGCTTCGTCGTATGCGGAGACCTGGAGGCGGCCCACGACCGCCAGCTCAGCTATCTTCTCCAGGACTGCTCCGCCGCAATTGAGAATCTGCTGCTGTGCGCCCATGCCCTGGGCCTCGGAGGCTGCTGGCTCGGCGTGCATCCGCGCGAAGACCGCATGGAAAAACTGAAGGCGATCCTCTCCCTTCCCCACTCGGTCATTCCCGTCTCGGCGGTGGCGATCGGCCTGCCCGGAGAGCACAAGGAGCCGCGGGCCCGGTTCAGGGCGGAAAACGTCCATCGCGAGACCTGGTGAGCGCCGCCTCCGTCCCTGCGGCCGCCGAGGTTCGGAAAGATTTGACCGAGGTGTGTTGCAAGGCCTAACAGGCTCCACGCAAGTGATCTCAACCCTATTTTGCAGAAAATGCGCACGGGAAGCCTCCGTGTTGCTCTGCGTGGCCCTGGTTCCGGCAATCGTCACGGCCTGGATTCAACCCGATGGGCGCAAGCCAGCCTGGACCCGGGCGGCAGTCGAGGAGATTGCGGTCGGCAAAGCCGGGAACCCGGGACCAGGCGTCATATGGGTCGATGCGCGCACCGGGGCGGCCTTTAACCTCAAACATGTGCCCGGTGCGCTTTCGCTCAATGAGGAAAATTGGGAAGCCTTGCTGCCGGGTTTTGTGGCTGCGTGGCGGCCCGGTGCACGCATTGTAGTCTATTGTGACGATCAGCAATGCGACCGGAGCCAGGATGTTGCGGCACGGCTGCAGCGGGAATTGCAGGTCGGCAATTTGTACGTGCTAAAGGGGGGCTGGGCCGCCTGGTTGGGTACCCAAAAACCATGAACCGGCTCGCCTTCTTCGTTCGGATCGCGGTCGGCGCCTTGTTTGCCTATGCGGGCTCGTTGAAAGTCATGAATCCCGGGCAATTCGCGACCGATATCGAACACTACCGGCTCCTTCCCTACCTCGTGATCGAGCCGCTGGCGTTTTATCTCCCATGGCTGGAGATCGTTTCGGGCGCAGCCGTGATGCTCGGCCCGGGCCGGCGCGGCGGGCTTGCACTGCTTCTGGCCCTGACTCTCGTGTTTGCAACCGCCATCGGCTCAGCCATGGCGCGCCACCTTGACATCTCCTGCGGCTGCTTTGGCTCGCTGGACACCCAATCGCTCGGCCTTTCCCTCGGTCGCGACATTCTGCTGGGCCTGGCGCTTCTGTGGCTGTTCCTCAGAAGCGCAGGCCGCGGAAAAGATCACTTCACGTCGTAGATCTCGAGCAGGGTGAGCGGATCCCTCTTTTCGAGCCACCTTCAGAGTCGGTCTGGATGGTTAACTGATGTTGATAGGGTTGACGCTGGTTGTCCATCCCTGGCGGAGGGAAGGCCCGGCTCGGCGGGCCTGACCGGAGCCAGGGATGGAAGTAGACTCGCCGCGTAGCGGGCCGGGCTTTGGTAGCCAAGCTTGCTGTGCGGGCGGATTCGATTGTATCTGTTCCTGTAGTCTTCGATCACGACGCGGGCCTCGGTCAGGGTCCAGAGCTGCTCGCGGTTCAGGCACTCGTCCCGGAATCGACCGTGGAAGGATTCGACAAAGCCGTTTTGCCAGGGGCTTCCCGGCTCGATGTAGATGGTCTTGATCTTGTTCTCGGCCAGCCAACGCTGGAGCGCCTTGGCGATAAACTCCGATCCGTTGTCGGACCGGATGAACTCGGGAGCCCCGTGCTGGACGATGGCCCCCTTTACCAGGCTGATGACGTCGCCGGATTTCAGGGCCCGATCAGCCCTCAGTACGTGACATTCCCGGGTGCACTCGTCCAGGACGCTGAGCGTCCTCAAGGAGCCGCCGCGCACCGTGGCGTCGGCGATGAAGTCCCAGGTCCACACATGGTTCCTATGCGTCGCCTTGGTCGGCAGCCCGGTAGAGTGGCCGCGGCGGGGGATCTTTCTGCGGGTGGGCGGCACCCTCAAGCCCTCCAGCCGGCGCAGCCGCCGCACCTGGCGCTTGCCCACGTTCCAACCTTCCTGCCTGAGCAAGGCAGCGATCCGCCGGTACCCGTACCGCGGGTTTTCGTCCGTCAGGGCATGAATCCGCTTCACCAGCTGCTCCTGGCGGGTTGATCGCCGGCCAGCCCGGTACCAGTACCCCGATCTCGACAGTTTCAGTATCCGGCATCCTGCCCGCCCGGAGCACACCCCATCCTTAACGGCCGCTTCCACGATCTGCTTTTTGTGCCCCGGGCTCACAATTTTTTTTCGAGCGCGTACTCCAGGACCCGCTTCGCCAGCATCGCGTCAGCGAGCATTTTCTTTAGCTCGGTATTCTCTCGTTCCAGCTCCTTCAGCCGCCTGGCCTCGTTAAGTTCCATGTGGCCGAATTGTTTCCTCCAACGGTGGTACGTTACGTCCGAGATGTTCTTCTCCCGGCAGACGTCCACGATGCTTTCTCCTGCGTCCACGTCCCTAAGGATGCGGACTTTTTCCTCGGTACTGAATCGTTTGCCTTTCATCGTCTGGGTCCTTTCTATTGGCCCAGACCGACTCTTCAAGCGGCTCGAATTTCCGGAATCACGTCAACAGCAATCACCGTGTCGCCGTCGAAGTAGGCGCCGCGCTGCTCGAATTCCGTGAAGTCTTCGACGCTTTTCATCACGCGCTGCGAACCGAACAGCCGCTGGATGTTCACTCCCCGCAGGCTCGGCGTAACGACCCGGTGCCGGAACGCCTGCGGACGGGTGTCGCCGGCGAGATGCGTGGCGCCGTCGGTGTGGCCGTTCGAATGGCAGTCGAAGCAGGCGACGCCTCGGCTCGGGCGGGCGGACCGGCGGTCCTCCGTGGCATTGAACTGCTGCTGCGGAAAAGGAGTCAGCAGGAGGCGCAAGCCGTCGAGCTGTTTGGGAGTCAGGATGCCGTTGAACAGCGCAAAGAAATTGTCGAGGGTCACCACCTGGCCCTGCGACACGTCGCCGAGATCAGGGCGGGTTGTCAGAAAGATTGGCGCCGGAAATTCCGGCAAAAAGTGATCGGGCAGGTCAAAGTCGAGGTCGAACCGCGTCAGGTCGCGCTGCTCCTGCCGCTTGATCTCTTCGATTACAAAATGGGGAAACAGCATGCCGCCCTCGGCGTGGTTCGGATGCGGCAGCGGCATGAAACCCGCGGGATAAAGGCCCTGCGCCCGAATCTCCTCGGGCGTCAGCCCGGCCAGCATTTCCCATGTGAGGCCGGGCTTGAGCAGGACGCGCACACCCTCCTGCACCGGCTTCCCCCGGGTCATCGTGACGCCGTCCGCCGGCCGGTTGGCGAGGTCATAGCGCGCCGACAGAAACTCGTCCTGCGCCCGCATGATCGCGGCCTTCGCCTGCTCCATGCGCTGCCGGGTCAGGTCGAACGGCTCCTCGATCCTGACCGCCATGTAGCTCGAGGCCTTGGCGAGCGGATCGGCAGCCGGTTCCGTGCGCGCGCTGCCGCAAATCCCGGACACCAGAATGAAGAGCGCGCTGCCGGAGCGCGCACGGAAATGGAAACTCAGTTTGCGCATGCTTGACCGGTTCCGACAGGGCCGCTCTGCCACTTGGCCGGGGCGTGGCTGTGAATGCGATGTGCAATGGGATTGGCCTTCATGGGTCGGATGGGCGGCTTTTCCAGACAAGCCACGATTTTGCGCGTCATTCTAGCACGGACCCATCCGCACGCCATGGGGTATTAAAGGTAGGCGCGTTCTCCGGGCGAGCCCCGGAGGCAATCAACAGGCTCCTGCAGGAGCCTGCCCGCGCAGGCTTCCGCGGGTTTCGTCGTTTGCGGGGATCCCGGAGGCGACAGAGGCGGTGCGGACCGCGGCTCAGCCGGCCATCGCAGCGGCGTAGTTGGCTTCAGCCTGCTGCCAGTTGAGGACATTCCAGAACGCCGCAACATAGTCCGCCCGCACGTTCTGGTGCTTCAGGTAGTAGGCATGCTCCCATACATCCAGGCCGATGATCGGCGTCGAGCCTGCGATAAGCGGCGAGTCCTGATTGGGAGTCGAGTGCAAGACCAGGTTGCCGTTCTTCACGCTGAGCCACGCCCAGCCGCTGCCGAAGACCTTCATCGCGGCGGCGGCAAACTGCGTCTTGAATTCGGCCGACGAGCCGAAGGTCTTGTCGATCGCGGCAGCGAGATTGCCCGGTTGGCCTCCCGCCGCGCCCGGGGCGATGATCCGCCAGAAAAACGAGTGATTCACATGCCCGCCGACATTGTTGCGCAGCGTGGTCCGGATCGACTCGGGCGTCCCGTCCAGATTGGCGAGAATCGCCTCGGCCGTCAGGGAGTGCAGCTCCGGATGATCAGCAAGGGCCTTGTTCGCGTTGGTGATGTACGCCTGATGGTGCTTCGAATAATGAATCTGCATCGTTCGAGCGTCTATCTGCGGCTCAAGGGCGTCGTAGGCGTAGCCGAGGGGGGGCAGGACAAAAGGTTGGGGCGTGCCCGCGGCGTCAGCGGCTTTGGATATCAATGCGCCCAAACTGAGCATGGCCGCACCGGCGCCGAGAATCTTTACGGCGTCGCGGCGGGTGATGGAATTGTCGGGGGATTCGGGGATCATAGGGCCGCAACGTATGTGGGGTCGCCTTTTCTCGCAAGCGGGCGACGGGCGATGCTGCAGATGCAAAATGACTGGGAGGTATACACCATAATGCCCCAGGCTCTCACCCCATTTTTTGCAAGTCGCTTGAAACCAATCGAAAGCAAACAGGCACAAATTCCCGTTCAGTGCGGATGCCGGTGCTGCAGGATATGCGGCCGCTCCAGGCCGTGGGCCAGCATCAGTTCCTCGTCATTCAAAAGCAGGTCGGGCGGGCCGTCTCCCAGGACCCTCCCGCCATCGATAAGGATCGCCCGCGAGCACAACTCCACGACCAGCTCCAGGTCGTGCGTGGCGATGATCTTCGGGGTCGGGATGCGGCGAAGCAGGGCCTTCAGCTCCCGCTTGCCGCGCGGATCGAGGTCGCTCGTGGGCTCGTCCAGCACGAGAACGCGCGGCTCGCAGGCGAGTATGCCGGCCAGACAGACGCGCCGCTTCTCGCCTCCGCTCAGGTGATGCGGCGCCCGCTTTTCGAATCCGCTCAGGCCGACCTGCCTCAGGGCCTCGGCCACGCGCCCAGGCACCGACTGGACATCCCCGAATTGCAACGGCCCAAAGGCGACGTCCTCATAAACCGTGGGGCAAAAGAGCTGGTCGTCGGCGTCCTGGAAAAGCAGCCCGACCTGGCGCCGGATGTCTGCCATATTGTCCTCCACAAGCGGGCGCCCGAACACGAAGATCGCCGGTTCCGGCGGCGGCCGATCGGGCAGGATTCCGTTCAAATGCAGCAGCAGGGTCGATTTTCCCGCCCCATTCGGTCCGATCAGGGCGACGCACTCGCCGTCGGCGACGCTGAAGCTTATCCCGCGCAGGGCCTCCGCTCCGTCGGGATAGCGGTATCTCAGGTTGCGCAACTCAATCGCGGGCAGGGCGCTCATTTCCACCCCCTGGCGCACATGGCGGCATGGATTCTCTCGGCGCGTTCCGTCGACCGCACGAAGAGCCGGCCGACGACCGAGGCCAGCGATTTCCAGGTGCTGCGCCGTCCGCCCCCATAGGTCCTGCAAGCCCGGGCGCGCCGCATCCGTTCGGATTCCTCTATCAGGACGAAAAGATAGCGGTACATGAGGGCCAGCGTTGTGACGAGCAGCGCCGGCACATGCACCCGTCTGAACACCCGCAGCAATTCGGCAAAGGGAGTCGTGTTCGACAGGAGGATGACCGTCAGCAGGCAAAGCGTCGCCCGGATGACGATAAGGGCGAAGATTCTCCAGCCACCTGGCTGGAAGATCGCCAGGATCGCGACGCCAAGCGCCAGCGGCTCGAGGAGGACGAGCCGCTTCAAGAGAAACAAGGGCGGGATGCGGCTCAGGGCGGCCGCGGCCAGCAGAACGCAGGACACGGGAACGAACGCCCTCGGCGTGCTCACCGTCGCCATGAGAATCGCCAGGGCGGCGGCCAGCTTGGCCGCGGCCGGCAGTCGATGGACGGGGCTGTCGATCCGGCTGTGGGGGTCCAGGCTGAAGGTCATGGCCTTCCCCGTGCCTTGGCATCGGGATGCAATGTATTGAAGGTGCGCTCCATCAGCGGGATTCGGTTGCCGCCTTGGGTGTTACCACCCGGGCGACGACAAAGGCGAGGATGAAGACAATGAGGGTCCCCACGGCGCCGGCGATCGCCGTTCCCAGGGGGGCTGATCGGATCCATAACAGCCGGTAATTCGCCATCGGTGCAGGCCCAATCGCCGCGCGGTGGGAGAACCCCAGCGCAGCGGCGACCTTCTCCAGGCCGTCGGGCCAGGCGCAAGCGAATGGCGAAACGAACAGGGCCAGGCCAAGCGAAATCAGCAGCCCATAGCCCGCGATCTGCCGGTTGCTCAGCGGACCCGATGCGGGCGCCGAGGGATCGATCAGTTCGGGGCGCGTGCGCTGGATCGCGACGATGACGAGAACAGTGACCGCCGCCTCGCCCAGGCCGATCAGCAGGTGCACGTTGACCATCGCGGGAAACACGATCGCCCACGGCGCCGTGCCCGAGATCGCAAGTTCGCCCGCGGCCAGGATCGCCGCCATCGTTGCCGAGCACCACGCCGCGAATGCCGCCCCCATGATGACGCCGCGCGGTCCACGAGCCAGCCGCTGAACGCAGCGGTAGATCGCGTAACCGCCGACGCCCCCCACGATGCCCATGTTGAAAACGTTTGCCCCCAGGGCCAGAAGGCCTCCGTCGGCGAATACCAGGCACTGCACGATAAGGACCGTCGCCAGCACCAGGACTGCCGCCCCGGGACCGAGCAGGACCGCGATCAGGACGGCGCCGAGCAGGTGCCCGGAGGTGCCGCCGGCAATCGGAAAATTGAGCATCTGCGCGGCGAAGACGAACGCCGCCGCAAGGCCCATCAGGGGCACGCGCCGCCGCGGCAATTGGCGGCGCAGCTGGCGCACCGCCAGCGACAATCCTCCCGCCGCGAGGACGCCGGTTGCGCACATCGTTTTCCCGTCGAGGAATCCGTCTGGGATATGCATTGCCCGGAAAGCATAGGCGGAGTTTTACTCGCAAGACAAACCAAGCCGCAACGGGACAGGCATTATAGAGGCTATCCGAAAACTGCCAAAGGTCATTGCAGAGCACCTTTTGGCAGTTTTCGGATAGCCTCTGGCATGGCGAAAAACGATTGCGTAATCTTACTTATATGTTTGCCGTCGTGTTTCCAACATAAGCTGCGCATGCTGGCTGTTACCTAATTCGCACCATGGCTTGTATTCTTATTGTAGACGACAACCTGTCTGTGCAGCTGACATTGGAATTCTGCCTGCAGGACGCCGGTTATTCCGTGGTCCTTGCAGGGGATGGTCCGGCGGCGCTCCGCACCGCCGCGGAAGAGCAGGTCGACCTCATTCTTCTTGACGTAAATATGCCACTGATGAACGGGTTGGCCGTTTGCCAAGCGCTCAAGTCAAACCAGGCCCTCAGCCACATTCCGGTGGTCATGATGACATCGTGCCCGACCCGCGAAACCGTCTCCCGCGCGATCGCCGCCGGAGCCGTGGAGATGATGCCCAAGCCCTTTGCGCTGACCCAGCTTTACGCGATCATCTCGCGTAACCTGCCTGGCGCGGCCAAGTCGGCGGAAATGCCGCCACAGGACACCAACCGCATCCAGGCGACCGGCTTTCCGCCGCCGTCCCTGCGCAGCGAGGCGTTCGGATTTGGCAGCTAGTCCAGTGTTTCGCAAAGCCCTGCCATTACGAATGGGCAGGCTGGCCGCGAGCCGCGGCGATCGCGGCGCCAAACCGGTCGAGTTCCTCGATCGTGTGCTTCTCGCCGCCCCTCAGAAGAGATGTGCCGACGAGCGCCGCGCTGAATGCCTGGCGCTCGAGAACTTCGCCGACATTTGCCGCGCTGATGCCGCTCTCGGCGATCTTGACGCACGCGGCCGGAAGCCGGGCAGCCAGTTCGAAGACGCTCAAGTCCGTCGTGAAATCCCGGCCGACCAGGCGGGTTATTTTCGAGACGCTGAAACGCGCACCGCTTTGGAAGTTTCGCGAATTGACGCCGCAAAGTTTCGCGCTGGGGGGCAGAAGTTCGATTTCCCTCTCGTCGTGCACCTCGCACAGGACGTCCATCCCCAAGTCCACGGCCAGGTCGTGGAGCGACTGAAACCGGGCCTTGTCGGTGACGACGCTTGCCATCAGAAGCATGGCGTCGGCCCCGATCGCCCGCGAGTAATAGACCTCGTACTCGTCCTCGATGAAATCCTTCCGGAGGACGGGTTTTCGAGTCTCTCGGTGTACTTGCCGAAGGGCTGACGGAGAACCCCCGAAGTGGGCATGCTGGGTCAGCACCGAAATTGCCGACACGACCGGGTGTTTGTCATACAGCTTGTGGACATGGGCGATATCCTGGGACTCCATGATGCTCATGCGTCCCATGCTCGGCGATTTCAGCTTGATCTCGGCGATCAGGCTGAACGGGTGAGGGGCGATCTGGCGGATGAAGCCGCGCGTGGGCGGCAAATCCTTGATCTTCGCCTTCAACGACTTAATGGATTCCTTTTGCTTGCGGCCCTCAGATTCCTGCCGGGTGGCGTCGAGAAGAGTTTGCAGGTTCATGGCGTGACGCGATGTCGAAGTCTTCCGTTACGGCATCGGAGTAGGAGGAGGCAGTCTCCCCTCGAGGCCGTACCCCTGCCGATTTGGGACGCCACCGGACCCGCACGCAAGCCGGATGTTCGCTAAAGATCGTCCCAATTCGGCCGATAAACCTAGTTGACTCGCCATGCCGCCCCGTTCTTCCAGATCCGACGTCGATCGCTCGGCCAGAGCCGAGGAGCGGAAGCGTCCGGTTTTGGAAGAGATCATCTGGGGCAGGCCGGTGTTTCGGCCGCCCGAACTGGCCAACCCGCGCGTTGTGCCCGAGCCCCTGCCCTTCCGGATGCAGTCCTTTGGCGACCTCCGGCACGCGGGCGGCCGCTGAATTTCCCTCCAGCAGCCCAGGCTGCGCCGGAACGACATTTTTTTGTCGATAGCGGGAAAAGGCTGCCCGTTCTTGCGCTGAAGCGTCAGTTTGCCGGCCTAAAGCCTTGCAGGGTCATGCGCAGCGAACGACCGCATTAGGCCCCCCTCGGCCACTCAGGCTGCGCCGGAACGTCAGCTAACGCGTCGGATGGTGAGCCAGGTTTTCCGATTCAGTCTCCTCAAAAGGAGCTTGTTGCCTCCTCCGAGTTCTCTGGGCCGCCATCTTGCCGTCAGACCTGACGGCTTCATTGGCGGCCGGCGTTGAACTCGGATCTGGGCATTGGCAACGCGCGACTGTGAGGAGACTGATTCGGAAAACCTGGCTCACCCCCACTCCTCTAAACTGTTCCGGCAAGGGCCTGGGCTGGCCCTTGCCGGATTCCACAACACACACTAATACCCCCAATACAACCGGCCAGGCCCTCACGCCTGGTCGATAAAGTTGCTGTCGGCCTCGGCGGATCCGTTACCGTTCGTGCCGTGCGAGGCGCCCGATCCGTTGGCGCCCATGCGCCGGCCGGACCGTGCCGGAGCATCGCTTCCTTTTGAAGTTTCGTGCCCGTGGGACATGCCGTTCAGGCGGTTGCGTGGGACGCTTCCGGACGCTGAGAAAGTCCGCCCTTCTGTGGAACCGCCCCTGTAACTGGAGGTTCCGCCCCTGTTCAGGGTCGGGCTGACGACTGCCGGCGCCGCGGCATCGATCTTCATCCCGCTCCCGTCGATCATGCACATCAGCTCGGCTACGGCGTTTTGCACCTGTTCGGCCTGCGCCTTCAGTTCGTCGCTAGAGGCGGCCGACTGCTCGGAAATCGCGGCGTTTGACTGGGTCACCTTGTCCATGCCGGCCACGGTCTGGTTGAGCTGGCTGATTCCCTCGCTCTGCTCGTGCGAAGCCTGGGCGATGCCGCTGATCATCTCGTCGAGCTTGCGGATCCGCTCCACGATCGCCCCAAGGTTGCTTCCCATCTTGGCGCTGATCGCGACGCCCTGCTCGCTCTTGGCCGCGGAGTCGGAGATCTTGTCCGCGGTTTCGCGGGCGGCCTGCGCGCAGCGCTGCGCGAGTGTGCGCACCTCGTCGGCGACAACGCCGAAACCCATTCCGGCCTCGCCAGCCCGGGCGGCCTCGACAGCGGCGTTAAGGGCCAGGATGTTGGTCTGAAAGGCGATTTCATCGATCGTCTTGATGATCTTCGAAATCTCCGCGCTTGAGGCCTTGATGGCCGACATGGCCGCCTTCATCTCCTCCATCTCCCGCGCCCCCGCATCGGCGGTCTCCCTCGCCTCGGTGGCCAGAACCTTCGCTGACTGGGCGTTCTCGGAATTGCGCGTGGTCATGCTGGCCATCTCGTGCAGGGCGGAGCTGCTCTCCTCGATGGCCGCCGCCTGTTGGCTCGCCCCGTCGGCCATGTACTGGGAGGCCTGGGACACCTGGGCCGCCGCGGTGTTGGTCCGGGTCGACTCCTGGGCGAGCCTGTTGGCAATGGCGCCGATGGGCCGGGAAATGCCCCGGGCGAGAAAATAAGCGATCGCCAGGCCGGCCAGCGTGCCGAGCAGAGTGCCCCACATCACGATGAATTCGTTGCGGCTCTGCTCCGTCCTCATGTTCGCCTCGAGCTTGGACTGAAGCTCAAAGACGGACTGGCGGACGCTTGTCAGGGCCGCGGTGAACTGGGGGGCGATCTGGTTGATCTCGTTTGCGATCACCTGGTTGCGGTCGTTCTTGATCGCAACGGTGCTCTCGAGCCCGTCGCCGTAGGCAGCGGTTGCCGCCTTAAGCGTGTCGATCAGGGCCGTCTTGGCCGGATCCTTGAGGGTCGCGTCCATCTTCTCCATGTCCTGCTGGTCCTTCTCCAGCCGCACGATCTGCTCCTTGGTGGCAGCAAGCGCCGCGCGGGCTGCCACGGCCTCGTCCGCCTTCGAGGTCAGCAGGAACGAGCTCATGTGGCTTGTGCATTCGAAGAAAGCCTTGAGCGCCGAGGAGATCTTGAAGGCCGAATTCATGTCGCCCTGGTCACGGGCCGTCGAAAGCATCTTCTGCAGGTCGCCGCTGATCGATTCAGATGCGGGCGCCAGCTTGTTCTTGCTGACGGCGGCGAGCTGGCTGTCGTTGTCGACGAGATGCCGGAAGGCTGCGTCGTATTGGCTCAGCAGGCGCTTCGCGGTGGCAAGCTTGTCGGCCCGGTCGGCGTCGACGATGCTCTTCTGGGCGCGCGCCAGGCCGTCGTCGAGCGCAGTCTTCGCCTTTTCGTAGTTCGCAACACTGTCGGCCGAGCCCGTGGCGAGGAATTCATTCACCTGCATCTTCAGGGCGAGCATCGCGTTCTCGAGGCTGGCCGCGACGGTGGTCTCCTGCGCGCTGGCGGAATACTGGGAAAGCCTGCGGCCCGCGGCGCCAAGATAAAGGTACGACGCCGTCGTCACCGCCGCCAGAAGGGCGAATATGATGGCGAATCCATAAGAGATCTTGCGGCCGATCGTCAGTTTTGCGAAGTTCATTGCCTGGGGTTGCTGGATTGCCTGGGGCGAAGCCGATCAGTCCTCGGCCATCGAAAATCTTATCGGAATTGTGACCCTGATCGGGACAGCGCTGCCGTCGCGCTGGGCCGGCTTGAACCTCCACTTCTTCAGGGCGTCGAGCGCGGCCTGGACGAACGCGACGTTCGTTGACTTCACGACCTTCAGGTCCTGCACCTCGCCATGCGGATCGACCAGGCAGTTGATGGTCACCACTCCGCTGACATTTGCGCGGCGCATGTCCAGCGGGAAAACCGGAGGGACGGTGCGGACCGGCACCGGCGGATCAAGCTCGGCGCGGACAGGCGCAGCCAGCGCCACAAATGAGCATGAAACGGCGAGGGCGAGTAACTTGATCATGGGACTGCATTGTTTCATTCGGCGCGCCAAGGCCCGAATTGAGGGAAATGTTGCGCATCCCCGGCCCACAACAGGCCGTTGGAATCGCTTTTGGCGGAACGCCTGGGGAAAACACCCCGGATGGGGACCGGGATCAGTCGGTCATCAACGCCAGGACCTTCGGATCGCCCACGTTGTCCTTTGTCACGAACAGGACATCCGTGTGGATGACATCGGGAACTGGCTGTCCCTTGAGGAGTGCGCCCGCGGCCTCCACGCTCCTATTTCCCGCTTCCCCCGGCAGCTGGGCGACCCAGGCGTACATGTCGCCCGATTCGATCGCGTTTTTCACGTCCTTGTTGAGGTTGAAGCCGAAACCGATGAGCTTGATCCTGTGCCCGAGCCCGTGGGCCTGCAGCGCATGCAGCATGGCCATGGTTCCCGGCGTGCCGGACGCATACACGGCCTTTATGTCCGGGTACTTGGAAATGAGATACTCGGCGCGATCCGGCTCCAGGCCCGGCTCGGTGCTGGAGTAGATATCGGCATGGATCGGCTGCTTCGGATGCGCCGCGCGCAGGGCGCTCAGGGCCCCCTCCTCGCGCTGGCCGGCCGCGCTTCCGTTCTGGTTGTAGCGGAACACGGCGACCTCGTCGGTCTCCGACACGATCGAGGCCAGCATCCTGCCGACCTGCTCCCCGGCCGCCTCCTGATCCGTGCCGACGAACAGGGCCCATTTCTTGCCTGCAAGGGGAGAATCCAGAACGACGATCTTCACGCCGCTTGCGGCCAGCCGCGCGATCGGAAGCATCAGGGCGCGCTGGTCGGACGGCGCTATGATCAGGGCCCTGATGCCCATCGCCCCGAGTGCGTTGCAGTACATGACCTGCGTCTGGATGTCTGTCTCGCTGATTGGAATCTTGACGACCAGCGACACGCCCGCCTTTGCGGCGCTATCCTGGGCCCCCGCGGCGACCGCGTTCCAAAAGGAGGTCCGGCCCTTCAGCAGCACGCCGACCAAAGGGCTGTCCGCCGGGGCCGCACGACCCCAGCCGTGCGCCGCCAGTATGCATCCGAAGACGCAAAGCAAACGAAGAATCTTCATCACACCGTTGTTCCTCAAGGTGTCCTTTCGGCACCTCCGGGCAAAAGTTTAGAGGCCCGGGCGCGCGCGGGCGGAAACGTTAGGATTGCTGCCGGGGTGTTTTGCCCTCCAATTAACCTGCATCCGTCACAAAACCGGTGAAGACTGCGCAAGATCGTCGGAATTTGTGATGGATGCAGGTTAAATCCGGACCATCATGCTTCAGCCGATCCCCCCGTCCCGAGCCGCTCCCAGACGGCGCACGAGGCAACTCTCCCTGGCGGTGCTTTTGGCAATTCCCGCGGCGGCCGCGGTGTGCGCGGCGCTCGCCCGTCGCGGCATTCTCGGTGCATCCGCCGGGATCGCCCTTGCCGCGCTGGCCGCCCTGGCCGCGGCCGTTTGCGCGGTGGCCCTGTCCTTCAGGACGGCGGGGGAAGGCGAGCACAGCCTGGAGAAAGCCGAGGCCGACCGAAAGCGCGCCCTAGCGGACTTTGAGAGGCGGACAAGCGCGCTCCAGCAGGAGATCGTGGAACGGGCGAAGGAGCTCGAAAGCGCCAACGCAAGCCTTCGCGTCGCAACCAAGGTCAATGCGCTGCTCGCCCTGTGCGCGCAGCACATGCCGAGCGGTGTCATCATCACGGATGCCAATGGCCTCATACTTTGGGCCAATCAGTCCTGGGAGCGCCTGAGCGGCTGGTCCGAGTCGGCCTCAGCGAGGCAGCCCGTCGACGACCTGCTCGGCCGCGTCTGGAACGGGTTCGTGCCGTCGGAAGGCCGGAAGATCGTCGAGCGGGGCGAGGCCGCCACGCTTGAAACCCATGCGTCCAGGCCGGACGGCAGCGTTCGCCGGCTCACGATCGCCTTCCAGCCGGTGCGCAACCCGGCGCAGCTGGTGGTGAACTTCATCGTCATCGTCGAGGACGTCACGGCCCAGCGCGAGGCCGACCTGCGGCTGAAGACGGCCAACGACCGGCTCCAGCTCGCCCTGCGCTCCTCTGGCAACGGCATCTGGGAGACCCGGATGGATTCCGGGCAGCTCGAGTGGGACGACCGGATGTACGAGATCTACGGGGTGAGCCGCGCCGCCTTCGAGGGAACGATCAAGGGGTGGTACGCGATGATCCACCCCGAGGACCTCGAGTCCGTCAGGTCGCACCGCCAGCAAGTGCTGGACGGGACGACCCAGAACTTCGACATCGACTTCAGGATCGTGCGGCCCAACGGGGACATCCGCCACCTGGAAGCCCACGGATCCATACTCAAGGACGGCGCCGGCAAGCCCCAGTGCTTCGTCGGGCTGAATCGGGACATCACCACCAGGAAAAAACTGGACGAGCGCCTCCGCCACAGCGAGGAGATCTCCCTCCAGGTGAGCCGCATCGCGCAGATAGGCGCCTGGGAGCTTCGCGCCGCCGACCTGGAGCTCACCTGGGAGCCTGAGCTGTTCCGAATTGCGGAGGTCGAGCTCGGATACGCGCCGACCCTTCACAAGATGGCCGAGTTCTTCGTCGGGATCGACCAGGACATGTTCCTCCAGGCCGTCCAGCAGGCGATCCAGAGCGGCCATTCGTTCGACATGGACGCCTGCCCCTTCACGACCGCCCTCGGCCGGCACCGCACGGTGCACGTGTTCGGGCGCGCCGAGTTCAAGGACGGCCGGACCGTGCGGATATTCGGGGCGGTGCAGGACATCACGGTGCGCCACGAAGCCGAGGAGGCCCAGCGAAAGCTCGAGTCGCAGCTTTTCCAGGTCCAGAAGATGGAAACCCTTGGCACCCTGGCCGGTGGAATCGCCCACGATTTCAACAATCTGCTGACCGGAATCATGGGGTACAACGATCTCGCCCTGGACGGCCTGCCCGAGGACCATCCCGCGCGCCCCTGCCTCAAGGAGTCCCGGACCGCGTGCCTGCGGGCCTGCGAGCTCGTCGAGCAGATCCTGGTCTTCAGCCGGCAGCCGACGGGCACCGAACGGGTGCCCGTAGATGTCGCCTTCATTGTCGACGAGGCCAGGCGCTTCCTCCGGGCCACGGTCCCGGCGACAATCCAGATCGAGGCGAACGTGGCGCAGAATTGCGGCCGCGTGCTGGCGGACGCCACCCAGTTGAACCAGGTTCTGCTGAACCTCGGAAGCAATGCGGCCCACGCCATGCGCGCGGGTCCGGGCCTGATGAAGATCACCGGCGAGCGCGTGGAGCTGAACGAGACGCAGGCCGCCGTCCACGGAAACCTGCCGGCGGGGGCCTACCTGCACCTGAGCGTCGCCGACACCGGGCACGGCATGGACGCCGACACGCAGGCGCGCATCTTCGACCCGTTCTTCACGACAAAGGAAGTCGGCGAAGGCACCGGCCTCGGCCTGGCGATCGTCCATGGAATCGTGCGGGCCCACGGCGGGACAATCGAGGTGGACAGCACCATCGGGGTCGGGACGACCTTTCACATCTACCTGCCCGCGGCCAAGGGTGACAGCGACAAGACCGACGTCGCCCCCGCGGTGCCGAGGAGGGGCGCGGGCGAGGTCGTCTGCGTCGTCGACGACGAGCAGCTCGTCGCCGAGGCCACGCGCCTGAGCCTTGAGCGATTCGGCTACAGGCCCGCGGTCTTCAATTCATCGGAGGAATGCCTGAAGGCCCTGCGGCAGGAGCACGCGGGCTGCGCACTGCTGCTGAGCGATCAGACGATGCCGGGCATGACCGGCATGGAGCTGTCGACCGAGGTGCGCAAGTTCGCGCCCAGCCTGCCGATCATCATCATGTCGGGATACTTCTCGAAGGTCTCTGCCGGCGCGCTGGAGCAGATCGGAAGGATCTCCCTCCTCGCAAAGCCGTTCACGACCTCCGATCTCACGCAGGCGGTCCACCGGGCGCTGCACCCGGACGAATCGCTGTGAGGCGGCTGACGAAGAGCCTACGCGACAAGGCCCATCACCGCCTGTGCGTTCTGCCCGGCCTGGGCCATGACGGCCGTGTCCGGCGCGGTGTTGATGAGCGAGATCGCCGATTGCGTCGCCGCCAGGGCCTGGCCCGGGTCGGCCAGCGCCGACAGGAAGTTCTGCTGCGCGACCTCAATCGAACTCGGATCCGATGCGGAGGCCGACTGCGCACTGCTGAGGGTCAGCGTGTCGGAGGCGGACGCGAGAGCCTGGAGCATCTGGTCGCTGTCGTCGGCGGTGGAAGACGGCTGGGTCTGGGTGGATAGGCTCAGGAGCGCCTGGGCGAGGGATTCGGAGCTGTTGGTGATCGGATTCATTTGGCTTTAGGAGGATGCGCGGGCGGGTTGGGATTGGGCTAGGCCTTGGGCTGCGGGCGCGCCCCCAGCGGCGCCGCGGGAACGGGAGATTCTGGGAAGGGTCAGCCCCGGCAGCGAGTGGCCCGAAGACCCCTGGAGGGCGGATGCCTGGTTGGCGGCGGCGATATCGACCTGGACTTCCTTTCGGAAAATCGGGATTTCGCGGGGGGCATGGATGCCCAGCTTCACCACGTCGCCGTCGATGCGGTTGATGCGAATCTCGATGTTGTCCCCGATGATGATCGCCTCGTTGACTTTTCGGGAGAGGACGAGCATGGCGGTTCCTATGCCGAGGCGCAGGCCTGGGCTTCGGGTTGGACGAGGAGATGGCGGGCGCTGTATTTCGAATAGTTGGCGATCACAAGCTGCCGGCCGATGCGCGTGCGCCGGTTGACGAGGATCGGGCCGACCAGGTTCACCGTGGCCTCAAGCGGCGTCTGCTGCCTGAGGGTCACGATGTTCAGTACCATCGCCTCGGCGGGGTCGTTCAACCCCAGGTATTCGGCGTCGTTGTCGAAGACCTCGAGCTCGTAGTTCGGAATGATGCCGCCCGGCTCGAGCACGACGAAGTTCACGCTTTCCGCGGAGGCGTGGAGCTTCATCCAAAGAAACGGAAGATGGTCGGGCATGTAGAGCAGCTCGGCGCGCCGGTATTCGGCAAAGCCGATGATGCCCTGCGGCAGCGAAATCGCATTTTCGGCGATCGAATCGTAGCTGCCGCTGCAGGCTTCGGGAAAGACTTTCATGAGGGCCTTATTGGAGGTTGACGTAGTTGAGGAGCGAAAGGTGCATGACGGAAGCGGCGGTCTGAAGGGACGCCTGGTAGGCCACCTGGGCCTGGTTGAGCTTGACGATTGTCTGGGACAGGTCGGCGTTGGTGTCCCCGGAAATGAGCGAATTGAGCTCGGTTGCGTAGGCCTGCTGCTGGGTTTGATCGGCCTGGATGCGGGTCTGGACCGCGCCATTTTCGGCGACGGCCGAGGTGATCAGGTCATCTGACGATGCAAGGGCGGCCGACGCTGTCGATATGCCCGATGAATCGCCCGCGCTCAGCGCATCCCGCAGGGAGATCATGTTGTTGATGAAGCCGGCGATGCCCTGGTTGGTCGCGCCCGATGTGGAGGGCGAGACGCTGGAGGTCGGCGACAGGGCGATGGAGGCCTGCTGATCGCCTCCCGGCGCGGTCGTGTAGGCGACCGAGCCGATCTGGCCGCTGCCGTTGGCCGTCGTGGTGAAGGGGGGCTGGCTGACCGCCGTGCCCGCGTAGATGTACGTGTTGTTCAGCTTCGTGTTGGCGACCTGCACGGCCTGCTGGATCAGCTGGTCGAGTTCGTCGGCATAGGTCGAGGACGACGCATTGCCCAGCGTTCCGTTTCCCAGGGCCCCGAGCTGCGAAGCGCGGTCGTAGATCTGCTGCAGCGAGTCGAGCCCTCCGTAGGAGGCGTTCGCCAGGTCGAGCGCCTGGGAGGCGTTCTTGTTGAACTGGGCCGTTTCGTTGCTCTGGTCCTCCAGCTGGACAACCTGGCCGAAGGCGGCCGGATCGTCGGAGGGCTGGCTCACCGCCAGGCCGCTCGACACCTCCGTCTGGAGGCTCGATTGCTGGGTCTCGAGCTGCTGCAGCTCGCCCAGAATGCTGTTCGTAACCATGTTGTTCGTGATGCGCATGGCTGGAAAGTTCAACCCGATATGGCTCCGAGATTGGTCACGAGGTTGTCCAGGAGGGTATTGACCACCTGGAACACCTCGGAGGAGGCCTGAAACGCCCTCTGGTAGCTCATCAGGTCCGACATTTCCTGGTCCACAGACACTCCGCTCACGCTCTGCCGCTGGTTCACGATGGTGGTTTGCACGGCGGTCTGGTCCGTCACCTGCGTGTTGACGGTGTCGAGGGCCTGTCCGATGTCGCTGACCGCCGTTCCGTAGAAATTGCCGATCGTGCCGTCGATCGAATCTCCGCCGGCCGTCGAAAAGGACTTGTCGGCGACCTGCGCCACTGCCGTCGCGATCGAATTGTCCCCGGCCGATCCGCTGCCTGCGACCAGCGTCGCGGCCGTGAGATTCGGGTCGACCGAGATCGTGCCCGCGGTCGTCCCGCTTGCCAGGAAGAAGTTGCCGCCGACGGTGGCGGATGGATTGTACGCGCCGTTGACCGATGTTACGACCTGGCTTGCAAGCTGGTCGAGGCTTGTTCGCAGCGTCTGCACGGCGCCGGCGCCGGCGCTCAATTCGCCCTGGATCGAGCCGGAGGAAAGCCCGAGGGCCGTGCTGCCCGCCGAAACGACTCCCGCAGAAATCGAAAGGGGGTTGGTCACCGCGACGCCGCTGACCAGGGTCACGCTATTGCCGGACGCGTCTGTCGACGAGACCTGGTCCGTTCCGTTCGACGCCTCCTTGACGCTTATCGGGATCAGGGCGGCGAGCTTCTCGACGGCGCCCTCGCGCTGGTCCCTCAGGGCGAGGGCCGAGCCGGGGTCGCCGGATTCCTGGGCCGCGATCTGCATGTTGAGCTGCGCGACCTGCTGCAGGAGCTGGTTCGCGGAGTCGACATCGCTGCCCGCCTCCGATTCGGCGGCGGCCTGGACCTGCGAAAGGTTCTGGTCGACCTGCTGGAAGCGGTCTGTAAGAACCCCGGCCTGCTGGACGACGGTTTGAGCCTGCCCGCTGTCGGTTGGATTTGCGGCCAGGGCCTGGAAGGCGTTGAAAAAATCGTCGAGCGCGGCGCTCAGTCCGCTGGTCGAAACGCTCGAGACCGAACTGCTCGACGTGGACGAGTTGGTGATGTTCTCGCCCAATGCGGACTGGGCCTGCTGCAGGATGTTCTGCTGTGCGGTGAAGCCCGAGGTAAGCGACGCCTCCTGCTGCACCATCTGGTCCAGGACGGCGCTGCGCTCCTGTTGGACGCTGACGGTGATGCCCATGCTCTGGGGCCCCTGCGGCGTCTCGATGGAGCCCAGCGTCTGGTCGGAAGCCACCTCCTCCGAATAGTCCGGGTTGTTGACATTCGCGATGTTGTTGCTCGCGACGCTGATCGCCTGGCTTTGGGCGTCCAGAGCCGTCGCAGTGGCGCCGAGGATGGAGAAGAGCCCGGACATTGTCTTCGGTTGGGGGCGTTCAGCCCGCCGTTGAAGTCAGGGGAATCGGCCGCAGGGTGGCGACCGACACGCGCCCGTCGGGAGCGTACGTTTTTGTGAAGGCCTCCGGCCGGAGACGCCGGAGCACCTCCTGGTGGCATTCGACGGTGCAGGCCAGCAGCCGGTGGTTCTGGCGCCCGTCCCGGCGGACCCGGTGGATCAGGAGGTTCACCTCGGCTATCAGGGCTTCAAAAAGCGGCCGGGCCTCCGGCGCGATAAGCGGCAGGAGCGATCGAAGCGTGGCGGTGGCCGGCATGCCGAGGGAAGCGGCAAAGGCTTCGATCTGCCGCTCGCGGCTGCCGCGGCACTGATCGAGCACGCCGACCTGGACCTGGATCGCGTTGCTCGCCCGCAGCACGCCCTCGGGGTCGGCCCCGCGGATCAGGTTGCGCTGTTCCTCGAACAGCTCCAGCAGCCGGCCGTATTCGGCAATTTCTGAGCGGAGGGTCTCCGCAACGGGTTCCCAGGCTTGATTCATGACGTTCCTTTCGCCGCGGCGCCGGGCGCGGCCGTTTGGCCGCGCGGTGCAAGCTGTTGTTCAATGACCTTGGAGATGCCCATGCCGCCGCCTGCGGCAAGCTTCTGGGAGAGCACGTCGGTCAGGAGATATCCATAGACGCTCCCCGCAGGGCTGTTCTCGCCCCCCATCATCGACCCCACGCTGTCGCTCAGGAACTGCCTGAGGAGGATCGCCTCAAACTGCCCCGCGACGACCTTGCGCTGCTCGGCCGGCGTGTGCGCGCCGCGAAGCGCCATCGACATGGCGGACGAATCGGCCGGATACGAGGCGCTCGATGCGATCGGTGAGATGTCCATCGGGTTCAGTTGATGACGAGTTCGGCCTGGAGGGCGCCAGAGCGCTTGAGGGTCTGGAAGATCGCCATCATGTCGCGCGTGGAGACGCCAAAGGCGTTCAGGGCGGCCGCGAGGCGTTCGATCGTCGGCGGCTCGTTGAGCACCGTGAAACCGCCCTTGCCGCCCTCGGTGACGCTGGTCTGGGTGCTCGGAACGACCGTCGTCTGGCCGGTCCGGCTGAATGCGCTCGGCTGGCTGACGCCGAGATTCGAGGTGACGGCGATCGTCAGGGAGCCCATCGCGATGGCGACTTCGGATATGTGCACCGTGGAGGTGGCGACGATCGTGCCGGTGCGCTCGTTGATGACGATCCGCGCCAGCGTGTCCGGCGTCACGTCGATCATCCCGAGGTCCGCTATGAAGGCGACGTCGCGGTTGCGATAGTCCGCCGGAAGCCTGACCTGCACGGTGGCCGAATCGATGGCGGCGGCCGCCCCGGACCACTGCGCGTTGATCGAATCCGACATGCGGGACGCCGAGTTGAAATCCGGATTCTGAAGAAGCAGCCGCAGCATGTTGTCGTGCACGAACTGCGTCGGGATGGAGCGCTCCACGATGGCGCCGTTGCTGATCGCGCCGACGGTCGGATGGTTCTTCTGCACGGTCGCGCCGCCCGGGCCGCCGGATCCGCCCAGGAAGCCTCCGATGGCGATCGGCCCCTGCGCAACGGCGTAGGTCCGCCCGTCGCCGCCGAGGAGGGGGGTCTGCAGAAGGACGCCCCCCTGCAGGGATTTCGCGTCACCCATCGAGGAGACGGTCACGTCGATGCGGGCGCCCGACTTCAGGAACGCGGCGATGTCGGCCGTCACCATGACGGCGGCGACGTTCTTGGACTTCAGGTCGGTGAGGTTGACGGTGATCGCGTAGCGCTGGAGGATGTTGGCGACGACGTGGAGGACGCCGTTCGAATTGCTGTCGCCGTCGCCCGCAAGCCCGACAACAAGGCCGTACCCGACGAGCTGGTTGTCGCGGCCGCCCTCGATCAGGGTGATGTCCTTTATGCGGGCGGCCTGCGAGAGGGGCGGGAACGCGGCGATCGCCGCCGCGAGAAGGAGGAAACCGGGGTGAAACATCCGTGTCATTTGGGAGGGCGGCTCAGAACAGCCGTAGTTTTTCGTAGAGCTTGCTGAACCACCCGAGCTGCTGGGCGTCGCTGATGGCCCCCTTGTTGACGACGTCGACGCGGGCGTCGGCGATGTTTGTCGACGATATCGTGTCATCGCTGCCGATGTCGTCGGGCCGGATGAGGCCGTGAAGGACGATGTACTGTGTTTCGCCCGAGAAGGTGACCTCGCGCACGCCCTCGATCACAAAATTGCCGTTGGGCAGGACGTCCGTGACGAGGACGGCGGCGCGGCTGCTCACGCTGTTCGAATTGGTGACCTGCCCCCCGCCCGTGTAGTCGGACTTGCCGGCGAGCTGAATGCTCGGGGCCTGTCCGGCGTGGTTGAGGGCGTTCGTGAAGAGAAACTGCGTCACAGCGTCGTTGACCGTGGAGGTCCGGGTCGATTCCTTGTTCTGTGTGCTCGAGGCGGCGGCGGCTTCCTGGACGACCACCGTCACGATATCGCCGGTCCGCGAGGCCTTGTGGTCTGCGAACATGCTCGGATGGTCGCCTCCGCCCGCGGTCCAGAGCGAATCGGCCCGGGCGCCGGCGGCGAGGGCCAGGACGAGCAGCAACGCGGCGCTCTGCGAGTGGTGGATCATGGCTTCAAAAACGCACTTCGACATGGCCTTCATCCACGACCAGCGCCGTGAGGTCCTTGTGCGACTCGAGATTGCGCACCGTCACCAGGTCTCCCCGTGTTCCGTTCTGGAGGGCGAGGGCCTTCATCGTTATGGAAAGGAGCCCTTCGGACGCCGTCACGTCGACCACGTCGCCCTTCCGGATCAGCGGCCGCCGCGCCAGGTCGTGCCAGGTGAGCATGCGGTCCGCGGGGACGTCGCGGGCGATGATGGATTCGGCGTCGCCGGCGCTCGCCGGAAGGCCGTCGTGCTCCAGAAAGGCGTCGATCCTGCGGGCCTCGAGGAGCTCGGGGCTGAAGACGGTGCGCGCGGCGATCGGCTGGCGCGCAAACCAAGTGTCGCGCCACAGGCACGCCCGCACCAGGACCGGGACGTGCTCGGCGGGGGCGCCGTCGGCGCTGATCCGGCAGTGCAGGACCATGGTGGAGGAGGCGATGGAGGGAAAGTCCTCGATCGAGACCTGCCAGGATGCGGCGGAGGCGGCCGGCGAGACCCAGGGCCGCACAAGCTCGAGCTGCAGGTCGCCGTCGAGGTGGAAGTGCGCGGCGAGCGAGCGGGAGAGTTCCGCCGTCAATTGAGTCCCGCTGAGGGCCGTCTTCTGCGCGGATTCCGCCGGATCGGCGAGGGCCGGGCACGCGGCGAGAACCGCGGCGCATGCAATGGAGTGGAAAAAGGCGGTCTTCATTGCTTCATCTGGGCGACGTTTTGAAGCATCTGGTCCGAGGCCTGGACCGACTTCGAGTTGATCTCATAGGCTCGCTGCGCCGTGATGAGGTTGACCATCTCCTCGACGATGTTGACATTCGAGCCCTCGAGGTAGCCCTGCATGATCGTGCCGTACCCGTTCTGGGCGGGCTGCCCCGTCTGCGGCGCGCCGCTCGCGGGGGTTTCGCCATAAAGGTTGCTTCCAAGGCTCTGCAGGCCTGCCTCGTTCGCAAAGCGGGCGAGGGTGACCTGGAAGGTTGTCGAGCCGCCCGTGCCGGTCATCGTCACGTTGCCCGTCTGCGAGATGTCCACCGAGGTGGTGCCGGTGGGCACGGCCTGGAATCCGCTCAAAACCGGAAGGCCGTCCGCGGTCACCACCTGGCCCTGGGCGTTCAGCTTGAACGAGCCGTCGCGGGTGTAGGCGATCGTTCCGTCCTGCTGCTGCACCTCGAAGAATCCGTCGCCCTGGATCGCCATGTCAAATTGCTGGCCGGTCTGCGTCACCTGCCCCTGCGTGAACACCTTGGCCGTCGCGGCCACGCGCGCGCCGTTGCCCACCTCGACGCCCGTCGGCACCAGGTTTCCGTTGCCCGTGTCCGTTCCCGATGTGCGCGGCTTCGTGTAAAGCAGATCCTGGAATTCGATGACGCTCTTCTTGAAGCCGGGCGTGTTTACGTTCGCCAGGTTGTTGGCGATCGTGTTGAGGTTCAGTTCCTGGGCCTCCATGCCCGTGGCTGCGGAATAGAGGGAAAGATTCATGCGGCCTTTTCCATTTTTGTCGGACGGCCCGCCGCCGCGACTGGGGCCGGCGCGCCCCCATTGCGCGCTCGGCCATGCAGTCGTGATTGCGGTTGTCTATCTGGGGAAGTCATTGGGTGGCGCAGGCGCAGGCTGGTTCAGCCAAGGGCGTCGAGGACTTTTTGCATCTGCTCGTCCGCGGTCTTGATGATTTTCTGGTTGGCCTCGTACGAGCGGGAAATGACCACCATGTCCACCATCTCGCGCATCGGGGTCACGTTGGAGGCCTCCACATAGCCCTGGAGCAGATTCGGGTGATCCACCGGCGTGGGGGCCGCGGAGCCGTTGTCGAGGAACATGCCGCCCGCGACCGGCACAAGGCCCTGCATGTTGGTGAAATTCTGCACTCCCACGCGGGCGATCGTGGCGCCGTTTTGGCTTATCGAGCCGTCGGCGTTGACCGTGACCTTGCCGCCGTTGGCCGACAGGACGATCGGCTGCCCGGAATCGCTCATCAGCTCGTCTCCGGCGGTATTGACGATCGTACGGTCGGCCCGCACGGAGAACTCCCCGTCACGGGTGTAGGCATGCGTGCCGTCCGGCAGCTGCACGTCGAAGAAGCCGTCGCCCTGGATGGCCAGGTCCATGTCGCGCCCGGAGGGCTTTGTCTCGCCGGGCTGGAAGCTTATTCCGTTGCTCGCCTTCGGAAAAAGGGCCGGCATGCCGTCGGAACTTGTGTCGTTGGGCAGATTGATTTGTCCGTCGGTCTGGGTTGAGAACTCAACCGTGCGCTTGCGGTAGCCGGTCACCTGGCCCGAGGTGATGTTTTGCGATACGGCGTCCTGCCAACGCTCCAATGCGGACAGGGACGCAGCGCTTTGGTAGAGCCCGATATTCATGGATTCGGCTGCCTTCAAGCAGTACGAATGCCAAGTGGCTCTTTTGCTCCCTAACTATATATATTCAAATATGTTAAAAATAAGACTCAGGACCGGTCAAAACCCCCGGTTTTGGGACCGGCAGTTATTGCCGCCCTTCGCGCTCCCACGGCCAAAACCCTCGTCTAGCGTCTCGCAAATACCGTGAAAGTTCCGAGGCGATTCTTGTCCCGGGCAAGGCGCGGAAGCGGGGGGACGGAGCGCGCCAGTGCGGAGATGGCGAGGCGAAGCCGAGTCCGACAGGAGGCCCAGAGCGGGTGCCCTTTGGCCGGCCGAGGGCGCAATCCCCAGAGGGGCTATCCCCCACTTCTGCAACGCAGTCCAGGGCAAAAAGCGGCCGGAAATAACATGCTCATTTGTGAGCCACTAGCCTAGCTGCCCGCCGGATAAATGCACTCGACCTCCGTGCGTTCGCCGCACGCGCAGGTGATGACGAGCCGGACGACCTTGTCCCCCTCCTTGATGACCTCCACATTGGTCCCGGGAGTCGCCGGCTGGGCGGCGCGCACACGCGCCGCAAACGGAGTAGCGACGGGAGCGGAAGGCGGGAAGAGCGAGGGCGCCGGGGCCGGCGTTTTTCCTTGGAGGAAGGAGTTCATGATTGGTGCTCTGTCACAGGGCCGGCGGCCTGGGCGAGGCTCTTGAAGCCGCCGGGGTTGGTGCGCCGCTTGCGGCGAGATTTGCGGAGGAGTTCGAATCGGCGCTCTTCTTCGGGGGCACGGCGAGGCTGATCGTAATCCGCTGGTTGGCCTCGGAGTCGGGCTTGGTCCCTTCCAGGGGGCGCGTGTCCGCGTAACCCGTGACCCGTTGGATGAGCTTCGGATCCACGGCGTAATAGACGAGGCTGCGGCGCGACGCGTTGGCGCGGTCGGCCGAAAGCTCCCAGGGCGTGTAGTCGTCCCTGCCCAGGTTCAGGCCCGAGCGGGTATGGCCGTCGATCGTCACGAGGAAATGGTGCTCGTCGATCAACCACGCGAGATTCTGCATCAGGAATTTTCCCCAGGGCGTGAACTCCGCGCCGTTCTCGGTGAAAATCGGCCGCTTTGAGCGGTCGAAGAGCGTCATTCTAAGGCCGTCGCTGGTGACCTGGATGTCGATCGGCTTCTGGTCCAGGGTGTCGTCGAGGTGCAGGAGCCGGTAGAAATCCGCGGCGACCGAATTGAGGAAGCTCAGCTGGATCTCCTTGTTCTTTTCGACCTCCTGGTTCGAGCCCGAATCGTTTTGGTCGCTCTGGCTGCTCTGCGACGAGGTGGACTTGTCGTAGGGCATGACGCCCGTGTTCGCGTGCAGGGGGCTGCTGAACGGACTTTGAAAGTACCGAGAGGTGGCCAGCAGTATCTTCTTGTCCTGGGCGCAGATCCACATCACCATGAAAAGCGCCATCATCGCCGTGACGAAGTCGGCGTAGGCAACCTTCCAAGCCCCTCCGTGATGAGCGCCCTTCTTCTTGGCCATGGTGGGGCTCCTACTTCGATGCCGCGAGGGACTTGGCGGCTGCTTCCAGATCGCGGGCGGCGGGCTGCACCGCCGTGTCAAGCGAGCGCCGGGCGATCTCGACGGCGGTCAGCGGCGCCAGGCCCTTGGCAAATCCCGCGACCGCGATCTTGATCGAGCGCATGCACTGCGCGTCAGCGTTGTTGTTGAATTGAATACGGTTCGCAAGGGGGTTGACGAAGCCGTACGCGAAGAAGATGCCAAGCAGGGTTCCGGTGAGCGCCGCAGCCACGTGCTCGCCGACAGCTGCCGGCCCCTCCGCGATGGAGGCCATGGTGTTGATGATGCCAAGGACGGCAGCCACGATTCCGATGCCGGGCAGCGAATCGCCAACCATTTGCAGGAGGTGGACAGGCTGGTCCGCCTCCTCGGTCTTGGCATCCAGTTCGGCGTCCATAAGGTGTTCGAGCTGGTCGGGCTTGATCTTCCCGTCGATCACGGGTTTCAGGCCGTTGCAAAGGTATTGGAGCCGTTCCTGGTGCCCGAGCAGCGTCGGATAGCGCTTGAAGATCCCGCTGTTGGGCGGGTCCATCACGTGTTCATCCAGGGCGATCAGTCCGTTGCGCCGGCCGGTCATGAACAGCTCGTAAAGCAGCTTCAGCAGCTCGAAGCACTCGTCCTTGCCGGCCGCCTTTCCCCCGATCGCGCTCTTGATCTTGTTGCCGATTTCCTTGAGCACGTGGGACGGGCTTGCGATGACCAGGACCCCGAGAGCCACGCCCAGGATGACGACAAACTCCGAGACATGCATCAGCACCAATGGTTTGCCCCCGGCGAGCATGAAGCCGCCGATGGTCGAAGCCAATACGATGAGTCCGCCGACGAGGATGAGCATGTCGACTGGGGCGGCGCGATGTTAGCGGTTCCGCGCGCGGCTGATGTAGGCCCGGAGGCCCAGGATCGTTTGGGAGTGGATCTGGCAAATGCGCGACTCCGTCAGGCCAAAGACTTGCGCAATCTCGGCCAGCCGCATGTTTTCGAAGTAGTACATGGCTAGGATCTTCCTAGGTATATCGGGCAGTTCGGCAATTCTTTGAGTCATAAGTTGGAGCAGCTCCTGCTTCTCCATCCTATCCCGGCCCGTCTCGTCGGTCGGATCCGCGAGCAATTCGTGGAGGGAGGCTCCGTCCGAATCCTCGCCGTCGGCCGTCTGGTCAATCGCTATGAAGGTGACCGGCCGCGATTCCTCGAGCCATTTGGCGTATTCGCGGGGCTCAAGGCCCAGTTCCGCGCAAATCTCCGCTTCGGACGCCGCATGTCCCAGGCGCTGCTCGAGCCCGTTGATGGCCTCCTTGAGCTTGCGCGCGCGCGCCCGCGTGCGCCGGGGACACCAGTCCATCCTCCGCAATTCGTCGAGGATGGCCCCCCGGATGCGAGTGGCGGCATAGCTCGCAAAAGTGCTGCCCTGGTCCGGGTCGAAACGGCGCACCGCCGCGATGAGACCGGTGATCCCCACGCCGTATAGGTCGTCCGCCTCGATGTGCGAAGGCAGCGTCAGCTTGATGCGTTCGACAACGTTTCGGACCAGCGGGAGATAGCGCTCGATCAATTCCTTTTCATCGATGACTCCGGAGGAGACGCCCTGGTAGGCGCGCCAAACGGTTGAAGGCGAGGCTTCGGTGCCCTGGGGGGAACGGCGGTTTTCATGGCTTCAAGACAGGATCAGGGGCGTGGATTCAAGATTAGGGCTTGGGCTTGGCTGCCGCTGCGGTTGCCGCCGAGGCGGCGGCCTTGTGGCGGGCGATATACGTGTCGCGAATTCCGCCAAGCAGGACATTCCAGAACCATCGGAAGAGAAGTCCGCCGGCGAGGCACCCGACGGCGCCGTCGAGGAGGATGCGGTCGGGCGTGCGCCCGGTCCAAAGACCCGTTGCGGCGGCGATTGCAAACCCGGAGGCTCCTCCGGCCAGGACGACGAATTTCATGGGGTTGCGGCGGCCGGGCTCGGGGTTTCCTTTTCCGTATCCTCTTCGGAGGAGTCGGCCGGGTCCGGCGAAGCGGAGCCGCCGGCCAGGGTGCGGCGCACCAGGGAGTCCCACACTTGCTCCTCGCAGTCGCCCGTAAGGGAGGGGCCCGTCGCGAGGAAGAGCGGATCGAGAGCCCCGTCAAAAAGATAGTCCCAAAGCCGGCCCCACTGGGGGACCTCATCCAGGTGCGTGAAGACGACGTGGGTCGCCCCGAGCGCGCGGCCCGCGGCATAGGAGGAGCGCAAGGTGGCGTGGTCGTACGCCGCATTCAGGACAAGGACGCGCTGTTCGATGCGTTCCCGCGCGAGAAAATCGGCGATCGCCGAATTCTCCGATGGGTCCCGTAGCGAAATGCCCGGAAGGTCGAAATAGACGAAGCCGCCGGGCACGACCGGTTCGGTGGTCCCGGGATAATGCGCGACCGGCACGCCGAGCGCCTCGCAAAAAACGGTGAGGGCCCCGGGGGGATTCGGGCGGTCGAATTCCGCCGTCACGACGTGGCCGAGCCGCGCGCGCCGGAAGGTCTCGGCCCCAAGCCATTTGCAAAGGGCGGTGGTGCGCCCGGCACCGGGAGTCCCGAGGAAGGCGGCCCGGGAAAGCGGAGCGCCCGGATGGCGGCGCGCCGATTCCTCCTTGAGGAGGAGGCCCACCTCCACCAGGGCCCGGTGCAGCGGAGCCGACAAAAGCCTGTTCCAGCCCGGCATCGCCTGAAGCCGTGCGAGCGCAAGCTCCGACAGGCCTGAGTGGCGGAGCAACGCGGGCAGCGACACCCCGCCCACGCTTCCCGCCGGGGGCGCCGTGCGGATCGGGCGGACATTGTCGGCCGGCTGGGCTGCGTCGTCCGCATTTGGGGCGGACGGCCCCGCCTCGCCGGCCGAAGGATCCGTTTGTGCGGCGCCGGTCTCCCGGGACTGCGGATCACGCCCATCTTCGATCTGCGCGATCACCTCGAGCCGGGGGGATGCCCACAGCCGCGAAAGGCCCGAGGCCTCGACGGTGCGGACACTCAAGACCCGGGCCGCCGGACCCAGGCGCTCGCGGATGAGGGCCGCCGCCTGTTCCGCGGATTTGACGGTGAACTTGTAGCAGGCGCCTGCGGCTTGGGTTGAGGGAGAGTCTGGCATCGGAGGAAAGGCGTGAATCTCAGGCGGCCGCCTTCAGGCCGGCGTCCGCCTTGGCCAGGTGGGCCGGAAGGGTGATGATGCCGGCGTTCTCCACCTCGGTGGCGCCGGGCAGTTCGTTGAATGAAAGGACCGCCATGCGGGGGAACGACGGCTCGAGGAACCGCCTCAGGGGCAGGCGCACCTCCGCCGAGACGATCAGGACCGACGGCAGCCCCTGATGGACCATTTCCGTCGTCCGGCGGTTGATTTCATCGATGAGGTGGCGTCCGGAGGCGGGATCGACGGCAAGGCCTACATCGCTCGGGGTGCGGTGGATCTTGCCCGCTAGCCATTGCTCGAAGCGCGGGTCGAGTGTGACCGCCTTCACGACACCCGGCTTGCTCTCGTATTCCGGCACGAAGTAGAGGCCGAGCCGGCGGCGGACGAGCTCCGACAGGTCGTCCGGGTTCTTCGAGAGGGACGCGAAGTCCGCTATGCCCTCGAGGATGAGCGGCATGTTCACGATCGCCAGGTTCTCGCGGAGCAGGTTCTGCACGACGCGCTGGATGATGCCAACCGTGACCAGGTCGGGGAGCAGTTCGGCGATCAGGGCGGGATGGGAGTGCTTGAGATGGTCGAGCAGCGACTGGATTTCCTGGCGGCCGACAAGCAGGTGGGCGTGGCTCTTCAGCACCTCGGACAAATGGGTGATGAGGACGGAGGACGGATCGACGACGGTGAAGCCGTTCAGCTCGGCGGTCTTCTTCTCGGACCCGTCGATCCAAGTCGCGTCGAGCTTGAACACGGGTTCGCGCGTGGGGACTCCGCGCAGCTTGACCGTGCTGTTCGACACGTTCATGGCGAGCCAGCGGCCTGCCACTATCTGTCCCCGGGCAACCGCCTTTCCGCGGATCAGGAAGCGGTAGTCGTTGGCCTCCAGCTCCAGGTTGTCCCGCACGGAAATCGGCGGGACGATGATTCCGCGCTCGCGCGCCAGGTTCTTGCGGAGGCCGGTCACCCTCGCCAGCAGATCGCCGCCCGTCTTGGCGTCGGCCAGCCGCAGGAGGCCGTGGCCGATCTCGATTGCAAAGATGTCCACGTCGACGAACTTCCGCACGTCGTCCGGCCCCGCCGGCACCGACGTGGAGGGCGTCGCGGCCGCTTCTCCGGGCTTGCCGCCGGCGGCCCTGCCGGCTCTTGCGCGGTTTGCTGCGGGTGTGCCGGGGGACTGCGAGCTGGCCGGCTCGGCGGCCGGCTTGAGCGTGCGGGCGAGGAAGCCCGCCAGGCCCGCCAGGCAGAAGAAGGGAATCGCGGGCATGCCCGGCATGATTCCGAAAAGGGCGAGCATGCCGGCCGCGATTCCGAGGGCGCGGGGATAGCGGAAGAGCTGGCCCGCGATCTGCGCCCCCAGGTTCGTGTTTTCAGAGGCCCGGGTGACCAGGAGGCCCGCGCCGATCGAGATGATGAGCGCCGGGATCTGGGCCACGAGGCCGTCGCCGATCGACAGGAGCGTGAACTTCTGCAGCGATTCGCTGAGCGACAGGTCCATCTGGAAAACGCCGATTGCGAATCCGCCGATCACGTTGACGAGCGTGATCAGGATTCCCGCGACCGCGTCTCCCCTCACAAACTTGGATGCGCCGTCCATCGCGCCGTAGAAATCCGCCTCCTTCTGGATCTTCACGCGGCGGTTCATCGCGGTCTGCTCGTCGATGATCCCGGAGTTCAACTCGGCATCGATCGCCATCTGCTTGCCGGGCATCGCATCCAATGTGAAGCGGGCCGACACCTCCGCGATGCGCCCCGCGCCCTTCGTGATGACGACAAAGTTGATCACCACCAGGATCAGGAATACGACCGCGCCGACGATGTAGTTGCCGCGGATGACAAAATGCCCGAACGAGTCGATGATGTGGCCGGCGTAGCCGTTGACCAGGATGAGCCGCGTCGAGCTGATGTTGAGCGACAGGCGGAAAAGCGTGAGGGTCAGCAGGATTGTCGGAAACCCGGAGAATTCCGGCGGATCCTTCACGTAGATGATCGCGAGCAGGACCAGCAGCGACATTCCGATATTGAGCGACAGCAGCGCGTCGAGGAGGAACGGAGGCACCGGCAGGACCAGCAGGAGGACGGTGCCGAACAGGCCGAACGTGAAAAGCAGGTCCGCGCGCGCGAGCAGCCTCGTTATCAGGTTGTTTGAGCTGGTCGGCATGGATCAGGCGGCGCTTTCGAGCCTGCGCGCGCGCAGGCGGTAGAAATAGTAGCGGTGGGTGCGGTAGACGACGGCGAGGATCTCGGCCACGGCCTGATACAGTTCCGGCGGAATCGCCTCCCCCACCCGGCCCATCGAATAGAGCACGCGCGCGACGGGCCTGTTCTCGACCATGGGCACGCCGTGCTCGGCCGCGATCGCCTTGATGCGCACCGCAAATCGGCCCTCGCCCTTGGCGAGGACGACGGGGGCCTTGTCCTTGCCGCGCTCATACTTGAGCGCGACCGCAAAGTGGGTCGGATTGGTCACCACCACGTCCGCGACCGGCACCGCCTCGAGCATCTGCTTCTGGAGGAGGCGCCGGGCGAGCCTCCGCATGGCCATCTTGACGTGCGTGTCGCCCTCCGCGTTGCGATGCTCGTCCTTGACCTCCTCGCGGGTCATCTTCAGCGAGCGCGCCATCTTGAACTTCTCGTAGCCGAAGCTGACCGCGGCGACGATCCCCAGGGCGAAGACCAGGCGGCCGAAAAACGTGGTGGCCGCCTCATGAAGGAACTGCCCGAGGTAAGCGGCCTCGACCGGGGCGCTGAACAGGGGATCGAGCATGAGTTTCCGCGCGCCCATGAAAAGGGTGGCGCCGATTGCCAGCATCTTGAGCACGTCGATGCCCACCCGCGGAAACGCGCTCGCGCTGAATACCCGCCTGAAACCGGCCGCAGGGTCGAGCTTGTCGAAGTGGAGGCCGAGAACCTTGGGCGTGAGATTGAAACCGGACTGAAAGCCGCCGATCAGCATGGCTGCCCCCGCGCATCCGAGCAGAAGCGGAAGGACAATCGGCACGATGACCATGACCAGGTCGACGAAATGAGACGGGACGGAATCCAGCCGGACGGACATCGATGCAAAGCCCGAGAAGATACCCACCGCGTATTCCGACACGCGGTCGATCGCGGCCCGCTCGATGAAGGCCAGGATGCCGAGCGCAGTGACCAGCGCGGCCAGCACCTGAAGCTCCGGCGCCTTCGCGAACTCGCCCCGCTCAGTGGCATCCTGGAGATGCTTGCCTGTCGGTTGCTCGGTCTTTTGTTCCTGGTCGTACTCAGCCATCCGGAGGCCCTAAGAGCAACGGTGATGCCAGCGCTCGGAACTCGATTTTAACTCGTTGGTGAACGGAGAATTAAACTTCTAAAGTTCCCCTGCCACCGCTTTGCCCGGGGCGCCGCCTTTGGCGCGGTGAATTTCGGGCAAAATCTGCCGGTCTCCGCCGTCGTGGCAGCGACAAAGACACCGTCGCATCGCAGACCCGCGTGCAGCGGGTCGAGGACGGGCCGCGGCCAACCAACGGCTCCGCCCCTGCAAGCCGGTCCATGCCCTCCTCCGTCAACGTGCCGCCAGCAGCTGAAGCAGCGTCATCGGAAGATTCGAGAACTCCACGTAGAGGTAGCGCGCAATCAGGGCGCCCGCCCCGCTCAGAAGCCCGAGGCCCAGCATCGAACGCACGGAAAAGCTGATGATGAAAACGCTCATCCGGGGCACCGCCCTCCCCAGCACGGAGAAGGCGAGCGTCACGAGAAAATTCATGGCGACAAAGGGCGCCGCAATCCGAAGCCCGAGTTCGATCACGTGGGCCGTCGCCCGCATGAGGAAGGGAACCGATGCAGGACTGAAGGCCACATTGCCAGGCGCCGCCAGGGTGAAGGTGCGCGCGAAGGCGCTCAGGACCCACAGGTGCGCCCCAAAAAGGAAGAAGAGGATTATGGCGAAGGAGGAGACGAATGCGGAGAGCGGCTCCGAGGCCACCTGGGGGGCGGACATGCCGGGCGTGGCGGAGAGGCCCACCTCGGAGGAGATGATCCTGCCGGCCATTTCCACCGCGCTGAAGGCAAGCTGGCCCACGAAGCCGAAGGCAAGGCCGAAGATGACCTCTGCGCCCGCCGCAAAGCCCAGGTGCCAGAGATCGAGGGGCACGTGCGCGGGGGGAACGACCCCGGCGAGCACGGTCGCCAGGCAGAGAGCGAGCGCGATCCGGATCATTGCGGGGGGCGGGTGCCCCCCCATCTGCGGCATCTGGATCGCCACGCCGACTCCGCGCAGGAACACGAAGAGCCAGGTGAGCAGGTACTCCAGGGTCACGGCCTAGTGCGCCATCGAGCCCATCCGCGTGAACACTGTCACGGTGAATTCCGCGAGCGAGCGCAGGAGCCAGGGGGCTAGCAGGAGGACCAGGGCTGAGAAGGCGATGAGCTTTGGCGCAAAGGTCAGGGTCGCCTCCTGGAGGGAAGTGATCGACTGGAAGAGGCTTGTCAGCAGCCCGACGACAAGGGCGCAGATCAGGAACGGCGCCGACATGTATAGCGCGAAGATGATCGTGGACTTGAACACGTCGATGGCGATTTCGGGATTCATGGGGTTACCTTGTGAAACTCTCGACCAGCTGGCGCACCACCAGGTGCCAGCCGTCGACGAGGACAAACAGGAGGAGCTTGAAGGGCAGGGAAACCACGTTGGGCGGCATCATCATCATGCCGAGGGCCATCAGGATGGAGGAAACGAGAAAATCGATGACCAGGAACGGGAGGAAGAGGAAGAAGCCCATCTGGAAGGCCGTCTGCAGCTCGCTGACGACGAAGGCCGGAATGACGACCCGAATGGGCAGGTCCTTGACCGCGGTCGGGCCGAACCCGCCCAGCTCGAGAAAGTACTCGAGGTCGCGCGTCCGCGTCTGCTTGAGCATGAATTCCTTCAGCGGGATCGACGCGCGGTCCATTGCCACGCTGGAGGTGATCTTCCCGTCGAAGTACGGCTGCAGCGCGTCCTTCTGGACCCGGTCCACGACCGGGCCCATGATGAACAGGGTCAGAAACAGGGCCAGGCCGATGATGATCTGGTTCGATGGCGCGGCCGGAACGCCGAGCGCCGTGCGCACGAAGCCGAGGACGATGACGATGCGGGTAAAGCTCGTCATCAGCAGGACGATTGACGGAGCCAGCGTGAGCAGCGTCATCAGGATGACGATCTGCACTGCGACGCTCATCTGCGCCGGACCCTCGGAGCCCTCGAGGGCGATGTTCAGGCGGAGGGGGTTCGCGCTTGCGGCGGCCGGCGCCTGGGAGCCGGCCGGAGGGGGAAGGGCCGGCCCAGCGGACGGCGGTTGCGCAACCTGGACAACGGCCGGCTGGGAAGCGGCGGTTTGGGCCCGGACCGGCGAAATCGCGGCCGCCGACAGCGCCGCAAGGGCCAGGAGCGGGACCCACCGCAGCGCCGCTGCGCGGGGGCCGCTGCTCATGGCGGAGGGGCGCCGCCGTCCAGCGGAGCCAGCAGGTCGATCCGGCCGGGACACACTCCGAGCAGGAACTTCTTATCCCCGTAGGCGGCCACGACAAGGTACTGCCGGTTGCCCAGCGAGCGGGATTCGGTCACGGAAAGCCGGTGTTCGCCGCGCGCCACCGGCGCGGATCCGCCTCGCAGGCGGCGCCAAAGCAGCCAGCCGCCGGCGGCTCCGGCCACCATCACAAAGAGAATCATCGTCGGGCCGCTTGCCGCCGGCGCGGCCGCCGGCGCACCGCCGGCGCCGGGGATTCGCGGGTAGAGCAACGAGCCCGGGTCGGCCGCGGGCCCCGCCGGCTGCGCCGCGCATACCCTGGCCGCCGCGAAAAGGGCGGCGGCCAGCACGATGCCGGACGCGGGCGGCAGCGCGCGAATCTTCATGGCGACGGCTTTGCGCTGCCGACCAGTTCGGTGATCTTGATTCCGAAGTTGTCCTCGACGACGACCACCTCGCCGTAGGCGACGAGCTTGTCATTCACAAACAGGCCGACCGGGTCGCTGGCCTGCTGGTGGAGCTGGACGACCGATCCCGGCGCCAGTTCGAGGACGTCGCGCATCGGCAGCAGGCAGGAGCCGAGCTGCACGGTGACCTTCACTTTTACGTCGAGAACGATGTCTAGGGCCTTGTCTTCCATGGGTGAAATGGGTTCGGCCTTCCCTTTTCAGCGGGAGGCGAGTTTGCGGGTTATTTGCACTGCGACGCGGCCGCCTTCGAGGCCGACCGTGCCGACAAATTTTGGGGCGCCGTTCAGGAGCACCCGGGTCTGCTGCAGGAGGGCCTGGGGCATTTCGACGATGTCGCCCACTTTCATCGAGGCGACCTCGCGCAGCGTCACCTCGAAGCCCTCCCATTCCGCGCGGAGGGGAATCCCGATGTGGTTGTACGACTCGGACCAGGAGGCCCGCTGGACTTCGGTCTTCGCATACGCGGAGTCCTTCTGTCGGCGGACCTGCATCTTTTTGACGAGGGGCTCGATCGTGTAGTAGGGGATGCCGATCTGCATCTGCTCCGAGCAATCGCCGAAACTCACCTCGAGCGTGAGCGCCAGGACAATCGCGTCCTTCGGCGAGGTCTGCAGGAAGCGGCCGTTGTTCTCGTGGCCGATGATCAGCGGGTGCAGCTCCTCCTCGGCCTTCCACTGGCCGCACCATTCCTCGAGGACGACCAGGATCACGTCCTCCAGCAGCCCCATCTCGATCTCAGTGAGATACCGCTCGGCCTTGACCGAATGGCCGCGCCCGCCCAGCAGGCGGTCGGCGATCGTCAGCGCAAGCCGGGGATTGATGTCGAGGATTCCGACACCAAGAAGCGGCTCGGTCTTGAACAGGCAGATGTGCGTCGGACTCGGCAGTGCGTCGGTGAACTTTGCGTAGCTCGCCGTGGTCAGCTTGGCCATCTTGAGCCCGAACTCCATGCGCAGGAACAGGGAAAGGCGCGCGCTCAGGTACCGGATGAAGTCCTCGTGCAGGAGGCGCAGGCGCCTCAGCTCGATTTCCGACAGGAAAGCAGGGTGGCGGAAATCATAATTCTCGACCTTGACGGGCGCTCCGCCCTCGTCCATGCGCCTGCCGTCGGATCCGATGAGCAGCGGCCGGGCGGGGGCCTGCTCCATCGTCTGCGCGAGCAGCTTGTCGATCTCGGATTGATCGAGGAACTCGTTCGGGGACTTCTGGGAGGGGTCGTCGGCCATGGCGGTCGGGGGCGGGCCCTATTGCACGACAAAGTCGGAAAAATAGACCTGTTCGGCCACCTTGCGCCCGAGCGCCTGGTTGTACGAGGTCACAAGTTTCTCGCGAAGAACGTTCTTCGAGCCGGGTTCCTCGAGGTCGGCAAGGGTCAGGGAGGAGAGGACGTTGAGAGTCACGTCGGTCAGGCGCGCCTTGTTGTCCTCGAAGGTCCCCTTCAGGTTCGGGTCGGCGCCCGTGACAAGGAAGGTGGTCTTCAGGTAGCGCGTGCCCATGGTCCCGGCAAGGTTCACAACGACGTTGTTGAATTCATAGGATGGAGGTGCGACGGTCGCCCCGCCCTTATCGCCCTTCGCGGCCGGGGCCGCCGCAGGGGCGTCGTCGGACACGGGCTGCGCGAGCCTCTTCTCGAGGCCCGGAAGCAGCGCATACTGGGCGACGGCCCAGCTCGCCGCGGGTGCGATCACAATCGCGGCGATCGCAGGGATCCACGCCTTCAGGCTGAAGGCGCCCGGTCTCGAGGCGGTCGCCGGCGCAGCGGGGGCGGCCGGCTTTTCCGCGCCCGACTTCTCGATTGCCGACTTGTCGGCGGGAGCAGGCGGATTTTCCTTTGCTTCGGTCTTTGCGGGAGCTGCCATGGGATGAAGGAACCGGCGGGTCGGCCCGGCTCAGTGGGTCTTCATGTTCACGACGTCCTCGAGGATCGTGTCGGAGATGGTCACCAGGCGGGCGTTCGCCTCGAACGCGCGCTGCATCGTGATCATGTCGGAGAACTGCTGGGTGAGATCGACGTTGGACTGCTCCAGCGTTCCGGACTGGATGGTGCCGAGTCCGCTGCCGGCAGGGGCGTTGAGTGCCGCCGTCATCGCCCCCGGCGCGGTACCGCCCGCGCCCGTGAGGTTGGTGTAAAGGTTATTGCCCAGGCTGATGAGAGCCGCCTGGTTCGTGAAGTTGTCGAGCAGGACCTGGTTTGACGTCGCCGTGGTGCCGTCCGAGTAGGACTCGACAACCTTCCCGGATGTGTCGATCGACACGGACTGGAGCGCCGCGCCCGTGGGAGGGGTTCCCAGCTTGATCGGGCCTTCGGCGGACAGGCTGCTGCCGGTCAGCCCCATCACCTGGTAACCCTGCTGGTTGACCAGGCTGCCGCTGCTGTCGAAGTGAAACTGGCCGTCGCGCGTCGCGTAGTAGGTGCCGGGGTTGGCGGGATCCTGAACGATGAAGTAGCCATTGCCGGAAACGCCGAGATCGGTGACGTTGCCCGTGCTCGACAGGGCGCCCTGCGCAAAGCTTGTGCTGACACTCGACACCTGCGTGCCAAGGCCGGAGAAGGTGTCGGCAAAGCTGACATTCGAGCCCTTGAAGCCCGTTGTGTTGATGTTCGAGATGTTGTTGCCAATCGTGTCCAGGCCCGTCGTGAAGCTGTCGAGGGCGCTGACGCTTGAAGTGAGGGTTCCTAGGAGTGACATATGGGATGACGGGTTGAGTTAAATGCCTGGTTGATGGAAAAGGAGCGTTGCTGGCGGATCAGTTGGATGAAGAGGACGGGGATGCGGCCGGCGCCGCAGCCGCTGTGGAAGAACCCGAGGCGGGTGAGGACGACGACGAAGTGCCAGAGGAACCGGCCTGCGCCCCGTAGGTCACCTGGCTTATCGATGTGATTGGATACTCCTGCGACTGGCCGTTGAGAATGAGCTGGGGCACTCCGCCCGAGGCGACCTGCGAGGCGTCGATCGCCGTCACAACCGAGGTGACCGGCGGGTTGCCGTTGGTTCCAGGCACTGTGACCTGCGTGCCGAGGAATGAATTGCCGGTCGCCAGGCTCTGCGTCTGCGACATCTGGTTCATCTGCTGGAGGGTGGTGAACTGCGCGAGCTGGGCCATCGTCTGGGTGGGATCCATCGGCTGAAGGGGATCCTGGTTGGACATTTCCGTGCTCAGCAGCTTCATGAAGTCGGTCGTGCTGATGCCCGACGACGGATTCGCGGTGGTGACGGCCTGGTTGGCGGCGGAAGATCCGTTGGAGGAGACGGGCGAAGTGGATGACATGGGCGGGGTGGGTTCAGCTAGGCAAAGGCGCGCAAATGGGCGGATGCGCCAGGGGGAATCGAAGGGGAGACCGGACTGACATCGGCGGATTCAAGCCCGGCGGAATCGGCCGCAGTGGAGGTCCAGGCGGGCGCGCTCCCCTCCCCTTCCCTGTCCCGCCCCCGATAGCCGGCCCCGCCTTCGGCAAACGAGCCGCTTGATGATGCGGCGGATTGGGTGAACTCGGGTTCGGCAAAAGTCAGGTTGTGGGACCCGCCGCCGGGCCCGGTGCCCTGCCATTCTCCGGAAAGAGCCGCCCGCAGCTCCGCGGAACTGGTGCTGAACTGGGTCCGCACCTCCGTCCCGTGCAATTCAACGCGCACCGAAAGATCCTCGCCGCCGATCTTGAAGCTCATGTTCACCACATGGGCCTGCGCATCGGCCCGCCCCGCCTGGGTGTCGGCAATCCGCACGACCGCGGCAACGGCCTCGCGGGCCGTCGATGCCGGCGCGGGCGAATCCGCCGCAGTGGAATTCCCCTTGATGCCGGCTCCGGCCGCAGCCCCGGAGATCGCGACGCCGGTGCCAAAGGCGGCGAACGAGCGGGCAAATGTTTGCGCGGTCATGGTGGATGCCGGTCTAGCACCGGTCGTGCCAAGCGCCGTATCTTGTTTTGTATCTGATTTTATACCATCAATTAATGTCTTTTTGTCAGGGGCTTGCCCATTCGTCGCCTTAACCTTCGAAGGCGCCGCCGAAAGGGCGGCAAATTTTTCCGCGCCCGCGGCCGTTGTCGCCGGAATGGCGGACGTGCGCGCCTCGTCAAAGGTGGGGGCCTGGGCCTTTGCCTCCGAGCGCACCGGCGTTTCATCCGCGCCGCTCTGCGGAGGCGCTTCATCTGCGCAGGAACGCGCGGGCGTTCCGTGATTCTGCGACAGCCTTGCGGCTTCCGCCGCCGGGCGGTCCGCCGCTTGAAGAGTCCCGGCGGTTTGCGCGGCGACGGCCGCCTTTGGGCCGGTCGCGGTTCCGGAGACGGTCCCGGGATAGAGGCGCTCATCCGCCGTCGCGGGATGCGCCGAGTTTCCGCCGTTCGGCAAAAGCATGGCGGCTTCCGCCACAAGGCGGTCCGCGGCTTCCGTCCCGGCACTTCCCGGAGCCGGTCCGGGCAGCGTCGGGCTGGCGGAGTCGCCAGTCGCGGCGGAATCCCGGCCGCCTCCGTTTGGGCTCGAACGCGCCGCGCACCTGGTCTTGGGCGCCGGGGCGCTCCTTGCACGGGCGGATGACGAGCCTGTCCCCGCCATGCCCTGCATCGCCGCCGGTTGGCCGCCTCGGGCTCCCGAACCCGGCGGTTTCCCCGCCGGCCGGTCCAATTCGTTCGCCGTACCGACTGCCTCGGTCAGGCGTCCGGTCTCCGAAAGCGAAAGGCCCGTGGACGCAGGGCCAACTGTGGCGGGCGCCGACTGCCCTCCGCCGGGCGCAGCCATGAACCGGGCAAAACTCGCCTGCCGAGCCTGATCGTATCCGGCGGCCGGCGTGCCCGCCTGAGTTCCGGCCCCGCCCGGCATAGCCGCAAGGAATGCCGCCATGGAGCCTTTTGCGCCGGGGCTCAGGGGACCGGCGGCCAGTGGATTGGTGCCGGCGGCGGATCCGCCGCCGGCCATCATCGCAAATGAAGTCAGGGGCATCGCGGGAATCAGTTGGAGGCCGTCGCCGCCGAGGGCGACGGCGTCGCCTTGATGAGCCGGAGCTTTTCGGAAAGTGCGGCGGCCCTGCGGGCCAGGGTTCCGTCCGGGGACGCAGTCGTCGCCATAGTCTCGAAGATGGACCCGACCGCGTCGGGCTTCATGAGGGAGAGGATCTTGACCGCGGTCACATCGTCGAGTTCGCGGATGATAGCCACCGCGCCGGCGGGGGTTAGGGCCGTGTAGGTCTGCGCAAGCGTCTTCAGGTTCTTGGACTCATCAGCCTTGATCATGATCACCCGGTCGTCGATCTCCTGGCGCATGGCCTGGATGTCGGTGCGCACCCTGTCCAGCTCCTGGCGCTCCGCGTCCAGCCTCGCCTTGTCCCGGTCCATGTCCTCGGAGCGCTTGTTGAGGCGCGCCTTTTCCTCCTTCAATTCGGAGGCCAGGTTCTCCATCTGGATGGTCCAGAAGTCCCAGCCGTGGGCGCGCTGCGCCTCCTGCTTTTGCTTTTCCACGGCGCCGGCGGCCCTGTGGACGGCAACGGCCCGCGCGACAAGTGGGCTCGCGTTGCGCCAGTACCAGACCGGCCCGACGAAGATGCTGGCGATCAGGGCGGCGACCGCCACGACTCGCGGATTGACGATTCGTTCGATCATAGGGCCTCCCTTTGTCTGAAAGCGCGGGATCCGGCGATTTCGTCGATTTCCTGCTGTTCGGCGTAACGCCAGGCCGTGCGATGGCTGGCGCGGGCCTTTTCCTCAAGCCGGGCGACGACCTTGACCTGGCGGTTTGCCTCCACGCAGGCGTCTCGCCGCTTCCTGACGTCGGCCTGGGCCGCGACCACGAGCCGTTCGGACTCCATCACCGCCGCGCATATCCGGCGATACTCCTGGAAGAAAGCCGCCTCGTCGGACGCGCGGAAACGGATGCGGCGGCCGTCGAATATGATCTCCTCGAGCTCCCTGGCGCGGGCCCGGTTGATCGCCAGGCGCTCTTCCGCCGCCGCCGCGGCCTTGAGGGCAGCCGCGAGCGCCTCACGCGCCCGCAACTCGGCGTTTGCGCGGACAATTGCGACGGGCCTGAGGGGAAATCGAAAGCGCTTCATGCAAGGATTTTCCTGAGCCGCGCAAAGCACTCGGCGCGGGGGGTGAGTTCGTTCATGTCCTGCCGGAGGAGGCGGCGGAGGGGTTCCTGGAGCGAAATGGCCTGGTCGAGCGCCGGACTGGAGCCCTTCTGATACGCGCCGATCGAGACAAGGTCCTCGTTCTTCCTGTAAAGGGCTAGGTGTTCGCGGGCTCGCGCAGCCAGCTCGTTCTCCTCGGGGGTGCAGATGTCGCGGTTCAGCCGGCTCACGCTCTCGAGGACGTCGATCGCCGGATAGTGGTTGAAGTTGGCCAGCGTGCGCGAAAGGACAATGTGGCCGTCGAGGATGCCCCGCACGGCGTCGGTCACAGGCTCGTTCATGTCGTCCCCCTCGACGAGCACGGTGTACAGGGCTGTGATCGCGCCGACCTCCCCCGCCCCGGATCGCTCGAGAAGGCGCGGAAGAAGGGCGAACACGGACGGCGTGTAGCCGCGGGTCGTTGGCGGCTCGCCGACCGCAAGCCCGATCTCCCTCTGGGCCATTGCGAACCGGGTGACAGAGTCCATGAGGAGCAGGACATTGAGCCCGGTGTCACGGAAGGACTCCGCTATCGACGTCGCAGTGAAGGCGGCGCGCAGGCGAAGCGGGGCGGGAGTGTCGGAAGTCGCAACGACGACGACAGCCTTGCGCAGACCCTCCGGTCCAAGGTCCTTTTCGACGAATTCGCGCACCTCGCGGCCGCGCTCGCCGACCAGGCCGACGACAACCACGTCCGCCGCGGCGCCACGGGCGATCATCCCAAGGAGCGTGGACTTGCCCACGCCCGAGCCCGCGAACAGGCCCAGGCGCTGGCCGCGGCCCAGGGGAATGAATGCGTCGATTGTGCGCACACCCGTCTCCAGCGGATCGCGGATCCGCTGGCGGCGCAGGGGATGGGGGGGGCCTGATTTTTGGGCCGTGCCCCGGTCGAGCGGAAGAAGCCCGAGCCCGTCGAACGGACGTCCCAAGGCGTCGAGCACGCGGCCGAGAAGCTCGGGACCCGGCCTCGGAAGCGGGGGCCGGTCGCTCGCAGCCACCTCGCATCCCACGTGAAGGCCAGACGTCTCCCCGAGCGGCATGAGGAGCACCCGGTGCTCCCGGAAGCCGACGACTTCGGCGCGGACGCTGAAATTCGTCCGCGGCGAGCGGATGACGCAGAGTTCGCCAAGGCCGACATTCGGGCCCTCGGACTCGATCACAAGCCCGGCCACCCCGATCACAGTGCCCAGGCGCTGCACGGGGGGAAGATGGCGCACCTGCGTCCGGATGACTTCAACCAGGGGGGCGACGGAGGAGTCCATGATTCTAGTTTCCGGTGAGCCCCTGCGCAAGCGTCTCGAGCTTCGTCTGCTGGCGGGCGTCGGTCAGACCGAAGCGGCTGCGCACGAGGCTGTCGCCCGGCTTGAGGGCCGGGTCGGTGCGCACGCGCAGGCCGGGGAAGCGCTGGCGCCATTCCGGATTCAGCCTCTCGAGAAGCTCGGCGTCCCGGGGGCAGAGGGTGATCTCGAGGCCTTCGCGCTCGGGATAAAGCTGGTCGAGCGACTCCCGCCAGAGCCGCTCAATAACCTCGGGCGGCGGCTCGAAGTCGGCGAGGAGCCGGCGTGCGATTTCAAGGGCCAGGCCGGGCAGCGCCTCGCGCAGCTGGCCCAGGAGCTGGGCTTCGACCGAGGAAAGCTGCTTCAGCACCCCTTCGCTCAATTGCGCTATCTCGGCGCGCTGCTCGACCATCTGCTGGTCTCCGGCCCGCCGGGCGGCATCGATTCCGGCGTGGTACGCCTCCTGCGCCTTGGCCGCCGCCTCCTTCTCCGTGCAAAGCCGTCCGGCCGCACCCTCAAGCGTCGCGCCGGCGAGGGGTCGGTCGAATGGGACGAGTGTCGAAAAGGCCATGGAATCAGGAGACGACGAGCTGGGTTGAATCGTTGTCGAGGGATATCTGGCCCTCCTCCTCGAGGTGCCGCACGGCCTGGATTATCGCATCCTGCGCCGCCTCGACGTCCTTGAACCGCACCGGCCCGAGCAGCTCGATCTCCTCCTTGAGGCCCTCGGCGGCGCGCTTTGAGAGGGCGCCGTAGATCTTGTCGCGAAGGGCCTCGCTCGCCGACTTCATCGCGGTCGCCAGATTGCCCATCTCCACCTCGCGCAGCACGCGCTGCAAGTCGGCGGAAGTCAGGCGGTTCAGGTCCTCGAAGCTGAACATCTTCTTGCGGATCGCGGCGCCGAGCGACGTGTTGCGGTCCTCGAGCCTGGCGAGAAGCGTCTTGCTCATGTCCTTCTCCAGCTGGTTCAGCAGGTCGGCGACCGAACGGACGCCACCGCTGCGGTGGAACGTGGGGCGCGCCTTCGTGTTGAAGTGCTTTCCGAGTGCGCGGACAATCTTGCCCACGAGATCGAGCGAGGTGGATTCGATCGTGCCAAGCCTCTCAATCACTTCCTCGCGCAGGTCGGGGCTGAGCAATGAGAAGACCTCGGCCGCCTTCGGGCTTTCCAGGTACGACAGGACAAAGGCGATCGTCTGGGGCTGCTCGGATTTGATGAGATTGAAGATCTGCCGCCCCTCCATCTCGCTTATGTCCTTGATCACGTCGACCGACGTGTTGACCGGGCCGACGCGGCCCATGATCGCGGAGGCCTTGTAGTCCCCCTTTGCGATCTCGAGCGAATGCTGCGCGTAGGACATGCCTCCCATGACCGCGTTCGCGCTTTGCGCGACGATCCCGGTGAACTCGTCGAGCGCCTGCTTCTGGATGGTCTCGGGCACCATCGGAAACTGCGCCATGTCGCGGCACAGAAGCTCGATCTCCGGGTCTTCAAACTGGCGGAGGACATCGGCCGCAGCCTCGGGACCGACGACGATCAGAAAAATGGCGAGCCGCTGCTGGCGGGAAAGCTTGGCGTAGTCGATGTCACCCATGGGGGATCAGGGGCTTTCAGTTCTTGTTGGCCGCGACCCAGCCGCGGAGGGCGACGCCGACATTGGCCGGCTTCTGCCGGATCAGCTGGTTGACCATCTCGGGCGTCACATTGCCGCCCGACGGCAGCGAGCGCGCGGCGACATCGGGAGGGAGCGTGAGAACCTCGACAGGAACGGGCTCCGGCTTCTGCCGGGACAGGAGCCTGAGGAAGAGGAGCAGAACGACCACCGCCCCGCCGATCGTCGCCCAGCGGCGCGCGGCATCGAGCCATGTCTCCAGTTTGTTCTGATCCTGGATCGCCTGGATCTCCTTTGAGACCGGCTCGACGGCGAAGGGCATTTCCTGGATCGTGACGAGCGAATCGAGCGACTGGCCCGGGGCCGCCTTGAGGCCCAGCGCGTTCATGACGAGCTGGCGCAGCTTGTTCATCTCGTCGGCTGTCCGGGCGGCCGGAGCGGCACCCGCATCCCCGGCGCGCGGGGCGATGAAGACGGCGGCGGTTATGCTGCGGATCGTTCCGGGCGAGCGGGTGATGTTGGTCAGCGTCCGGTTGATCTCGTAGGTGGTCGTCTTGTTCTTCTGGTCCTGCTCGGTTGACGTCGACGGCCGGGAGGCGGCGCCCTCGGTGCCCGGCGCCTTGTCGGGGACGTTTGAACTGACGCCCGGCGCGCCTCCGCCGCTGCGCGTCTCGGTGCTCTTTGAATTGGTGCTGGTGTCGGTCGATGACCGGACCACCTGGCCCTCGGGATCGAACTTCTCCTCCGTGAGGCTCGTCGCCTCGGTGTCGATGTCGGCCGACACGCGCACGACCGCATTGCCGGGGCCGATCACCTGCGCGAGCATGGACTCGACCTTCTTGCCGAGGTAATCCTCCACCTGCTGGCGGTAGCGGATCTGGGAGGTGGCGGTGCCGAGGGTCGGATCCTGCTTCAGCTCCTCCGAAAGAACGTGGCCGTGGTTGTCGACCACGGCGACCTGGTCCGGAAGGAGGCCCTCGACGGAATTTGCAACGAGGTGGCGGATCGCGTTCACCTGGTCGATCTCGAGGCGGCCCCCGCCGAGGTCGACGAAGACGGAGGCCGTCGACTTGACGTTCTGGTCGGTCAGAAGAAGCCGGTTTTCCGGCTGGACGATCATCACGCGGGCGGCGCGCACCCCCTGGAGCTGCGTGATCGTGCGGCCGAGTTCACCCTGGACCGCCCGCAGGTAGTTCGTCCGCTGCACGAAGTCGCTCAGCCCGAACTGCCCCTTGTCGAAGATCTCGAATCCTACGCCATCCCCGCTCGGAAGGCCCTTTGCGGCAAGATCCATCCGGAGCTTGTAGACCTGGTTCGAGGGCACCTCCACCGCCGATCCGCCCGCTGTCACCTGGTGCGGAATGTTTTGCGATTCGAGGTAGCTGATGATTCCCGCCGCGTCCTTGTCGCCGAGGCGGGCATACAGGAGCTGGTAGTCGGGACGGCTCGACCAAAGGATGATCGCGGTGAGGCCGCCGGCAACGGCGATCGCGGCGACGATCAGCGACACGCGCTGGTTGGCGCCAAGCTGCTTCCAGAGGGCGAGGAGGGACAGTCCAAAATTCTTCATTTATTAAGGGGGCGGCGGATCGGCCTTTAGCCTGCGTCCATCACAAATTCCGAGTAATCTTGCCCAATCTCGTCGGCGCAAAGGTCCTCAAGCTCCCTGCGCTGTGCTTCTAGCACAGCTCGGTCGCCTTCGGTCCTTTTCGCTCGACGATTTTGGGCAATCTTCATCGGTTTTGTGATGGATGCAGGCTAGACCTGCATGCGCATCAGTTCCTGGTACGATTCGACAAGCTTGTTGCGGACCTGCACCATCAGGGACAGGGCGACCGAGGCTTCCTGCATCGCGATGACGCTCTGGTGCAGCTGGTCGGTGTCGCCAAGCAGGACCTTCTGGGTGGTCACCTGCTCCGCGGCCTGCTTCTGGTCCACGAGGTTGACCAGGCCGTCGAGCATCGTGCCAAAGCCGTTCGGCGAGCCGGGCGCCGGCTGGATTCCGTCGAGGCCGCCCGCGGGGGAGCCCGTCAGCGCCTCGGGGCGCGAAAGCGGGAGGGACGTCAGCGCGGGATTGAGCGGGCCGATGGGCAGCATGGCTTATTTCCCTATTTCGAGGGTTTTCTGCGCGAGCGTCCGCGCGTCCTTCGCAAATGACAGATTGGCCTCGTAGGCGCGGGAAGCGGTGATCAGGTCGACCATTTCGTAGGCGAGGTTCACGTTCGGCATGGTGACCATGCCGTCCGGTCCGGCATCCGGGTGCTGCGGATTGTAGACTTGCTGCCCGGGGGTCGTGTCCGGGGTGATGCTGGCGACTTTCACCGTTTCAAGCGAGGCGCCGCCGGTCTGCTTGAGCAGTTCCGTCTCGAACGAAACGACCTGGCGCTGGTAGGGGCCTCCGGCCGGCGTGCGCGTCGTCTGGGCGTTGGCGATGTTCTGGGCGACGATGTCGAGACGGGTCTTCTGGGCGGAAAGGGCGTCTGCAGTGATGTCGGTCGCGGCGATGAGGTTCATGGTGCGGAAATGGGCCGGGCGGTCAGGTCAAGACACCGTGCCGGCTATCGCCATCTTCAGCTGCTTGATGTTGTAGGAGACGACGTCGGTGAGGTATTCGTACTCGACCGAGTTGCGGTTCATCGCCAGCAGTTCATGCTCGATCTCGACGTTGTTTCCGTCGGGCCTGACCGCGCGCGCCTGGGTGTCCTCCGATATCGTCGGCTGGAGCGAATCCGCCGTCTTCAGGCCCCCGCCGGTCTCGATGCTCGCCTTGAGCTGCGCGGCAAAACTGCCCGAGACGTCGACCCGGTGGTAGCCGGGCGTCTCCGCATTGGCGATATTCGCGGCAATCGCACTCTGGCGCAACGCCGCCGAATCCAGGAGCTTCCGGGCCAACTGATAGTCGCCATCCGTTGGGAAGATCGATTGGATCATGATTGCACCCGTAAGGCAGAGCGCGTGCCAGAGACACTGCTACATCGATAACGCGTTGAAGCGTATATCAATACACTCTCTAAAAATTCCTTTGATTCGATCTCTCCGCATGCGCGCCGGCGGCGGCAATATTTGCCGACTTCCCGGGTCCACCACCCGCAAAGTCACGGGCCCGGCGCTTCATCGCGATCCCTTTGTGCCGATAGCCATGGGGATAGTGACACGCCTCATGAGGGAATGTGACTTTGAATTCATTCGCACCCTGGTCTACAAACGCAGCCGCATCCATCTCGACAACCGCAAGCGCGAGTTGGTGGCCGCGCGTCTGGCCAAGCGCCTGCGTGAGACGCAGACAGCCTCCGTCGGCGATTATTGCGACCTCCTGAGGTCCCCGGGCCAGGAGGAGGAGTGCGTGCGCCTGATCGACGCGATCTCGACAAACCACACCTTCTTCTTCCGCGAGGGGTCGCACTTCGAATTCGTCCGGTCCCGGATCGTACCCGAAATGTCGGAGCGTTCCAAAAGGGAGCGGTGGCCGCGCCTCTATGCGTGGAGCGCGGCCTGCTCCTCGGGCGAGGAGCCCTACTCCCTGGCCATGGCCCTCGACGACGCGGTCAACCCGGCGAGCTGGTCTTGGCACGTCGAAGCCACGGATATCTCGATGCGCATGCTCGATGCGGCGCAAAAGGCGGTCTACAAGGGCGAATCGGTCATCGAAAAGACGCCGCCCTGGGCAATGCATTACTTTCAGCGGGGCATCGGCCCGCAGGAGGGCAACTTTCGGATCAAGCCCTCGCTCCACACCCGGGTCACCTTTCGCCATCTCAATCTACTGGAAGGTCCGCCCCCCTTTTCCGAGCCCATGCATGTCATTTTTTGCCGCAATGTCATGATCTATTTCGACCGGGACACCCAGGCCGAACTTATCGCCAAGCTGGCCCGCCAGCTCGTTCCGGGCGGCTATCTCATTGTCGGGCATTCCGAAAGTCTGGCCAACATCGCCCACGGCCTGCAGCTCGTCGAATCGGCCATCTACCGCCGGCCCATCGCCGCGTGAATTCCACCGGAAAAATACGTGTCCTTGTCGTTGATGATTCAGCGCTTGTGCGCCGGATGGCGCGCGATGTCCTGTCCTCGGACCCGGAGATCACGGTCGTCGGCGCCGCAGCTGATCCCTACGAGGCGCGCGACCAGATCGCCCGGTCGTCGCCCGACGTTCTCACGCTGGACCTCGAGATGCCGCGGATGGACGGACTCACCTTTCTCGCACTGATCATGGAAAGCCGGCCGATCCCGGTCGTCGTCATGAGCTCGCTGACCCAGCGCGGATCGGAGTTTGCGCTCGAGGCCCTGCGCCTCGGTGCCGTCGACGTGATCGGAAAGCCGGGGGCCTCGTGCTCATTCGGAACGGTCGGCCCGGAGCTGATCCTAAAGGTCAAGGCGGCCGCGCGAGCCCGGCCGCGGCCGAGCCGCAGGGTGGTCGCGGCGGCAGACGAGCCGGGCGCCCGCGGCGGGGCTAACCCGGGCTCTTCCCGGTCCGGGCCTTCCGATCCTCGGGCCGTCATCTTGCTCGGCGCCTCCACCGGAGGGGTCGAGGCGCTCCACGAGGTGCTGGGCTCGCTGCCGGCGGGCATGCCGGGAATCGCCGTCGTCCAGCATATCCCAGCCCTTTTCTCAAAGGCGTTCGCGGAACGCCTGAACCAGAACTGCGCCTTGGAGGTGCGCGAGGCCGCCGATGGGGACGCGCTGGCACCCGGCACGGTGCTCGTCGCGCCCGGCAATTATCACCTTCTCCTCCACCGCTCGGCCAACACCTATTCGGTTCGCGTTGTGGATGGACCGCCGATCTGGCACCAGAGGCCCGCAGTCGACCTCCTCTTCAAGTCCGCGGCCGAAACGGGCGCCGGGGCCCACTGCATAGCCGGCGTCCTGACCGGGATGGGCCGGGACGGCGCCGAGGGCCTCCTCCGCCTGCGGGAGCATGGGGCGACCACGTTCGCCCAGGACGAGAAGACCAGCGTGGTCTACGGCATGCCGCGGGCGGCCTATGAAAATGGGGCCGCCCAGACCCTGCTCGGCCTTGACCATATAGCCCCGTACCTCATCCAAAACTGGCAGTCCTGCGCCCGTGTGGCGGCGGGCGCCGCCGAAGGCCCGCCATGAACACGAACCCCACTCCCAATTCCGTCCTGATCGTCGAGGATGAGCAGATTGTCCTCGCCACCCTCAAGTCCACGCTCGAGCGCGAAGGCCTGCACGTCACGGCGAGCGCAAGCCCCGTGAAGGCCCTCTGCCTGGTCGAGGAACAGGACTTCGCGGTCATCATTTCCGACCAGAGGATGCCGGAGATGGCGGGACTGGACTTTCTCGTGGAGTGCCGGCGGCTGCGCCCGCACAGCTCGCGCATCCTCCTCACGGCCGTGCTCAGCCTGCCGACAGTCGTCGATGCCATCAACCGCGGGGAGATCTACCGCTTCATCGCCAAACCCTGGCTGAGGGAGGAATTGATCGCCACGGTGCGCGACGGCATCCAGAGGCACGATCTGGCTGAACGCAATCTCTCCCTCCAGGCGGAAACCGCGCGCCTGAACGGGGAGCTCAAGGCCGCCAATCAAAGCCTCGAGGCGAAGGTCCACGACCTGGAAAGCCAGCGCGAGCAGCTCGACGCCGCAAACGGCGAGTTGACGGCGCGATTCGAGAACTCGCTCGAACTGTGCCGCCGAATCCTGACGGCCTACGATCCCATCCTGGGCAGCCAGGCCAAGGCCCTGGTCGAATTCGCGAACAAAATGGCCGAGACCGAGCACTTCAATGGCGACGAAAGGCACATCCTGCGCTCGGCGGCGTGGCTGTGCGACCTGGGGCTGATCGGCGTCCCGCGCGAGCTGCTCCGCTGCTTCCGCAACAAGCGCTCGTTCGACCAGCTGAGCGACCGCGAGCGCGCCATGCTCCGCCATCACCCGATCTACAGCCAGACGCTCGCGGCGTTGGTCGATCCGCGCACGAATGTGGGCGAGACGATCCGCGCGCATCACGAGTGCTTCAACGGCACGGGGTATCCGGACGGCCTCGAGGGTTCGGCGATCCCGTGGCCCGCCCGGTGCCTGGCGGTCGCCGTTGGATTCGTCGAATCCGGGCTTCCAAAGCCCGCCGCGACCGAGGCGATTCTGGCGGAGTCCGGGCGCGAATATGATCCGGAGGCCGTGCGTCTGTTTCTGAAGGTCACGCATCTTGTCAGCCTGCCCCGCCAGGTGAGCGAGATCCTCCTCGAGGAGCTGCAGCCCGGAATGACGCTGGCATCGGGCATCTACAGCCCGCACGGGCTGCTCCTCGTCGGCGAGGGTCAGGTCCTCGGGCCCGGAGTCATCGCGAAGATCCGGAACCACAACGAGGTGACACCGATCAGCCAGCGCCTCCTTGTCTACTCCTAGGCCCTGCCTATGGCCGCGCTTCCTCCGTTCTCAAGACCCCCGTTTCAACCCCTTTTCCCAGCATGGGTTCACCCGCCCCAGCATCGATTCTCGCCCAACGGGTCGTCGTCGGCGTCGGGGACATGGCTGTTTCCAACCAGCCTGCGGCAACCCTGAGCACCTATGCTCTCGGTTCCTGCGTCGCGGTGACGGCCTATGACCCGGTCCTGAGGGTCGGCGGCATCCTGCACTTGATGCTGCCGGAATCGAAGATCTCCACGGAGAAGGCCGCCACGCAGCCGGCGATGTTTGCCGACACGGGCCTGCCCTTTTTCTTCCGCCATCTGATGATCTTTCGGGCGGATGCGGGCCGGCTCAGGATACACCTCGCCGGAGGGGCGAGCGTGATCGGCGGCAACGACCCTTTCCGAATCGGCGAGCGCAATGTCCAGGTCACCCTTGAGATCCTCGCCCGGATGGGAATTCCCGTCCACAACGCGGACCTGCGCGGCACGGTCAACCGGATGGTGCAGCTGGAGCTGGCCACGGGCCGCCTGACGCTCAAGACCCCGCACGGCCAGAGCGAGTTCTCACTCGCGTGACCCCTAGCCAGCATCCGTCACGAAACCGGGGTTAAAGCCCGGCCTTCGCGAGCCGATGATGTAGGTGGCGCAACGGCGGCCAAATCCGCCGGGGCGTCCCCATTCCACCGATGAGCACAGCCACGACAGGTCCCAAGCATGCGACAATACAGGCGGGAAAATACCTTGCCATCGGCCTCGACAACGAATCGTACGGCATCGCCGTCCTTCGTGTGCGCGAGATCATCCGCATGCAGAAGATCACCCCGGTTCCGCAGGTGCCCGACTTCGTGAAGGGAGTGATCAACCTGCGCGGCCGCGTGATCCCGGTCATCGACTTGCGCGTGAAGTTCGGCGTGCGCGCCGAGTTCGCCGAACGCACGTGCATCGTGGTGGTCCAGGTGCGCCTGTCCTCCGAGCAGATGGTGCAGATGGGCCTGATTGTGGACCGCGTCGAGGAGGTGATGACGCTTTCGGCCGAGGAAATCGAGCCGACCCCGGATTTCGGAACGAAGATCAGCACCGACTACCTGCTCGGCCTGGCGAAGGTCAAGGGGCAGGTGAAAACCCTTCTGGACATCGACAAGGTCGTGGCGGCAGAGGCGCTTGCGGTGATTGCCAAGCCGGCGTGAGCCGCAGAAAAGACCTCAGGCCTCCAGTATTGAAATGGCAGCCATTTCAATACTGGAGGCCTGAGGTCTTTTCTGCTTCAAGTCCTGAAGGCCCCGTGGGAGAGGCGGTCGCCCATGCGCCGGACGGCGCGCTCGCGCACCTCGATCATCGCCTCCTCGAGGAAATCCGCGGTGAAGCCCCATTCGGTCAGGAAGGCGCCGTGAAGGGCGAAAAGGAAGCCGCCTTCGGTGACTCCCGGCCCGAGCGACACGGCGAGGTACTTGGCGGCGTGAAGGTCGGCCAGCAGCGGCAGGACGCCGGACGGCGCCTCCTCGGGAACCAGCTGAAACTCGACCAATTGGGCGAATTTCTCCGGACAATGCCAGGCGCGCAGGAGCCGGGCGCCGATCTCGGCGTGGTCGTAGCCGAGGATCGTCCTTTCGGCCTCCTCCCAAGTATGGGCATCCTGCCTGGCCCACGCGCAGATCATCGGGTAGAATGGCGCGCACACAAAGGCGAGGACCAGCTTCCCTATGTCGCAGACAAGTCCGGCCGTGTAGGCCACCTGCGGGTCGCATTTCTCGCCCGCCTCGGCGAGAACCTCCGCCGCAAGCGCGGTGCACAGCGCGTGCCGCGCGTATTCGCCCGGCTCCCACGGAAGGGCCTGCGAGTGCACGGACTCCCATCGGCTCACCATCGTCAGCGAGGCGAGCCGGTAGATCTCCTTGTGGCCGAGCATGACGATCGCCTGCTCGAGCGACTCCACGGGCTCGCGGGTGCCGTAGTGCGCGGAATTGGCCAGCCGGAGCGTCGCGGCGGCCAGGGCGCTGTCGAGCTGGATGATGCGCTCGATCTCCCCGGCCGTGCTTTCCTCCTCCTGCACCGCCGCCATCAGCTGCGGCAGCAGGGCGGGCGCGCAGGGGAGCTTGAGGGCCTGCGCGCAGACCTGTTCGAGTGTCGGGGCTGGGTGTGATGCATCCATTGGGTCGTGTTCAAGCCGCCTGCAAAAACGCGCCGGGGTCGAGGATGAGCGCAATGCTTCCGTCGCCGAGGATGGCGCCGCCGGCGACCCCGGGGAGCCCCTGCAGGTAGCTTCCCAAGTTCTTGATTACGACTTCCTGCTTGCTCACCATTTCGTCGACGAGCAAGGCGAAAATCCGGTCCGAGGCCTCGACGATGACGACAATGCCGTCCCAGGGATCCTTCGCGCGCGATGCGATCCCAAACCGACGGTCGAGCCTGAAGAGGGGGAAAATGCGCCCGCGCAGGTCCAGGACTTCGCCGCATCCCCTCACGGTGGAGATGTTTTCGCGGGCCGGACGCAGGGCCCTCTGCACGGAGGTGCTTGGAAGGATGAACCGGTCGTCCCCCACCTTGACGATCAACCCGTCGATGATGGCCATCGTGAGCGGCAGCTTCACCTGGAAGGCGGCCCCGTGGCCGAGTTCCGACAATATTTCAATCTTTCCGCGGAGCCGTTCCACGTTGCGCTTGACGACGTCCATGCCGACACCGCGCCCCGAGACGGCGGTCACCTTTTCGGCCGTCGAGAACCCGGGAAGGAAGATGTAGCTGAAGATCTCGTCGCGCGTCGGCCGGGCCTCCTCGGGTACAAGGCCCTGCCGTTTCGCCTTGGCGAGGATCCTCTCCGGGTCGAGGCCCCGGCCGTCGTCCCTCAGTTCGATGACAACCTGCCCGCCCTGGTGGCTTGCCTCGAGCGATATCGCCCCCGCCTCCGGTTTTCCCGCCGCCGTCCTCTCCGCGGGTGTCTCAAGGCCGTGGTCCAAGGCGTTGCGGACCATGTGGACCAGCGGGTCCGCGATCTCCTCGACCATCGTCCGGTCGAGCTCCGTGTCGCCCCCGATGGTTGTGAAGACGGCCTTCTTGCCGCAGGTACGCGCCAGGTCGCGGGCGAGCCGCTCCATCTTCTGGAAGATCGGCTGGATCGGCACCATACGCAGCGACATGGCCGTATGCTGGAGTTCCTTTGTGATGCGGCTCAACTGGCTGACATTGGCGCCCAGCGGAGGGGCTGCGTGGCCGAACGCCCGCGTGGTTTCGTTTAGCTGGCTCTGCACGATGACCAGTTCGCCGACGACGTCCATGAGGGCGTCCAGCTTTTCCGTGTTCACGCGAACCGTCTGGCTGCCGCCTGCCTTCGAGACGGCCAGTTCAACGCACGGGTGGACGGCGGCCTCGGGCGCCTGGGGTTGCGACGGGGACGGTGACGCCGCAATGCCCTGTTTAGCCGGGCCGGCCGCCCCCTCCGCCGCCAGCCGGCGCACGGCGGCGATGAGATCGTTGACCGGGATGATCCGGTCGGGCAGCCGCCCGCTATCGAGGGCGACGGTCACCTGGTGGTTCAGCGCCTGGAGGGCGTCGCGGCTTCGGAGGATCTCCGTGATGATGCCGGAATTGACGCGGATCCTGTGGTTGCGGGCAAGGTCGAGCAGGCTTTCCACCTCGTGGGCAAGCCGGTGCATCTGCCTGAGGCAAAGGAAGCCCGCGTTCCCCTTGATCGTGTGAAAGGACCGGAAGATCGAATTCAGCGCCTCCTGGTCGTCCGGCGCGCGCTCGAGGGCAAGCAGGGCCGCCTCGATCTGCTGAAGGTGCTCGAGCGCCTCGCCGTGGAACTCCGCAAGGAGTTCGCGGCTCTCGCCAAGGTCGATCTTAAGAATCTCGTCAGGCGCCAGGCCGGGATGCTCGGGCGCGCCCCCTGGCGGCTGCGCCTGCGGGGCAGCCGCCCCGCCGCCAGGCGATTGGGCCCGTCCGGGCGCGGGGCTTTCGCCCCGGGCCGCGGCCAGCAGGTCCTGCAGCGTTTCAATCGTCTTGCGCATGTCGGCGAGCACCCCCTCATCGAACGGCAGCGCCTGGTCGAGGTTGCGCTCGAGGCGGGCGCGCATCAAATCGACCGGGAGCTTCATCCCCGGCGCGCCTTCGCACAGGCCGGCGAGCTCCCCGAGCAGGCTGTACGACGGTATCAGGCCGTCGTCGCGGCCCGGCGTCGCGAGCACGATTTCGCCCACGAGGCGGTTCAGGATTTCCTCGATCCTGCCGCTCTGGTCCGAGGAGAGAGTCATGGGGTTGCGCAGGGCCGGCGCGTCACGCGCTCACAAGCCGCTTGGGCTCGGCGGCCGGCGGACTTGAGGCCGCGGAGGCGTCCGTTGCGGCGGCGAGGTGGGCCTTGGCCTCCCCGAGCGTTTCGAAGAAGGCCCACGAACGGGTGTCCTCGAATCCCTTGCACTCGGCGATGATCCGGCCGTTGCCGACCAGCGTGAAATGCATCGCCAGATCCCTGCACGTTTGCATCGCCTGCATGAGGATCTTGATGACCCCCATGTGCAGCGAGCGGATAAGATGGATGTCGATGATCGCCCTGTTGAGGCCCGAATCGACCGCCTCGGCCAGCTTGGGCTTCAGGTAATGGGCCGCTTCGGCGAGCACGGCCTGCGTGGTGTTCTCGGGCAGGCTCATGACGAGGAAGTCCCCGTCGATGTGGAAATACCGCAGGGAGGTGTCGAGATTCATAGCCTTGGCCATCCGCCCCTCCAGCTCGGGCAGGTCGATCGGCTTGGTGATGATCGAGGAAAACCCGACCTGCTGGGCCTGGCTTTGCGAGTTCATTTCGGTCTTCACGACCAGGGCGAACACCGGCTTGAACTTCAGCTTCACATTTGTGCGGATGCTCCTGAAGAGCGTGAAGGCGGCATCCTCCGGCAGCGAAAGGCTTATCATCAGCAGATCGGGCTCTCTCCTCGCGCAGAGCTCCATTGCCTCCGCCGGCGTCGTCACCCCGTGGATCTTCCACGGCGTGTGCCTGAGGCCGTCCTGGATCTGCTGGATGATCGCGGGCTTGTCCTCGACGATCAGGACATCCACCGGATCGAGAATCGAGCGCGCCTTGCCCGGCCCCTCCGCCAGGGGCTTGAGGTCGATGATCCGCCCGGCCTTCTCGAGAAGCGACTCCTCCTTGAATGGCTTCACGAGGTAGTCGCGCACGCCGATCTTCGCGATCTTGAGCACGTTCTCCCGGCCGCCTTCCGCCGTGAGCATCATCACGGGTATTCCCTTGAGCTGGGGATCGGCCTTGATCTTCGTCAGCATCTCCACCCCGTCCATGACCGGCATCGTGACATCGAGGAGGATCAGATCGGGCAGGTCCTTCGCCGCGACGGCGAGGCCCTCGACGCCGTTCGAAGCCTCGAACAGCTCAATATCGAAAGGCTTGAAGGCCTTTCTAACGATGATGCGGACGGTTTTCGAATCGTCGACTGTCAGGATTTTATTGCGCATGGTCGCCTTTAATTGTCCGTCTTCATGAGAATGTCGGCCACCAGGCGGCGTCCGGCACAGTCAAAGGAATAGACGTTTCGCTCCGCGGAGCTGATGGGCTCGATGCAGAAATTGCGCCCGCGGAGGATCGAGGGGATCGTCAGCTTGCAGGAGTAGCCGGCGGAGCAGAGGCCGTTCTTGAAGCTGCCGACGATCATGTTGGTCAGCTCGCCGACGGCGTCGTTGACGGCGGCCTCGCCGATTTCGGCGATCTCCCGCTCGTTCATGCCGAGCATGACGCAGGTGCAGTGCTTCGCAAAAGTCTCGTCAAGGTAAAGGTAGAGCAGACCGCTGGCGTCCCCGAGAAATCCCACGGTGCCGACCACATGCGTCTCGGAGGCCGGTGAATCCCGTGCCGGAGCCGTCGGCCAGCAGGCCGGGCAACTGTCCTCGGCCGGCTTCAGGACAGCCTCGCTGTCCAGCATGGTCCTGAAGACATCGTCGACTGCCCGCACGATGTTGTCACGGATCAGGCTTTCGGTGATTTCCTGTGTCGCTGGCATGGATATGGAGGCCCAGCCACAAACGCGCATGGGCACGGGAATTCTATCGGCCCGTACCGACGCCGGGTTTAGCTGTAACTGCGGGATTTATGCTGCCCCAGGGAGGCTGTTAATCCTCGCCCGTCGCAGATCCGACCGGCGTTCCGGCCTCCCGGTATTCCTGGAGCTTGTTTCGAAGCGTCCGGATGCTGATCCCGAGCAGTACAGCCGCCTGCGTCCGATTGCCGTCGGTCTTGAGGAGAGCGGCCCGAATGGCCTGCTTTTCGAGTTCGGCTATGGAAAGCACTGTCCCGTCGGGTGATGTGACGGGGATCGAGGATGCGAGCGGCTCGGATACCGGGGAAATGTCCGCCGAGTCCGCCTCCGCTCCCCCATGGGCGCCCAGGTCGGAGCCAAAGGGAAGCACTGCCTGCCCATCTGCGGCGGGCAACCCGAGGGCCGCCGCCGTAATGAATCGGCCGTTCTCCGCCAGGATAACAGCCCGCTCGACTGCGTTTTGGAGTTCCCGGACATTGCCCGGCCACCGGTACTGCATGATCGCCCGAAGGGCCGAATCCGCGAAACCGGCGACGCCGACGCCGTGCTTGCGGGCAAACCTGCGCAGGAAATGATCGGCCAGCAGCTGGATATCCTCAGGCCTCTCCCGCAGAGGCGGCACGGAAACCGGGAACACGTTCAGCCGGTAATAGAGATCCTGCCGGAAATGGCCCTGCTCCACAATGCGAAGCAGGTCCCGATTCGACGTCGCAAGGATGCGCACGTTGACCTTGATCGTGCGGTTTCCCCCCACCCGCTCGAATTCGCGCTCCTGGAGCACCCGCAAGAGCTTCGCCTGAAGGGGGGCGGAAATCTCGCTCACCTCGTCCAGCAGAAGTGTTCCGTTGTGGGCCAGCTCGAAACGGCCCTCGCGGCGCTCGGTGGCACCCGTGAAAGCCCCGCGCTCATGGCCGAAAAATTCGCTTTCGATCAGATTCTCCTGGATTGCCGCGCAGTTGACCTTGATGAACGGCTGCTGCCGGCGGGGGCTCCTCCGATAGATATCCCGGGCGATCATCTCCTTGCCCGTGCCGCTTTCGCCGCTTATGAACACGGTCGCATCCGTAGGCGCGACGCGCTCGATCAGCTGTCGCAGCCGCACCATTGCATAACTGCGCCCCACCAGGGCGTCCCCATCGTCGCCCGGGTCGCTCAGAAGGCGGTTCACCTGCAGCAGCTGGCGGTAAGACTGGGCCTTCTTGATGATGACGTCGATCTGGCTCGGAGAGAACGGCTTCATGAGGTAGTCGAAGGCGCCCGCGCGCATGCATGCCACGGCCGATTCGATCGAGCCATACCCGGTCATCACGACGACGAGCGGCCGCTCAGGCAGGACCGCCAAGTGCTCCAGAAACTTCGTCCCGTCGCCGTCCGGGAGCCGAATATCGAGGAAGACCAAATCGAACGACTCGCGGGCAACGCAGGCCTCCGCCTCGCTCAGAGTCGTCGCCGTTTGTACGGAACATTTCTTGCGCAAGAATATCTCGCTTAGCATGTTCCGGACGACGGGCTCGTCCTCGATGATTAGGGCCTTGTCAAACGACATAAGGGTTGGAGCGGAGGCAAAATAGGGTGGCAACCCCATACCCCGAGTTCAATCAAATTGAACCGAGGTAGCCCCGCCAAAGGCGGCAAACATGTTATACTTGGTTTCTGCTTAAGCACCTTCCAACTGTGCCGATATTTGCCATGCGGCCAATCGCATTCTAACATGTCCACCCGCCTGCTTTCCTTCCTGAACGATATCGAGAACTCACTGCGCAGTGGCGATGCGCCGGTTGCGGCCGATGGACTGGAGACGGCGCGCTCCGTGAACTACCACTCCGGCCTGGCCAGGCTGGCCGTGAGTGCGAAGACGGATGCCAAGGTCCGCCAGACGCTTGGGGCGGTGCTCCTGCAGACTTTCAGCCTTGCCGACGGATCGCGGTGTTTGAAGGTATTCCTGAGCTGGACCGGCACGCGCTCCGAGGTCATCCACGCGATTTACGCAAGGCCGGGCATCGATTGGACGACAGAGGCGCAGCAGGTTGCTTCGCTGTGGCTCGACGGCCGGGCGAGGGCGTCGGACGCGGTTCACTCGGACGCAGTTCACTCGGACGAGAGCCTTGCGGTGGCAGGTTGATTGCGGCTCACGTCTCCTACCGGCGACGGCGGACGAGCCGGAGAGCGCGGCAATGGCTATGTGGAGCGATCGTCCCGGCGATAGTGGTATGGAGGGTCGTCGGCACTGACCGTGCTTTTTCGAACGCCGACAAAAGCCTGGCGTATTCCGCTGCAGGCTAAAGCCCTCAAACGGCCGCGTTCAGAGTCGGCCGCGGCACAACCGACGCCCGCCGGGCGTAGGTCGGAATCAGGCTCTTCACGCGGTTGTTCGCCTCGGCAAGTCGCGTCCTCTCCGCCGTCAAATGCTCGCGCAACTGGCTCAGGATGGATTGGTTCTCCCTGCGGCTGGCGAGCAGGGCTCCCATTCTGAATCCAGCCCTTGCAACCGCGGCTGGATGGGCTGCTGCCAGTTCGCCCAGGCGGGTGATGAGGGGCGAAACGCGGCTCGATGCAGCGGCAGCCTTGACACAATCGCCGGCGCGAAGACAGATGGTCTCCTGGGCCATGATCTCGTCGATGGAGGCGATGAGCCTGAGGGCGGTGGCCTCCGGAGTTTCCCATGAGGCGGGATCGGCGGCTGATCCAAGGGGCCCGCCGGGAATCCCGGCCGTGGCAGGCGATCGGGCTTCAGCGGATTTCATCGGCTGCCTGCCGTCACCGACTCCAGCTCAGGCGCGACGGGCCGGGCTCCGCCATGCTTGTCGAGCATCTCAGCCCATGCGTCCCGCACCTCGCCCAAGAGTTTTTCGACCTCGATGACGGGTTCGACCTGTTTGCGCAGGTTGGCCTCCAGCAGGCGGCGGTTGTGGTAATCGTACAACCGGTCCATCAGAAGGGCGAACTCGCCGCCCGCCTTGAAGTCCAAGGTCGCACGCAATTCGGCGATAATTCGCTGGGCCTTGCGCAAGCTATTATTAATGAGTTCTATGCGCCGCAGGTCTCTCGGAGGCCGGTCAAATGCCTCACGAGCCGTGGCTAGCGAATTCAGCGCTCCGTCGTAAAGCAGGAGCACGAGCTGGCCTGGACTCGCCGTGAGGATCGAATTTGCGCGATAGACTCGCGCTAGGTCTTGGGCGACCATTTTCGTCAGCTACGTCAGCCCTGCTCCTCGGAGAGATCAGGCGAGCTGATGATGACGGCGGCCACGCTTCGGATTATCGCCGCGGAAGGATAGTCCGGATCAGCCGCAAGCGCCCGGCCCCTGGCCACCACTTCGGGGCGGACTTCAGGCTGGTTGGCGAGAGCGGTCTGGAGCTGCTCGGCTGCGGCTGTGGAAAGCCGGTCGCGCTGATCGCCGGTTGAATTTGGCGCAGCGTGGTTCGTGATCTCGACTGGCACGGCGTTGGCGCGGAATGCTCTGTCGGAAGAGGACGTTGAATCGATCATGGGCTTCTTGTTCGGATACGGTCAGCCTCTGATTGCTCGTTACAGGGAACGCCGTTGATGGATGGGAATGATATCGTCCCGATCAGGGCGGACTTTAGCGCGTGTTTGCAGACCTGCGCAATCACCTGGGCGGCAGCGTCTTGAACACAGCATCGGCGACGTAGCCGGCAAATCGGCCGGGGCTGCTCAGTGCGTCCGGCGACAGATCGAAGGGCACCGCGCCAAACTCGTCCGGCGAGTAGAAACGGCGCACGCTGTTGACGACCGACGGGGAGGTCGTCGAGAAGATCTCGTCGAACGTCCAGACAAAAGAAAGGTCCGAGACACCCGCAAGTTTGGATCTCACGCCGAGGGTCAGGGGCCGGTAGGCCCGGTACGCCGTAATATCGACAAAGAGGACCGCCTGCGCGCCGTATTTCCCCCCGACAATCTGCAGGAAGTCGTGGGGCAGCGCCGAGGCCGAGGATATGTCCGGAACGCCAAAGCTCTTCTGGCATTCCTCCCTTGGCAGAGTGACCACCTCGAAGCGCAGCTGCTTCTCGAGGGCGCTCGCAAATATGGGGTCGAGCGTTTCGCACATCTCAGCCGAGGCGAATTCCCCGCCGTGCACGGGCAGAAGGACGACGCGGCGGATCGAGGCCGGCAGCCGCGCGGCGCCCACGTAATTGTGCGGCGTGAAGAACGGCCCCTGGCGGGCGGGGTCGACGATCCCGGGATGCATCGTGGCGCATCCGCCCAAGGCGCATGCCGCGCAGGTCAGCCCGGCCAAAAACCATGATGGACGCTTCATCAACCGGTGGAGCTTGTTGAATTCGTGGAACTGGTCGAGCTCGAGCTGGCGTTGCTGGTGCCGTTGACGTAGACGTTCGAGTTATTGAGCCCGTTCGTCGCAGAGCTGCTCGAAGACGAGCTGCCGGAGGAGGAGCTGCCGGTGATGGCATTCAGGGACGCCATCTCGCTCTGGTACTGCGACTCCATCGTTTCCATGGCGGTGAACTCCGCCTCAAGCTGGGCCTGTTCGGCGGCAAGCTGGGTCTGCATGGTTGTGATCTGGTTGCCCAAGTCGGTGGACTCGTTGCTCAAGTTGCTCTTGTCTGTGGCGACCTGGCCCTCGATGTCGGTGATCGCGCCGTTCACGATGGAGCCGAACCCGGTCTTTGCTGTCTGGAAGAAGGCCTGCACGGCGCTCGTGTTCTGGGTCAGGGCCTGCTGCAGCTTTGCGCTGTCCGAAATGGTGAGCTGGCCCGTCGTGCCATTGAAATCGATGCCGAGGTTGTCCAGGCTCTTGATCGCGCCGCTGAGGCCGCTGCCCGCGCCGAACACCGTCATCTCGAGCGAACTTCCCCAGTCTCCCACCTCGTGATCGGAGGAGAGGATCGAGGTCGAGACCGACCCGGTGGCGCTGACGCTGATCACCGTGTCGTTGGCGATGTCGGTCTGGACCTGGTTGAAATCGTTTATGAACGACGTGATCGCGGATTGAATTCCACTCGTGTCCGTCGCGACGTTGATCGTCTGGGTTCCCTCCGAATTGACCGCCACGTTCAGGCCGGTGACGCCAAGCTGCGCCGGAGTCAGGGAATTGCTCGTGCTGACCTGGTTCGGCCCGCCGTTGACGCTGAAGACGGCGTTCACGCCCAGCGCCAGGCTTGTCCCGGACCCGGTGAGGCCCAGGGCCGCCATCAGATTTCCCTGCGTGTCGCTGACTCCGACGCCGAAGCTGCCCGTTGCGTTGTTTGTCAGCACCATCCGGTTGTCGGTTGCGTCGTAGGACGCCGTCACATCGGCCGCCGAGCTGTTGATCCTGTCGATCAGGGTGGAGAGCGAATCCGTTCCCGTGTTGTAGCCGATCGACACGCCGTTTACCGTGAAGGTGCCGTTTCCCGAGCTGTCCTGGCCGGACAGCGCGGCCTTGATTCCGGCGCTTGCAATCGGATTGCCCAGCACGAGTGATCCCAGGGTCGAGGCGCTTGTGACCGTCGCCGTCCCGTTGTTTTCGAGGCCCATGGCCTGCAGGAAATTGCTGGTGTCGTTCGCCGCCCCGAGGACCACGTTTCCCGAGGTGCTGCTGAGAGTGACTTTGTCGAAATTCGGATCGCCGGGGGTCGAGTCGTAACTGGCCGTGACGCCGGCAGCCGCCCCCTCGATCGCGGTGAAAACAGCCTGCAGGGACTCCGAGGTCGTGATTGCGATCTGCTGGCCGTTGACGGTGAACGTGCCGGCGGTGATCGGGGTCGCCACGTGCAAACTGGCGAGCGTGAGGGTTGAGAGCTCCTCCGCGCTGCTGTTGGGGCTGCTTAGGGGGCTGCTGATCCCCGATGCGCCCGTCAGGACCGACGCTGTGGCCAGCTTCTGGACGTCGATCGCATAGCTGCCAGGCGGGGTGCCGCTCGTCGCGTTGATCGACCACGTCGACCCGCTCGTGGACGAACTCGCCGTGACACTGCTGTAAAGGCTCGGATCCTCGAGGCTGAAAACCGAGTTCTCCAGGGTCGCCAGATCCGTGTTGAGCGAGCCCAGGGCGCTCACCTGGTTGTTGACCGTCGTTTGCCGGGCCTTTACCGCATTCTCCCCAGCGCTGTCCGCGGCCACGAGCTCATTGATTATGTTCTGCCAGTTCAGCCCGGAGGCGAGGCCTGCGATTTGAATGCCCATGAGGGAAGTGTGTTGTTGGAGGGGATTTTCCCGCTGAGGGCATCGGCACAAAGCCCGGCGAATTTAGCGTTTTTTCATCCGGAACCGCCCACCCGGGAAAAATATTTCTCAATACTGCGCTAATTTTTCCTGAACCCGCGACGATACCCTTTCTCGCCGCGGGTTTCGCCCCGGCCGGTGCGACCCGGCACCGCCCCCTCCGGATCCGGCTGCGACACGGACGTCGCGCTCTAAGATCAAGGAAGATACCATGCCAGTTGTCATCAATACCAACATCTCGGCGGAGATCGCCGCGAACAACCTAGCCAACTCGAACCAGGAACTGCAGAAGAGCCTCAACAAGCTCTCCAGCGGCTCGAAGATCGTAAACCCGTCTGACGATGCCGGCGGCCTTGCCGTCGCCATGAAGCTCACGGCCACCTCCGACAGGGAGACTGCGCTTCAGGAAAACGTCAGCGACGCCACCTCCTACCTGCAGACGCAGGACGGCGCCCTTCAGGTCGCGGCCTCGATTCTCGACCGCATCTCGCAGCTGAAGACCCTCTACGTCGATCCGACGAAGAACACGTCGGACCAGGCGAACTACGACGATGAGTTCTCACAGCTCCAGTCCGAACTGACCTCGCTCACAAACCAGAGCTTCAACAGTGTGAGCCTCTTCGGCACATCGTCCATCTCGGTCGACGTGACCGACGACCTCAGCTCGAACGCCGCCGTCGTTGTCCAGGCCCAGAACCTGGCGGACACCTCGGCCGGCGTGGGCGCCCTGACCGCAAGCGGGGTGACCAGCCTGTCCACGCTCAGTTTGGCAAACATAACGGGCGCGATCCAGAACATCGCGACGATGCGCGCAAACAACGGCGCCGAGCAGAGCCGCCTCAGCTTCGCCAGCTCAATGCTGACGACCAGCGACACAAACCTCCAGTCCGCCATCAGCCGGATTACCGACGTCGATGTCGCCGAGGAGACCACGAACCTCGCCAAGTGGAACGTCCTCGTCCAGGCGGGCACCTCCATGCTGACGCAGGCCAACCAGAGCGCCCAAACCGCCCTGAAACTCATAACCAACGGCTAAACCACCCAAGCCTGACGACCCTGCGCCCGAGCGGAGTGATTGCCCCTCGCGCGTTCCTTAAAGCGGTTGTCTCAGCGGTCGTCAGGCTGGGGCCGGTAGCCATCCCCCATCACGCGTTTTAGACGCGTTGTTCTTTGAGGTCAGTCCTCATTAGGCGCGGCCCGGCGCCACCATCCGGGCCCGTGGCGACGACGGAACGTCGCATCAAAGATCAAGGATAGATACCATGTCAGTCGTGATTAACTCAAATAGCGCAGCGAGCATTGCCGCAAACAATCTCGCTTACTCGAGCCAGCAGCTGCAAAAGAGCCTCAACAAGCTCTCGACCGGCTCAAAGATAACCAGCCCAGCCGATGACGCCGGCGGCCTCGCGGTTTCCATGAAACTGACGGCCACGGTCAACCGGGAGGGCGACCTCCAGACAAACCTGAGCGACGCACAGTCCTTCGCGCAGACGCAGGACGGCGCGCTGCAAGTCGCCGGATCGATCGTCGACCGCATCTCGCAGCTCAAGACGTTGTACGTGGACCCGACGAAGAACACGTCGGACCAGGCCAACTACGACAGCGAGTTCAGCCAGCTCCAGACGGAACTGGGCTCCCTCGAGACCCAGACCTTCAACAGCATCGCGCTGTTTGGGACGTCGAGTTCGGCCGACCTCTCGGTTGCGACGACGGACGACCTGAGCTCGTCCCAGGCCGTCACCATCAAGGCACAGAACCTGAGCGACAGCTCCGCGGGCATCGGCGCCCTCACGGCGACCGGCGTGACCAGCCTCAACAACATCACCCTGGGTGCCATCACCACCGCGCTGCAGAACGTCGCGACCATGCGCGCGGTCAACGGCGCAGAGCAGAGCCGGCTCAACTTCGCCGCGACGATGTTGACCACAAACATGACCAACCTGCAGTCCGCCGTCAGCAACATCACCGACGTCGATGTCGCCAAGGAGACTACAAACCTGGCAAAGTGGAACGTGCTCGTCCAGGCCGGCACATCCATGCTGACCCAGGCCAACCAGAGCGCCCAGACCGCTCTAAAGCTCATCACGGGCTAAGTTGCTCCGCGGTTGTTCTGATTCGCCCACTTCCCTCCCGCCTTTGCTCCGCGCTTCGGGGCTTCGGCGGGCGGGACAGGCGGATCGACCGCGGCCGCAGCGGAGGCCCCGCTGGGCGAGAGTCCAGCCAGGCGATGGGCAATAGTCCAAGCAAGGCCCCGGCCAGTCCGGGGCCTTCGCTATTTTTACTTTCCAAACTCGAGGTCCCCGCCTCGCGCCGCGCCCGCGAAAACATCGACCGATGAAGACGCCGACCTCTGGTTCGTTCAAATTCGCAAAGTCCGGCCGAAGAACGGGCGAACTCAGTTCTTAACCGCTTTGCCGGACCTCCCGTCTGACGTCCGTTCGTCTTCGACGCTGACGTCTTTTCTTCCGGTCAGGGCGCCGAAGCCGCGCCAGCCCACATCCGCCGGTAGGCCTCCTCGAGGCCGCGCGTGAAACCGGCCGCGTCGCAAATCGGGCTCGCCCGCATCCGATCGCGCTGCAAGGCCCTCCGCTCCGCGAGCCGGGGCAGGTCTGCGGCCAGCGCAAGGCAGAGCGAACGATAATCCTCCGCCGAAGCGGCGATAAGGTCGGCGGCGCCAAGGCGGGTCAGGAGGCTGGCGGACACCCGCGCCACATGCGTGTCGCCGGCCAATGCAACCACGGGCACGCCCATCCAGAGCGCCTCGCAGGTCGTCGTCGTCCCGTTGTAGGGGAACGTGTCGAGCGCGATGTCCACGCGATTGTACAGGCCGAGATGCCCGGCCGTCGGCAAGTCTTCCCCGCGAAGCTCGATGCGGCCGCCGGCCACTCCCCTGCCCTCGAATTCATTCCGAATCCGCGCGATCGTGCCGGGATCGGTGAGGCCCCGGGATTTGAGCATCAGGCGGGAGCCGGGCAGATCTCCCAGTATTCCGGCCCAAAGCTCGACCGCCGCTGGAGTCAGCTTCGCGACATGGTTGAAGCAGCCAAACGTGACATGCCCCGCGCTTAGCGCCGGCAGAGGTCCGACCGGGGGGCTTTCCGCCGGCGGAAGATAGCAGGAGAATCCCTGGGGCAGGCGCACAAGCGCCTCCGTATGCCAGCGCTCAGTCAGGCCGGGCGGATCGCACACGGCATCCGTGAGACGGTAACCGATCGCTGGGAGCCCGGTCGTGTTGGGATAGCCGAGCCAGCTCACCTGGACGGGCGCCGGCCGGCCGCCAAAAACGGAAAGCCGGTTGTGTGCCGTGTGACCAGCGAGGTCGACCAGAATGTCGATTCGATCAGAGCGAATCAGGGCATCCGCCAAGTCGTCGCTCCACCCGGCGATATTGCGCCACTGCCAGGCGTGCGAGCGCAGCCGCCCCGTGACCTGGTCAGGCACACGGGTGTCCGAGTAGCAGACCGTCTCGAATCTCTCCCGGTCGTGGCTTGAAAGCACGGGCTCAAAGAAGAAGGCCACCGCATGATTGCAGAAATCGGGCGACACGTAGCCCACGCGCAGCTTCCTTCGGCCGGGTTCCTGCGCCGGGCGGAGCGGAACGGGCCGCCATTCGGGCCCGTGGGGCCCAGCGTACAATTCGGCCCACCGCCTGTGTTCGGCAAGTATCTCCTCCGGAGGCAATCCCTCCACAAAATTGAGGGTGTAGAGCAGGTTGCTGTGCGTCGTCGCCTTGGGCTCCCGCTCCAGTGCGGCCCGGTGGCAAGCGAGCGCCTCGGCCGACCTGCCCTGGGCCTTCATGACCCGGCCCATGTTGTCGTGGGCCGCCGCATACCCAGGTCTGAGTTGCAGCGCCTTTTCGAACTGCGCGGCCGCCTCGGTGACCAGGCCCTGCTGGAGAAGTACGGTGCCGAAGGCATTGCGCGCCTCGGGCCGGTCGGGCTCAAGGTCGATGGCCCGCCGAAAGGCATCGACAGACTCGTCCAGCCGGCGGAGTTCGAGACAGGCTACGCCCAGGTTGAGCCAGATCGCGGCGTTCTGCGGAGCCAGCCGGGCCGCCTCCCCGAGGCTTGCCCGGGCCTCGGCGAATCGGAAAAGACTCTTGAGGATGTTGCCCTTCTGGTGGTGCGCCTCAGCAGAGTCCGGATGCCGGCTGATGATGGCCTGAAGCTCGATCAGCGCCTCCAAGGGCAGTCCTTTTCTTCGCAGTTCCAGCGCGCGGCCCAGGGATGCCTCCGCTGTGGTTCCATCGGGATCCGGCGTTCCGGAAAAGGCCGCTTCGGTGGGCATGGGTCGTTCAGGCGGCGATTGCTGACGCCCCGCACCAGGTGCGCCACATTTCGCGCAATGCCGCGCCAAAGCGCTTCGCCTGCCCCGGGTGATCGAGCAGCGCGCTGCGGCGCATGTCGTCCCGCAATACGGAGCGCAACGCATGGCGACCGCGGGCGTCCAACGCCAGGTTGGCGGCGATCTGGACATATCCGGCCTGTGAACTCGCGATCCATTCCGGACGTCCCACGGCCGCAAGCAGGCTCGCGCCCACCCGGGCGGAATGGCGGTCGCCCGCCAGCGTCACAACGGGGACGCCCATCCACAGCGCCTCGCACGTCGTGGTCGTGCCGTTGTAGGGGAAAGGGTCGAGGGCCACGTCCATCCGGGCGTAACCGGCAAGATGCTCCGCGACGGACTGCGCAGGCGCCAGCAATTCAACGCGGTCGGCAGGCAGTCCGGCCTCGGCCAGACGCCTGGACCAACCGGGAAGGGCTTCGCTGGCGCTCTTGAGCACGAGACGCGATCCGGGAACGGCGTCGAGGACCTCGCGCCACAGGCGAAGGGTGGATCCGTTGAGCTTGGCAAGGGCATTGAAGGACCCGAACGTCACAGGTCCTTCCGAGCGACAGGAAACAGGCTCCGGTGCGCCCGGCGGCGGCGCGTAGGCCCAGGCTGTCGATGCGAATCGCACCAGCCTTTCGGTGTGGAAAGGGTCGGAATCCCCCGGGGGGTCGGCGATCGGGTCGGTGAGGCGATAGTCCATCGCACGCAGTCCGGTCGTGTTCGGATACCCCAGATACGTCGCCTGGACCGGCGCAATCCGGCGCGCAAACAGCTCCATACGGTTGAATCCAGTGTGCCCGGCGAGATCGATGACAATGTCAGGATCATCCGTGCGAAGCGTCTTCTCAACCGCCTCCGGCTTCAGGCCGGCGATGTGGCGCCACGAGTCCGCCGTCTCCTGCAGCCGCTTGCTGACGGAATCGACGATGAAGTGATCGTGATAGAGGATGACCTCGAATTGCGACCGGTCCAGCTGCGCAATGATCGGCTCGATAAAATAGGCCACCGAGTGCGTCCGCAGGTCGGGTGACAGAAAGCCGACGCGCAGCCTGCGCTCCGGATCGGGCTTGTTCGGCCACCGATTCGGAGTCGATGCGCCCTGCCCGGTCTCGACCGCACGCCCGTAGGCAAGGTGCTCGGCAAAGAGTGCCTCGCGCGACAGATCATCGCGGTAATTCAGAACGAACAGCCGGAAGCTCCGCGCCTCATGGTGCTCGGGCCGCAGTTTCAGGTGCTCGTCGAAATCAGCCAGCGCCTCGTCGGCACAGTGGCAGGCTTGGAACGCCTGAGCCCTTGCAAAGCGGGCGACCGGCTGTCCTGGATCCAATTCGAGGGCGCGGGTGTGGCAGGCAATCGCCTCAACTCCGCGTCCAGTAAAAAGAAGGACGGAGCCCATGCCCGTCCAACCCCTCGCATAGTCGGGCTTGATCTTCACCGAGCGCTGAAAAGCGTCCAGGGCCTCGGTGTTACGGCCGCTCTGGGCACAATGCACGCCGAGATTGAGCCATGTCTCGTAGGCCTGGGGATCGAGGGCTATCGACTGTCGGAGCGCCTTTTCAGCCTCTTCAAGGCGTCCGAGCGATCCCAGCACTACGCCCATGCACATGAGCGTCGGCGCCGAGCGCCGGCAGATTCTGTGCGCCCTCGTCAGGTACGGCAGAGCCTCATGCGACCGCCCTTGTTGTTGCCGTAACGTGCCCAGCAGATGGTTGACCTGGAAATCGTTCGGGGCGGAAAGGGCAAGCCGTTCGTATATTGCAGAAGCCGCATCCCATTCTCCGGCGAGATGGCGGCGAACGGCAACCTGCAGGTTTGTTGCTTGTTGGGTGGAAAGCATGCCTAGGCGCTCAGAACTCTTCCAGAATCATGTGATGTGATGGAAACGCTGAAGCAGCTTCCGGACCCTTCCCACTCAATATACGATAAAATGTTATTCTACAATTGGTAGCAAATCAAAAAGGCAATCCATTTCCCGCTTCGATTCGTCCTCCGCAAGAGAACTGATTGAACGGCAGAAATTGCCCTGCCATGGATTCACATCCGTTCGGAGCTAGCATGCCATTGATCGGCTTTTCGGACGCCCAATCGACTTTCGAGCCCGACGGCCCGCGCCAGCCTGCTGCTAGGCAGTTTCTTCCCCGGCGCATCCCACGGACTGCCGGCGGGAGATCCGAGGAAAATACGCGCCGTAAGTCATTTTCATTTAGAGGCTAGTACTGCATGTAATGGATTTGGTCCGGCCTTTGCTATTCCTCAAGCATCGACGTCTCCCATCCTCCGGTTCCCCTCTCATACCACGATTCCATCCGAAACATGCCCAAGAAACTCGGCCTGATTCAATCGCGCGGGATCGGTGACATCATCATCGCCCTGCCGATTGCGAAATGGTATCACGACCGCGGAATCGAAGTGTATTGGCCCATCGATGAGCGCTTCCTCAGTTCCTTCAAGCCGGCGGTTGACTACGTCAGTTTCCTGCCGTTTCCGTTCAAGCCCACCCTCGATGGCTTCCTCGGCGAGCCTCAGCGGATGCTCAAGGCAGCCCGGTGCGACCGGGTGGTCCCGCTTTACAGTTTTCTCTCGAATACGCAGCCGATCCATCCCGCCTTCTCCGCAACGCTCAAGTTCGACGAGTATAAATATGCGGCAGCCGGGGTGCCTTTTTCGGAGAAATGGAATCTGTCGATACGCCGCAACGCCCAGCGTGAGCAGGCGTTCTACGACAGGGTTGTGCAGCGCGACAGCTACATTGTCGTGCACAGGCAGGGCTCGGACGCGCTAAAGCAGGTCGCCATACCGCCGCGCTTTAGCGGGTACCAGGTCATAGAGATCGATGAGCGGACCGATTGCATCTTCGATTGGCTGCTCGTGCTCGAACGCGCAAAGTTCCTTCTTCTGCTGGACAGTTGCTTCGCAAATCTCGTCGAGCAACTGGGTCTTCCGAACGAAAAGATGTTAGTCCTCAGGTCCGAGGTTCGATTCACGCCCGTTCTGCGCTCAAAATGGCATTACTACGGCCAGAGCTCATCGTTGAGAGACTGGGCTGCATTGACTGCGCTTGCCTTGGGCGATCCCCGCTGAGCCCATGCAAAGAGCACTGCAGGAATTGACGCCGGAGCCCGCCTTGGAGGTACAGTGCCAGATCCCGTTGACGGCATGCTCCAGGCATGAACTGAAGCTGCTCGGCGCCCAGAGGCGGCTTCTCGATCAGGAGTCCGCGTTCTTCAAGACGTTGTTCGTTCATACGGAGGAAATCATCGATCAGTTCCAGAAGTTATATCCGGCGTTGGAAGGCACGGGCAACGGCATCAGAAGAATCAACGATCTGGTCCGGCACATCAAGCGAGAGCTCTGGACAATGCGAAAGAACGAGGCGGCGGATCTTCCTTCGGCTCTGCCGCTGCCGGATGAAGGGAGCGCGGAGGCGAGTCTCCTTGAGGAGAACATGCGCAAAGTGTCGGCCAACCACCCCTATTTCAGCCTGGTCGATCTCTACCGTGTCCTTCATTCAAACGTTTATCGCCTGCTGCAGAAGATCGGCCGGGACGATCCCACAAGACTCCCTTTGCTGAAGCCGATGCTGGCATTTCTGCAGTCCTCAGATGAGAAATTGCGGAATGTGAGGTCGTTTCTCGGACGGCCCGTGAGATTCCACGGGACTTCGTTTGCGGAGCCCGAGGCAACAATGGCATGCGATGTCTGGCGCCAGTTGCTCGCACAGCACCCTGCGCACAGCTATCTCCACTCCCTGGCGCCGCATTGTTCCAAGCAGGGCAAAAAGCGATTGGTGTTCTTTGCGATTGGAGGCATGGGTGACGCCTTGTTGCAGACGCCGGCTCTCGCAGAGCTGAAGCGGCGGTTCTCCCCGTGCGAGATCCTCCTCATCCACTCGCGCCCAGTCGTCGCAAGCCTTCTAAAGGGGAACAGGAGCGTCGATGCCGCGATCTATGCCCAGGACAGCCTCCTGATACAGCTGATAAGGGCGGTCAGGACCCTTGGCATCTTCGACATGGTGATCGAGAGCCGTTTTCTGATTTGGGCCGAACTTTGCTGCAGCTCGAGAATAAATTCCGGTGAGGACCTGCGGTGGATCGTCAAGACCCAGGAGCAGGCGGCCGCCTTTGCGCCTTATCTCGACAGGTTTCCGCTCTACTGCAATCTGATGGCCCGAATAGTCCGTCCGAGGATGCTGCTCGACATTCATGGCCGCTCGTCCGGGCTTCCCGTCACGGTCGATTCCCCGCTTCTGCTGTTTCCGGCGGAAGAGGACGCTCCCTGCCCAGAACAACTGGGCCTGTTGGACAGCCCGTTTGTGACTGTCCACGACGGTTTCGATGAAACCTTCGCCAAACAGATGGGCGACCTTCCCAGATGCACCAAGCAGCTGCCGGTGGAAACGTGGAGCCGGTTGATTTCGGGTCTGCAACAAAACGGTCTCAAGGTTGTGCAGGTAGGTTCGGCCCATGAACCCCTTCTTCCAGGCATCAATCTGGACCTGCGGGGAAGGACCTCGCTGTCCCAGCTCTGTTTCGTCCTGAAAGCCTCGGTCCTGCACATCGATACCGAAGGAGGTATCGTCCATGTGGCCCGCGCCGCGCACAAACGATCCATCGTGTTTTTTGGCCCGACAAGCCTCACCTTCTGGGGCTACCCCTGGAACATTAATCTCGTTTCGAAAGACTACGCCGACTTTTGGTGGATCAACCCCGATTGGATGGCCGCTCCGCCGACCAAGGAGATCGGCCACCCCATGGACGGTTTCGACGTCTCCAACACGCACAATCTTGCGGTGCAGGAGCTCTCAAGGGCGCAGAGCCAAAAGTTCCGGGTGGACAAATGCTCCTTGTTTACGCCGGTTTCGGGCCCGACGGAGCAGAGGCTTTTACGAAGTCTGTATGAGGCTTCCGACACCTCCCCGTCCAGCCCCAGCCATTCCTACGAGAATGGCGAAACAGCGGTATACGTTTCGGCCGTCGTGAGCTGGGCCTATCTTTTTGCAATGAGTTGCATCCTTGCGAAGCGCAATTCCGTTAGCGGCCTGAAAATGGCCGATGTCGGAGCGGGAAGGAGCGGGCTTCTGTTCGCGTTTTCGCGGCAGGGGGCGGATATCGAAGCCTTCGACACGGATTACCGCGGGAACACCCTGGGCAGCCCGGACGCCGAGGAGCGGTTCCTGTTTCATGCCAACAAGGTTGCCAGGGCCTCCTTTGGCTCAATCTACAACATCCCGGCGAACAGCGGTCAGTACGACGCAGTCCTCTGCATATGCGTGCTCGAGCACCTGTCCCACAAGCGCGCCGCCATGGATGAATTGAAGCGCCTCCTCAAGCCCGGCGGGACATTGGTGCTCGTGTTCGCGATTGCCGACAATCCGAGCCCCCGCCCTCCCGCGCACGAAAGCTCGCTTCCGTCATCGGACTCCGAAGGCCCGTCCCTCGATCCCCGGTCGCTGGCCGACCTCTTGGGAGGCCTTGGGACAGGGTCGGAAATATTCACCGCCGCCCAGATCCATAAAAGTGCCCAGTTGGTTCATGATGCAACCATCGAAGGTGTTCCCTCCGGCATGACATTTGGCGCCGTCTGTCTCACGAGACAGGGCTGGCCGGCATGATTTCACCAACCTAATGAAAAAAAACCTGGCCTTCTTGGTCGGCATCACTCCAAACCTGGCCTTCGCGGCCGGCAACGTCGCGTTGTCGCTCCGCAAACACATGTTCGCCTATGATTACGACCTTGTCGTCTACTATACCGATCTGCCCGAATCGGACATGGCGGTTTTCAGGACAATGCGAAACTGTCGCTTGGTTAAGTTCGATTTCGCTCCTTCCTTCAGGAGCGTTCTGCTGGAGAACGCGCCTCGGCAATCAAGATTCAATAGCTCTGCTCATTTGATGGCGTTCTGCCATTTTGAGGCTTTTTCATTGTTGGATGAGTATAAGCACGTCGTCTGGCTGGATGTGGACACGTCGATCCAGGCGGGCCTCTTGGAAATAACCCAGTTTTTCCCTTTTGGCATCACCGCCGATTCGCCATGGCCGGTCCAAAATAATTTTTCTGAGCCTATCCCAAAATACAATATGCTTGTTCCCGGCGTGTGCACCGCGGTCATGCTTGTTAAGGACACATTACCGTACAAGGAGATGCGCATCTGGTGTTATGAGAAGGCCGTGGAATATGCGCGATACCTGGTCAATGCCGACCAGGGCATTATAAACATACTACTGCAGGAATTTGGAATCCTTCCTAACCTGATGCCATTGGAGAAATGGCAGTGCATTTCGTGGCGCCCCGCGGCGCCTGCAGCCAACATCATTCACTTTGGAGCAAACAACAAAATCTGGAGTGATCCGAAGATTCTTGCCCGGTTTCCCGGGTGGTATCGCGTCCATCTGGAGTGGTTGAAGCTGGGAGGAAGCGATTTTGACAGGAGCAGGATCGGCCTGCCCGGGAATGACAGCCCCGCCGTTCGCGGGTGTCCGGCGCCGTGCTAGGATCCGGACGCCGAGTTTCAGGCTTCAGGCTGCTACCGCCGACCGTGCGCACCACTCGCGCCACATCCCCTGCAGGGCGGCCCCGAACCTCGCCGCCTGGCCCTCATGATCGAGGAGCGGGCTGCGGCTCATCGCCAGCCGCAGGCACCGCCGGCCGGCATCCGGCCCGCGGCACTTGCCGGCAAGCGCCGCGGCCTTCTCGACATAGTCCGTCCAACTCCGGGCGACCCACTCGGGACGGCAGATCGCATTCAGGAGGCTGGCCCCGACCCGGCTTGAGTGCCGATCGCCGGCCAGCGTCACCACAGGGACCCCCATCCACAGGGCCTCGCACGTGGTCGTAGTCCCGTGATAGGGAAAAGTGTCGAGAGCGACGTCGATCCGGCCATACGCTGCCAGGTGGTCCTCGACAGAGACGGTGCGATCCAGCAGGTCGACCCGGTCGGGCCGCACTCCCACCGATTCCAGGCGTAGGCGAACATCGCCCTGCAAGGCTGCAACGCCCAGACCATGCCCCTTCAGCAAGAGCCTAGAATCGGGGACAGCCTCCAGAATGCGGCCCCAATTGCGCAAGGTCTCGTCGTTCACCTTCGAGAAATTGTTGAAACAACCGAAGACAACGGTGCCGGTCCTCGCCGGCGCAGGCTCGGGGGCAGAGGCAGGAGGGGCATAACTCCAGGCCGTCGGCGCGAATCGAATGAGTCTTTCGGTCGCAAACGGATCGGCCATTCCCGGCGGGTCGGAGACCGCGTCAACCAGCCTGAAGTCCATCTGCGACAGGCCGGTCGTATCCGGGTATCCAAGGTAGGTGGCCTGGACGGGCGCCAGCCGGCCGGCAAAGATAGGGAGGCGGTTCAGCCCGGAGTGGCCGGCAAGGTCGACAAGGATGTCCGGCGCATCGGCGCGAATCTGGCTCTCCACGGCCTCATTCGGCACGCCTCCAAAATTGCGCCATACCGCCGCCATCCGCCGGAGCCGTTCGGATGTTGCATCGACACGGAAATGGTCGTGGTAGAGAACAATTTCAAACCGCGCCAGGTCGAGATGCAGCAGGATCGGTTCGATGAAATAGGCGACCGAATGCGCGCGAAAGTCCTGCGAAAGGAATGCCAGCCTCAGGCGCCTCCCGGGGTCGCGGGTGTTGGATAACTTGCGCCGGACCGGGGCGGCCGCCGCTGCCTCGGCGGCGTGTCCAAAGGCAAGATGCTCTTGAAAGAGGGTCTCCCTGGAAATGCCGCCCGCGTAATGCAACTCGTACAGGCGCGCGCTGTGCGCCTCGAAATTGCGGGGATTGGCTTTAATGGCCCTCCCGTAAGACTCGACAGCCTCCGCATGCCGATAACATTTCGCGAGCGCAAGCCCGCGGCCCGCGTGGGCATTATCGAGCGTGCTGTCGGCGGCCAGGGCGCGGTCGAAGCAGGCCAGCGCTTCGCTCAATCGTCCCAGGTAAGTCAGGCATATGCCGAGATTCGACCAAGCGGATGCCAGCTTCGGCTGCAGTTCGGCGGCCCTGCGAAAGTGCGGTTCAGCGGCGGCATGCCCCCGCGCGGCGACAAGGAGGGCGCCCAACCGATCGTGGGCCTCGGCGTAGGCGGGTGAAAGGGCAACAGCGCGTTCGTAACACGCCATCGCCTCGTCCACGCGGCCGAGCTTCCAAAGGGCAAAGCCCAGGTGAAACGGAACCTCAGGCGTTCGCCCATCGAGCGATTGCGCCTTGCGCAGGACGGCTTCCGCTTCCGCAAATCGGCCCAGGCCGTTCAGCGCCATGCCGTGCCGCATTGCACAGACGGCCGACCTCGGGTCAAGGCGGCGCGCGGAAGCCAGCAACCGGAGGGCATCGGCAAGGCGTCCTTGTTGGAGCGCGAGCGTGCCCGAGAGGTGCACCACGTCAAAACTCCCGGGCGCTGCCCGTCGCAACTCCGCGTAGAGGACATCGGCCTCAGCGAAACGCCCAGCCTGGTGATGGTGCAGGGCGCGTTGAAGGGCCTGCTCCAGGCGCTGCGGTTTCATGCCACTGCGCGGCGGCGGACCTCACCGGCGCCGATCCCCTCCGCCACGACCGTGCCCACGGTCTCATGCCCGTTGAAATGCTCGTAGATCCTGCGGCGTTCGGCTGCGGTTGCGGCCAGCGCCTTCTCGCACGCCTCCCCCAGGGCCTTCAAGTCTCCGTGGGGATAGCGGCTGATCAAACCCGTGCGGTGGAGTTCCTCAAGGCGGCCCCCGGGGCGCGAGTCCTCGCTAACAGGCACCATCCCGAGGCAGCCTGACCAGAATGGCCGGTCTGTGTGCGTGGCGCTCATTCCCGGTGTCGCGAACTTTCTTCCCTCCGGGCAGAGGCTCGCCTTGTACCGGCCTAGCCGCGCTCTCTCGGCGACGGGCAGCGAATGGTCGTGGATCGCGACGAACCGGTCCTTGAACCTCTTTCGCAGGAATTCGATCTGCCGGCGCCGGTGGTCGGTCAGTCCGAGCTGCGAGCCGAGGAAGAGGATCCGCTCCTCGGGAGCCTCGTCAAACGGAGTCTCCCACGGCACGCAATTGGCCACCCAGCTGCGGTGAATCAGGCCGGAGTCCGGTCGCAGGAGCGCCCGGGCGGCGGGGTCGATGGGCGACTCGTCGTGGATCAGCACCGACAGGTGCGGGGCTATGTCCCTGAAGCAGGGCATCGTCCGGCTCGCCTCGTCGAAGGCATAATAGAGGATCCGAATTCCGTACCGGGAATACGCCGAGAATAGGCGGCCGGCGGACCCGCCGAACTTCTGCGGGTCCTGGCCGGTGATGACGAACCACACCTCCTCGTGGGGAGAGCGGGGCCGCCCGAGCACGTCCAGCGCGCCCGCGACGCCCAGGACCTCCACCGGAAGAAACTCGATCGATTCGCCGCGCATGGCGTTGAATGCGCGCACATGCTCGCCGTGCCAGTCGCAATCCAGGCGGGCCTTGGTCATGAGGGCCTGATCCGAGGGATCGCTGACCTTGGGGCGGAGATCCATAAGCGGAAGCGAGCGGACAAACTCGGCCCCGTCCTGAAGATGGCCGGCCCAGGGCGAGAAATGGATGATTCTCACCTTTCGGACCGCCGCCGCCGTGCGGAATATGGGACCGTCGGACTGGCCCGCGTCGGCCAGGCGCGGGCTGTCGGGACATGGCGCAACCGCCTCGCCCGTCAGCTTCCATGTCAGGGAGAGGCTCATTTTGGCGAGTCCGGCGTGTGAAATATGAGGATGAAGGTCATCTCCGAATAGGGTGAGGACCCGCATCACGCTGCGACCCGTACAACGGCACCCGATTGGCAAACTTGAGCCCGGTTGTCGCGCGAAGCGTCCGCCGAACCGCCTTCTCCCCGCATAGCCAGCTGCGCGGCCGGTGGTTTAGGGTGATTTCCCTAGTTTTCACCTTAATTGCGCTTAATCTTGGCGGCGCCGAGTCGATGGAACACACGGAGCGGCTGCGCACCCTGCTTCCCGCAGGCGCGGACGCCCGCTCACCAAACACGCCTCCATGCCGAACTCGCTCGTGTCTTCCCGGAATGCAAGTGCGCCGTACACCGACGAACAGATTCGCCGAAAGATCGACGCCTGCCCGAAGCTCGCCTCCCTCCAGAGCATCAACAAGCAGCTCACGAGTCTGGTGAACTCCGAACAGAGCCTCACCTCGCAAATTGCGGAGATAATCCGGCTCGATCCCTCCCTCTCCTCCCGCATCCTGCGAATGGTCAACTCGGTGTATTTCGGGCTTTCGGCGAACATCACCGACATCGAGGAGGCGGTCTTCTTCCTCGGCCTCCGTCAGATCCGCGAGCTGTCAAGGGCCACGCCGGTGATCGAGGAGCTGACGCGCATGCAAAACACCCAGTTCGGACCCGACCTTTGGAAGTGCCTGTGGTCCCATAGCATCGGGACCGCGATTCTCACGCGCGAGATCCTCTCCTCGGCGTCGGCCAGGGCCGAGGACGAGACGAATTATCTCGTCGGGCTCCTCCATAACCTCGGGAAGATCATCATGGCCTATGCCTTTCCCGACGAGCTCATGGCCGTGGCATCGACGCCACTGCACACGCCCGGGGAGGTGTGCGCGCTCGAACGCGAGCACATAGGCTGGGACCACGCCTGGATCGGAGCCTACTACCTCGAGCGCCACCATCTTTCGAAAGAAATCGTGTGCGCCGTGCGCTACCACAACGAGCCCGACCAGGCGCCGGAATACCCCCAGTACCCGGCGGCGGTGCAGGTCGCTGACTACCTCGTGCGGCACGTCGGCGTCGCGAGCGGGTTTGAACAGGTCGAGCCCGTGGCGGATGAGGCGTGGACCCGGCTTCCGGGCTGGCAGATCCTGTTCGGAGCAAATGAGACGGAGGCAAAGATCGCCCGTGCCTCCCTGGCAAACACCCTTCAGCGGCTCCCCGAGATATTGAGCGGTCTGATCTGAAACCCGTGGCTGCAGCCGATTTGAAAAGGCGATGAACGACTGGGCAAGTTCGACGGTGGCACAGGCGGCCGACGCCCCGGAAGCCCTGCTCGGCGAATGGGTCGGCAGCCGCGTGGCCGTCTATTGCCGGGATCAGAATGGAAGGCTGCTCGCCGCAAACGCGGCCTTCGTCCGCCGGTTCGGCAAGTCGGCCGACGAATCCGCCGGGATGACGGTTTCGGAACTGGTCCACCCCGAGGAATTGGCGGAATTCAATTCATCCGTCGCCCGCCCTCCTTCGGAGCACGAGTCCGCCCGGACCCACCGGTGGATGACGAAGCAGGGATGGCGGTGGTACACGTGGGAGGAGACGCAGATTGGGAAGGAGGGAGGCGTCATCCGCGCGGTCGGCCGGGATATCACCCGCCAGCGCCTCGCCGAGGAGCTCTATTTGAAGCTCTCCCGCGCGGTCGACCAGTCTCCCGTATCAATGGTCATCACGGACGCGGATGGCCGCGTCCAATACGTCAACCCCAAGTATGTCCAGGTCTCCGGGCACAGCCTCGAGGATATACTGGACCGGGACCTGCCCGTTCTTCGCGAAGGCCATGAATCGGAGGAATCCTACCGCCAGTTCTGGAAGACCGTGCGCTCGGGCAAGGAATGGCGGGGCGAACTCGCCCATCAGAAGCCGGACGGCTCCCTGATGTGGGAATCAATCCAGGTGTCATGCCTGCGCAATGCAGCAGGCGAAACGACCAATCTCCTTTGCATGAGGGAGGACATCACGGAGCGCCGGCGGCTCCAGGAGGAGCTCCGCCAGGCCCAGAAGATGGAAAGCCTGGGCACTCTCGCCGGCGGAATCGCGCACGATTTCAACAATATCCTGGCGGTCATGAACGGGTACGCCGAGATCAGCCTGCTGCATACGGGCGACGCGGCCCTGGTCCAGAAGAGCCTGCGCGAGATCAAGCGGGCCGTGCAGCGCGCGAGCGGCCTCGTGCGCCAGATCCTGACCTTCAGCCGCAAGGCCGACGTGCAATTTTCGGCCCTTGACCTGAATCAGCTCGTCCGGGACCTCGTGACGCTGCTTGCGGAGACCTTCCCGAGGACCGTGAACTTCGGCCTCGATCTTCAGGAAGGCCTTCCCCCGCTCCTTGCCGACCAGAATCAGATCCAGCAGATCGTGCTCAATCTCTGCGTAAACGCCCGGGATGCCATGCCCGAGGGAGGCACGATCACGGTCAGGACAAGCATCTGTCCCGGGGGCGGGCTCCCGAATGTCGATGCCGCCCGGGACCGCAACTATGCCTGCCTACAGGTGACCGACACGGGAACCGGCATGACCCCCGAGGTGCGCGCGCGGATCTTCGAGCCGTTCTTCACCACCAAGGAGGGCAATCGGGGGACGGGCCTGGGCCTGGCGGTCGTGTATGGCATCGTGGCCAGCCACCGCGGGACGATCGACGTGCAGAGCGCCCCTGGCGCAGGGAGCACGTTTGGAATCTATCTCCCGCTCGCCGAAAATGCCGTCGTGGCGCCTGTTGCACCGGCCTCCTCCGAGTTTCTGGGAGGCACGGAGTCCGTCCTCATCGTCGACGACGAGGACGGCCTGCGCAAGCTGCTCGATACCGCCTTCAGCCGGAAGGGCTACCGCACGATTTGCGCCTGCGACGGCCTTGAGGCGATCGACTTCATTTCCAATCCCCAGTGCGCAATCGACGCCGTGCTCCTCGACCTCAACATGCCGGGTGCCTCCGGCCTGGCGGTCATGAAGGTGATCAAGGCCTGCCGCCCCCGCCTCAAGGTGCTGGTCCTGAGCGGGCATCTCAGCCCTGAAGCGCGGACCGAATTCGAGCGGCTCGACCAGCGCGATTTTCTTTTGAAACCGTACACCCTGCACGACCTGGGTGGAATGCTGCGTAAGGTGTTGGATAATAATAAGTCGAATTGACTTCACCCATGCCCCGACCCCGGGGGAAAGGTGCGCGGAACCAGCCCGTATCACCTTAAGAATGGGCCGGGCCCGCCGATATACGGGTTGGGCTCAATCAGAACGATCCGTTGCCATGGAACGAAGCACCTGCAATGAATCAACGTGTAACATCGCCGGTGTTGGCGAATACACGCGGGGAAAGTCTGTTTATTTCCCTGCTGTTGCCGGCGCTAGTAATAGAAGTTGCACAGATCACAGCACCGCCGCTGAAAGGCTACCAGGACTCGGCGCCGCCCAATCCTTGGGCGGAATCGAGGCCTTACCTGCATGTCATCGGCGCTCCACCGCTTCGCTTTCAGGAGAGGGCTCCACCGCCGGACGTCACGTCGCGACCCCCAGGGGGCGCGCCGCCCGTCCCAAGCACGAAGGCGACAACGGATATCATACGCATGCCCGTTTCGGAACAGCCGGCTGCGGCAACCCTTGCCGCACCGTCGGCGGTTCCAGTGAAGTCGGAAGATCAGCACGCAAAGTCTCCGGCCGCCAACGCCGGGTCCGCTCCAACGCCACCGGCAATCCTGCCGGACGACGTGGGGCGCAAGGTCCGTCCCGAGGATTTGCTGCCGTTCTTCCAGTTTCCAGGATCAAGCGCAGGCACTGAGGGCGGAAACGCCACCGGTCCACCCGCGCCACCGTCACCGGGCACGCTGCCACCTAGTTCAGCAACATATAAACAACAATGAGTAACCGCCTGCTGGTCCGCCGCCTCGACGGATGCGCGCTGGGTGCGCTTGTCGCACTTGCGCTCGCTTCCGCCCAGGCGGCGCCGGCAGACGCGGCATCGAAGCCATCCGCAGGTGCAACCTCGTCGGCCAGCGCCGCGGCCCCAGCCGCAGTTGCGGACGGCAAGCCCGCGGCCGTGCCCGCCGTGCCCACCAAGGGCGCTCCTGTCGAGACTGCCAGCCCTGCCCCAAATGCCGCAAGGAAGGCGCCCTCCGACGAGCATCAGACGCCGGCCCAGGCCGCCGAGGAAATCCAGGGCCTCCTGCGCCTTGGCGCCAAACTTTCCGATCGCGGGGATTACGACACGGCGGAGATCGCCTACTGGCAGATCCTCAATCGGCCGCTGCTCACGGTCACCGACGAGAAGAGCGCGCTGCTTGCCCTGGCGCACATGCTGCGGAAAAAGGGGGACGCGCCCTCCCTCACCAAGGCCACGGCCATTTACGAGAAATTCGTCAAGGAGTTCGCCGACGACGAGCAGATCCCGCAGGCGCTGCTCGAGCTGGGCCGGACCCTCCGGGACATGGGAGTCTACGAACTGGCGATCAACCGCTTTTACAGCGTCATCAATTCGACGCTCAAGTTCTCCCCGCAGGACTTCCACCAGTACGAGCTCGTGGCCAAGACCGCCCAGTTTGAGATAGCCCAGACTTACTTTGAATCCGGCAACTACGCCGAGGCGGGCAAATTCTTCGGGCGGGTGCGGCTCCTGGACCTCGCTCCGCAGGACCGCGCCAGGGCGCAGTTCATGGCGGCGTGCTCGGAACAGCTGGCCGGCAACCTGAGCTCGGCCGCGACGATCCTGAAGACGTACCTCGCCCAATCGCCGAACGATCCGAATGTTCCCGAGGCAAGGTTTCTGCTCGCGACGACCCTGCGGCAGCTCAAGCGGCCCCAGGAGGCGCTGGCCGTGACCCTGGAACTGCTCCGCGACGAGCGCAGCCGGAACGGGACCGACCCCAAGAGCTGGCTGTACTGGCAGCGGCGCACCGGCAACCAGCTCGCCAACGACTTTTTCCAGGAGGGCGACACCCTGAACGCGCTGGTGGTCTACAAGGGCCTGCGCGAACTGGCGCCGGATCCCGGCTGGCGCATGTCGGTCACCTACCAGATCGCCCTTTGCTACGAGCGGCTATTTCAAGTCGACGAGGCCCGCGCCACCTACCAGACGATCATCGACTCCGCCGCCCAGCGCGCGGGGACGCCGCCGCCTTCCGAAGAGCTGAAGGAGCTGGCGGGCATGGCCTCCTGGCGGCTTGCGCACATGGAATGGCGTGATAGGGTCCAGCACGAATTCAACACCTTCTTCACGACCGGCGGAAACGCGGGCCCGGCCCAGCCGGCGGTCGCCACCGTTCCCCAATAACAACTCATGACGCCCCAGGAAGCGCTCCAGCAGCACGCACAGATCTGCGACGAACTTTACGCCCTGGCGCTCGAGGAAAACCGCTTCCTTCATCAAGATCAGCGTCCACCCGGCGCGCCCCTGCTCGACCGCAAGCGCGCACTGCTGGCGCGCATTGACGAGACCCTGGCCGCCCTTCGTTCGGCACCGCGCGGCGGCGCGCGGGAACCCGCCCTTCAGGCGGCCCTCGACAAGACCCGCTCGCGCATCCTCCAGATCCTGCAGCTCGACCGGGAGAACGAGCAGTTGCTGACCCGCTTCAGCCTCAGCCGCGGACCGGCGCAGGCCGCCCCCACCGTGCCGGCCGGCATGCTGCAGAAGATCTACGCCCGCCACACAGTTGAATAAGACCTCAGGCCTCCAGTATTGAATTTCATTCAATACTGGAGGCCTGAGGTCTTCTTGACCCGTTCCCCTTGACCTAGGGGGCGGTCCGCCTAGCGTGCTTTGCCTCCACGCCCATGAAACACGCCGAAATCAAGGCTGCGCTGCTTGCCTCCTACGAGCTGGACGGAGGCATCAACCATGTCGACGGCACGAACCTTCCCTCGCAGGAGTCCATCAAGGAGCTCGCCCGCGACTGCATGCAGCTGCTGTTCCCGGGGTATTTCGTGGAATCGCGCCTGGTGAAGAAGGACGTGCCCGCGCATGTGGACCGGCTGTTGGAGAAATTCGAGCACCGGCTGGCCTCCGAGATCGCCAAGAGCCTGCGCTTCGCCGGCAAACCAGAGCCGGTGGAGCGGGCCAGGCACCTCGTCAACGAGACCCTCGCCTGCCTCCCCGCCCTTCGAAGGCTCATCCAAACGGACGTGTCCGCCGCCTACGAGGGCGACCCCGCCGCGCAGAGCATCGAGGAGATCATCGTCGCCTACCCGTGCGTCCTCGCCATTTCCCTCCAGCGCTTCGCCCATGTGCTTTACGGCTTCGGCGTGCCGCTGGTCCCCCGGATGCTGACCGAGTATGCGCACGAGCGGACCGGATGCGACATCCACCCGGGCGCCCGGATCGGCACCCATTTCTTCATTGACCACGGCACGGGCGTCGTGATCGGCGAGACCGCCTCGATCGGCGATCACGTCAAGCTGTACCAGGGCGTGACCCTGGGCGCAAAGTCGTTCGATCTCGACCCCCAGGGTCACCCGGTCAAGGGAGTCAAGCGCCACCCCGGCGTGGGCGACCACGTGACAATCTACGCCCATGCCACGATCCTCGGGGGAGACACCCGGATCGGCGCGCACTCGATAGTCGGGGGCAACGTATGGCTGATCGAGTCGATGCCCCCGCACAGCATCGCCTACTTCAAGGGCGAGAACCTCGTCATCCGGCCCCGCGAAAGAAAGGAAGCCCTGGTCGAGCAGGTCGCCGACTGGGTGATCTAAAGTCAGATCCGCTGCCGGTCGTCCAGGGCGCGGGCGACGTCGCGGGCGAAGAACGGGCCCCTGTAGATGATCCCGGTGTAGAGTTGCACGAGGGTCGCCCCCTCATCGAGCTTCTCTCCCGCGCCCCGCAGGTCGCAGATCCCCCCGACCCCGATTATCGGGAGGCGCGCGCCGGTCGAACGGGCGATGTAGCGGATGATCTCGGTCGAGCGGGAGCGCAGCGGAGCGCCGCTCAGTCCTCCCGCCTCCGCAACGCCGGCAAAGCATCCCGGCCGGGCGAGAGTCGTATTCGTGGCTATGATGCCATCCATCCCGAATTCCAGCGCCGCGCCCAGGACGGCGTCGATCTCCCGGAACGAGAGGTCGGGCGCGATCTTGACGAGGATGGGCACGCGGGAGCCCCGAGGCCGGGCCGCCCGGCCGCGGTTCGCCTCCGCGACGGCGCGCAAGAGCTCGCGCAGGCGCCCGGCTCCCTGGAGGTCTCGCAACCCGGGCGTGTTCGGGCTGGAAACGTTGAGCGCAATGTAGTCGGCGAAATCGGCGAGAAGCCCGAAGCTGGCGAGATAATCGCCGGTTGCCCCGTCCAGATCCACGGCCCTTGACTTGCCGATGTTGATGCCGAGAGGGATGCGGCGGCGGCCCGGCCGGGGCTGCCGCGCCAGGCGCGAGGCCACGGCGGCCGCCCCGGCGTTGTTGAATCCCATCCGGTTGATGACCGCCTCCTGGCGGGGATAACGGAAAACCCGCGGCTTCGGATTGCCGGGCTGCGCAAGCGCCGTGACGGTGCCGATCTCGACGTGGCCAAATCCCAGCGCCGCGGCTCCCGGCCAGGCGCGGGCGTCCTTGTCGAATCCGGCGGCCAGTCCGACCGCGTTCGGAAAATCGACTCCAAACGCCCTCACGGGCCGCAAGGCCCGCCCGGGGCCGGAAAAACACCGATCGAGGCCCCGGCAGAGCGCGGGAAAGGCGCCAATCAGGGCGAGGGAGCCGACGGCCCACTCGTGGGCTTTCTCCGGATCCAGGCGAAAAAGCGCGGGCCTGACCCACCGTTCGTAGTAGTAGCCCATTGTGCGCAGATGAAGCACCCCCTTTTGGGGGATACAAGTTCTTTTATTCTTGCATGTTACACAGAACACTTTTTGAGCTTGTTTTTTCGATACCCCCTCGCACGCTGCGCCTCAAATTTGTCCTGACACACATGGCGAAACCGACATCGACTCTCGAATGGTGCATAGTGCGCCTCGGCGAAGACCACAACTGGTGGGTGGCCGAAACAAGCGACCCCGTCCGCTGGGACGTGGACGGCCTCAGCATCATCGATCCGCGCCAGCTTTCCCACCTGATCGAACTGGTGGAGCCGCTGCGCGACTACGGCTTTGACCAGGACAGCTTTGAGGCCGCCTTCATCTCATTCCGGATCGAGCGCGACCTCGGAAACGGAAAGGTGCGGCTGAAGCGCGTCAAGGAGTCGCTGTTCGAGTCGGACGAGAAGCTCTTCGTCCTGCCCGACATTCTCGATGAGGAGAACGGCCCGTACGCGGACCTTCTCGACCACCTGACGCGCTGCCGCGTGAAGATGCTCAACGACTTGTTCAATTTTGAGGCGAAGCTCTCGGTGGACGAGGTCGAGGACGAGATCCGCGAGGACCAGAATGCGCATTTCATCGAGGGCAAGGCCGTCCACACCTTCGAGGAATTGAGCGCCATCCTCGATTACATGCCCGCCGGGCATGACACGGACGAGGAGCAGCCCGTGAAGGACGCGGCCGAGGACGACGAGGACGACGACCTTCCAGAGCTCGACGAGGAGGAGGAGGAGAAGCTCAAGAACGACGAGTCCCTCAAGTGGGACGAGGACGAGGAAGCCGCCGACAAGGACGAGGAGAAGCCCGACGCGGACGACGAGGATGAGGACGACGACGAGAAAGACGATGACGACGAGAAGGACGACTCCTCCGACGAAAAGCCGCGCAAGAAATCGCGCGGGAAACGCTAGCGCGCCAGCTCGGCGGCCGTCTCCTTCGCAAAGTAGGTCAGGATCATGTCGGCGCCGGCCCGCCTGATCGCGAGCAGCGACTCGCGCCGGGTGCGGGCGAGGTCGAGCCAGCCAAGGCGCGCCGCGGCGTGGAGCTGCGCGTATTCGCCGGAGACCTGGTAGGCGGCGACCGGCTTCAGGGTGGCCCCGCGCACTTCGCGGATGATGTCGAGGTACGGTCCGGCGGGCTTGACCATCAGGATGTCGGCGCCTTCGGCCTCATCCAGGGCGATTTCCGCCAGCGCCTCGCGCCGGTTTCCCGGGTCGAGCTGGTACGTGGATTTCCCGAGCAGGCGCGTTCCGACCGCCTTTGAGCTCCCGACCGCGTCGCGGAATGGGCCGTAATACGCCGAGGCGAACTTCGCCGAATAGGCCATGATGCCTGTTCCGGGGTATCCCGCGGCATCGAGCGCCAGGCGGATCGCCCGGATGCGTCCGTCCATCATGTCGCTTGGCGCCACCAGATCGACGCCCGCCCGCGCGTGGAGCGCGGCCATCCGGACGAGGATCCCAACCGTGCTGTCGTTGTCGACGTCATCGCCCGACGCCGTAAGGACCCCGTCGTGGCCGTGGGTCGTGTACGGGTCCAGGGCGATGTCCGTCATGACCGTCATTTCGGGCACCGAGCGCTTGACCGCGCGGACGGCGCGCAGGATGAGCCCGTCCTCATTCAGGGCCGCCGTCCCCTCCTCGTCCTTCAGCCGGCCCGCGAGCTTCGGGAAGAGGGCCACCGCAGGCACGCCCAGGCGGTGCAGGGCCCTGCACTCCTTCACGAGGTCCCCGATCGAATGTCGGAAGACTCCGGGCATCGAGGCGATCGCCTCGGGGGAACGCTTCCCTTCCACGACAAAGAGCGGCGCGATGAAGTCGGCGGGCGAGAGCCTCGTCTCCGCGACGAGCCGCCTCAGGCTCTCCGTGCGGCGCAAACGGCGGGGACGATGGATCAGGTCGAGCTTGAAGTTTTCGGACATGGGCAGGCACGTTAACCTCAAATCAGCGCTCTTCCACGCCAAATTTTGCCGCCGGGACGCCCATCCCCTGCAAATTTCGCTTCCGGCCGGGGCCCGCCAGCCTTTTACTAGCCTTTTCATGGCCCCACGCCTGTACGATTCCCTCTCCCGCGAAGTGCGCGAACTGAAGCGTTCGCAGCCCGACGGCGTATTTCGCTTCTACAACTGCGGGCCGACCGTCTACGGCCCCGCCCACATCGGGAATTTCCGCACCTTCATCATCAACGACGTGCTGCGACGGTTGCTGGAACTTGAATTCGGCCCGGGCAAGGTCATTCACGTGCGGAACATCACCGACGTCGACGACCGCACGATCGCGCAGTCGAAGAGCGAGGGCCGGCCCCTGGCGGAGATCACCCGGAAGTGGAGCGATCTTTTCCATTCCGATTGCGCGGCGCTCAACTGCCTTCAGCCGAATGTGGAGCCGGCCGCCACCGGCCATATCCGCGAGCAGGTCGACATGATCGAGGTGCTGATGCGCAAGGGAAACGCCTACCGCGCGCCGGATGGGTCTGTCTACTTCAGGATTGCCTCCTTCCCGGGCTATGGGGCGCTGTCGCGCATCAGGGAACGGGAGCTCAAGGTCACGAATTCCGTCTTCGATGCCGATCACAAGGACGATTTGGGCGACTTCGCCCTTTGGAAGGCCTACAAGCCGGAGGAGGATGGCGACGTCAAATGGCCCGGACCGGCAGGCGCGTCGGAGGGCCGCCCCGGCTGGCATATCGAATGCAGCGCGATGAGCAGGAAGCACCTCGGGAACACGATCGACCTCCACACCGGCGGGGTGGACCTGCTCTTTCCCCATCACGAGAATGAGATTGCGCAGAGCGAATGCTGCAACGGCGCCGTTTTCTCGCACCACTGGTACCACAGCGAACACCTGCTCGTGGACGGCAGGAAGATGAGCAAGAGCCTGGGCAACCTCTACACCCTGGCCGACCTTGCCGCCAGGGGCTTCTCGCCCATGGCCGTCCGCTACGCCCTGCTTTCGGGCCATCCGCGCAAGCAGCTCAATTTCACCCTCGATTCGCTGCACGCGGCCGAAAGCGCACTGGATCAGCTGCGCAGCCTCCTCAATGAAATCCGCGTTCAGGCGGGAAAAAGCCCTGCCGGCGCGCTGTTGGAGTTCGATGGTCTGGAGCCCGACCGAAAGACAACCGGCTCATTCGCAGCCGCATTTGACGCGCTGAACGACGACCTCAACACCCCCACGGCGCTGGGCGAGATATTTACAGTCCGAAAACTGAAGTACTCCGGTTCGCCTGGCCAACCCCAGCCCGCCCGGTCCAAGGCTGACGCCGAGTTGGATTATCTTGCGCTGCGCAACATCCTTTTCGCCCTGGGAATCCGCCTGGCGAAGGGGGAGACAAGAGCCGAGCCGCCACCGGAAGTGGCGGACCTGGCAGCAAGGCGCTGGGCTGCAAAACAGGCGAAGGATTTCGCCTCCGCCGACGCGATTCGCCGCGATATTACCGCCGCAGGCTGGTCGATGCTGGACCGAAAGGACGGCTACAGCCTGGAACCGCTCAGGAAATGAGCGTACGCCTTTCACCATGCCCATGACTCCGCTTGAAGAACTCCGCCACTCGGGCTCGCACGTCCTGGCGAGCGCCATCCTGCGTCTATTCCCGGATGCGAAGCTGGACATCGGTCCGCCGACCGACACGGGGTTCTACTACGACATCGACCTCGATCACAAGCTGACCGCGGATGACCTTGCCCGGATCGAGGCCGAAATGAAGAAGATCGCCGACGAAAACCAGCCGTTCATCCGGACGGAGGTCTCGCGCGGGGAGGCCGAGGCGATAGTCAGGGCGCGGGGCCAGGAGCGCTACAAGCTCGGCCGGCTGGCCGACATTCCCGAGGGCGAGAGGATCTCATTCTACCAGAACGGCGAATTCATGGACCTTTGCGCCGGAACCCACGTGCGCTACACCTCGAAATTGAAGGCCTTCAAGCTGCTCTCGATCGCCGGGGCGTACCATAGGGGCGACGAGCACAACAAGCAGCTGCAGCGGATCTACGGGACCGCCTTCCCTACGAAGGAGGAGCTGGCGCAGCACCTCGAGCGCCTGGAGCAGGCGAAGCAGCGCGATCACCGCAAGCTCGGCAAGGACCTGAAGCTTTTCGTCATCGACGACGACGTCGGCCAGGGCCTGATCCTATGGACGCCCGCCGGATCGGTCATCCGCCAGGAGCTGCAGACCTTCATCAGCGAGGAACTGCGAAAGCAGGGCTACCAGCAGGTGTTCACCCCCCACATCGGCAAGCTCGCCCTATACAAGACCTCGGGGCATTTCCCCTATTACAAGGAGTCGCAGTTCACCCCGATCATTGAGAACGAGTCGCTGGCGAAGATCCTGCACGAGGGCTGCTCCTGCGCCGACATGTTCGCCCGGTTGGACGCGGTCTCCGGGCGCTTCCGCACCGAGATCAACCGGCGGACGGGCCGCGATGCCATAGGCGAGGATCGGGTGAAGCCGGACGATCTCCTCCTCGACGGCTTCCTGCTGAAGCCGATGAACTGCCCGCATCACATCAAGATCTTCGCCTCGCAGCCGCGGTCCTACCGCGACCTGCCCGTCCGCCTCGCCGAGTTCGGCACGGTCTACCGCTGGGAGCAGTCCGGCGAATTGAACGGCATGACCCGCGTCCGCGGCTTCACCCAGGACGATGCGCACCTTTTCTGCATGGAGGAGCAGGTTCCGGCCGAGCTGCTGGGGTGCCTGTCTCTGGTGAAGACAGTGCTGACGACGCTCGGCATGGCCGACTACCGCGTCCGCGTCGGCCTGCGCGATCCGGACTCGAACAAGTACATTGGCGATCCGGCCAACTGGGACAAGGCCGAGGCGGCCTGCCGCTCGGCGGCGCAGACCCTCGGCGTGTCCTTTGCCGAGGAGCCCGGCGAAGCCGCCTTCTACGGGCCAAAGATCGATTTCGTCGTGCGCGACGTGATCGGCCGCGAGTGGCAGCTCGGCACCGTGCAGGTGGATTACAACCTGCCCGTCCGCTTCGATCTCTCCTACGTCGGGGCCGACAACCAGCCGCACCGGCCCGTCATGATCCACCGCGCCCCGTTCGGCTCGATGGAGCGGTTCTGCGGCGTTCTCATTGAGCATTTCGGGGGCGATTTCCCCGTCTGGCTGGCTCCCGAGCAGGTGCGGCTGGTGCCCGTGAGCGACAAGGCGTTTGATTACGGCCGCAGCCTGCTCGCGCAGCTCAAGGCCGCCGGTGCCCGCGCGTCATTGGACGAGCACAGCGACAAGCTCGGCGCCAAGATCAGGCGCGCTGAGATCGAAAAGATACCCTACACGCTTGTTCTCGGCCCGAAGGAGGCGGAGAGCCAGTCGGTGAGCGTCCGTTCGCGCGCCCGCGGCGACGAAGGCTCCGCACCCTTCGCCGCATTCCTGGAGAAACTGGCGACCGAAAACCGGACGCGGGCCCTGCCGCATAAGCGGTAGCGGCCCCTTCGCGGGCCGAAGGCCTCAGTCGATGTAACCCTCCTCTCCGTGCTCGATCATGTCCAGGCCCTGCCGCTCGACATCGGGCGCCGGGCGCAGTCCGACAAAGGCTTTTACAACATACGCGATGACTGTCGTCGCCGCGATTGCCAGGATGAGGGTCAGGCAGATCGCCTTCAGCTGGTCGATCCAAAGCCCATGATGGGCGACCGCCGACGCGAGGCCGTTCAGTTTCGCAGTGGCGTTCGCGTCAGTGAGGTTGGGGTTGACTGCGCCGGTCGCCAGGAAGCCGGTCAGCAGGGCCCCCAGCGTGCCCCCGACCGCATGGACTCCAAAGGTGTCGAGGGCGTCATCATACCCGAACCGGGCCTTCACCCGCGTCACGAAAAAATAGGGCACGGCCGCCGCGCACACCCCGATGATGACCGCGCCAGTCGTGCTGACAAACCCGCAGGCCGGCGTGATGACGACGAGCCCGCCGACCGCACCGGAGCAAAAGCCGAGGATCGAGGCGTGTCCCCGGAGGGTCTTCTCCATCATGCCCCAGGTGAAGGCGGCCACGGCTGTCGCGAGGGTCGTTGTCGTGAATGCATTGGCGGCGATTCCGTCCGCCCCCACGGCCGATCCCGCGTTGAAGCCGTACCAGCCCACCCAAAGCATTCCCGTCCCGACCATGCACAGCACCATGCTGTGGGGGGCCATCTTCTCGCGCCCGAACCCGATTCTGGGTCCAAGGATCAGGCACAGGATCAGGGCCGACCATCCCGAGCTCATGTGCACGACGGTTCCGCCGGCAAAGTCGATCGCAGTGATCGCGGCCCTGGCGTTGCCCGGTCCGTTCATGAGCCCTGTCGCGCCCCAGACCATGTGGGCCAGCGGAAAGTAGACCCCGAACATCCACAGGGCGACAAACAGGAGGATCGCGCTGAACTTGATGCGCTCGGCGATCGCCCCGACGATCAGCGCCGGCGTGATGATCGCGAACATCAGCTGGTACATGGCAAAGACGTTCTGGGAGACCCAGAAGCTGTAGTCGGTGTTCGGGGCGGAGGTCACCCCGCGCAGGAAGGCGTACTCGGTGCCTCCGTAGACCCCGCTCCCGAAACTCTTCCCGAACACAAGGCTGTATCCGATAGCCCACCACAAGATAGTGACGAGCCCCGCGATCCCGAGGCACTGGCCGAGGACGGACAGGACGTTCTTGCGGCGCACCAGGCCGCCGTAGAACAGGGCCAGGCCGGGCAGCGTCATGAAAAGGACGAGGGCCGCGCTTGTCATCATCCACCCGTTGTGCCCCGGCCCCGGGATGCCGGTGAGCGTCCGGCCGGGATCGGTGTTCTTCACGTAAGCCTCGAGCGCCGTCAGGCGCTCTTCGGTCGTCGGCGCCGGCTGGGCGATGGCGGTGGCCGTGGCGCCCAGGCCGGCGAATAACGCCAGGGCCGCCAGAATTGCGGTGCGTGCGCGCATCAGGTGCGTCGTCTTCATAGGAGCGTGGGTGATGGGACCGGAAACGGACGGGAAAAGGGGTTGTTCCATGGCCGCCCTGCACATTCGGGGCTGCGGCGTGTCGTGACAATACCCGATTCGCGCCTGCGATATCGGGGCCGCCTCTCCCTCCTCGGGAGGGCGCGTGGCGCCTCAGATCGCCGACTCGCCGCGCTCGTCGGTCCTTATGCGGACCACCTCTTCGAGCGGAACGACAAACACCTTGCCGTCGCCGATCTTGCCCGTCTTGGCCGCCTTGACGATCGCATCGACGGCCTTCCCTGCCATGTCGTCCGAGAGCGCGATCTCGATCTTAACCTTGGGCAGAAAATCCACCGTATACTCGCTTCCGCGGTAGATTTCCGTATGGCCCTTCTGGCGGCCGAACCCCTTCACCTCGGTAACGGTCATGCCCTCGATTCCGGCTTCGGCTAGGGCTTCCTTAACCTCTTCCAACTTGAATGGCTTGATGACGGCGATGATCAGTTTCATGCGAAGAAAATCAGGAATCTATCAGATGGATCGGAGGCTAACTATCCGCGGATAATTAAGCAAGCATTGTGCCACGCGTGGGATTCAGGATCAGCTCGGCGTCACCGTGGCTATGTGCAAATCCTTGAGCTGCCGCGCCGTGACCGGCGTCGGACTGCCCGCCATGAGGTCCTGGCCCTTCTGGGTCTTCGGAAAGGCGATCACGTCGCGTATGCTGGTCGTGCCGCAGAGTAGTGCCACGATGCGGTCCAGGCCGAAGGCGATCCCTCCGTGCGGCGGCGCGCCGTAGGTGAACGCCCGCAGCATATAGCCAAACCGGCTTTCGACGACGTCCCGGGGAATCTTGAGAACGTCCTCAAAGACTTTCTTCTGGAGCGCCGGCTGGTGGATCCGAATCGAGCCCCCGCCCAGTTCCATCCCGTTCAGGACGACGTCGTAATGCTGCCCGCGGACCTTTTCCGGCGCCGAGTCGAGAAGGGGCGCGTCCTCGGGTACGGGAGAGGTGAACGGATGATGGGTGGCGAGGTAGCGCTGCTCGGCCTCGTCGAAGGTCATAAGGGGAAAGTCGACGACCCAGAGGAACTTCCAGTCGTCCGGGCGGATTTCGATCTTGCCCCGCTTCTGAAGGAGCGCGGCAGCCTCGAGCCGGAGGCGTCCTAGAATCGCACACGCTTTCTCCCATGGGGCGGCCGCAAAGAATATGATGTCGCCATCGGCAACGGCCAGCTTTTGCGCGAGGGCCGCCTTTTCCGCCTCCGAGAAGAACTTCATGATCGGCGACTTCCACTCGCCGCCCTCGACCTTGACGAAAGCCAGGCCCTTCGCGCCGAGCGATTTCGCAACGTCCTCCAGGTTCTTCAGCTCCCCCTGCGTCAGGTCGGCGAGCCCCCGGGCGTTGAGCGCCTTGACCGCTCCGCCCGGCGCGGCCGCCGCGGCCTGAAACACCCTGAACGAGGAGGAGAGGAATGTCTCGGTCAAATCGACCAGTTCAAGGCCGAAACGCAGGTCGGGTTTGTCCACGCCAAAGCGGTTCATCGCGTCGACGAATGCTATCCGCGGAAAGGGTGTGGGTATGTCGGTGCCGAGGATGTCCTTCCACACCTTCTTCAGCATGCCCTCGAAAAGCGCGTAGATGTCCTCGCGGCCGACAAAGGACGCCTCGACGTCGACCTGGGTGAATTCCATCTGGCGGTCGGCGCGCAGGTCCTCGTCGCGGAAGCAGCGCGCGATCTGGAAATAACGCTCCACGCCCGCCACCATCAGGATCTGCTTGAACTGCTGGGGGGACTGCGAGAGCGCATAGAATTGGCCCGGGTGAATGCGCGAGGGCACGAGGTACTCGCGCGCGCCCTCCGGCGTGCTCTTGAAGAGGGACGGTGTCTCCACCTCGATGAAGTCATTGGCGTCGAAGTAATCGCGGATCGACTTCGTGGTCCTGTGGCGGACGACCAGGTTCTTGCGCATCTTCGGGCGGCGCAAGTCGAGGTAGCGGTACGTGAGGCGGAGGTCCTCGTTCACCTTGTCGCCGCCGGCGTCATCCAGCGGAAAGGGCGGCGTCTCCGAAACGTTGAGAATCTCGAGAACGGTCGCCTCCACCTCGACCTCCCCCGTCGGCAGCTCGAGGTTGTCGGTTCCGGCGGGCCGCCTTTCCACCTTGCCCGACACGGCGATCACAGACTCTGGCTTGAGGCGCGAGGCGCGCTCGACCAGGCCCGCCTGAACCTGGGGGTCGAACTTGACCTGCGTAAGGCCGTGGCGATCGCGCAAATCGACAAAGATGATTCCGCCCAGGTCGCGGACCGTGTCCACCCAGCCGGCGAGCGAAACGCTTGAGCCGAGGTCGGCCTTGGTCAACTGGGCACAATGGTGGGTACGCAACATGAAAGGAGGATAAAAGCCGGTTGAGCGTCGGGGGATCAAACAAAAAGGCAGAGGCCAAGGGTTGCGAAGTCCTATCCTCGCTCGTCGGGAGCTGCCAAGACCCAGACTGACGCCAAGGCGGCCGCCAATGCAGCCGTCAGGTCTGACGGCCAGATGGCGGCCCAGAGGCGTCAGATGAGGCAGCTATCTCCTCGCGAGGACAGGACCTCGCCCCCTTGGAAAACTGACATTCTATGAAATGATAAGACTTTCACCGGTCATCTCCACTGGCTTGGGAAGGTCCATGAGGGCCAGGAGGGTCGGGGCGATGTCGGCGAGGCGGCCTCCCGTGCGCAGGCGCGTCTTTCCGGCGGCGTAGTCATCGCCGACCACGAATATTTCGACCTGATTCAACGTATGGGAGGTGTGTGGCGCGTTGTGCTCGGGATCCCACATTTGTTCGCAGTTTCCATGATCGGCGCAGATGAGAGCCCGGCCCTTCATCTGCTCGAGGGCTTCGAGCAGTTCCCCGACGCTGTGGTCGGTGACCTCGACGGCCTTGATTGCGGCCGGAAGCGAGCCGGTGTGTCCGACCATGTCCGGATTGGCAAAGTTGACGACGATCAGTCCGTATTTCCCCGAGAGGATTGCGTCTCTTGCCACGCGCGTGACGTCGGCCGCGGACATCTCCGGTTGGAGGTCATAGGTCGGGACCTTGGGGCTTGGCGGGCAGGCGCGGTCCTCCCCCGGAAACGGCTCGGACCTGTAGTTGTTGAAGAAGAAAGTGACGTGCGGATTCTTCTCGGTCTCGGCGCAGCGAAACTGCGCAATTCCGGCGTCGCTCACGACCTGGCCCAGGATGTTTTTCAGCTTCGCCGGCTTGGGCGAGATCACATGCACCGGAAGCCCCTTTTCGTACTCGGTCATGGTGACGTAGTACAGGTCGAGCTTCGCACCGCGGTCGAAACCCTTGAAGTCGTCGATCACAAAGGCCTTGGTGATCTCCCGCGGGCGGTCGCCGCGGTAGTTGTAAAAAACGACCGAGTCGCCGTCCCCGATGCACCCGATCGGCCGGCCATCGGGGCCGACCACCCAGGAGGGCACGATGAACTCATCCCCCTTTTGCGAGTCGTTGAAAGGATGATCGTAGTAGGCCTGCACAGCCGCTTCGGCGCTGGGAGCGGTGGCCTCCGCCTTCCTCCCGGTCAGCATCGCATAGGCCTTGCTCACCCTGTCCCACCGATTGTCCCGGTCCATGCTCCAGAACCTCCCGCATACCGAGGCCACCCGCCCCACCCCGATCGTCCGGCATTGGGCCTCGACCTGCCTGACGTACCCCAGCCCGCTTGTCGGAGGGGTGTCGCGGCCGTCGGTAAAGGCATGGATGAACACCCGATCCGCCGCAATGCCGTCGGCCTTGGCCTGGCGAAGAATGCCGTAGAGATGCTCGAGCATCCCGTGGACGCCTGCGTCGGACACGATCCCCATCAGGTGCAGGCACGATCCGCGGGCCTTGACGCGATCAACCGCGGCCCGCCAGACCGGATTGGCGGCGAGCCTCCTCTCCGTGAAAAGCTTGTTCAGCCTGACCAGCTCCTGGTCGACGATCCGGCCGGCACCGATGTTCTCGTGGCCGACCTCGCTGTTGCCCATGACTCCGTCGGGCAGTCCAACATCCTCGCCGGACGCCTTTATCAGGGTGCACGGATAGGCCTTGTGAAGGCGGTCGTCGCACGGTTTCTGCGCCAAATGGACCGCATTGAAGGGGTTTTGCTCCGGGTGGGGATTCTTTCCCCAGCCGTCGCGGATGATAAGCAGAACCGGCCGACGTGATGTACTCATGAAAAATGACCTGCATTCCTACACGAAAGGCCTGCCGAAGAGAAACCGTAAAAATCCCCCCGAACGGCCAGACAGCGGTCAAAAGACGCGGGTACGTGACGATATTGGCAATAAACCTGCTGACACGAAGTCCTCCAATGACGCTCATAATTCGAGACCAATTGGTGAATCCGCCGACGTGGTTCGCGTCGTTCAGGGACCTGACGCTGTACTGCAACATCTTCCTGCGCGACGCCGTTGTCATCGAGTCGGACGACATCGACACCTACTACCGTTGGATAAAGCCGCGCGGCGGAATGGATTTCGTGGAGGACTTTGTCCGCCCGGGCGCCGAGGACGGGGTGCACCTGGACCTGCTCCACAACTACCCCCGCACCGTGGTGACCGACCGGATCGCGCCCGAGAACCTTTACCGCCTCATCAGCAAGATACAGTTCTGCCGCGGGCTGGCGGCGTAAGGACCTCAGGCCTCCAGTATTGAAATCCGGGAGGCCGGATTTCAATACTGGAGGCCTGAGGTCTTCTTCGCAATTTGACATCGGGGCAAAACTGCCGACCAATCGGCGTGCATGCCCAAACGCGCGGTCCTGCTGGTCAACCTCGGTTCGCCCGACTCCACGTCAGTTCCCGACGTCCGGCGGTACCTTCGGGAATTCCTCGGCGACGAGCGCGTCCTGGACATGGCCGCGCCCCTCCGCTGGCTCCTTCTGGAAGGCATCATCCTGCGCAGCCGGCCGAAGAAATCGGCCCACGCCTACGCCTCGGTCTGGACCAAGGAGGGATCGCCCCTTATCAGGACTTCTCAGAGCGTCCGAGACAAGCTGGCCGCGTCGCTCGGACCGGAATTGCCCGTCGCCCTCGCCATGCGCTACGGCAAGCCATCGATCGCGGAGGTCCTCGGGCAAATGGCCGCCGACGGCGTGCGCGACGTGCTTCTCATTCCCCAGTATCCCCATTACGCCATGTCATCCTGGGAGACGGTCGTCGCCCGGGTTTTTGCGGAAGCTGCGCGACTGGGGCCGGAATTTCGGATAAGCTGCGTCCAGCCCTTTTACGCGGACCCGGACTACATTCAGGCGCTTTGCGCCGTTTCGGCGCCCTGGCTTGAGAAGCCGCACGACCACCTCCTTTTCAGCTACCACGGGATTCCGGTGCGGCACCTAAGGAAGGCCGATTCGTCCCGCGCCCACTGCACCGTCGTCCCAGATTGCTGCGCGACGGCCTCGCCCATACATTCGACCTGTTATCGCGCCCAGGTCTTCGCGACCACCCGCGCCTTCGCGGCCCGGGCCGGCCTGGCACCCGGGCGCCACTCGGTGTCATTTCAATCGCGCCTTGCCGGCGAGCCGTGGCTCGAGCCGTTCACGGATTTCGAGCTGAAGCGCCTGCCCGGCGCCGGAGTGAAGCGACTGCTCGTCCTATGCCCGGCCTTCGTGGCCGACTGCCTGGAGACCCTCGAGGAGATGAGGGTGGAGGGCCGTGACACCTTCCTTGCCGCCGGGGGCGAGTCGTTCGAGCAGATCCCCTGCCTGAACGACCAGGAGCCGTACATTCGCTTTCTTGCGGGTCGCGTCGAACGCTGGCTGTCTTCCGCAACACCCAGGTGAACAACCTCGACCCAGCGCCCGAAGGCCTGCCGCCGTCCGATTTGGGGACTGCGTCCCGGGCGGCGGAGCCGGGCTCCATCCAGCCGACCGACACCGGCCCGGCGCCCTCCGATGAGGCCCTGTACTCGGCCCTGATGAAGGCGGACCGTTCCGAATCGTTCGGACATCTGGCGGGGCGCCTAGCGGAGGAGCTGAATGAGCTTCTCACCCGGATCCTGGCCTCGGTCGCCTCGTTTCCGGGCCGGGCCGACGGGGACGCCCTGTCCCAGGCCGAAGCCGCCTGCGTGGAGGCCCGCGAGGTGACGAGGCGGCTCCAGGAGCTGGCCCGCGGAGGAGACGGCGCCCGGACCCAGGTCGCGGCCCGCGGCCTGCTCGAGGAGGCGTCAAAGACCGCGGGAGCCGCCTCCACGGCCGAGATAGAGATCGAAGTGGCGGAGGGCACGGACGCGGTCTGGGTGGATTCGACCCAGATGGCCCAGGCGTTTCGCAATCTCCTGAGCAATTCGCTCGAGGCCCTCTCCCCCGCCCCCCACCGGCCGCGGGTGCAGCTGCGGGCCTCCAACACAACGCTGGCCGAAGGCCGGGTCTCCGGGCTTCCCGCGGGAGACTACGTCGAATTCGAGGTAAGAGACAACGGGTGCGGCATACCAGCCGAGAACATCGAGAGGATCTGGGAGCCTTTCTTCACCACGCGAAAGCACGGGGCCGGCCTCGGCCTGCCGGCCGCCCTTGCCACCGTGCGGCGCCACGGGGGCCAGATCGGCGTCGATTCGGAGGTCGGTGTGGGGACGGTCTTCACGGTGTTCCTGCCGAGCGCCCGTTCAACCGGCATGGTGCGCGCGCAATCCGCCCCTTCAGTGCGGTTCCGCACCGGCCGCATCCTGGTTGTCGACGACGACTCCCAGATCCGCACCCACACGGGAGCCATGCTCGAAAAGCTCGAGTACAAGTTCGACCTGGCGCCGGACGGCGCCGAGGCCCTGGCTTCCTACCGCCGCTACCTGGACATCGGCCGGCCTTACGACGTCGTGCTCCTGGATCTGACGATGCCGGGACAGGCTGGCGAGGACACTTTCAGGCAGCTGCGCGCTCTCGACCCGGACGCGCGGGTCCTGGCGATGAGCGGCGGGAGCGCCGAGGAGCTTGCGCCGCGGTGCATGGCGCTCGGATTCTGCGGCTTGCTGCCCAAGCCGTACCGCATCTCGGAGCTCGGCCAGGCGCTGCAGACGGTTATCGGTTAGTCCGGATCGCGCCAGGTGAAGGCGTGGCAGAACGCAACCGCGGCGGCATCCGCCTCGTCGGAGGCAAGGGCGCGGCCGTGGCCGAGCAGCGCCTGAATCGTGCGCGCCACCTGCTCCTTGCTCGCGCGCCCGACTCCGGCAACCGCCTGCTTGACGCGCAGCGGCGGATATTCAAACACCGGCAGATCGTGCAGGGCCGCCGCTGCGATCGCAGCGCCCCGGGCCGCGCCCAGGATCTGCGCCGTGCGGATATTCTGCACGTAAATCGTCTGCTCAAGCGCCACGTGGCGCACCGAGGCCGCCGCCAGGATCGCCGTGACGGCCCGGTGGATTTCGGCGAGCGCAAAGGCCATCGGGCGGCCCGCCGGCACCCGCACGGTCCTGCAGCTCAGCAAAAGCGGCGGCCGGCCTGCGGCAAACTCCACGATGGCCAGCCCCGTGCCGCGCAGCGAGGGATCTATCCCCAGGATGCACCCCGAAAACGGTGTGCGGCCGGCCGCAGGCGCCTTGTCCGCCCAACGGCCTCGCCGCGCCTGGACCGGGCGGCCCTCAAGCCTGGCCTTCCACATCTGCCGGACGTTCATGGATGCGCCCGATGTATCGGCAGGCCCGCCCGGTGGCGACGGAAAAAACCGCCGCTTGCGTGTTTCGCCGTTTGGCGTTCACATGAGCGCCTCCGCCGCCCATGACATTCGACGAATCCCTTGCCGAGACGATGCGCACCCTCCAGGCGCTTTCCAGCATTCGTCCCGCGATCGATGAGGCCGGCCGGCTGATCCTCGAAACGCTGGGTTCCGGCGGAAAGCTGCTCATCGCCGGCAACGGCGGGAGCGCGGCGGAGGCGGCGCATTTTGCGACCGAACTCGTCGGGCGCTATGCCGGGAGCCGCCGCGCCCTGCCCGCCGTGGCCCTGTCGTCGGAGGGAACGCTCCTGTCCTGCATCGGGAACGATTTCGGCTTCGACCAGGTGTTTTCAAGGCAGATTGCGGCGCTGGCCGCCCAGGGCGACCTTGTCGTCGTCTTCACCTCCAGCGGCGAATCGGCCAACATCATCCAGGCGCTCCGGGAGGCGAAGGCGCGGGGGCTCAGAAGCCTGGCGTTTCTGGGCCGGGGGGGCGGCAAGGCGAAGGGCCTGGCGACTTGCGAACTCATCATGCCGGGCCGCAGCGGCGCCGCGGCCCAGGAGGCGCACCTTTTCCTGATTCACCATTTCTGCGAGCTGATAGAAACCAAGTTCCCGGGCTAACCGCCAATGTCCACTCCCTACACCGCCCCTGCATTTCTTTCTGAATTGCTCCACGCCCGCTCCCCCTCGGGCCACGAGTACGAGGCCCAGGCGGTCTTTGACCGCCACGTCAAGCCGGCCGCCGACACGTACGAAAACGATGCCCTCGGCAACCGGACAGCGACCCTCAATCCGGAAGGCGACCCCACCCTCATGCTGGCCGGCCACATCGATGAGCTGGGCCTGCTGATCACCTACGTGAACAAGGACGGATTCATCTATTTCGACACAATCGGAGGCCACGACAAGACGGTCATTTCGGGGCGCAGGGTGGTCATCCTGACGGACAAGGGGCCCGTGAAAGGGGTCACGGGCAAGCGCGCGATCCACCTGATGGACGAGGCCGACCGCAAGAAGGTGCCCGAGATCCACGAGATATGGATCGACATCGGAGCCCGGTCAAAAAAGGAGGCCCTCTCCCGGGTGTCGATCGGGGACGTGGCGACGTACGATCACGAGTTTGAGCTGATCCACGGAAGCGTCGGGGCGGCCCGGGCCTTCGACAACAAGACCGGGGCCTATGTCGTCGGCGAAACCCTCATCCGCCTGTCCCGGGAGAAGAAGAGGCCGGCGGCCAGGATTGTCGCGGTCGGCACCGTGCAGGAGGAGATCGGCGTCCGCGGTGCGACGACTTCCGGCTACGCGGCCAACCCCCATGTCGCGGTAGCCGTCGATGTGGGCCACGCGACCGACCATCCGGACTGCGACAACCGCAAGTATGGCGAGACCAAGCTGGGCGGCGGGCCGATCATCTGCCGGGGCCCCAACATCAATCCAAAGGTGTTCGATCGGCTGGTCAGGGCGGCGAAGAAGCTGAAGATCCCCTATCAGCTCGAGGGCGACCCGCGGCCGACGGGCACCGACGCGCGCGCGATCCAGATCGGCCGGGCCGGCGTCGCCACGGGCCTCGTGAGCATTCCCCTGCGCTACATGCACACCCCTAGCGAGGTCGTCGATCTCGAGGATGTCGAAAGCGTCGTGAAGCTCCTGGTGGAGTTCGCCAAGGGCCTCGAAAAGGGCGATTACCTCACCTGGTAAGGGGCTCCCCGGTAGAGGGACGGTTTGCCAGACCTGCAGCCTTTCGGGCCTGTGCTCGCAAGGCCAAGACGCGCATCAAGGCCGGCGTGGGGCCCCGTGGCCTTCGGCCGTCCCCCACGCCCAGATGATGCGCGCGAGCTGCGCACGGCCCTTCAGGCTGCAGGTCTGGCAAACCGTCCCTCTACCCACCTCCCCGCACCAATCGGGGCTCAGCGGAGCGCGCGCTCCCGTTCGGCCAGCGTTGGATGCGAGTAGTGGAAGGCGCTGAACCAGGGATGGGGCGTCAGGTTACTGAGGTTCTTCTCCGCAAGCTTGCGAAGGGCCCCCACGATCGACTCCGGACCGCCGGTCGCATTCCGGGCGAATGCGTCGGCCTGGTACTCGTGGTGCCGCGAAAGCAGGTTGGAAAGCGGGGAGAACCAGAAGGTGGCCGGCCCCGCCAGCAGACCGGCCAGGACGAACGACGGCGCAAGGGCGCCGGCCGGAAGGCCGAAGGCGGGATTGAACCAGGGGGACCGCGCCAGCCAGGCTATGATGGCGAAGGCGCCGGCCAGCAGCCCCGCCGCGAGCGCGAGGCGCTGCGGGATGTGGCCCCGGCGGTAGTGCCCGATCTCGTGGGCCAGCACTGCCTCGAGCTCCGAGGGCGAAAGCTGCGCGACCAGTGTATCGAACAGGACTACGCGCCGGAAGCGGCCGAAACCCGTGAAAAATGCGTTGGAGTGGACGGACCGCCGGCTGCCGTCCATGACCTGGATCGCCGCCGCCCTGAACCCCGTCCGATCGCCGAGCGCGAGGAGCCGCTCTCGCAGGGGCCCTTCCGGAAGCGGGTCCAGCCGGTTGAAAAGGGGCATGATGAAGAGCGGATAGGCGACGGTCATCACCAGCTGAAATGAAAAGACCAGGGCGAAGCCCCACAGCCACCATGCATCCCCGGCCCATCGCACGATCGACAGGAGCGCCCACAAAAGCGGGAATCCGATCGCAAGCGACAGCGCAAGATGCTTCAGCTGGTCGACCAGCCAGACGCGAAAGCTCGACCTGTTGAAGCCGAAGCGCGCTTCAAGGCGGAGATTCTCCCATAGGTCGAGCGGGAGGGCGATCGCCGAGAGAATGACGCCTGTCGCCAGGAGGAACAGGGCGCCCGTCCACGCGGCGCCGGGCGCCCCGAGGGAGGAAATCAGCGCAAAAGCGGCGGGCAGAACCCCGCTGAACAGGGCCGCGGCCAGAACGATCGCATCGAGGATCTCCGAGACGACGCCGAATCGGGACTTGGCCAGCGTGTAATCGACCGAGCGGGCGTAGGTCGGCCCGTCCATGATGGCCGACGCGGAGTCCGGCGGCCGGCCGGCGTTGCGCCTCACTTCGGCCCGATTCAGCGCCGAGAGCACCAGGACCCCGGCCAGGCGAAGCGCGATCAGGACGGCAGCCGCCCCGCGCACGGCCATGGCCCCGGGCATCGGATTCACGGCGTCGCCTCGTACTCGATCGGCTTGACACCCGCCTGGCGGGCCGAGGCGATGTCGACCGCCGCATAGCCGGGCGAATTGAGGTTGGCCGTGGCCGACGCCAGTTCCCTGCCGCCGTAGTTGAGTGCGGCCGTGAACGGCGACGAGCCGAGCATCGTCGTCTCGATCGGGATCAATTGCCCGCCCTGCGCGGCGTTGTAGACCGCAACGAAACAATGGCCCGGCTGGAAAAAGAGGACGGGGCGCAGCCCGATCCGCCGGAATATCGACGCCATCATGACGGAGGCGTCGACGCAGTTCGCGCCCTGGTCGCGGACGGATTGATCGAGAAAGCGCACGTATTGGGATGCGATGCCCGGGACGACGCCGCCGCTCGTCGACAAGTCGGCGTAGGTGAGGTGGCGGGCCGCGAGCGCCTCCCAGATCGCCTCGATCTGCTCGACCACCGAGCGCTCGCCGAACTCATAGCCCGAAAAGCGCTCCAAATTTCCGTGCGAAGCGGCCTCCTTCAGCAGGGTCCCGATCCACGGGTGGTCCTCGTTCACGAAAGCCGCGAAACAGATGCTCGTGTCCTGCCACTGGCCGGTCACCGGATCCAGCACCCGGGAAACAGCCTCGTTCACCGAATGCACCGTGCACAGGAGGGATGTCTGCGCCGTCGCCTTGTCCTCTGCCGTCACCGTGATGACAAAAGTTTCCGGCCTGAGCTGGTCGACCTGCCGGAGGGTATCGTAATTCCAGGGAATGTCCGGATTGAGGACAAACCGGCCGGACGGGGCATTCTGTGTCACAAGAAACGGTTCCTGCAGGAGCCCCGAATCGATGCGCAGCTGGCAGGGCCTGCCGACGGGGGCGTTGCGGATCTCGATGGTCAGGCAGTGGGTGAATTCCGGAGCCAGGCTCCCGAACGAAAGCATGAGCGACGGGTAAAGGTTGTTCTCGAGGGTGGCGGAGGCGGAGCAGGAAAGGTTTGCCACCTGGGCGGGCTGCGGCGCAGCCGGAGACGGGATCCTAGGCGGGGCCGGGGCCGCCAAAACGGGCGCGGCGGCCATTATGATCCTGGTGGGCCTCAGCAGCATGTCCAGGCCCGCGCCTATCCCCACGCCGATCCCGAGTATCAGGATCAGTTCGAGAAACCGGCGTGTCGAAAACCGCTCCATCGCGCCCAGGCTACTGCATCACCTTCACCAAGACAACCCCGTGGCGCGGAACGAGCGCCTCGTAGCGGCCGGTGAAATGGCCGAGGTCCCTCTGCCTCCACAGGTCCCTCACCGTGCGCGGCCCCTCGACCCCGATCGCCCCCCAGCGGGCCGTCACCATCGCCGGGAGTTCGCCCCGGTTGAACAGGCCCACGGCGATCGATCCGTCGGCCAGCGGGCGGCTCCACACCTCGGTGTCGCCCTCGCGGGCCACCCGGCGGGCCGCGCGCCCGAGCGAATCCTGGTCAACGGCGATGACTTCGTCATTGGTCAGCAGCCCGAGCGTGAAATCGTCGAGGCGCTGCAGGTCGCAGCCGATGAGAAGCGGCGAGGCGAGAAGCGACCAGAGGGAAATGTGCGTGTACTGCTCGTCGGGCGACAGCCGTGTCGGATGAAGGCTCCGCGCCCAGCCCACCCACCCCACAACGAGCATGTCCGGGTCGTTCCAATGCCCCGGCCCGGCGTAGGCTTCGTGGCCGTTCTGGGAAAAACCGATCCCCGACATGCTGCCCCATGAATCGGTGATGTCGTCGGTCGTCCGCCATGAATTGCCGCCGATGTTCGCCCCCCATTCCCACACGTCGCTCATCCCGTACTGGCAGAGGCTGTAGACGATATCCCGCTTCTGCGCGCGAAGCGCCCGTCCCATCAGCCGGTACGGCTTGATGCGTTCCGCCCGGCCCTCGTCGAGGGCGTAATAGCTGTAGGAACACCAGTCGTACTTCAGGTAATCGAAACCCCAGCCGGCGAAGCGCGCCGCATCCTGCGCCTCGTGGCCATAGCTGGCGATGCATTCACCGCAGGTCAGCGGACCGGGCGAACTGTAGAGGCCCGCCTTGAGCCCGAGGCTGTGGATATGGGCGGCCAGGCCGGCCATGTCGGGAAAACGCGGGTTGGCGTTGATGCGCCCCTCGGAATCGCGGGCGGGACCGACAAGCGAGGGATCGTTCATCGGCCGGAGGCGGAACTGTTTTCCCTGGGAGCGGGCCTGCTCGGTCAGATCCCGGACGACGGGATCGCCGGCCTGCGGTCGGGTCATCCAGTAGTCGTCGACGTTGACGTAGGTCCAGCCATGGTCGATGAGCCCCGTGCTGACAAAGGCGTCGGCGGCGGCGCGCACATCGCCCGCCGTGACCGCGGCTGCGAAGCAATTCCAGCTGTTCCACCCCATCGGCGGGGTCAGGGCGAGCGTGTCGCCGACCACAATGTGGAGCCTGCGGCTGGACGAGCCGGCGGCATTCCTCGCCGTGACAAGCACGCGGTACTCGCCCGCGGCGGCGACGCTTCCCGAGATTATCCCCGAAGCCGAATCCAGGACGAGCCCGGCCGGAAGGCCCTCGGCCAGAAACTCGATCGGACGGGCTCCGGTCGCCGGCACCTTGAACAGGAACGGGTGGCCCAGGCCGGCGCCGACCACATCAGCTCCCGTGATGCGGGGCTGGGGCCCCGGCTTTGGAGTCAGGACATAAGGCTTCTCCGGGACGCGATCGATCAGACACGGGCGCGGCGCCGTCATAATCGATTGCCGCCTCAGCCCAGGCGGTGGAAGTCCGCGGCTGGTCCGGCACCTGCACGGCCAGGACAAGGTCCTTGATCCCCGTCAGGGGCACGTCGATCCGCCGCGCCGCATCCCCCTTCATCAGGTGCTCGCTTGCGTACAGGATCCGGCCGTCGCCAATCACCTGGAAGCACGCGGGGCCCGTCTGGCCCGCGACCGTGTCGTCGGCGATCCCGACCCAAGCCGCCAGGGACTGCGCGCGCCCATCGAGTGAGATTTCAAGGCGGCTCGCTCCCTGGGTGCCGAATCCGTCGGCGAAAAGCCGTCCGGAGATACGGATCGGATGGTTGCCGGCCGTCAATCCGGCGCGGGGCGGGCGCCCCGCCTGGCTGACGCGAGTCAGGTCGAGCTTGGAAAGCGGGAGGGTCGCCGCCTCCACGGTCAGTGCCGCAAGGGCCAGAAGACAGAGGGGAGCGATCTTCATCCCCCAGCTATCGCAAAATCGAATGGCGGTATCCATTCAATTCTGAGCGCGATACCCGCCGTTCCTGCGAGAGGACTAGCGGTTCCGGCGGGACAGGAGGTAGAGGAGATTGAGAAGCGAGCCGATGAAAGCCGCCACATACGTCAGCGCGGCGGCGTCGAGGGTCTCGTTCACCCCGGGCATTTCGTCCTGGTCGAGGATGCCGAGCGAGACCAGCTGGACCTTGGCCCGCCGACTCGCGTCAAACTCGACTGGCAGCGTGACCAATTGGAACAGCGTCAGGACTGCGTAGCAGACGATTGCGACATCGAGCATCGGCCCGACAAGCCGCGATGTGAGAAAAATGCTCGCGAGAATAAGGAAAGGCAGGACCTTGGAAACGATCTGGGTCGCGGGAACGAGCGCCATCCGGAAACTCAGCATCCGGTAGCCGATCTTGTGCTGGATGGCATGGCCGGACTCGTGGGCCGCGACGCCGATCGCGGCGAGGCTGGTGCCGCGGTAATTCTCGGAGGAAAGGACGAGGGTCTTGCTCACGGGATTGTAATGGTCGGTCAGGTGGCCTTCCGTCTCCTCGATCGTCACGTCGGTGATGCCGGCCTGCGTCATGACCGCCTCGGCCGCCTCGCGGCCCGTCAGTCCGCCGCGGGAGAGAATCCGGGCGTTCTTGCCGTACGCGCTTGAGACCCGGATCTGGGCGTAAAGAGCGAATACAAAGGCGAATATGAACAGAACGAGAAACCCAGGGGAGATGCCCAAGAACATTGGATAGGCGGTCATGGTTGCGTGAAAATTGTGACCACAAAATCTAAGTGTTGTTTCGCCCGCAGTCAACCGCGCCAGCCGCCACCTTATTCAAGGGGAGGCGTCCGCGGCGGATATGCCAGGGCGAAATCCTCGGAATCGAGCGAGAGGTTCGGATTGAACGCAGGATCGCGGAAGAGCTGGGCGCCCCAGCGCTCCTGCATCGCCGCGATTTCATCCTGGAAGCGGCGGACCTTCTCCGAGGTGTCCTCGAGGCCGCGGCTGGCCGACTCGTGATGGAGCAGTTCGGCAAAGGGCGTGTAGAGGTTGCGGTAGCCCAGCGCCTGGACCTTGAGGCAGAAGTCGACGTCGTTGAACGCCACGGGAAGCTTCCGCTCATCGAAGCCGCCCGCCTCAAAGAAGACTGCCCGCCGGACCGCGAGGCAGGCCGCAGTCACGGCCGAAAGATTTTGCGCCAGGTGCGGGCGAAACTGCGGGGTCCCCGGATCGTCGCGGGGAAAGTTCTTGAAGGCGTGCCCGGCGACTCCCCCGATCCCGGTGATGACGCCGGCGTGCTGCAGGCGCATGGTGGGGTAATAGAGCCTGGCACCCACCGCGCCGATCTCGGGCCGAACGGCTTGGCTGACCAGTTCGCCCAGCCATCCCGTGCCGAGGACCTCGACGTCGTTGTTCAGCAGGCAAAGGATCTCGCCCCGGGCCTGCCTGGCCGCAAAATTATTGATCGCCGAATAATTGAACGGCAACTCGTAATCGAGCACCCGCACGCCGTCCTCCCGCGCAAACTCCGCAAAGAGCTCGAGCGCCTTCGGATCGTCGGAACGGTTGTTGACCAGCAGGATCTCGAACGGGGCGTATTCCGTGCGGGCGATGATCGAGGCGATGCACACCCGCAGGAGATTCGCCGCGTTGTGCGTCGGCACGATGATCGACACGAGCGGATGGCGCTCGGGAAGGGGCTGGGCGATCCGCCAGTGCCCACCGATCGCAGGGAATATCTGCGCCGTCCTGCCCGTCCGCTCCAGGTGCCCGGCGATCGCCCGGCGCGCGGACTCACCCGCGTAGTCCTTCTCGCCCAGGTGCAGGGCGGTCGACTTTTCGCCCGCACGCCAGTGATAGAGAATCCGGGGAACGTGCCTGATCGCCGCAGCGCCGACCCGCTCCGTCACCCGCAGCGCGAGGTCCCAGTCCTGGCTGCCCTCGAATCCCGTCCGCATTCCGCCGAGGGCCCGCAGGGTCGCCGTCCGGTAGACGGCCAGGTGGGAGATGTAGTTCTGCCCGAGCAGCAGGTCCGGGTTCCAGTCGGGCTTGAAATGCGGGCTGAAGCGCGTCCCCTGCTCGTCGATCTTGTCCTCGTCCGAGTAGATGAGCTCGGCCTGCGGATGGGCGATGATCTCCCTGGCCACGCAGTGGAGCGCGTGCGGGGCGAGCTCGTCGTCATGGTCGAACAGGGCGGCCCAATCGCCTCCGGCCATGTCCAGGGCCGTGTTGGTCGCCGCGCAGATGTGGCCGTTCTTCTCGCGAAAGACGACCTTTATCCGGGGCTCCTCCCCGCATTGCCTCTCGAGGATTTCCCGCACGTGAGGCTCGGTCGAGGCATCGTCGGCAATGCACAGTTCCCAATGGGGATAGGTCTGGGCCCGGACCGACTCGATGGCCCTGGCGAGCCACTCCTTCTCCGGATTGTAGACGGGCATCAGGACCGAGATCTTCGGCGGCGAGGCCATCGCCACGGCCGATGCCTTCAGGGCCTGCAACCGCTCCGCAGTGAGGGTGTCGTGGGTCCGCACCCAATGCTCGTAGGAGCCGTGTTCCGGCTCCGCCTCCGGCGAGTTCAGTCTCCGATCGAAAAACGCGCGCCACTGTCCGTTCGCCTGGAGCGCCTCCAGGATGATGCCTAAGTCATCGGTCAGCACGAGCGCCTCGACCTTGAATCCGCTCTTCGCGCACTGCGGCCACGCCGAATGCGCCCGCAGGAGGTCCGGGCGGTCCAGGCCGTAGGAGCCCTCGTAAAGGCGCCCCCCAACCCGGGCGCGGATGCCCTGCAATGGCTCCAAATCCTCGCAGAAGCACCATCCGCGGATCACGAACGCGCCCGTTTGCTGGCGCCACAAGCGCGGTGCGTCCATGTGCCAGTGAAAACGCGCGCCCGGCGCGGCGGGAGCCGCGGAGGCAGCAGCCACCCCGGTCTCCGGCCTTCGGGGATCGAGGATGACCCTGCGCAGGCTGCGCAACGGCGCGGTCAGCCGCCAGGAAAAGGATTCCTGCATCCGCCGGATCTTGTCGCCGTTGCGGTCGCGGACGCTCTCGAGTTCGGCGCTCCGCCGGCTCAGCTCCTCGATCACCTGGGCGTCGTGGCGCCTCCGGCCCGCAGCCTCCGCCTGGCTGGCCCGAAGCGCTTCAACGATGGCCGTCCTCGCATTGTCGAGGAGAAAGAGGCTCGCCCGGCGGATCCTGTCCCGTTGCCACCAGGCCTGGGCCTCCGCTTCGCGGCTCGCGCGGGTCGCGGCAAGCTCCGCTTCAAGGCGGCCAACGCGCGGGTCGCGAACCATTCCCGCGACGTGGGGCCACAGCCGGCGCCACACCGGCGTCAGCCGTTCGAATACCGGTTCGACGGCGGCCCTCGCGTTGGCGACCTCGTTCAGGCTGCGGCCGTGGCTTCCGGCCGTAAGCCGGTAGTTGAAAAGCACCGCAGGAACGCTCGCCAGCGAGCGACCCTCCAGCACGAGCCGGAGGAGAAACTCCCAATCCTCGCTCGGGCCCCGGCTCGCGGTCTGAAACCCGCCAAGCGCCTCGAAGGCGGCGCGGCGAATGATGAAATTCGTGTCGCCGATGACGTTTTCCAGGACACCCAGTTCGAGGCACGGGCCAAGGGGCGCGAAAACGTACTCCGGCTCCGCTTCCGCGGAATCCGGCCGATCCGGCACGACCGCAAAGGAGCAGGTGACGCAATCTGCTCCGCTCGCGGCCAAGGCTCGGGACAACACCGCGACCATCTCGGGATGGAACCAATTGTCCGCATCGCAGAAGATCACCGCCTCGCCCGTCGCCTCGCGCGCCGCCCGGTTGCGAGCCGCCGCCGGCCCCGCATTGGCCCCCCGCAGGAATTTCCAGCCGCGCGGGCCGTACCGGGCCTCCTCCTGCGCGAACACCGCCAGCGCTTCCGAGCTTTCCGATCCGTCGTCGATCACAATCACCTCGTGGGCCGGCTCCGTCTGCGCCTCGATCGACGCCAGCGCCTGGCCCAGGAAGCGCGGATGCTCATAATGGGCGACGCAGACGCTGACCCTCGGATGGGGCAGTACCGCCGGGGCCCTCCTGAACGCGGACAGAAAATCCGCGAGCGTGGCCGCCGCCTCCAGGCCGTCGGCGACCTCGACCCCTCTCCCGGCAGCCCTCCAACCGGCCAGCCCGAGCCACTGTCGAAGCCCGTCGCTCGCGCAAATGACCAAATCGGCCCTGAGGATCGACTCCTTTTCCAGAAAATCGGTTGCGATCGACTCCCGCCCGTCGGCTGGAAACGCCTGCTCCTCGTCCCGCGCGCGCTCCGCAACCTGGTCGACCAGGAGCGCCACCGGACAGTCCGCCAGCGCTGAAGCGCAGCGCCGGGACGCGACCGCGGCCGAGGCGTGGGCCGGGTGCCCGCAGACGAGCGCAGCCTGGCAGTCCAGGGCTTTCAGCGCCCGCGCCACGCGCAGCGCCAGCCGATGCGCCGCCACAGCAGGATACACCCTTCGGTCCGCCGGCGCCACCAGGTCCAGATGGCGGTAGGCGAGCCCCGCCGCCTCCGCCGCTGCCGCGAGGGACATGCGCTCATTCTCCGACGACTCGCCCGTTTGAAGCAGGGTGACCGACCTCCCCTCCCCGCACAGCGCTTTCCCCAGCGACCACGCCCGCCGGGCAGCAGGCGGCGCCGACAGGTCTGCCGGGACGGCCATTTCATGGAATACGAGGCAGAGTGACACCATGCGGCGTGAGAATCGTTCCAATAAAGGGTGTGCCGCAGTCGTTTACAACCGCCAACCGCGCCTCATCCATTCCGCCACGACGGTGCTGTCGAGCTGGGCCCGCTCCATGCCCTCAACCAAATCAGCGCGGGGGGGAGTGCGGCCGAAATTTCGCTCGCGCAAGGCGTCCATCTCCGGAATCCCGACCTTCTCGAGCAGGGCCTGGCTCTTCTGCGCCGGATGCAGCCGGAACAGCCCGAGAAACCAGGGCAGCCTTTCAAAACGGGCGCCGGCGCCGGCGAAACGCAGCAGCAGGTCCCAATCGACTGCAAAGCCAAACGACGCGTCGATGCCGCCGACCCTCTCATAGATCCGCCTTCGCCAAAAAAGGGTCTCCTGCGGAATCAGGTCGAACAACCGCAAGTCGTCGTTGGGCCGCCGGGGCACCAGCCAGCGCCCGACCTCGCTCCCGCCATCGTCGATCAGCACCCGGTGTCCGTAGACAACGTCCACCTGCGGGTGCCTCGCAAAGTACTCGGCTACGAACCGCACGGCCCCGGGCATGAAAAGATCGTCCGAATTGAGGTATGCCATGACATCGTCCGGTCCTCCTTCCGTCCTGGCAAATCCGCGCCGCAGGGCATCCGCCTGCCCCTGATCCGCCCCGCTCGTCCAATGGCTGAGGCGCGGAGCGTAGCGGGAAATGATGTCCACCGACGCGTCCGTCGATCCTCCGTCCTCAACGATGTAGTCCAGGCGCACGCCCGGCTGTTCGAGGACGCTCAGCAGCGTCGCTTCGAGAAATTTCCCGTGCTGGAACGACGGGGTCACAACCGAGACCCTGGGCAGGCGCTCCGGGGAGAGGCGGGATTTGGGAAACCGCTCGGGTTCCAACGGCCGCGGCGCGTAATGGGGGCTCAGCCGCAGCGGATGCCCTCCGTTCTCGTCGATCCGTGCCAGCAAGAACCGGCGCTCCGCCTTCGTCAGCCTTCCCATCGCTCTGGGCCGGCCGAGGACCGACTCCCAGCGAAACCGGATCATCCTGAGACGGTGCGCGAGGAGCGAATCCCGCGGACCCGTCAGGCTGATCCGTTGAAACTCCCTCCAGGACGGGTCCTCGCCGACCCTGGCCTCGAGGCGGACAAGCGTCTCCGCCGATCCCAGTCGCACGCAGACGCTGAACCCGGACCGGGCGCTCTCCGGCGGCCCGGACAGGGCGGCCTGCACGTCCGGCCGCGGCAGGCCCCCGCGGCCCGCAAAGATCTTCCTTCCGACGCGCGCCCTCACGGCGGTGACGGGCCGGTTTGTCTCGTCAAAACACCACCCGCGGACGCAGAGGCTCGGCGAGTCGACCGAAGCGGCGCTGGGTTCGTCGATCCACGAACGCAAGCTGGACACGGGCGTGGGTGCTCAGGGCTTGAAGCCCGTTTTCTGGGCCCTGCGGGTGAAACGCCGGGTCTTTGGGTCGTCGGGAATCCTCATGGGTGGCTTGAGGAAACTGATGCCCGGCCCCGGCACGGAGCAAGGGGTTTTTTGCGGGGGGCCGGCCGGGGCTCCGACAATGGTCAAAGCCGCAATTGGGATGGTCAAGGGCGGCGCGGTTCGTCAATGCTCCGGGGGATGAGCACGCACAAGATCGGCATCGTCATGAACGGCGTCACCGGACGCATGGGGACGAACCAGCACCTGCTCAGATCGATCAAGGCGATCATCGACCAGGGGGGCATCCGCCTGGCCGGCGGCGGGATCATCATGCCCGATCCAATCCTCGTGGGGCGCGACGAAACCAGGCTTGCGGCGCTTGCCGCCCGCTCCGGAGTCGGCCGTTTTACGACGAAACTGGAGGAGGCGCTCGCCGATCCGGCGAACCAGGTCTATTTCGACGCGACCGTGACCCTGCAGCGGCCGGTGGGCATGCGCATGGCGATCGCCGCGAAGAAGCACCTGTACTGCGAAAAGCCCACGGCGGCAACCTCCGCCGAAGCGCTCGCCCTGCACCGCGAGGCGCAGGCTGCGGGCGTGAAAAGCGGGGTCGTGCAGGACAAGCTCTGGCTGCCCGGCCTCCTGAAGCTGAAGCACCTGGTCGATGCCGGATTCTTTGGGACGATCCTCTCCGTGCGCGGCGAATTCGGCTACTGGGTCTTCACGGGCGAGCACGATGCCCTGCAGCGCCCCTCATGGAACTACCGCAGGGAGGACGGGGGAGGCATCATCGTGGACATGCTCTGCCACTGGCGGTACGTGATCGACAACCTTTTCGGCGAGATCAGGGCGCTGTCCTGCCTCGGCGCGACGCATGTCCCCAGGCGATGGGACGAGTCGGGGAAGCCGTACCGCTGCACCGCCGACGATTCTGCCTACGCGACATTCGAGCTGCGCAACGGCGTCGTCTGCCATTTCAATTCATCATGGGCGGTTCGCGTGCGTCGCGACGACCTGCTCACGCTCCAGGTCGACGGGACCAACGGATCAGCCGTCGCCGGCCTGAGAGACTGCGTCGCCCAGAATCTCTCCTCGACGCCCCGCTGCGTTTGGAATCCCGACATCGACAGCCCGATCCGTTACAACGACGGCTGGAGCCCCGTCGCGGGCGCCGGCCATTACGAAAACGCCTTCAAGGTGCAATGGGAGCTGTTCCTGCGCCACGTCGTGACAGGCGAGCCCTTCCGCTGGAACCTCTTCGAAGGAGCCAAGGGCGTGCAGCTGGCCGAACTCGGCCTCAAGTCCTGGGCCGAGCGCCGCTGGGTCGACGTGCCCGACCTTACCTGAAGCGCTGCGGCAGGGCACCCTTTGGCAGCGGAGGCGTCGCGCCCGCGCCGGCGGGAGGAAGCGTTCCATCGAGCTCCTGCCGCCAGTGCGCCACGTCGCCCCCGGGGCAGTAGATGTACATCATGTGGAGCGGCTCCTCCCCCGTGTTGGTCAATTGGTGAAAAACGCCGGGCGGGAGAAAGACGGCCTGGCCCGCCGAGATCTCGCCGCGCTCCGTCCCGACGCAGATCTCACCCTTTCCCTCGATGACCATGTAGACTTCCTCCTGTTCCTGGTTGTGCCAGGGAACCTGGCCTCCTCGCGGTTCCAGGACGACGTAGCCCATGGCAAATCCCTTTGCGGCGATCGGCTGGCCACCCTGCCCCACCAGTCCGCGGGTCCAGCGGCGGGCAGGAAAGGTGCGGCCGGGAATACGGGCGATATCGGCGATGATCATGGGATGGGACACTTGGGCGGGCACCCGCTCTTTTCAAGCCGCCAGACCCGAGCGCACGAGCAGCGCCTTCAACTCCGGGTCGCGACCCATGAAATCGCGGAACAACTTGGCGGGGTCCTCGGCATTGCCCCGGCTCAGGATCTTGGAGACGAATTCGGCGCCCACCTTGGCGTTGAAAATACCCTCGGACCGGAACCTCGTGAATGCGTCGGCATCGAGCACTTCCGCCCATTTGTAGGAATAGTATCCGGCCGCGTAGCCCACCGGCTCGGCGAACACATGGGTGAACCTCTTCACAATGGTCGGCGCGGGAGGCTCCGTCGGAATGAGGCATTCGGCGACCGCCGCCCTGATGAGGGGCTCGACGTCCGGGGCCGGCGCAAACTCGGCCGTACGCGTGTGCAGGAGCAGGTCCATCTTTGCCAACGAGACTTGCCTCATCGCAAAACAGGCCGCGCGAAAAGTCCGCGCCGCCGTCATCTTTTGGAAGAGCGCCTCCGGAATCCTCGTCCCCGTCTCGTGATGGCGGGCAAACAGGTCGAGGCTCTCCCGCTCCCAGCACCAGTTCTCCATGATCTGGGACGGCAACTCAACGAAGTCCCAGGCGACGTTGATGCCGTTCATGGACTTGATCCGGACCTCGCCCAGCAGGTGATGGATCAGGTGGCCAAACTCGTGAAAAATGGTTTCCGCCTCGCGGTGGGTCAGCAGCGCGGGCCGACCGGGCCCAGGCGCCGTCAGATTTCCGCAGATGAGCCCCAGGTGGGGCTCCCTCGTCCCATCGGGCCTTGGGCCTCCGGTCGAAAGGGCGTTCATCCAGGCCCCCCCGCGCTTCGACTCCCGGGGATGCCAGTCCGCGTAGAAGGACCCCACATGGCGCCCGCCCGCGTCATGAACATCATAATACCGGACCTCCGGATGCCATGTCTCCACTCCGCTGCGTTCGTCGATGCGCAGGCCGAACACGCGGCCCGCCAGTTCGAAAAGGCCGGAGATCACCCTGTCCATGGGGAGGTATGGCCGCAGCTCCTCCGCGTCGAAATCGTGGCGGACCCGGCGGAGCTTCTCGGACCAGTAGGCGAGCTCCCACGGGGCCGCCTGCCCGCAGCCGGCTGCGGAGGACCGTTTGAATTCCTCCAATTCGGCGCACTCCAGCGCGAAGGCTGCGGCGCAGCGGGAGCGGAAATCCTCGATGAATTCGAGGGCCCTCCTTCCCGATTTCGCCATGCGCCTCTCCAGGACCGAATCCGCGAAATGGGCCTTTCCCAGCAATGAGGCCTTCTCGGCCCGAAGGGCCAGAATCCGGCTGATGAGCGGCGTGTTGTCATGCGGCGCGACCGCGCCAACGGATGCCGAGGCCGACCACATCCTCTGCCTCAGGCCCGCGTCCTCGGCGTAGGTCATCAACGGCTCCATGGAGGGGGCGTGCAGGGTGAAACGCCACACGGGCCTTTCCGCCGTGCCGAGCCCCTTCGATGCGGCGCTCTGCCGGGCGGCCGCCTTGGCATGCTCCGGAAGTCCGGCCAGCCGGGCCCCGTCGTCGACCAGCATCTCCCATGCGTTCGTCGCATCGAGGACATTCTCCGAGAATTTCTGGGTCAGTTCGGCCAATTCGATCTGGAGCGCCTCGAGCCTTGCCTTTGACTCGGCCGGGAGATCCGCCCCCGCCTCCCTGAAATCGGCGAGCGTCTCGTCCATGAACCTGCGGTGGATCCCCCGCAGCGCGCCGGCCTCCGCGGACTTGGCGACCGCCTTGAGGCGGAGCCACAATTCCCCGTTCAGGCGAATCCTGGCAAAAAAGGACGAGACTTTCGGCAGCAGGGCGTTGTGCGCCTCGCGCAACTCCGGGGAATCGGCGACGGACTGGAGGTTGGTGACCTTCGCCCAGGCCCTGTTCAGTTCGTCGACCGAGTCCTCCAGCGCCAGAAACGTATTGGCGTAATTGGCCAACCCCTGATCCCTCGAGGCGATCGCATCGACGGCCGCCTGCGCACGGCCAATCGCCTCGGTTACGGCGGGCCCTGCGCTCTCCGGCGCGAGCTGCGACCAGCGGATTTCGAAGGAGGGATCGAGGAAGGGATTCTCAGGCACGCCCGGCAGTCACCGCACGCCGCCATCCCGTGTCAAGCATCCCGATTTGGCAGCGGGCCAGCGGCCCGCGCGGCCCCGTTCCTGCCGCGCAGTCCGCCGCGATGGGTCACTCTCCAAGATCCGCCTCGAAGCGGTAGAACATCCAACTCGCGCCCACGCCGCCCTGCGAGCGGAATCGTTCATCGTAGTCGCGCAGGTGGCGCCGGAGCCGGCCCGCAGCATACCGGCGGTGCGGCGCCCCTCCGACGTCGTGGAGCGAACGGAGAAGGGCGAGGGCCGACGGGTAGCGGAACATCCTTTTCTCGGCGTGGTCGCGCAGCAGCCGGAATCCGGCGGCGGAAAGATGCGAGCGCCACTCCTCAGGCGTCCTCCAGACAAGCGGCGACGCATCACCGGCCAGGGCGTTCCATTCGACAAGGCTGCCCGCGGCCAGAACGCCGCCGAGCACGCGGCCGGCCGGCGCCAGGCAGTTTCGCCAGGCCGTGAAAATCACGGACGGGTCCGCGGCCCATTGCAGCATGCTGCTCGAGAATATCCATTTCCACGGGCCGCCCGACGGATGCTCGGCCTCCATCTGGGTCCACTCCGCCTGCGGGACGCCTGCCCGGCCGACCCGGCACATCTCCGGCGACAGGTCGGAGGCCGTCACGGGACCGTTCCACGGGAACAGCTTCCTTGTGAACAATCCTGTGCCCGCGCCAATTTCAAGAACAGGCCCCGAACGCACCGGGGGCAGCCATTCGGAGAGCCATTCCGCCATCGCCGCCTGGACTCCGGAACGCGCCCCATACGTCCGCGATGCCCGGCTGAAGCTCGCAGCCAGGGCGGGACTCCTGGCCGCACCCTTCGGGGACTTGGCCGGCGCGACCTTTGTGTGCAAGGACATGGGAATCACGGATTCGCAGCAATTCCCCGACGGGCCCCTTTGGCAACGAAAGCCGAAAATGCGTTCATCAGTGCGCGGGGGTGGTGAGTGGCGCCGGGCAGCGGGACGATCCTTTTGTCCAGCGAATGCAGCCGGTGCGCGTCGAGGAACGGGTCATCTGTCCCGCACCATCCGACCCATCCCTCTGGCAGGACGGCGTCGACCCGCACGGTCTTAAGCTGGGCAAGCCCCCAGGCCAGTGAACTCTCCCCGTCGCCTGGGATATCCGAAGGAACTGTCCCCGCCTGCGCGGTGCCCGCCTCCTCCGTCACCGCCGCAGGGCCTTTCGGAATATCTCCCAAGCCCGCCCTGCGGTGGAACTCCTCGATCGCACGGGGCGGATCCTGCCGCAGGCGTCTCTCCAGGATCCGGACTTCGACGCGGGGTATCCGGCCCCCGAGGTTCTCCTCGCCTGGAAAGGCAAATATCGGAGCCAGGACTGCGACCCGGCCGAGCGCTCCCGCACGGGAGGCCTGGCCCATCAGAAGCAAAGTTCCAAGCGAGTAGCCGGCGACCCAGTCGAAGGGCGCACACGCCTCCAATTCGCCGATCGCAGTGGGCGAGGGCCTCGCAAAAGCGTGAACCGCCGCTGGAAAAGCGTCGCGCGCGAGCGCCGCGAACCAGTCCTGCGGCACGGCCCAGCCGAGCAGCCAACCGATCCTCACTGCCGGTCCCTCCACACGGCCATCGCCTTCACGACGCGCGCCAGATCGCCCGGCGTGAGCGTACGCTTCATCGAAAGCCGCAGGCGGCTCGTTCCCGCGGGAACGGTCGGCGGGCGCACCGCGCCGACCAGGATCCCCTCCCCGCGCAGGGACGATGCGAGCGAGACCGCGGCATCCTCGCCTCCCATCCGGACCGGGACGACGGGCGATTCGCCGGCCGGCACATCCCAGTCGTTCTCGCTCAGCAGACTCCTGAAGCGGCGCGATGCCTGCTGCCATCCCTCCTGTCCCGCGGCGGCAAGTTCCCGCACGCGGCACAGGGCGGCCAGGGCCCCGGCCGCGTTGGCCGGCGGCAGCGCCGTGGAGTAGATGAATTCACCCGCCATGTTCATCAGGTAGTCGCGCACGGCCTCGTCCCGGAAAAGGGTGTAGGCGCCTCCGGATGCGAGTGTCTTGCCCAGGGTGCCCACGAAAACATCCACGCTTTCCTGGACGGCGGCGGCTCGCGCGAGCCCCGCGCCCTCCGGGCCGTACCATCCCAGCCCGTGCGCCTCGTCCAGGACCCAGCAGAAGCCGTGGCGTCGCTTGAGCTCCGCGAGCCGGGCCATGTCCGGATAATCGCCGTCCATGCTGAAGACGCTCTCCGTCACGACGAAGGCCGGCCTGCCCGCCGCTTCCGGTCCGGCGAGGGCTGACTCCAGCCGGTCAAGGTCGAGGTGCGGGTACCGGCGGATCCGGACTCCGCTGTGAATCAGGCCGGCGATCATGCTGTGATGAATCAGCCGGTCGGCCAGGACGAGATCGTCCCTCCGGGGAAGGGTCCCCAGGACGGCGCAATTGGCGGCATAGCCGCTCGTCCAAAGGAGCCCGAAGGGAAGCCCATGCCACGCGCAAAGGGCTTCCACGAGCGCCTCGTGCGGCCTGCGCCATCCAGTGATGAGCGGCGACGCCGACGCCGAGCTGCCGTGTTCAAGTGCAGCATCCGCGACCGCGGCGGCCACCGCGGGATCCCGCGCCAGGCTCAGGTAATCGTTGTCGGCGAGGTTGATCACCCCCTCCGGGAAAGCGGTCACGCGGATCCTGCGCCTCTGGTTCTTCCTTTCACGCTCAGCCAGCGCCGATTCGCAGCGCCCGGCGCAGAATCCCGGCGCCGTCCCGCAATCCTCCGGGGCCCGCGCAAGCGCGGACCCATCCGAAAGCGCCTCGAGCAGGCCCCGTGTCCCTTGAGCGGCCGATTCCCGGTATCCCAGTTCCCCCCAGACTGGAATGCCGGCGCCGGCGAGGCCGCTTCGGTTGGACGCGGCCACATCCGCCTCGACCGGCGAGACGGCGTTGAGCCAGACACCCGCGCGCAGTCCCGCCTGGACGGCGCGTCCGAACGCAAGCCGGCCCTGGTTGATTGCGCCCACGCGGTCCGGGACCACGATGACCACGGCCGATGCGCCGGCGGCCGCGGCAAAATCCGCCCAGTCCCGGCCCTCGCCGTCGATCGGCGAGGCGATCCCGCCGGCACCCTCGACGATGCGCCACTCGCAGGAGGGCAGCGCCTGCGCCCGATCGAGGAGGATCTCCATGGACAGTTCCCGGCCGGCCAGCGCCGCCGCCGCGGCGGGGGCCAGGGCGCGCGGAAATGACACCAGCGTGCGGGCGTCGATCCGGGGGCTGTCGGCCAGCCGCTGCGCGCGCATTGCGTCGCCTTCGGCGACGCCGTCGGCGCCCGTTTCGACCGCCTTCACGATCTGGATCCTGTCGCCGGCCGTTCCGGCCAGCAGGCGCGCCAGCGCCGCGACGGCGTGCGTCTTGCCTACGCCCGTGTCAGAGCCGGTGACCAGAATCGTTCGCATAGGGCAAGGCCCCGGCATGCGGCTGCGCCGCCAGCGGATGCAGACCCAGTCTGTCCAGCAGGCGCATGTCCTCCGAGCGTTCCGGATTGGGCGTCGTCAGAAGCTTGTCGCCGAGAAAGATGCTGTTTGCGCCCGCGATGAAGCAAAGCGCCTGGGCCTCGTCCGACATCGCCGTCCGTCCGGCGGAAAGCCGCACCATGGCGCGCGGCATCACGATCCTGGCCGTTGCAATGATGCGGACAAACTCGAAGACATCGACGGGCGCCCGCTCCGAAAGCGGCGTGCCGGCGACGGGGACCAGGGCGTTGATCGGCACCGAGTCGGGCTGGGGATCCAGGGCCGCAAGCTCGGCGAGGAGCTTCAGGCGGTCCTCCACGCTCTCCCCCATCCCGAGGATTCCACCGCTGCACACCTGCAGCCCCGCCCCCCGGACGGCCGCGAGGGTGCCAAGACGCTCGTCGTAGGTCCTCGTCGTGATGATCTCGGGATAGTATTCCCGGGACGTGTCCAGATTGTGGTTGTAGACGGCGCAGCCCGCCTCCTTCAGCCGCGAGGCCTGGTCCGCCGTCAGCATGCCGAGCGTGCAGCAGACCTCGAGGCCGAGCGAGGATACGCCCCGCACGGTCTCAAGGACGGAATCGAATTGCGGGCCGTCGCGCACCTCGCGCCACGCCGCACCCATGCAAAAGCGCGATGCGCCCCCGGCCAGCGCGCCTCGCGCGGCCTCGACCACCGCCTCCGCGTCCATCAGCGGCTCCGGCTCGACGCCTGTCGCATAGCGCGAGGACTGCGGGCAGTACTTGCAGTCCTCCGGGCAGCGGCCCGTCTTGATCGACTGCAGCGTGCAAAGCTGCACGGCGGCGGGGTCGTGGTGGAGCCGGTGCGTCTGCTGAGCGCGATAGATGAGATCGGGCAGCGGGAGAGCGTAGATTTCGCGGATCGATTCGAGATTGTGCTGGGACATGGGAGATTGGTCTGAAGGTTGCATCGGACTTTGAAGGCCCTGTCAGGATGCGGTCGCGTCGTCGATCGCCGCCGCCGTGCGCCTCACCAGTTCGGCGAGTTCATCCTCGTCGAGACAGAGCGGCGGAACAATGAGGAGCGAATCGCCTAGCGGACGAAGAAGAAGGCCGTGGGCCCGGGCTCTCAGGCAGACACGGAGACCCAGCCGATGATCCGTCCCGCCGCGACCGCGGTCCTTCGAAGCATCGAGGTCGACCGCCGCGGCGAAGCCCCGCTGTCGGATCTCCAACACGGAAGGATGCCCCGCAAAGGCCGAGTCGAGCAGCCCGCCGAACGAGGCGATCCTGCGGCGGAGCAGGCCGCCCTCGGTCATCGGGCGAAGCTTACGGATGTTCTCGAGGGCCACTGCGGCCGCCAGGGGATTGCCGGTGAAGGTGTGGCCGTGGTAGAATGCCCTCCGGCTCCCGTAGGTGCCGAGAAACGCCTCAAAGATCTCCTCCTGGGCAAGCGTGGCCGAAAGCGGGAGGTAGCCGGCCGTGAGCCCTTTTGCGAGGCAGAGGAAATCGGGCGATACGCCTTCCTCCGCGCAAACCAGCATCGGCCCGAGCCGGCCAAATCCCACGAAGACCTCGTCCAGGATGAGATGAACGCCGCTTGCCCGGCATCGAGCGGCGACGGAGGCCACAAATCCCCGGGGCTGCAGGCGCATGCCAGCGGCCCCCTGGACCGAGGGCTCGAGGATGAGGCAGGCCGTGCGTTCGGCGCGCTTCGCGAGAAGGGCGTCCAGGGAGGCAAGACTTGCGGACGCATCCGATTCCCTGGCGACTCCGTTCCATTCCGTGCAGTGCGGGGCGGGAAAATGCTCGGCCGGAAAGCACCAGGGCCGAAAACGGTCGTGGAAAAACCCGCTGTCGCCCGCAGCCATCGCCCCGAAGGTGTCGCCATGGTAGCCGTTGGCCATCCCGATGACCCCGCGCTTCTCCGGCCGTCCCCGAAGCTGCCAAAACTGGAATGAGAGCTTGAGGGCCACCTCCACCGCACCGGCCCCGTTGTCGCTGAAGAACACGCGGCCAAGTCCCGCCGGGGCGAGCCCGGCAAGCACTCGCGCAAGCTCCGCACCCGGCGGATGGGTGAGTCCGAGCATGGTTGAATGGGCGACACGGCCGAGCTGGCGCTCGAGCGCGGCCTTCAGGTCCGGGTCATTGTGGCCGTGGACGTTTGTCCAGATTGAAGCATTCCCGTCTAGGTATCGCCGTCCGTCGGTATCCGTGAGCCAGCCACCCCGGCCCGATTCGATCGCAAGCGGCGGAAGGGCCAGGTACTCCTCCATTTGCGTGAACGGATGCCAGACATGCCGGCGGTCCGCCGCATGGGTGCCTTCCCCAAGGGCGTCCAAAGGCGGTGCTATTGGTTCTGCCGGCATGGCTCACTGACCCTGCCGGGCGACCGCCCAAAGACAAGTGCTTTTTGTTAAGGCACCATGAACCTGTTACTTAACAACTACTGCGCCGCGGGCGCCGACTTGCCTTCGGCAAATAAATCCTACACCGGATCGCCGTCGTTGCCGATTGCCTCGACCGGACAACCCTCCAAAGCTTCCATGCAAAGGGCAATGTCCTCTTCGGTCGTCGGCTGCTTGAACACGTAGGAGTAGCCGCCTTCGTCGTTCCGGGTGAAAAATGCCGGAGCGGTCTCGCGGCAAAGATCACAGTCGATGCACTGCTGATCGACAAAGAACTTCCCTGGCGTGTTTGTCGCCCACTTGTCCGACTTATTGGCCATAATAGTTCACCACAAAGCATTCGGCGGGTGAGCCTGTCAAGCGGCTTGCGTCTTGTCTTTGGACCGTCTTGCCATAGGTTTCGGTTGGAAATGCTCTACGATCGTCCGTACATGCAGGACAGCCGCCCCGGCGCAAGGACCACGGTCCTCGGTTGGCTGATGGCCGCGATCGTGGCCGGCTATCTGCTCCAGGCCGTCGTCGCCCGGATCTTCGACGGGGGCGAGCTCGTGGAGCGGATGTTCGCCCTTACGCCGGCGGCGCTTCGGGCGGGACATGTCTGGACGCTGTTCACGTATGGCTTTCTGCACGCCCAGGGGCTGCATCTGCTCCTGCACATCGCGGTCAACCTGCTCGGACTTTTCTTCCTCGGCCGAGCGTTGCTGCCGGTCCTGGGCGAGAGGCGATTCCTGCTCGTATACTGCGCGGCCGTGGTGCTTGGCGGGGCCGTCTGGTCGGCGGTCAACTGGCACGCGGGCGCCGAATTGATCGGCGCATCGGCCGGAGTGATGGCGCTTTTCATCGTTTTTGCCTGCCTCTACCCGGACCAGGAGATGACCTTCCTCCTGTTTTTCATCGTCCCGGTCACGATCAAGCCGAAGTACCTTGCCTACATTGCCGTCGGCGTGGATCTGGTGGGATGCCTGGCGTATGAAGTGACAGGCAATCTGTCGCCGTTCGGCTATGCCCATTCGGCCCATCTGGGGGGAATGGCGGCGGGCTGGCTCTATTTCCGCTTCTTCCACACTTCGTCCTGGCGCCTGCCGTCGCGCCGCGGGACGGTCGAGCTGCCCAAGTGGATGAAGAATGCCCAGAAGTCCGGCGCCCCGGCCCCGTCGTACAAGGTCAATATCGGAAGCCGGGAGAATCTTCGCGCCGAAGTCGATCGCATCCTCGACAAGATCAACAGCAAGGGATTCGGCGCACTGACGGCCGAGGAGAAGCGCCTCCTGGACGAAGCGCGCGACCTCCTCAGCAGGCGGTAGCCCTTGGACAGCCCGGCGCCGTCCCCGCTGCGCGCGGCAATCGCCGCCGCCCGCCCTGATTTTCCCGCGGAGCGGGTCGGCCCGGCCGCCTGGTCGCGACTCGAGCGCCTGGCGGAAGCCAGCCCGATCTATGTCCAGGTGATTCTCAACCGCCCTGAGTTGTGCCTGTGGCTGGAAGAGGAGCGAAACCTCGGCACGACCTACCGATTCAGCGCCCTGCGCGACGAATGGCGGGCATTCGGCGGCGATAGGGAGGCCGGCCCGTCCGGCGACGAGTCGCAGGTCGGCCTCCTGCGGCGCTGGCGCCGCCTCATGTCGCTTCGCATCGCCTACCGGAGCGTCAACGGGTTCGCCGACGAGCAGACGACCGTCGGCGAGCTGAGCCGGCTGGCCGAGTTCTGTCTTGGAGAATGCCACCGGGTCGCCTTGCGGCGGTTGAAGGAGCGGTTCGGGACGCCCTGGGACGAGTTCGCGAATAGGCCGGCGCGTTTTTGCGCCCTGGCCCTCGGCAAATTGGGCGGCGGCGAGCTGAATTTCTCGTCGGACATCGATCTCATCTTCTGCCACGAGGGCGATGGAGCCTGCCGGCGGGACGGCGCCTCCATGAGCGCCTCGAACATCGAGTTCTTCACGAAGCTCGCGGAAAACATGACCGGGCTCCTCGGCACGGCGACGGCCGACGGCTTTCTGTTCCGCGTCGACGTGCGCCTCAGGCCCGAGGGCGCCTGGGGCCCCCTTGTGCCCTCGCTCTCCGCGATCGAGAACTACTACGCCACAGCCGGCCAAACCTGGGAACGGCTGGCGCTTCTGAAAGCCCGCCCGGTCGCCGGCGACCTGGAGCTTGGAGCCGAGTTGCTGGAGGATCTGCACAGTTTCCGCTATCCGCGCAACCCGCCGCCTTCGCTTTTGGCCGAGGTCGCGGCCATGAAGCGGCGCACCGAGCGCGAGATAGTCGGATCCGAGGCCCTCGACCGGGACCTGAAACGGGGCCCTGGCGGAATCCGGGAGATCGAGTTCATCGCGCAGTCGCTTCAACTGCTGAATGCCGGGCACTACCCTTTCCTGCAGACCCACTCGACGACGATGGCTCTCGAGCAGCTCGCCCGGTACGAGTTGCTCGATTTTCGCGACGCCTTGTTCCTCACCGAGGCGTACTGGCACCTCCGCCGCGTTGAACACCGGCTTCAGATGAGGGACGAGCGCCAGACCCACGAGCTGCCGGCCGACCCGCACGAACTCGAGTCCCTGGCGTCGACCCTCGGCTTTGAATCGGCGCAGGCCTTCCTGAACGACCTCCAGACCAGGCGGCGGCGGGTCCAAGCCCTCTTTGAGGGGCTGTTCTCCGACCGCATTGTCGATGCTGAATTCGAGGCCTGGTGGGAGTTCTTCACGACCGACACGGTCCCCGCGATCCCCGCCGAACGGATAGGACGCTGGTTTGGCCCGGTGCCCGATGCTGCCGTGGCGCTGCGGGTCTTTGGCAGCGGCGACCACCGGATGCAGGTGACGCCCGGGCTGGTCACGGATTTCCTGAATCTGGCCAATGGATTCGACGCCTTGATTCCGGAGCTGGCGCGGCCCCTGGTGGCGCTCACGCGGCTCGCCCGCTGCGCCGAGAGGTACGGGACCCGCCGCCAGTTCCTGAACCAATGCGCCGCCAACCCCCAGCTGCTCAGGGTGCTTGCGCTCCTGTGCGACCGCAGCGCATACGGGGTCGAGCTTCTGATCGCGCACCCGGAGATCATCGAGGAAGTCCTCAGGCCGGAGATTCTCAGGCGCCGGAAGGAGCCGCGGGACCTGGCGGCGGAGCTGGCCGAAGGGGCGCCCGCCTCAGGGCCGGCGCTTGCCAACTGGCTCTGGCTTTACGTCCGGGCCGAGGAACTGCGTTACACGATCGGTGAATTGCTCGGATTCATGACCCGCGTCGAGGTCGAACTGGCCCTGACGCGCCTCGCCGATGCGGTGCTCGAGAGGCTCTGCGCCCGGAAAGGACTGCTTGTCGTGGCGCTCGGAAAATACGGCGGATGCGAGCTGGCCCCCGGCTCGGACCTGGACCTGATCATCGTGGGCCCCGAAGGCGCGGAGGCTGCCACTGCCGCGGAGGTCGAAGGCGTCCGGCGCATTCTGCAGCCCGGCGGCCCGCTCGGGCCCACGTTCGCCGTCGATCTGAGGCTTCGCCCCCATGGCGATGCGGGACCGGTCGCGACGACCGTGTCCGCCCTGCGCGCGTACCATGCGAACGGCGCCCAATCCTGGGAGCGGCAGGTGCTGCTGCGGGCCCGCATAGTCTGCGGCCCCGCCGACCTCGCGGCGGAATTCCAGGGCTGGGTCGGGCTGCGTCTTTACGGCGAGGGGCTCTCCGATGCCGACCGGCGCGCGATCTGGGCCATGCGCGCCCGAATCGAAAAGGAGCGCGATGTTGTCGCGCCGCCGGAAAGGGCGTTCAAGACGGGCGCGGGCGGGCTCGTCGACCTCGAATTCTTCGCGCAGACGCTTCAGCTCCAGCACGGAGCGTCCCGCCCCGCGTTGCGCCAAACCGGGACGCGGCAGGTGATCCGGGCTCTAGGTGCGGAAGGCCTTGCAGCGCCCGCCGAGGTTCAAATGCTCCTGGACAACTTCGAGTTCCTGAAGGGCCTTGAGTTCGTGATCCGGCGCGACGCCCATCAGGGCGTCTCCGTCTTGGGGGCGACGCCGGCCGACCGGGCTCCGGTCGCATTCTGGCTCGGCTTCAAGGACGAGTCCGCCTTCTGGCAGGAGCATGTGCGCCGGATGCGGGAGACCCGCTCAATACTCCACCGCGCCCCCTATGTCCTGCTGTGACGTAGGCATGTCCTCGCGAGGACATACCTATGTCGCAGCAGGGCACTACTATCACGCGTACCGCCTTGAAACCCTCGCATTTGCATGAAACAATTACCCGGCTCCACTTCTCTACAATAAACTGATGATATTCCCTGCCACCCTCCGCCGATTCGGGCTTGCGATCCTCTCGCTTGCCATTGCGCCCTGTGTATCGACCCTTTCCGCAGAGGACCGCACGTTCACGACGTCCCCGAGCCTCGCGACCGAGGCGACGACCCTGGTCAAGCTGCTCGAGCTCTACCACTACAACCGCGCCAACGTCCGTTCGAGCGACTACTCGGAGGTCATTCCCGATTACATGGCCGAACTCGACGGACAGCACATGTTTTTCCTCGGGACCGACAAGAAGGCCTTCACGACCAAGTACAACGGAGCAACCGTGTACTCGCAGGTCGCCTATCAGGGGGACATCGACGCCGCCTATGAAATCTACGGCGTCTACGCCGAACCGGGTCCAGGCGCGCATCAACTGGATATTCGCCGAACTGAAAAAGCCGATCGACCTGGCCGGAAATGAGACTTTCGCCGCCGACAGGACGAAGGCTGAATGGCCCGCCACGGCTGCCGATTCCGATGAACTGTGGCACCTGCGCCTCAAATTCGAAGTCATCGGGGAGCTGCTGGGCGCAAAAACGAAGGATACGGCCGCGCCAGCCCACTCCGCCATCGCGCTCGCCGCCAACGGCGGGGCGATCTCCTTGGATTCCGGCGCACCGGGTGCGGTCAATCCTGGGGCGGCCCCGGCTGCGGCGACGGAAAAGGCGGCGGCGCCTGCGGGTCCGCATCTGAAGGAAGACGTCGGGAACCCGCCGAAGACGATTGGGTCGGCCGATCCGGTCGAGAGAGCCAAGGAAGTCGTCCGCAAGCGGTATGAACGTATGCTCAAGAACATGGGCGACATCGAGGGCGGAGACCTGGCCGAGCTCTACCTGACGAGCATCGCCTCCCTTTACGATCCGCACTCTAACTACTGGTCGGCTGCGGACTACGAGGAATTCGGCATCCAGATGAAGCTGCAACTCGTCGGGATCGGCGCCGTCCTTCAACTCAAGGACGATTACTGCACGATCGAGGAACTGGTCCCCGGCGGACCGGCCGACCTCGGCCATCAGCTCAAGCCGGGCGACAAGATAATCGCGGTCGCCCAGGAGAACAAGGAGCCCGTCGACATCATCGGAATGAAGCTTCGCAAGGTCGTCGAGATGATCCGCGGCGAGAGGGGAAGCCGGGTCCGCCTGACCGTGGAGCCATCCGGCTCCACCGACACCTCCGCGCACAAGCAGATCATGATCACGCGCGACGTCGTCAAGCTCAGCTCAGCCAGAGCCCATGGGGCCCTGTTCCAGGTGCCCGAGGCCGACGGAAAGACGGTGCCGATCGGCGTGATAACCCTTCCGGAATTCTACGGCCCGGCGGACGACCCCCAGGCAGCGGCCGAAAAGACCAGCGCCTCCCAGGACGTCGCCTCCCTGATCACCCAGCTGAAGGCCGCGGGTGTGAAGGGCATGGTGCTCGACCTGCGGCACAACGGCGGCGGCTTCCTGGGCGAGGCCATCAATGTCGCGGGCCTGTTCATCCCGCAGGGCCCGGTCGTCCAGGTGGTCGACAGCACAGGCGAAAAGCAGGTGGACAGCAGCGAGAACCCCACGGTCGCCTACGATGGCCAGCTGGCGGTCCTGACGGACCGCTTCAGCGCCTCCGCCTCGGAGATAGTCGCCGGAGCCCTTCAGAGCTACGGCCGCGCAATCGTCATCGGCGACAGCTCGACCCACGGCAAGGGCACCGTCCAGCAGGTCATCGAGATGAAGAACCTGACCCGCGAGCTCGCGATGTCCCCGGAAAAGACGGGCGCGGCCAAGATCACGATCCAGAAATTCTATCTTCCCAACGGCTCCTCAACCCAGCTCAAGGGGGTCGTCGCCGACATCGCCCTTCCCTCGGTCGACGATGTGCTGCCGATTGGCGAGTCGAGCCTGCAGCATGCCCTGATCTGGGATCGCAAACCGAGCGCACCCTCGTTTACGGGGCAGCCGCTCGACCCCAAGGTGCTCGATTCGCTGCGCGAAAAAAGCCTCGCCCGCCAGGCCAATCTGCCCGAATTCGCCTATTTGAAGAAGGATGTCGACTGGTTCAAGTCCCGCCAGGAGCAGAAGCTCGTCCTGCTCAACCTCGGCGAGCGCCGGAAGCAGAAGGCTTCGGACGACGCCTTCATCAAGGAGATCAAGGCGGAGCGCGATGAACTGGCAAAGACCGACTATCCCCACACTGAATTCTGGGTCGCACCCCGCCCGCCGCCCAAGGTCAAGGCTCCGAAGACAGCCGACGACGGGTCCGTTTCAAACCCGGACGACGACGACGAGGACGACGCCACCCTGAGCACGGACGATGACGAGCCCTACCCGAAGATGGATGTCTACCTTCGCGAGACGATGCGCGTCGTCGAGGATGCGATCAACCTGGGGCGGGATCACGACTATTGGGTCAGCAACCATGCCCCGCTGACGGTTGCCAGCAAGAGCTAGTCCATCCAGGCGAGCAGGTAGCGGGGCCGGCCGGTCAGGTCGGGGAGGGATTCGGTGCGGGGCCAGCCGTATTCGGCGGCGATCGGACCGAGCCGGGCGTGCTGATCCATGCCTGTCTCCAGGGCGAGCAGGCCTCCGGGCGCGAGATGGGCCGGTGCGGTTCTGAGGATGGAGCGAATGTCGGCGATGCCGTCCTCGCCGGCGACAAGAGCGGCGGCCGGTTCGTGCTCGCGCAATTCCGGCGCGCAGGCGGCCAATTCGGCAGCGGAGAGATAGGGGGGATTGGCGATGATGAGTTCGAAGCGGGTGTCCGCGGCGATCCCGGCAAACCAGTCGGAATTGAGAAACAAGACCCGGCTGTCCAGTCCCACGGCCGCAGCGTTCTCGCGGGCAAGCTCCAGGGCCTCATGGCTCGAATCGGTCGCCGTCACGGCTGCCTCCGGCCATTTCCTGGCAAGGGCAAGCGCTATCGCCCCGGATCCCGTGCCCAGATCGAGGATGCTTTTTGGCGGGGAGTCCGCGCGGCGTCCGGCGACTGTTTCGACGAGGTATTCGGTCTCGGGGCGGGGAATCAGCGCCCTGCGGTCCACCTTCAGCGTGAGCCCGGAGAACTCGACATGCCCGATCAGGTATTGCAGCGGTTCGCGCTGCCCGCGCCTTCGCACGAGGGAGCGGATCTTCTCGGCTTCGGCATCTGAGAGGGTTCGCTCGAACTGCAGGTAGAGCTGCATGCGCGCCAGGCCGAGCGCATGCCCCGCGAGCAGCTCCGCATTGAGCCGGGGCGATTCGATCCCCTTGCCGGCGAAGAAATCGGCAGTCTTCCTTACGACTTCAAGGACGGTCAGCATCGCGGGTGGCACGCGAAAGCCCGTCGGCTTCCGCTAGCCCGGCGTTTCGCAGATTGTGCAGGCACATCGTGGTCCTAATCCACCCGTCAGTCGTCCGCCGGGGCGGCGCGGGCGGGGGCGTAAGCCTGCCCTGTTAGCGCCGCGAGCCTTGCGTCGTGATCCGCCCGTTGCAGCGCCGCAATCACCGGCCCCAGCGCCCCCTCCATGATCTGGGGCAGGCTGTAGAGGGTCAGTCCGATCCGGTGGTCGGTCATCCTGTTTTGCGGGAAATTATACGTGCGGATCCGCTCGCTGCGGTCGCCCGAGCCGATCTGGCTTCGCCGCTCCGCGGCGTACCGGGCGTGCTCCTCGTCCTCGCGCAGCTTGAGGAGCCGCGAACGCAGGACCGTCAGCGCCCTGGCCTTGTTCTTGATCTGGGAGCGCTCGTCGGCGCACTGGACGATGAGCCCGGTCGGCTTGTGCAGGATCTGGACCGCCGAGTCCGTCGTATTGACCCCCTGCCCCCCCGGCCCGCTTGCCCGGCTCACCGTGATCTCGAGTTCGGACGGGTCGATCTGCACGTCCACCTCCTCGGCTTCGGGCAGGACGGCGACGGTCACCGTGGAGGTGTGGATCCGCCCGTTGGCCTCCGTCACCGGAACGCGCTGGACGCGATGGACCCCGCTCTCGAACTTGAGCTGCTTGTACACGTCCGTTCCCAGGACGAGAAAGATCACCTCCTTGAAGCCGCCCCGCTCGGACACGCTGCTGCTCATCGGCTGGACCTTCCATCCCTGGGCGTCGGCAAACTTCTGATACAGCCGCGCGAGCTCCGCGGCAAAAAGCGCGGCCTCCTCGCCCCCGGTTCCCGCGCGGATCTCCATGACGGTGTTGCGCGAGTCGGTGGGGTCCGGCGGAATCATCGCCAGGAGCACCGATTGGCGGAGCAAATCCAGGCGCCTGGCAAGCTCAGGCAGCTCGGCCAGCGCCAGTTCGCGCATGCCCGCGTCGGCGGCCTGATCCCGGGCCAGTTCCCGGGCATCCCTCTCTTCCGCCTCGAGCTTCGCAAAGCGGTCGTAGTCCTCCGCCAGCTTTTGGAGCTTCTGGTGCTCCCGCGTGACGTCGGCGGCCCGCCGCGAACTCGCGTAGAACGACGGAGAGGCCATCTGGGCGGCGAGCTCCTCCAGGCGGCGCCGGAAAGGCGCGATATCGGGCAGTTGTTCCATGCGCAGACGATGAATAGATGCTTTGGTCCGCCCCAGTGGCAAGCTTCGCCCGAGCCCGGCAATGGTGCATGTTGGACGGGAAAACCCGGAAAGAGGCTGAGCTCGCCAAGGCCCGGCATGCCCGCCAAACCGGGCCAGGCGGGATCCCAGCCCGTCCTGGCCCCAGAGGCGGGCAGAAGGCTCGCTATGCCTCATTCCGTGTTTTCCCGTCCAAGACATGCCACCATACCGAGCCCAAAAGAGTCTGGCGCCAGAGGGGAATTCCGGTTCTAATGCGCAGACACCGATGCCCACGCCGCTTTTCACCCAGAACATCGTCGCCTGCATTTGGGATTTCGACAAGACATTGATTCCCGGGTACATGCAGCAGTCGTTGTTCCGCAGGTACAACGTTGACGAGGCCACGTTTTGGGCAGAGGTAAACGCCCTGGTCGAGCAATATCACAAGCGGGGTTACCGTCTTTCGGGCGAAATCGGCTACCTCAATCATCTCCTGACGTATGTCCTTGCCGGCCGGATGGCGGGACTGAACAACAAGGTGCTTTTTGCGGCCGGCGCCGAGATAGTCTTTTATCCGGGCCTGCCCGCTTTCTTTCAGCACACCAAGGACTGGGTCCTGGAAAAGCCCGAGTTCAAGAAGCACGAGATCCAAATCGAGCACTACATCGTCAGCACCGGTCTCGCGCGGATGATCCAGGGCAGCACCATCGCCCCCTTTGTCGACGGAATCTGGGGTTGCGAATTCATCGAGAGCCCCCTGCAGCCGGGGTTCCTGCGCCAGAAGGAGCTCGAGATCTCGGCGGAGGCCGAGATCGCCCAGATCGGGATGGTGATCGACAATACGACCAAGACCCGGGCCCTCTTCGAGATCAACAAGGGCACGAACAAAAACCCCGCGATCGAGGTCAATTCCAACGTCAAGCCCGAGGATCGCAGGATTCCGTTCCAGAACATGATCTACATTGCCGACGGCCCGAGCGATGTCCCCTGCTTCTCCGTCGTGAAGCGCAACGGGGGCAAGGCCTACGCCGTGTACAATCCGGACATCCAGGAGGAATTCGCCCAGAACGATCTCCTTCGCCAGGTCGGGCGGATCGACCACTACGGTCCGGCCGACTATACCGAGGGAAGCAACACCGTCCACTGGCTGAAGCTTCACGTCCAGTCGATCTGCAGCCGGATCGTGGCGGACCGGGAGTTGGCCGTCTCCCAGCGGGCGACCCGCCCCCCCCGCCACCTCAACGCCCTCCCCGAGGAGGAGGTGCAAGGCGGTCCGCCTCACCGCCGAAACAGGCGTCGTTTCTCGACTAGCCGCCGAACGGAGACATCCTCCGATGTCCGGCCTCATTCATTATCCGCGCCGGAACCTGGCCGTCGATCTGCTCCGGGGAATCTCCATTCTGGTCGTGATGCTTCTGCATGCCCGGGTCGGAGGCGCGGAGTATTCGCCTCCGGTGATCATTCCGAGCCGGATCCTCAACCCCGTGGCTTACAATGGCGCGCTCGGGGTGTGCATGTTTTTCGTCATATCCGGATACCTCATCACATCGCTCACTTTGCAGCGGGATGGCGGTTTTTGCCGGGTTCATGTCGGACGCTTTTACATTTTTCGCGCCTCGCGCATTTTGCCGCCCGTCTTGCTCCTGATTGCGGTCAACCTGGCATGCAACGGCCTCGGTCTTGATGGGTTTGGCGTCGGCGGAGTCGGACTTGGCCGCGTGCTCGGATACTTGTTCACGTTTCGCTTCAATCTGCTTTACGTGAACGGGGCGGACATGCTCCCCGCGTGGGCCGTCCTTTGGTCGCTTTCGATTGAAGAAATGTTCTATTTCCTGTTTCCGTTGGTTTCGCGGCTCATCCGGTTTGATTGGCTCATGATCCTGGCTTTGGTTGCGGTCGTTCTCCAGGGCCCGTTTTACCGGAGCGCGCACGGGTGGGTTTCCCTATACTCGTATTGCGGTTGCTTCGACCAATTGGCACTCGGTTGCCTGGTTGCGCTGGCGTCGCGCCGCTTTCAAGCCGCATTTTGGAACCCGATCCTCCGGCGGGGGCTTCAGACCTTCGGATTGGCCTTGTTCGCGACCCTTTGTTACAGCTTCGATATACACGCCGGAGCGAACTGCGTATTCCTGCCGTCGGCCGTGGCCCTTGCAGCGGGCATTTTCCTTTTGGGCAGCCCCTTGGCCGCTGCGAAAGGCGGATCGACCGGCCGACGATGGCCGAACCTCGCTTGGCCGCTTTGCCTCGCCGGCTTTCTTAGCTACGAGCTGTACCTCTTTTACGCTCCAATCATGCTCCTCCTGCGCCAGCCCCTGCATCGTTTCGTTGTCGCGACCGGCGGCATCATGCCCCGGGACGTGACCGTCGCCGTCTTGATCGGATTCGCCACGATCCTATGCGGGCTGCTTCACACATGGATCCACGAGCCCATTCTGCGCTGGGGCCGCGACTGGCGGCGGAACAGGTCCAAGCCTTGCAATGCAAAGCCGGTTCTTGGCGGGTCATGACAGCGTTCACCGGCCGCTCATATCTTTGCCAAAACCCTCGGCCCTCTCCACGATGAATTTCGGGCGGGCCCTCACCTCCTCGTAGATGCGGCCGATGTATTCGCCGAGGATGCCGACGCTGATCAGCTGGATGCCGCCCAGGAAGAGAATGAGGATGACCAGCGTCGGATTGCCGAGCGGGAACGGAAAGCCGCACAGCTTCATCGTCAGATAGACGACCGCCACCAGGAATGAAACCCCAGCGATGACAAAACCCATCTGGGTGCTGAGCGTCAGGGCATAGGTGGAAAAGCCGAAGATCCCGTTGAAACCGATGCGCAGCGAGCCGAAAAACCGGTTGTAGTTGGTTTCGCCGGAGAAACGGGCCGGCCGGTCAAAGGGGATGAGGCATTGCTTGAACCCAACCACGGCGACCATGCCGCGGAGGAAGCCGTGGCTTTCCTTCAATTTCAAGACCTCGTCCACGACGCGCCTGGACATGAGGCGGAAGTCACCCGTGTTGGGCGGGATCGGCACCTCCGCGATCCGGTTTATGACCCGGTAGCCCGTGGCCGCGATCAGCCGCTTTACCCACGGTTCGCCCGTGCGGTGCCTGCGCTGGGCCAGAACGACATCGTTCCCCTCACGCCACCGTGCCACCATGACCGTCAGCAGTTCGGGAGGATCCTGAAGATCCACATCCATGACGATCACTGCCTCGCCGCCCGCGTACCGAAGACCGCCGAGAGTCGCCATCGGCTGGCCAAAACGGCGGGAGAACTTGACCAGCTTTATCCGCGGGTCCCTGGCCCTCTCTTCCAGCACCACTTCCTCCGTCCTGTCCGGAGAGGGATCCAGGGCGAAAATGATCTCATAATCACCGGTGATGCCGCTCAGGATCGGGCTGACGCGGCGGATGAACTCGGGTACGTTCTTCTCTTCCTTGTAGACCGGAACAACGAGGCTGAGGAGCATGATTTGCCGCCACGTTTAGTCGAGATTCCGCGGCGGGTCGACTTTCATTTTCAAAACCTCGGCCTGGAGCCGGCCGGCTTCATGGACGTAGTGCCTGAGGTCCGCATCCAGACGGTTTATGAGCTGCAAACGCTCCTCGCAGGCGCGCGCAAGGGCCGCGATTTCCGCATCCTTCTCGTCCGTCGCCCTCTTCAAAGACGCAATCTCCGCGTCCTTCTCGTCCGTCGCCCCCTTCAAAGACGCGATTTCCGCGTCCTTCTCGTCCGCCGCCCCCTTCAAAGACGCAATCTCCGCGTCCTTCCCGTCCGCCGCCCCCTTCAAAGACGCAATCTCCGCGTCCTTCTCGTCCGTCGCCGCCTTGAGGGCCGAAATCTCGCCGTCCTTTTCACCCGCAAGCAACGCAATCTCCTCAAGCTTCTGCTCCCGGGCGAGGTGGGCCTTGGATCGCTGGCGTGAAAGGTCCGCCGTCCTGCCCATGAAAGCGACCACGGGTTCCCGCAGGTTTCGCGTCTCGCGGATCTCGCAGCCCGCCGACCCGGTGCGGGCCAGCATGTCGGCAAGGGCATTCTGCACTTCCCCGGTTCCTATCGCATGGACGCACGGCGCGTCCCCGAAGGGGCAGTCCCAGCCGCACCCAAAGCATGGCAGGGGATTCAAAAGCGCGATCGCCTGGCGCGCCGCAGGCTGAAAGCGCGGCCACGTTCCGCCTCCAAAGATTGCAACGATCGGCCTGCCGACGGCGGCGGCCAGATGCATCGCTCCCGTGTCATTTCCGAAAAACAGCGCCGAACGGCTCAGGATCGCGGATAAAAGGGGGAGGTCCCCGGCGCCCCCTGTCCAGACTTCCGCCAGGGCTCCATCGGCCGATTTTCTCAGAGCCTCAAGATGATCGCGCTCGTCGTCCTGGCCGATCAGAAGCGTGCGGATGCCGCGCTCGCGGCGCAGCCAGGACAGCACGCGCGCATATCGTTCGGCCGGCCATGTCTTGATCCGGACATTTGCAAACCCGGCCGCCGCGCACGCGGCAAAGCTCCCCGGTTCGAGCCCGAGTTTGCGCAGGATCCCTTCGGCGCGATCGACGAGGTCCGGCGCGACGCTCAGCGAGGGTTCCACGGGTGTGACAGTCCGCCCGAGGAGATAATCCACGAGGCCGAAATTCCTGCGCCAATCCTGCCCGCCGGATGCCGCGGGTGCCGTCTCACTGAAAGCGGCCCCCCTTGACGCACCCGCCCAACGCCTCGCCTGGACGCCGAAAAACGGATCCTCCTCGCTCGACCCAAAGGCAACGCGCCGACTCGCGGGCACCGCGGCCGCGACGGCCGTGTCCAGCCAGCTTCGGCGGAGGCAAGCGGCCACCACCAGATCGGGCGCAAACTCCCCTGCCGCCTTGAGGAGCCGGGCCAGTTCGGTTCCGGCCTCTCCAGGCCCGCTCGCGAATGGATCGATCTGCGTTGGAATCCAGATCGCTTCCGGCACCAGCAGCCGCGCAAGCTCGAGGTATGCTCCCCGGATGACGACAGCGAGCCGGGTCCCCGGCCATCCCTCCCGGAGCCGGCGCAGCGCAGGCGCAAAGAGCACGAGATCGCCCATGGTATCGGGCCGCAGTAGAAGCGCGGATCTCGGTTGCGCAGGCTTCGATGCGGAGGCTGGGTCACTCATGGGTATTTGCCGCCATTATTTCCTCAACGGACAGAAGCCTGAACGCCCGTTCACGGTTGTCGGGCGCGGGCAATCGGAAGGTCCCTGTCGCTCCCAGATGCACATGCCGCACCGGGGGGCCGGGCATGGCGGGAAGCGTGACCGAATTGCTTCCCGGCTTCAAGGCAAGCGTCCGGGCCGGCTGTCCCTCGATCGAAATCTCGACTGCACCCTGGGCTGGGATTGCCACCCATCCCGGATATTCAAACTCGAACCGGATCGCGTACACCGAAGGGCCGACGGGAAGGGCAATATCGCCGCCGGCTCCCACCCAGCCGTCCTGGTCCACGCCTTCGGAGGGAAAACGCGGCGAACCGACGGTCGCGAACTGGCATCGGCCCGCCGGCGCCGGGCCTATGTCGAGGGATTCCAACTTCGCCGCAGCGGGCCGGCCGTCGCCATTCGGCAGCGAACCGCCCGATGTGAAATGCAACGCGACCCGGGTCGTCCGGCCCGGCTCCGCCACCGGAACCACCCAGTTGAACGGCCCGTGATTTGCCGAAATGCGGAACTTCGAGCTGCCGTTGATTGTGATGACCAGTTCCCCGTCCGGTTTCGCGCCGGGAAGCTCCGGAACGTAACCCCGGAGCCTCACCGATTCCCCGGAATGGGCGGCGCCGAGAACGAATTCCGAATCGGGTGACAACCAGCCATCCTCATAAATCCCCGAGAATTCCAGCCCGTTCGCTTGGACCAGATCGAGAGGAAATTGTGCAATGCCCCGCGGTCTCGGCAACGCGTCGCGTTCCTCCGGGGAAATGGCGGAAATGTCCCGCGCGTAGGCGACCAGCCGGCGGTAGTCGAGATTGACATTGGAATTGTAAAGCGCCCTGAGGCCGGTGCGAACGATTGGATAGGGCGTCGCCGCCTGGTCGAAGTCCAATGCGATGTAGGCCACCCCATCGAGCCAGATCGGGCTAACGGGCCCCGCGATTCGGTTCAATGCGCCGGAACCGACAGCTCCCAACGGAACCGTGCTCTTGCCGAGAACGGCCGCGCCGGGCGACCACGTATTGCGCCCCCCTCCCATGAGGGTTTTAGTGGCCGATACGCGCAAATACAACGGATCCGATGGGTGCTCCACGCGCAACAGGAGGAAACGGCCGATTCCGTTGCACTCGCCCTGCTTGTAAAAATCGTCCGGTTGCTGCTGGAAATAGGAGATCTTGCGCCGGTCACCCAGGAAATACTGGTTTCCGCGGTCCGAATGGATGAAGGCCAGCCTGTTGGCCGTGTCGCGCGGATCGTCCAGGGTGAAGATCCCCTGTTCGCCCGCGGATCCGGGATGAAGCTTGTTAAAAAGGCTCAACCGGGAAGATGCGTCCAGAAATGCATCCGCCGGAACCGGTTCCACTGTCTCGGTGAATTCCGTGTCAAAAATCCTGCGTAATACAAAGGCCTCCTTTTCGCGCCACTCGATGATCTTCCGCCCCAGGGCAAACAGCTCCCGGTGAGGATACCAATCCATCAACGGCCAGTCTGCGGCGGGAAGAAACACCGAGTAAAAATAATCCCGGCAAACAAACCGGATATCCGTCCCCTTGTAGAGGCCGGCTGCTAGTTTCGCGGACGAAACGTTGTCGATATCGCTTGTCCAATGGTCTCCCGCAGGCGGGGGCGGGGGTCTTCGGCCGATCAATTCCGACGCATGACTCACTTCCATCACGACGCCCGCGCCCGCGCCCGTCGAGGATCGTGTGTAAACAAGGCCGGTCCAGACCGTGCCTGCGAAAAGCGCCGCCGCTCCGACCGGCGGCAGCCACCGGAGCCGCGGCCGGGCGACCAGGACCCCCGCCAGCGCGGCCATGAGCGCCGGCTGCATGAACATGACCGACTTGTATAGTCCGAAATCGTTGCCAGTCCGATAGAGGTAGGCCGAAAAGACAAAATCGACGAGAAGCAGGCAGGCGACGGGGACGGCGCGCCAAGCCCCGCGAACGGCGCACACGAGCGTCGTGACAAGGAGGATCATGCCCGCGGCGATCAGGAGGGAAGCCTTCGGATCCGGCAGGTCGAAATTCATGGGCTGGAGCCCGAAGACGCTCGCCAGGCCCGAGGGAACTAGGAAGAAGGGGAAAAGGGACAGCGACAGATCGACGTGCCTGGTGCCTCCGACAAACTGGTTGGCCAGCGTGTAGATGTAGGAAATGAAATTGTACCGGAGCAGAAGGACCACCCCCACAATCACGTACTCAAGCAGCACGATCTGCGCGCCGGGAAGGCTTCGCGTCCGAATTCCCTTCGCCACGAGGAACAGTCCGACGGTCAGGATGCCAAACGGCGTCACTTCCGGGTAGAATATGCAAAGCGCAGCGCCCACAATCGCGGCCGGCACGGCGTAGGCGATCACCCGCAGCCGGCGCCGCGTGGCCAGATGCGCGGTCAAAAGAGCGACAAGCGTGACAAGGAGGCAAACGCCCGCCACCTGGGCGATCAGTTGGTACAGGCTTCCGAACATGAACATCGGGCTGAACGAGAGCAGCAGGGCCGTCCATGTTGCGTGAAGGCGGCGCCGGCCCGAATGAAGGACGAGTCCCGCGGCGGCGAAAATCTGCGCCATGCCAAAGGCAACGATGGCAGGCATGAAGATCTGCAGCGCCGGCTTGCCGGTCACGGCCGCCAGCCACGCCAGTGCATGCTCCGAGCCGAAACGCATGAGCTGGAGCGCATGCATGAACCAGTAGTACTGGGTATAGTCGCGGCCCGCGAGTTCGGCGAGGGTGGGAATCCTATAGAAGCCGAAATCCCTGAATCGCTCCGCCGCCAGGCAATAGTTCGTGAAATCGTCATTGACAAAACTGACCCAATTGAAGCCGAACTTGAGCGCCGGCCATGCGACCCACGCCAGGGCGAACAGTATGGCGAGGACAAACGGTGCGAGGGCCCGCCACGGGAACCGCGGCGGCCGCCACAGCAATGCGGCGGCGGCGGCGAGCGCCAGCACCAGGGTCAGCGGCCTCGCAAATGCGCCTATCGAAACGCCCGCCTGATTGCCTATCATCAACGGGATTGCGACGACCGCTATCCCGATTCCCGGAGCGAGCAGCCACGACCTTAGCACGCCGACCTTCAGCCTTAGCGCCACCTGCACGGCCTGCCCGACGGCAGTCCAAAATGCGAACAGGAGCAGGGACAGGCTTAAGGCGAGCATGGAAGCCCGGAGCTTCGCATGATTTCCGCGGGGCCGACGAGCCTGATCTTTTAATCTTCCTTTGGCCCACCCCGGTCCCTTTCAATTCCAGTCCAAAGATGCCAGACTCCCCGTCGCCCGCACCCGTCTCCGGAGGGCTTTTCAAACGACTGAAGGGAAAAGCGTTCAAACGCCTGGTGGAGGACTACTGGATGCGGATTGAAGTCCTGCGCCAGTATGAACCCCGGCCCGTCAGGTGGGACTCCCTGCCGAAACCGAGCCTGCCCGACGCCCGCCTGCCCCGCATCGGGGTCGTGACGCCGTCCTACAATCAAGCCGCCTACCTAGAGTCGACCCTCAGAAGCATTCTGGACCAGGGCTATCCGCGACTCGATTATGCCGTTCAGGACGGAGGTTCAAAGGATGCCAGCCTGGAAATCATCGCCCGGCACGCCGGGCGCCTGACCCGATGGGAGAGCGCACCGGACCGGGGGCAGGCCGACGCAATCTCCAAGGGCTTTCGCGCGGATTGCCGACCGGCTCGGACCGGACGATGTCATGGCATGGCTCAATTCGGACGATCTGCTGGCCCAGGGAGCCCTCCGTTATGTCGGGGAATACTTCGGCAGCCACCCCCGGGTGGACGCCATCTACGGGCACAGGTTGATCATAGACGAAAAGGCCCGCGAAATCGGCCGCTGGATCCTGCCCCGCCACGATCCCCGCGTCATCGGGTGGGTCGACTATGTTCCCCAGGAGACGCTCTTCTGGCGCAAAAGGGCCTGGGACCGGGTCGGAGGGCTCGATCCTGCATTCCAATTCGCGATGGACTGGGACCTTCTGGCGCGTTTCACCCAGGCTGACCTGCGAATCGTCCGGGTGCCCTATTTCCTCGGCGGCTTCCGGGTCCACAAGGACCAGAAGACGAGCCGGCACCTCCATTCGACAGGCGCCGAGGAAATGTCCAGGATTCGCGAGCGTTTTCACGGGCCCGAGGCAGCAAACAACTGGGAAAGGATCAATGAATGGGCCCGCCGGGTCCGCTTCCGCGGGGCCCTCACGGCAAGGCTCCATTCAATCGGCATAAGATTCTGACGAAAGCACTCATATGCGAGCGCGACGAATGATCCTGGGCACCATGGGAGCGATATCTGCGGCCCTTGCCGTCGCGGCGATCAGGATTCTGCCGCCGCCGCTGCCGAGCCCGCTGCGTCTTGTGGCGATATTCTCATCCGCCATCGCAGGCCAGTCCGATCCCCTCCTGGTTTCGGGCAGCTCCGAAAACGGAGATTTCCTCTATGTGAGGTTCACGGGCACGGACTCCGCGGTGTTCGCCTATGACAGTTGGGGAATTGGGGGGCCGACTTCGAAGCCGGTCGAACTGAAGCCCGGAATCGTCCACCATCTGGAGATCGACGGGCCGATGCTGACAGCAGGTGGTCGGCCGAGTCGCCGGCAATCCGCGCCTGCGCGTCGTATGCGACGGCAACGTCGTCTTGGACGGCGATGTGTCCTACCATGTGCGAAGCCCGGATCAGATCTACGCGGGCTGGAATCCGATCGGCGGAACTTCCTGCGGACAGAGTCTTCACGGATCGTTGAAGCGCGAGGACGGGCAGCCATTGCGCGGGCGCGGGAAAATGGAGTCCTGGACGATGCGGCTGCTCGACTGGTGGACGGCCGAGTTCCAGAGAATTCTGCTGTTCCTTCTGCTTGCGGCGGCGGGAATTTTCGGATGTGAAGGGCTTTTCCGACTGGGCTGGAACGGGGTGCGCGCCAAGGCCGCCGGCGCAGCCCGGGGATTCCGCAGGCACATCTGCTTTGCCGCCGCGGCTGCCGCCGCCGCGCTCGTTTTCTCCTATTTTGTCACCGATGGGGATTTCGATTTCGATTTTTCGGAATCGTTCGGGAACTTTTATGACTTCCAGGCGGTTAGCCTCCTGCAGGGGCGCTTCGACGTTCCGTCCCAGGCCCTGCCCAGTGAAGCCTTCATCTATCATGGGAAGAACTACGGCTATTTTGGGCCGACGCCCGCCCTCATGCGAATCCCCTTCGTCTTCGCCGACCTGGCGTTTGGAAAGCTCAGCCGCGGTTTCATGCTCCTTGACTACCTGGGATGCCTCGTTTTTGCGTACCTGATCCTCCGGCTGGCGGTTCGGATGCTGCGGGGAGAAAACGCCGTCCCGACGCGATGGTCGATCGTTCTGTTGATTGCGAACGCGGGGCTCGGATCGACCCTGCTGTTTCTTGGCAGCCGGGCCTACATCTATCACGAGGCAATCCTGTGCGGGGCGGTGTTCGCGCTGGCTGCGTGCTACTTCAGCCTTTGCCATCTGGCCAGGCCCGGAGGGGAAAGCCTGGATGGCTGCGTGGGCCTGCGGCATTTTGTCCGTAAACGCGCGCCCGACAGTCGGACTCTTCGCCTTTTCCTTTCTCGGGTGCGCGGCCCTGGCAGTCCTGCTCCGCTCCCGATTCCAGCCCGGGGGCGGATTTCGGGCCCGACCGGCCGTCCGGGCGCTGGCAATCGGCGCGAGCTGCGCCATTGGAATGCTCTTCCTATTCTGCGGTCAGCTACCTCAAGTTTGGAACCTTCATCAGCCTGCCCTTGAAGTACCACGTGCAGTACAATCCCGAGCGGCTGGCCAGGATCGGCGGAAAGAATTTCGCTCTGGCCAACCTCGCCTGCAACTTCGACGGCTACGTCTGGGGGCCCAATTTCAAAGTCCTGCCGAAGTTTCCCTATTTCTATCCGACCGGGCCGGCCTCGGCCAATTATCCCAAGGCCAGGATGGACCTCATCGAGGGAATCATCGGACTGCCTTACGCAATGCCGGGCCTTTTTTTTCTCGCGGTCGGAGGGTCCGCCTTGGCCGCGCTCCGCGCAAGGCGGCTCCGCTGGGCGCTGGCCGCGGTCTGGGGAGCTGCGATTCCGCTGTGTCTGGCCATGTTCATGGCGGTGGCGATATCGCAGCGATATACGGGCGACTTTTGCCCATTTCTGATCGTCGCGGCAGCCCTCGGCCTGGCAGCATGCGAGGGGGCCAAAGCGGGCGCCGTCACTCGAACGGCAATGGGAGTGCTCACCCTATGGTCGATTGTCGCGACACTGGCGCTGGCCCTCGATTACCAGGGTGAAATTGTCTGGGGGGTTCCGGATGAGGCCCATGCGCGATTCCAGAACCTGCGCTCCGGCATGGACCATCTCTTGAACCTCCATCCGGACGGCGCCGGGCGCTGAGCCAACCTGGCGCCGGCCTGCCGGCGGGTGAACCTTGGCAAGGGATTTGCCTACTCCGAGGTAATCCGCTCGACTCGGAGCGATGCCAGCACCGCGTCGTGGGAAATCGTGGCGATCGCGCAGTGTTCGTCGTTTATTCCGTAGCTGACGACCCACTCGCCGACCTCGAAAGCGGCTCCGCAAGGATAAATGACCTCGCCGACGGCAGGGTTGAGCTTCGGGTAAGTTCTCTTCCCGCCAAATGGATTGGGCAGGTCCAGAGGGATCCGCGGCGCCGAAATCGGCGCAAACGGCGAGACTGCGGAAAACCGATACACTGCGGCGACATACCTGTATTCGCCGGGGGCGCCGTTGACGGCATGGCAGATCGAGAAATATTCGGCCCCCGCCCGCTGCGGCGGAGCCCCGCCCCGCAGTTCGCCATGGGTCCGGGAAAATGAATCGCAGGCCCACGGGGTTGTGGAGATCTCCGAACATTCCACGCGGTCTTCGGAGGCCCATGACGCTTCCAATATCCGATGAGGACAGACCGAGTGGACGGCATGAGACGCATCGTCCCCGAAGAACATCCAGTTCTTCTCCAGAGCCCGCCGATTGCCGCGCAGGACCAATTCGCGGGGATGCCCGATTGGCCGGAGGCCGGACCCTTCAAGTTCCTGGACGAACTGGTGGTTCATGGGATCCTGCCATCCCGAATTCCAATACAGCCAGAGCCGTCCCGCGGCCCGGAAAAGCCGCGGATCCGCAAACCAGCCCGTCGTCCTCGCCGAACGGCCGGCCGCGGGCAGGAACCGGACTTGATCGGAAAAGGCCGCCGGAGAACCGGCAACGACCCCGAATGCCGCGTCGAGCCGGCACAGGGCGATCCGGCGCAGGGCATCCGGACCGACGACCCGATAGGCCAGCATCCATCCGTCTCCGTCCCGCAGGAGGCTCGGATTGAAAAGTCGCACCGGGCCCGGATCCCTGAACGCCCCCCATGCCTCCGGGAGGAGGTCCTTCGAATCGAAGACGAGGCAATGGGCCATGGGAAGGATGCTCGATATTCGTCGGGCGGCTTTCAAGGTGCAATCCCCGGAAGTTTGCTTCAATGGGGCTTGGCCAGAGCGGAGCTGAGCCGCGATGCGATCTCGAATTGAACGGCGGCTTCGTCCTTGCGTTTCGCATTGTCGAGCGCCACGCCCAGATTCTTGTGCGCTTCGGCGTAATCCGGCTTCAGCCTGACCGCCTCCGATAGTTCGGATATGGCCTCCGGAAGGCGCCCCGCCAGGCAATACAGGGCGCCGAGATTGTTGTGGCCCTCTGCATAACCCGGATCCAGGCGCACCACCTGCTGGAATTCCGCAAATGCGTCGGACCATTCGCCCAAAGCCAAGAACGCATTGGCCAGGTTGAAATGGAATGACCTGTTGTCTGGCGCCAGTTTCGTGGCGGCTCGAAATTCATCCACAGCCTCGGCCGTCTTCCCCATCTGCTTCAGCGCCTGGCCGAGGTTGTCGTGGGCTTCCGGAAAACCGGGCTTCGCCCGAATGGCCGACTTGAATTCGGCCGCGGCTTCCGCCGTCTTTCCTCCTTGGAGGAAGCAACCGCCAAGATTGTTGTGGGCCTCGGCATTGCCCGGCGCCAGCCGGATTGCGTTTTCATAGGCGGCAATCGCCCTGGCCGGCTCGCCTTCCCTCGCCAATGCGATCCCCAGGTTGTACAGGACATCCGAATCGTCGGGCTCCAACTTCAGCGCCAGTTCGAATTGCTCGATTGCCCCCGGCACCTGGCCCGCCTCGAAAAACGCGATCCCAAGATTGCCGTGCGCACCCGGGTAGTCGGGATTTTGCCGAAGAACCTGCACGTAAGCCGCAATCGCTTCCGGAAGCCTGCCGCAGGCGGCAAGCGCAACCCCGAGATTGTTGCGAGCCTCGATGTATCCCCCGAAAAGCCGCAATGCCTCGCGATAGTGGGAAATCGCCTCCTCGCCACGGCCGGCCTTGAAGAGCACCGCTCCGATGTTGTTCTGCGCCTCGGGATAATCGGGCCGAAGCCGCAGCGCTTCCTCGAAATGGGACAGCGCCTCCGAGGTCATTCCCCGCTCTTGGAACACCAATCCCAGGTTGTTGTGCGCCATCCAGCACGCGGGGTTGCGCCTGAGAATCGTCCGGTAAAACGTCTCCATGTCGCGATAGTTGGAGCACTCCCGCCAGGTGAGCAGCCCCAGCGTGAGCACAGCGGCGAAGGCGCACGCCATTGGAACGGCCGTGGCCGCCGAGTCCATGGATTTGCGCCAGAGGCCCCACGCGCCGGCTGCGGCGGTGATGATTCCCAGGCTGGCCAGATACTGCCAATGATCGGCGACAAAGGAAAAAACGAACGCGTAAACGTTTATAAAACCGAGAATCGGAAACAACGCTCCGACAAAGAACAGCCATGCCGCCAGCGGCCCGCGCCGCCTCCGCCTCAGCGACCAAAGAAAGGCCGTCAACCCAATCGCCCCGGCGGGGAAAAGGTACTGCCACAGGTCCCGGGCGTCGACCTGCCAGCGCGGGTATATGAAGACCAGGTGCGCCGGCCAGACAAGCTTGCCCAGATAGAACCACGTCGCGCGCCCCGCGATCAGGACGCGCTCGATGGGCGAGAATGCAAAGTCCGATCCCTGCGCTCCGATGTAATGGCGCTCGACCCATCCTGTAAACAACCCGAATGCCGCTCCAAAAAAAAGCCAGGGAATGAGCGGCAGCACGTCGCGTTTCCACGAAAGGCTTCCCCGCTTCCACCAGAATATGACAAGAAGCGCCGCCGGCAGCGTGGCGGACATGCTCTTGCTCAGGAGCGCAACGGCGTAGAGCCCGGATGCCAGGATGTAGAGCCCGGGATGACCCTCCCTGATTCCGGCCTCATCCGAATCGCCCGGCGCCTTCTTTTCATCGAGGCGCAGGTAAACCATCGCCGAAAGGAGATAAAAGACCGTCGATAGCGTGTTCTTCTGCTCGGAGATCCACGCGACCGACTCCACGCAGACCGGATGCAGGGCGAAGATCAGGCCGGCCAGCCACGCCCCGGCAACGGACAGCCGACGCAGGATGAGCACCAGCACGCAGGCCGACGTCCCATGGATCAGGATGTTGGCAAGATGATAGCCCGCCGCCGAATCGCCCCACAAGAGGTGCTCAAGCCAGAACGCACTGTGCAATGCGGGGTAGTACTGCTCCGTCGCGCCCAGATTGAACCATATGCGCCACAGGCCATGGAGCGTCCGCAGGGCGGGCGCCGTGACGTAGTCCTTGTCATTCCAAACGAAGCCGGCGTTGAGCGCAGGCCAATAGGCCAAAAGCGTCGCGCCGAGCAGCAGGGGAATCCCGAGGCAAAGGGGGAACTTTCTCCCGACTGCTTCAGCCGGAACGACGTGGATTGCCATGCGAAGCGATTCGAGCTGGAAATCGCCTTCCCGCGCAACTCTTTTGATTTGAACCGGCCCACGTCTCCGTCTGACGCTTCGCACCATGGCAAGAACCGCAAACCCCTTCTCCAACCTGTACCGCCACCGGGACCTTGTCGTCCAGTTCACCCGGCGCGAACTGGAAATGCGACACAGGGGAAGCCGGCTCGGCCACCTCTGGGCGATCCTGAAGCCCTTGTCCATGCTGGCCCTTTATGTCTTCATCTTCGGGGAGATATTCAATGGCAAGTTCGGCGTCATCGCCAATGAGACGACGTTCGATTTCGCTCTCGGGATCTTCATGGGCCTGAGCCTTTTCAACGTGATCGGCGAGGCAATCGGCACCGCCCCGCTGCTCATCGTCAACCAGCCCAATTTCGTGAAGAAGGTCGTCTTCCCGCTGGAGGTGATTCCGCTGTCAAACGTTGTGACTTCGATCTATCACGGCCTGCTCAGCCTGGTGCTGCTGCTCGCCATAGCGCCCTTCAGCCATTCCGGAGTGTCCTGGCAGGGGGCGCTGGCGCTGCCCTTCCTCATCCTGCCCATCGCCCTGATGGCCCTCGGTCTCGCCTGGGGCCTTGCCGCCGTCGGGGTGTTCGTCCGCGATGTCAGCCAGTTGGTCCCTTTTGTTTCGACGGCGATCATGTATGGCAGCGCGGTGGTTTATTCGCCAGTCAAGATCACCCATCCGATCTATGTCGTCCTTCGCTTCAATCCCCTCCTGCAGGTGATCAACGAGGCCCGTTGCATTGTCCTCTGGCACCTGGCGCCCAATTACGCGCACATCGCTTACTCCTACGTGGCCGGGGCGCTCATGCTGGCCGCGGGCTACGCTCTCTTCTCGATCCTCAGGCCCTACTTTGCCGAAGTGATCTGAGCGGCCAGCATCGGCCGGAAGGCCTGCACCTCGTAGGGCAGCCGCACAAGGCCGTGGACGACGTCTTGCCCGGGTGTCGTCGTCACTTCCATGATCGCGGCGGCCACCACCCGCTGCCACGTGTTGTCCTCCTGCTCCCCGGCCCCGCAGCCGACGTCGACCGTGTACTGGCCGGGCCCCAGATCCACCTTGAAGCGCATGCTGACCGCGCAGACTTCGCCCTCGGCGATCTCGTCGATGAGCCGCCGGACGACCCGCAGTCCCGTCGCAAAGATCACCTGCCCGTGCCTGTCCCGCAGCTCGCAGCCTCCGCTTGCCAGGCGCACCTTCCGATTCGCGCGGACGACGAGGACAAGCCGGCACCATTCCCCAATCCGGTAGACCGTCGTGTTTTCCCCGGCCTCGTTCAGGAGCCACAGCCTGTCGACCGCGATCCCACCGTCGCCGAGACGGCGGCACCCGCCGATCTCGACGGGATCTTCCGCCGGCAGCGTGCCCACCGGCAGGTTGTCGGAAACCGCAGTCACATTCACCTGATTGCCGGCGGCGGCACCCATCGCGGCCAGATACCTGCGAACACACGCGGACGCCTCGCCCAGGTAGGCGACTCGTCCGCAATCGAGCCAGAGGGCGCGGTTGCAGATATTGAGCACAAAGGCCGTGTCGTGGGTGACAACAAGCAGGGTCACCCCTTTGGCGATCAGCTCCCTCATGCGTCGGTTGCACTTCTGCTGGAAGAGGATATCACCCACGCTCAGCGCTTCGTCGATGATCAGGACATCCGGCTCGACGGCGACCGCCACGGAAAAGGCCACCCTCATGAGCATTCCGGTCGAATAGGTCTTTACCGGCTGCTCGATGAATGAACCGATGTCCGCAAAACGCTCGATTTCCTCAAGCTTGCCATCCATTTCCTCGCGACAAATGCCCAGGATCGATCCGGCGAGATAGATGTTTTCCCGCCCGGTGAACTCCGGGTTGAACCCCGACCCTAGCTCAAGGAGGGCGCTAACCCGGCCGGAAACCCGGCAATGACCTGCCGTCGGCTGCAACGTCCCGGCCAGTATCTGCAGGAGCGTGCTCTTTCCCGCCCCGTTTCGCCCGATAATCCCGAATGCCTCTCCACCCCTCACCGCGAACGAAACCTCCTGGACTGCGCGCACGACCTCGCTTTCATCCTTCGGCGCCTCCATCCGATCGCCGCCGATACCCAGTCCCCACCTGAGCCACGTCCGCAGCGGAACATTCCGCCGGTAGAGCTTCGTGAGCTTGTCGACCTGGATGACAGGCTCGAGCTTCGATTCCGATACCATCCCCGGGTTGTATCACGGTTCGCCGCCGATCGGAAAATAAAAAAGGAGGGGCGGCCGGCGGCCGCCCCTCCCCGAAATCCTGAAAATCGAACCTGCCGTCACGGACCCGGACCGAAATAATTGGTCGCGTTTCCGAGATTCGTCACCGTGATGCCGCCCAAGTTGCCCGCGAGACTCAGGAGACTCAGATCGGTCGGCCCCGCCAGGGCGTCGACCGTCAAGCCCGTGGCGACATTAATCCGATTGGAGAGGACGATCTTCCCCGATGCGACAAGGGTCAGGGACCCGCCGAAGGAGTAGGCGCCGGTTCCGTTGGTCGTGATGTTGCCCGAGGAGGTGAGCGCCGTGCTGCCGACCACGTTCGTGCCGCCCAGAATGACAAGGGAGGCGTTGTCGAGCAGATTGCTCGTTCCCGATCCGGCCGTTATCTGCACCCCGCCGAAAGTGCTGTTGCTTCCGGTGAACTGGATGTAGCCGATGCCGGCCGTCGGGGCGAGCAGGTCCAGATTGCCGCCCACCCTGATCGACGCAGCCGAACCCGCGTCGCGAATGACACCGTTGGCGGCGCTGTTGGTGATCGCGAGGTTGCCGCCGACGTTCGTCCCGGTTGATACGAGCGTGAGAGCGTTCGTGTCGGTGATGCTGGCGTTGCCCAGGATTGTGTTCGCGGTGACCACCTTTATGCCGCCGCCGCCGAAGTTGTTCAATGCGTTGGCTAGCGTGATGCTCCCGGTCGCGGCGCTGAGGCTGGTCGCCCCGCCTACGAAGATCCCGGTGCCCACGCCGGAATCCTGGATGATGCTGGACGAATCGTCCACGGCCGTGAAGTTTCCTGCCGTCCCGGTCTTTACAAAAACGTAGTGGTTGGTGCCGGTTTCCCGGATCGAGACACTTGCGCCGGCGGCCGCGGCCCCTCCGTTGGTGGAATCGACCGAAATGCCGCCATAGTTGTTGCCGGCGTTGGCGAGGGTGATCGCGCCTCCCTGGGTGGTCAGCGTGCACGTGCCGTACTCAAAGAGGCTGGCCCCAATGGCCTGGTTGATTCCTCCGCCGCTCGCCAGCGTGCTGAGCGTGAACGTGCCGAGTGGCACCTGGACGCTGCCGAGGAGGATGCCCCCATTGTTGACCACGGTCGTGAGCCCGGCCCCGCCCGCCGTAAGTGCGATCGGCACGGTGGAGTTGAACGCATTGCCGGTACCCAGGCCAAGGTTCACATTTCCCGCGGGGGCGCTGAAGGCGGCGGTATAGCCGGCCGGGACAGTTATGGCCGTGGCGCCGCCGGCCTGCGTGATGCTGCCGGTGACACTGGTCACAACCAGGTTCCCGGACGTTCCTGTCAGGACGATGCTTGCGAGGCTGACCGCCGGTCCCTCGGTCAAAGCGACGCTGCCCGTCGATGTCAACGTAAGCTGGCCGAAGCTGCTGGTGGCATTGCTGTTAACTGAAATCGAACCTCCTCCCAGTGTGACCGGGCCCGCGATTGAGATCGGATCGTTGGCCGTGTCCGTAATTACCGCGCTTGTGCCGGTTGTCGTGAACGAGGCTGCGCCCGTTGATGCCAGGGCAACGCCCGAGCCGAACGTCAGGGCACTGCCGTTGCCGTTCACCGTCACCGTCGTGGTGCCTGTCCCCACATTGGTTGCGTTGCTGATCGCAAGGCTGCCCGCATCGGTAACCGTGACGGTTCCGTTGCCGCCGGTCATGGCAAAACTGAGCGCGGCAAGGGGCTTTGTGCTCGTGTTGGCATCGACGACAAGGTTGCTGCCGTCGGTGACAGCGATCGTGGCGGAAGGCAGGGCGTTGGTGCCGGTGGCGACGGTGACCGTCGCTCCTGGCTTATCCCAAAGCGTCAAGCCGTTCGCGTTGTTTACGGTGATCGTTCCGGAAATAACCGCGTTGTTCGCCGCGCCGGTGGCGCCGAGTTGGATGCTGCCCGACGCGCCTGCGCTCAGGGTGACGCCGCCCGAGGCTGTGACGACCAGATTGCCTGTGTTCGTGATGTTTCCACCCGCGGTCACCGCCAGGCCGCCTGTCGTCGATAGCGTTCCCAGGTTGACCGGCTTGGACGAATTGATCGTAAAGAGCCCACTTCCCGAACTGCCGCCGATCTGCCCGAAGCTCGAATTGGTCGTCCCCGTGGCTCCGAGCGTGATGGCCGAGTTCGTCGTGTTCGCCGTGAGTGCTCCGGTAACATTCAGATTTGTGGAAACTGTGGTGATCGCGCCCGTTCCGCTCGCCGTCAGCGATAGTGTCGAACCGAAGCCCAGCGTATCAGCCGCCGCCGCGCCGAGCGCAATTGCGCCGACGCCGCCTGCGCCGCTATTGATGATCGCCGCGGCCCCGGTGACATTTGTTCCGTTTCCGATGGTGAGGGAGGCCGCCGCGTCCGTGAGCTGGACGGGCGTTGCCCCTGTGCCGCTGCCGCCCACGAGGATCGCGGTTCCAATTGTATTGGCCGAAGTGAGGGTGATTGTCGGCGCGGTAAATGTGCCGGCCGTGATATTTAGGGCGCCCGTTTGAATTATCGATCCGCCGGTCGAGGTCACGCTGACCGATGGGTTCAGCGTTGCCTCAGTTCCAAGGCTCACATTGCCCGAGGCGCTGATTGTGGCCTTGGTCGAAGCGGCGACGCCGGCGTCCGTGTAGGTCCCGCCCGTGGTCGTTATTGAGACGGTCGGAGATGTGACGGCAGCCGTAAAGTTAAGGTTGCCCGTGCCCGTGATTGTCACGCTGTTGCCGGCTCCCGTCGAATTGATTGCGCCAAAGCCGACGTTGCCCGATGTGTTGAAAACAATCGTCTTCCCCGCCGTATTGGCGGTCAGGCTGACGTTGCCCGTAGCCGAGACGGCGCCCGTCGTGTTAATGCCGCCACCAGCCGAGGTGACCGACAGGGTGTTATTGATGGTGGAGGCCGCGATAGTGACCGTGTCCGCGTTCGGATCGGAAATGGTCACATTGTGGCCGGTGACTCCGATGCTGGCAAAGTCAGCGTCGGAGAGATTCACCGTTCCCCCGGTCGCGCCCGTGCCGGCATTGATCGTAGACAATGTTCCGGCTGTCGTGGCGGAAAACAGATTGGACGTGGCGATGTTGCCGTTGAATGCCCCGCTGGAGGTGTTGATCGTCGCAGCTCCCGTTATGGTCACGTTTGCCGACTGGGCCAGATTCACGCTGCCGCCGTTTGTCACGATCGTCAGGTTGCCGCCAGCGCCCACCGCTCCGATCGTCGTCGCCGCCGCTGTGTTGCCCAGAATCACCGTCGTCGTGGGGTTGACCGCGGGAGCCTGGGTTTCGACATAGAGATTGCCCGTCACCGCAGTCGAAAGACCGTCAACCGTCACCGTCGCCCCCGCCAGCCCGATCGTGCCGGTTCCCCCTGATGTCGCGAGCAGCGCACCCGCTTTCACAGCCACCGGGCCGGTCGTAGGGGTCGCTGGAGGAGTGGACGTGAATACCTGCAGGTTGCCGTTTTGGCCGAAATAAGTGAATGTCTCAGGAACCGTGCTTGCATAAAACCCGGCCGCATTCACCGACGAAGTGGCCCCCAAGGTGATACCCGCCGGATTCAGGATGAACACTTTTCCGCTCGAGGAGATCGCACCGTTGATCGTCGTCGCCACTCCACCGGAGACCTGGTTCAGGATTGCCGAAGCGCTGCTCGGAAGCGAAAAAGTGATCGTGTCGCCCACACCGAGCGCTCCGCCGGGCCCCGTGCCGTCAGAAAAATTGCCCCAGCCCAATACTGTCGCGGCGGTTGAGGCGGAGATGGTCAGCGTGCCCGTTGTCCCGTTGCCCAGAGCCGGATAGGTCGCCGAACCCACCACAACCGAGAGATTGGACGCGCCGGTGTTGGGCAGGCTTGCGTGAGTGGAAAGAGGCAGTGCCAGGAGAAGGCTGGCGAGCAGAGCGGAGCGCACAAGGCTCGTCCGCTCAGGACCGGAAATCAGGGAGGTCTTCATGGTGATGTAAAGAATCCAAACGGAAAGCAAACGCCAAGACAAGCGAAGGTAGATCGGCCATGGATCGCACCGGCCGAAACTGGCCGCACTCAGCACCTTCTTATTTCGTTCATATTACGACTGATCCTGCAATAAAAAAAAGGGGCGGCCGCAATCGGCCGCCCCTTCGTGGCGTATATTCTACTAAATCAAATTACGGACTCGGGCCCGTGTAATTGCTCGTGCTGCCTGCATTCACGACCGCGATGCTGTTCAGGTCCCCTGTCTTGCTGAGGAAGGACAGATTCGTCGGGCCGGCGATCGCGTCCACCGTGAGACCGGCCCCGACATAGAACGAGTTCGTGATGACGATGCTCCCGGAGGCAATGAGCTTGACCGAGCCGGCAAAATTGCTGCCACCGGTTCCACTGGTCGTTATGTTGCCGCCCGAAGTCAGCGAGAGACTGCTGCCAGCGCCGGTCAGGCGTGAACCCGGGACGAGTACTAGCGGGCCGTTGTCCAGGAGAGAGCTTGCGCCACTCCCGGCCTGCACTTCGAGTGCGCCGAAGGTGCTGTTCGAGCCGCTAAAGGTCACGGAGCCTGTGCCAGCCGTCGGCGCCATAAGCGCGAGCGTGCCGCCAACGGTGATGGTCGACGAGGCGCCATTGTCCGAGATGGTGCCATTGGCGCCCGTCTCGGTCGCCGTCAGGTTCCCGCCGACATTCGTGCCATCGGCCAGAACCAACGCGCCGTTCGCGTCAGTGACGGCCGCAGCACCCGTTCCCGGAGCGGTGACCAACAGGATGGGCTGGGCACTGAAGTTGTTGCCCGTCGCGTTCAGCGTGATGCTGCCGGCTTTCGCTGTGAAGCTCGCGCCGCCGCCCGCGATTATGCCCAGATTGGCGGTCTCGATGATGTTCGAATTATCGTCGACTGCTGTGAAGGAGCTCGTGGCAGCGGTTCCCGTCTTAACCGAGAGGTAGTTGTTCGTTCCCGCCTCGCGGACCGAGGCAGCCGCACCGGTCGCCGCGCCTCCGGCGTTGGTCGTGTCGATTGTGATCCCGCCAAAATTATTGCCTGAATTGGCGAGGGTGACCACAGCGCCCTGCGTCGTGAAAGTCGCCGCGCCGTACTCGAAGATGCTGGTTGAAGCCGCCTGAGTGATCGAGCCGCCGCTGGCAAGCGTGCTAGCCGAGAACGTGCCGTTGGTGACGGTAACGTTGCCAAGCACGGTCTGCTGGTTGTTGATTATGCTCGAATTGCCGGCGGTGCCGTTCGCCGTGATCGAAACCACAGCGCTCTTATTGATGGCGTTGCCCCCGGCCAGATTCAGTGTCACGCCGAGCGGGGCCGTGAAATTAGCGGCGGTATAGCCCGCAGGAATCGTGATCGCGGTCGCGCCGGCTCCCTGGATGATGCTGCCCGTGTTGGAGCTGATGGTGACGGTACCGGAAGCGCCGCTTGCCGTGATGCTGCCGAGATTAACCGTGGAGCCTTCCGAGTAGTTAATGCTGCCGGAGCTCGCAAGCGTCACCTGGCCGACGCTGTTCGCCGTGTTGTTACTGATCGCGATGCCCTTTGAACTGACGCTAAGGGGCCCGAATATATTGATCGGGCTATTGGCCGTATCGGCGACGCTTCCGCCTGTGCCGGTGGCCGTCAGGGTCGTGGTGCCCGATCCATTGAGAGCAACTCCCGAGCCGAGCGTGATAGAGCCGGCGGTTGCAGTCACGCCAATCGCAGCCGCATTGGCGGTGGGATCGACCAAGTTTGTCAGAATGATGCTCGTCGGGTCAGTCACCGACACGGATCCGTTCTTCACATTGAAGCTAAGTGTACCAAAGCCGGATGTGCCATTGACTGTAAGGGCGTTGTTATTGGTAACCCAGATAGCTTCCGAACCGACCGTGTTCGCTCCGGTTGCAACCGTCAATCCGCCGGCGCCGGCGGCGCATCATAGAGCGTCAAACCGCTTGCGATATTGAGGGTGACCGTTCCAGTGATTGTCGCACTGGAAGAACTTGATCCGATCTGGACGCTCGCCGGAGCCGCAACCGTCCCGGCCGAAAGAGCCACGCCGCCACCTGCATTGACTACGGAGGCGCTGCCACCGGTGTTAACTATGTTGCCACCAGAAACGACCGTGAGAGCACCGGTAGTTGTGATCGCGCCAAGATTTGTCGCCGCTGCCTCATTTATGCTGAAAGCGGCGGTGCCGGAGTTGCCACCTATCTGGCCAAAGCTTGAGTTGTTTGCAGCGGCGGCGGCGCCGATTGTGATCGGCTGGTTCGTCGTGTTGGCCGTCACAGCCCCAAGGACGGTGACATTCAAAGCGCCGGGGCTGGTAATTGCACCCGTTCCGGCGGCCGTCAGGGCAAGTGTCGAGCCAAAGCTCAGAGCATCAGCAGCGGTCGCACTGCCAAGGGCGATGCCACCGTTCCCGGCGGCATCCATCGTGACGGTCAGCGGCCCGGTGATATTCGTGCCGGTCTTGAGCGTCAGCACGCCGGCGGTCGTCGCATTGTCATCGAACACATTGGGCGCTGCGGCCGTGCCGTTGGCTCCTCCGAGCAACACCACGGAAGTGATGTCATTGCCCGTGTTGGCGATGTTGATCAGGGGCGCATTAAAGGTTGCCGCCGTGTTTGCCGTGATCGCTGTAGCCGCCTGCTGACTGATCGTCCCGCCCGTGGATGTTACGCTAAGTTTTGGCGAAACGACGCTGGCCAGGTTGACATTGCCGCTCGCCGATAGCGTTGCGCTGGTCGAGGCTGTGATCGTTCCCGCCCCGCCATAGGTTCCGCCCGTGGTCGTGATGGAAACCGTCGGAGAGGTGACGGCATTGGCGAAGGTGAGGTTGCCCGTGCCTGTAATGGTCACCGTGTTCGCAGCGCCACTTGAGCTAATCGCGCCAAAGCCCACATTGCCCGATGTGCTGAAGGCGATCGTTTTCCCGGCGGCATTTGCTGTAAGCGTGATATTGCCTGTGGCTGCGACCGCTCCGGTGTTGCTGATGCTGCCGCCAGTCGAGGATACCGCCAGCGTGCCGTTGATGGTCGAGGTTCCGAGGGCGATAGTGTGGGCTGTCGTGTCGACGATGCTTACGTTCTTTCCGATGACACCGATGCTGGCAAAGTCGACCGCGCCGGTGACGCCGTCATTATTGAAAACGACTGTGCCGCCGGTGGAGCCGGTGCCCGCATTGATGGTGGAAGTTGTCCCGGCAGTTGTCGCGGAGAATAGGGTTGTAGTATTGTCTGCGACGTTGCCGTTTCCGCTCGCACCCACAGTGTTGATTGTCGCCGTGCCAAAGATCGTGGTGTTTGACCCGACGGCCAGGTTGACGTTGCCGCCGTTGCTGATGACGTTCAGGTTGCCGCCTGCGCTCGCGCTGCCGACGGTCAGCCCGCCTGTGCCAGTCGCGATGTTGATCGTGCCACCCTGGGATTCCAGGTAGAGATTGCCGACCACAGTACCGGCGGCGGTGCCGCCGGCGACAGTGACATTGTTGCCAGCAAAGCCGATCGTGCCACCGCCGCCGATGGTCGAGAGCTGGACGCCGGCGTCCACGGTGACATTGCCGACCGTGCTGTTGGCCGGGGGCGTGGCGGTAAACACCTGGAGGTTACCGTTCGTTTCGAAGTACGATAGGGTTTCCGGAACCGTGCTGCCATAGAATGCCGCAGCATTGATGGTCACACCCGAATTGAGCACGATGCCCGCGGTATTCAGAAGGTAGACTTTGCCGGTGGACGCAATCGTGCCACCGTTGAAGGTGCTCGCCACGCCGCCAGTCACTTGGTTGAGGATCGAGGACGTGGACGATGGAAGGATGTAATTGATTATGTCGCCGGTCGCCAGATTTCCGCCAGCGGGCGTGCCATCTGAAAAATTGACCCATCCCAAGACGGTGTTGTTGGCGCCGGCGGTGATATTCAGCGCGCCCGTCTGGGCGTTGCCAAGCGCTGGATAGGTGGCCGAACCGAAGATCACGGATAGATTACCACTGCCAGTGTTGGGTAGCGTGGCCCAGGTGCTGACAGGCAGCGCCAACACGGAGCCGGCAACCAAAACTGGAAGCAGAAGTTTCTTCCACGATTGGCTGGAAATTAGGTGATGCTTCATGGTCGTTAGTTATGGTACTTATTATGAGATGGCTAGATGAAATACGCCATTTAGAACACAAGCAAGGAATAGACGTGACGGGTTGGCAAGCACAATTTTAAACAAATTCGAGTTTCGCGTTTTACAGGATTTCCATGGCAGAAGCTGAGTTGCCGAAGGCGCGGGACTTTGAACATATTGACAAGGCAGCGGTCGCACTTCAAGCGCCTTGTCTTAGTTTAGGGTGCCGGGTTCTTGAGCGGCATTCAGGCATTGTTTCGGGGCCGGTCCGCCATGATTTGGTCTGCCGGTCAACGATTTTGACCGGGAGATCGACGCAGCGATCGACGGGGAGGCGGAAGCGTTTGAAGTTGGCGAGCAATGGCTTGATGACGGGAACTTCCTCGGGACGAAAGTAGCGGAACTGGCTGCGCATGTTGAGTGTATAGCTTAGTTGCCCCGCCGCCTAATACTTGCACCCTGTCACGAAACCGGCACTCTCAAGTTATCTTATCTTCATGTCTTTGCACCGTCATATCCTACTCCTTGCCATGGCATGCCTTGCGCTCACAGGCGCGTTTCGGCTTCGCTGCCTCGCAGCCGAGGACCCAAAGGGCGGCAAGTCTTCATTCCGGCTCAAATGGGTTCTTATCGCAGATTCCGAGGCGAAGGTCGCGGGTCTCACACCTCCGGCCGGCGGGGAGAAGCTCTTTGTCGCGGATGTGCCTTTCCTGCTTACCCAAGAATTCCACAAGATCATTGATCCTCGCATCGGCGAGGTCGTGACGGCCGATCTGGTGAACCGCCTGGTGAATGACATCACCGAATACGTCAGGCGGCACGGTCAGCAACTCGTTTACGTGACGGTCCCGGAGCAGAATATTTCGCAGGGAGCGCTCCGGATTGTCGTTGTCCTGGGGCGCTACAATCTCTCGCGCCTTCTGGTCAGCGACAGCCCGGAGAAAGCCGCCGCCCTGAAGGCCGGCCCCGGGGCGGGCCAGGTGGTCATCGACGACGTGCCCGGCCTCGCCGCCATCGTCTCCAATCAGGAATTCGCCTCGCTCGTCACCCCCTTGTTCGGCCGTCCGATCACCGACACGGCGCTCGCCGCCCTTGTCGCCGCCTTCACGGCCTGCGCGCACAGCCACGGGGCCATTCTCGCCGCCGTGCAGATCCCCGACCAATCCATCACCGGTGGCGAATTGCGGCTGGCGGTCGTCGTCGGGAATTATCCGCTCCATCGTATCGTAATTGTTGATACACCATCCGCTGCCGCTGCGGTCCGCCTGCCGGAGGGCGCCGGGGCCGTCGTCGCCGAGCACTCCCCTCTGTTCGCCACGAGCGAATTCGCCCGCTTCGCAGCGCCCTACATCGGCCGGCCCATCACGCCCGCGCTCATCGAGGGGCTCAAGAAGGACCTGGTCGCCTATGCCAGCGCCCACGACCGCCTGCTCGTCGACGTGCCGGTGCCCGTCGAGGACCTCGCGCGCGGCGAACTGCGGATCGCGGTGATCATCGGACGCTACAACCAGCTTGTCTTCAAGGGTAACCGCTGGTTCAGCAGCCGGCTGCTCGCGAGCGAGCTCGGCGTAAAGCCCGGCGACGAAGTTCAGGTTTCCTCCCTGGAGGCAGCCATCGACTGGGCAAACAAGAATCCGTTCCGCCAGTTGAACGTCATGATCAACACCGTGGGCAAGGGCCCGGGCGTCGCGGAACTCGACGTGGCGGTCCAGGAGCACCCGCCGATCCGGGTCTCCGCCTCGTACGACGACAGCGGAGTCGCCATCCTCGGCGAAAACCACTACACCGGCTCCATCCAGTTCGGCAACCTTTGGGGCCTCGACCACCAGGCCACCTATCAGTTCACGACGACGGATCAAAGTCACGACTTCCAGGTCCATACGCTCGATTATCGGGTTCCCCTCCCCTGGCGGAACTATCTCGTGTTTGACGCGGACTATTTCGTGGTCAGGCCGAGCAGCCTTTTCGGCATCCAGGGCTTCAACGAAGATGGCCACAACGAGGTCGTCGACTTGAAGTATGTCGCTCCGTTCAAGCTTGGCCAATGGTCGCTCGAGCTGTCGGGCGGATTCGACTACAAGCAGGTCAACACCAACTTGGAATTCTTTGGCTATGTAACGCCGGTGAGCACCTACGACGTGGCACAGCTGACAGGCGGCGTGACGGCCGTCCATCCGGATTCGCACGGCTCGTGGACCTTCGCCGCCAACGTCAATTTCAGCCCGGGCCACTTCAATTCGCGCAACACGGACGATGAATTCGGCACCGCGAACTCGGGACGCGCTGCGCGCTATGTTTACGGCGGCTTGATCGCCCAGCGGGTGACCGCCCTGCCGGCCGACTTCCAGTGGATCTCGCGGGGGCAGCTCCAGCTTTCGAGCACAAATCTGCAGGGCAGCGAGGAACTTACCGTGGGCGGCGCGGCTACGGTCCGCGGCTACGACGAGCGCATCTTTTCGGGCGACCAGGGCTGGGTGGTGAACCAGGAACTCAGGGGCCCCCTCTGGAGCTGGCACGTGCCGGTGCTCCCGAAGAAAGCCCGGCCTCTGGAGAGCCGCCCGCTCCTGTTTTGGGACTGCGCCCATGTGTCGGTCAAGCATCCCTACGCCGTGATGCAGCCCCTGGACAAGATCATGAGCGCGGGCGCCGGAGTCCGCGCCAATCTCTCCAGCAATTTCAGCCTGTCGGCCAATTATGGCTGGCAGATCCTCAAAACGACCTTTGCTCAGCCGCGCCACGACCGGGGCGACATACAGGTCACTTTCGCGTACTGAGGGGTTGAAAACGGTCCATCTCGGCCATCATTTCTACGGCGCCGGAAATCTCGGCGATGATTTCATGCTGGCCGGCTTCCTCGGGGCCCTGGGAGCCCGTGCCGCAAAGCTGACCTGCTGCGTGCCCCACGCCCCCGAGCCGCTGACACGCCGATTTCCCGCGGTGAACTGGCTGCCGTATGACGAGGCGAACCGGCGCATCTGTATCGAAAACTGTGATGCGTGGCTCGGGCTGGGGGGCTCCCCGTGGCAGGCCGCGGTCTCTCCGTGGTTCGCCGACCATCTGGCCTTTGAGCGCCGCTGGTGCGGGGCCGCGGGAAAACCCATGTATTTTCTCGGCGTCGGCGCCCAGGACCCGGCGGGACGCGCCGACCCCGGGCTGCGCGCAGCGGCGGATGGCGCCCAGGCGATCTGGACCCGCGACGCAGCCACCGCCGCGGAGCTAGCCGCCACGGGTGCCTCCGGACGCGTGCGGGCCGCCGCCGACCTGGCTCACCTTTTCTTCGAGGCCCATCGCCCGCCGCCCGCCGCCGCGGGCCGGCTGACCGCCGTCCTCAATTTCGACTACGCGGGCTGGCCAGCGATGGGCGCCGCGCTCTCGGCGCTCGACCGCCTGCCAGCCCGGGAGCGGATCTGGCTCGCGCAGGAGGCCCGCGCCCTGCCCGGGGCCGAGCGCGACCTCTTCCAGCGCCTGCCCGAGAGGGACCGCTCCCGCTGGGACCTCAGGCTGGCCGACGATTCGTGCCCGGTCTTGGCGCAGGTCCTCGAAGGGTGGCCGAGCGGCGAATGGCTGGTTACCTCGCGGTACCATGCGACTCTCGCCGGCGCCTGGGCCGGTTCCCGCGCGGTCGTCATTGCGACCAATGAAAAACTGCAGGGCGCAGCGGAAGAATTCGGATATCCTTCCCTTGATCCGGCGGCCGCCCCGGATGGACTGGATGCCCTGCTCCGGTCGGCCACCTCGCCAAGCGACTCGACTCTGCGTTCGCGAGCCGCCGCCGCGCGCCGGGCCTGCAACGAATTCTTCGACGCCGTCGGCATCTAGTCTAGTGTCTCACAAAAACCTATCCATTTCCGGCCGCCCTTGGCCCTGGGCAAGGCGCGGAACTGTACAGGTATTTATGATACACTAGACTGGATCACGGCACGTTGTAAACTTCCACCAGGGCGACGCCTGCGGAAGTGTTGTCGGCGCTTGTCACCTCGGCGGTATACGCTCCCTGCCCGCTGGTGCCGGACGGCCCACCAAGCTGCTGCTGGCCTGCGGCGCCAACATCCACGAGATCAACGCCATTCGCAAGCACATTTCGCGCATCAAGGGCGGGCAACTGGCGCGCCTGGCCTCTCCGGCCGACCGTGGAATCGCTACTGCTCTCCGACGTGATCGGCGACGACCTGGACGTGATCGGCTCCGGGCCGACCGCGCCGGACGCCTCCACTTTCGCTGGCGCCGTGGCGATTCTGGAACGCTACGGCATTTTCGGACGCGTGCCGGCGTCGGTGCAAAGAACGCCTGGAGCGCGGCGTAGCCGGCGAGATTCCCGAGACGCCCAAGCCCGCGCGACCCGATGTTCAAACGCGTCCGCAACACGGTGGTGGAAGCTGCAACGCCTGGCCCTGGACGCCGCCGCCACACCGCGCCCGCGAAATGGGCTTCCGCACGCTGGTGCTTTCGAGCGAGATTCAGGGCGAAACTCGCGAGATCGCGCGCATGCACGCCGCCATCGCCAGCGAGATGGTCCAATCGGGGCAGCCGATCAAGCCGCCGGCCTGCATCGTCACCGGCGGCGAGACCACCGTCACCATCAAGGGCGACGGGCTGGGCGGCCGAAACCAGGAATTCGTGCTGGCCGCCGCCCTGGATATCGCCGGACTGCCAGAACGTGGTGGTCTTCAGCGCCGGCACGGACGGCAGCGACGGCCCCACCGACGCGGCCGGCGCGATCGCCGATGGGCGACACGCTGGGCCGCAAGCCCGAGGCGCTGCGCTACCTGGACGAGAACAATTCCTACCGGTACTTCGAGGCGCTGGGGGATTTGGTGATCACGGGGCCGACGAATACCAATGTGATGGATGTCAGACTGGTGATGGTGGGGTAGGGGGGGGCGGCAAGACCAAGGCGCGCCGATACAGCGGGAAGTGCGGCCTCGGCTCGCCGGCCCGTCCGTAGCCCGCGCCGCCTTCCGCCCTCTTGGCCCGTGCTACGGTGGAACTTCGTGGCTCCGCAATCGCCAACCCATCGCGCCGCCTGGACGCCGGATTCCTGGCGCGGCTGCTCCGCCCTGCAACAGCCCGAGTATCCCGATGCCGCGGCGTCTCGAGCGCGGCGCTCGCGGAACTGCGCCGCCTGCCGCCGCTGGTCACCAGTTGGGAGATCGTGCTGCTGCGCCAGCAGCTGGCCGAGGCCGCCGACGGCGAGCGGTTCGTGCTGCAGGGCGGCGATTGCGCCGAGCGCTTCGACGACTGCACTTCCCCCCGCATCGCCAACATGCTCAAGGTGCTGCTCGCAGATGAGCCTGGTGCTGGTGGTGGGGCGCGCAGCGGCCGGTGACCCGCATGGGCCGCTTCGCCGGCCAGTACGCCAAGCCGCGCTCGGCCGATCTGCGAGACGCGCGACGGCGTGCGCGCTGCCCTCCTACCGCGGCGACATGATCAACCGCGCCGGAGTTCACCGCCGCCGCGCGCACGCCCGATCCGCAGCTGCTGCTGCGCGGCTACGAACGCGCCGGCCTGACCCTGAATTTCATCCGCGCCCTGGTCAAGGGCGGCTTCGCCGACCTGCACCATCCCGAGTACTTCGACCTGGACTGGGTGCGAGCACTCGCCGCTGGCCGACGAGTACCACCGCATGGTGGCGACCATCGGCGATGCGCTGCGCTTCATGGAGAACGTGCTGGGCGTGCGCGCGGGCGAGACCGACCGCATCGATTTCTTCACCGCCCACGAAGCGCTGCACCTGGGGTACGAGGAGGCGCAGACCCGCCGCGTGCCGCGCCGCCCCGGCTGGTTCAACCTCGCGACGCACTTCCCGTGGGCGGGCTGCGCACCAACCACCCGGAGGGCGCGCACATCGAGTACCTGCGCGGCATCGAGAACCCCGTGGGCGTGAAGGTGGGCGCCCGGCGCCACGCGCGAGCAGGTGGCGCGGTGGCTGGATATGCTCGATCCGCGGCGGACGCCGGGCCGCCTGACGCTGATCCACCGCTTCGGCGCCGGCCGGATCGCCGACGAGCTGCCGCGGCTGATCGAGGCCGTGCGCGCCGAAGGCGGCGCAGCGCGGTGTGGATCTGCGACCCCATGCACGGCAACACGCAGCTTGACCGCCGGCGGCGTCGAAGACGCGCCACTTCGAGGACATCTGTTCGGAGGTGGAGCAGGCTTTCGACATCCACCGCGCCATGGGCCAGAAGCTGGGCGGCGTCCACATCGAGCTGACCGGCGAGAACGTCACCGAGTGCATCGGCGGCGCGCGCGGCCCGAGCGAGCGGACCTGGCGCGCGCCTACGAATCGGAGGTCGATCCGCGTCTGAACTACGAACAGTCGCTGGAGCTGGCGTTTCTGATCGCGACGGAAGATGCAGAGCGGCTTGTGAAGGCCCCGATCCCGGCGGCCGAGTCGCGCTAACGCCCGAGGAAGCCTGTACCGCGCAACGATCACCCCCACTCCTTTCGGCTGCACGTCGAGTTTCTCGATGCGGTGGCCCAGATCGAAGGGGCGGCCTACCGCCGCATCCGGGTACAGGGCCAGCAGGAAGTTCCGGATGAGGAAGTCGAGGGTCCGGCCATCCACCTCGAGGCCGGCAATCTCCACTCGCTGGACATCCACCCTGGCGCGTCCGGCGGCGGACTGAATGCGCGCGGTCACGCTCACCGGCCGCTCGCCATCCAGCAGCCTCGACATCAGCCAACCGGGCTGATAGCCCTGGGCGCGCTCCAGTTTGCCGAAATCGATGAGGGCGGTCCCGGTGGCCACCTCCGGCGATACCAACTGGATTCTGGGATTGCGCACGCCCGGCGGCGCCTCCACGCTCGGCATAGGCGGTCAGTTCGCTGGCGCTCAGGTCCAGCCGGGAGCCGGGCTTCAGGCGTTCACCTTCGATCAGATCGAACTTCTGCCTGGCCGAGATGTAGTCGCCGGAAACGGAGGCGAGCGCGCCCAAAAGCAGAAAAGGAACGGCCGGCAGAAGGCGGATCTTCACCTTTGAGTAGACGCCGCTGCGGATGACGAGAGTTGCCGGGCAGGGGCATACCACCCAGGCAATGTGGCTCTCCAGCCGCTTTTGACCGCTTCCAGCCTTCCGCGGCGCGTCGGTACGCCGCAAAAAGGATATATGCGTCAATCGCTTACGCGATTGGCCCACGCCTTGCTCGCTCCTTTGGTTCGGAGGCAAGTATGCCGGTTCAGACCGCTTTGATCGCCGCGGTTGCGCTGGTGCTGGCAGCCATCGCGGGTTGGCGCGTGGCGGGCGCCTGGCTGAAATTCCGGGGGCGCCGCGTAGTTGCCTGTCCCGAAACCCATAAGCCGGCCGGCGTGGTGGTGGATGCCGCCCATGCCGCCGCCACGGCCTTCTCCAAATCGCCGCAACTGCGGCTATCTGCCTGCTCCCGCTGGCCGGAGCGCGCCGGCTGCGGCCAGGCATGCCTGGCGCAAGTGGAAGCCTCTCCGGAGGACTGCCTGGTTCGCAACATCCTCATCGAGTGGTACCGGGGGAAGGCCTGCGCTGCCTGCGGACGGCCCTTCGGTGAAATCGAATTTGCCGGCGCCAAGCCGGCGCTGCTGCGCGCGGACGGGGTTTCCGTGGAATGGAGCCGGGTTCCGGCCGAGGAGTTGCAGGAGACCCTGGCCGCCAGTTCGCCGGTCTGCTTTGCGTGCCACACGGCCAACCGCCTGGTTCATGAGCATCCCGAATTAGTGCTGGACCGCGGACGGCCTCCGGCTGTATAGTTGATTACAGTTTTTCAGTTTGATTACAGTTTTTCAGGTTCCCATAGGTGAAACTGCTGTTCCTGGGCTTGGCGCTCGGGTTTCTGCCAGCATCCGGCCAACAATGGGACGCGTCGTCAGGCGCCCCAATTCTGTTGTACGCCCAGTTTGAAGGCGCTCCCTCGCAACCCCTTCTGGATGCGCTTCACGGGGAGCTGGAATCCATCATGACACCCTTGGGCCTGGAGTTCGCCTGGCGGGATTTAACGGGCGTGCGCGGCAACGAAGCGGCCCGGGACCTGGCCGTGGTGAATTTCAAGGGCAGGTGCGAAATCGGCGGGCTGGCAGCTTCCCTGACGCACTCCACCGCGCTGGGATGGACCCACGTCAGCGACGGCGTGATCCTGCCCTTCAGCGACGTGGATTGCGACAGGATACGCGCCTTCGTCCAGAAAGGCCTGCTCTCGGTGCCCCGGAAGGACCGCGAGGCGACCTTCGGACGCGCCATGGGGCGTGTGCTGGCCCACGAACTGTACCACGTCTTCGCCAACACCGCCCGCCACGGCTCGTGCGGCGTCGGCAAGGCCTCCTACTCGGTTGAGGATCTGCTCTCGCCCCAATTCCGCTTTGAGGAGCGTGAATTGCGCGCGTTGCGCCTCGTCCAGACGCCACCCCGCTGAGGTTGTGATGCAGTGCCGTGGCCGCCGGGAGGCCGTCAACCTAGTGGTGTGCGTCCGAAATTGCGACGTGTATCATCGCGCCGGCAACCGCTCTCTTACGTTCGCGGCTCGGTTCGAGTTGCTTGGTTTTGCGGAGCCGCGAACGTAAGAGAGCGGTTGCCGATCGTGTCCTGTCCCTGAGCTTCGCGTCATAAGTCATGACCGATCACTCAGAAGCCGTGAAAGAATGAAAGCCGCCGATGAACGCCGATTGAAAACGAGGGTCTTATCGGCGTTAATCTGCGTTTATCGGCGGCTACTTCTTCCGACGTTGTGTCTAAGACGGAAGTGCCGCCACCCACAATATAATCTTCGGAGATTCTACGGCTCGGCCCGCCGCTGCCTCTCGTACGGCGTCTTCAGATACTTGGCCGCTTCTTCCTGCGCGCCCTGCGTGTTGTCCTTGGTCCGCATGGCCAGGTTGTACTCGTTCACCGCGCGGTCGCGCTGGCCCGGTGATATCGAAGATCTTGCCCAGGTTGATGTGCGACCAGACTTCGGTCCACTTGGGCTCCAGGTCGCCGTTCAGCGCCTCGCGGAACTCGTTGGCGGCCGACTGGTAGTTGTTCTGGAGGAAGAACACCTCGGCGATGCGGTAGTGCGCCAGCGAGCTGTTGCGGTTGGTCTCCAGCGCCTTCTGGTATTCCTTCAGCGCATCGGCGAATTCGCTCAGCTCGGCGAACTGCTCGCCGCGGCGGATGGCCACCGCCACGCGCACTTGGTTGCTGTAGCGCAGCACGCGGTTGTCCGGGTCGATGACCACGTTCTTGGGCTTGCCGAACGTGTCCACGCGAGAACTCCGAGGACGTGCCCACCACTTCCACGCGCTTCTCCTCCGGATTGCCTTCGGTCTCGATCTTCAGGTCCACCGGCATGCGGAACGTGTCCAGGTCCTGCGCGATCTTGCCCATCACGCGGAAGCCCTTCTGCGTGCGGAAAATGGTGTATTCCAGCTTGAATTCGGGCGCGCCGCTCGATTCGATCCACTGGATGAAGAAGTAGCCCAGGTCCTGCCGGAAACGTCCTCCGCCACCTTGCGGAAATCGTCGGTGGTCGACCGATTTCCAGGCTGTACTGCTGGGCGAACGCCTTCAGCGTCTGCGAAGAACTTGTCGTCGCCCATCACGTAGCGCAGCATGTGCAGCACGGCCGCGCCTTTGCTGCCGGTCAGCGCCCACAACTCCGGCGAATAATCCTCCAGGCGCGCCGATTGGATGATCGGGCACGTTGTCCACGGTCAGCGCCTCCACCATCACGTCGCGGAACTGCGATTCCATGGCGCCGGTGCCGCTGGTCGTGCTCCGTCCACAGCAGTTCGGAATAAGCCGCCAGGCCGTTGGTCAGCCACAGGTGATTGCGCGTGGTCGGCGAAACCAGCTCCTCCCACCACTGCCGCGAAATCTGGTTGGCCAGCAGCTTGGCGCTCACCTGCCTGCCGATGCCGCGCGGCGCCAGGAAGATCAGGCCGGGCGCGGCATAGCCGTTGGGCGCGCCGCTCTTCGGTCTCCACCACCGTCAGGTTGGCGTAGGGCGGCAGGCCGAAGGTCGCCCGTGAAGTAGGACATCATCTTGCCGATTTCCTCGCCGTACGGCCTGCGCCATGTCCGCTTCTCGTCGCCGCGGAAATAGAGCGTAGTGGTGACGCCCTCCGACGGCACCTTGACGCCGGATCGCCCTTCACCACCGCGATGCTGCCGGGAAACGACGGGTGCTCGAACTGGAACTCGTAGACGTTCTTGTCGCCGGCCGCCTGGCGCGAGTCGATGCCGCTGCCCAGCACGGTGTACCCGGCGGGCACGGTGATGTGCACATCGGCGGCGAAGCGGTCGGTGGTGTAGCCGCTCACCGGGAACCAGCGCGCCGGGTACAGCAGGTACGCGAAATCGGGATGGATGGCCGCGAACTTGATGCCGTAGACCGGCGAGTCTTCCTGCCCCGTCAGCCGGCCGTCGTAGATGAACGTCGACGGTGACCGGCTGGCCCTTGGGCAGCGGCTGCTCGAAGCTCAGCCGCACGGTGGAATCCTGCTGGTTGCGCGAGGCGGGAATCTGCTTGCCCTTGGCGTCCACCACGCGCGAGACGTTGAGCGCGTTGTTCAGCTCGAAGGCGGCCGAGGTGACGTTGTCGTCGAGCGGCGTGAAGCGCACCGTCGGCCTTGGCCGCGAGGGATTGCGTGGCGGGCGAGATTTCGGCGTCGATGGTGTACTGCTCGACGTCGATGCGGCGAGCGGCGCTCCTGGGCGGGCGCGGCGGCGGCCACGGCCAGCACCAGGCCGGCCGCAAGCGGCCGCGGCAACGCGATACGGAGATCTACGAAACATGAGCGACTTGTCCTTCCAGAATTTCTTGAATGATGGCGGCGGCGCGCCGCGGCGCGTCCGCTCGCGCCGGAGAGCCGTGCCCGGACTTCGGCCAGCCCGGCCTGCATTTCCGCGCGCGCGCCGGCGTCCGCCAGCAGGCGCCGCGCCTCGCGCGGCCAGCGTTCTCGCCGGTCATCCGGCTCTGCATCAGCTCGGGGACCACCGCGCGCCCGGCGATCAGGTTCACCATCGAATAAAACGGCACCCGCACCAGCAGCTTTCCCGCCAGCCAGCTCGGCGGCGTCACCTTGTAAAACGTCACCATGGGCGTTCCCAACAGCGCCGCTTCCACGGTCACCGTCCCGCTGGCGGCCAGCGCCAGGTCGGCGTGCGCCATGGCGTCCCAGCTTTCCCCTTCAATCACCCGCATCGGCGAGCCCGCCATGCGCTCCCGAAAAAAAGCGGCCCCGGTGGTGGCCGAGGCCGGCAGGACCAGATTCACCGCCTGCTCCCGGTAGAGCCGCTCCACGGCGTCCAACAAGCGCGGGCAGATGGCGCGCGGCTTCGCCGCGGCGGCTTCCCGGCAGCACCGCTATCTAATGGACGGCCCGCGGCCAGTCCGTGTTTCCGAAAAAACTCCTCGCGGCTGAGCGATGGCGCGCACCAGCCCGGCCAGCGGGTGGCCGATGTAGGTGGCCCGCACGCCCTCGCGCGGAAGAAATCCTCTTCAAAGGGAAAGATGCACAGCAGGCTGCCGCAGGGTTCGGCGCATCGCCTTGAGCCGTCCTTTGCGCCAGGCCCACGCCTGCGGCGCCACCAGGTAGACCACCGGAATGCCCTGCCGGTGCAGCTGGCGCGCCACCCGCAGGTGAAAATCCGGCGAATCCGTGAGGATGGCCAGATCCGGCCGTTCCGTCGCGCGCCGCCGCCAGCAGCTTGCGGTACTCGCCGTAGATCCGCGGGATGTGCGCCACCACTTCCAGCAGCCCCACTACCGCCAGGCTGGCCGCATCCACCACGGTGCGCACGCCCGCGGCCCGCAGGCGCGGCCCGGTGCAGCCGAAGAACTCGGCGTCCGGCCAGCGCGCGCCGCAGTTCGTCCACCACCAGCGAGGCGTAGAGGTCGCCCGAGGCTTCGCCCGCCGAAACCAGGATTTTCCGGCGCATCCAACTTACGAGTTTAGCGTGCCGCCCTGTTACAATCGGACCACGCGGATGTCCACAGAAGCAGAACAGCCCAAAACGACCGTGGAAGAGCTGGCCGCGCGCTTCCGCGGCGAGATGATTCCGCTCACCAGCAAGTTCTCGTACTTCTCCACCCTGCCCATGGCGGAAGACGATCTGCGGCAGTACCTCAACGACCCCATCGCCGCCATCTCCCCGGCCATCGTCAGCCGCTGCTGCCGCCAATGGGCATCATCCTGGCGCCCTACCTCGAAAAGGGCAACGGCAAGGAGGGCGACGCGGTGACCTTCGAGCGGCCCGCGGAAGCCCGCCAGATCCCCTGCTCGCGCCGCGAGTCCGGACGGCATGACGGTGCTGGCGTTGGGCATCAAGGATATCGAGGTGGCCGACTATCACTACCAGTTCTACAACGCGCTGGCCGGCGCTGCTGGCGGAGCCACTGGTCCGCGCGACGTGCAGGAGCGCTTCTACCGCACCATCCGCGAGGAGCTGAGCGCCGAAGTCCACGGCGAGGTGGACGAAAAGAGCTGGCACCTCAAGCAGGCGCTGCTGCGCCGCCAGACCAACGTGCGCAAGGAAACCAAGCTCTTCCGCGAATACGCCCGCCAGGCCTTCGAGGACACCCTGACGCTGTACCTGCACGGCACCTGCTGCGACATCGACGTGGAGACCGGCCCGCGCCAGATGCCCAGCCGCTATCTGCGCCGCCGCCTGGAGCTGCTGCTCTCGCTCTTCCCGCCGCCCGAAGGCTACGCGGTGCTGCCGGAGCAGTTGAAAACGCGGTAGAGCACGCGCCCGCTGGCGCGCCCGGCTACCATGGAACCAGCGCCATGAAGCACATCATCGTCGGCACCGCCGGCCACATCGATCACGGCAAGACCGCGCTGGTCAAGGCGCTGACCGGCATCGACGCCGACCGCCTGGAGGAAGAGAAGCGCCGCGGCATCACCATCGACCTGGGCTTCGCCCACCTGCAACTGACGCCCGACCTGCGGCTGGGCTTCGTGGACGTGCCCGGCCACGAGCGCTTCGTCAAGAACATGCTGGCCGGCGTGGGCGGCATCGACCTGGTGCTGTTCGTCATCGCGGCCGACGAATCCATCAAGCCGCAGACCCGCGAGCACTTCGATATCTGCCGGCTGCTGGGGATTCCGCGCGGCGTGGTCGCGCTGACCAAGGCCGACCTGGTGGATGCCGACATTCTCGGCGCTGGTGCGGCTCGAGGTGGAGGAGCTGGTGGCCGGCTCGTTCCTGGAAGGCGCGCCCGTGGTGCCGGTCAGCTCGGTCACCGGCGCCGGGCTCGAGGAACTGCGGCAGGCAGCTGGCGCGCGTGGCCGCCGGCGCGCGCCGGAGAAGGACGCGGCCGGCCATTTCCGCCTGCCCATCGACCGCGTCTTCACGGTGAAAGGCTTCGGCACGGTGGCCACCGGCACGCTGGTTTCGGGCATCGGTCGCCAGGGAGCAGGAGGTGGAGCTCTACCCCGCGCGGGCGGCGGCTGCGCGTGCGCGGCGTCCAGGTGCACGGCGCGCCAGCCGGAGCGCGCCGTGGCCGGCCAGCGCACCGCGGTGAACCTGGCCGACATCGAGCCGGCGCGAACTGGCGCGCGGCGATGTGCTCTCCGAGCCGGGACGTGTTCCGCGCCGTGACGCAGGTGGATTGCCGGCTGCAGCTTGCTGCCCTCGGCCAAGCCGCTGAAGCATCGCGCGCCGGTGCATTTCCATTGCGGGCACGGCGGAGATCGAAGCCGCAGGTGCGGCTGCTGGAAGGCGCCGCGGCGCTCGCAGCCGGGCGGCGCGGCCTACGCGCGGCTGGTGCTGCGCGATGCGGCGCTGCTGTTGCCCGGCGACCGCTTCATCATCCGCATGTTCTCGCCGGTGGTGACCATCGGCGGCGGCGTGGTGGTGGACGTCGGCGAGCGCACGTACCGTCAAGGGCGACGCATGTCGCCGCGCGGCTGGACGTGCTGGCATCCGCGGACGCGGCCGAGCGCATCGCGCTGCTGGTGCGCGAAGCCGCCCTTCGGCATGGGCATGGCCGGACCTGGTGGCGCGCACCGGATTGATGGAGGCCGAAATCGCGAGCGGCCGCGGCGCGCGCGCCCTGGTCGACCATTCCGCAGCCGCAGCCCTGGTACGTGGACCGCGCCTGGTTCCAGGCGGCGCGCGAGCAGATGGTGCGACGCGGTGCGCGAGTTTCACCGCGCAGAATCCGTTGCTGCCGGGCATCGCCAAGCAGGACCTGCGCACCCGCGCTGCCGCGCGCCGCCATTCCTGCTGGACGCCCTGCTGGCGGACGCCGCCGGCGAGATCGTGGCCGAAGGCGAAACGGTGCGGTTGCGCGGCCACACGCTGGTGCTCAAGGAGGACGAAGCAGCAGGCGCGCGCGGCCATCGAACGCGCCTTCCAGCAGGCGGGGCTGGCGGCGCCCGCGGTGGCGCGAGGTGCTGGCGAAATCGGGCGTGGAGCCGGCGCGCGCGCGCTCGCTGCTTGCAGATTCTGCTGCGCGAGAAGCGGCTGGTGCGCATCAACGACGATCTGGTCTTTCACCACTCCGCCATCGACGAGCTGCGGCGCATGCTGGCGGCGCGCAAGCCGGCGCGCTTCAACGTGGGCACGTTCAAGGAGTGGACCGGCATCTCGCGCAAGTACGCCATCCCGCTGCTGGAATACCTGGATCGCGAGCGCATCACCCGCCGCGAGGGCGACGAACGTGTGGTGCTGTAAACCGTCGCCGGGCGGCCGGCCTGCCGTGACCCGCGCGCGGATCTCGCTCCCCCGCCTGCCCCCGGCACCCTGTATCCTACATACATGAACCGCCGAACGTTCCTCAGTCTCTCCGCTGCCGCGGCCCTGACCCGCACCGCCTTCGCCGCTCCCGCCCCAGTCAACAAACGGGAGCGCATGCTCGGGTGGCTCGCCGGCCAGGGACGCCCCCAACTACACCCCCGCCGCTTTCTTCCTCCACTTCGGCAACGATTACAAGACTGGTTCCGCCGCCGCCAAACGCCACCTGGAGTTTTTCCACCACACCGACATGGATTTCCTCAAAATCCAGTTCGAGCAAACATACTCGCGCCAGGAGTTCCTGCAGAAACCGGCCGACTGGTCGAAGCTCAAGCTCGCCAGGCTCGACTTCTACGAACCGCTCCTCCAGACCGTCCGGGAACTGGTCAAGGCCGAGAAGAAGAACTCGCTCATCCTGATGACGCTCTATTCGCCATTCATGTGCGCCGGCCACTGCGCCACCGCGCCCGTGCTTCTGCAGCACCTGGAGGAGAACCCGGAAGCGGTTAAGAAGGGCCTCGAAATCCTCACCGAAAGCCAACTCCTGTTCGTGCGTGCCTGCATCAAAGAGGGCGTCGACGGGTTCTACACCTCCACCCAGGGGTCCGAAGCGAAGCGCTTCAGCAACCCCGCCATCTTCAGCAAATACGTGAAGCCCTTCGACCTTGTCTCGATGAAGGAAATCGCGACCGCCTGCCCGTTCAACATCCTCCACGTCTGCGATTACGTGGCGCCCTACGCCAACTACGACGCCGTTTACGACTATCCCGGCCACGTCGTCAACTGCAACGTGAAGCTCTCCGGCCGCCAGATTTCCGCGCAGGAGATTACGAAGCTGTTTAAACGGCCGTTCATGGGGGGCATGGACCGCCACGGCATCATCGCTACGGGAACGCCCGCGCAGGTTGAAGCTGAAATCCGGAAGGTAGTGAAGAACACCCCGCGTCCGTTCATCCTCGGCGCCGACTGCACGGTGGAAGCCGACACCGAGCTGGGACCGTTTGAAACACGCGATCTCGGTGGCCCATCAGGTTGGGTCATAAGGACGGCTACTTGCGCTTGAACTCGAGATAGTCGAAATTCATGTTCCCTTGCTCCACCACATGCAAGGTCAGGACATGCTTCCCTTGAGGCAGGGTGACCGTGGCCAGGTTCTCGGCTCTGTTCCAGTGGTGCCATTGCCGCCACGCGATGGGGTCCTTGGGATTGTTGGTGGACAGGATGGGAATCGGCTGAGTCAGCATGGCGCCATCCA
>CAVVGS010000016.1:0-161397 GCA_963747795.1 uncultured Verrucomicrobiae bacterium
GGCTAGTCTAGTGTCTCACAAAAACCTATCCATTTCCGGCCGCCCTTGGCCCTGGGCAAGGCGCGGAACTGTACAGGTATTTATGATACACTAGACTGGATCACGGCACGTTGTAAACTTCCACCAGGGCGACGCCTGCGGAAGTGTTGTCGGCGCTTGTCACCTCGGCGGTATACGCTCCCTGCCCGCTGGTGCCGGACGGCAGGGTGACCACCATGGCGCAGTCGTTGGAGCCCGCGGTTAAGGACGTGGCGTAGACACTGGCGATTATTGCGGCAGTCGCCGGCTGGATCCCCGCCGCAACATTTGAATTGCCCGGGACCGGGGCGGTTCCCCATCCGGTGTTGCTCGCAATGACGTTTCCGGAAATATCGTACAGGGTCAGCTTGGGCTTGGCCAGGGTCGGGGCCGGAGCGCCGTTCAGCGAGGGGCCGACCGCACGGATCAGCAGGGTTTGAGAGGTGCTGCCAAAGATCGTGAATCCGGCGTCCAGATATTCATAGTGGCTGATGCTGGTTCCGCTGCCCGATCCGCCACTCGCTCCGACATACCCGCGAGTCGAGATGTTGGCCAGGTATGAGCTCGGCGCGATCGCGGGAAGGGCCGTGAACGAATCGACGTCGTCCACCTCGACAAGCGCAAGCCCGGCGCCGCCACTATTGATCGTCACATCCGCCGTGTAACCGTTGGATCCGTTTACCGCAACGGGCTCGGTGATCGCCGTGTCGCTGGAATTGGACGCAAACACAGGAGCGTAAACCGCCTTGAACGCATTGATCAGGGTCTGTCCGCCGCCCCAGGCCGCATTTGTCCCGAGAATTGCGGTCGGGGCGGGGTATACCCCGTCGAAAGTCAGCTCCGGTGCAGAGAGGGCCAGGCCGGAATACGCGGCGTTGCCACCATAGGCGGGCAACGCCAGACTCGGACCCTCGCCAACGACCAGGATATTCTTGGTGCCCGATCCATAGATGAAGAATCCCGCATCCAGGTCCTGGCCGGTGCCGGAACCCACATAGCCATAGGTGGAGATATTGAATAGGAATGAGTTGGCGGCGACCAGGACGCTCGCAACGTTTGAGGTCAACGAGCCGTAGACGTTGGAGACGACAACCGTGTAGTTTCCCCTCTGGGTCGTGCCGATGTTGGACAGTGCGAGCGTGGAGTTGGTCGCGCCCGAAATATTGGTTCCGTTCAGCTGCCACTGATAACCCGTCGCGTTCGTGGCGGCGACGCTCAGGGTCGGGCTCGCCCCGGCGTTCACGGACTGGGACGCCGGCTGGGTCGTGATGGCGGGCGGCGAGCCGCCGCCGGAAACGGTCACGACCGCAGGGTTCGACGTCACCGAGCCGGAGGAATTGGTCACAACGACGGTGTAACTTCCTGCCTGATTAGTTGTTATGTTTGTTATGGTGAGCGTATTGTTTAGCGAACCGGAAACATTGCCTCCATCGGATAGATTGCTGCCGTTCAATCTCCACTGGTACGAAAGGCCAACTCCGGAAACGGTGACCTGAAGGATCACCGACCCTCCCGGGATCGTTGAAACACCCTGGGGTTGGTATTGGATCTGGGGTGGCTGGGCCGTGTTGTAAGGAATGCCCATGCGAATCATGTTGTTAATCGTGTCAGAAACATAAATAACTGTTCCTGAGGAATTTGTTGCGATTCCCGTCGGCGAGTTGAACCATGCATTGGCGCCGGTCCCGTTGAGGGAGCCGAATACACCTTGCTGGCCCGCCAGAGTGCTCACCGTTCCAGCCGCAGAGATTTCCCGGACGAGATTCGCGTTATCCGTCATGAAAATATCGCCGGCCGAATCGATTGCGATTCCATACGGGTGGTTCAGGACAGCCCACGAAACAGGGCCGTCCACAACGCCGGAATCGCCGAATACGCCAGCGAACGTCGTCACCGCACCGGCGGAGGTGATCTTGCGAACAGTGTTGCCCTGAAAATCGGCCACGTACACGTTGCCTCCGCTGCCAACCCCAACGCCCGTCGGATACGAGAACCGCGCACCGCTCCCGGTGCCGTCTGTCCCTCCGGAGTTGCCGACGGAGCCCGCAAGGATGCTGACAGACCCGCCTGACGTGACCTTTCGGACGACATAGTTTCCGGAGTCTGCAATGTAGACGTTGCCGGAGGAGGTATCCACGGCAACTCCGATAGGCTGGCTTAGCCCCGCGGAAGCCGGCACAAAAGTACTGACCGAGCCGGAGGCAATCACGACCTTCCGGACCGTTCCGTACGTGGTGTCCGTTACGTAAAGATTCCCGGATCCATCCGAGGCGATTCCCCGAATCGACCCAAACTGCGCCGCCGTGCCCGTTCCGTCCGCGGTGCCGGACACCCCGGCATGCCCCGCCAGCGTCGTCACGACCCCACCGGAAGTGATCTTGCGAATGACGAAGTTTGCACTGTCCGCCACATAGACATTTCCGCCTGAGTCAACGGCCACCCCATAGGGCGAATTGAATTGGGCCGCAGTGCCTGTCCCATCCAAATATCCGGAATAGACAAAGCCGGCTCCCGCAAGCGTGCTAATCACATATGGAGAGGAATAGACTGCCTGTGCCGAAGCGCTCAACGCGCCCGCCAGGGCCAAGAGACCGCAAAGGCAGCGCCTTGCGCCCTTGGGGAAGGCTGTTCTGGAAAGGGATGAGGAGGAATTCATGTAGTGTGCGAGGGTCGCGGGGACCGCATCGTTGGACAATGCCATTGTCTCGCGGTGCCCGAATCAATCCGCAAAGTTTCCCGGAGGCCAAATAATTTCTCTTTCCCTGTGCCGGCTTTCCGCGCTTCCTTCCCGTTCTCCAGCATGCAAAAGGCTTTCGTCACCGGCGCGGCCGGATTCATCGGATCAAATCTGGTCGACCGCCTGCTCGGCGACGGCGTCGCCGTCATCGGATGGGACAATTTCTCGACCGGGCGGGAGCGCTTCCTCGAAGGCGCGCTGCGGAGTCCCCTGTTCACGCTGATCCGGGGCGACAACCTGGATGCGCCTTCGCTCACGGCGGCTATGCGGGGCTGCGACATCGTGTTCCACCTGGCGGCCAATGCGGACGTGCGCTTCGGTATCGAACATCCGCGCAAGGACCTTGAGCAGAACACGGTCGCCACCTTCAACGTGCTTGAGGGTGCGCGGGCGAACGGGATCAGGCGGCTCGCCTTTTCCTCCACGGGCTCCGTATACGGCGAGGCCGCCGTGATTCCCACGCCCGAGGACGCCCCGTTTCCCGTGCAGACGTCCCTTTACGGAGCATCGAAGGTCGCGGGAGAGGGAATGATTGCCGCGTACGGTGAGGGTTTCGGCCTCGAGAGCTACGTCTTCCGATTCGTCTCGATCCTGGGCGAGCGCTACACGCACGGGCACATTTTCGATTTCTATCAGCAGCTCCTGGACCACCCCGGCCGGCTGCGGATCCTCGGCGATGGGAAGCAGAAGAAAAGCTACCTTTATGTCCAGGACTGCATCGATGCGATCCTGCATGTCATACGAATGGGCACGGCGAAGGATGCGCCGCAACACACGCAAGTATACAACCTCGGGACGCCCGAGTTCGTCCAGGTGGACGACAGCGTGCGGGCGATCTGCAATGCGCTCGGCCTCGCGCCCGAGATGGAGCACACCGGAGGCGACCGCGGCTGGATCGGTGACAATCCCTTCATATTCCTCGACACGAAAAGGATCGCAGCCACGGGCTGGAAGCCGAAGCTCACGATCGAGCAGGGCATCGTGAAGACGCTCCGATGGCTCGAAGCCAACCGCTGGGTTTACGACGCGCGCCTTCCCGCGCCTCTCATTCCTTAGGCATACCCCAAAGGCCAAATCGCTTCAATCGGGCCTTTTCCGCGCGTGTAGTCTTATGCCCCCCCATTTTGACTATCCATGCCTCAATCTCGGGGATCGTGCGAGGCAGACCCTTCAAGCGGCGCCGGTCAATCTTGAGGATGCCGTACTTTACTTTGGGCTCGGACGTACGCTTCATGGTTTTGTTTGAAGTCATTGATGGCGAAATTCAACGCGTTTTTGAAGTTCAATTCCTCCAGCCAGAACTTTTCCCGCAGCCGGCCTGTTGGCGACACCAAGTCGCGGTGCGGCCGTCCATGCGAAGTGTCGTAACGAGCCACGTCAATATCGACTCCTTCGCGAATATGGGTCAGCCTGACGACAAAAGCGACGATTTCGCCCTGGATACTTTGAAAATCGACCACGATGTACGTGCTTTCGTCCAGCCAGATGGTGTAGTGCCTGGAAGCCATCCCAACCCATAATGGCAACTTTTGCATGAAGCTTATTCTCACCGGCAGTTCGACCGGCATCGGCCGGGCGCTGGCTGAACGCCTGCTGGCGGGGGGCCACCAAGTCTGGGGCCTCGCCCGTTCCGATCAATCGGGGTTTGCGGCGCGAATCGGCGGGGCATTTCGCGGTACAGTGTGCGACGTTTCGGACTGGGCCCAGGTCGAGCGCGCCGCGGCCGAAATCGGCGCCGAATGGAAGTTCGCGGACGGGCTCGTCGCCTGCGCCGGGACCCAGGGAGAGGTCGGACGGACGGTGACCGCCGATCCCGGGCGCTGGGACGCCACCGTGCGGGCCAATCTCGAGGGCGCATTTCACGCGATCCGCGCGTTTCATGCCCTCCTGGAGCGCTCCCCCCGCCGGGGAAAGATCGTCTGTTTTTCGGGAGGCGGCGCGACAAAGCCCCGGCCGAACTTCTCAGCCTATGGCGTCGCAAAAACGGGGATCGTCCGGCTGGCGGAAACGATCGCGGAGGAGGAAAGGGCCCGGCCGCTCGACATCAACGCGGTCGCTCCCGGGGCGATCAATACCCGCCTCACGGACGAGATCATTGCTCGCGGACCCCGGGTGGCCGGCGAGGCCGAGTACAATGCTGCGTTAATGCAAAAGGCCCATGGCGGCCAGTCATTGGAAAAGGCGCTCGCTCTCGTCGAATGGCTCCTTTCGCCGGAAAGCGACGGAATCAGCGGGCGACTCTTCAGCGCGCAATGGGACCCATGGCCGGGCCTCGGCCGAAAAAAGAGCGAGCTGGCCGGAAGCGATCTTTACACGCTTCGCAGGATTGTCCCGGAAGATCGGGTCAAGAAAGGGACTTAGGCGCAGGAGGCACTTGCCCCCGGTGGTGAAACACCCAGTAATTAAGGACGAAGAAGACGAAGATCGTGGCGGGCGGCACCGACAGCGCCTGCGACCAGCCGAGGCCGATGCCGAGCACGGAGTTGAACAGCTTGAACGCCGAGAAGCTTATGAGGTAGCTGACGCAGGTCGTGCACAGGTATTCGATCGCCTGGCGGATCTTGTCGGACCTCGTGCTCGGCAGGGCCCAGAAACGGTTGAGCGAGTAATGCGTCGCGACCGACAGAACAAGCGCCAGGGTGAAAACGACGTTCGGCGGGAGCATGAACTTGAACAGGGCGAAACTGCCGATATTCACGATGAAGGCCACACCGCCGACTGTAAAAAATCGTAAAAACCTGACTTGCGTCTGACGACTGGGAAGCAAGCGTTTGCTCATTGCCCAAGACCGAATGAATCAAGCCGAACAATCGCAATTACAATTTGCCCAGATCGGTTGCGGCCTCATCGGCAAGAAGCGGGCCGCCGCCCTGGGCAAGATCCCCGGCGCCTTGCTCCGCTACGCCTGCGACCCCGACGCGTCGCGTGCGGCGGAGCTGGCGGGCGCCGTCCCCGGCTGCCGGACCACGGGGGACCTGGCGGCCGTCCTGGCCGACAAGGCGGTCGGCGCCGTCATTGTCTCCACGCCCAATGCAGCCCTCGCCCCCGCGGCGCTCGAGGCGGTGCGCGCGGGCCGGCATGTCCTGATCGAAAAGCCCGGCGCGCTGAGGGCCGGGCAGCTCCGCGAACTGCAGGGCGAGGCGAAGAGGAACGGAGCGCTCGTCCGGGTCAGCTACAACCACCGGTATCACCCGGCCCTGCAGAAGGCGCACGAACTCGTGGCGGCGGGAGCGCTAGGGAAACTGATGTTCGTGAGGGGCCGCTACGGCCACGGCGGGCGCAAAGGCTACGACAGGGAGTGGCGGGCGGACCCGGCCCTTTCCGGCGGCGGCGAACTCATCGACCAGGGTGTGCACCTGATCGACCTCGCGGGCTGGTTTCTCGGGCAGTTCGCCGGTGTTGAAGGCCACGCGGACACTCTCTTCTGGGACATGAAGGTCGACGACAACGCCTTCCTCTGCCTGAGGACGGCGGCGGGCCAGACGGCCTGGCTCCACGCCAGCTGCACGGAATGGAAGAATCTCTTTTCGTTCGAGATCTACGGTCGCGACGGCAAGCTGGCAGTCGACGGGCTCGGCGGAAGCTACGGCGTGGAGCGGCTGGCCCATTACCGGATGCTCCCCGAAATGGGGCCTCCGGAGACGACGATCTGGGAGTATCCGCGCGGCGATGACTCGTGGAGGCTCGAAATGCAGGAATTCCTGGACGACATCCGGCTCGGGCGGGAACCCGTGCCGGGCCTTGCCGAGGCGATTCGCGTGCTCGATGTCGTCGAAACGATCTACAGGAAGGACGTGCGGCCATGATCATCACGCGCTCCCCCCTGCGCGTCTCCCTCGGCGGAGGCGGCACCGACCTCGCATCCTATTACCGGGAATTCGGCGGCTTCCTGGTCGCCGCGGCGATCGACAAGTACGTCTACATCACGCACCACCGCACATTCCAGCGGGAGATAATCGTCAAGTATTCGAAGCTTGAACGCGTCACGGACGTGGACCACATCGAGCACCCGATCGTTCGCGAGGCGCTGAAACTCACCGGCGTCACCGATCCCCAGATCGAGCTCACGTCGATGGCGGACATCCCCGGCGGGACCGGCCTGGGTTCGTCGGGCAGCTTCACGACGGCGCTTCTGAAGGCGCTCCATGCCTACAGGAAGGATCCGATTTCCCCCGCCGAGCTGGCCGAGCAGGCCTGCTCGATCGAGATCGACCGGCTCGGCGAGCCGATCGGCAAGCAGGACCAGTACATCGCGGCAGTGGGCGGCATAACGGCATTCACTTTCCACCGCGACGGCCGGGTCGAATACCGGCCCGCGCGGATCTCGGAGGAGACGCTCTTCGAGCTGGAGGACAACCTGCTCCTTTTCTTCACCGGCTACTCGCGCAGCGCCTCGGCGATCCTGAAGGACCAGAACGACCGCTCAAGGCAGAGCGACCAGGCAATGCTCGACAACCTGCACTTCACGAAGGAACTCGGGTACAAGTCGCTCGAGTGCGCTCGAGACCGGCAATCTCGATGAGTTCGGGCGGCTGATGGACGTCCACTGGCGGCGCAAGAAGGCGCGCAGTGCGGGCATGAGCAATGCCTGCATCGACGAGTGGTACGACTACGCGATGGCGAACGGCGCCCTGGGGGGAAAGCTGATCGGGGCCGGAGGCGGCGGATTCCTGATGTTTTACGCCGGCGACAGGCGGAAGCTGCGGCATGCCATGCGGGAAAAGGGCCTCCAGGAGGTCCGCTTCCGGTTCGATTTCGAGGGGAGCAAGGTCGTGGCGCAGAGCTAGCAGGCTAAATGACGCAGCCGACCGAAGCCTCGGACCTGCCGGTGGCCATCCTCGCGGGCGGCCTGGCGACCCGGCTGCGGCCGGTGACGGAACACGTGCCGAAGCTCCTGATCGAGGTCGCGGGCGAGCCTTTCTTCACCCACCAGATCCGGCTGCTGCGCCAGGCGGGACTCACCCGCCTCGTCCTCTGCGTGGGCCACCTGGGAGAGATGATCGTCGAGCGCTACGGCGACGGGGCCAGGTGGGGCGTGAAGATCGACTACGCGTTCGACGGGCCGAAGCTCCTCGGCACCGGCGGGGCCCTCATCAAGGCGCTGCCGAAACTGGGCGGGGCCTTCTACGTCCTCTACGGCGACAGCTACCTGCCGGTCGATTACCGGGCAGTCGGGGATTTCTTCATCGGAAGCGGCAGGAAGGGGCTGATGACCGTCTTCAGAAACGAGGGAAGGTTCGACACGAGCAACGTCTGGTTCGAGGACGGGCGGATACGCCTTTACGACAAGAAGGTCCGGGACCCCGCGATGCGGCACATCGACTACGGCCTCGGGCTCTTCCGGCCGGACGCCTTCGCGGGCTTCCCGCGGGACGAACCCGTCGACCTGGCCGAGGTGCAGAAGGCCCTTCTCGCGCAGGGGGAACTCGCCGGTTACGAGCTCACCGAGCGGTTTTACGAGATCGGCTCGCCCGCGGGGCTGGCCGAGCTCGACCGGAAGCTGCGGACGCCGTGAGGCCTTGCCACCGCGCGGGATATTCCACTGACTGACATCTTCATGCCCTACGCCGAACAACACCTCAGGGAAACCGCCGAAATCGTCTCGAAGCTCGACGCGGCCGACTGCGAAAAATGCGTGGCCGAGCTGCGCGCCGTGCGCGAGCGCGGCGGGCGCCTGTTCATCCTCGGCGTCGGCGGCAGCGCGGCCAACGCCTCGCACGCCGTGAACGATTTCCGCAAGATCGCCGGGATCGAGGCCTACGCGCCCACGGACAATGTATCCGAACTGACCGCACGGACGAACGACGAGGGATGGGCGAGCGTGTTCGTCGAATGGCTGAGGGGAAGCCGCCTCGGCGCGAGGGACTGCATCCTCGTCCTGTCGGTGGGCGGCGGCAACGTCGAGAAGAACGTCTCGCCGAACCTCGTCTCGGCCCTCCAGCTGGCGAAGGCGGTCGGGGCCCGCGTCATCGGCATCGTCGGCAAGGACGGCGGATACACGGCGAAGGTGGCCGACGCGCGCGTGATCGTGCCGACCGTGAACCCGAACAACGTGACGCCCCATTCCGAGGCCTTCCAGGCGGTCGTCTGGCATCTGTTCGTCTCGCACCCGGACTTGAAGGTGAACCAGACCAAATGGGAATCGGTCGCGCAGAAGTAGGACGGCCCGCCGTCTTTCTCGACCGCGATGGCACGCTGAACGAGCAGGTGATCCGCGGCGGAAAGCCGTATCCGCCCGCCGGGCCGGATGACTTCCGGCTGTTTGCCGACGTGCCCGGCGGCTGCCGCAGGCTCAAGGCCGCCGGCTTCGTCCTGGTCGTCGCCACGAACCAGCCGGACGTGGGCCGCGGCACCCTGCCCCGCTCCGTCGTCGAGGCGATGCACGAGCGCCTGCTTCTGCTCGTGCCCGAAATCGACAGGATCGAGGTCTCCTACGATTCCGGAAGGGAGCCGGCCCGCCGGCGCAAGCCCGAGCCGGGAATGCTCCTGGACGCCGCCGCCGCCCTGAACCTGGACCTCGCCCGGTCCTGGATGGTGGGGGACCGCTGGCGCGACGTCGAATGCGGCAGGCGGGCGGGCGTGCGCACCGTCCTCATCGATTTTGGCTATGCCGAGGAGCTTCCCGCCCCGCCGGACTTCACCGTCAAGTCGTTCGGCGCAGCCGTCGACGCGATCCTTGGAACAATCGAGTGACGGGCGCGTTTCAACTTGCGCAAAGCGAGGGACCACCATCTATGCCCGATCCGAAGAAACATTCCTGAATGAAATCCCTCAACGAACTCAAGATTCAGCTTTACGCCGACGGGGCCGACAAGGCCGGCATCCTCGAGCTCAACGCCAAGCCGTACATCAAGGGCCTGACGACAAACCCGTCCCTCATGAAGAAGGCGGGCATCCACGACTACGAGGCGTTTGCCCACGACATCCTGAAGAGCGTCACCGTGAAGCCGATTTCCTTCGAGGTGTTCACGGACGAGTTCCCCGAGATGAAGCGGCAGGGCCTGAAGATCTCCTCCTGGGCGAAGAACGTCTACACGAAGATCCCGATCACGAATTCCCGCGGCGAATCGTCCCTTCCCCTGATCGGGGATCTCGCGAAACAGGGGGTCAAGCTGAACATCACGGCACTCTTCACCGAGGAGCAGGTGCGCGGCGTGGCCGCGGTCCTCAACCCGGATGTGCCCTCGATCATCTCGGTCTTCGCGGGCCGCATCGCCGACACGGGCGTCGATCCCATGCCGATCATGCGCAACTGCCTGCGGATCCTGGAGGGCCACCCCAAGGCGGAACTGCTCTGGGCCAGCACGCGGGAAGTCCTCAATATCTTCCAGGCGGAGGAGGCCGGTTGCGCGATCATCACCGTCCCCCACGACATTCTGGGGAAGGCGGCCAAGCTGATCGGGGTCGGGCTCGACGCCATGTCCCTGGACACGGTGAAGATGTTCAAGAAGGACGCGACCGAGGCGGGCTTCCAGCTGTAGTCAGCGCACGTTTTCGGCGAAGAAGGCGTCCCAGCGGGCGCACCATTCGAAGAACGAGGGCACGGCCAGCGGCGCATGGGCCGCGTCGATCCGGCCGGACGCGATGTCGGCGCGCATCCAGGGCTTCGGCCCGTGGAAATGAACGATCCGGGCCGCCGGGTTGAGGCCCCAGTAGGGCTTCCAATTCAGTTCGGCCCGAAGCGGCCTCCATTCCTCCGGCCGGAAGAAAAGCCGGTAGGCGTGCTGGTCCCAGCTAATCTTTGCCGCCTCCGGCAGAATCTCCGCCAGAAACCGCCGGAACGGCCCGGCGCGCGGCAGCATGGCCGGGACATCGATCAGCATGACGCCCGTGTTGAAGCGCTCGGGAGCGCCTGGAACGTCCTCCGGCCCGACCGCGAAGCACGCACCGTCCAGCGCCGGCCAGTCGTTCGCGGGATCGGCCTGGAACATGACGTCGCAATCGCAGAAGAGAATCCGCTCGCCGCCCCACCCTCGCTCCGCGCAAATGTCGGCCAGGTCGGCTTTCAGCAATATTCCTGCGCCGTGGGTTATGCGGGACGGATCTCCCGTGGTGGAGGCCAGCTTTTCGAGTTCGGGATACAGCAGGCAACGGTGATGGATCAGCTGCGACTCCATAGCCGACGATCCAGCGGGAGAGGTAGTTGTCCCCGCCGTCGTAGACGACCACCGGTTCCATGGACGTGTGCCGGCGCAGGGACAGGATCGCCACCTTGAGCATCTCCCCGTAATTCCAGAAATGAGGGGCGCTCTCGTTAAGATTGAAGAAGCACCTCATCGCGCCGCGTGGAATGGGAAAACGGGACCATAAAAGATGGAATTAATGCGCCGGGTATGCTTAAGCGTTTGCCGTGAAAGAAAAAGAAGAAACGCGCGCCCGGGCCCGCTGATCGCCGATGGACAAGAGCCGAGCCGTCCGCCTCGGGCTGATCGCCTGCCTGTTCGCCTTTGTCCTCGGAGCCCGTTGGGCCATCGTCGATCGTTACACCATCGACTTGCCGGAGTGGGACCAGTGGGACGCCGAGGGCACCATGCTGCTGGCGCCCTGGTATCAGGGCCACCTCACATTCGGGGCGCTGTTCATTCCCCAAAACGAGCACCGGGTCGTGCTGACTAAAGCTCGTCAATCTCGGCCTCACCGCCGCCAACGGCCAATGGGACCAGCGGCTCGAGGCCGCCGTAAACGCCGCCGTGCCGGGTCTGATCGCCGTCGGCATCTTTCTCTTCGGCATAGGCTTCCTCGACCGCCGGTGGCACGCGCCGCTCTGGGTCCTGCTGGCGGCGCTCTACGGCCTGCCGTTTCGCCTGGCACAACGTCATCGCCGGATTCAATTCCCAGCAGTTCTTCCTCATCGGCCTGTCCTTCGGCGCCATCGCGTGCTTGCCGGCCGCCCGCCCCTGGTCGCGCCGGTGGTGGCTGGGCGCCGCGTGCATGGCGCTGGCCATGGTCAGCATGGCCTCCGGTTTCCTCGCGGCGGCGATAGTCCTCGGATTGACCCTCCTCCTCCTCGTTCGCCGCGAGCTGTCGCTGTCCTCCGCCGCACCGACCCTTCTGCTCGCAGCGGTCCTCGTTGCGATCGGCTGCCTGACCCGGGTCGCGGTTCCGTATCATGAATCGATGAAGGCGCATTCGATCGGCGAGTTTACCGCAACGCTTCTCCAGAGCCTGGAATGGCCCGCCCGCAAGATCGCCAACAGCTGGCTCTGCGCGATCCTCTGGCTTCCCTGGTATCTCCTGACCCGCCGGAACCTGGCGGCAAGAGGGGGAGACGGCCGGACGGCCGGCCTCGTCCTCATGGGACTCGGCGCATGGGTGATTCTCCAGCTGCTGGCGACCGCCTACCTCAGGGGCGTCGACGGCAATCCGCCCGCTTCCCGCTACATCGATACGCTTGCCTTCGGCACCGCCGTCAATGCACTCTGCCTGGGCTGGCTGGCGCGGCATGGGAGGTCCAATCCCGCGGCGCTCTGCGCTCGCGCTTTTGTCGCCCTCGCCTGGCTCGCCGTCGTGGTCGTGGGATCGGACGACCAGCTCAAGAGAATCCTGCGGCACGAACTGCCAGACCAGGGAAGCTACCATTTCTACTGCGTGGCGAATGTCCGCAGCTACCTCGCCACGGGGGACGAGGCCTATTTGCGCCACAACGAGATTCCCTACCCGGGAACGGAGTCGTTTCTCAAGCGCCTCCGGGTTCCCTCTCTGCGCGCCGCCCTCCCCGTCAGCGTCCGCGCTCCCCTGTCCCTTGCCGGCCCCGCCTCCGGCGGGTTCGTCCGGTATGATTCGCGGCGATACGAGGCGGCGCAGGCACCGTCCCGCGCAACCGAGCCGGCGCCCGGCCTGCCGCCCGAATGCCCGCCGCTCTCAAACTCTGTCTTCTGGGGTTCCTACGGCCGGGGCGGGGCGGCCTCATGGGAAAGCCTGCCGCTGCCCCGGCCAAAGGGAGGCTGGCTCAAGTTCGAGCTCGCCGGGCATCCCGCGGCAGACGGAACGTCGCTCGAACTCAAGGATCCCTCAAGCGGCCGGACTCTGGCTTCCGTCGTGCCCGACAGGACGCCGGGGAACTCGTGGCGCTCGGCCTACGTCCGGGCTCCCGACCGGCCCTTTGTCGTTGTCGCGCGCGAAGACGGCCAGGAGCACTGGCTGGCGTTCAACGAGCCCTCCGAAATGGGGGCGCTTTCGCACTTGGCGTGGAAGTCCGTGAAGAATGGGCTGCTCCTCGCCGAAATCGCAGCGGGCCTGGGGATTGTCCTCTGGTGCGCGGCGTGGCGCCTTTCCCTGCGCTCATGAGATACCGCGCCCTGCCCCTGCTGGCGGTCCTGGCCCTTTTCAGCGTCGCCGTCGTCGTCCCGTTCCTCCCCGCGGCTCGCAGGCAGTCGCAGGGATTCGCCCTCGAGGTCACGCTCGCATCCACGAAATCCGGGCGCGTGCAGGTGTATTTCGACCGGGGCAACGGCATCGTCGAGGATGATTCGAGCACGCTGCCGCTGCCCGAGGGGGCGGCTCCGCGGAGGTACCGCCTGCCCATGCCGGGCGATGTGATCCGCGCCATTCGCTTCGATCCGATAGATCGCGACGGCATCGTCACCCTGGCCGATCCGTGCGTCGTGGACCCGGACGGAAGGCGGGTGCGCACCCTTGCCCTCTCGGCGTTCAAGGCGGCCAACCAGATCCAATCCCTGCGGCAGGGCGGTGGCAGCCTCGAAATCGTGGTGACCCCCGGCGGCGGCGATCCCCAGCTCTCGGTCGACTTCGGCCCGCCCCTCCAGTTCCGGAGGTCGTGGGGAAGGATCGCGGCACAGGATGCCGAACGCGCAGCGGCGGTTTTCGCCGCGTGTTTGCTCGCGGCCGCCGCATTCCGTTTTTCCGGCGCGTTGCGCCGGGGATGGGGGAGCGCCGGCCGGTGGTTTGCCGCCCGGCCGGGACTCGCGCTCATGGCCGCGGCAGCGGCGGCCGTGGCGGCGAGCTCCTATCCCGTCATCTTTTTCGGACGCAGTTACGTCTCCCCCCAATACGGCGCCCCCCTCCTGTACGACGGCGATCCCACGCTCCCTGGCTACCGGGATCCGAACCCGGTCGATGTCAGGGGATCCGACGTGGGCGCGATCATCTGGCAGTCGGTGCCCTACTCCGCAATCCAGCACAGGGCCCTGCTGCGCGACCGTGAGCTGCCGGTCTGGAACCGCTACGATTCGACCGGCACGCCTCTGCTCGGACAAGGCCAGTCGATGTTCGGGGATCCGCTTCACTTTCTCGCGATCGCCGCAGACGGGGCCGCATGGGCGTGGGATGTGAAGTACCTGGCGGCCAAATGGCTTTTCGCCTTCGGCCTCGGCTGGCTCGTTTTCTCGCTCGTCCGGCACCTGCCGTCGGCCCTGCTTGTTGCCGCGGCCTCGCCCTTCGTCGGCTTCTTCGTTTACCGCGTCAACCATCCGGCGATATTCAGCCTCTGCTATTCGCCATGGCCTCTCCTGTGCTGGGTGGCGATCGCCGGCGCCAGGGGATGGAGAGGCTCCGTTCCGTGGTATTGCGGCCTGATCGTCGCGAACGTCGCGCTGATCGACAGCGGCACGGCAAAGGAGGCGTACATGCTCCTTCTCAGCATGAATGCCGCCGGCGCCTGCGTCCTTCTCGCGTCGCGCACACCCTTGCGGGTGCGCCTGGCAAAGTGCGGGGCGGGCGTGCTGGCCGGCGGCATCTTTGCCCTTCTGACCGCGCCCGCCTGGTACGTTTTTGTCGAGACCCTCGGGACCTCGTACACGAGCTACGACAACGTGGCCGCATTCCAGATCCAGCCCTCGCTTCTTCTCGGTGCCTTCGACGAAGCGTTCTACCGGACGCTCGAAGCCGGCCGGCACGTCTTCAATCCGTCCGCCAATTTCGTGGTGCTGGCCGGCTTGCTTTATTTCCTCGCGACTCTGCGCAGCCAGTTCTCGGACCGCGCCGTGGCAGCGCTGGCCGTCTTTTCCCTCCTGCCGGCGAGTCTCGCGTTCGGTTTCGTGCCGCCGGACTGGGTAAAGGGCTGGCCCCTGCTCTCGAACATCGGGCACCTGGACAACACCTTCACCTGCGTTCTGATCGTCCTTTGGGCAGTCCTGGCCGGCGCAGGATTTTCGGCGGCTTCCCGGCGCCTCGGAGGCCCCGAGGGCCGCGGGGATCTGGCAGTGGCCGGCCTTCTGCTCTTCGCCCTGGTGTTTCAGTTCACGGCATTCCGCCAGGCCGTTCACCGCCTGAACTTCGGCGCGGACACGGCGCTGATGACCCTGAAGGTCGGGCAGTCCCTGCCGCTCACCCCGTTCCTGGCCGCCTATCTTGCGGTCCTGATCGTTGCGCTCGTCGCCTTCGGCCTGCTGGCCCGCCGCGCGTTGCGCGAAGGGCGGGTCGGTCCCGCCGCCGGTGTCGCGATGGCCCTCTGCCTTCTGGCCATGCTCTGGCGCGGAGGCATGCAGGTTTCGACGGGGTTCGAGGACTATGTCGTCGCTCCCGGCCGAAGGGTCGATTTTCGCACCAAGTCCGGGGCCGTCGAATTCCTGCGGCAGGCCCGGGAAAGCCAGCCCAGCCGTGCGATCGGCCTGCAGAACAACCTCTTCCCCGGCTGGAGCGCCATGTACGGAATCGAGACGGCCAACGGTCCGGACGCCCTGATCAATCCGCCGCTACCGGGAATTGACTCAGCATGTCCGCAATCAACAGCGATCTGGGACTGGCGGCTGTACCTTTCGCGGGACGGGATGGCCCGGGCGCGGCCCTTCCTGGATTTCCTGAACGTCCGATACTACCTCGACCTGCGCAGCGACCAGGCGGCCATGGGAGCGCTGCTCAAGCCCGATCGAATGGGCGATCTGGACGTGTACGAAAGCCCGACCGCCTGGCCGCGGGCGTTCTTCACGGACCGGGTCGAGCTTTACCGCGATGCGCCGGACTTAATGGCGCTCATCCAGAACGGGGACGGCCGCCCGTTCGCGGCGGCGCAGGCCTCCGACTCCACGGCGCGCCAGGCCCTTGGCGGCCTCCTGGCCAACCCGCCCGAGGGCCGGGTCGTCATTCCGGCGACCGACTACCGGTTGACCGAGGACTCGACGTCGTTCTCGGTCGACGCGCCGGTCGCGGGAGTCGTGGTCCTGACGGAGGCCTACTGGCCGGGATATCCCCGCTGCGAAGTCGACGGGCAAAAGGCCCGGGTATTCAGGGTAAACCATGCCTTCGAGGGAGTCGCGGTCGAGTCCCGGCCATCACCGGATCACGGTGGCGTACAGGCCGCGAAACTTCGAATGGCTTCTCGCCTCCTCGGCCGTTTCGCTGGCAGTCCTGGTTTTCGGAATCCTTTTCCTGGCGGGCGGCCGCCGGAGCGGGACCGGAACTGCGGAGGCATTAACCTCTTGAATACCATGGGTCCGGCGGCAAATCTCGGGCGCCCCGTATGACCCGACTCTCAGTCATCGTGCCCGTCTACAACGAACGGGCTACCGCCAAGGCGGCGCTGGACGCCCTGATGGCGAAGGTGATCGTCGGGGTGGACATCGAGATCATCATCGTCGAAAGCAATTCGACCGACGGCAGCCGCGAGATCGTGGTCGGGTGCCGCGGCGATCCGCGCGTGAAGGTGATCCTCGAGGATCGGCCCCGCGGCAAGGGGCACGCGGTGCGCGCCGGCTTCGCCGCGGCGACCGGCGACATCCTGCTGATCCAGGATGCGGACCTCGAGTACGACCTCGCCGACTACGAGGTGCTGCTCGCCCCGATAATCGCCGGACGGCAGGCCTTTGTCCTCGGCTCGCGCCACGGCCGGGGCGGCTGGGCGATCCGGAAGTTCGATGACCAGCCGCTGCGGGGCATCGTGCTCAACCTTGCCCACTGGACCTTTACGCTCCTCGTCAACGCCGCACTGGGCACCTGGATCAGGGATCCCTTCACGATGTACAAGGTGTTCCGGCGCGACTGCCTCGACGGCCTGACGTTTGAGTGCGACCGGTTCGACTTCGACTGGGAGCTGCTGATCAAGCTCGTGCGCAGGGGCTACCGGCCGATCGAGATTCCCGTCACCTACCGGTCCCGGTCTTTCGCGGATGGAAAGAAGATCCGGATGTGGCGCGACCCGCTCACATGGCTGCGGGCCCTGGTCAAGTACCGCTTCGCACGCCTCGGGCCGCCGCCGGCCGGCCGCAGCCCCTGAGGGCCTCCCCTCACCTCTTGCGGCGGAGCGCCCTGTGCTCGGAGTCCATCTGGCCCCGCGTGACGCCGAGCTGGTTTATGAGCTTGAGCTCCCGCCACAGGGCTCCCCCCTCGATCTCGCCCCTAAGCAGCTGCGCATAACTGCGCACCGTGCGGGCGACCTCGTCGGCCGGCTCGTTCACGAATTCCACGCGAAAGGCCCGCGCGCCGAGCTCCAGCAGGCGCGAGACGAACTCCGCCCCGGTCTGCGCCCGGTTGTTGAACACGGTGTTGCGGCAGCCGGCGTCGGCCTTCAGGGGCAGGAGCGCCCCGGTCCTGTCGCCCAGCTCGACCCGGCGGCTCTCGCAGGGGCGCCCGCAGTCGCGGTAGTCGTGTCCCTCGGTAAGGAAGGCGCAGAAGATGCAGTGCTCCATGTGAAACATCGGCATCCGCTGGTGGATGGTGATGTCGAACCAGGCCGGGGGCGCCGAGCGAAGAAGGGCCTCCAGCTGGGAGATGTTCAAGTCGTAGCTCGCCGTCACCCGCTCGAGCCCGATCTCGCGGACGAAGGTCTCCGCGCTCCAGGGATTGGCGACATTGAGCGAAAAATCGCCGCGACGGCGCCCGCCGGCAAAGAAGCTCAGGTGGTCGTAGTTGCGGACCAGGTAACCGTCCGCATCGCACGACTTCACCTGGTTCAGGATCCACTCCTCGCCCGGCTTGAAGATGCGGGGCGGGGCGACCCAGATCGTCGGCGCAGGCCCGGCGTTCAAGGCGCCGCCATCCAATCCTTTCCGCAGCTCCCGAAACCGCGCGACGGCGTCCCGGTAGTGCTTCGGGTTCTCGAATTCGCAGTAGATCGTCCTGGCTCCGGCCGCCCAGGCGGCCTCGAGCTGCCCCGGCAGGCGGATGACGGCGATCAGCTCCGGGACCCCGGGACGCTCCGGCCCCGGCTCCGCGGCCTCGCGCCGGATGTTCGCTCCCGGGTTCATCGTCCAGCGCCCCGGACGCGAGCGGAGTTCCTCCAGCCGGCCGATGACCCCGCGCCTGAGCCTGTTCAATTCGCTCATCGGCAGCATCACCTCCCCCTCGACGAACGAGCGCAGGCCGCCGAGCTCGAAGGGCGTGCCGCCGAGCCTTCCCAGCTGCTCGCGCAGCCGCTCTTCGGTCAGCGGCTGGTTCCGCGCGGCGGCAAGCGGCGAGGCGGAGGCCCCCTTCGCCGCATGGCCCAGGCCGTCGTCGGCGATCACGACGAGCGGCTCGCCGGCGCGTCCGTGGACCTCGAAGTGCACCGGCCGGCGAAAACGGATCGACTCCCCCGCATAGGTCGCGCGGATTTTCCTGTCGAGGGCCGGATCGTTCGTCTTCCAGACATAGTGGCCCGGATGCACGCGCCGCCAGTCGATGTCGCCCCGGCCGAACCGAATGGTCGCCCCGCCCCCGGGGCCTCCGTCGGTCAGGACCTCGTAAACGCGGCCGCCCTCCTCCCCTTCCTCGGGACGCCCGGCGTCGAAGACGACGCCGTCGCCGGGATTCAGGGGGGCCGACAGGCGGAGGGACGCCGACTCGTCGGCCACGCGGAGGACCTCGCCGAGGAAAACGCCCCGCTTCGTCCCGAAGCGGGCATGCACGAGCGCCTGGTTGTCCGTCCCCTTGAGCCAGCCCGTGAACAGCCCGCGGGAAAAGCTCATCTCGAGTTCGTAGCGGTCGGCCGCGGGGTCGGACCGGACCGCATCCGGGCCCGCAATTTCCGCCATGGCGCGGTCCAGGGCCTGGCGATAGACGCGCGTGACGCTGGCCACGTATTCCGCGGACTTGAGGCGCCCCTCGATCTTCAGCGAGGCGATTCCCGCCCGGACAAGGTCCGGGAGGGCCTCCAGGCCGGACAGGTCCCGGGGGCTCAGGAGGTAGCGCCTGTCGCCAAGCGGAACCGGGCGGCCGTCCGAAAAAAGCTGATACGGCAGGCGGCAGGCCTGGGCGCACTCGCCCCGGTTTGCCGAGCGCCCTCCAAGCGACTCGCTCGTGAGGCACTGCCCGGAGTAGGCGATGCAAAGGGCCCCGTGGACGAAGATCTCCAGGGGAAGCCCCTCCCCTGTCCCGTCCAGGGAGGCCCGGATCCGGGCGATGTCCGCTATGGAGTTCTCCCGGGCGAGGACAACCAGGTCCGCCCCCAGCCGGTTGCGCGCAAACCGGACGCCCTCCGCGCTCGTGATCGTCATTTGCGTCGAGCAATGGATCGGAAAATCCGGCGAAAGCGCGCGGATCATCCGGCAGACGCCGACATCCTGCACGATTGCGGCATCGACCCCCGCCCCGATCATCGCGCGCGCGTAGTTCTCGGCCTCCCAGGCCTCATCCGCAAAGACAAGCGTGTTGAAGGTCAGATACCCCTTCGCGCCGCGACGGTGCAGGAATGCGATCAGTTCGGGCAGGTCCGCCTGGGTGAAGTTCTTGGCCCTCATCCGCGCGTTGAACCGCTCGAGCCCGAAATAGATTGCGTCAGCCCCGTTCTCCACGGCCGCCCGCGCACAGTCCCAGTCGCCGGCCGGCGCCAGGAGCTCCGGCCTTCTCAAGCCCGGCAAAACCGCCGCCCGTTGTGTTGTTTCCCCGGACACGGCGGGGAAGCTAACCCCCGGGGGGCTCCCTGCGCAAGCGCGCCCGTTGCCTAAGTCGCCGGCGCAGCCTATTTCTTCGCTTCCGCTTCGGGCGGGAGCAGCCGCGCCGCGAGCGCGTCGAGCGTGCGGGCGAATATGGCGCCCGGAACCCCCTCGGCTGAAATCGATATGAGCAGGCCCTTTCTTCCGTAGTACTCGATCAGGGGCGCCGTGCTTCGCGCGTACGCCTCCTGGCGCACGCGGATCGTCTCCGGCTTGTCGTCCTCGCGCTGGTAAAGGGCGCCGCCGCACTTGTCGCAGACGCCCTCCTTCGCAGGCGGATGGGCCGTGAGATGATAGACGGTCTTGCACTTGCTGCAGGTCCGCCGTCCGCTCGCACGGGCGACGACCTCCTCTATCGGAAGATCGTAGCTTATGACGGCGTCGAGCTTGAGCTTCTCGCGCTCGAGGATCTTGTCCAGGGCCTCCGCCTGGGCGACCGTGCGCGGGAACCCGTCGAGCAGGAATCCGCCGCGGCATCGCAGGCAGCTCACGCGCTCGCAGACAAGATCCAGGACCGTCTGGTCGGGCACGAGTTCTCCACGGCGCATGAAGCCAAGGGCCTCCACCATCGCGGGCGTCTGTTCCGAGCCGGCGCATCCGCTGCGATCGGCCGAACTCGCCGCGCGAAACACGTCCCCGGTCGACAGCTGGCAGCACGCGAAACCCGAGGTGAGCAGCTCGGCCTGGGTCCCCTTCCCCACGCCAGGCGCTCCGAGCAGAATGAGCCGGAGTGGGCGTTCCAGTTCCGGCGGCGGCAGGTTGCACACCGCATTTCCGCCCTTTATCCAGGCGTTGCGATCGCGGAGGATCTTCATTGGATTCCTTTAGTGGGTTAAATTGGGTTTACTCATCGTCAATTCTGCCATCCGCCTGCATCCAAAGCAGCACCAAAGCCGCTGATCGGCGACATAAAAGCCGCCATGGGGGCGGTTGCCAAACACGCTTATAGCTCCGGAAAGCCGGGAAAAATCGGGCCTTTTCAGGGTTTCGGCGGGCGGAGCCAAAGACTGGAGGCGATTGCAACCGCCAGCACGATGCCGACGACCGCCAGCGATGTGCCCGTGCCCACTTCGAGCCATGGGGATGCCAGTATCCGGCCCCCGATGAAGAGCAGGATGACGACAAGCCCGGTCTCCAGATGCCTGAGACGGGCTCCCGCCAGGGCAAAATAGAGCGAACGCAGGCTCGCCACGGCGAACAGGTTCGACGCAAAGGCGATCCCGGCGCTGCGCGTGATCGCGAGGACGGCGGGCAGCGAGTCGCACGCAAAAAGGACGTCCGCCACCTCGACGGCGACGAGCACGAGCAGAAGGCGGGTGGGAACCCACCGCGCGTTCACCTTCTGGAAGAAACGGCCCTCCGCTCCGGGTTGGGCGAGCTTCACAAACCTTCCGGCCAGCCGGACACCCGGATTGCGCGCAGGGTCCGCCATGCGCTCCCGGCGCCGCGTCCGGAGCATCCTCAGCGCCGTCAGGACAAGCAGCGCCCCAAACCCGTACAAGAGCCAGTGAAAGCGGTGGAGCGCGCCGGCCCCGACGAGAATGAACAGGCCCCGCAATACCGCCGCTCCGGCGATGCCCCAGCCGAGAACACGCCGCTGCTGGCCGGGAGCCACCGCAAAATAGCCGAAGATTGCCGCGAAGACGAAGACGTTGTCGGCGCTCATGCTCAGCTCCACGAGATAGCCCGCCAGGAACTGGTTTGCCGCCTCGCCTCCCCTCCAGCCGCGGACCAGCGCCGAAAACGCCGCCGCGGCACACGCCCACGCCAGCGTCCTCAGCAGCGCCTTCTTCGGAGTCATCAGCCCCACTCAACTTCCCCGGCCTTCGCACGCAAGAAGAACAGGGTCCGGACGCCCTATTTCGCGGGCGGCGGCGGCTCCTGTGGCTTGGCCTCGGCGGCCTTCAGGCGTTCAAGCTCGGCCGGGTGCTCCTCCAGCATCTCCCGCTCAGATATGCGCCCGGTCAGCCACGCCAGGCTCACCGGATAGACGTCCGGGTTGAAGATGACGAAGTAGAAATGCCAGACAATGATGGCGAGGGTCGCCAGGATCGCCTCGTAGAAATGCACGGTGTGCGAGATGTCGAAACCCATCTTGGTCAGGCGCCCCATGGAGACATTCTCGAACCAGAGGATGGCCCCCGTGATCCCCATGAGCATCGTTCCCCAGACCAGCGCCCAGTACTCCGCCTTCTCCATGTAGCTGAACCGGCCGAACCGCGGCTTGTCCGGGGCGAGGCCGAGGTTGTATTTCATGACCTTGAACGGGTCGGTCAGGTCCCGCGCCTGCGGCAGCAGATCCCGGAAGAGGCTCCGGCCGGGTTCCGTGAATGCGAGGTAGGCGATGTGCCAGAACGCCGCGCCCATCATGACCGCCCCTGCGATGCGGTGGACCAACCCCCGGAGCTCAAACAGGCGCGAGCTGGCGCGACGGATGGCCTCGACCCACCACGCGTCCGGGTAATGGAGCATGAAACCGGTCACGACAAGGACCATGAAGCTGAGGACGAGCGTCCCGTGCTGCAGCCGCTCCTGCAGGGTCATCCGCAGATAGAGGCGGTGCGCCACGTGCTCCTCCTCGATGATCCCCTCTTGGATCGCAAGCTTGCGGCGTATCTTCTTCAGGAAATCCAGGAAATTGTGCAGGAACATGCCGCCCACGACGGCCACGATCAGGACCACGTAAAAGGTCGCGATCAGATGGAGGATGTGGGTGTCCCCATCCTTGCCGTCCGGCGCCTCCAGGCTCACGTGCACCGAGCCGAAGGTGAAGCGCGTGTTGGCTCCCGGGTGGCACTGCCCGCAGGTTTTCACGAGATTGGCCTTGTTCACGCTCGAAGTCGGGTCGAGGGGAGACTTGATCGCGTGGGCGCTGTGGCAGCTCGCGCAGTTGGCGACGGTCAGCGAGCCCTCGCGCTCGGCGAGCCCGTGGTAGCTGTCCGAAAACGTCTGGAATGCGTTTGAAGTGAGACCGTACTTCTTCGTGAGGGCGACCGAGGCGTGGCATGTCGCGCACACCTGCCGGGCCAGGTTGGACGCATAGACGGGCGAGGTCGGGTCGGTATGGGAGCGAATGTCGTGCTCGCCGTGGCAGTCGGTGCAGGTCGGCGAGTCCGCGCTCCCGCGGCGCAGCGCCGCCGCGTGCACGCTGCCCTGGTATGCCGAGGCCACGGACTCGTGGCACCTGGCGCAGGTCTCCGCGGCCCGCAGCTTGCCCGTCCGGGCGCTCGCGGCCATGGCGCGGTTCATCTCGTGCGCTCCGTGGCAATCGACGCAGTTTGCGGCCTGCGCATCGCCCCGGTGCAGCGCCGCCCCGTGGACACTCTTGTCAAAGGCCGCCACAAAATGGGTGCCGCGCAGCGCCTGGTCGGCCACGGCCGGCTTGTCGACATGGCATGATTCGCACAGGGCCGCCTGGGCGAGCTTTACGGCGATGTCCGGCGTGCCCCGGACCGGGCTCACGATCGCCTTCTGATGGCAGACGAGGCAGCTGGGGGCGTCGGCGGCGCCAAACGCCCTGCCATGGGCCGATGCGGCGAACTGATCCCGCGCCGACTGGTGGCAGCGTCCGCAGGCCTCAGCCTGATGCGCACGGACGAATGGAAAAGACGGCGAACCGGCTGCGGCAATGGCATGGGTGCCGTGGCAATTCGCGCACGAGGTGTCCGCGCCGGCCGGAACCGGGTTCAGTCCCAGCCGGCGGTGAAAGGCGTGCCTGGCCCCGATGTCATCGTGGCAGGACGCGCAGTCGACCGGGCCCATCGTCTTCTTGTGCGGAATGGACGCCGGGTCGAACCCGTCGTGGCAATCGACGCACTTCAGGGAAGCGTGCGCCGACTTGGCCAGGACCGCCTGATCGGCGAAGAGCGACACCTCGCGGCGCCCCCTTTGCGTCGTCAGCGAGGGGTCGCTGTGGCAGTCGAGGCATGCCTGGTCCGGGACTGCGGCGGCCTTTTCCGTCCCGGTCCCAGCCGCGCCCGCCGCCAGCGGCGCGAAGGCGAGGACAAACGCGAGCTTAAGCGCCCTACACGCCATCGTTTCCGATCGACTGCGTCGGGCATGCGGCCAGCACCTCTTCCGCGAGCGCCAGCTCCTCGGCAGTCAACGGTTGTCTCAGCACGGATGAAAAACCGGTCTCGGCGTTCCGGGCGAACAATTCCGGCGCTGTCGTGCGGCACTGGTCGCAGTCGATGCAACTGGAATCGATGTAATAACGGCCCGGGGCGTTGTCGGCGTTTCGGTCGGACAGGGTAGCCATGCGGATACACTACCAGCCGGTCCAAAAACCGGCCCCGCATGCCTTGAATTTTCCTGCGCAGATATTGGTGAAAGGCGCGGGCTACGTCAGGACCTTGAAAAGCGCCCCCATCAGCGACCGTTCTGTGTAAGGCTTTCTTAGCACGTACGCTACCGACTTCCGTTCCAGCAAGGCCTGTTCCTCAGGCCCCGCGGACATGGCGCCCGAAGTGGCGATGATGGGCACATCGGGCGCCGCTCGGTTGAGAATGGAGGCCAGTTCCAACCCGCTCATTCTCGGCATCTTTGTGTCCGTGATGACGGCGCTGAAACGGTTGGGAAATGCCCGGAATCGGGTGACGGCATCCACCCCGTCCCCGGCCGAGACGACGATGAAGCCGTTCCGGGCCAAAATGTCGCGCGTCAATCGCCGGATCCCCTCGTCATCGTCGACTACAAGGATGCAGCGCCCCCTGCCAAGCAGTATCCTCTCATCGGCGACGGGAGAGGGATCGGCCTCGGCCGGCGATCGGACGGGAAGGTGGACCCGGAACTCGGAGCCCTGCCCGACGACGCTCGACACCTCGATGAACCCGCCGTGGCTTCGGACTATTCCCTCCGCCGTTGCGAGGCCGAGGCCCGTGCCGCTTCCCCGGGGCTTGGTGGTGAAAAAAGGCTCGAAGATCCGCTCGATGTGCTCGGGTGTCATTCCCGGCCCCGTGTCCGACACCGCAATCATGACGAATTCTCCCGCTCGGGTTCCCGGATGCAGGCAGGCTTTCGCCTCGTCCACCCGGCAGTTTTTGGCCCGCAGGCCGATGAGTCCCCCGCCCGGCATGGTGTCGCGCGCATTGATGGCAATATTGAACAGCGCCTGCTCGAGCTGCGCCATGTCTCCCTTGACGGAGCCCGCCTCCCGCGGCAAATCGAGGCGAAGCTCGATGCCCCGGGGAAAATTCTGGTTGATCAGCTGCGTGACACCCTTGAGAAGGTGGCTCACGGGCACATCGGTCCGCCCCCCCCGACCCCCTTGACGAAGGTCAGCAGCTGGCGGATAATCTCCGCGCCGCGGTTGGCCGCTCTTTCAATCAGGTTCAGGTTCTCGCGGGCGCTGGGGCCGGGCATGTCGAGCTTGAGGAGCTCGATGCTCAGCAGGACGGGCGCCAGGACGTTGTTGAGGTCGTGCGCAATCCCGCTCGCAAGCATGCCTATGCTTTCGAGCCGCTGCGCCCGGATGAGCTGCGCCTCGAGCCGCTTGCTCTCCGTCACGTCCTTCTTGACGGCTATATAGTGGCTGATCGCGCCGCCGGCATCCCGCATCGGCGTTATCGTCATCTCCTCGTTGTAAAGCCTGCCGTCCTTGTTGCGGTTGACGATCTCGCCATGCCAGTCCCGCCCGCTCCTGATCGTCCGCCAAAGTTCGGCAAAGAACTCCGCCGTGTGCACGCCCGAACTCTGCACGCTCGCCTTCCTCCCGATCACCTCGTCCGCCCTGTAGCCGCTGATCTTTTCGAACCCGGGATTTACCCACTCGATCGTCCCCTGGTCATCGGTGATCACAAGCGCACTGGGAGTCACGCGGGCGCCGGCCGCGAGCAATTCCAATTGCTCCAGATGACCCATTCCGGGTCTGGGGTCCTGTGAAGCCGCGTCGGACATCGGGCGATGATTCTATCCGGATTATTCGCGGAGGCAATTCGACGCGCGGCTCGACAGCAGGAGGAGCGGGCTTGATTCTCGGCACGCCCATGCCCTGGATCATCGCAAGCCTTCTCTCCGCCGTCTTCCTCGGGTTCTACGAATTGGGCACAAAGCACGCGGTGAACGGCAATGCCGTCCTGCCGGTGCTGTTCATCGGCAACGTGCTCTCCGCGGGGCTGTGGCTCCTGCTTATGGCCGTGCAGGCGGCAGGTCCGCACCTCCTGCCAGGCATTTTCACCGTGGCCCCAATCGGCCTTCTTCAGCACGCCCAGATCGTGCTCAAGTCCTTGATAGTCGGGGCGGCGTGGACCTGCACCTACTTCGCAGTCAAGCACCTGCCTGTCTCCATTTCATCCCCGATCCGCGCGACCGGCCCGGTGGGAACGCTCCTCGGGGCCGTCATTTTTCTCGGGGAGCGCCCGGCGGAGCTGGCGATGCTCGGCGTTGTCGTCACCCTGGCCTCGTTTATCGCCCTTTCCTTCGCAGGCCGGCAGGAGGGCGTGAATTTCTTCCGCAATCCCTGGATCGGCTGGCTTGTGGCGGGGACGGCCTTCAACGCGGCCAGCGCCCTCTATGACAAGATCCTGTTCGGCAGGGCCGGCTTTCAACCCGCCACCGTCCAGGCCTGGTTTTCCATCTACCTCGCCGTCCTTTTCCTGCCGCTCGCCATCGGGTGGAAGCTGAGGTGGTGGCCCAGGCAGCAATTCCACTGGAGGTGGAGCATACCGTTTCTTTCGGCCGCCCTCTTGGTCGCCGACTTTCTCTATTTCGGCGCGTTGCGCGACCCGGATGCGCTGGTGTCGCTCGTTTCGGGGCTGCGCCGCGGAAGCACGCTGGTAGCATTCGCGGGCGGCATCGCGTTCTTTGGCGAAAGGTCGGGCGCCGCCAAGGCGATGGCGGTGGCCGGCGTGCTGCTCGGCATCGTGCTGACGGTCACGGGCTGAATGAAGCCCGGCCCGGACAGTCTCGGAAACACACGGGCCCTCAGTCTGGAATCCACATCCCGCCAGTACTCGACCCGATCGTTGCGAAAGTACACGGTAGACAGCCCGTAGCGAAACGATGTCGGCGTGCTGCCGTCCGGCTGGCCTTGGATGGCGACCACCTCGTCCTTGCGCGAACCGACCGTGAAATAGCCGACCCTCGCGCCCAGCCGGTCGAGGGGCAGCCTCGCCTTCAAATGCGGGTTTCCATCCATCCAGGACGCCACGCGATCGTTCTTGAAGACGACGATCGAAGAACCGTACTGGAGCGCGCTCGCCGTGAACGCGTCGGGCTTTCCCTGCACCGACACAACCTCGTCCCGCGTGGAGCCGATCGTGAAATAGACCCCTTTGCCGGCGATCCCGCCGAGCGATGGCGCCTGGCTCAGGTCGGCCGACGGCCCGGCTGCGATCCCGCCGGCCTGCGCCAGCCCTGGAGCCGCCGGGCCGCCCTCCTCTGTGGCCGGACTGCCCTGGGAACGAGCCGCCCCGTTTGCGCCCTGAAGCGGTGAAACGCCAATCCGCCCAAGGGCCGGACCTGACCGGCCTCCAGCCGCCTCGCGCCCATCGCCTGCGACGCCAGGAGTCGTGGCCGGCGCCGCCGGGGCGCCGCCGCCAAGAAAACGCGGCGCAAACTGCGCGAGCGACCCGTGAAAGATGCCCGGTCCCTCGCGCCTGGCCGAAGGCGGCTGCGGACTGGACGGGGAGAGGAACCAGAGCGTGAGGAATCCGAGGCAAAGCAACGCCACAAACCCCCAGAACCTCCACGGGCTCAAGGAGTCCTCGCCGGCCGTGGCAGGCTGCGCCTCGCCGGCCCGCGACGCATTTGCGCCCCTGCCGGGCGAATCCCCTTCGCTCCCGCCGGCGGCCTCAAAATCCTCCTGCCAGTGGGGCCGATTCGACTCGGCGGTCTCTGCGGCCTTTCCCCCGCTGCCTCCGAGGCCGCTGGCCATTTCCGGCACGCGCTTCTTGCACAGCTGCTCGTAGGCCTCGTTGATTTCCTTCAGCTTTTCCTGCGCGATGCCCTGCGAATGCGAGCCCGGCGCAAACCGGTCGGGGTGCCATACCTTCACAAGCTCGCGGTAGGCGCGCTTCACCTTGGCCAATGGCACGCCCGGCTCGAGTTCGAGCACGCGAAAGCTATGCTGGAGGTCGATTTCCAATCTTGGGACAATGGAGGACGGCCCGGGCGGGTCGCGCCCGATTCGTCCGCATCCCCTGTTATCGACCCATTCCGCTCTATCTTAAGGTCTTCAGAAACGCCGCAATCCCGCCCCAAAGCCGTTCCGCATCTGCTTGCATCACATTCCGATGGTCTCCTCCGGGTATGGCGAGCCGCGCCACGCCGGACTTTGCGGAGGCGCTCAGGGCATCGGCCATTGCCGGCAGCACGAAATCGTCCTCGGTTCCATGGACCAGCAGGATCGGGCAGGCGACCGACGGAATCTTCGCCAGATTGTCGAAATGATGCCGCAGGAGCATGCCGGTGGGCCACCACGGGTGCGTCCGGCGCGCCATGGCGCGCATGCTCGTGAAAGGGCTGATGGCGATGAGGCCGGCGACCGGGCGGCGGCTGGCGAGGTCGATCGCGACGGCCGCGCCAAGGGAGCGCCCGGCCAGGACGATTCGCGTGGGATCGACATCGGCGCGGCCCAGCAGATGCTCATAGACGGCCTCCGCCGTCGCATAGCATCCGGCCTCGCTCGGGCGGCCGCCGCTCAGCCCGTAGCCCTCGTAGTCCGCCATCATGGCATTGCAGCCGAGGCACCGAAAACGGGTGAACTCCTCGTCATTCTGGGCGATGCACGAGGCGTTGCCGCAAAAGAAAATGACCGTCAGCGGGGCCGCGGCGGAACCTTCTACGGCCGGAACCAGCGCCCGTCCAAAGCAGCCGATTATGCCGGCTCCGTCCCGCGCCCGCAGTCGAACGGTCTCGAAATCCCCGCCGGGTGCCAGGGCAGCCTCCGGCCTCCCCTGCGTCGCCGCGCCGGAAAAAATCAGTCTCGTCTGCGAATGCCACCAAGCCACAGGATGGCAACCGAATAGACCAAAGCCCTCTGCCCACCAATCCTAATCCTCAATTTTCGATGCCCCCCTTGTGCATCGCCCACCGGGGCGCCTCCGCCCGGGCTCCGGAAAACACGCTGCTCGCGTTCGAATGCGCGCGCACCCTCGGCGCGGACGGGATTGAACTGGATGCGCAGACGACCCGCGACGGCATCCCCGTCGTCTTCCACGATGCCGATCTGCGGAGGCTGACCGGGATCCGGGGCAGGCTTGCCGATTTCTCCTGGGCCGAGCTCCGCGGCTTGCGCGTCGGAGGCGAGCCGATTCCAAGCCTGAAGGAGGCACTTGCCTTTGCGCGCGGCCGGTTGCTCGTGCAGATCGAGATCAAGAAGGGGGCGCGGGTGGGGCCGGTCGTGGACGCCATTCGCGGCACCCGGAAGGCGGGCGGCGTCATCATTGCCTCGTTCGAACGCGCGATTCTCCGCGAATCGGCGGCGCTCGCGCCTGGGACCCCGCGCATGCTGATCGCCGACCCCGGACGCCGTTCCAGCGGGACCCCGGACGCCGTTTTGCGCCTGGCCCGTGCCGCCATTTCCCTGGGGGCGGTAGGGATGAGCCTGAACCACCGCTGCATTGACTCGCCCCGGCTTGTCGAGGCTATCCACAGCCGCGGCCTGCGCCTGTGGTGCTGGACTGTCGGCGACCGACGGGCGATTCGCCGCCTTTCGGAATGGGGCGTGGACGGCCTTGTCGGGAACGATCCGGAAAAGATCGGCGCCGTTTTTCAATTGACGGCCCAACGAGTAGGGACTTTTCAGATCAACTCCGCATCTTGCCCCCTGACTTGATGTTCCGCCCCCTGCCGTCCGACTCAAACGATGGCCCCCTTCCCCCCAGCCCGGCGGGCGGGGGCCTCCGCGGACCGCGGGGAATTTCATGAAGATCCGTCCGGAGGCGCGCCCGGCGGTCCTCTCCGCAGCCTACCTCCTGCTGCACCTCGGATCGGAATGTCTGGCGCGGCGGTTCCCATCCGGCCCCGGGGTGGGCCTGCGCGAGGCGCCAGGATTTGCTTTCGCCTTCCTCGTGCTCTGCCAGCCCCGGCTGGCGCTGGTGGTCGTCGCCGCCCAGCTGATCTCATTCCTGGCGATCAACTCGTCCAATCCGGGCGTGGCCCTTTCCATCGCCTACTCGTTCGTCGCCGCAGGGGGCTACGCGGGCATGGCATGGCTCGTCGGCAAGAGGCTTGGGCCGGCCCCGATTCCGAAGAGACGCAGCGAGGGAATGTTCCTGCTGGCCGCATCGGTGGGAGCGGCGCTCCCCGCGGTCGTCGTCGAGGCGCTGGCGTCCCACGCGGGTTCCCGGCCGATTTCGGATCAGTTCTGGGCGGAGGTCGCCTTCCGGTGGACCGGCGCGGTGGGGAGCATCCTTGCGATCGTTCCGGCCGCGGCCATATTCGTCGGGCCCTGGATTTTTCCCGGACTGAGGCGTCCCGCCATGCCGAGCGAGCGGGCGCCTAGATGGGAGGGGCCGGCGCAGGCCGCGGCGGTCCTGGCGACGCTGTACGCGGTCTTCGTCTGGGCGCCGGTGCGCCGGCTGAACCTTTATCCGCTGTCCTTCGTTCCCCTGGTCTGGATCGTCCTCAGCCGCGGCCTGCCGGGCGCCGCCGTCGCGGTCCTGGGAATCAACCTATGCACCTGCCTCGGGCTGTGCATCGCCGGGGCCTCGCCTACCCTCGCCGCAAATTGCCTGCTCCTGTCGATCGCGGTCGCCACCGTTGGACTGGGCCTGGGCACCGCGGTGATGCTCCGGGACCAGGCCGAGTCCGCCCTGAAGCAAAGCCGGGAGCACCTTGCCCAGGTGCTGACGGGCGCAAGGCTCGGGCTTTGGAACAGCGACCTGAAGGCCGGCCGGGTGACGTACGACCGGAGGTACGCGGAGATGCTGGGCTACAGCCTCGGGGAGATTCCGTCCGACAGGGCCTGGTGGCACGAGAGCATTCACCCCGACGAGCGCGCGCGTGTCCGCGCCCTTCTCGACGACCATCTCGCCGGCCGGAGCCCCTACTACGAGGCGGACTACCGGATGCGGACGCGCCAGGGAGGTTGGAAGTGGATTCATTCCCGCGGCACGGTGATCGAGCGGGCTGAGGACGGAACTCCCCTCCGCATCGCCGGCACCCATCTCGACCTCACGGACCGCAAGGAGGGGGAGGCGGAAAAGAACCGCCTCCTCGACATTATAGAGGCGTCGCCGGACTTCATTGCCTCGGCCGACCTCGAGCACCGCATTGTCTACCTCAACCCGGCGTACCGGCGCCTGCTCGGCATCACGGACCCGGCGGCCGCGCGCAATTTGCGAATCAACGACACGCACCCGGAGTGGGCCGCGAAGATCATCATGGAGGAGGCCATTCCGGCGGTCCTCAAGAACGGTAGCTGGGTCGGCGAGAACGCGATGCGCGACTCGCACGGCCGCGAAGTCCCGGTCTCGCAGCTTATCATCCTCCAGCGCGACAACGACGGGAAGCCGGCGGCGCATTCGACCATCGCGCGCGACATCTCGCGCCAGAAGGAGGTGGAGGCCGTGCGACTGGCCACGGAGCGAAAGATCCTCCAGGCCCAGAAGCTGGAAAGCCTGGGCGTGCTGGCCGGGGGAATCGCCCACGACTTCAACAACCTGCTGACCGCGATCCTCGGCAATGCGAGCCTCGCCGAACTCGACCTGCCGGAGAATTCGCCGGTCCGGGCGCCCCTGCAGGAGATCAGAAAGGCTTCGCTCCGGGCGGCCGAGCTGTGCAAGCAGATGCTCGCCTATTCCGGGCGCGGGCACTTCACCGCGTCCCGGGTGGACCTGAGCGAGCTGGTCGCGGACACGAGGCAGCTCCTGCAGGTCTCGATCACCAAGAAGTGCGTACTCAGCTGCGACCTCGCCCGCGGCCTCCCCCCGGTCGACGTCGATCAGGGCCAGATCCGCCAGGTGCTCGTGAATCTCGTGATCAACGCCTCGGATGCGATTGGCGAGCGAAGCGGCACGATCCGCGTGTCCACCGGCCTGACCAGGCTTGAGTCCGCCGCACCGCCGCCGGTCCATTACTCGGCGGAGCTGCCGCCCGGCGACTACGTCTTCCTGGAGGTGGAGGACAACGGGGTCGGGATGAAGCCCGATGTCTCGGCGCGCATTTTCGAGCCCTTCTTCACGACCAAGTTTGCCGGGCGCGGCCTCGGCCTGCCGGCCGCCCTCGGCATCGTTCAGGGCCACCGCGGAGCGATCGGCTTCCAAAGCATGCCCGGCCGTGGAAGCCGCTTCCGGTTCCTGCTGCCTGCCGCCGGCGGCCCGGCCGGCCACGGGCCGGACGCCGTCCCGGGCGGAGCCGTGCAGGTTCCCAGGCGCGGCACCATCCTCGTCGTGGACGACGAGGAGACGGTGCGCAGCGTCGCGGCGAGGCTCCTCGAAAGCGCCGGATTCGACATCGTCCTGGCCGAGGACGGCAGGCAGGCGCTGGAGATATTCAGGCGTCGTGCGGGGGATTTCACCGCGGTCCTGCTCGACCTGACGATGCCCCACATGAACGGCGAGGAGACCTTCCGCGAGCTGCGCAAGGTCCGTCCGGCAGTGCCGGTCGTGCTCATGAGCGGCTTCAGCGAGGAGGACTCCGTCGAGCGATTCGCAGGGCGGGAACTGGCGGGCTTCGTGCCGAAGCCCTTCGACCGCGACTCCCTGGTCAGCAAGCTGCTTTCGCTCGTGGGCGGGCGCGGCGGGACCTGACCTGCCTCAGTACCTCATTTCACAAATGGAGTACTAGGCCGCGAAGGGCTGGAAGCTCCCCGGCCCACCGTTCCCGTTTGGCGGGAAGGCGCGGCGGCGCAGCTTCGTGCGGGCGACCTCGTTGGCGAGCGCAACCAGCTCGTCGATCAGGATCGTCGGGTCCTCCTCGTAACGGAGCCGCAGAAAACTGGCGTGGGCCCGCGCATAGGAGTCCGGGTTGTCGAGCCACTCGCCGATGATCTCGGCAAAGTCGCCGGCGCGCTCGATCTTCCGGGACAGCGCCCCGTTGCGGAAGAACTTCCAGGTCAGTTCCTCCTGGGGCATGATGCCGCCAAAGGCGTTGAAGATGACCGGGCAGCCCAGGTGCAGCGCCTTCGCGCAGGTGGTCGTCCCCCCGCGGGTCACGATGGTGTCGCTCGCCTGGATGAGCAGGTGCACGACCTCGGAAAAACCCTCGATGTAGCAGTTGAACTCCGGGTGGTTGGCGCGCCAGTGGACCAGCTCGTTGTAGGTCTCCTTGTTGCGCCCGCAAATGACGATGGCCTGGCACCGGTCGCCCAGGGCCGCCAGCACCGGGAGCAGCTCGAAATGGTTGTTCGCTCCGTTGCCGCCCGTCGCGAGGAACACGGTGAAAAGGTCCGGGCGAAGGCCCAGGCGCTTCTCGCGGAAGGCCCCGCGCTCCGGAGGGCGGGATGATCTCCAGGTGGGCGCGCGGCTGCATGAGCGTGCCGCGCACGGTCGCCCTCTCCCGGGGTATCCCCTTCTTCACCGCGTAGTCGCCCGCGGTCGGCGTGCGCGAGATGTAGAGGTCCACGGTCGGCTCGATCCAGTTGCGCGAATAGCCCCAACCGCCCGAGAACTCGCCGCAGTAGGTCGCGCAGCGCACCTCGTCCGCGCCCAGCTCGCTTCGCGCCAGCTGGAAGTAGCCGCGGTTCAGGCAGTCGTGGACGCTGAAGACCAGGTGGGGCCTGTACTCGCGCACGACCCTGAGGTAGTAGCTCCGGCCGAAGGCGACCGTGCGCTGGTTGAGGATGCTCAGCAGCTCGACGAACGCGTAGAACAGCTTGTGGACCCAGGGGGCGCCCTTCTGGATGCGGTTGTAGAAGTTGACGCCGGCCCGGTTGACCACGGAGGACTTCTCGAGCATCTGCTCGATGCGCACGTCGACGTCGTGCCGGTAAAGCTGGAAGCACCACTCCGCGAAGGCCTCGGCGCGGGCGTCGTGGCCGCCGCCCGTGCTGGAGGTGAGGACGAGTATCCGGATTTTAGACACGATTCAGCCGGGGGCGCCGGCAGTCAGGCCGATCCGAAGTAGCGCGCCGCCACGCCGCGAAGCGCCGACGCGGGTGCGAGGCGGGCGAAAAGGGGCGCAATCCGCGCCTGGAAGAAGGTTCCGGAGCGGACGACCCCGCCCCTGTTGCGGATCAGCGCTCGGCGCAGGTCGGCGGCCGCGCGCTCGGCCGGCGGGGCCGATCGCAGGTGGGACTCGAGGGCTCGCCATGCCGCCGCGGGCCGCGGAGCCGCAGCGGAGGGGCCGGATTGTGTCTTCATGTTATCGTTGAAGGCCGTGCGGTAGTCGCCGGGCCGGAAATCGAACACCCTGACCGCGCTTCCCCGGGATTCAAAGGTCAAACTCTCGCTCAGGGCGGACAGCCCCGCCTTGCACACGTTGTAGCCGCTCATGAAGGGAAGCGGAAAATCGGCCCCGATCGACGAGACGTTGACAAGCGCGCCGCGGTTGCGGGCGCGCATCGCCTTCCAGGCCGCGTGGGCGATCCGCAGGGTCGCTCCGAGCATGGCGTCCAGCTGAGCCTGCCAGCGGGCGAAATCCACGGCGTCGAACTCGCCGAAGACGCCGTAGCCCGCATTGTTCACCACGAGGTCGAAGCCCTCCCCGGCCTCCCGGGCGGCGCGGTCGAACGCGGCCGCGGCCCCCGCGGCGTCGGCAAGGTCGAGGGCGACGGGCCGCAGGCCCGCCCGCGGGTCGAGCCGGTCCGGGTCGCGCGAAGTGCCCCAAACGCGCACGCCCTCGGCGAGCAGCATCCCGGCGAAGGCCTTTCCGAGTCCCGAGGCGGCCCCGGTCACGAACGCCGTTCGGTGCATGTCGGAAAGTCGGCTGGGCATGGCGGGGATCTCAGGCCTTCCTGAAGAGCAGGACGACATTGGCCCCGCCAAATCCGCTGCTGTTCTTCATCACGACGCCCGGCGCCTCAGCAAGCGTCTGTCTCGGAATGTCAGAGCCCTCGCATTCCGGGTCGACCCGCGAAATGTGCGCGGAACCCGGCGTGAACCCTGAGCGCATCGCCAGGGCGCAAAAACCGCATCTCCATCGCGCCCGCAAGCGAAAGCCCGTGCCCGGTCAGGGCCTTCGTGCTGCTGACGACGGGGCCGCGTCCGGGCCGATGGAAAGACGGAGCGGAGCGCCCGCGCCTCGGAGACGTCGCCGATCAGGGTCGAGGTGGCATGGGCGTTCACGTAGTCGACATCCCCGGGGGCGACGCCGCTTCGCCTGAGCGCCTTCTCCATGGCGGCCCGCAGGCCGCTGCCATCCGGATGCGAGATTGCGACATTGTAGCCGTCCGACGCCTGGGCCCATCCGAGCACTTCGCAGTACGGGACGGCGCCGCGGCGGGCGACCTCCTCCTCGCTTTCGACGACGAGGACGCTGGCCCCTCCGGTGCCGACAAACCCGTCGCGGGCCGCGTCGAACGGGCGGGAGGCGATCGCCGGATCGCTTTGAGGCGAAAGCGTGCGCATCCCGGCGAAGGGCAGGATCGCGTCGGTGTTTCCGTCCTCGGCCCCGACGACGAACATGCGGTCCTGCCGGCCGAGCGCGATGTCGTCGAAGGCGAATCCGAGCGCATGGGCCGACGAGGCGCACGCCGAGGAGAAGCCGCAGGAGGATCCCTGGATCTTGAAGGCGGCCACCAGGTTGAAATTGAGCGTTCCCACGATCGAGGAGACGATGCCGAACGGCGAGCAGCGCATGACCCCCAGTTTCAGCATGCGCTCGTGATGGTAATGCGTGAGGAACGGCGAGCCGCCCGAGGCTGCGTTGAGCCCCGTCCGCAGGTTCGACACATCGGCGGCCTCGAGGCGGGCGTCGGCGATCGCCTGGAGCATCGCGCAATGCGCAAAAAGCCCGTTGGGCGCCATCGTGCGCAGGGTCTCGCGCTTGATCGGGTACCTCGACGGCCAGACCCAGTCCTCGCAGTCGGCCGACTCCGTGTTGAATTCCTTGACGGTGCCGACGACCTTGCAGGGCGAGTCGGGCTTCTGGAACGGGCGGATAAAGTTCGAATCCGTGGCGCAGCTCCCGCAGGCTGCGCTCCACGGAGGCGCTGTCGTTGCCGATGCTGGTGACAAATCCAAGGCCTGTGATGAATACTCTGGGCATGGCCGGGCTTAGTCTAGCGTCTCACAAATACCGTGCCATTACCGGCCGCTTCTTGCCCTGGGACTGCGTTGCAGAAGTGGCGGGATAGCCCCTCTGGGGATACCCCCCGCTTCCGCGCCTTGCCCAGGACAAAAATCGCCTCGGTGCTGTCGCGGCATTTGTGTGGACGCTAGACTGGCGCGGCGGGAGCAAATGCTTCGCGGGCGCGCCTTTCAGGCGTTGGCGGCCACGCGCAGCGGAGGAGAGGAGCGGCCCGGTTCCGCGCCCACGCCGGCCGGAACGGCCGGGGCGGCTGGCGCAGGCTCGGCGGCAACCGGATTCACCGCCGCCACAAAGGCGAAGGTCAGCGTGATTTCCTCGGCGATCACGGCCTTTTCCTGGCCGACCCGGATCGCGCCCTCGAACGTCGCAAGCGGCATCTTCATGCGCTTCGGCTTGATCGACAGGGTCAGGATGTCGCCCGGCTTGCACATCCGGTGGGCCCGCACGCCCTCGCAGCCGGTGAAGAAGATCGTGTTCGCGCCGATCGCCTTGCCCGGCTCGGCGATGGCCCCCTCAAGAAGGTAGAGGACCGCCAGCTGGCCCAGGGCCTCGAGCATGATCGAGGCGGGCATCACCGGGTTGTCCTTGAAATGGCCCTGAAGGAAGAATTCCTGGCCGGTGATCTTGTACTTGCCGTTGGCGCCGGTCGAGCTGACCGAGGCCTCGTTCAGGAAGAGGAAGGGCGGCTGCATCGGCATGACCGCGCCGATGTGCTCGATCGGGAGGAACTTGGTCGGCTTGGGCAGCGGCAGTCCGCGGATCTTGCAGTCGATGAAAGTCTTGACGTCCCCGACCGTGCGCAGGTTGCGCAGCTCGTCGTTGTTGATCGTCATCTGCAGCACATCCTCAACGAGGATGACGATCTCCATCATCGTCAGGGAGTCGATGCCCAGGTCCTCGATCAGCCGCAGGTCGTCGTCGGCGTCCTTCAGCTTCGTCCGCAGGTCCGGCTCCACAAAGCGCTCGATGACGCCGATCACGATCGCCGGAACGTGCTCCGGGTTGCCGGTCTTCCGGTATTGCACGGCCGCCTCGAAAGTCGATGGCGAGCATCGCTTTAGCGCCTCGCGAAGCGCTGTTTCATCCTCGGGCGTAAAAGGTTTGGCCAGCGCCACAAACGGAGAACTGGCGCCCGGGCTGGGTTGGACTGCGTCTGGCATCGTTTGGTTCTTGTATGTTACAGGCCCATGCAAAGTAAATCCCATTCTTGGCCGCCCAAACTGCTGCAAATGGCGTGCCGGCCGCGTTTGAACGCGATTCCCGCGATCGTTGCGAGCTTGCCAGCCCCCTTCAGCCCGCTTAGCTTGCCGCCTCCCTGCAGATGCTGCCGAACCGCCACCTTCCCGCCGCCGCATGAACCCGCCCGCATCGCTGGGGCCATCCGGGCCGGTCTACCTGATCACCCACGAGTTCTATCCGGTGCGCGGCGGCATCGCCACGTTCGCCGAGGAAATGGCCAAGGCGAGCGCAAGCCTTGGATACGATGTCGAGGTGTGGGCGCAGTCGGCGCCGACCAACCGGGAGAAGGACTGGCCCTTCAGGCTCCGCCGGCTGCCGCTCAAGGGCAACCACGGGCTCATCTGCCAGCTGCGGCTAGCCCTCGAACTCGTCGCGTGCCGGCGCGAGCTCCGCCATGCGACCGTGTACCTCCCGGAGCCGGGGCCGATGCTGACGATGATGCTGCTCCAGTTCTTCCACGCGTTCCGCCCGCGCCGCCTGGTGCTTACCTTCCACGGCTCTGAAATCCTGAGGTTTGCGGGCAGCCCGTATCGGCGCTGGCTCGGCCGTCGGCTCATCCGCAACGCCACGCGGATAAGCACGCTGAGCAACTACACCCGGGAACTCCTTCTCATGCATTTCCCGGAGGCTGCGGACAAGACATTCCTCACCCCGGGGGCCTTGCGGTCGGATTTCATGGTCTTGCCGGCGGCGCGGGCGGCCAGGAGGGGCAAGATCGCCGTCCTTACGGTCGGCCGACTGCATCCCCGCAAAGGCCAATTGCTCACGCTGCAGGCGCTGCAGATGCTGCCTCCCCAGGTCCGCAGCCGCCTCGAGTACTGGCTCGTAAGCGGCAAGAGCAAGAAGGACTATGAGCAGCAGGTCCGGGCGACGGCGGAGGCGACGCCGGACCTGTCGGTGCGGTTTTTCGGCAATTTGCCCGACGACGAGCTGGCCCAGGTGTACGAGCAGGCCGACATCTTCGCCATGACGAGCGTCAGTCACGGCCACAGCGTCGAGGGATTCGGGCTCGTCTATCTCGAGGCTGCGGCGCACGGGCTGCCCGTCGTGGCCCACGACATCGGCGGCGTGTCCGAGGCCGTCCTCGACGGCCTGACCGGGCTCCTCGTCCCTCCGGAGCGGCCCGCCCAGCTTGCGGCGGCTTTCGAAAAGCTCATCCACGACGAGGACCTGCGCCGGCAGCTGGGCGCCGCCGGGCGTGAGTGGGCCCGGCGAAATTGCTGGAAGCAATCCGCCGAGGCCCTTTTCGGCGCCTTCGGGTCGGCGGCATGATCCGGTCCATCGCGCAGGTCGAGGTTCGCTACGCCGAGACCGACATGATGGGTTTTGTCTACCATGCGAACTATCTCCCCTGGTTCGAAATCGGGCGCACTCAGCTCTTCAAGGAGATCGGCATTCCGTACCGCCAGCTCGAGGCCGAAGGCTACCGGCTGCCGGTCCTGGAGGTTTCGGTGCGGTACCTGCGGCCGGCCCTCTACGATGACAAGGTTTCGATCGTGACTGTCCTGCGGGAAAAGCCGCTGCTGCGGATAGGCCTGGAATACGAGGTGTTGCGCGGCTCGGAGCTTCTGGCCACCGGGAGCAGCTCGCACGCGTTCATCGACCGCGAGGGGCGCCCGGTGAGGCCGCCGGCCTGGGTCGTCGCGAAGCTGGACGAGGCGCTGAAAGCGCAAGGGGAGTCAACATCGAGGTAGGGGGATTGCCCCTACCTCAAGGCAAAGGCCCGGGTCCGCCATGAATCTCGTCCAGCCGGTACTCCTCTAATACAGCCGGATCGGTCTCTGTCTCGAGCGCCGGGCGGAGCAGGTCACGAGCATCGGCGCCGGCGAGGCGGTGCACGGCCCACACTGCGTGGATCCGGATTAGGGGAAGCTCGTGGGCCGCCAGGCGCGCGAGCTGGGGCAGCAGCGAGCGGTCGCCTGTGTTGCCGGCGGCGATACAGACATTGCGCATGAATCCGGCGTATTTCAGGCGCCTGACGGCCGTGCCGCGAAATTGCGCCGAAAAGCCCGCTTGCGTCATGTCCAGCAACTCGGCCCAGGAAAGCTCGCCCAGGCCCGGCCGGGCGGACAATAGCATCCGGCGTCCGGCGCCGGCGAAGCGGTTCCATGGGCAGACCTCCAGGCAGACGTCGCATCCGAACACACGCGTTCCGATGCCCGGGCGGAGGTCGCGCGGGACGATGCCGCGGTTTTCGATCGTCTGGTAGGAGATGCAGCGCCGCGCGTCCACAACGCCGGGGGCCGGAAACGCCCGCGTCGGACAGGCGTCCAGGCAGCGTGTGCACTTTCCGCAGAAAAGGCCGACCGCCCCGCTGGGCCCGGCTCCCTTGGACAGCGGAGGGTCGGGCGGAAGCTCCACGCGGGTCAGGATCGCCGCCAGCAGGAGGGCGTTTCCATGACTCCGGGAAATCAGCATGGCGTTCTTGCCTGCAAACCCGATGCCGGCGCGGGCGGCCCAATCGCGCTCGAGGACGGGTCCGGTGTCGACGTAAGCGCGGTAGTCGCCGGGGGCGGCCCCGAAAACCTCCTCGAGGATGCGCCCCGCCAGCACGAGACCCGGCTTGATCGTGTCGTGGTAATCCGTGTACTGGGCGTATCGGGCGAACAGCGGACGGCCGGGCCCGGCCCCGCCTCCCCCGGCCCAATAGTTGACTCCGAGGGCGATTATGGAGCGGACACCGGGCAGCACGAGTTCAGGCGACAGGCGCTTCGCCGCGGTCCTGTCCATCCAGCCCATGTCGGCCTGGTGGCCGGCGGCGAGCCAGTCGCGCAAGCCGTCCGCAGCGACGGGTCCGGCCGCGGCATAACGCACCTCGTCAAAGCCGAGCGCCGTTATCCGCCTCCGCAATTCCCCGGGACGATCCATGGCCCGGCCTCTCAGCGTCCCCGCACGAATTCGGCGGATTCGTGGTTCCAGAGGCGGATCACATGCGCGACCACTTCGCGCAACGGGCGCGCATCGGTCAGGATGACGGTGCCCGAATTGCGGTAGACCGGCTCGCGCTCGGCGAAAAGCGCCCGGATTCGGCCGGCCGGGTCGTCGCAATCCAGGAGCGGCCGGTTGTTCTGACGGCCCGTCCTCTCGAGTATGGTCTCGATCGAGGCATGCAGGCATATCACCACGCCACGTTTCTTCAGCATTCCGGCGACTCCCGGCTGGATGACCAGGCCCCCGCCGCACGCCACAACGGCGCGTTGCGCCGGATGCCCCGACTCGACGAACTCAAGTTCCATCCTTCGAAAGGCCGCCTCTCCCGGGCCTGCAAAGATCTCGGGAATCGTCCGGCCGCTGCGCCTCTCGATCTCGCGGTCGCTGTCCACGTACTCGAAACCAAGGCGCTGCGCGGCAAGACGGCCGACAGTCGTCTTGCCCGTACCCATGAAGCCGACAAGGTACAGATTGACGTCCGATGCGTTCATCGTGCCGAGAGTGCCATCTGTATTTGACGGTAGCATGACCTTCCTCGTCGGATGCGGCCGATGCCCAGATCTGCCGTCAAGCCCGGCCGCCAATGTGACCTCGGCTGCCCGATGGCACCCGCCGAGGTCATCCCTTCGGGACTCGGCTTCGCCTCGCCATCTTCGCACTGTTGCGCTTCGTGCAGCCGGCAGGTCTGCCGGCAAGATGGCGGCCAAGAGACGTCAGATGAGGCCGCAACTCCTCGGCAGGCTATGCTACCGTCAAATTCAAAGGCACACGCGCCCATCAGACCTAAGTTCCACAATCGGGCGCCTGGAAACGCTCAGCCGCCAGGGGCGGGAGCGGGAGCGGCAGCCGGGGGCGGAGTCGGTTGAATGTCCAGCAGCTCAACATCAAAAACGAGCGTGGAGCCCGGCGGAATTCCAGTGCGGCCTTCGTCGCCGTAAGCCAGCGATGACGGGACGTACAGCCTGATCTTTCCGCCCTTGTTGATCTTCTGGATGCCCTCGGTCCAGCCCGCGATGACTCCGGATAATGCGAATTCAGCCGGCTGGCCGCTCCTGGCCGAGCTGTCGAACTCCGTGCCGTCGATCAGTGTGCCCGTGTAGTTCACCTTGACCGTGTCAGTCGCCTTCGGGTAGGGCCCCTGGCCCGGGCTGACGATCTCGTAGCGGAGGCCGGTCGGCGACTCGACCACGTTCTTGTTCTCCTTCAGTTTGGCGAAGAAAGCGGCGGACTGCGTCGCATTCTGCTGCTTCAGTGCACCCATGTAGCTGGCCTGCTTCGCCTGCATCAGCGCATCGACCTCGGGCCCGATCTTGGCGAGCTCGTAGGGCGCCGGCTTGCCGTCCATCGCCGACGAGAAGCCCTTCAACAGGGCGGCGACCTCCTCCGCGGAAAACTTCAGGTCGGCCAGCTGGCTGCGCTTGGCAATGATCCAGCCGACCTCCTCGATCTTCTGCGCATCCGTGAAACCGGGTGCGGCGAATGAATGTCCGGCCGCGCCCGTGTCGTTGCCCACGCTCTGGGCCGAATAGTCCAACGATTTGGCAGGCTGATCGGCACGCACGAATGCGCCGGAAAGTGCCAGTAGAACAACGCAAACAAAGGGTTTCTCGATTTTCATTAGTTAGACCCGCGAAGCTGCTGCCGAGCCTCCGCGAATGCAAACAATTATGGCGGCCTCATGAGAGTGCGCTCCGATCTTTCTGAGCACACCTTCCTGAGGAGTTGCGGCCTCCGCCGACGTCTCCGGGCCGCCATCCGGCCGTCAGACCTGACGGCTGCCTTGGCGGCCGGCATTGACGGAGGCTCCGGGCCTTGGCCGCACCCGACGAGGGAAGGTGTGCTCCAGAAAGATTGGAACGCGCCTTCACCCACTCGCCGCTTGTCTACCGCCCCCCGCACCCTATTATTGATCCCTTTCCAATATGAATCCCGATCAATTCTGGTCCAGCCAGGACGGCCAGATCCTGTCGATCCGCAGCAAGGATGAGCGCACGGTTTCCCTGACACTTGCCTTTTGGCCCCGCCATCCGGCCGAGTTCGCCTTCATGAAGGAGCATCTGGGCGACTTCAAGTTCACCGAGCGAAGCTCGCTCGCGCGGATCGGCATCGAGATGCAGGTCCAGGGGCAGCCGGCCGTCGACGGCCATCGCCTGGCGCTGGAGGCCGACGCCTTCATCTACGACACGAGCTTTCCCAACGCCCCGTACTGGAAGAAGCTGCTGCGCCCCGGCACGCCGGTCGGGCGCCTGTTTTTCGCCCCTGCGGCGGCAAAGCTTTCGACCCAGGAAATCTGGACGGCGATCAAGGAGAACCGGATAAAGCTGCCCAACACGATCAGCATCGACCACCGCGGCCGGGTCTTCCTCACCCCGCACCAGGTCAGCTACACGCTCAACCCGAAGCTGCAGCGCGTCAATTTCGAGCTGGTCGTGAGCGGCGACGCCGCGCGCAACTTCCTGGACAAGGTCCAGTTGCGCCATGACAGCACGCCCCTGACGATCCCGCCACGCTCGGGCATCCTGACGAGCTGCTCCATGTACCTGAGGGAGCACTATGTCGTCCTGAACCAGGGCGAGGGCAACTTCGGCATCCACACCGGCGCGGTGCTGCTCGACCCGATCAAGACCTTCGGCACGAATATCATGCTGGAGATCTACAACACGGGCGACCAACCGGTCGTCAATCCGCTCGTTTCCCTCGAGATATTCCGGGCGCCGGCTTTCACCGACCCCGAATTCAAGACCTTCGCCAAGCGCCGGCAACGGCTTCTCGCCACGACAAAGGAGCTTTTCACGAGCCTCGATCAGAACCCGCCCAAGGATTCGCCGGAAGTGCAGCCCAAGATGCGCTTCGCGATCCGCGGCCAGAGCCCGTCCATGGAAAACCGGGCGATCTGCGTGAAGGCGAGCGACGACCTGAGGAATGTCGCCGCCGGGCTCGGCGGCGCGCCGGAAGGCGCCCAGTCGGCGCCCTGCGGGCACCGAACGATGTTCCAGGCGCTGGAGGAGGCCCCGGACAACGCCGACACGCTTCTAGTCGATTATTTCCCTGACCTTCTCGAACACACCGAGCTGGTGACCCGGCTCGGCGACTTGGGTATCAAGCGGATCATCTTCCGCAAGGCCTCGCGCACACACGGCTATTTCCTGTCCAGCAACTCCCATGCACGGCTCGACATCTTCGATGCGATCGGGCTCCAGACCTACTGGTACGACGAGCTGACAAACGACCTTTACGTGCACGTGTACAAGAAGGACCACGGCTTCTTCATCCGGGAGGAGATCGCCCGCCAGTTCCAGGAAACGACGATCCTCGCCTTCTACGGCTCGGCGGTCGGCCTGGATCAGGCGGACACGGACCGCATCTCCGGGCTGGTCGAGAAGCTCACCACCTTCATCGGCGGAAACCTCGGCGTCCTGACAGGCGGAGGAGGGGGCGTGATGCGGCTTGCGACGGACCAGGCGCGGACCAAGGGGGCCCTTACCGGAGCGTGCTTTCTCGAGCTGGAGGCGCAGCCGCCCGAGCTCGGCGTCGATTTCTTCAACACGTTCCAGGAGTCGTCGCGCCATTTCCGGCAAAAGTGGTTCGAGGTCGCCGACTTTTGCATCTTCAACGTCGGCGGCGTCGGGACCCTGGAGGAGATCGGGATCGAGCTTTGCAATCTGAAGCTGGGCATCCGGCCCCGCGTTCCGTTCGTGTTCTTCAACGCGAAGTTCTTCGCCGACCTGCGCCGCCAGATCCGGCACATGATCCGCACAAAGCGCGCGCCCGCATGGATGGCCGAGTACATCCTGTTCACGGACGATCCGGAAGAAGTCGTGGCCTACTACCGCAGAAAGCTCCAGGTGCTGTGATGGAGGCCCCCGCCCTGCCCCGGACGGTCCTGGTCGTCGGCGCCGGCGGCCGCGAGCACGCGCTCGTCCGGGCGCTGGCCGCCTCGCCCGGGCGCCCCCGCATCCTTTGCGCGCCGGGCAACGCCGGCATCGCCGGGGATGCCGAGTGCTTTCCCGTGGGCGCCGATGACGTGGGCGGCCTTGTCGAACTCGCGCGCCGCGAGGCGGCCGGTTTCGTCGTCATCGGACCCGAGGTGCCGCTCGCCCTTGGCCTGGCGGACGCCCTCCGCGCGGCCGGGATACCCGCTTACGGCCCGGGCGCCGACGGCGCGCGGCTCGAGGCCTCGAAAATCTACACCAAGGAGATCCTCCTCAAGTACCGGATCCCGACGGCGCCGGCCGCGATTTTCGGTGATGAGGGGCGGGCGTGCGCCTGGGTGCGCTCCAGGCCGGCGCCGATCGTCGTCAAGGCCGACGGATTGGCGGCCGGAAAGGGCGTCGTGGTGGCGCAGACCCAGGCCGAGGCCGAGGAGGCGGTGCGCGCCCTGATCCGCCTGAAGCCCGCCGGGCTGGCGGCCGCGGGGCCGAACCGGATTCTCATCGAAGAGTGCCTGAACGGGGAGGAGACATCCATCCTAGTGGTCGTATCCGGCCGCGACTACGTCATCCTTCCGACAGCGCAGGACCACAAGCGGGCCGGCGATGGCGACACGGGCCCCAACACGGGCGGCATGGGCGCCTGCTCGCCGGCGGCGGTCGTGACACCCGCCCTCCTCGGTCGGATCGAGGCGGAGATCGTCCGGCCGTCCGTCGAGGGAATTGCCGACGAGGGAATCGATTTCCGGGGCACCCTCTTCATCGGGATCATGCTGACGGAAGGCGGCCCCAAGGTCCTCGAGTACAACACCCGTTTTGGAGACCCCGAGACGCAGGCCGTGCTGCCGCGCATGGCGACGGACCTTCTGGAGCTGCTCTGGGCGGCCGCGCAGCGCCGGCTTGCCGGATTTCGGCTCGAGGTCAGGCCCGAGCCGGCCATCTGCGTCGTGGTGGCGGCCCGGGGCTACCCGGGCTCGTACCCAAAGGGGGACAGGATAGGCATTCCGGCAAAGGGAGAACTTCCTCCCGGGACCGTAGTCCTGCACGCGGGCACGGCCCGGAGCCCTTCGGGCGATATCGTGACAAACGGCGGGCGTGTTTTGGGCGTCGTTTCAACCGGCCCGACCCTCAGGGCCGCCGCCGACCGGGCCTACCTCGCTTGCGGGCTGATCCAGTGCTCCTCGAAATTCTATCGCCGGGATATCGGCGCGCGGCAGATGGGCCTGGTATGAAGACCCGCGCGATCCTCGCCCTGCTTTTGGCCGCCCTGGCGCCTTGCGCCGGCCGGGCCGCGCCGCTCGAACGCGATCTGGGCCAGGGTCTCGCCTACTTCCGCATCCACTCGATTCCAGCCGACCTTCCGTCCGGCGATTCGGCGCGCGGCAGGCCCTGCATTGTCGATTTGCGCTATGTTCGCGGCGACCGGGCCGCTTCGACGGCCCTGCTCTCCTGGCTCAAGACCCACGCGGGGCCGAAATTCCCCGTCTTTCTGCTCGCAAATCCCGGCACTGCCCCGGTTCTGCTCGTTCCGCTCAACTCGACCCGCGCGGTGCCGGACCTCGTGGTCCTCGGGCCCGCGGCGCGTGATTTTGAGCCCGACATCTCCGTGCCCGTCTCGCCGTCGGCGGAGCGGCGGGCGTACGACGCCCTGGAAAAGGGCGCTTCCATCGACTCCCTGGTCACCGAGCCGGTCGACAAGCCGCGCAACGACGAGGAGCGCCTGGACCGGGAGCACCTTTCGGACAGTGCCGTGGCGGACCAGGTGGACATCGGTCAGCCGGCGACGCCCCCGGCGGCACCCGCCCTGACAGACCCCGTCCTGCAGCGGGCCGTGCAGCTGCACCGGGCGCTCGTGGCGCTGAAGCGCCTGTAGGTGAGGTTGCGGCTGGAAGGCGGGAAATTCCGGTTTTGCCTTTGGCTGGAAACCGTATCCCGTTGATCGACGGATGCCAGCGAATGGACACATACTGGTCGTCTGCACGGCCAACATCTGCCGAAGCCCCATGGGCGCGGCGCTGCTGCGCCACGCCCTGGCGGCGGAGGACGGCCCCCTTCGCTCGGTTTCGGTGATTTCGGCCGGCGTTTCCGCGCGCGGCAGGGAGCCGGCCACTGATCAATCTGTCATTGCGCTCAAGAAGGTGGGGATAGACCTGTCAAATCACGTCAGCCAGCCGCTCACCCAGGAACTGGTCAACGGCGCCATGGCGGTGATCTGCATGACCGATTCGCACAGGGCGATGGTCCGGCTGCTGGCCGATCCGGAGCCGAAGAACCTGATACTGTTCCGCGAGTTTGTGAAGGGCGGGGAGAGGGAAATCGCCGACCCCTATGGCTGTCCCCTGCCCGTTTACGAGGCCAGCCGCGACGAGATGGTGGAGGCCATCCCCTCGCTCGTCGATTTCCTCAGGACGCAGGTCAAGTGATCAGTCGGTGATGGTGCAGTTTGGCCAAAGAGGGTCCTGGAGGGGAGTTGCCGGCCTTATTCCCGCCTCTGTGGCCGGGAGAGACCCCATGGCAGAACCATGGGGTCTCCCAGGCCTGCATTGGCGGGAAGTCCGGGTCTTGGCCGGCTCCGACCCGAAAGGACCCTCTTTGGCCAAACTGTACCACTGCTGATTAATCCTTGTTCTTCGCAACCGGCAGCCCTTATGGATAGGGTTCCATAATGCCGATGCTCAACTCTTCGCCCCTTCACCTTGCCGATCCCGACGTCTACGCGGCCATCGCAGCGGAGCTTGCCAGGCAGCAGACACACATAGAGCTGATCGCCTCCGAGAACTTCACCTACCCGGCGGTCCTGGAGGCCCAGGGGAGCATCCTGACGAACAAGTACGCGGAGGGCTATCCCGGAAGGCGCTGGTACGGCGGGTGCGAGCATGTGGACAAGGTGGAGCAGCTTGCGATCGACCGCGCACGGCGCCTCTTCGGCGCCGAGCACGCCAACGTGCAGCCGCACTCGGGCTCGCAGGCCAATTACGCGGTTTATGCGAGCGTCCTGCAGCCCGGCGACAAGATCCTCGCCATGAACCTGAGCCACGGCGGCCATCTGACCCACGGCAATGCGGCCAACTTCTCGGGCAAGCTGTACCAGGTCGTCGCCTACGGCGTCAGGGAGGACAACAACCTGATCGACTACGACGAGCTTGCGCAGGTCGCCATCCGCGAGAGGCCAAAGATGATCACGGTCGGCGCCAGCGCCTACTCGCGGACGATCGACTTCGCCCGGATGGGGGAGATCGCCCGCTCGGCCGGCGCATACCTTTTCGCCGACATCGCGCACATCGCCGGACTCGTGGCGACGGGCCATCATCCCTCCCCGGTGCCGCACGCCGATTTCGTGACGACGACGACGCACAAGACCCTCCGCGGCCCCCGCGGCGGCCTCATCCTCTGCCGTTCGGCGCACGCGAAGGCGGTGGACTCGGCAGTCTTCCCCGGCTCGCAGGGTGGCCCGCTCATGCACATCATCGCAGCGAAGGCTGTCTGCTTCGGCGAATGCCTGAAGCCCGAATTCAGGGATTACAGCGCGAGGATCATCCTCAATTCGAAGGCCCTCGCCGCCGCCATGGCGAAGCGCGGCTACAGGATCGTCACGGGCGGCACGGACAACCATCTGTTCCTGGTCGACCTCCGGGGGAACCTGCCGGAGCTCATAGCGAAGAAGGCGCAGGAGGCGCTGGACCTCGCCTACATCACGTGCAACAAGAACACTGTCCCCTTCGAGACCCGCTCGCCGTTCCAGGCCTCGGGGCTGCGCCTGGGGACTCCCGCCGTGACGACCCGGGGGCTCGGCGAGCCCGAGATGGAGGAGATCGCCTTCTGCATCGATTCGGTATGCAGGGCGATCGGAACCCCCGGCGAAGCCGACGCTGTCGCCTCGGTCGGAAAGCGCGCGCAGGCGCTGATGGCGCGTTTCCCCCTGCCTTACCGCCTTTGAACCGCTCCCCCACCCGCCGTGCCTAAGCCTTTGTCTCCTCCGGCCCCCGCGCGGCCGCTCTCCCTCGGCGTCATTTTTCTGACGCTGTACATCGACCTGGTCGGCTTTTCCATCATCTTCCCGCTGGCGCCGAGTCTGATGGACTACTACCTGCGGGTGGACGGGCAGTCGGGAGTTCTCGGATGGCTGCAGGCCGAAAGCGGTGCGATCTCGCGGGCCCTCGGGCACGATCAGGGCTACGCCGCCGTGCTCTTGGGCGGGATCGTGATGTCGTTCTATTCGATCCTTCAGTTCATCTTTTCGCCGGTCTGGGGGGGGCTTTCCGACCGCCACGGACGCCGCCCCGTCCTGCTGGCAACCGTCGCGGGGACGGCGGCTGGCTACCTGGTGTGGATTTTCAGCGGCTCGTTCTGGCTCTTTCTCGCGTCCCGCCTGGTGAGCGGAACGTTCAGCGGCAATCTTTCGGTTGCCACCGCCGCGGTGGCGGACGTGACCACTCGCCAGGAACGCTCGAAGGCGATGGGCATCGTCGGGGCGGCCTTCGGCCTTGGCCTGGTCACCGGCCCGGCCCTCGGCGGAATTGCCGCCGCCCTGCATCTGAATTTGCTCGCCTGGCATCCCGGCCTTGAGCGCTGGGGAGTGAATCCCTTCTCGGTTCCCGCCTTGATCGCGCTCTGCCTGTGCCTGCTGAACCAGTTCTGGGTTTACCGGCGCTTCAAGGAAACGCTTCCGCCCGAGGCCCGCGCCGGGTTGACGGACGAGCGCGTGCGCAATCCACTGCGCGCGATCCTGCTGCTCGACGACGCCAACCTGCGCCGCACCAACATCGTCGCCTTCGTCTATTCGGTCGCCTTCGTCGCCCTGGAAACTTCGGTCACATTTTTGGCCACCCAGCGCTTCAGCTACGGGGTGACGAGGAATACCGAACTGCTGGTTTGGCTCGGATTCTTCTCGATCCTCACCCAGGGCTATCTGGTGCGCAAGGTCCTAAAGCACATGGATGAGGTGAAGGTGCAGGCCCTCGGCTTGGCTCTCCTCGCGATCGGCCTGCTCGCCGTCGCCCTGGCCGCCCAAGTCTGGCTCCTGTACGCCGGTCTCGCGATCACCGCGGTCGGCTACGGCCTCGTCAATTCCTCCACGACGGGGCTGATCTCCCTCTACGCCAATGCGGCGGAGCAGGGCCGGTCCCTCGGAGTCTTCCGTTCCTTGGGTTCGCTCTGCCGGGCGATCACCCCCCTCCTGGCTGGCCTTGTCTTTTGGGGGTTGGGCGCAACGCCCCTCTTCATCGCCGCAGCGGTGCTGTGCGTGGCCTCCCTCTGGCTTGCCCGCCGGCTGCCGCAGCCGGCCAAGTGAACTCCATCAAAATGTCGCAGCTTGCTGCGAGATTTGGCCGCTGGCGGTCCATGGGTGGCTTCCGATTCTCGCAGATCCCGGTGATCGCCGTGTGCCTCCTCCTGACCGGTTGCCAGGCCCTTCGCCGCGAGCCTCCTAGGCCCGGAGGCACGCGCATCGGCTCGGGCGCGGTAACCCTGCCGGCGCAGATCCTCGGCAACACCCTGATCGTGGAGGCCAAGTGGGACCACTATGGTCCCTACCATTTCCTCATCGACACCGGCTCGTCGGTCACGCTCGTGACCCCTGACCTGGCAAGGCGGTACGCGGCGACGGACGCCCCGCCACCGGAAACGCCCGAGGTGAGGGTCCGTTCCTCGGACGGGTCGACCGCGGTGCTGCCGGCAGCCACGCTTGCGCGCATCGAGCTTGGGAGCGCGAGATTCACGACGGTGCCGGTCCTGGTCTACGACTGCAGCCCCATCTCGGAACAGCTCGGCCTCAAGATCGACGGCGTCCTCGGCTTCCCCTTCTTCCGCGAAACGCTGCTCACCCTTGACTATCCCCACGGCCGCGTGATCCTCCGGCGTTCCACCCCGGTGCCCCCCAACCTGCCGGGCTCCATTCTGCCGTTCAACAACGCCGAAAAGACTCCGATCATTTCGGTCCGGCTCGGGAGCCGGACATTGCCGGCCCTGGTCGACTCGGGCAGCGATGAGACCTTCAGCCTGAACCCCGCCGGCCTCGCGGCAAAATTCGCCTACGGCCCGACCGAAGGGCCGACGGTGGTGACGCTTACTGGCGACCGGCCCGAGCAGATCGGCCGGCTCGCCGACACCCTTTACATAGGCGACTACGCCGTACCGCGCCCCGTCATCGAGATTACCGACGAAGTGTCAGCCATGGGGGGCGGGGTCCTGAAATTCTTCACGGTGACCTTCGATCAGAATTTCGACCGGGTGACGTTCAACCGGGATTCGACCGACACCATCGCCGTGCCGGGCCGCCGCAGCACGGGCCTGAGCTTCGGAAAAACGCCCGCCTATTGGCGCGTGGTCGGGGTCGTGCCCGGTTCACCGGCCGATGCGGCCAACGTGGAAACGGGCGATCTGGTCACGCGCATCAATGGCGAGCCGGTGGGTTCGTGGACCGCCCGGCGGTATGAGCAGCTTCTCGCCAACGCGGAGGATATCGCCGTCACATTCCTCAATGGGACGCAGGAGACGGTGAAGAGGCTGCAGGTCGTCGAACTGGTCCCGTAAGAACGGTTTTTGGTGCAGGCGAAGGGATATCCGCCTCGTCGGGTGCGACCAAGGCCCTGAGCCGCCGTCAAGACCGGCCGCCAAGGCAGCCGTCAGGTCTGACGGCAAGATGGCGGCCAAGAGACGTCGGCGGAGGTCGCAACTCCTCGGCCGGATTTCCCTTCGCCTGCACCAAAATCAACCCCTACGACAATCGATGCAGCAGGAACGCCCCGCCGCCGTCGTGGCCGTCGACCCACGGATAGGAGATGCGAGAGTCTTCGAGTGCAAAATCGCCGGGAGCTTTCTTAAGGAAAGCCTCGGCCACTTTGAGATTCTCTTCCGGGTCGATGCTGCAGGTTGAATAGACCAGGCGCCCGCCGGGGGCGACAAAGCGGGAGGCGGCGGAAAGGATTTCCAGCTGCTGGCGGGCGTGCTTGCGGAAGTCCCCCTCCTGGAGGCGCCACTTGACGTCGATGCGATGGCGCATGACGCCCGTGTTTGAGCAGGGCACGTCGGCAAGGACGGCGGGATACTCCGGCGGCAGCCCGCGTTCCTTGAACGAGCGGGCGAGGTCCCGGCCCAGGTCGCCAGCCACGATCTCGGTCCTCACGCCCCGCACAAATGCAAGATTCTCCTTCAGCCGGCCGATCCGTCCGCCCGGAAGATCGAGCGACACCACAAGGCCGCCCCCGCCGGCCATCGCGTCTGAGATCTGCAGACTCTTCCCGCCCGGTGCGGCGCAAACGTCGAGCACGGCCTTTCCCGGCTTGGGGGCGAGGAGTTCGATCGGGATGCGCGTGGCCGGATCCTGAAGGTAGACCTGACCCGAACGCAGGAGGGGCCCGACATCGGCCCATCGGCCGGACGGAACCTCGAAGAACCCGGGCCATGGCGTTGCCTTGAGCCAATCCGGCGCGGGCGCCGGGTGGCTCCCCTCGGGGCGCCAGCGAGCAAATACCGGGGCCGGCCTCTGATTCCAGGCAAGCAGGGCATGGGTCGATTCGGCGCCAAACAGGGCGAGCCATCGGCGCACGAGCCAGGCCGGGTGCGAGTAGAATTCTGCGAGGGAGTCGGCCGGAGAAAAAAGCGGCGGCTCGGGCTGAGTCCGGAGCATCTCGGCCATTTTGCGCGCAACCGCATTCACAAGTCGCGCCTCGGCGGGGCTCGCCAGGGTCTTGGTTTGCTCCACCGCGTGGTGCACGATCTTCGCCGTTTCAGCCGTTCCTTCGATCAATTCGAATCCGGCCAGGAACAGGGCCGCGCGCGTGACAAACCGCGGAGGATGGGCGACAATGCGCTGCAATGCCGTTTCAAGACGAAGGGCGTGGCGCACCACGCCGAAGACAAGATGCTGGAAGCGGGCACGTTCCGCGCCTTCGAGGCCCGGAGCCGCAGCCTCCATCAGCCGGTCTATGCGCTCGCGTGTGGCGAGCCATTGCGCCAGGAGCCGCGCGGCTTCCGGCCATGCCAGAGGGCTCGCCACGCGGGATTTGACAAGATCAGCCATTGTAAGCTCCACTCTCCGGTTTACGCTCCCTATCACGCAACCATGAATTCCGCAGCCGTTTCCGCGCTTATCTCCAAGAATCCGTCCCTGAAGGGCGCCAAAGTGAAGCTGGAGGCCATGGAACCGGGCGCTTACGTGATACACCGAAGCTGGGGTTTTGGCCGCATAAAGGGCTACGACGAGACCACGCGCCGCCTGACGATCGACTTCAAGGACAAGAAGGGGCACGACATGGATCCGGCCTTTTGCGTGGGCACGATGGAAATCCTCCCGCCGAAACACCTGCTGGTCCGAAAGGAGGAGGAGCCCGAGAGGATAGCGAAGCTGGTTGCCGAAGACCCCGTCGAGCTGGTGGTCGAGACGCTGCTCGGGTATCCAAACCATGCCACGACCGCCATCGACCTCGAGATCACGCTCGCCCAGGTTGTCGGCGATGAAAAGTTCAAGAAATGGTGGACAAGCGCCAAAAAGGCGGCCGCCAACGACCCGCGGATCGGCGTACCGGAAAAGAAGACTGAGTGCTACGTCCTTCGCGAAACACCGATCTCTGCCGAGGACGAAATCCTTGAACAGTTCAACAGCACCCGTTCAGCCCGCCGCCGCATCCACCTGGCCGAGGATCTGGTCGAGGCAGCGAAGCGCCAGGAAACCAAGGCCGACCTGTCCGCCGTTCTCAAGGGCCTGGCGGACGGGGTCCGGGACAGCAACCAGCTCGACCCCTCGGAACGCCTTTACGGGGCCGCGGTCAGGGACGACCTGGCCAAGCTCGCCGGTGCCGAGGCGCCCCTCGAGCCCTCCCAGGCATCCCTCGTCGCCAACGTGCGCGACCTTCCTGCGATCGCCGAACACATACCGGTCCCCTTTCAGAGCCGTTTTCTCGAACTCGTCAAGGAGACCCATCCGGTCGAGTGCAGGGACATCGTCTTCAACCTGCTCAAGGTCTCCCAGGGCAAGTTCACGACCGAGTGCATCAACTTCCTTGTCGACAACGGCTACTCCGATGATCTCGCCTCGGCGCTCAAGCGCTGGCAGACCGAGCAAAACCTGCGGGCGCCCGTGCTCCTCTGGATCGTCAAGAACCGCCATTCGAAGAAATTCGCGAAGCTGCTCAACGACCTGATCAATCCGAGGCTGCTCGGAGCCATATTCTTTGGAATCGACTACGAGGCGCTCCAGGCCGCAAGCGCCCGGCGCATCCCGCTGGCCGACATCCTGAGCGATGATCCGGACCTGATCGGCGACCTTCTGTCGACCGCGGACCCCGAAACCGCCCGCGACCTGGCGAACACCCTCCTGCTGAACCAGGGCTTCGAGGAGCTGACGAAGAAGTCGCTGCTGGCCCGCTTCATCAAGATATTCCCCAACATCCAATCCCTGGTCGCCAGCGACGGCGAGGGCCGCGAGGAGCAGCTCCTTGTGTCGCGCGCCAGCTACGACCGCCGGCGCGAGGAATACGAGACGATCGTCTCAAGGAAGATACCGGAGAATTCCCGGGCGATCGCGGCCGCCCGCGAGCACGGGGACCTGCGGGAGAACTCCGAATACAAGATGGCGAAGCAGGACCAGCAGATACTCATGGCCCAGAAGCGGGTGCTCGAGCGCGACCTCGCCCGCGCCCGCGTCACCGATTTCAAGGATGTGTCTGCCGACGCGGTCGGAATCGGAAGCATCGTCGAACTGAGGCACGCGGACGGGACGAGCACCCGCTACACGATCCTCGGGGCATGGGACGGCGATCCCGCCAACCACGTGATCTCTTACAAAACCCCGCTCGGGGCGGCCCTGCTCAACCGGAAGGTCGGCGAGACCGTCAAAGTCAAGACGGGGGCTGCCGAGGAGATCCATTCGGTCGTCTCTCTCGGCCGGTTCGTCGAAGCGTCCTAGGCCGCAGCGGACGGGCGGCCGGCGCCGTCCGGCCGCGCAAAACGACTGACAGGCGTTTCAGCCGTGATAGAGATTCTCCTCAAGGGCATCGCAGCGGGCTTCATCGTCGCCGTGCCGCTTGGGCCGGTCGGCATACTTTGCTTCCGGCGGGTGTTGACGGGACGGCGGCTCGTCGGGCTGATGACCGTCCTCGGCGCGGGCCTTGCGGACTCGATCTACGGCACGGCGGCCGCCTTCGGTCTGACGGCGGTGTCGCGGGCCCTGCTGACCCATCGCGAGGGCCTGAGGGCGGCCGGCGGGGTGCTGCTGCTTTTCCTCGGCGCGAGGATGATCCGCGCGCGGGCGCCCGACGGGACGGAGGTGACCTCGGTGGCGAGGCTGCCGGCGGCATTCCTCTCGGCGTTCCTCCTGATGGCCGCCAATCCGTCCGTCATCGTGTCGTTCCTGGTCGTGTTCGCCGCGCTGGACCTGGGAGCCGTGCAGGGCTATTCGCAGATGGCATGGCTGGGGCCGGGCGTCTTCGCCGGTTCCTCGGCGTGGTGGTTCGTCTACGTTCTGGTCAGGTCGGGCCTCGATCATAAGCTTCGCGGCGCCAGCCTCCGCTCCATCGATGTCGGCGCCGGCCTGCTCGTGTGCGCCTTCGGCATCTGGCAGCTTGTCGAACTGGCCCTCGGGCGATAATGTTGCAAAACGGCCGTGCGGCTCCCAGCCTGTGCGAACGTGAGCGCATCCTGGGACACGCTAAAGACCCTATCCGATCCCACCCGCCTGCGGCTGCTCGCGCTCGTGACGCGCGAGGAGCTGTCCGTCGCCGAACTTCAGGAGATCCTTGGGATGGGCCAGTCGAGGATTTCGTCCCAGCTCGCCCTGCTGCGGCAGGCCGGGCTTGTTTCGGACCGGCGCGACGGCAAGAAGGCATTCTATTCCCTCCGCGCCAATCTTCCTCCGAGGCAGGCCGCGCTGCTCAAGGCGGCGGTCGATTCGGTCGCCGAGCTTCCCGTCCTCGACGAGGACCGCGGAAACCTGGAGCGGATCCTCCTCAAGAGACGCCGCGTGTCGGAGCAGTATTTCAACCTGATCGCCGGACGCCTCGGCAAGAGCCACTGCCCAGGACGATCGTGGGAGGCGATCGGCCACCTGGCGCTCCGGTTGACTCCGCCCCTGGTCGTCGCGGACCTGGGCGCCGGCGAGGGCCTCATCTCGCAGCTCCTCGCCAGGCGGGCGAAGCAGGTGTGGTGCATCGACAACTCCCCGCGCATGGTCGAGGTCGGCACCGAGCTCGCCCGCAAGAACGGCCTCGTCAATCTGGCCTACAGGCTGGGAGACATCGAGAAGGTTCCGCTGCCCGACAAGTCGGTCGACGTCGCCATCCTGAGCCAGGCCCTGCACCACGCCCAGCATCCCCAGGCCGCCGTCCTCGAGGCGGCCCGCATCCTGCGCCCCGGCGGGCAGCTGCTCATCATCGACCTGAACGAGCATGGATTCAAGAAGGCGCGGGAGCTGTACGCGGACGTGTGGCTCGGCTTCAAGGAAAACGTCCTGCACGGCTTCATGAAGAAGGCCGGCTTTCAACAGGTCGAGGTCACCGCCGTCGCCCGGGAGTCGAACGAACCCTATTTCGAGACGCTGCTCGCAAGCGGAGTCAGGAAATAAGATCTCAGGCTTCCAGTATTGAAATCCGGCATCCCGGATTTCAATACTGGAGGCCCGAGGTCTTCATTTTTCGACGGTGGCGCGCGAGCGGTAGAAGGCGTCCAGCTTCGCGTAGATCTCCTTCGGAGAATCCATCTCAAGCGCCTCGGCCGCAAGATCCCGCGCCTCGGCCATCTTCATGGCCCTCACGATGTATTTGACCGTGGGCAACCAGCTCGGGGTCATGCTCAGGCTGTCGACTCCGAGGCCGAGAAGCAGGGGGGTGAAGACCGGGTCCCCGGCCATCTCGCCGCAGACGCTGACCGATATCTTCTGCCGGTGGGCCTCGTCGACAATCAGCTTCAGCGTCCGCAGCACAGCCGGGTGCGTTGGCTCGTAGAGGTGGGCGATGCGGTCGTTCCCGCGGTCGATCGCAAGCAGGTATTGGATGAGATCGTTGGTTCCGATGCTGAAAAAGTCGCACTTGGGGGCCAAGAGGTCCGCCGTGAAAGCGGCGCTCGGGATTTCGATCATAGCGCCGACGGCAAGCTCCTCGTTGAAGGGCTGCCCGCGCTGCCGCAACTCGGCCTTGCACTCGCCCAGGACGTCGTTGGCCCGGCCTAGCTCCTCGGCTCCGCTGATCATTGGGTACATCAGCTGCACCTTTCCGTGGACACTCGCCCGCAGGATGGCCCTCAGCTGGTCCTTGAATACTGCGGGATGCTCGAGGCAGTAGCGAATCGCCCTGAACCCCAGAAACGGATTGGTCTCCCGCTGCATCAGTTCCGGGATGCCCGCCATCGGCTTGTCGCCCCCGAGATCGAGGGTGCGGATGATGACCGGATTGGGCGCGAGGGCTTCGGCCACCGTCTTGTACGCAAGGAACTGCTCCTGTTCCGAGGGGACCCTGGAGGAGTTGAGATAGAGGTATTCGGTCCGGAACAGGCCGACCCCCTGCGCAAAATACTCCTTCACCTGCGCTATCTCCTCCACCTTGCCGATGTTGGCCATGAGCGGGACATTGACGCCGTCGAGCGTCACCGCCGGTTTCCGGTTGGCTTCGACCAGCCGGTCCTCAAATGACTTCTTTTCGAGCTGGATCTTGCCGTAGCGGAAAAGCGTCTGCTGCGAGGGGTGAAGGATGACCGTGCCCTCGTAGCCGTCGACGATCATCCAGTCGCTGGTCTTCACCCGCGTGGTCAGGTCGCGCACGCCGACGACCGCCGGAAGCTTCATCGAGCGGGCCACGATCACGGCGTGGCTTGTCTTGCTGCCCTTGTCCGTGACGATCCCGACGGCGGCGCTCCGGTCTATGCTCGCGCAGTCCGAGGGCGAGAGGTCGTTCGCGACGACAATGCGCTTCTCGGCCAGCCGGCTCAGGCTGTTTTCAGCCTGGCCGAGCAGGTTCTGGAGAACCCGCTGGGCCACGTCGCGGATGTCGCCCGCCCTTTCGCGCAGGTATTCGTCGTCGATCTCGGAAAAGGCCTGGATGTAGCGCTGGGAGATCTTGTTGAAGCACGTCTCGATGTTCTGGCTCGACGTCTCGAACTCCCGGATCGTCTCGGATATCAGGGCCTGGTCCTCGAGGACGAGCAGGTGCGCGTCGAAAATGAGCGACTCCTCAGGGCCGAGGTTCTTCTCCACCTCGCTTTGGATCTTTCCGATCTGCTGGCGGGTGACGAGCAGCGCCTTGTCGAAACGGGCGATCTCCTCGATGCGTTTCCCGGGATCGACCTGGTAGCTGGGCACCTCGATCTCGCTTTGCAGGTACAGGAAAATCTGGCCATAGGCGATGCCCTGCGAGGCGGAGATGCCTTGCACGATGAGTTCTACCTGACCGCGATCTTCCGAAGGCATTCGAAAAACGCCGCACACGCCCCAGGGTGAATGGCGGGAGCGGCGCCCGAGCATAACGTCGCCTGAGCCACTGGGGTCAATGCCGATATTGCGCGATTTGCAGCTTTGCAGCCGCCTGGCTGAGCCATATCTGCCTGCCGGCAAAAAATCCGCGCTCAAGCCATCCGTGTCTCCGTGACAAGGGCCGACTGCCCCCAGGCCTCGCGGACCAGGGCCGCGACCTCATCCGCCCGAGGGCCGCCTGATGGGGGCAGGAGCGCAAAGCAGGCGCTGCCGCTTCCGCTCAGGTGCAGGACAAGCCCGAAGTGGATTCGGATCCGGTCCGAGAGCACCGGAAGCGCCATAAATCTCTCGAATGTTGGGTGCTCAAAGCTATTAAAGAGGATCTCCTCGACTGCAGCCGAGGCATCGCCGAACCACGCAGCCAGCCTCCGCTCCGCCTCGGCCTCCGGCAGGTAGCCATCCCGCGCCCGCTGCGCGAGCCTGGCATAAGCGCTAGCCGTGGAAATCTCGAAGCCCGGCTTGAGAACAAAGACGCGCCGGCCGCTCAAGCGCCCGGCGGGCTCGGCCGGCAGCGCCTCGATCCGCTCTCCGCGGCCCCGCATGACGACCGGGCTGCCGCTCACAAAAAGCGGGCAGTCCGATCCTATCCCGGCGGCAATCTTGAAAAGGCCGGCGTCATTCAACGGCAGCCCGGCCAGATGATTCATCGCGCGCAGGGCGGCGACGGCGTTGCTGCTCCCGCCGCCGAGTCCGGCGCCGACCGGTATTCGCTTTTCGAGGATGAACCGGACGCCCCCGCGCCAGCCCGTCGCGGCCTGGAACGCCGCCGCCGCGCGCAGGATGAGATTGGCTCCATCCCGGGGTATCCGGGGATCATCGCACTCCAGCGAGAACCCCTGGCTGGTCTCCTCAGCCAAGAGCCTGTCTCCCCAGGCCAGCGGCGCCGCCAGCGACACAAGGTCGTGATAGCCGTCGGAGCGCCGCGCGGTGATCGCGAGGAAGAGGTTAAGCTTCGCAGGGGAATCTACGCAGATCGAATTCACCTATTTTGCCCCAATCTTGGCCGATCTTGTCGAATTGGAACAAGAAAACCTTTCCTCCGAGCCCAATTCTGCGTCAATTACCAAAGAACGATGTCTTGCGAACTCATCCTGGCCCTCGACGTGCCGAGCCGCGACGCGGCGGACGCCGTGCTTGCGGAGATGCGCGGGACCATCGCGTGGGTGAAGATCGGCCTGCAGATGTTCACAGCCTACGGCCCGGATTATGTCCGCGCGGTGGCCGGCAGGGGATTCAGCGTTTTCCTTGATCTGAAGCTCCACGACATTCCGAGCACGGTCGCGCGCTCGGTCGAGTCGCTGAATCCGCTTCCGATCGGCATGCTCACGGTCCATGCCTCGGGCGGACGGGAGATGCTGGCCTCGGCGGCCAAGGCGGCGCGGCCGGATCTCATGGTCCTGGGCGTGACGGTCCTCACCTCCTTGGACGGGATCGCCCTCGCAGAGACGGGGATTGCGGGCGATGCCGCGGCGCAGGTCGCGCGGCTTGCGAAGCTCGCCGTTTCGGCGGGTCTCCGGGGCCTCGTTTGCTCCCCCCTTGAGATTTCCCTCCTCCGCCGCCAGCTGCCAGCCCACCTGAATCTGGTCACCCCGGGGATTCGGCCGGCCGGCGACGCCGGGGCCGACGACCAAAAGCGGGTCATGACGCCCGCCGACGCCCGCCGGGCCGGAGCAAACTATATTGTTGTTGGCCGCCCGATCCTAATGGCGAAGGATCATGCCGCGGCCGCGGCCGCAATCCTCCAGGATCTGCGTTCGGTCGGTTAAGCACTAAGCTCGCCCACTCATGAGTCGCACTGCAGCCATATTCCTCGCCGCCGGAAGCGGCCGGCGGATGCAGGGGGCCGTCGAGGACAAGGTTCTGGCGCCGCTGGGCGGCCGCCCGGTCTTCGCCCACTCCGGGGCCGCCTTCCTGGAGAGCGGTGTCGCCGACCTCTACGTTGTCGTGTACCGGGACCTCAGGCAGATGCTCGCCCTGTCGGCGGCGGCTCCGACGCCCTCGATGCTCATTCGCGGCGGGCGGACCAGGCAGGATTCCGTCATGCACGCCCTTGCGGCCCTGCCGGGAGACATAGCCTATGTCTTCGTCCATGACTGCGCGCGGCCGCTCGTGCGGCCCGATCAGCTCATCGCATTGCACGAGGCGGTGCGAAGGAAGGACGCCGTCGTCCTGGCTCATCGCGTGTCCGACACGATCAAGGAATGCCCGCGCAAGGCGCCCCACCGCCTCCGCACGCTCGATCGCAGCCGGCTCTGGGCAATGGAGACCCCGCAGGTATTCGCCCGGGACCTGATCGTGCGCGCCTATGCCCGCGTCGCCGCGCGCGGGCTCCACGTGACCGACGACGCGGGCGCGGTCGAATGCCTCGGCCATCCGATCGCCGTCATCGAGAACTCGCGGCCAAACCCCAAGCTCACGACGCCGCACGACCTGGCCTATCTGGAGTTCCTCCTGAGCGACCGCCCGAAGGAGGAGCGCGCCCCGTGATTCGCGTAGGCCAGGGATACGACATCCACCGCCTGGTCGCGGGCCGCCCGCTCGTCCTCGGCGGCGTCCGCTTCGACACCGACTACGGCCTCCTGGGCCACAGCGACGGCGACTGCCTCACCCACGCCGTCTGCGACGCGCTGCTCGGGGCGGCCGGCCTTCCCGACATCGGGCATCACTTCCCGAACACCGATCCCGCATGGAAAGACGCCGACTCGCAGATCCTCCTCAGGCAGGTGATTGCCGAACTGCGCTCGCGCCAGCTTTTGCCCGTCAATATCGACGTCACACTTATCGCCGAAAGGCCCAGGATCCAGCCCAGGATCGCCGAGATGAAGGCCGCCCTCGCCCATTCCACAGGCCTGCCCCCCGACGCAATCGGGATAAAGGCGACAACGAATGAGGGAGTGGGCGAAATCGGCCGCGGCGAGGCGATCGCGGCCTGCGCCGTCGCGTTGATCGAAAGGCCATGAGACGCCGGACCGTCTGGCCGGTGGCGCTGGCCGCCCTGCTGGCGGCCTTCTGCGCCGGCTGCATGCGCCGGGAAACCCAGGTCCAGCGCGCCGACCACGACCAGGTGCTCCTGCGCGGAATCGGGTACGAGGTGGCCGACATCGACCCCCAGCTCGGAACCGGCACCGCGGAACAGGCCGTGATCTCGGGGCTTTTCGAAGGGCTGGTGACCGAGGATCCCCGCGACCTGCATCCCGTGCCGGGCGTCGCGTACCGCTGGGATGTTTCCCCGGACGGGCTCACCTACACTTTCTTCCTCCGCCCCGGCGCGCGCTGGTCAAACGGCAGGCCCGTGACGGCGGCGGATTTCGTCCAGTCCTGGAAGCGAATGCTCTCCCCGTCGTTTGCGGCCGACAACGCGAACCTGTTCTACGTCATCCAGGGCGCGGAGGCCTACAACAAGGGCGCATCAAAGGATTTCACTCGCGTGGGCGTGGAGGCCCTGGGAGAGCGCACGCTGCGCGTCGCCCTCGAGCACCCGGCTCCGCACTTCCTGTCGCTTTTGACCCATTGGTCCTTCTGCCCCGTTCCGGTCGATGTGATCGCAAGCCAGGGTCCGCTGGACAGGCGCGGCAATCCATGGGCGAGCCCGGGCCATCTTGTCGGCAACGGGCCCTTCCTCCTTTCGGCCTGGGAACCGAACAAGGTCATCGTTCTCGCAAAGTCGCCGACCTACTGGGACGCCGCGCATGTGTCGTTGAAGGGCATCCGATTGTTCCCGATGGACAGCCTCGACGCCGAGGAGCGGGAGTTTCGCGCGGGCCAGCTGCACCTGACCGACGCCCTGCCCGTGGGACGGGTCGACGCCTATCGATCCGGCGGCCCTGAAGTTCGGCCATTCCTCCGGATCGATCCCTACCTCGGCACCTATTTCTACCGTATCAACACCTCGCGCGCCTACCTGAGGGATCCGCTCATCCGAAAGGCCCTTGCCCTGGCGGTCGATCGCCGCGCGATCGTGGAAAAAATCCTGCGCGGCGGCCAGCAGATCGCCGAGGCGCTGACGCCGCCTGGAATCGACGGGTACGAGCCGCCTCCGGGGCTTTCAACCGACTTTGCCGAGGCCCGCCGCCTCCTCGCCTCAGCCGGATACCCAGGTGGCAGGGGGCTGCCGCCATTCGAGCTTTTGTTCAATGATTCGGAAAACCACCGCCTGATCGCGGAGGCGGTCCAGGAGATGTGGAGGCGCGAGCTTGGAATCGAGGTGCGCCTCGTCAACGAGGACCTGAAATCCGTCCTGGGCGCCCGCCGAACGGGCGACTACCAGATCATGCGCTCGTCGTGGATAGCGGACTACGAGGATCCCGGCTCCTTCCTGGACGTCTGGCGCAGCGGAAGCGGCGACAATTTCACCGGCTGGTCGAGTCCCGACTACGACGCGCTCCTCTTCGCAGCAGGGCGGACGCCGGATGCCGCATCGCGCCGGGCACTTTTTCGGAAGGCGGAGAGCCTGCTCCTCCAGGCGGTTCCAATCATTCCCATTTATTACTACACGCATGTCTTTCTGAAGCAGTCCTCCGTCCAAGGCTGGTATCCGAACCTGCTGGACCATCACCCGTACAAGTACGTCAGCCTCGAGGTCGTTCCCCCCTCCCCGCCCGCGGCCGGGACACCCTAGTCCGGTGCGCGAGAGCCTGCACCTGCCCCCCGATCGACGGCGATTTTTCCTTGCTCCCGCCCCCCCACGCCCTTGAGTTAACCCTCCTGCTTTTGGGGACCCTTAGCTCAGTTGGTTAGAGCGTTTCCTTGACATGGAAAAGGTCGCTGGTTCGAGCCCAGTAGGGTCCACCATCGATCGCGATGCGATCGATGCCGCGCCGTAGCCCACAGGCGGAGGCGGGCTGGCCGTTACGGGGTCGAGTCGTTACGGCGGCTCAACGCCAAAGTTACGGCTCAGGACCGCAGCTCAGCCATGCGTTTTGCGACGAAGGCCTGGCGGCTCTTGCCGTGGATCTTGTCGATCCATTTCAGGATCTCGCCCCATCGAAACGCCCGAGGCAGCTCGATTTCAGGCAGCCGAGTGAAAAGCCGGGACTTCGATGGGCCAAGGTAAAACAGATCGAAGAGCGCCTTTTCAGCCGTCGCCATCTTGACGCCATTGTCGTCGACCGTGAACCCTCCGAACAAGGCCGCCGGGATTCGATGAAGCGAGACGGTGCCGAGAGGGGTATTGATTCGCCGGCCCCGGCCGGGCGTAACCGCGTAGACAACGGATGGCATTTGCTCGATGAGACCGCGTTTGAAAAGAGCCGATTGGAGGGAAACATAGGCCGGATACGGGGCGGCAAGTTGCTCGACGAGCCGATCCTTGCCTAATCTGTCGTCCGCAGCCCATAAACCCCGGGAGACGCGGAGAATCAGCCCGCTTCGGGCAAGCCGGGCGAGCAGGACCGACGCATTCGCCGGGCTGACGTCCAGAAGCGCGGCGATGTCTCTCGTTTCAAAGCCGGGGACTCCGAGGGCGCGAATCTTGCGCAATGCCTCGATTTGGTTCATCGACCGAGCTCCTCCAGAACCCTCACAACCTCCTCCTGCAGCGACTCCCATACTTGGCGCTTGCCGTAGTAGTCCTGGTACTCGGCAGCCAGGTAGGCGCGGACCTGTCCCGAAAAGTCGTCAAACCCAATGGTCATTGCATTCTCGATCGCCCTTGGGATTTCCCCGGCCACACTGGGGGGCAGCTTTCCCTTTCCGGCGCCGCCTTCGATAAGCAGCTTCAAGTCGAAGATGTCACGCGCCTGGGTCGCGCTCCGGCGGCTCAGCGCAACGATCTTCTGGCGGAAGGCGGCCTCGCGGGAGTAATGTTGCGCAAGGATGGGATAGAGTTCGTACGTCCGGATGACCTCGCCGTCCACCGCTTCAAGAGGATGATCGGAGTCGAGCCCGGGTCGTCGGGAAAACTCGATCTTGGTCGGAAGGGCTTCGCCGCCCTCAAGGCGGATTCCCATCTTCCAACGCTGGGTCGTGTCAGTTTGCTTGGCCGCCGTTACATGCTCTATTTCCATCTGCTTCGCGCGGAGCGCCTGCTTCATGGCCGGAGACCCCAGGACCGTGTCCACATTCTCGCGCAGCGTGAAAGCCTCCATCCCGTGAACATCGAAATCGATATCCGCCGAGTAGCGGATGCTGCGGCAGAAGAAACGGAGGTTGCAGCCGCCTTTGATCACAAAACGGGCCTTGTCCACCCGCCGGCCGAATTGCGCCACGAACAGCAGGTGGAAGATCTCAATGGCCTGGCGCTCGTTCCACATGCGGGAGATCGTTCGTCATTAATGCTCGCTGTCAACACTAATGTTAATTCGTAACTATTATCAATTCAAACCCTGAGAGACTTCCGCCTGGACAGCAGGCCGCGCATGCCCAGCGGGTTATTCACCGTTAGTTGCCTCCTGTTGCGGCATCCTCGCCGGCTGGATTTTACTTCCTATGCCCGCCGCCCCCACCTCCACCACTGTGCCCGCCTCCTCCGCCGCCGTGGCCTCCGCCTCCGCCGCTTGGCGGGCGCGAATTGTGCGGGATGGAAGGAACCCCGCCCCCGTGCTCCGGGGAGTGCCCATTCTGCCGCATCGGGGGTTGGGATATTCCACTGCCGCCATAATCCACTTTCTCAATAGGTTCACTGTCGTCAAAATGTTCCTGGGTGAGAGTCTTCCATTCACTGACAAGCACGGGATTTCCCGCCCCTCCCATCTCATCCCAGATGCCAATGTCGAACAAAAGATTGCCATTGGTCGTCGCAGGCAGCGGATAGGGATAAACTGAGCCAGTGATCCGGTACGAATGGTTGGCCAGGAACTCGGCGGTGCCGGGACTTTCGCAATCCCAAGTGTCGTAGGCATCGTCGATCCACCAGGCATACAGCCCGAGGTCATGCTTTCCAGGCGAAAGATAAACATCGGGAGCGACCTTATGGGGCGCGTTCAAATAAAGCCCGTCGACTTTTTCGACGACCACTGCGATCGAGGTGGAGGATTGCGATGGACCGGCAACGCTTGGCGTGTCCGCCAGACTCGCCGAGTCATTTTGCTGCAAATTTGCATACTGCGGCAGACGCAACAACGAGGTGGCACATCCAACGATCCCCGTCGTCAACGCAAAGAAAAGAACAGCATGTAAGCGACGTCGGCCCGCTTTCATGGCTTCTCCTTCGCAGCTTCGGCATCGTCCAATTCGACCATACCAAGGTGAGCGCCCGAAGGGTCGGCGATGACAGCGCGCCAGTATTCCGCCGGAGCATCGGAAGGCGGCAAAAGCACCCGTCCGCCCAAGCTGACAGCCCGGGCGACTGCGTCCTTGACGCTCGCCACCCGGACGAAGAGGAGCCATGCCGGATGCGCCTTTGGCCGGGATGAGACGGCCGCCACGGCCGCCCGCGAATAGCCACCGCTGGCAAGGATGAACTCATTTGGCCGCTTGGCGCGGGTGTCCGAAAGCCGGTTGTAGCCGACGACCGTCTGGTAATACTCGCCTGCCGCGGCAGGATCGCGGGAAAACAGCTCCGCCCACGCCCAGTCTCCGGGTTCGGGCAGGTATTCCCCAGGATCTCCCGAATCCGAATGCATCAAACCCAGGAGCGCCCCGTCCGCGTCGCTGAAAATAGCCTGCGTTCCGCGGTTGGCATGCTCCTTCGCAGGGAGAAAGACGCGCCCTCCCTTGGCAATTGCCGCGGCAAGAGCCTTGGGCACGTCGGGGACTGAGACATAGCCTACCCACCGTCCGTGAACTTGATCCTTCATCCGGGCCGGGCGCATGCGTCAAATCCTAGACAGGCGCCCGCCTCGCCCGCCGTTTGCCTTCAGTCACTCGGCTGCGTTTCTCTGGGAAAAACCCGCCCCAAATCCGCCCCAAAACTTCTCTTCACAGGAAGCTGTTAGACCCCAGCATGGTCCACCAAGCTATTATTCTTTAACAACTTCCAGTTTCAAATATTAATTGGAAAATGGCCTTTTGCAAGAACAAGCGGGCCTAACCGCGGCACTCAGCCAAAAACACTATTGAGCGGGCAATTCCCGGGTCTAGTCCAAAGTTTGAGGACTGGGGTATTTTTGGAAGGAAGGTTATGTTGCAGGGAAGGGCCAAGCACTTAGCGCTCGCCCGTTTAAGGAGGATTGCCGTTCGACTTACTTTTCCTTTGCTTTTACTTTTTTAAAAGTAAAACTTTTCTCATGGTAAAAACTAACCTTAGCAGCAAAGGACAGGTCACGATTCCCCTGTCCTTCCGCAAGCGTATGAACCTGATTGGAACACAGACCGTGGAACTCGATCAATTGGCCGACGGGGCGGTGGTCTTGCGTCCGGTGCCGAGCATCCTTGCTTTGGCCGGCGGTCTTAAGCCGGCCCAGCGTATTCTTTCGTCCAAAGAAGAACGGAAACGGGCTCATGAACTCATGGCTCGGCGTTCGTCGAAGCCGTGAAACCCAGGTTCATCCTCGATACCAACGTCCTCATCCGGTTTTTTACCGGGGATGACGAAGGGCAATCAGCAAAGGCCCGCCACCTCTTTGCCGCGGCCGAAAACGGGGAATGCGAGCTTGTCGTTCGCCCCTGGGTGGTTGCAGAGGCGGTGTATGTCTTGGCCGGGGTGTACGGGCTCGAGCGATCGCAGGTAGTGGATCGCCTCCGGCGCCTCATCCGATCGGCCGGCGTCGTCGCGGACGACGAGGACTGCCTCTTGGACGCTTTGACCCGATTCGAGACAAAGAAGGTGGATTTTGCGGACGCGCTCCTCGCCGCTGAGTCCGTCGCGCGGGGTATCAGGCCAGCTTCCTTTGACAAGGATCTCGATAAGTTCGCCGACGTGAAACGACTTGAGCCAGGCCAACTCCCTAGCGCCGAGTGAGGGACTGAAGAACTGCTCAGGCCCAGGAACATCATGGCGGCGGCAAATCCGCCGTTCGTTTTTTGTCACTCAGCCGCGTTACTTTGGGAAAAACACGCCCCAAAGCCGCCCCAAAGCGGCGTTTCATAGGGAAATGATAGACCCCAGCAGGGTCCACCATCGATCGCGATGCGATCGATGCCGCGCCGCAGCCCAGCGGGCTGAGGCGGGCTGCCGAATCGGGCTAGAACGGCAAAATGTAGGCCTCGAATAGCATCGTCGCCGAGCTGCCAGCCCGGAACTGGGCGGTATAACATCCGGGACTCAGCGGGACCAGAAGAACTCCCTCGTCCGATCCGGTTTTCAATGGGAAGGCTCCGACAAGAGAAAAGACGGTCTGGTAGCCGCCCGCGAGATTGGGGTCTGAACTCCACACCGACGATGTGCCCTGGACCGCCTGCGTCGAATCGTACAGCGTGAACGACGGACTCGACACAGTGGGGGACACCCCGAAGATGCTGAGGCTCGAACCGCTCGCCCGAAGGAGCACCCATCGCGGGCCGCCCGATTGAACGACGAAGCCGCAAGTGCCCGTGCTTCCGGCCAGCTGGCTGAGATTCGAAACGTTGCATGCGCCGTTAGTGGTCTGCTTCGGATATAACGTGAATGCTGTAAAGGGACGTCCACCCAACGCTTCGCCCGAAGGAAGCGAATTGGCACCGGAATTCGCCGTATAGAAGTACAGCCAGTCGTCTTGGAGTGGACCTGTCCCGCCGTCGTACTGGATTCCCGCACGGAAGGTCTGCTGCGGATCGACAACGTACGTGAACGTTCCCGTGCGCGTGGGCACGGTTACACCATTGATCACCGAATTGATTTCGACGTACGTTTTATCCGCATTGTACAACATCAGCCGCGATCCGCTCCCGTAACCCGGTTCAAGGTAGGAGTAATAAATCAGGCATGGTGGGAGAGGAACAGGAGCAGGCGCAGTTACTTGAGAATAACATTGCGCCACCAGCGTCACGGCCAAGGCCGGCGCACCAAATGCACGTTTCTCGAATTTCATGGCAAACTGAGCGCCATCATACTCGATACGACAAACTATCCCTCCAAACCCGCTACTTAAGATGAAGCGTCGACCATGCCATTCCCTGGAAGGTGGTCTGACGCCCAAGGGCTCGAAACCGAGTCCGTCAGGACGTCTGGCTCGAAGTCCGTCGCTGGTCAGGATGGCAAGGGCGGTGCGCCGGCCCAGGTTCACAGCCATATAATCGCCATCACGGCAGCTCGGAACGGAAGGAAGGAAGTTCATCGCAAGATCGATGCGCTAGTCCGTCAGCTTGAAGAAGAAAACATTCCGTAAAACGGGCGAATCATCCGACCTCGGCCCTCCGCCCGTCACTCGTGCCGATTGATTCGCCTTCACATGATCCGCGAACATCGAGGATCGGACTGGATGGCCAGAAGGGCGGCATGAGATCGCAAGTTGAGCCGCCTGCGGAGACCGGATCAACGTTCATGCGTTCGGAGCAATCGCATGGGCACGGCGGCGACCGCCGCCCCGAGCACGGCTCCCGCGAGGACGTCGAGCACGACATGCTGGCGGATGGCGACCGTTGAATACAGAATGCCCAGGCACCACAGCCAGTTGAGCACCCAAACAAGCCGCCCGGCACCCATCTGCCGCAACAGGCGTTCAAACCAGACGGCGGTGAACACTGCAAAAGCCACGTGCATCGAGGGACACGCGTTGCCCGAGGCATCAACCGACTCGAGAAAGGCAAAGGCGGAGGACTGCGGCCAGCCGACATCGGGCCGCATTACGGCGGTGGGCCAGAAAAGAAACACCACAAAGCCGATCCCGCTGAGCGCGGCGGCGGCCAGACCGTAGGACACAAGTTCGAGGCGATCGATCAGAAGGGCAGGCGCCAGTGAAACGTAAAGCCACAAGGATAGATAGAGAAACACGGCACGGGATTGGAAGCCGATCAACCGGTCGACGGCGGTGAGCGGCACAACTGTCAGGGGATAGCGCGGGTGCCGGAGCAGCCAGAAATACACGGCAAAAAAGGCGGTCATGCCCAGCAGCGTGCCGAACAGCTTGGCCGGCCAGAATGTGCGCATGCGGGCACCAACCTCATTAAGCCAGCCAACTCCGTGCTGGCGCGTATGCAACGAGCTCATGGTCGCGGGGAGCAGTAGGCGGATTCCGGACTTGCAGGGCAAGCGCAAGCGGCTATGCCCACCGGCACAGCTTCAATCATGGACTTGCCCGATGCCCCTCCGATGAAATCAGCCCTCCTCCGCCTCGTCCCGCTATTGATCGCGGCGGCATTTTGCCCTCGCGCCGGCCTGGCGGCCGCAGACCCGGTGGTGCCCGAGGAGATCGATCGATCGATCGCCAAGGATTACCCCTCCCTGGAGCTGTTTTACAAGGATCTGCATTCCCATCCCGAGCTCTCGCTGATGGAGGAGAAGACCTCCGCCAAGGTCGCAGCCGAACTGCGCGCCGCAGGCTTTGCGGTGACGGAACACTTCGGCGGCTTCGGCATCGTCGGCGTCCTGGCCAACGGACCGGGGCCGACCGTCCTTGTCCGGACCGACATGGACGCCCTGCCCGTCGAGGAGCAGACGGGGCTGCCGTATGCGAGCACGGTGAAGACGAAGAATCTTTCCGGTCAGATCGTCGGCGTCATGCACGCCTGCGGACACGACATCCATATGACGGTCTTTGTCGGCACGGCGCGACTTTTGGCCGGCGAGAAGGACCGCTGGAGCGGCACCCTCGTCCTCATCGGCCAGCCGGCCGAGGAGATGGGGGTCGGCGCCCGGGCGATGCTAAGGGAAGGGCTGTTCAGGAAATTCCCGAAACCGGACTTTGCGGTTGCTCTTCACGACAGCGCCAGCCTGTCTGCGGGAACGCTCGGATTGGTGGAAGGCTATGCGATGGCGAACGTCGATACGGTGACGATCAAGGTCCACGGTGTCGGCGGGCACGGGGCCTATCCGCACCTGACCAAGGATCCGATCGTCCTCGCGGCCAAGATCATCCTTTCGCTCCAGACGATCGTCAGCCGCGAGACGAGCCCGATTCATCCCGCGGTCGTGACAGTGGGTTCGATCCACGGCGGGACCAGGCCGAACATCATACCCGACGCCGTGGACCTCGAGCTCACGCTGCGCAGCTACTCCGACGATGTCCGCCTTCACACGATAGAGGCCATCAGGCGAATTTGCCGGGGCGAGGCGATCGCCGCCGGGCTCCCCGACGATCTCATGCCCGAGGTCAAGGTCCTCGAGGACGAGTACACGCCGGCGACGTACAACGATCCTACCCTCACCCGCCGGGTGCGGCAGGCGCTGATCGGCCGGTTTGGCGCCGAGCGGGTCAAGGCGATCGACCCGGAGATGGGCGGCGAGGATTTCAGCGAGTACGGCCGCACGGTCGAGCACATCCCGCTTTGCATGTTTCGGATCGGGGCCGTCGCGCCGGCGAAGTGGGCCGAAAGCCAGAGGACGGGCGTGGCCTTGCCGGCGCTGCATTCAAGCCGATTCGCCCCCCTGCCCCAACCCACGATCGAAACCGGCGTGGCCGCCATGTCGACCGTGGTCCTGGACCTTCTGCGGGGCAAAACCGCCGCACCTCCCTGACCGGCCCGCCCGACGCAACGAGCGCCCCCCGGCAAACCCCCTCTTTTGAACGGTACACGGGGGCAAGGACGCCGGCTTGGGCCGCAGCGCCGCCGTTTTGCCCGGGCGCCCTTTGCACCTACCCGGCCCACGCCGCAGCGAGCCGCTCGGCGCTGCGCCGAATCAGGGCCGGTGGAAAGGCCGCAAAGCCGAACACGGCTCCCGGCCGCAGCCGCACCTTCATGCGATACGACGAAAGGGGCGGCACGTCCACTCCCTTGGCGGCGGCATTTGCGCTCCAAACGGCGTCATCCGCGCCAGGCGGGAGCCAGCCGACGACACTCAGGCCGGCGTTGACCGGTTCCATCCGGGTCAGGCCGCCCATCAGCCGCGACATCTCGGATCGCAGGACCTGGAGGCGTTCCCCATAGAGCGTTTGCATGCGCCGGAGATGGCGGGCGTAGTGGCCGCCGCCGATGAATTCGGCCAGCACGGCCTGGTCTATGCTCGGAGAATGCGTGTCGGAGACGGCGCGCATCCGGACGAAATCCTCCGTCAGGGACAGCGGCGCGACAAGGAAGCCCAGCCGCAGCGAGGGATAGATCGTTTTGGTGAAGGTGCCGACGTAGATGACGCGGGCGTTCTCTCCAAGACCCTGCAGGGCCGGCAGCGGCCGGCCGAAATAACGGTGCTCGCTGTCGTAGTCATCCTCGATGACCCACGCCCCGGTCCGTTCGGCGAACTCAAGCAGGGCAAGCCGGCGCCTCAGGCTCATCGTCACTCCGAGCGGGAACTGCCGGGACGGCGTCACGTAGATGAGCTTCGGAGGGTGCTCCGGGACCCGATCCGGGAGCGCCAAACCCTCGGCGTCGACCGGCCGCGGGACGAGCGCCGCGCCGGCCGCATGAGCTGCGGCCCGGAATCCTCCATACCCGGGATCCTCGATCCAGACGCGCCCGCCGCGCTGCGCAGATGAGGCCAGAATGAGGTTGAATGCATGCTGGGCTCCCGCGGTGATCACGATCTGGCCCGCCGAGCAGCGCACCCCGCGGTAATCCCGAAGATGGACGGCGATCACCTCGCGCAGGGCACGATCCCCGGCCGGATCGCCCGCCTGCAGAAGCCGCTCGCCGCGCGAATTCAGGACGCGCCGCCGAAGGGACTCCCATTCGGACAGCGGAAACTCGGCGGCCGACGGTATGCAGGGCTGGAAGGGCCACGGCGCCGATCGCGGCGGGGTGGAATCCAGTGTCGCGACACGCAGCTGACGGGCCCCGCTCGAAACCGGCGTTGCGTGCCTTGCGGCCGCGATCCTGTCATGGGCGGACGTCGCTCGAAGGCGCGCGTCGGGGAGATCGTCGCTCACAAAGGTGCCGGAGCCGCGGCGGCTGCTCAGGTATCCCTCGGCAACCAACTGTTCGTACGCATTCAGGACAGTGTTGCGCCCGATGCCCAGCGCGCGGCGAAGGGAGCGTGTCGCCGGAAGCCGGGAACCGGGTGGAAATTCGCCGCCGAGGATTCGTCGGCGGAGAGCATCCCGCAGCTGGTGCTGCAGCGTCGCGGAGCTTCCGGCGTCAAGGGTGATCAGGCTCAGGGAAAGGGTCGGCGCGGCCATGCCAGGATTTGATGCAGATAAAGTGGCCCCATTGATTTTGCAAGATTGGCCCTTTTGACTAGGGCCATTACAAGATAAACTGACCGCGAAATGAATACCGCACACGCCTCCACCGCCCTCCCTTCCCTCGTTTCCGAGCATCCGGCAGCAGCGCCCTCCGAAGCGGCGCGCCATTTTGCCGGCCGGCTTGCATTTGAGACCGACCCGTTCGACCTGCACCATGACCTCGAGTCGGCTGTCTCGGAGGTGGTCGCGGTCGACACCCGCACGCGGGATGCCTACCTCGCTTCCCATATCCCAGGATCCATCCACCTGCCGCACCGCCAGATGACCGCGGCGTCAACCGCGCATCTCTCAAAAGACAAAGTCTACGTGACCTACTGCTGGGGTCCGGGCTGCAATGCTTCGACAAAAGGCGCGCTGCGCCTGAGCTCGATGGGCTTTTCCGTCAAGGAATTGATTGGCGGACTCGAGTATTGGCAGAGGGAGGGTTATCCCATTCGATCCGGAGAATCGCCATGAGTCCACCCAGACCCTCTCGCGCCAGAAACTTTCTTGGCTTCGGGTGCATCTACCTCGTCTGGGGCACAACTTACCTGGGAATCCGGCTGGCTGTGGCCGGAATGCCGCCTTTTCTCCTATCCGCGGCGAGGTTTCTCATCGCCGGAGCGGTGCTCTACGGCTACCTGCGCCTGCGGGAAGGCCCGCGGCCAGGGGAGGCCCGCTGGAAGGACCAGTTCCTCGTCGGCCTCGGCCTTGTCGGCGGAAATGCCATTGTCTGCTGGGCCGAACAGCGGGTTCCATCTGGATTGAGCGCCCTGGCAGTCGGCACCGCCCCGTTCTTCATGGTGATTTTCTCGTTCCTAATGCCAGGCGGCACCCGGCCGTCGCGCTCGGTCATCACCGGGCTGCTCCTCGGGCTGGCGGGCCTGATCATTCTTTTCGGCCCGGGCGCGTTTCCTGCCGGGCAGCGGCCCCCTTCCCTTCGGGTGGCCGGCCTCTTCCTCAGCTCGGCCATCTGGTGCCTTGGCTCCGTGTACTCCAAGCACACCGGCGCCAGGGCCGCCCCGATGTGGACGGCCGCGATGCAGATGCTGGGCGGCGGGGCGGCGATGCTCGTCGTCAGCCTGGTCCTCGGAGAGGAAAACCAGTTCAATATGGCGGTGATGACGCCGTCTTCGTGGGGCGCCTTCGTCTATCTCACGGTGGTCGGATCCCTGATCGCATTTCCGGCGTACATTTGGCTTCTCAAGCACAATCCGCCCTCAAGGGTTGCGACCTACGCCTACGTCAACCCGGTGGTGGCGCTCTTGGCCGGCTGGCTGGTTCTCGGCGAGTCGCTCCACTTGAGGATGCTCCTCGCTGTTCCCGTTCTCATCGGGGGAGTTGTCGTCATCACGACGGCGGGAATGCGCGCCCGCCCAAGCACAGCCCCAGCCATGGGAGGGCGTCCCGCCCCCGTTCCTTCGGACTAGGCGGCAGCGACAATCGAGCTGCAGGCGATCAGGCGGTGCGCGACCGGATCCACCGTCGCGCCAAAACCCTCAAGGGTCCGCACGCCGAGGATCGACAGATCGCCGGATTCCCCAAAGACGATTTCATCGATTGTTTCGAATCCCTCGGCCCGCAGAATGGCGTATCCTGTGTCCCGAACCGCAATCTGCCCGGTGGCGGTTCGGAAGCCGCGCTTGCGCACCGGAACAATACCGCATCCGGCCAGGATCGCCGCCGGCAGCCAACTCAATTCAGCGCCGGTGTCCACCAGGGCCTCAACGCCGGGCGCCGCCTTCGTGCTGTCACGCGGATCGACGGCGGTCAGGGAAACTCTGAAAAGGCTCATGGCGCCGGACTGGGCCACGCAAGTCGTGTGGGCGGATTCATGCGTCATGAATACAATAGCAACCCAGACATCGGCCGCAGGCAAATCCTGCCTAAGCTTTTACGCTGGCGAGATAGCGCTCCATGCCGGCGGCGGCGCGCCGTCCGTCCCTGACGGCGTGGACCACCAGGCTCGGGCCGCGGGTGGAGTCGCCCCCGGCAAAGACCCCTGGAACGCTGGTCATCTGGTTGGAATCGACAATGATTCCACCCCAATCACTTAGCGCCAACCGGCAAAAATCGCTTCCCGCCGGAAATGGCGCGGGATCGAAGCCGTAGGCCACGAGCACCAGGTCCGCCGGCACCTCAAATTCCGATCCTGGGACCGGCTTCGGCCGGCGACGGCCGCCGGCGTCGGGCGCCCCCAGTTCCATGCGCTCGCACCGCACGCGGGCGACTGCGCCGGCGGGCGTGCCCTCCAAGGCTACGGGGTTGGTGAGAAATTGGAACCGGGCGCCTTCCTCGAGGGCATTCGCGTACTCCGCGCGGCTTCCGGGCATGTTCGCCAGATCGCGGCGGTAAAGGCACAATGCGTCCATTGCTTCGCTGCGGACAGCCAGGCGGAGGCAATCCATGGCGGTGTCGCCGCCCCCGAGAACCACGACCCGCTTGCCCTTGACGGACACGGGCAGATCGCGCGAAGGCAGGTTCATGTCCGTTCCGACGAGGAAAGGAAGCGCCTGGACGACACCATCCAGCTCGGCGCCGGGGATATCGATCGACTTGGGCCTTTGGGCGCCGAATGCGAGGAAGACCGCGTCGAACTGCTCCTGCAACTCGCGCAGCGACAGGTCGCTGCCGACTCGGACACCGAGCCTGAAAACGACGCCCCGGGCCTTCAGAACCTCGATTCGACGTTCCACCAGGCCCCGGTTCAGCTTGAATTCCGGAATTCCGTTCGCCAGCAGTCCGCCGGGCCGCGTTTGCGCGTCAAAGACGGTCACTTCAAAGCCCTGTTTCGCCAGTTCGTCCGCACAGGCGATTCCGCCGGGTCCGGAGCCGACTACCCCGACCTTGAAGCCGTTCGGGTACGCGGGCACCGCCGTTGCCACCTCGTGACGCAGCGCGAAGTCGTTGATAAATCGCTCAACAGCGCCAATCGCCACCGGATCGGACGGCCCGCACAGGAAGCAGGCGCTCTCGCAGAGCCTCTCCTGCGGGCAGATGCGCGAGCAGATTTCGGGCATGTTGCTCGTCGAGCGGGAGACCTCTGCCGCGCCCAGGAAGTCGCCTGCGGCCGCGAGGGCCAGCCACTCGGGAATACGGTTGCCCAGCGGGCAGGCCTGGACGCAGCCGGGATTGGGACACTGGATGCAACGGCTGGCCTGCGCACGCACGGCTGCCTCGTCATAGCCGAGATAAATCTCGTCGGTGTCGTTGATTCGCTCGGCCGGCGGCCGCTTGGGCGGTGCCTCGCGCGCGATCAAAGACCAGGCGTATTTTGAGTTCCAAATGCTTATCGGGTCGGCACCCATCGGAAAGCCAAACTTACCCCACCCCCCCCCGCCTGGCTCTGCATATCTTGTCCAGGAACCTGCATTTTCAGCCAACCGCGAGGCGCCGCTCCGGGCTGGTGCCTGTCCCCGCCAGGGGGCCTGTCTCCAACACCCCGGGCTGCAACAGGCTGATCGCCCGCGCGCTGATCCGGTCGGCCGCCTCGGCCACGGCCCGCTGCACCTCGGGGGTGAGCGCGAGGCGGATGGTGTAGGCCTCCCGCACCTCGATCGCGAAGACCTCGACGTCGCAGGGCATCGGCAGGCCCAGGAGCCTGCCCAGCTCGAGGGTCTCGGCGATCCCGACGAAATGGGGGGCGGCGATCCTCCGGCCCTTGAGGCAGTCGGCGTCGAATTCGTGGACAAAGCCGGGTGCGGCGCCCGTCTCGATTGAATCGACGAGCAGGAGATGCTCGCAACCGGATATCTCGTCCAGCAGGGTCAGCCCCATCTCAATCGACTCGCGCACCGCGCAGCCGTCGGTGCCGGCAAGCCGCATCGCGACAGCGCGCGCCACATGCAACCCGACGGCGTCATCGCCAAGGAGATCATTGCCCAGTGCGAGGACCAGGACGCTTTCGCGGGGCTCGGTCATGGGTGGCGGCTCACTCCTGGACGAGTTCGCGCAGGAGGCCGCCGGCGCTGTCGTGGATGCGAACCCGCAGCGCCAGGTGCCCGGGCAGCGCGTGGGTCGCGCAGCCGAAGCAGGGATCATAGGCGCGGAAGGCCATTTCCACCATGTTTAGCAGGCCCTCGGACACTTCGTTCCTGTGGATAAGCCGCTTCGCGGCCTTCTCCACGCTCATCGCGATTCGCGCGGCGTTGTTCTGGGTCGCGACTATCAGGTTCGCCTGGGTGATCAGGCCGGCTTCGTCCGTTTCATAGTCATGGAAGAGGGTGCCGCGCGGCGCCTCGACGACGCCGACGCCGACCGTCGGCTTCTGGGTTGGCAGCGTCCGGATGTCGGTGCCGGTCAGTCCGGGATCGGCCGTGAGAGCCACCATCCTCTCGGCGGCGTGGATCATCTCGACCACGCGGGCCCAGTGGTTTGCGAGCGTGTGGTGGACGGGCTTGCCGCCCAGCGTGTTGAAATACTCCACATAGGCCTGCTGCGCGAGGGGCGTCGCCATGCCGTCGGTGACATTGAGCCGCGCGAGGGGTGCAACGGCGTAGACGCTCGTATCCGGCCCGTCCGCCAAGCCGTTCCAGCCGAGCGGGCGCAGATGGCAGAACTTCATGTAGCTCCACGGCTCGGTGTGCTCGGCGATGAATTCCCGGTAGCGCGCCGCGGGGAAGCTCGCGTATTCGCGCCCGGCCGGGTCGACGACCCTGATCTTGCCGTCGTAGAAATTCACCCGGTTCTGCGCGTCGACAAGCCCCATGTAGTACGTTCGGTGGGTGTAGGCGTCCGAGGTGATCAGCTTCACGTACTCGGGGTTCTTCAGCACCAGGTCGTGGAAGACCTGGTTGGTGAACAGGGCGAAGTCCAGGGCGTCGTGCGCCAGGGCGGCAAACTTCGGCAGGTCCGCGGGTGCAAGGCCCTTCGCGACCCCGCCCGGCAGACCCAGGACCGGATGGATCACCTTGCCGCCGAAATACGTAATCAGTTCGCGCACGCGTCGGCGCATCGCGATCACCTTCCGGCCGACTTCGACGCCCACCTTGCCGATCACGCCGGCGAGGTTGCGCTCGGCCGCGGGAGCCTGCGGGCCGACGATGAAATCGGGGCCCCCGAGCACGTAGACGTGCAGGGCATGGTCCTCGAGCATGAAGGCGTTGTAGACGAGCTCGCGGATCTTGCGCGCGGTCGGCGTCGGCTCCACGCGGTAAAGCTCGTCCAGGGCCTTGGTCGCCGCCATGTGGTGCGCCGTGGGGCAGACTCCGCAGATCCGGCTCGTGATCTGGGGCATGTCCTCGGCCGGGCGGCCGCGGCTGAACACCTCGAAGCCCCGCAATTCGGGGATCTGCAGGTACGCGTGCTCCACGTCTCCCTCATCGTCCAGGAAGATCTCGATCCGGCCGTGGCCTTCGAGACGGGTGATCGGTTCGATGGTGAAGCGGCGAGGCGCCGCGCCGCCTTCAGCCCTCGGTAATTCGGTGGCCGTGTTCATGGATTGAAGGTTGAAGGTGTTGGGGCCGTGCATTCGCCGCGCCGGAGGATGGAGCACGGGAGGGCGTAGCGGTAGAAGGTGCCGATGGGATCTGGTATGCCGTCGAGCGTGCGGTTGATGGCCGTCTCGTCCTTGCCGGCCATGTTTGCGCAAAGCGAGGACAGGAGCTTCGCGCCCTGGTCCCGGACGCGGGAGGTCGGTCCGAAGCAGCCCGTGCATGGCATGTTGCCGCTGATGCACTGCGCCCCGCATCCGCCCCGCGTCGCCGGGCCGCAGCAGACCAGGCCCTGGGCGAGCAGGCATTTTTCCGCATCGATCAGCATCTCATGCGGGCGCCTGAACTGGGCGAAGCTCAGGTCCTGCGGCTTGGTGGCCTTGCGCGGGCACTCGTCGCAAAGGGCGATGTCGGGGGCGAGCACGGTGCCGCGGGGCGGCAGCTCGCCCGAGAGCAGCGCCTGCAGCGCCGCCTGCGTGAGGTTTGGCGTCGGCGGGCAGCCGGGGAGGTAATAATCGACCTCCACGACCTGATCGAGTGTGCGCACGGCATTGTCCAGTTGCGGCAACCCGAGGGAGTGTCCGTTGTCCCGGGATTCGAGCTGGGGACGGGCCCTCCCGTTTTCGCCGAGGGTCGGCGCCTCCTCGTAGACAAATCGCAGCAGCTGTTCGCGGGAAAACTGGTTCGCAAGGCCCGGGACGCCGCCCTGGCAGGCGCAGCTTCCGTAGGCCACGAGATACCTGCTCTTCCGGCGCAACAGCCGGACCATCTCCTCCTGCTCGCTCGAGCGGACTGCCCCGTTGAGAAGCGTCGCAAGCAGCGACTGGTCGGCCAGGGCCTCGACGTCGCTCTTCTTGAAGTCCATGGCCACGGGCCAGAACACGATGTCGACGGCGTCGAGCACGCCGAGGATACCCTCGGCGAGGTCGACAACCGCCTCGTCGCACCCGCCGCAGGAGGCGCACCAGTACAGGGCGATCTTGGGCTTAGGCATGGACGGCCTCCGGTTGCGGCGCGGGCGCGGCATGCGCGGCGGCCCCTTCCTCCACACCGAACCGCTGGCCCCAGGCGAGCGGTCCGAGGGGGCGCAGCTGCTCGACCATCTCATTGATGACGTAGCGCACCTTCTCGCCCTCGGCGGCGGAGATCCATTCCAGCCGCACGCGCGGCTCCTCCAGCCCGAAGCCGGCGAGGACGCGCCTGAGCATCTGGAAGCGCCGCAGTGTCTTCATGTTCCCCTCGGCGTAGTGGCAGTCGCCGGGGTGGCACCCGCCGATCAGGACGCCGTCGGCGCCGCCGGCCAGCGCGGCCAGGATGAACTGCGGGTCCACCCGGCCCGAGCACATCAGGCGCACGATGCGCACATTCGGCGCGTACTTCAGGCGCGAGACGCCGGCCAGGTCGGCTGCGGTGTACGTGCACCAGTTGCAGAAGAACGCCACGATGCGTGGCTCCCAATTCGCATCATGCATGGGTCAATACTCCTTCGATTTCGCTGAAGATTTCCTCGTCCTCGAACAAATGCTGCCGGATCGATCCGGACGGGCACGCCGCGACGCACGTGCCGCAGCCCTTGCACAGGGTCGCGTTGATCGCCGCCTTTTTCGTCGCCTCGTCGAAGGCGATGGCCGTGTACGGGCAAAGCGGCAGGCAGGACTTGCAGCCGGAGCAGTCCGCCTGGTCGATGTAGGCGGTGTTGGGCTCCTGCTCGATGTAGCCGCGGTCGATCAGCGCCATCGCCTCCGCGGCGGCGGCGCCCGCCTGGGCGATGCTGTCGGGGATGTCCTTCGGCCCCTGGCAGCAGCCCGCGATGAAGACGCCGTCGGTGAAGGTGCTAACCGGCGCAAGCTTCGGATGCTTCTCCAGGAACCATCCCTCGGTGCCGCAGCTCATGTTGAAGAGGCGCCGAACATCCTGCGCATCCGCCTGCGGCTCCATGCCCACCGCCAGGACGATCATGTCGACCGGAATCCGGCGGACGACGCCGGCCAGGGTGTCCTCGGCGCGGATGACGAGCTTTCCCTCCTCCTCCTCCCTCAGGGCCCAGTCGGTCACCTCCGCGACGCGGCCGCGGACAAAGCGGATGCCGTCCTTGAGCGACTTGTCGTAGAACTCCTCGCACCCCTTGCCGGGTGCGCGGATGTCGAGGTAGAATACCGTCACCTCGGCGTCCGTGTGCTCGCGGACGAGCTGCGCAAGCTTCATCGAGTGCATGCAGCAGGTGCGCGAGCACCAGCGGTTGGTCTTAAAGTCGCGCGAGCCGACGCAGAGGATGAAGGCGACCGACTTCGGGTGGGTCCCGTCGCGCAGCAGCACCTCGCCGCCGGTCGGCCCCGAACTCGTCACGAGCCGCTCGAGCTCGATGGAGGTGACGACATTCGGGTAGCGTCCGTAGCCGTACTGCGGTATGCGCTTGGCGTCGAAGAGCTTGAAACCGGTTGCGACGATGATGTTGCCCACCCTGACCTGGACCAGCTCCTCCTTCTGCGTGAAGTCGATCGCATGCCGGTCGGCGCACGCCTCGACGCAGGTCTTCTTGCACTTGCCGGTCTTGAAATGCAGGCAGCGCTCCCGGTCGATAAGGACGACCTGCGGCACGGCCTGGGGAAATGGAATGTAGATCGGCTTGCGCTTGCCCAGGCCCACATTGAACTCGTCGGGGAATTTCGGCTCCTTGAAGACGCACGCCGCGATGCATTCCTGGCAGCCGACGCACAGCTCCTCGTTCACGTAGCGCGGGCGCCGCTTCACCGTGACCGTGTAGTTGCCGACGTAGCCCTCGACCTTCACGACCTCCGAATTCGTCCACAGGTTGATGTTCTCGTGCGCGCGGACCGCGGACATCTTCGGGGTGAGGATGCAGGCGGCGCAATCGAGGGTCGGGAAGGTCTTGTCAAACTTGGCCATGTGGCCGCCGATGCTCGGCTCCCTCTCCACGAGGAAGACCTTCTTTCCGCCGTTGGCCAGCGTGAGGGCGGCGTGGATTCCCGTGATGCCGCCGCCGACGACGAGCACGTCCGGATGGATCGGAACGCGCGTGGTCTCGAGTGCGCGGTGGAAGCGCACCCGCCGCACCGCCGCGCGCGCCAAAGCGATCGCCTTCGCCGTCGCCGCCGCGCGGTCGGTGTGCACCCACGAGTCGTGCTCACGGATGTTCACCATCTGGAAGAAGAAGCGGTTCAGCCCGCCCGCCTCGACGGCATTGCGAAACGTGTGCTCGTGCAGCAGCGGCGAGCACGACGCGACGACGACGCGGTTGAGGGCGTGCTCGCGGATGTCGGTCTGGATCAGCTCCTGGCCGGGCTCGGAGCACATGTACTTGTAGTCGCGGGAGACGGCCACGCCTGGGAGCTTGGCGATGTCGCGCGCCACGGCGGCGCAATCGACCATCCCCTCGATGTTGTGGCCGCAATGGCAGATGTAGAAGCCGATGCGGATGTCGCCGTTTGTGCCGTTCGAGTTCATGGACCGGGCGGTGTTTGGATTACGCCGGGGCGTGTGCTGCCGGCAGCGGTTTCATGCGGACGAAGTTGCGGTTGAGGCCCAGCTGCTTCGCGGGCAGCCCGAAGGCGAGGCCCATGAGCTGGGTGAAGTAGACCGTCGGCACGGGCACCGGCCCCCACCGGCGCGCGACCTGGTCGTGGTACGCGTCGAGGTTGAACTGGCAAAGCGGGCAGATCGTCGAGATGACGTCCGCCCCCCGCCGCGCCGCCTCCCTCAGCAGAATGTAGGTCAACCGCAGCCCGACCTTCGGCAGCGTTCCCGTGAGGCTTGCGCCGCAGCACTTGGTCTTCAGCGGGTACGGCACGACCTCCGCGCCGATCGTCGCGAGCAGCCGGTCCATCGTGGTCGGATTCCACGCATCGTCGAAAGTCGAGTAGGGCCGCACGACCTGGCAGCCATAGTAGGGGACGACCTTGAGTCCGGTCAGCGGACGGACGACCTTCTCCTTGATCACGTCGAGGCCTATGTCGTTGACGAGGATGTCGAGCGGATGGCGGACCGGAGTGTTGCCGCTGTAGCTGAGCCCGGCGCCGTCGAGCGAGCGCCGCACGGTCGTGCGCATCTCCTCCGATTCCTTTATGTAGTGCTTCATCTTGTTGAGCACGAGGTAGCATGCGCTGCACGGGGTGACCAGGTCCCCCGCCCCGGTCTTCTCCGCAAGGGCGAGGTTGCGGGCGGCGAGGACGCACGCCTGCTTCTCGTCGATCGACATGTAGGCCGTCGCGCCGCAGCAGTTCCAGTCGTCGAGCTCGACCATTTCGACGCCGAGCCTCTCCATCACCGGCAGCAGCGACTCCTCGTAGCCGCGGCCGAGGCCCTTGAGCGAGCATCCGGGGAAATAGGCGTATTTCTTCATGGGAGATCCTTGGGCGAGGGGTTCGCTTCGCCGGCTTCGACCGAGGCGAGCATCTTCTCAAGCTCCTCGCGGCGCTCGATGCGCTCGTGCAGGATGACGAACCGCCCCGTGCGGATGAGGCCGAGGCCCTGCCGCCACGCGCCCAGGACGGCTCGCAGGTTGGCCTTCATGAAAAGGCGCATGACGAGCAGCGTTTCCGTGATGCGGCCCTTGCTGCGCACCATCCGGGAGAACTCCTTCGCCAGGATCGGGATCGGGAAATGCTTCGGATAGGCCCCCTCGCGTATGGCGCGAAGCTTGAGCGCGTACATGATGTCGGTGACGCGGATCTCCCGGGGGCACTCGGTCGTGCACGCGTAGCAGGAGGCGCAAAGCCAGATGCTGTTGCTCTGCAGGACCTCGTCCTTGAAGTCGGCTCGGACCAGCGCCATGATCTGGCGGGGCGAATGCGCCATATAAACGCTGAGCGGGCATGTGCCGGAGCAGGTCCCGCACTGGATGCAGCTGGCGAGATTCTCGCAGCCCGGCACGCTCATAATCTCCCGCCCGAAGCCTTTCACGCGCTCGGCTTCGTATTTCACCGTCCGCAGAACCTGGATCATCGGCGTTGGTCTCCAGTGGCGCAGGCGCGGCCGCCGGCGCTATGTTGGATATGTTTGGGGTCGCCTGCGGAAAAATAACCGCCGGCATGGCTCCCATAATTATTCCATAAGACTATAGCGAGAGATTATATTGGCGATGCGCATGTATTGCGCCGAACTAATGGGCTCCATAACCTGCAAAGCGGATCCCGGAAGGCGCGCCGCGCCCCCAAAGGGGCTCACCGATAGGGCGCGGAGGACGGAATGAAAGTCAGCGACTGCCTGATCGCGCCGATGATCGTCTCCGGAAATGCGCCGAAGGCGACGATGCCGGCGATGAGAACGACGCATAGAAGGCGGGTCGACGCCGACAGCCGGATCGGCGGCCGCTCGACAGCCGCCTCCCCGAAGACGGCCTGCCGGATCACCTGTAGGTAATAGTAGATTGCGATCGCGGAGTTGACGACGGCGACGACGACAAGCCACAGGTGCCCGCGGGCAAGGGCGGCCGCAAGGAGCCCAAGCTTGCCCATGAATCCGACGAAGGGAGGAAGCCCTGCGAGGGCGAAGATGCCCGTGAACAGCGTGATCGCGAGCAAGGGCGAGCGGCGGTGCAGCCCGGCGAGGTCCCCGATGGCGACGTTGGTTCCGTCCGGCGACACGCGGCAGGCCACGACGAAACAGGCCAGGATCATGAGGACGTAGCCCAGGGAGTAATAGATCGCGGCGGTGTAGCCGGCCAGGTCGAGCGCGACCAGGCCCACCATCGCATAGCCCGCGTGGGCTATTCCCGAGAAGCCCAGCATGCGCTTCAGGTCCCTTTGCATGAGGGCGACAAGGTTCCCGTAGAACATGGACGCCGCGGCCAGGACCGAGAGCAGCAGGATGATCGCCCGGTTGTCCGGCGGCGCCAGGGAGACGAAGCGGACCAGGACGGCCACGGCGCCGAGCTTCGGAAGCGAGGCGATGAACCCGGCGGTCTCATTCGAGGCCCCCTGGTAGACGTCGGGCGTCCAGAAATGGAAGGGAAAGACCGCCAGCTTGTAGAAGAGCCCGCAGAAGGCCATGGCCAGGCCGGCGATCGCCAGCGGCGAGCCAGCCTGCATCCGGAGACTGGCGGCCATCTGCGGCAGGTGCGTCGTGCCGGTGAGCCCGAAGAGGTAGCTCAGGCCGAAGAGCATGATTCCGTTCGCGGCCACGCCAAACATGACGTATTTGATGGCCGATTCCATCTGGCTGCGCTGGCCCCCTCGCTCGCGGCGCATGGGAACGAGCAGGTAGAGGGGAAACGACGCCAGTTCAAGGGCCACGACGAGCGCTATCACGTCGATGCAGCTGACCAGCATCACCAGCCCGGTCGCGCTCAACGTGACAAACAGAAAGTACTCGGGCTTGATCTCGTCCCGTATGTCGGGGAGATCCCCGGACAGAAGCACGATTGCCGCAAAGCCGCAGGCGAAGGCGAGCTTCAGCAGCTGGGAGAAGGCGTCGACCCGGTACGCCCCGCTGAAGAGGTCCGCCCGCGCGCCCAGCGCAAGGACGCAGGCGAGGATCGCCGCCGCGGCGACGACCAGGGCGGTCTTGCGCGCGGCGCGGCCTTGGGATCCGCCCAGGGCCACCACAAACAGGCCGAGCGCCCCGCAGACAAGCACCAGCTCGGGAAGAAAGGCCTGGATGAAGGCGGAGGTCATGGTGTCAGGGGAGCCGGCCGGCCTGCTGCAGGAGATTCGCCACGCTCGCGTGCATCACGCGCAGGAACGGCGCAGGGTGGAACCCGATCCAGAAGACGAAGACGAGCAGCGGCGCCAGCGTGAGGGTCTCGCGAAGCCCGATGTCGCGCAGGCCCGCGTGGTCCGGATTGCGCGTGCCTCCCCAGGCGAGGCGCTGCAGCATCCTGAGCATGTAGGCGGCGCAGATGACTACCCCGGGGATGACGCAGGCGACCAGGATCTTTGACCGGGCGAAGCCCCCGCACAAAACCAGGAACTCGCCGATGAAGCTGTTCGTCCCGGGAAACGCGAGCGAGGAAAGGCAGAAGGCGCCGAGGAAGAAGGAGAAGACCGGCATGTATTTGCCGATCCCCGCCGCATCGCCCATCTCGCGGCTGTGAAGGCGCTCGTAGAGGATGCCGACGCAGATGAACAGGGCGCCCGTGGTGACGCCGTGGTTGATCATGACGAGGATCGCGCCCTCCATGCCCCGGGTGTTGAGGACGAAGATGCCCAGGGTTGCAAAGCCCATGTGTCCCACCGAGGAGTAGGCGACCAGTTTCTTCAGGTCGGACTGGCCGAGCGCGGCGAGCCCGCCGTACAGGATGGCCGCCACCGAAAGCCAGAGGATCGCAGGGGCGAAGGCCTGGGCGGCGTAGGGTGTGATCGGCAGGCAGAAGCGGATGAACCCATAGGTTCCCATTTTCAGCAGGACGCTGGCGAGGATGACGCTTCCCGCCGTGGGCGCCTCCACGTGGGCCGCCGGAAGCCACGTGTGCAGGGGGATCATCGGCACCTTGATCGCGAAGGACAGGAAAAGCGCGGCGAATATCCAGCACTGGAAGGCCGGCTCGTACGGCCTTCCCATCAGGTCGGGAATGCAGAAGCTGCCCGCCCTGAGGCGCAGGGCGATCAGGGCGACCAGCAGGAAGATGGAGCCCGAAAAGGTGTAGATGAAGAACTTGACCGAGGCATATATCCGGCGCTGGCCGCCCCACACCCCGATCAGAAGCGCCATCGGGATCAGCATCGCCTCCCAGAAGACGAAAAAGAGGACGAAATCGAGGGCGCAGAAAACCCCGACCATGACGCTCTCCATGACCAGAAGGCAGATCATGAATTCCCGGATGCGGACCTTTATGCTCGTCCAGGAGGCCAGGACGCACAGCGGGGCGAGCAGCGTCGTCAAAAGGATGAGCAGCAGGCTCAGCCCGTCGACGCCGAGGATGTACTCGATCCTGAGGCTAGGAATCCAGGCCGCGCGCTCGACAAACTGAAAACCGGCCGTGTCCGGGTTGAAGCCGCAGTAAAGTTTCAGCGAAAACGCAGCCGCCAGCGTCGTGACGGCCAGGGTCCACCAGCGAAGCGCCCTCTCGTTCTTGACCAGCGCCGCCACCGCCGCCGCGGCGAGCGGGGCGAAGATCAGGATGCTGAGGAGGGGGGCGCCCGTATGGGGAGCGGAGGGGAACATCAGAGCAGGAGGAGGTAGGCGAGCAGAAGGACCACAGCGACCGCAAACACGATCGTGAGGTTCTCCTGCAACGGGCCGCGCTGGATCCGGCGGAGCTGCCCGGCGGAGCGCGACACGGCGCAGGCAAGGCCGTCGACTGCGCCGTCGATCACGCGGTTGTCGAATACGCGCACATCCCCGGCGGATTTCATGAGGGGCACGAGGCCGCCCGCCCGGTAGATTTCCCCGACCGCCGTGTCCGTCGCCTGGACCGGCCTGCGGGCCAGCCACCGGAAGGCCCGGCCGCCCATGCGGTAGAACCAGTCGAGGTCGAGGCTGATCGTCGCCTCGGGCTCGAGCTTCTTGATCAGGAGGAAGAACCCTAGGGCCGTGAAGAGCAGGATTTCGAGGGTCTCGAAGACGTGGTAGGAAGTGTACGGATGAAACTCGACCGGTGTGTAAGGAAGCATCCGGTAAAGATACGGCGTGTAGCAGCCGATGAAGATGCAAAGCGCGGAGGTGACGGCCATCGCCGCCACCATGTTCCACGGCGGTTCGGCGGCGCGCTCCCAGGTCTCAGGTGAGCAGTGGTTCTTCCCAAACCAGATGAAATAAGGGACCTTGAGGCCGGTGTGGAGGAAGGTGCCGGAGGAGGCCAATAGGAGCAGGAAGCCCATCCACAGCTTGTGGTCCTCGAAACCGGCCTGGATGATCATGGACTTGCTGACGAATCCGCTGAAGAGCGGAAAGGCCGAGATGGAGAGCCCGCCGACCAGCGTGAAGGCGAAGGTCCACGGCATCTTCCGGTAAAGGCCCCCCAATTCGGTGAACTTGCTCTTCCCCGTCATGTGCAGGACGGAGCCCGTCCCCATGAAAAGGAGGCCCTTGTAAAGGATGTGGGCAAAGGCGTGCGCCACGGCCCCGTTGATCGCGAGCTGGGTGCCCAGGCCGACGGCGGCCACCATGTAGCCTACCTGGCTGATGATGTGGTAGGCGAGCAGCCTGCGGCAGTCGTTTTCAAGGACAGCGTAGACGACGCCATACAGGGCCATGATGACCCCGAGGGGAATGAGTATTCCCATCCCGGCAAATCCGCGGCACAGGGCGTAGACGGCGGTCTTGGTCGTGAATGCGCACAGGAAGACGGAGCCGTTGAAGGTGGCCTCCCCGTACGCGTCCGGAAGCCAGGCGTGGAGCGGGGGCACGGCCGCATTGAGGAGGAAGCCGGCCAGGATCAGGTAGTCCGGAAGCGCCGGATTGCGCACATCGAAGGCGACAAAGGCCAGGCTCCCCGTGGCATGGTAGTGAAGGATGATCCCGGCGAGCAGCGACACTCCGCCCGCGACATGGACGAGCAGATAGCGGTAGCCCGCCCCCGGGGATTGGCGCCGGCCCCGGAACCAGATGAGGAAGACCGACGAAAAGGCCATCATCTCCCAGAACAGGAACAGCGTCAGCAGATCGGCGGCAAAGATGGCGCCCAGCGAGCCGGCCACGTAGGACCATGCCACGATGTGCTCGCCGACGCGGCGCACCTGGAGCCCGTAAAGGGACCCCAGCAGGCACATGAGGGCCATGATATAGCCGAAAACCTTGCTGAGCGCGTCGACGCGGCCGAATGTCAGGGTGAACTGCAGGAAATGGATCTCGCCGAACGTGCCCTGGGCCATGGCTGCGATCCGCGCGAACACGAGCAAGGGGAACCAGCAGCAGCCAGCCCTTCCGCAGCCGTTCCGGAATGGCGGGCAGGAGGACGGCGCCGGCCATGAGGATCAACGAAGGATGGACCCAGAGGTCACTCATCGTAGTAATCCTCCCGGGTCATGATTCCGGCATGGCCGAAGGCCTTTGAGACAAGGACGATCAGGACGCAGCCGAGGAAACCGAATGCGCACCAGAACGCCGGAAAGCGCTCCGCCGCGGTGTGGGCGTGACGCTTGTCGACGATGCCGGGTATCGCGTCGAGAGCGGCCAGAAGGCAAAGAAGGCCGATTGCGATCGCGGACAACCGTCTTCAGGTGCCGGCGGAGGAATTCAATGAGGCGCAGGAGTCTCATGGGGCGACGGCGCGGGCGAACTGCATGATGAGATCGGGGAAGACGCCGATCAGGACCGAAATGACGGCGGTCACACAGAGCGGGAGCAGGACTGAAAGCGGCGCTTCGCGCCGCTCGATTCCGGCGTCGGCCGCCGGGGCCTGGCCGAAGAAGCCGTGGTAAACCACGGGGACGAAATACGCGGCGTTGAGCAGCGTGCTGACGACGAGTACGGCGAGGATGCCGATCGAGCCGGCGTCGAGGGCGCCGACCAGAAGGTAGAGCTTGGAGATGAATCCGCCGACCGGCGGGACGCCGATCATGCTGAGCGACGCCAGGGCGAACGCCCCGAACGTGAAGGGCATCGACCGGCCGAGCCCGCCCATCTCGGAGATCTTCTTCTTGTGTGTGGAGACGAAAATCGCCCCGGCGCAGAAGAACAGCGTGATCTTGGCGAAGGCGTGGGCGGCGATGTGAAAGAGCCCTCCCTCGACGCCATAGGGGGTCAGCAGCGCCACGCCGAGAATGATGTAGGAGAGCTGGCTCACCGTCGAGTAGGCGAGCCTCGCCTTCAGGTCATCCTTGCTCAGCGCCACCACCGAACCGACAAGTATCGTGATCGAGACAAAGTAGGCGGTCGGCAGCCCGAGGTGGAGCCGGCCCATCAGGTCGGAGCCAAAAACGTAGAGCATGACGCGTACGGTGGAGAAGACGCCAACTTTCACGACCGCGACCGCATGCAGCAGGGCGCTGACGGGGGTCGGCGCGACCATGGCCCCCGGGAGCCAGTGATGGAGCGGCATGAGGCCGTTCTTGGCAAAGCCGAGAATGCAGCAGGCGTAGAGGACGATGATGACCCCGTTGTGCACGCCCGCGGGAAGGATGCCCGTGTGCACGTTCGACGCAAAATCCAGCGTCCCCGACAGGACGTAGATGAGCGCCATGGCCGGGAGGATCAGACCCTTGGCGGCCGTCGTCAGGTAGACGAGATAGCGCCGGCCTCCCGTGTAGCCCTCCTCGTCCTGGTGGTGGGCGACCAGGGGATAGGTGCACACGCTGACGATCTCGTAGAACAGATACAGGGTGAAGAGGTTGTCCGCGAAGGCGCACCCGATCGCCCCGAAGATCGCGAGGGCAAAGCACACGTTGAAGCGCGTTTGCGCGTGCTCCTTGAGGCTGCGCATGTAGCCGGCCGAATAGAAGACGGCCACGACCCACAGGAACGAGGCCGTCAGGGCGAATATCATCGACAGGGCGTCGGCCCGCAGCGACACGCTCAGGCCCGGCAGCAGGGCGAAGACCGTGCAGCGCAGCTCGTGGCCGGCGCGCACCGCGGGAATGAGCGAGACGACCAGGAGAAAGAGGACGGCTGCGGCGCAAAATGAGCACGCCTCGCGCAGGTTGGGTTTCCTGCCCGTGGCCATGACCAGCCCGGCGCCCGCGAGCGGGGCGAGGACGGCGAGAAGCAGGCGGATGCCGGATTGTGCCCCCATTGCGCTATCCCTCCAGTTCGGAGACCTCCTTGGAGTGGATGGAGCGGTAGTTCCGGTAAACCGCTATGATGATGCTGAGGGTGATCGCCACCTCGGCCGCCGCCAGGCCCATGATGAAAAGGACGAAGACCTGCCCGACGACGGGATCGGGCGCGGCGAATCGGTTCAGCGCCATTACGTTCAGCGCCGCGGCCGAGAAGATGATTTCGCCGGAGATCAGCATCCCGATGAACGTGCGCCGGCGGATGAGCCCGTAAATCCCGGCGGCCAGCAGGAAGGCCGCGACCACGAGATACACGGCGGCCTGGTTGTGGAGGGACGGCGTCATTGCCTGCTCCTTCCTCCGTGGGCGATCACGAGGGCGCCCAGGATTGCGACCAGCAGCACGAGTGAAATCAGTTCAAATGGCAGGCTGTACGTTGTCAGCAGGGATATGCCGATGGCCCTGACCGACCCGTCCGCCTTCGCCAAGGCTTCGGCGGACTGGCGTCCGCGATCGAAAGCCAGCGCGCCTGCGGACTGGCTGGAGAAAGCGGATGCGGGCGCCGTCCACCGGCCCGCCAGTCGCACCGCCCCCAAGAAGACCGCTGCGCTCACAAGGATGGCGGCGGTCCCCCAGGCCAGCTCGCGGCCCCGGAAGGCCCGGGGCTGGGGTTCGTCCGGCTCGGAAAGCATGACGCCGAATACGATCGTCACGCAGACCGCTCCGACATAGATGAGGATCTCCATCAGGGCGAGGAACGGGCTGCCGAGGAAAAAATACAGCCCGGCGAGGCCGATGCAGCAAAGCGCCAGGCCGGTGACGCTTCGGATGATCCGCGTGCTCAGGACGGCGATCAGCGCGCCGGCCACCGTGGTGGCGACGATCACGGCAAAGATCGCGCCGACGAGGAGGGAGGAGCCGGGGATCACGGCCTTTTCTCCTCCGGCCCGGGCGTCTTCATCAGGTCGTAGTCGTATTCGTTCCGGTTCGTGCTCGCGAGGTTGTACGCCTTGGAGAAGCGGATGGCATCGCTCGGGCAGGCCTCGATGCATTCTCCGCACAGGCTGCACTTGGTGAAGTCCAGCTCGTAGTGGGTGACCGACTTCTTCTTCTCGCCCTCGAGCTTCGCGCCGTCGACAACAATGCACGCGCTCGGGCAGGCGCGCTCGCACAGCTTGCAGGCTATGCAGCGGTAGCGGCCGTTCTCCGGATCGACGATGAGCTCGATGTGGCCCCGGAATCGCGCCGGCATCTTCAGGGTTTGCCAGGGATACTGGACTGTGACCGTCGGCTTGAAAAACTGCGTCAGCGTCACCCGCATGCCGGTCAAGAGGCTCAGGAATCCCCGGGGGACGGCCAGGAGGGAGGCTTTCATCGGGGCAGAAGTTTGATCATTGCGCTTGAGAGCAGCAGGGTGAACAGGGAGACCGGGATCAGGATCTTCCAGGAGAGGTTGAGCAGGATGTAGAACTGCGTCCGCGGGAAGGTCCATCGGACCCAGATCACGGTGAAGATGAGGGCGTACAGTTTCGCCATAAAGAAGCCCAGGCCCACCAGGACCCCCCACCCTCCCCATGCCGCCGGCACCGCCCCAAGCCCGGTCTGCCACCCGCCGAAGAAAAGGACGGTCGCCAGGCTGCAGCCGAGGACGATGTTGGCGTACTCCGCCATGAAGAATACGCCGAAGCCCATGCTCCCGTACTCGGTGAAGGCGCCGGCCACCAGCTCGCTCTCGGCCTCGGCCATGTCGAAGGGCGCCCGATTGGTCTCCGCCAGCATGCAGATGAAGAAAATGACGAAGGTCACCGGCATGAGCGGGTTGATCCAGACCCGGCAGAAGTTCCAGTGCCAGAACCCGCCGGCCTGCTGGCGGACGATCTCGCTCAGGTCCATGGTGCCCGTGGCCATCAAAAGCGTGATGACGACCAGGAGCATCGGGATCTCGTAGGCGACGTTCTGGGAGACAACCCGGGCGGCGGACATGATCGCGAACTTGTTCCTGGATGCCCAGCCGCTGAGCAGGATCGCCATCACGTTGATCGATCCGAAGGAGAACACCATGAGCAGGCCCACATTGATGTTGCGGGCGACCACCGTGTCGCCGAACGGAATGACGGCCAGGCACATCATGGCGGGAGTCAGGACGACGAGCGGCGCCAGGCGGAACAGCAGCTGGTCGGCCTCCGGGGGGACCATCAGCTGCTTGGAAATCAGCTTCCCCACATCGGCGATCGGCTGAAGCCATCCGCCGAAGCCGGCCTCATTCGGTCCGGGACGGTTCTGGAACCGACCGGCTCCCTTGCGCTCGGCCAGGACCAGGTACGCGGCGTTCCCGCCGACGAATGCGACGATGCACAGAATCGAGAGCAGGAGCCTGAAGGGTTCGGTCAAAAGGAAGCTCATGGCGTCACCGGTCGATGTCCGGGATCACGAGGTCGAGGCTGCCCATGAGGGCGAGGGCGTCGGCCAGCAACATGCCCCGGCTCGCCTCCTCGAAGAGGCTCATGTTTGAAAACGATGGTGTCCGCAGCTTGAGCCGGTACGCGGCCTCCTTGCCGTCGCTGACGATGCGCACCATGAGGCGGCCCCTGGCCGCCTCGACCGCATAGCAGACGTCCCCGACCGGAAGCTTCAGGACCCGCGGAACCTTGCCCAGGGTCGGGCCGTCGGGCAGCTTGTCCAGCGCCTGCTCGATGATGCGCAGGCTCTGGGCGATCTCGTCCATCCGCACCCGGTAGCGCCCCATGCAGTCTCCCTCCGGGTACACCGGGACCTCAAAGTCCAGCTGGGAATAGACCGAGTACGGCTCGATCTTCCGGACATCGTAGGGCACGCCCGATCCGCGGATCACCGGGCCCGTGGCGCCGTACCTTCGGCAGAGTTCGGGGCTTATCGGCCCGATGTTCTCCAGGCGCTTGCGCAGGATGATGTTGTCGGTAACAAGCTGCCGGTACATCTTCAGCCTGGGGCGCATCTGCGCGATGAATGCGCGCGTGCGCTCGACAAATCCCTCGTCGAGGTCGTCCCTCACCCCGCCGAAACGGAAATAACAGTAGGTCAGGCGCGAACCGGTGACTCCCTCCAGCAGGTCGAGGATCTTTTCGCGATCGTCAAAGGCGTACAGCAACGGCGTGAAGCCGCCCAGGTCGAGGAGAAAGGCGCCCCACCAGACCAGGTGGCTTGAAATGCGGTTCAGTTCCGACGTGATGACACGGATGAACTCCGCGCGGGGAGGCACTTCGATCCGGGCCGCCCTCTCGACGGCCCCGACAAAGGCGTGGTTGTAATGGAGCGCCGAGAGGTAGTCGATCCGGCCCGTGTTGGGGAGAAACTTGGCGAGCGACCGGTTCTCGCCCATCTTCTCGTGCATTCGGTGGATGTAGCCGATGACAGGCTCGGACCGCATGACGTACTCCCCGTCCATCGTCATCTTGACCCGGAGGACGCCGTGGGCCGCAGGGTGCTGCGGTCCGAGATTGAGGACGAAGGTCTCGCCGGATTTCGCGGATGCGGCGATGTCGAAAGATGCGCTCACGCGTTGAAATCCTTTCGAAGGGGATGGTAGTCGGCGTCCTCCGGAAGGAGGAGCGGGATCAGGTTGGGGTGGCCGGCAAACCTGATCCCGAAGAAATCGTGCGTTTCGCGCTCGTGCCAGTTGGCCCCCGGAAAAACGCCGGACACCGTCGGCACCTCGGGATTGGCGCGGGGCACCCGGGTGCGGACCACGATCCGGAGGGGCGAGGCCGGATGGAAATAGTCGTAAACCACCTCCATTTCATTCTGCAGGATCCAGTCGACGCCCGTGATGGTGTCGAGGGCAAAGCCGATCCCGCCCAGATACTCCGCTGCGGAAACGACATCGCCGGCATTCGCCGAGACGTCCAGGTCGTACCCTTTCACGGCACGATCGGCCGGCGCGCAGGACAGGGCGCAGCCCGTCCCGCTGAAGTGCTCCTTGATCTGTTCGAGTGTGGCTGGCATTGCGGTTTCAGGTCTGCGGGAAGGCTCACTCAGGCTTGACGACCGGCCACCGGCGCTTGCCGGTCAGCTTCTCCTCCAGCGTCAGGATTCCCTCGATCAGCGCCTCCGGGCGCGGCGGACAGCCAGGAATGAAGACATCGACCGGGAACAGCTTGTCCACCCCCTCAATCACGGCGTACTGGCCCGGAAAGACGAACGGGCCGCCCGATATCGCGCAGTTGCCCATGGCGATCACCCACTTCGGCTCCAGCATCTGGTCGTAGAGCGTCTTCACCGCCATCGCCATCTTCTTGTTGATCGTTCCTGCGACGATCATGACGTCGGCCTGCCGCGGCGAAGGCCTGAAGACCTCGGCCCCGAAACGGGAGATATCGAACCGGGGTCCGCCTGCGGCCATCATCTCGATCGCGCAGCAGGCGAGTCCGAAGGTCAACGGCCACAAGGAATTCGCACGGCTCAGGGACAGCAGTTCATCCAGCTTGGCAAACTTGACGATTTGAGAGGTGTCTACCGGCGTTTCCATTCGAAAACCCCCTTCTTCCAGGCATAGACGATGACCAGGGACAGGATTGCGACGAACATCGCCAGCTCGACGAAATCCCGAATGGCAAACTGCCGGTTGTAGACCAGGGCGACCGGAATCAGGTACAGGACGTCCACCGCGAATGCGACGAACACCAGGGCATACAAGTAATAGGCAGCGCTGTATCTAATCCACGCTTCACCAATCGGTTCCATTCCACATTCAATCGCCTGCCCGGTCTTGTGCTCGGTGTTCCGGGTCTTGCGGGAGGACAGGAGAAGGACGACCGCGATCGGCCCGATCGTGAGCGCCAGGCCGGCAAGGCAGAAGGCGGACAGGTAGATCAGGTCGCCGGCAAAGATGTCGTCGATCAACTTCGGCATGGCCCATCTTCGCATGGGCGGCCACGCTTAGCCGCGCAGGGCTTGTGAAGCTCTGCGCATTTCTTGTGGTGCAGCGTAACAAACTCATATCCTGATTCTTACGCTGCCATTGCCCTGACCCGCGGCGAACGGCCTCGACGACCTCGGCCTCCAGTATTGAAATCGGACGACTCAAATACTGGGGGCCTTAGGTGGTCCAATAACGGCTATTTGCCCGGACCGCGCGCCGGCGCTGGCGACTCCTGGTCGAGCTTAACTGCAAATGGGACCGGCGGCTCTTCGATGATGCTCGTTCCTCCCGTCACTTGCGGGACCTTGGGTGCGCCGTGCAAATCGAGTATGTAGATTTCGTTCGGACCTGTCTTAAGCCATTGGGCGGGAAGAAACAGGGAACGGAGCCCTCCCCTGTCCCAGAAACGCCCGAGATTGTGACCGTTGACCCATGCAACGCCCATTCCCCAGTTGCGCATGTCAAGGAAGGTGCCTCCGACCTTGTCGACCGCAAATGTCCCGCGGTAAACCGCGGGACCCGTGGGCCGCGCGGCGGAGGCCGAGAAGCCATCCACCCGGTCAAAAGGCAGCGAGTAAATCTCCCATCCGCCGAGATCCCGTCCGTTCAGGGATGCGCCCCCGACCAGGCCCTTGTGCGCGAGGCCCTGCGTCTGCGCGCTAAGCGGCACGCTGATCCGGCCAAGATTGTGAATCAGCAGATCGAGCGTTGCCGGGCCGGGCTCGTCCAGATCGACCCGGCTGCTTTCGGGCCCATAGCCGCAAAACGCCTCGCCAACGTTCTTTCCGTTCACCATGACGACCGTGTAGTCCATGGCCTGGCGCAGTTCGAGCCGTCCCTTGATGCCCTCGGGGAACTGCTTCCGGTAAAGGACAAAGCCGTACGCCTGGTCCAGGTCTTCCATCGAGACCGGCCGGTCGGACACCCGCGTCGGCGCATGCGGTAGGAGGCTTAACAGAGGCTCGCTCGCGTCGAGGGCGATCGGCGGCAGGGAGATGACCGCCGGGTCCGCCGGGGGCTCCGGCGGGGCGATCTTCAGGCGCCGCGTGAGGAGCTCACGGAACGCGCGGTACCGCGGCGTGATCCGGCCCGCCTCGTCGATCGGGGCGCTGTAGTCGTAGCTGGTCTGGACGGGCAGGTACCAGTTGCAGCCGGTAAGATACCCGTAATTCGTGCCGCCGAATTCGGGGTAGATGCAAAAGGACGCGTTGTGGTCCAGCAGGTAGTTGAGCCAGGTCAGGTCCTGCTCGATCGAGTACCTCCGGGCGATCTTCTCGCCCCAGCCGCTGAACCAGGCCGTGTAGACTTCCGGCACGTAAACGGGGAAATCGCCGACCGCGGGACCTATCGACGCGAGCGCCCGGTCGTCCCTGAGCCCGTTGCGGCCGTACATGAGCCCGGGGACGCGCAGGGCCGGGTTTCCCCAGACGGGAGTCGTTGGATCGCAGGTGAACAGCGGCACCTCGAAATTCTCCCGGAAGATCCGGGTCAGCGTCTTCATGTAGTCGATGTTCCCGCCGGCGATTATGCCGTACTCGTTCTCAACCTGCACCATGAGCAGCGGGCCGCCCCGGCTCACCTGCAGGTCCGCCACCTGCCCGGCCACGGCGGCTATGTAGCGCCGGCTCCATTCCACGTACTGGGCGTCGCTGGTGCGGATCCTGACGCCCGGGTATTTGAGCGTCCAATACGGAATGCCGCCGTATTCGGTCTCGGCGCAGCAGTAGGGGCCCGGGCGCAGGATGGCCCACATGCCGTTGTCCTGGCATAGCTTCAGGACCCGGCGCACATCCGTAACGCCCGTGAAGTCGAAGCGCCCCTCCGCCGGCTCCACCTCGTTCCAGAACAGGTAGAAGCTGATGGCGTTTAGGCCCATGGCCTTCGCCTGCCTGATCCGCAGCTCCCAGTCCTCCGGCAGGACGCGGCCGAAATGCATCTCGCCGGCGATGAGCAGCGTCGGCTGCCCGTCGATCCAGAAGCGGTGGTCGCGCGCCTCGAACTTGTGCGGCCGCCCGTCCGGGACGGCGGCGGCCATCGGTATCGCCGGGATCTCCGGAGCGGCGGCCTTGGGGGCGGCCTGGGCGAAAGCGAATGCCGGCGATCCGGCGAGGAGGAGGGAAAGCAGCAGGGTGCGTCTCATGGGTGACTTGACGGATCTGGTGTATCGAGGCATCCCGTCGAAACGCGAGGCCAATTCCCCGCCACCCTACCGCGTCAGCATCGCCGCGCCGAAGACCCCGGCGCTGTCCCCGAGGGCGGGCCTGAGAAGCTCCGTCCTCAGTTCGGGGTTGAAAAGGTGGCGCCGGATCGCCTCTCGCGTGCCCTCCCCATAGAGGATGTCCAGGTTGCCCACGCCCCCGCCGATCACAATCGCGTCCGGATCGAGGATGTTGATGAGGGCGGCGATGGCCTCGCCGAACTTTGAGGAGAGCCGCTCGAGCGTCCCAAGCGCGGCCGCCTCGCCCGAAGCGGCCCGCGCCGCGATTTCGGGAAGCCGGAGCGACACGCCCGTCCGCCGGCTGTAATGCCGCTCCAGGGAAGGCCCTGCGATCACCGTTTCAACGCAGCCCTTCCGCCCGCAATAGCAGGGCTCCGTCTCGCCGCAGATCGGGTTGTGCCCCCACTCTCCCGCAATCCCGTGCAGCCCGTCGAGGACGCGCCCGCCGACCACTATCCCCCCGCCCACCCCCGTGCCGAGTATCAGGCCGACAACGACCCCGCGGCCGCGGGCGGCGCCGAAGAGGGCCTCGGCCAGGGCGAAGCAGTTCGCGTCGTTCGCAAGCCTGGCCTCAACACCCAGGGCCTTCGAGATGTCGGCGCCGAGCGGCCGCCCGTTCAGGTGGGTGCTGTTGGAATTCTTGAGCAGGCCGGTCGCCGGATCCGTGCTGCCCGGCGTGCCAAACCCGATCCGGGCCGGCCTCCGGCAGCCCGACGCCTTCTCCATGTCCGCCACGAGCGTTCCGATCCGGCCGATCACGTGGTCGTATCCAAGGTCGCCCTCCGTCGGAGTCCGCATCCGGCAAAGCGCCTTCTCCGGGCTGGCCGCGTCGACGACCACACCCTCCATCTTCGTTCCGCCGAGGTCGATGCCAAAGAGGATCATGATGGTTGCCTAGGCCTGGCCGCGCCGTGCGAACCAGGCCCCGGCCTCCCTCACGTCGACCCCGATCCGGCTCCGAAGTTCGTCCACGCCTGAAAAGGCCATCTCGGGCCTAAGCGAGTCGAGCCATTGCACGGTGACGGCATCGCCGGTGTCGAGGGGACAGTCCCCGAGGACATGCGTTTCGATCTGCGGGACGGTCGCCTGCTCGACGGTCGGGCGCACGCCGTAATTGGCCACCCCCGGCAGGCTCACGCCGCGCCCGGAAATCCGGACAAAGTAAACGCCGAAGCGGGGCGTCAGTTCGGGCGCCCAGGCCAGATTGAGGGTCGGGAATCCAAGGGTCCGGCCGAGCCTCTTGCCCGCGATCACCAGTCCGCGGGCGAAATAGGTGTAGCCGAGCAGGGCGCCGGCCTGGGCGACGTCTCCGGATTCCAGCAAAGAGCGGATCCGCGTGCTGTTGACCGGCTTTCCGTCGAATTCGACGGGAGGAACGCTGAAGACCGACAGGCCGGTTCCGCGGGCCGACTCCACGAGGCTGGCCACGTCGCCGCTGCGCCCCGCGCCAAAGCGCCAGTTGCCGCCGACGTGCACAGCGGCAAGGCCTGGCAGGCGCCGGCGCAGCCACGGCAGGAACTCGACCGCCTCGATCAGGGCAAACCCAGGGGTGAACGGCTCGAAGATGACGGCGTCGACGCCGAGCTCGGACAGCAGGCCGGCCTGGGTGCCAGGATCGTGGATGAGCCTCGTCGGGCGCTGGGGGCTGAGGATCCGGCTCGGGTGCGGACGAAACGTCAGGACGGCGGAAAGGCCCCCGTTCCGGCGGGCCGACTGGACGGCCGTTTCGATGACGGCCCTGTGCCCGAGGTGCACGCCGTCGAACATGCCGATCGCGAGGTAAAGGGGCCGCTCCCGCTCGAGCGTGGCGCCGGCGGATTCAACGGAGGAAAACTGGCGGGCTCCGGTCACACGAGAAACCCGGAGGGGGCCGCGGCATGCGGGGGGATGAGCCGCTTCTCGATCTCCGGAATCGAAAGCGCCTCGATCTGGTCGAGGGTGAGCGCCTGCGCCACCGACAACGCCCCGGAGGCCGACCGGCGCAGCGCCGCCAGGTGGGCCCCGCATCCGAGCTTCTGCCCGAGATCGTGGGCAAGGGTGCGCACGTACGTGCCCTTCGTGCAGCGCAGCCTGAAGTCGAAGCGGGGCGGCGCAAAGCCCGTCACCTCCCAGCTCATGACGCGGATGAAACGAGGCTCTCGTTCCACCTCCTCCCCCTTTCGGGCCATCTTGTAAAGCGGGACGCCGTCAATCTTGATCGCCGAATACATGGGCGGGGTCTGGTACTGGTCGCCGAGGAAACCCCGGATCGCCTCGCGCAGCTGCTCTTCGGTGAGCGGCGGCACGGGACGAGTCTCCATGACGCGGCCCTCGGCGTCCTGCGAGTCGGTGATCTTGCCCAATTCAACCGTCCCCTCGTATTCCTTGTCCACGCTCATCAGGTACTGCGACAGCCGGGTGGACTTGCCGACGAGGATGACGAGGAGCCCGGTCGCCATCGGATCCAGCGTTCCGGCGTGTCCAATCCTCCTTGTGCGCAGCTTGCCCCGCAGGCGCGCGACGACGTCGTGCGAAGTGTGATCGACCGGCTTGTCGACGAGGAGGATGCCGTCGAGTTCTTTGGGAGGGACCAGCATGGCCGCGGGAAGACTCGTTCAGGCGCCCGCCGGCCGCGCATCGATCTCCGCGAGGCGTTCGGCAAGGGCGGCTATCAGGCGCCGGCGGAAGTCGGCCGCATCCGGGGCGTGCAGGTTTAGCCCGGCCGCGCAGGCATGCCCTCCGCCGCCGAATCTCGCGGCCACGAGATCTATCCGCATGCCCGGATCCTTCGCCCGGAGGCTGGCCTTGACGGCCCCGTCGGGACGCTCCTCGATGAGGACCCCGACATCGACTCCGTCTATGCTCCGGGCGTAGTCGACAAGCCCCTCGGTGTCCTCGCCCGATGTCGACGTGGCGGCGAAAACGCCGGCGGCCAGTGTCCCGATGCACACCCGGCCCCCGCACTCCAGCTTCAGCGAGGCGAGGAAGTGCTGGACGAGCTGGAGCTTGCCCATTGATTCGCGCTCGTAGAGTTCGAATCCGGCCTCGGCGGGGACGGCCCCCCGGGCCACCAGCTCTCCGGCGAGGACAAAGGAGCGCCGCGATGTTGAATTGAACCTGAACTGCCCGGTGTCGGTGAGGATGCCGGTGAAGAGGGCCTGCGCCGAGCACGCGTCCAGCGGAAGGCCAGCGTCGAGGAGGATCCCGGCTAGGACCTCGCAGGCCGCCGCCGAGCCGCCGTCGACGATGTTGACCGCCGCATACCCCGGATTGGACAGGTGGTGGTCGATGTTTCCCGCCGGATTTGGGAACCTCGCCTGCAGGCGCACGCCGGCCCTCGCGTGGTCGGCGCAGTCGACGAATACCGCGGCCCAGTCCGTCTTCCGGGCCAGGACCTCGTCGGTGCGGAGAAAGCTCTCCCCATCGGCAAGGAACTGCAGGCGGCGCGGGACCGGATCCGCATTGATGCAGACGACGTCCCTTCCGAGCCCCTTCAGCACGCGGGCGAGCGCCACCTGCGCCCCGATGCAGTCGCCGTCGGGCCTGGCGTGCCCGACGATCGCCACGCTCCGCCCGGAGAGGGCTTCGATCAGCCGGCTGAAATCGTCCGCAAACTTCGGGTAGAATTTCTCCACGGTCAGGTTGGTCCCGGCTGGCCGGGTCTGTTGGACTCCGTGCGCTCGATCTCGTCGAGGATGCTTAAGACCCGCACGCTGCGGGCCGCTGACTTGTCGAGCAGGTATTCAAACTTCGGCAGGTACTTGAGGACGATGCGCCGGCCCAGTTCCTCCCGGATCGCCGGGGCCTGCCTGCGCAGCCACCGCAGCCGCTCGGTGCCCTCCTCGTCGCTCCCGACGATCGCGACAAAGACGCGGGCATCCCGCAGGTCGGGCGCCACGCGCACCTCGGTTATCGTGAGCGCGACCGCCTCGCTCTGGTATCGCCGTCGCAGGATGTCGCTCAGCTCGCGCTGGACGAGCTCGTTGATTCGCACCGTGCGGTTGGACATGGGTGAAAAGACGGCGGAGCCGGGCGATCACCCGCCGTCAAAGGGAAGCCCGGACCTTCGTGATTTCGTAGCATTCGATGACGTCGCCGACCTCGTAGCCGTTGAAATCGTCGAGCTTGACGCCGCATTCGAGGCCTGCGCGCACCTCGTTGGCATCGTCCTTGAAGCGCTTGAGCGTGGCAACCTTGCCCTCGTGGATGATTTCGCGGCCGCGGCGGAGGCGGGCTGCGGCGTTGCGGCCGATCCTGCCTTCCGTGACGAGGCAGCCGGCGACAAAGCCCTTGGCGAGCGGGAAGGTCGCCCGGACCTCGGCCGCGCCGAGCTTCGTTTCCTTCAGGTCCGGTTCCAGCAGGTCGGCCATCATCTCGCGCACCTTGTCGCCGAGCTCGTAGATGATCTCGAAGGACTCGATCCGCACGCCGTGGTGCTTGGCGAGCGGGGTCACGCCATTCTCAAGCTTTGTGCTGAAGCCGACGATGACGGCGCCAGAGGCCCCGGCCATGAGGACGTCGTTCTTCGTCACAAGCCCCACCTCGGCCGAGACGATCTCGAGCTGCACCTTGGCGCTCTTGATCCCCTCGAGGATGTTTCTCACGGCCTCGGCCGTGCCGAAGACGTCGGTCTTGATGATGAGCTTGAGCACGCGCTGCTGCGTCGCGGCGATGTTCGCGAAAAGCTGCTCGACTGAGACCTCCTTGGGCGCCCCGGAGGCCCCCTCCTTCTTCAGGCGCTCCCCCTCCTCCTCGGCCAGCTGCTCCGCTTCGCGGGCGTTCTTCACCGCCCGCACCGGCGCTCCGCTCTCCGGGGTTCCAGACCAGCCGATCACGCGGACCGGGGAGGCGGGCAGGGCCTCCTTGATCGCCTCGCCCTTGTCGTCATACATCGCCCGGACGCGCGCCCAGTACTGGCCGGAAACAAGCGCATCGCCCACGCGCAGGGTTCCGCGCTGCACGATCAGGGTGGCGAGCGGCCCGCGTCCGACGTCCACCTGCGACTCGATGACGACTGCGGCCACCTCGCCCTTGGGATTGGCCTTCAATTCGAGGACGTCGGCCTGCAGCAGGATCATCTCGAGCAGCTCGTTGACGCCGGTTCCCTTGGTCGCCGACACGGGCACAGTGATCGTCTCGCCGCCCCAGTCCTCGGGAGCGATCCCCCGCTGCTGCATCTGCGCCTTCACCTGGTCGATGTTGGCGCCCTTGACATCCATCTTGTTGACCGCGACGACGAGGGCCACCTTGGCGTTGCGCGCGTGCTGGAGCGCCTCGTCGGTCTGCGGCATGAATCCGTCGTCGGCGGCGACGACGAGGACGGCGATGTCCGTCACCGAGGCCCCGCGCGCGCGCATCTTTGAAAAGGCGGCGTGCCCCGGAGTGTCGAGGAATGTGATCTTCCGGCCGTTGAACTCGACCTGGTAGGCTCCGATGTGCTGGGTGATCCCGCCCGCCTCGCCGGCGGCCACGCTGGCCTTCCGGATTGTGTCGAGCAGGGTCGTCTTCCCGTGGTCGACGTGGCCCAGGATGCACACGACAGGCGGCCGCGCGACGAGGTTGCGGGCCTCGTCCTCGTCCGGCTTCTTCTTGTCGCGCTCCTTCTGCGCCTGTTGCTGGACCGACGGATCCCCGCGGTGCTTGACCTCGAGGATGAAGCCGTGCTTCTCCGCGATCTTCGTCGCAACGCCCTCTTCAAGCGACTGCGTGATCGAGGCGAAAATGCCCATCTGCATCAGCTCGGAAATCAGCTGGAAGGGGCGCAGCCCCAGGATCGTGGCGAAGTCGCGCACGACGACCGGCGGCTTGAAATGGATGATCTTGACGTCGCCCTGCAGCGTCACGGTTGCCCCTGAGGCCGCGCTCGGCGGCGCAAGGGGCGGCGGGCTCTTTGCCGGCAGCGGCTTGGGCTGCGAAATGGGCAGCGGCGGCGGCGCCGAGACGGGCTGCGGTTCGGCCGGCCTTTGCGGGGCTGCGGGCGTTTCGACCGGCTTTGGCGCGGCCGGGACGGGAGCGCGGACGGCCGGGGCGGCCGGCGTTTCGGAGTAGGGCCGCACCGGCGATTTTGGCGCAGGTGTGGCCGGGGCAGGCTTCTGGACAGGTGGTGCGGGCTTGGGCGTCGCGATTGGCGGAGGCGCGGAGGCTGCGGGCCACGCCGGGGGGGCCGGAGGCGCCTTCATGACCGGCCGGGGAGCGGCGGGGACGGCGGGGCGCGGAGCGACCGCGGGCGCCTGGGCCGCGGCCTTCGCTGCCGCCGCGGCTTCGTGTTCCCGGGCTATGTCCTCGGCCGTCTTGACAAAGATTCCAGCGGGGTGCCGAAGCTTCGGGGCCTCGACAGGGGCCGGCGCAGGCGCAGGCGCCGCAACGGCGGCATTCGCCGCGGCTTCGGAAGCGGCCTTGGCGGCAAACTCCTTCTCAATTTCCTCCTCGTAAATCTTGCTGAGGGTGCTGGAGACAGACTTTGTGTCCGCCGCCACGTAGCCGCGCGCTTTGAGCAAGGCGAGCATGTCCTTGCCCTCCATGTTGTGTCGCTTGGCCAGTTCGTGGATGCGGATGCTCATTCAGTGGGTTAACCGCTGCTTGCTTGCGCTTCAGGAGCCCACCCGGGCGATGATTTCCGTGGCCTCGTCGGGGGTAAAGCCGCCGCCGACGAGATCCTCCGCCGCAACGCCCTCGAACGCCGCGGGTGAATTGATGCCCATGTCGACCAGGCGCCCGGCGATTGTCGGATCGAGATTGAATGCCTTGACGAGCGAAGCCACGGCATTGCCGCGGGGATCGTCGCCCGCCGCCTTGAACTCCTCGATGTCCAGCCGCCAGCCGATCAGGCGCGAAGTCAGGCGGGCATTCTGTCCCTTGCGCCCGATGGCCACCGCGAGATCGTCGGTGGCGACTTTGAGGAGTATCCGGTGGCTCTTGTCGTCGAGCGTGATGTCGCGGGGCACGGCGGGCTTCAGGGCCTCGATCACCATTTCCCTCGGGTCGGCGAAATACTTGATGATGTCGATCTTCTCGCCGGCGAGCTCGCGGACGATCGTCTTGACCCGGGCGCCCCGGGCGCCGACGCAGGCACCGACCGGATCGACCTTCGGATCGGAGCTGGTGACCGCGATCTTTGTCCGGTATCCGGGCTCGCGCGCAAAGGCCTCGATCTTGACCGTGCCGTCGGCGATTTCCGTCACCTCGAGCTCAAAAAGCCGCCTCACAAACTTGCCGCTGGCCCTGCTGAGGATGATCTCCGGGCCGCGGGGCGTGTTCTCGATCTCCAGCAGCAGCGAGCGGATGCGGTCGCCGGGCTGGTATTCCTCGCCCGGCATCTGCTCCTTCGCCGGCATGACGGCCTCGGCCTTGCCCAGGTCGACGTAGATGTCGTTGCGCTCGCGCCGCCGCACAGTGCCCGTGACAATGTTGCTCACCTGATCCTTGAAGTCGTCGTAGATGCGGTCTTTTTCAAATTGCCGCAGCCTCTGCATGACCGCCTGCCTTGCGGTCTGCGCGGCGATGCGGCCGAGCGACGAGGGATCTATCTCCTTCTCGACAAACTCGCCGATCAGGGCGCCCGGTTTGAGCGCCTGCGCCTTCTCGACATGCACTTCCGTCCGCGGATTGCTGACGGAATCGACGACTTTGAGAAGCGCCCAGGCATGCAGCTGCCCATTCCGCGGGTTGATCTCGATCTTGAGCTCCTGCCCGGAGCTCACGCCCTTCTGGGCGGCTGTTTTCAGGGCGTTCGTAATCGTAGCGATCATGTCCGTGCGCGGAATACCCTTCTCCTTCTCCATGTATTCAAGGACGGATAGAATTTCGCTGCTCATGGTATGAGTGTGTGGAAAAAAAAAGCGGGCCGCAGGGCCCACTTTTCTGCAAAGTGAGTTTAAGTGAGTCGGACAAACTACTCGGCGCGGGGAAAGCTTGTCAAGCCGGTCTCCAGTCTCCGCCGCCACGTCCGCGGCAATGAGACTGCCGCGGCGAAAGGCCGCGCCCAGCGCCCTTTAGGCGGGCGCGTCAAATCCCGCGGCTCCGCCCGGGCGTGCCACCGCAGGCCCTGCCTCACTTGTGGTCCCAGGGCAGCTTCACGGCAAGGCGCTTGTGCCTCCACACGTGAAACGGCTCGAACATCTTGCCCGGGTTCAGGATGCCCCTCGGATCAAGGGCCTTTTTCACGGCCTGCATCGCTCCGATTTGGGCGGCGCTGTGCTGCACCTTCAGGAAGGGAGTCTTGGCCAGGCCGATTCCATGCTCACCGGAGATCGCCCCGCCGAGTTCGACGACCGTTTTCATGAGCCTGCCGACCGCCTTTTCCGCAGCCCGGCACTCTCCGCGGTCGGCCCCGTGGTACATGATATTCACATGCACGTTTCCGTCGCCCAGATGCCCAAAGGTGGGTATCGCCAGCCCGGAATCACGCCTCAGTCGGTCGAGGAACCGTGCAAACGTGACATACTGGCTCATCGGCACGACAACGTCTTCGTTCAACTTAGAGTCGCCGAGTTCGAACATCGCCCCGGAGCACTTGCGGCGGACCTCCCAAAGCGATTCGGCTTCCGCAGGGCTTCGGGCCGCGCGGTGCGCCGAGGCATGCCGCCGCGCCCAGGCGATCACCAGGGGCTTCTGTTCCCTGACCTCGCTCGCGGATCCGGCGATTTCGAGGAGAACGACCGGCCGGCCGGGTTGACCTTCAAAGACAGTTGCTCCCGTCGCCCGCTCAGCGCAAACGACCGAATAGCGGTCCAGGAATTCGCAGATCGACGGCTGGATTCTTTCGACAAAGAGGGCGCGGACGGCCCGGAAAGCCGCCGCCTCATTGGAGAACGATGCCAGGAGCGTCCACCGCGCGGCAGGCTTCGGAATGAGTTTCAAGGTGGCGTCGGTCACGATTCCCAGCATTCCCTCGCTGCCAATCCACAGGTCCCGGAGGTTGAACCCCGCCGCAAACTTCCGCGTGGGAGTTCCCCACTGCACGAACTCCCCGGTCGGCAGGAACCCCTTGAGTGCAAGCACGAAGTCCCGCGTCACCCCATACTTGCCTCCGCGCATTCCCCCGGCGTTGCAGGCGATGTTGCCCCCGATCGTGCAATATTCCTTTGACGAGGGATCGGGCGGGTAAAACCAGCCGCGCTCCTCCGCAGCCCGGTGGATGTCGGCCACCCTTGCGCCGGCCTCCACCTGGGCGAGGCCCGCCTCCCTGTCGATCCTGACCCGGTTCCAGCCGAGCAGATCGACCACCCACCCTCCGCGGGCCGGCGCCGCCGAGCCGGTGAGCGAAGTGCCCCGGCCTCTGACCGTCACTGGCACCCGCCTCTCATTTGCGAGCTTGAGGACCTCCCCAAGGTCCTCCCGCGTCCGTGGGAAGATCACCGCCTCCGGCGGAAACGGAATCTTCATCCCGTCAAACGATGCGGCATCGAGCGAAGGCGCGTCCGTGCGGACGACCCCCGGCCCGAGGCGTCTGCGGAGCAGGCGGGTGGCGGCGGGATGGAGTTTCATGAAACGCGGGGATAGTGCGAAGCACCTTTTGACCCAGCCCGAAGATCTCATGAACACGGGGAAAGATCACCAAAAAAGCAGGAGCGAACGAAGCGCGTGAGCGCGGAGATGGCGCCAGCCCCGGAGCGAAGCGAAGGGGTTCGCCGGAGCGGGTGCCCCTCGGGCGCTCCGGCGAACAAAAAGCCGAAGGCGACCGAGGGTGGCCTAGCAGGCCATCAAGGGAGCATGAGGGTTTTTGCGCCCGGCATTTTGGGTGAGATTCCACGTGCTTCGTGAAATCTTCGGGTTTGAAGCCAAACCCTTTGCGCGCGGGGCTCCGGGCGTCCATGCGCAGTTTTTGGCCAAACGCGGTCATTTCCTGCCCCGCGGAGCAAGCCCCGATTAGGACACGTGTACTTATGCTGCTTTGGACTTCCCAAAGCGGAGCCAAACTTGTTGAATCGCCCCTCCATGACACGTGTTCTCCTCACCACCACTTCTTTTCAAGACACCCCGGGCGCCCATCAGGATCTCCTGAAGTCGGCCGGCTTTGAGGTCGTCAACGAGCGGGGTCCCCTTTCCGAGGCCCGCATGCTCGAATTGGCCGGCCAGTTCGACGCCTTCCTTTGCGGCGACGACGCCATCACCCGCGCGGTGATCCAGAAATCCCTGCCCCGGCTCAAGGTGATCAGCAAATACGGCATCGGGTTGGACAAGATCGACGTGAAGTCGGCCACCGAGTTCAAGATCCCGGTCCTCTTCACGCCCGGTGTGAACCACACCACGGTCGCCGAACACACGTTCTGCCTTCTTCTCGCCGCCGTGCGCCACCTGATTCCGGAGGCCAATTACGTCGCCAAGGGCCAGTGGAAACGGCTGACCGGCCATGAGATCCTGGGCAAGACGATCGGCATCGTCGGCCTCGGGCGGATCGGCAAGGAAGTGGCCATCCGCGCGCGGGCCTTCGGCCTCACCGTCATCGGCTACGACATCTATTGGCCGGACACGCTGACGACGGAGCTTGGGGTCAGGCGGTACACCGACCTGAACGAACTGCTCAAGGCATCGGATGTCATTTCGCTTCACACGAACCTGACCGCGGAAACGAGGCACATGATCAATGCGAACACCCTCAAGCTCCTCCGCAAGGATGCCATCATCATCAATTGCGCCCGGGGCGAACTCGTCGACACGGCGGCCATGGTGGATGCGCTGAAGGCCGGCCAGATCGCCGCGTATTGCACGGACGTCCTCGACGTGGAACCCCCGCCGCCGAACCACCCGCTCATCGGGCTGCCAAACGTGATCATCACGCCCCACATCGGCTCCCGCACCTACGAGAGCGTGCAGCGCCAGGCCACCTGTGCGCTCGAGAATCTGATGCTGTACCTGGCCGGCAAGAAACCGCACGCCCAGGCGAACCTGAACTGAAACAGCGCCGCAACATCCATCATCCCATGCCCGAGACCTACTGCGTCGTCCCCGAGTCCCAGCACAATGCGCTTGTCGATGCGGCCTACCGCCACCGCGGCTACCATGCCGACGAGGCGGCCGAGGCGGCCCGCTTCTGCGCAGAGGCCTCCCGCCACGGTATCCGCACCCACAACGCCCTGAAGGCCCTCCACCTCGACCACCTTTTTGGCAGCGGATCGAGCGGCTGCGTCCCGGGAGCCCAGATCGAGGAAAAACCCAGCCGGTTCGCTGCGGCAAAGATCTGGAATGCCAACAAGAAACTGGGGCAGTCTGTCGCCTACCGGGCAATCGACGCCGCCACGAAGCTCGCCGACCAATACGGAATCGGAACGGTGTCCGTCGACAACGCCTTTCATTACCTGTGGGGCGGCGGGTATGTGATGGGCGCGGCCAAGAAGGGCTACATCGCCTACACCAATTGCACGGCGGCCCTCGCCGAGGTCGTGCCCTTCGGCGGCAAGTATCCGACCCTGGGCACCAATCCCCACAGCTGGGGATTTCCGACCACCGATGCCGTCGGCTTCCCGATCGTGATCGACTGGGCGACCTCCGTTGTCGCGATGGGACGCGTGCAGCAGCTCAAGCGCGAGGGGAAGCCCCTGCCCCCGATGGCGGCGGTCGACAAGGACGGCCAGCCGACCACAGATCCGAACGCGGCCGTTTCGCTTCTGCCCTTCGGCGGGCACAAGGGCTATGGCCTGTCGCTCATCAACGAGATCGTGGGCGCCCTCATCGGCGGATCGCTGCCGACCCTGCGCAGCCGGTGGGCCGAGGACGGCGAGAAGCACGCCTGCGCGTTCTTCTTCCAGGTGATACACCCCGACGCTTTGAGCGGGAGCGCATTTGCAAAAGGGCGGACCCAGGCGCAAAACGTCAAGGCGGTCCTGGCCGACATCCTGGGTCACGGCAACGAGCGCGCGATGCTGCCCGGCCAGCCCGAGGCTGAATTCGCGAGGAAGACGGCTGCGGCCGGCGGACTGCTTTTTACGGAGGCGGAGGTCGAGGCTTTCAACGAATTCGCCGTCGAAACGGGCCAGAGAAAATGGTCTGTCGCCGACTTGAAGAAGGTGTCGGCCTGATTCGCCGGGGAAGATGATCAGCCTCCTGCAAGTCATACTCCTCGGCCTCGTCCAGGGGGCCGCCGAGCTCCTGCCCGTGTCGAGCTCGGCCCACGTCATCGTTGCGGAAAAGCTGATGGGGATCAATCCGGCCGGTCCCCAGGCGATGTTCCTGCTGGCCATGCTGCACACGGGCACGATGTTCTCGATGCTCATCTACTTTCGGAAAAGCTGGTGGGAGAGCTACTTTTCCAGCGCCGAGCGCTTCCGCTCTGCGGCGTGGAGGGCATTCGCGGCCACGGCGATAACCGGCGCGGTCGGGTTCGGACTCATCAAGGCAATTGAAAAGGTCTTCCTGGGCGGGACGGCAACCGGCGACGTCGAGGAGCTTTCGAATAACCTCTACCTGGTCGCCTGCGCCCTTGCCGCGGCGGGCGGTCTGATCATCGCCTCCGGACTCGGTCGGGGCGGCCGATCCGTCCAAGACGCCCCGCAGCCTCGCCTGGGCGAAGTGACCCTCGGAACATCGTGCCTCATGGGTCTGGCACAGGGTCTCTGCCTCCCGTTTCGGGGGCTGTCCCGGTCGGGCACGACGATTTCAATTGGCCTGATGGCTGGTGCGGGCCGCCGCCGAGCCGAAGAGTTCAGCTTTGCCCTGGCAATCATCATCACCCCCGCGGTCATAGCTCGAGAGTTTCTCCGCCTCCACAAGGCCTTCCCGGAATCGATGCACAGCGGAACGATCTGGTCCCTGGCGAGGCCAGGCCTGATCGGTCTTGTTGCGAGTTTCATCGCCGGCCTGGTCGCTCTGGCGTTGCTCTCCCGGTGGCTCGACCAGGGCCGCTGGCATTATTTTGGTTTCTATTGCCTGGCCGCCGCGGCCGCGGTCCTGGCGCTCGCGGCCGGCGGACTTTAGACACGGGACGATCCTAAACTCCTTCCTATGAGCCTAAATATCAAAACCTCAACAGAATGTAAGTTCGACGAGCTGTCGCTCGGCGAAATCATGCTCCGCCTCGACCCGGGCGAGGGCCGCATCAGGACGGCGCGGGAATTCAAGGTTTGGGAGGGCGGCGGCGAGTACAACGTCGCCCGCGGGCTGCGCAAGTGCTTCGGCCTGCGCACGGGAGTCTGCACCGCATTTGTCGAAAACGACGTCGGCCGCCTGATCGAGGATTTCATTCTCCAGGGGGGCGTTGCGACGGACTACATCCTCTGGCGCGCCGATGACGGCATCGGCCGCTCGGTCCGCAACGGGCTCAATTTCACCGAGCGCGGCTTTGGAATCCGGGGTGCCGTCGGCATTCCCGATCGCGGCAACACCGCGGCCAGCCAGCTCAAGCCGGGCGATTTTGACTGGGAGACAATCTTTGGGAAGCAAGGCGTGCGCTGGTTCCATACGGGCGGAATCTTCGCTGCCTTGTCGGAATCGACCGCTGCCCTGACGATCGAAGCCGTCAAGGCGGCGAACAAGCACGGGACCATCGTCAGCTACGATCTCAACTACCGGCCATCCCTTTGGAAAAGCATCGGCGGCCAGAAGAAGGCCCGCGAGGTCAACCGCGAGATCGCCAAGTACGTCGATGTCATGATCGGCAACGAGGAGGACTTTACCGCCTCCCTCGGCTTCGAGGTCGAAGGCGCCGATGAGCAACTCACCCACATCGAAACCGACGCATTCAAGAAGATGATCACGAAGGCTGTGGCCGAGTACCCCAATTTCAAGGTGGCCGCCACGACCCTAAGGAAGGTGATCACGGCCACAAAGAACGATTGGAGCGCGATTTGCTACACGGGCGGGAAGTTCTATGAGAGCCGGAAATACCCAGCCCTCGAGATCCTGGACCGGGTGGGCGGCGGCGACAGCTTCGCCAGCGGCCTAATCTACGGCTTCCTGAAATTCGGCGATCCCCAGAAGGCGGTCGATTACGGCGCAGCCCATGGGGCCCTCGCCATGACCACCCCGGGCGATACCTCAATGGCGACCGCCAAGGAAGTCGAAAAGGTCATGGGCGGCGGCAGCGCCCGCGTTGTTCGGTAAGCGACGTAAGTAATTAAATTTGATTCCATTGTGAAACGTCGATGGGTCGGTTTGCCCGACCTGTAGACCGCAGGGCATGCGCATCTTGGCCTTGCGGGCCAGGCCCGGCAGGCTGTAGAGTGGCCAAACCGGCCAGCTGCCCTCTGGATGGGGTAACCACCGGGGTTGATTTTTCCCCAGTTGTGCCGATCCTTGGCCTCTGGACGACCCATACCTTGCGGCCGCCTCACCCCATTTCTCATGTCAACGACGCCTGAGCGGAACAACCGGGTCCTCGTCATCGACGACAATCCGGCAATCCACACCGACGTTCGCAAGATCCTCTGTCCCCCCGTAAGCGAGGCGGCGGCGTCGTTTGCGGCGTTGGAGGACGAGCTATTGGGCGCAAGCGAGAAGCCTCAGGTGTCGGCCTCGGTGTTCCCGGTGGATTCCGCCTACCAGGGCCAGGAAGGCCTTGAGATGGTCAAGAAGGCCCAGGCCGAGGGCCGGCCCTATGCGATGGCGTTTGTCGACGTCCGAATGCCGCCCGGGTGGGACGGCGTCGAGACAACAATCCAGCTCTGGAAGTCGGCGCCCGACCTCCAAATCGTGATTTGCACGGCCTACTCCGACTATTCCTGGGACGAGATGCTCTCCCGGATAGGGGGTTCGGACCAGCTGGTCATCCTCAAGAAGCCGTTCGACACAATCGAGGTTCTCCAGCTGGCGAACGCGCTCACTGAGAAATGGAACCTTCTGCGCGAAACGCGCGCCCACGCCGCGGAGCTCGAACGGCGCGTCCGGGAGCGGACGGCCGACCTCGAGGCCTCGAACGCGGCCCTGCATGCGGAAATCGCCCGCCGGGCGAGGGTGGAGGCCGACCTGCAGCAGGCGAAGGAGGCGGCCGAGATAGCCGACCGGGCGAAGAGCGCCTTCCTCGCGAACATGAGCCACGAGGTCCGCACGCCGATGAACGGGATCATCGGCATGGCGAACCTTCTGCTCAGCAGCGAACTCACCTCCGAACAGCGCGATTTCACGGAGACGCTCAGCCGCAGCTGCGATTCGCTGCTGACGATAATAAACGACATCCTGGATTTCTCGAAGATCGAGGCCGGGCGCATGGTGCTGGAGTCGATCGATTTCGACCTGGGCGAGTCGCTCGAGCTGGCGATCGACCTCCACGCCGAGACCGCGTTTCGCAAGGGCATCGAACTTGTCATGGACATCGATCCGGCCGTGCCGCGATTCGTCCAGGGCGATCCCATGCGCCTCAGGCAGGTCGTCCTCAATTTGCTGGGAAACGCGGTCAAATTCACGTCCCAGGGCGAGGTTGTCCTCAAGGTTTCGCTCGTTCGGGCTGATTCGGAAAAGGTGTACCTGCGGGTCGAGGTAGTCGACAGCGGCATTGGCATTCCCTCGCCGCTCCAATCCAGGCTTTTCCGCGCCTTTGTGCAGGCGGATTCCTCGACGACCCGCAAGTTCGGCGGCACCGGCCTGGGCCTGGCGATCTGCAAGCGGCTGGTCGAACTGATGCACGGCGAAATCGGCGTCACGAGCGAGGCCGGCAAGGGATCGACCTTCTGGTTCACGGTCGAACTGGCGCCCGCCTCCGCGGTGGCGGCCCTGGAGGAGATCGCCCCCCTCCCCCTCGCCGGCCGCCGCGTTCTCGCTGTCGACGACAATCCCGCCGGTCGGACGCTTATCCACCACCTGCTGGAGGCCTGGGGCACGAAGCACACGGTCGTCGAATCGGGGCAGGCGGCACTCGAGGAGCTGGATCGGGCGGCCGGCGCCGGGGTCCCCTACGAACTCGCAGTCATCGATTTTCACATGCCCCTGATGGACGGGATCGAACTGGGGACCGCCATCCGGGCCAAAACCTCGCTCGGGTACCCTGCGCTCATCCTCCTGACCTCGAGCGGCGAGCGGCTGAATGCCGCCCAGATGAAGCTGAAGGGCTTTGATGGGTGCGAAGTGAAGCCGGTCCACCCGGACAGGTTGCGCGCCAACCTGCGCAAGATCCTGACGACAGCCGTCATCAAGGTGCAAGAAGGACGGGAGCCAGAGGCCGAGGGACAGAAGGCGCAGACCCCCTCCCACGAATTGCCAATCCTGGTCGTCGAGGACAATCCGGTAAACCAGAAGGTCGCCCTGCTCCAGCTCCGGCAGCTCGGCTACTCCGCCGACCTGGCCACCAACGGCAGAGAGGCGATCGAGGCCATTCAAAAACGCCCCTACCTTATCGTCCTCATGGACGCCCAGATGCCGGAAATGGATGGACTCGAGGCGACGCGGCGCATCCGGCGGGCCCAGGCCGCCGGCGACGCGGCCTTCCCTGCTGTCCTGCGGATCATCGCCATGACCGCGAGCGTCATGCCGAGCGACCGCAAGGCCTGTCTCGACGCCGGCATGGACGATTTCCTGACCAAGCCGATTCGCGCCGACCATCTGGGCGCCGTACTGTCGCGATACCTGAAGGAATCGCCCGCCTCCCCGGTCATTTACGCCGCCACGGGTTGAGACGGCCGCCACCGCCCATGCCGACCCCATTTCAATCTTCCCCTGAGCTGGACATTCTGAAGGCAGGGCCGGATTCGCCGGCGGCGCCGGGCCCGGCCGGACCCGGCGAGGAGTTGCGCATCGCCCGCGCCCTGGTGAACGGGTTCATGGCAAATGTCCCTTACTGCGTCTACTTCAAGAACCGCCAGAGCCAGTTCATCGCGCTCAGCCAGTCGATGGCCGCCCTTTTCCGCGTCAAGGACGCGAAGGAGGTCGTGGGCAGGACGGATTTCGACTTCTTCACGGAGCAGCATGCCCGGAGCGCCTTGGCGGATGAGCAGCAGATCATGAAGACGGGAAAGCCCGTCATCGGAAAACTGGAAAAGGAAAGCTGGCCGGACGGCCGGGTGACCTGGGCCCTCACAAGCAAGCTTCCGCTGCGGGACGCCGGCGGCGAGATCATCGGCACCTTCGGCCTCAGCAAGGACATGACCCGGGAGGCGGTGAACAAGACCGCCCTGGAGAATGCGCGCCGGGACCTGATGGACGCCTCGCGGGTGGCGGGGATGGCGGAGGTGGCGACCGACGTCCTGCACAGCGTGGGCACCGTGCTCAGCAGCCTCAATGTATCCGCATCCGTGATCGCGATGCGCCTTCACCATTTCAAGACCGACAGCCTGGCCAAGCTCTCCGCCCTGCTCAACGAGCACAAGGGCGATCTCGCCGAGTTCCTCACCAACGATCCCCGCGGCAGGCGAGTCATCGAGTTTCTGGAGTCGCTCGACCGCCACTACCAGGAGGAGCACAGCCATCTCCTGCACGAGATCGCGCTGCTTCAAAAGGACGTCGACCAGATCAAGGAGACGGTCGCCATGCAGCAGGCCTACGCCGCGACCGCGGGTGTCGTCGAACCCTTCGACCCGGTGGGCCTCGTGGAGGATTCCCTGCGCATGAATCTGGGGGCGCGGGATCGCAACGAGGTGAGCATCGTGCGCGAATTCCAGGCCGTTCCGCAGATCATGGCCGAGAGGCGCAAGGTGCTCCAGATCGTCGCCAACCTGATCCTCAACGCAAGGCACGCCCTCAACGCGCGCGGCGCCGGGGAGAAGCACATGACGATCAGGGTCGAAAACGGCGGCGAAGGCCGCGTTCGCTTCGTCGTCCGGGACAACGGCACCGGGATTTCGCCGGAGAACCTCGTCAGGATCTTCCAGCACGGCTTCACGACCAAGGCCCACGGCCACGGCTTTGGCCTCCACACGAGCATTCTCGCGGCCAGGGAAATGGGCGGATCGCTGACTGCGCACAGCGACGGTCCGGGCACCGGAGCCACCTTCACCCTGGAACTGCCTGCGGCGGTCGCCGCCGCGGCCTGAAAGCCCCGCCCCTGCCGATGAATCCGCCCGATCCAGGCCAGGAGGAACTTGATCAGGAGCTGCGGCTCAAGCGCGCCCTCGTCAGAACCTTCCTCGAGAACATCCCGGATTTTGTCTACTTCAAGGATCGCGAGTCGCGGTTCATCGCGGTCAGCAAGTCGAAGGCGGCGCGGCACGGATGCGCAAGCCCCTCCGAACTCGTTGGCAAGACCGATGCCGACCTTTTCTCCCCCGCCTATGCGAGGCTGGCCCGCCAGGAGGAGGAGGAGGTCATGGCAACCGGCACCCCGATGCTCGACAAGGTGGGAAAGGTTGTCTGGGCGGACGGCCGCATCACCTGGATTCGGTCGTGCAAGCTGCCCCTGCGGGATGAGGCGTCCCGGGTCATCGGCACATTCGGCATAACCGAGGACATCACCGCGGCCAAGCAGACGGAGGAAGCACTGGAGGCAACGCGCAAGGACCTGATCGATGCATCGCGCCTGGCGGGCATGGCCGAGGTGGCGACCGGCGTCCTGCACAACGTCGGCAACGTCCTCAACAGCCTCAATGTGTCGACCTCCGTTATCGAGACGGGCCTTAAGCAGTCCAAGTCGGCGAGCCTGCCCAAGCTGGCGGCGCTGCTGAAGGCGCACACCGGCGACCTGGCCGAATTCATCACCGGCGACCCGAAGGGGATGCGGGTGCCCGAATTCCTGGCGGCGCTGTCCGCTCAACTGGCCGACGAGCAGGCCCAGCTCGTGAAGGAGGTCGGATCCCTCCAGAAGGACATCGATCACATCAAGGAGATCGTGACGATGCAGCAGGCCTATGCGACGATGGCCGGGCTGCTCGAGCCGATTTCCCCCGTCCAGCTGATGGAAGACTCGCTGCGCATGAATTCCGGCGCGCTGATCCGCCACGAGATCAAGGTCGTCCGCAACTTCGAGGACCCGGCGCCGGATGTCCTGGCCGAGCGCGGGAAGGTCCTCCAAATCCTCATCAACCTCATCCGCAACGCCAAGTACGCCCTCGACAGCTGCAGGAAGGACGAGAAGGTCATGACCTTGGGCATCGAATCCGGCCCGAATGGCACGGTGCGATTGATCGTCCAGGACAACGGCGTGGGGATCCCGCCCGAGAACATGTGCCATATCTTCCAGCACGGCTTCACGACCAAGATCAACGGCCACGGCTTCGGGCTCCACTCGAGCGTCCTGGCCGCGAAGGACATGCGCGGAACGCTGACCGCCCGGAGCGAAGGCTCGGGCCACGGCGCGACCTTCGTCCTCGAACTTCCGCTGGCCGCTGCCAAGGCAGCTGCCTGAGAGGCTACATGCGGCCCGCGGTCGCCAGGGCGGCGGTCTCGCGGCAGGCCCGGATGTCGAGCTTGCCCGAGCCCAGCAGGGGAATCCTTTCGACGCGGATCACCTGGCGCGGGATCCAGAGGTTGGGCAGGCCGGCGGCGCTCAGGCGCACCCTGACCGCCTCGGGATCCAAGTCGTGGGTGGCGAGAATTACGAGCTCCTCCCCCCTGGCGGAGTCGGGCAAACCCAGGACGACGATGGCCAGCTTCTCAGTCTGGTCGATGTCGAAGGCGTCCACGAGCTCCTGCTCGACGACGCCGTGCGGGATCATTTCCCCGCCGACCTTCGAGAAGCGTGTCAGCCGGCCGTCGATCGTGAGGAAGCCGTCGTCGTCAAAGCGTCCGATGTCCCCGGTGATGAACCAGTCGTCGCGGAGCACGGCGGCGGTGGCCGCCTTGTTGTCGAGGTAACCGTCGAACACATTTGCGCCCCGAAGGGCCACAATGCCCGTCGAGGTCAGGGGCAGGCTGGCTCCCGTGTCGGCATCGAGGATGCGCGCCGTCATTCCGGGCATCAGCCGGCCGACGGTGCCAGTTTTCTTCCCGATCTGGTGATCTGAGCCCCCCGCCGTCATCTGGGGGTCGGGTTGGGTCACGTTCGCGACCGGGGATGTCTCCGTCAGGCCGTACCCCTCCTGGATGTCGATGTGGAAGACGCGAAGGAAATCCCGGTGAAGCTCAGGCGAGAGTTTCTCGGCGCCCGCGACGACGAGCTTGAGCGATCGCAGCTCGTCCAGCTGCGCCTTCCGCAGAAGCGGCCGCAGGAAAGTCGGGGCCCCGATCATCACCGTCACCTTCTCGTCCCGGACCGCATCGACGATCCGCCGCGTGTCGAGCGGGCTCGGGACCGTGACCAGCCCGCAGCCGCGCAGCAGGGGATACCACATGGTCGCCGTGCATCCGAAGCTGTGGAACAGCGGCAGGGAGCCCAGCATGATGGCGTTCTGCGGAAGGATCGAGAGGGAGGAGATCTGCGTGCAGTTGGCCAGGATGTTCCGGTGCCTGAGGATGACGCCCTTGGGCTCGCCGGAGCTTCCGCTGGTGAACACCAGGGCCGCCTCGGCCGTGTCGCCCCTGCGCGGCTGCCGAAGCAGGCCGGCGATCCACTGATTGGGCAGGACCCACGCGGCCAGCGCCCACGGCAGGATGGCGCGGCGACCTCCAGCCTGCCCGATAACCGCCCTCAGATCGAGCGTGCGCTCCGGCCAGGGGAAAAGGGGAAGTTTCTCGCGCATCGCGTCGGCCGAAAGGACGGTGACCACGCCAGCGAGCTTGAGGCTCGCCTCGATCGAATCGCGGCTGGCCGTGAAGTTGAAGTTCACGGGCACCTTTCCGGCCCATACGGCAGCCACGTTGGCCACGAGGGCGCCCGCGCCGGGCGGAAGAACGATGCCCACGCGCCGCTCCGGAACCTCCCTCCTCAACCACTTGGCGAGGATCGCGGCGGTGCCAATAAGCTGGTAGGATGTGACCTCGCGGCGTTCGGCCGTGCGATCGATGGCGACGACGCGCCCGGGCCGTCGCGCCAGGGCCCGGGCGATCTCCCGCCCGATGTGGCGCCTGAGGAACCGCCGCTCCGCAAAAGCCTCTGCCCCGAGGTCGAGCAGCATGCTCCGGACGTCGGCCACATCGACCTCGGCCGGCGGTATCGCCTGCCCGAAGGCGACGAAGACCTCCGTCGGCATGAGACGGGGCGATTTCCAGATGTACTTGTTGCCGGCAAACGAGAAGACCGACCCCCACAGTCCGTCGACCGACACCGGCACCACGGGCACTCCCGCTGAGCGCGCCATCACCACGAACCCCTTGTGGAGCCTCATGAGCTGGCCCGTGCGTGAAATCGCACCCTCAGGAAACACGCAGACGAGCTCGCCGGACTTGAGCGCGCGGATGGCCCGCTTGAGGCCAGCCGTCGGCCGCTCGGGCGAAATAAGGATCACGCCGGCGAGCCTGTAGACGAAGTCGAAGAACCAGTGCGTGTTGAAGCCGCGGTACCCGACGAACCGGAGCGGTCTCCGGCACGCAAGCTGCAGGATGACGGCGTCAACATACGAAAGGTGGTTGGCGACGATGACCGCTCCGCCGCGGGCTGGCACCCGTTCCGCGCCCCGGCTGCGGACGCGGTAAAGAAAGAACACAATTGCTCCGGCCAGCCATTCAACGGGCCTGGGCAGGAGCGAACGGCGTCTCAACGGACCTGTCTTGAACAGGGTGCCAATCGATCTGAAGGGGTGGGGCACGGCAGGGGGACGATGATGGGGCCGGCCGCGCCACATGCAATAGCCAACGCGGCCAAAAAATGCGCAGCCTCCTACTTGCCGAGAAGCTTGTTCAGCAGGTCGCTGGCGCCGCTGCGTTCGATGGCGAGCTTTGCCAGAGCCCCGTCGAGCGGGCCCTGGTCGGGCTTCGCAAGGGTGCCACCGATGCGGATCGGAACCGTGCACGGCAGGTACCCCAGGTCGTCCGGTTTCTTCGGATCGAGCGCTCCCAGGTACTTGAGAAGTTCGGCCTCGTGCCCGCGGGCGCGGAGCTTGAAATCCATCGAAAGCGGCTGGGCCAGAATCGACAGGCCCTCCCTGTTGGACAACCGGCCTGCCCCGCCCAGCCGCGTCTCGGGCGTGATCAGCGTGAAATCCTTCAAGGTGGTGTCCAGCGACTCATCGCGCACCAATACGACGCTCATCTGGTCGTACTGAATGGGGCTCAATGATTTGGCAAATGCGATCACCGCCTGGGCGGGGCTCGACATGTCGCCTGTGTCCTTCCGGCCGGTTATCGCGCTCGTCACGCTGCCCAGGTACGCGACGGCGGCGCCAATCGTTCCGACATTCTCGGTTTTTGGCGCGACGCTGGTCGAAAGCGCCCGAAAGGTGCCTCCCTTGCTTGTGGCCTGGCAGTCGCCCCGAATCCTGCCGGCCAGGTCCGCAAGATCCGGGGCGTCACCCAGGAGGTGGGCCGTCACGTCGAACTTTCCCTCGACTGTCGGCGGGGCGGCCGGATTGACCGCGTTGAACACCGGGGCTGGATTGAAATCGTCGATTGCAAGGTCGGCGCGAATGGAATAAGGCCGGGGCCCTCCGGATGCAAACTCGAGGACGCCGTTCACACGGGCGTCGCCTCCTTCCTCGAAGCGGAAGTGGAATCCGTCGATCTGCATGGCTGAAGCCTCCGCGCGGATGGTCCCGCTCACATCCGAGAACGCCGTGCCTGCGCATTCCACCCGGGCCAGAGCCACCTTCAGCTGGCCCCCCAGCCCTGCCCACGGAGGAGCCGCTGCCGGCACATGTTCGGTTTGCGGCGCAGCGGCCCCCTGCGCGCCGGCCGGACCGGATTCGCCCGGTCCAAACACGGCAGCCAAGGGCGCAAGGTCCTCAACCGCGAAGCGGGTCGACGCCAATGCGGCCTCGATCATGACCTTCCTGCCCTCCAGGAAGACGACCCCGGTCAGCGTCGCATCCGACTTGAGGCCGTCCTTCTGAAATACAACCGGCAGCGACATCGCCATCCGGCCGTCAGCGCCGATGTCGAACCGCGCATCCGAGGTGATGTCCGCAAGGGGAATGGGGCCCTCCCACCCCCCGCCCGACTCGGCGGACCGGGCTTCGACAGGGCCGCCGAGGACCAGATTCGAGAACGCGAGCCTCATCTCCACCGAACGCCGATCGGCTAGGTTTGCGGAGAAATCGCAGGCGAGCTTCCCGCTGGCAATCGCCAGTCCGGCCCCGGGCCGGAGCATCGAGGCGATGCCCGGCTGCGCCAGGAGGACCGGCAATCCCGCGTCGAGGCGGCCGGCGAGCTTGATCGGCTGGTTCGGGCCGGCCAATTGGCCGCACTTGCCCGACACTGTGAAAAGGGAGGATCTCAGGTCGGGCCGGCCTGCGGCATGGGGGCCGCTGCCCGGCGCGGGACCCGTTGCCGCGCAGCGCGACACTTCGATTTGCCAGCCGCCCGGCGTATAATCCACGGCGAACCCGAGCTGCAGTTCCACGTCGCGCGCCACGGGCCGCCCGTTTCGGATGATCGAAAGCCCGGTGAACTCAAGCGGCGTCCTCGTCCTCAGTGCGAGCCCGCCCCCGCCCGCAAGGGCGACGAGGTCTCCGTGCACGGGACTGCCGCTCAGCTCCACTCCCGGCAGAAACGGCTGGGCCCATTCCAGCGGAAGTCCCTGAAGAGTCACCCCGACCAGGTCGCGCGCGGCGTCGGCCACCTGCAATTCGCCGGTGCCCGCGTTGAAGGCGAAAGCCTGCAGGCACTGGACCGTCAGAACCGGTTGCGAGCCGGACAGGGCTGCGCGCAGGTGATCGACGCGGTAAAGGGCACCCCGCCTGGTGAGGTCGAAATCGGCCGTCAGCTTGACGGCGCCGATTGCGGAAAACTCGGGTCCCACGGCGGCCAGCCGGTCCACGGTCGCATCCAGGCTGCCGCTCACTTGCGCCTGGGCCAGCGAGGCGTCCGAGTCGAAGTGGCCCGCCCCCTCCAGGTCGAACAGAGGCAGCGGGCGCCCGAATGCGAAGGGCCCCAGGTCATCGTCGCGAATGTCGAGTTTCCACGTGCCGGACACCCGCCCGGTGCCGCGGGAGAATCCGGCGGCCACCGAGGCCAGTTCCTTGGTTTCGCCGGTCAATGCCAGGGTGTACGTTTCGCCTGACGGCACCCGGGACGCGGCGAGGTCGGCCGAAAGGCGGACGCCGTCCGGAAACTTGGGCCCCTTGGCGGCTGCGCGGACATGGGCGGCCACGCGCGTGAATGAACGGGCCGTTCCCATGGCCGCGTCCAGCGTTCCGCTCACGGCCATTGATTTCACGGGCTGGCCGGCCGATGTGGCACTCGCGCTGAAAGTGAAGCGCCCCGCCCTCCCCGCAGCCAGGCCGCCGCCATTGACGACGACGTGGATGGTCAGCGGCGCCGAGGCGGCCGCCTGGGGACGGGGCACGATCAGATCCCCTTCCAATTCGATTTCATCCACCGAGAAGTCGAAAGGCAGCGTCAAATTCGCGAAAATCCCCTGGAAGGCCCTAGCCGCCTGCGCGGACATGGCCCCGGGACCCGCGACCGCAGAGGCCGGTCCGGCCGCCGCTTCCATCGAGGCCTTGGTCAGGTCGAGGACCCATCCTTTTGCCACGAGCCTTTGGATCGCCACGCGGCGCCAGAGCACGGCTGGAATGACATGCAGATCGGAATCCAGCGAAGGAATGTCGATCACTGTCCCGTTTCGCTCCAGCCGCAGGCCCCGGATCCGGACAGAGCCGGAATTCGCGGCGACGGACCCGACCGACGCCCCAAGATTCGGATGATGCGCCAGGGCGCGGCGGACGGCCCACGTCTGAAAGCCGGAATACCCGGCCACCGACGCCAGGAACACGGCACAAGCCACCCCGATCACGAGCACGATCGAGACAACCCGGACGACTTTCATTGCTGAGACCACTTATCAATCCTTCGGCAACTGGACGGCGGCTTGTCGGCCGCCAATTGGATACCTCTTTAACCCGAACATTTCACGAAGCACGAGGCATCTCACCCAAAATGCCGGGCATAAAGGCCCTCATGCTCCCCCGATGGCCTGGCAGGCCACCTTCGGTCGCCTTCGGGTTTTTCCGCTCCGGTATTTTGTGTTATCTCCTCTCGTGTTCATGAAATATTCGGGTTAATCGGCGGATTTTCCCTTGTCTGGAGTTTCGGACGCGGCCGTCCGAGAACTTCAATTGCCTACAAGCGCATCGCTGCGGCCGACCGCCTTCCTCATGGCGGCGCTGGCAACAAGGTAGGTGTAATTGGCCTGGAGCTCATTCGTGCGCGCCTGCGTCAGCGACACTTGGCTCGTCAGGACATCGAGCTGGGTGGCGGTGCCCGCATGATAGCGCGCATTGGCCAGGCGAAGGGCTTCGTCCGCCTCGCCCACCGTCTTCTTGGAGGCAGCCACAAGTTCGGCCGCCTCCTCCAGGGACGAGAGCGCCTGGCGCACTTCGACGTCTATTGCCAGCTCCTCGGAGGAGTACGAAAGGTGCGCCTGTTCGACCAGCGACCGGGCCTGCCGGACCCGGCCCGCGGTCGCGCGCCCGTCGAAGATGGACCACGACGACTGCAATCCCACAAGCCAGCCGTTCGCATTGTAGTTGCTGCCTTGGGCCTGCCCGATGCCGATCCATTCGTACTCACCGACAGCCGCCAGGTTCGGGTAATAGTTCGATTTTGCAGTCACGACCGACTGCTCTCCCGCCTCCTGTCGCCTGGAAAGGCTCGTGAGCTCAGGACGGTGCTCATGAGCCGCGGTGAGCGCCGAATCCAGTTCGTAGCTTTCCTGCGTCACATCCAGCGTGCCGACCACCTCGGGAAAGACCGTGGGCGTGCCGCGGGGACCCGCGGGGACGCCCAGTGATTGCCTGAGCTGCTCGATCGAGATCCGGTAGTCGTTCCTTGCGGTGATCAGGTCGGGCTGCGCATTGGCCAGTGACACTTCCGCCCGCAGGACCTCGAAGTTCGAGACAGAGCCGGCCTTGAACTGGTTCTGGGCGTCCTGCAGCTCGCGCTCGAACAGCTTCACGTTCTCCTCCTGTACCTGGACTTTTTCGCGGGCCAGCAGCACATTGTAAAAACGCGTCCGGACGTCGAGCAGGGCTGCGTTGATCGTGCTCTGCAGGTCGGCGAGCGCGGCATCCCGCCCGAGTTTTGCGCCGAGAATCGAGGATTTGATGCCGCCTCCGGCGAACAGATTCTGCGTCGCCTTCAGCTGAATCTCCCACTCGGAGGTTTCCGGGGGATAGGAGCCCGAAATCGACCCCTCGTTCCGCTGGTAGCCGCCGTCCGCCGAGACGTTCGGGATCGCGGCCGCTTCCACTTGAATGATGACCCCTTCCTGCTGGCGGATCTGCTCCCGCGACTGGAGGATCGCGTAATTGTGGTCCACGGCGTAGCGGATCGCCCCGCGCAGATCGAGCGGGTTCGGGACGGAGGCCGTCGGTCCCTGAAGGGACGCCTCTCCGGGTCCCGAATTCGGAGCCTGGGCGCGAATGGCGCAGACCAGGGCGCAGGCAGACACCAGGGTCGCGTGGAGGCGGAGGACGGAGTTGAACTTCATGAATGGGCAGGCTTGAGATTATTTTCGGGGAGTTTCTTCCCGTGGTCGCGCGCGACAAGCATGTAAACCGAGGGAACAACGAAGAGGGTGAAGAATGTGCCTACGGTCATGCCGGTCACGATGACGATGCCCATGGCATACCGGCTGGCAGCGCCGGCCCCGGTCGCGATGACGAGTGGGAGCGTGCCGAGGACCATCGCGGCCGTCGTCATGAGGATTGGCCGAAGCCGGACGCCGGCGGCGCGCTCGATGGCCGCCATCTTCCCCATCCCCTCCTCCTGCAGCTGGTTCGCAAACTGCACGATCAGGATTCCGTGCTTGCTGATAAGCCCGACCAGGGTGATGAGGCCGACCTGCGTATAGATGTTGATCGACGAAAACCCGAGGAAGAGGAACGCAAGCGCGGCAACGAGGGTCATCGGAACGCTGCCGAGGAGGATGATCAGCGGATCGCGGAAACTTTCAAACTGGGCCGCGAGGACGAGGAAGATGATGATCGCCCCGAAGACGAACGCCAGGATGAGGGTGTTCCCCTCCTGGACGTATTGCCGGGATTGGCCGCCGTAGTCGACCGAGTAGCCCTGGGGAAAGAGGATGGAGGCCTGGTTGCGGAGGTAGTCGAGGGCCTGGCCCTGCGACACCCCTCCCCGGGGCGCCAGGGAAATCGTCGCGGAGTTGAGCTGCTGGAAATGGTTCAGGGTCTGCGGCTGCACCTTGGTCGTGAGCGAGGCGAAGGTCGACAGGGGCACCAGGGGACCGTTGCCCGTGCTCACGTAGTAGTCTCCCAATTGCTGGGGATTGAGCCGGCCGGTCCGCTCGACCTGCGGGATCACCTTGTAGCTGTTGCCCTGGATGTTGAAATAATTGAGGTATCCGCCGCCGAGCAGGGCGCCGACGTCGTTGGCCACCTCCTGCATGTTGACCCCGAGCAATGCCGCCTTGTCGCGGTCGATCACCACGTCGCCCTGGGGCTGGTCGAGCTTGAGGCTGCTGTCGGCGTAGGCAAACAGCCCGCTTTGCATCGCGCTGGCGACCAGGGAGTCGGCCACCTGGGCCATATGCTCCGGCGTGTCGGTTGAAAGGACGACGAACTGGACGGGAAGGCCGGAGCCGCCGCCCGGCAGCGGGGGCCGCAGGATCGCCGCCGTCTTGAAACCGGCGATCGACGAAACTTTCGCGCTGACCTGCGGCAGAAGCTCTATCGTCCCCCTCTTCCTTTCGCTCCATGGCTTCAGCACCATGCCGGCGATTGCGGAGTTGGCGATCCCGCTCGCCGCGCTGCTGGAGACCGCCCCGAACACCTGGAAGACATTCCGCGTCTCGGGAAAGGTGCGGAGGACCTTTTCGACCTGGCCGCCGTAGGCCGCCGTCTGGTCGATGTTCGCGTCGGCGGCGCCCGTCGAAAAGCAGATGATGACCCCCTGATCCTCGTCGGGCGCCAGTTCCTGCTTCGTCATCGAGTAGAACGGCCAGATGAGCGCCATGGCGACGACCGGAAGAATCAGCATGATCGGCCAGGTCTGCATCACCCAGGACAGCAGCGCCTCGTAGCGGCCCCGCAGCTTGTCAAAGGTCACGTCGAGGAAATTGGCAAAACCCTTCTTTGCCGTGTCGTGCCGGAGCAGGCGGGAGCACATCATCGGCGAGAGCGTCAGGGCGACCACCCCGGAGATGATGACCGCGCCGACGAGCGTGAAGGCGAACTCGCGGAAGAGCGTTCCGGTCAGCCCGCCCTGGAAGCCGATCGGAGCGTAGACCGCCGCCAGCGTGATCGTCATCGCGATCACGGGCCCGCCCAGCTCGCGGGCCCCCTTTAGGGCCGCCTCGAGGGGACGCAGGCCCTCCTCCATGTGCCGGTGGATGTTTTCGACGACGACGATCGCGTCGTCCACGACGAGCCCGATGGCGAGCACCATCGCAAGGAGCGTCAGCAGGTTGATCGTGAAGCCCATCGCGAGCATGAGGAAGCAGGCGCCGACGAGCGAGAGCGGCATGGCGATGATCGGGATGATCACCGAGCGCACCGAGCCCAGGAACAGGAAGATGACGACGATCACGATCACCAGCGCCTCGACGAGGGTCTTGATGACCTCGTTGATCGCATCGTGGATGTAGGCCGTGGAATCGTACGGGATGGTGATCTGCAGCCCGGCGGGCAGCGCCGACTCGATCTCGGGTATGGCGAGCTTCACTCGGTCGATCACGTCAAGCGCATTAGCGGTCGGCAGGACGAAAATCCCGATGAAGGTCGCGCTTTCGCCGCTGAAACGCACCGTCGTGTCGTAGTTCTCCGCCCCGAGGACGACGTCCGCGACGTCGCTCAGGCGGATGATGGCGCCGTTCTGCTCCTTGACGACCAGCTTCTTGAACTCCTCGGCTGTGTGCAGGTCGGTCGCCGCGTTCATGTTGATCGAGATGAACGAGCCCTTGGTCGCGCCGACGGCGGCGAGGGCGTTGTTGGCCACCAGGGCCGCGCTCACCTGCGCAGGGCTCAGCCCGTAGGCGGCGAGCTTGTCGGGCTTCAGCCAGATGCGCATCGCAAAGACGCGCGCCCCGAGGATCTGCGCGCTTTGCACGCCGGCGATCGAGGCGAGCTTGGGCTGGACGACCCGGGTCAGGTAGTCGGTGATCTGGTTGTTGTCGAGCTGGTCGCTGGCGAAGCTCAGGTACATGGCCGCCGTCGACTCGCCCACCTGCACGTCGATCGTCGGCGGCAGGGCTCCCGCCGGAAGCTGGCTGCGCACCTTGTCGATCTTGGAGATGACCTGGGCGACCGCGGCGTTCGGGTCATAATTGAGGATCAGGTGGACGATGATGCTGCTCGCGCCCGGGGCGCTGCTCGACTCGATGTAGTCGATGCCGTCGGCGCTCGCGATCTGCTTCTCGAGCGGGGTCGTGATGAATCCCTCGATCAGGTCGGCGCTGGCGCCCGTGTAGATCGTCGTCACCGTGACGATCGCGCTGTTGCTAACCGGGTACTGCCGGACGTTCAGGAGCGAAACCGACCGCAGCCCGACGAAAAGGATCAGCAGGCTGACGACGGTCGCCAGGACCGGCCGCTTGATGAAGATGTCGGTGAAGTTCATCAGGTGTTCGGCGGATTCGGAGCGGCATTGACGGGCGGCACCACCTCATTGTTGACGATGATCGGCGATCCGTTGTGCAGCTTGAGCTGTCCCGCCGTCACGACCTCGTCGCCGGCGTTCACTCCCTTCACGACCGAGACCTGGTCGCCCCGGGTTTCGCCCAGGGTCACGAAATGCTGCCGCGCGACAAGCAGCTGGCCTCCCGCCTCGGTCTTCGTCCGCTCGACGACGTACACCGCGTTGCCGTACGGATTGTAGACGATCGCGGTCTCCGGCAGCGTGACAAAGTGGTCCTCGCGCGGCAGGATCAGATCGACTCCGGCGAACATCCCCGGCAGCAGGCGCTCATCGGCGTTGGAGATCGTCGCTTGCACCTGGAGGTTGCGCGTCGTCTCGTCGACCTTTGAATTGAGCGCGTTGACCCTGCCCTCGAAGACGGCGCCGGGATAGGCGTCCACTGTCGCGCGCACCGGCTGGCCGACGTGGAGGTCGGCGACGTCCTCCTGCGGGAGCGAGAAATTGACGTAGATCGGGTCGAGAGCCTGGAGCGTGACGACCGATCCTCCGGCGGGCAGGAACTGGCCGAGGTCGGCCTGGCGGATCCCGAGCTGCCCGGAAAACGGGGCTTGGATCGTCTTCTTGCCGATCAGGGCGCGCTGATTGGCGACGGCCGAATCGGCCGCCCTGGCCATGGCCTCGGCGCTGTCCAGATCCGCCTGGGAATTGGTGTCATTCGCCCGCAGCTCCCGCGCCCGGGTGAGCGTGATTTTCGCCAGGTCCGCCTGGGCGACCAGGCCGGCGAGCTGGGCCTCGTCCGTGGAGACATCCTGCTGGATGAGCAGATCGCCCGCCTTGACGTGCTGCCCGGACTCGAAGGCTATTTTTGCGACGGAGCCCTCGATCTGGTTGCTGACAGTCACGCCCTGGACCGCGGCGAGGGTGCCCACCGAGTGGAACCGCCGCTGCCAGACGCTTGTGGCGGCTGTCGTCGTCGATACCGCCGCGGGCGGGACCATCATTGTCGCCATGCGCGCCTGGAGCGCGTGCAGCGTATAAATCTTGTACGCCCAGATGCCTCCGACGACGAGGATCACCACGGCGATCAGGGCTAGGGTGCGTGTTGCCGTTTTCATTTTGAAAGGGTTTGTGAGAGTGGGGGTTGATTGAAAACGGATTTGCGGGGCGTTGCAATTACTTCAGGCTTCGGCCGCGCCGAGCTCTCCGACCGGTGCCGCCTCGGCGGCGGCCTGGGCCCTGCTGCGCGCCCTGGCATGATCCTTGGCGATTAGGACATAGACGGAAGGCACGACGAAGAGGGTGAAGATCGTGCCGATCGACATGCCGCCGACCAGCGTAAGGCCGATGGAGTTTCGGGCCGCGGCGCCCGCGCCCGTCACAAGCGTCAGCGGGAAGTGCCCGGCGACCGTGGCCACGGTCGTCATGAGGACAGGCCTGAGCCGCGTCATGGCCGCCTCGTGCACGGCCTCGATCTTGGACTTGCCCATCAGCTGGAGCTTGTTGGCGAATTCCACGATCAGGATGCCGTTCTTGGCTATGAGGCCGATCAGCGTGACGAGCCCGACCTTGGAATAGATGTTGAGGGTCGTCGTCCAGCCGTTGGTCCAGAACGCCATGTCGGGATTCGGCATCTTCAGGAACATGAAGATCGCCGCTCCGAAGATCGCCAGCGGCACGGAGCCGAAGATGATGACAAACGGATCGCGGAAGCTGTTGAACTGGGCCGCGAGGACGAGGAAGATGAGGATGATCGCCAGCCCCATCATGGTGTAGAACTCCTTGTCCCCTCCCCCGCGGCGAAGCTGGCGCGACTCGCCCATGTAGTCGACGGCGTAGCCCTTCGGAAGGATCTTCGCCGCGTCGTCCTCGACGAATCTGAGCGCCTGGTCAAGGGGCCGGCCGGTCATGCCACTTAGCGTGACCGCGTTCTGCTGCTGGAACCGGTTGAGAGAGCGGGCCACGGTCGTGTTGCGGATCGTCGCCACGGTGCTGAGCGGAATCAGCCTGTTGCCCGGCCCCGCGACGAAGATCTTCTCGAGCTGGTCCGGATTGAGCCGGTCCACCCGCTTGACCTGCGGAATTACCTTGTAGCTTCGCCCGCCGATATCGAAGAAATTGACATAGTTGCCGCCCATCGCGGCGGCGAGGTCGGTCCCGATCTGCTGGAGGTTGAGCCCCAGGGCCGCCACCTTGTCTCTGTCGATGATCACCTCGGACTGGGGCTGGTCGATCTTCACGTCGACCAGGGGCGGAAAGTAGAACATGCCGCTCTTGCCCGCATCGTCGGCGATTCTCTGGGCAAGCGGCAGCAGTTCGTCGAAATCGTGCGTCGAGGATATCACGATCTCGAAGGGGAACAAATCGCCCCCGGGGAGGGCTGAGGGAAGCCCTGCGCGCATCTGGATTCCGGGAATCGCCTGGAGCCTCGCCTGCAGCTCCCTGTTGATTTGAAAGACGTTGCGTTTCCTCTCGTCCCACGGCTTCAGGACCAGGCCGCCGAATCCACCGCTCGGCTGGACCATCTGGAAGGTGAATTCGGCCTCCGGGATGCTGAAGAAGGCCTTGTTCACCTCGGTCGCGAAGGGCGCGACTTGGTCGAGGGTCGAGTTCGCGGAGGTGTACGCCGCGCCAAAGACGACGCCCTGGTCCTCGTTCGGCGCGAGCTCCTTGGGTGTGAACGGGCCCGCGATCATCAGGATCCCGAGCAGGCTGACGACGATCCACACCGCGTAGACATAGCCGCGGTTCCGCAGCGAGCGCCCGAGCATGCGGCCATAAAGCGCCTTCAGCCTGTCGAAGTTTCGCGCAATATGGCCGGCAAAGCCGTGCTCCTCGTCGCCCTTCCTCAGCAGGTGCGCCGACATCATCGGCGAAAGGGTCAGGGCCACGACGCCCGAAATCATCACGGCCCCAGCGAGCGTGAAGGCGAACTCCCGGAAAAGGGATCCGGTGATGCCGCCCTGCAGGCCAATCGGTGCGTATACGGCGGCGAGCGTGATCGTCATGGCGATGATCGGGCCCACCAGTTCCCGCGCCCCTGCGAGGGCCGCATTGAGCGGCGTCAGGCCCTCCCTCAGGTGGCGCTCGACGTTTTCGACGACGACGATGGCGTCGTCCACGACGAGGCCCACCGACAGCACGATCGCGAGGAGCGTCAGCAGGTTGATCGTGAACCCGAAGACCTGCATCAGGAATATGCCGCCGATGAGCGAGATCGGGATGGCGACCACGGGCACCAGCACCGAGCGGAACGAGCCCAGGAACAGGAAGATGACGACGACGACGATCAGGAGGGTGTCGATCAGCGTGTGGACGACCTCATGGATCGCGGTGTCGATGTACTTCGTCGCGTCGTAGGCGATCACGGCCTGCATGCCTGAGGGAAGCTCGGCCTGGATCCCGGCCATCTCGGAGCGCACGAGCTTGATGACGTCCAGCGAGTTTGCGTTGGGCAGGGGGTAGATCGCCATGAAGACGGCCGTCTGCCCGGAAAAACGCACTTCCGTGTCGTAGTCCTCGGCACCGAGGACCACGTCGGCGATGTCCTCGAGCCGCACGATCGCGCCGTTCTGCTGGCGGATGACGAGCCGCTTGAACTCCTCCACCGAGCGCATGTCGGTGTTCGCGATCAGGTTGACCTCGATCAGCGAACCCTTGGTCGCGCCCAGGGCCGTGAGGTGGTTGTTGGCGGCCAGGGCCGCACTTACCTGTGCCGGGCTGATGTTGAAGGCGGCCATCCGGTCGGCCTTGAGCCAGATCCGCATCGCGAAGGTCCGGGCTCCCATGATGTCGGCCCGCTGCACCCCCTCGAGGGCGGCCAGGCGCGGCTGGACCGCGCGGACGAGATACTCGGTGATCTCGTTTTGCTTCAAAACGTCCGAGGAGAAGCTCAGGTAGGCGGCGGCGAACTGGCTGTCGGCCGACTCGACACTGAGGGTTGGAATCTGGGCCTCGGGCGGGAGGAGGTTGCGCACGCTGTCCACCTTCGAGCTGATCTCGGCCAGCGCCTTGTCCGTGTCGTAATTGAGCTTCAGTCGCGCGGTGATCGTCGAGATGCCCTGGGAGCTTTGAGACTGCAGGTAGTCGATCCCGTCGGCCGCGGCGATCGCCTGCTCGAGCGGCGTCGTGACGAAGCCGCGGACGAGCTCGGGGCTCGCCCCGACGTAGACGGTGGTGACTACGATCGATGAATTCTCGCTTCGCGGATACTGGCGGACGTTGAGCGTTCCGATCGCCTGCACCCCGGCGATGATGATCACGAGGCTGACGACGAGCGCCAGGACGGGCCGGCGGATGAAAAGGTCTGTGAATTTCATTTTGGGTCGGGCGATCCGGCCGCGCACCGGGCCCTTCGGCCCGGGTCGGCTCCCCTGGACTCAGGAATCGTTCGGCTTGGGCGCGATTTGCGCGTCCGGTGAAAGGGCGCCGTTCACGGTCACGGCCATCCCCTGGCGGAGCTTGAAGGCCCCGGTCGTGACGACGGTGTCGCCGGCCTTGATGCCCGAGGCGATTTCAACGAAGTCCCCGCGGGCCTCGCCGAGCCGCACAAGCTGCTGGCGGACGACCTTGCCCGATCCCTTGCCGTCCACGACGACAAAGACGGAATCCCCGTAGGGCGCGTACAGCACCGACGAGGCCGGGATCGCGACCACCTTCTGCCCCGTGGGCAGGACAACACCGATGTCCACGAACATGCCGGGACGCAGCCTCTCGTCGGGATTGGCGAGCGTCGCCTCGACCCGCACATTCCGGGTCGCGCTGTCCACGTCCGGATTGATGGCCGTGATCCGGCCCTCCAGCACCTTGCCATCGCCGATTGCGTCGCCGGTCACCCGGACGCTCAGGCCGGAGTTGATGCGGACAAGCTCCTGCTGCGGAAGGTAGAAATCGGCATAGATGGGATCGAGCGCCTGCAGGGAGACGATCGCGTCGCCCGCCTTCAGCGTCTGGCCGAGATTTATCAGCCGGATGCCGAGCCGGCCCGTGAAAGGCGCCCGGATCGTCTTCTTCGCTATCGTCGCGCGGATATTGTCAGCCTGGGCGGAGGCCTGCTTGTAGGCGGCGCTGTCAGAGTCGAACTGCGATTGAGAAATCGTCTGGCTGGCCAGCAGCTCGCGCGAACGCTCCAGATTGAGGCGGGCCAGCTCGACGGTGGCCTCGGCAGCGCGCAGCTGCGCCTCCTCCGAGGAAATGTCCATCTGGACGAGCAGGTCGCCCGACTTCACGGAACTGCCCGGCTGAAAGGCGATCGAAGCCACGGTGCCGTCGAGCTGGGCGGAAAGGGTGACGCCCTGAACGGCAGTCAGGCTACCCACGGTCGAGATGATCGGGGCCCAGGTATCCTCCCGGGCGACGGCCGCGGTGACGGGTTCCGGAGGCGGGACGGCCGAGGCCCCAGCGGCGATCATCGCCTTGATTTGCAAGGCCTTTATCCCGCCGATGATGGCAATGAGCAGGAGGAGAGCTCCCGCGGTGATCGACAGTTTCTTTTGCATTGCGGCGTGTTTTCCTAAAGGTTCGTGGTTGGATCGAAAGGAATCTCGCCAGTTCAACCCGTGGGCCGGGATTTGACCGGTTTGGAAGGGCTCAGGGCGCAGGAAGTTTCGGAATTGTCATATTCGGGGTCCACTTGCCGCATGATCTTCGTCAGCAGCCGCACCAGGGTCTTTCGCTCCCCGTCGGAAAGGGGCTTCATGATGCGGGCCATGTTGCGGAAATGCCCGGGCAGCACCCGCTGGAGGACCCGGTGCCCGCGCTCGGTCAGCCGCACCGATGTCATCCGCCGGTCCACGGCGTCCGGGGCGCGCTTCACGAGTCCGTCGCGCTCGAGGGTGTCGATGAGCCCGGTCATCGTCGCCCGGGTGACCCCCGACATCTTGGCAAGCTCGGCGGGAGTGTGCGACTGCGGGCTGTCCTCCATCTTCTTCAGAAGCTGCATGAGGACGACGAACCGCCCCTGGGTGAGCCCGTTCTCGGTCATGTAGGTCGCGCAGGAATGAATGACGTCGTCCCCCGCCCGAAGAAGGTGGAGAAACGCGTGGGCGGCCGTCGGGTCGAGGTCGGGATACCGCTTCGCGGCCTCCAGCAGGTTTTCGTAGCGCGGCAGATGCTTGATGAAAACGCGTCCCATGAAAAGTAAGGAGGCTGACTATATGGACGCTAATTACAATCCGCAAGCCATGCCGGCGGATTGTTTGGAAACGTTCCGGCCCTGGACTTTACAGGCTCCGGGCGGCGGCGACGAGGGCCTCGGTGGTGATCCCGAGCTCCTTGAACACCACCGGGGCGGGGGCGCTGAGGCCGAAGCGGTCGATGCCGACAATCCGGCCCTCGAGCCCGACGTACTTGCGCCAGAGTCCGGTGACTCCCGCCTCGATCGCCACGCGCCTGCGGCACGACGACGGCAGGATGGCCTCGCGGTACTCCCCGGGCTGCCGGTCGAACCCCTCGAATGACGGCAGCGAGACGACGCGGGTCCCCGCGCCAAGCTCCTTTGCCGCCGCGAGCGCCAGCTGAAGCTCGCTTCCGGTCGCGAGGATTATGAGGGTCAGGGGCGCCGTCTCCTGGACAGCGATGTAGCCGCCCTTCAGCACGCCGGCCCTCCGGATATGGGGCGGAATGTCGTTGAGGCTGGAAACCGCCTGGCGCGTGAGGGCGATCAGGGTCGGACCGTCGGTGCGCTCGAGGGCAGCGGCAAACGCCCCGGCAGTCTCCTCCGCATCGGCCGGGCGGATGACCTCGAAGCCCGGAATCAGGCGCAGGGCCGAAATCGTCTCGACGGGCTGGTGGGTCGGGCCATCCTCGCCCACGCCGACTGAGTCATGCGTGTAGATATAGACGACGGGCAGCTTCGAAAGGGCGGCCAGCCGCATCGAGGGGCGCGAATAGTCGGCGAAGACGAGGAACGTCGCGCACGACGGCCGGAAGAGCCCGTCGTAGGCGACGCCGTTGCAGATCGCGGCCATCGCGTGCTCCCGGATGCCGAAGCGGATGTTGCGGCCCGCGCGATTGGTCGGGTCGAAATCCTTGTCGGCATTGATGTAATTGTATGTCGAACCGTGAAGGTCCGCGCTGCCCGAAATCAGAAGCGGCAGCTCGGCTGCGACCGGCTGGAGCACTTCGCGCCCCGCCGCGCGCGTGCCCGACAGCTTGGCGTCGGGCGCAAAGAGCGGAATCTTCTCCAGCAGGTGGGCGGCGCTCGGGCGCTGCGGGGCGGAATCGAGGAGGGCCGCCTTCTCCGGATTGGCCTCGCGCCACGCCTTGAAGGTCTTCTCCCATCTCCTGTAGGAGCGGATCAGGCGTTTCTTGTGCCCGGCGAAATACGCGCGCACATCGTCGCTGACGTAGAAGAGCGGGTCGGCCGGAAGGCCCAGTCCCGCGCGCGCGGAATCGGCGAACTTCGCCCCGCCCTCACCGTGGGCCTTCTGGGTGCCCTGGACCTCGGGGATCCCCTTGCCGATGATTGTCTTCGCAATGATGATCTGGGGCTTGCCGCTCTTCGCCTTCTTGGCGCGGTTGAAGGCCTTCAGGAATGCGGCCATGTCGTGGCCGTCGATCGTCTGGACATCCCACCCGATCGCCTTGAAGCGCCCCGCGGTGTTCTCGCTCTGGGTCTTGGCTGCCATGGCGTCCAGGGTGACGTCGTTCGAGTCGTAGATCAGGATCAGGTTGTCGAGCTTCTGGTGCCCCGCGAAGGCGACAGCCTCCATCGCCACGCCCTCCTGCATGCAGCCGTCGCCCGCAAGGCAGACCACATGATAGTCGAAGATCGCTTGTTCCGGCGTGTTGAACCGGGCCGCGGCCATCTGCCCGGCGATCGCCATCCCGACGGCATTGCCCACGCCCTGGCCCAGCGGGCCCGTCGTGGCCTCAACACCCGGAGTCTCGCCGAATTCGGGGTGGCCGGGCGTCTCGCTGTGCAGGCTCCTGAACTTGGTCAGCTGCTCAAGGGACAGGCTGTAGCCGCTGAGGTGGAGCCACGCGTAAAGGAACATGCTCCCGTGGCCGGCCGAAAGGACGAAGCGGTCCCGATTGATCCACCGCGGCGCATCCGGATTGTGGACGAGGGCATGCCCGTAGAGCACCGCTCCCATTTCGGCGCAACCCAGGGGAAGGCCTAGATGGCCGATTCCGGCCTTGTGGACGGCGTCGATGGCGAGGCCGCGGGCTTGGTTTGCAGCTTGGGCAAGAATGGGAATCTGTAGTGGCATGGGAGCGGTGAAATACTGACGGGAAAAGGTCGGCTGAACCTACCAAACGACGCGGTCCCATGCAAACCCCGATTGCATCTAGACCTGGCGGAGGCGAGTCGTCACTTGTCCTGTGCTGCCAAGGCCCAGACCTCCGTCAAGGCCGGCCGCCAAGGAAGCCGTCAGTACTGAAGGCCTGATGGCGGCCAAGAGACGTCGGCTGAGGCAGCAACGTCCTCGTGACGACTTGCCTTCGCCAATTCTGGACTCCCGCCAGGGTCTGCCAGGGCGCCGCTCACTTGCAGACAACCGCCGGACAGACGTCAGGTCGTGGTCGCGGCTGCGGCCGGGGCCGGCTCGGCGGCGTGCTGCTTCTCTGCCGGAGCGGAATGCTTTTCCCTCTCCTTGATCGCCACCGCGGCCTTGCCGGTGCGGTTGCGCAGGTAGTAAAGCCGCGCCTTCATCGGTTCGGACTCCCGCTCGATCTCGATCTTCTCGATATTGGGGGAATTGACCGGAAAGACGCGCTCGACGCCCTCGCCGTAGCTGATCCGGCGGACCGTGAATGTCTCATGAATGCCATGACCTTTCCGGGCGATGACGATGCCTGAAAAAATCTGGATGCGCTCCTTGTCGCCTTCACGCACTTTAGTGTGGACGCGCACACCGTCGCCAACCTTGAAGGCGGGAGTATCTGTTTTCACCTGAGCGGCGGTGATTTCCTTGATTATCGGGTTCATGGCAGTGAGTTTATGTGAGTAAATCGGGCCGCACCTGGCGGGTCTTTTCCTGCGCACACGCATTCCGCCACTTCTCTATCTCGGCGTGGTTTCCGGAAAGAAGAACTTCGGGCACGGACATGCCGCGAAATTCGGCGGGACGCGTGTATTGAGGAAAGTCGAGCAACTTGCCGTTGAAGGACTCGTAGCGTCAATGACTTTTCCTCGCCCAGGACTCCGGGGATGAAGCGGGTGAGCGCATCGATGACGACGGCCGCTGCAAGCGTGCCATTGGTCAGCACATAATCGCCTATGCTTATCTCCTGGTCGATCAGCCGGTCGCGAATCCGCTGGTCGATCCCCTCGTAATGGCCGCTGAGGAGAATAATATGCGAAAGCCCCGCGAGTTCCCGGGCCAGCTTCGGCGAGAAGGGGGTTCCGTCGGGGGTCAGGTAGATCCGCCGGCAGCCCGGTGTCTGGACCTGCTCGATCGCGGCAAAGACCGGCTCGGGCTTGAGCACCATCCCGGCGCCTCCCCCAAAGGGGCGGTCGTCGGCCGTGCGATGCTTGTCGGTGGTCCAGTTTCTGAGGTCGTGCACCGTCACCTCGATCAGGCTCCTTGAGCAGGCCTTGCCGAGGATGCTCTCGGAGAGGAATCCGTCGAGCATCCGCGGGAAAAGGGTCAGTAGATCGATGCGAAGCATGAATGAAAAACCCCGGAGGGACATCCGGGGCTTTGCGGCCACCGGAGTGGCCCGCTGTCTGGCGCCTTTTGTCCCCTCAGGCCGGGGTTTCCGTCGAAGCGGGGGCAGGCGCGGCTGCAGGGGCTTCGACAGGGGCCGCTGCCGCCGGGGCGGCGGGAACGGCGCGGCGCGCCTTCTTGATGAGGGCGTTGAGAGTGTCCGAGGGCTTGGCGCCCTTGCTCAGCCAGTAGTCCACCCTGGCGAGGTCCAGCTTGACTCCGTTGAACTTGGCGCGGGGATCGTAGGTGCCCAGGACTTCGGTGGGATCGCCGTCGCGGCGCGAACGCGCCTCGGCTACAACGACGCGGAAATGCGGCTGGTGCGTGGTGCCGATGCGGGTGAGACGGATTTTCAGTGCCATAGGAAGAGTGCTTCGAGCCTAAATAGAATGGAAAAGCCGAGAAGTACACAGGGCGGAAAACGGCCTGTCAAGGCCCTTGCGTCGCCTGAAGATGGCCGATTCGGCCGGTTGCAGGACCCAAGGCTTTTCCGTTGACCGCCGCAGCGCGCGGGACGACGGTGGGCCGGCATGCTAAAAGCCGGCATCGTCGGACTGCCCAACGTGGGCAAGTCAACCCTGTTCAACGCCCTGACACGCTCCCGGAAGGCCGAGGCCGCCAATTATCCGTTTTGCACGATCGATCCGAACTTCGGGGTCGTGAACGTGCCCGACGAGCGCCTGGTCCCGCTTTCGAAGATCGCGAAAACGACAACGATCATCCCGACGGCGTTCGAATTCGTGGACATCGCGGGGCTGGTCGCGGGCGCAAGCAAGGGAGAGGGCCTCGGCAACCAGTTCCTCGCCAGCATTCGCGAGGTGGACGCCATCGTCCACGTGGTTCGCTGCTTCGAGGACCCGGATGTCATCCACACCATGGGGTCGATCGACCCTGTCAGGGACATCGAGGTCGTCGCAACCGAACTGATGCTCTCCGACCTCGAGGCCGTCCAAAAGCGGATCGAGAAGAACCAGAAGAAGGCCAAGGGCGGCGAGAAGGAGGCCCTTGCCGAACTCGCCCTGCTCGAGCGCCTGACCACCCACCTCAATTCGGGGAAGCCGGCCGGCACCCTGCCGGTGCACGAGGAGGAGGCGAGGCTGCTCAGGCTCTTTCAACTGCTCAGCGCCAAGCCCGTCCTGTACGCCTGCAACGTCGCCGAGGGCGATCTCGCCACCGCCGGGCAGAATCCCTTCGTCGTCAAGGTCGCGGAGTTTGTCCGCGCCCACCACGACGCGGCCTTCATTCCGGTCAGCGCCCGGATCGAGTCCGAACTGGTCGACCTCACACCGGACGAGGCCCGGGAATTCCTTAAGGATTTGGGGGTCGCCGACTCGGGCGCCTCGGCCCTGATCCGGGCGACCTACGAGCTTCTGGGCCTGATCACCTTCTTCACCGAGAACGGCAAGGAGGTGCGCGCATGGACCCTCCGGAAAGGATGGAAGGCTCCGCAGGCGGCCGGCGTTATCCACACCGATTTCGAAAAGGGCTTCATCAAGGCCGAGGTCGTCTCCTGCGACGACCTCCTGCGGCTGGGAAGCATCGCCGCCGCGCGCGAGGCGGGGAAGTACCGGCTCGAGGGAAGGGAATACGCCCTTCGGGACGGCGACGTGGCCCTTTTCCGCTTCGCGCCCTAGCAGGCGGTGAACGCCTTCACGGCGATGCCCGCCGTGCCGAGCTCGGCGCGGAGCCTCCACGCAAACGCAAGGGCCTGCGGCCCGTCGCCATGGAGGCAGATCGTGTCGGCGGCGATCTGAAATTCCGAGCCGTCGGTCGCGCGGATGATGCCGTCCTGCACGATCCGCATGACCTGGCCCACGGCTTCGGCCTCGTCGGTGATGAACGCGTCGGCGGCTCCGCGCGGCGTCAGCGATCCGTCGGGCTGGTAGGTCCGGTCGGCGAAGACCTCCGAGGCGACCCGCAGGCCCCTCGCGCGCCCGGCGCGGAGCAGCTCGCCTCCGGCAAGCCCGATCAGGGCAAGCGAGGGGTCGATTGAGCGCACCGCCTTCGCGATCGCATCCGCGATCTCGTAGTCCCTTGCCGCCCGGTTGTACAACGCCCCATGCGGCTTCACATGGGTCACGCTGGCCCCGCGCAGCTGGGCCAGCTGGACCAGTTCGCCCACCTGCACCGCGACAAGATCGGCCGCGGCCGACGGGGACAACGGCAGATCGCGCCGGCCCATGCCCAGCCGGTCATTCAGGCCGGGATGCGCCCCGATCGCCACGCCGGCGTCGGCGGCCATGTCAATCGTTTCGATCATGGTCGAGTGGTCGCCGGCGTGGACGCCGCAGGCTATGTTGGCAGAGGTGATCAGCGGCATCAGCTCCGCATCGTGGCCGGCGCCCTCACCCAGGTCGCAGTTGAGATCGATCGTTGTCATTGTGGAAGCCCCGGGGCCGGCATTTTCATGAGAATAGGCGCTGCCGCACGCCCTCGCGCAGGACCGCCAGTTCGCGTTCGCGCTTGAGAAGCTCGTGCTGGGCCTCGTCCAGCGGCACCTCGCGAAACCGCAGGGCATCCACCGGACGCAGCTGCGCCAGCATTGGCAAATCGACCGTTATGACGTGCGCCACCTGCGGGTAGCCCCCTATCGACTGCGCGTCGGCCATGAGCACGATCGGCTGGCCGTCGGGAGGCACCTGGATCGTGCCCGGCGCGACCGCCGACGATGCGAGTTCGCCGCCCGGATGCCGTCCGATCGCCCCGCCGCCCAGCCGCAGGCCCATCCGATCCGAGCGGGCCGTCACTTGGAATTGTCCCGCGCACAGCGCCTCGAAAAACTCTCCAGCCTGGGCCCCGCGCACCACCCGGATGGTCGGCGAGGCGGAGTACGCCGGCATGAGGGACGGAGAGACGAAGAACGACACCTCGAGTCTCCTCGGGGCAGGCGCGGCCGGGTCGCTTCCCTCCTCCAGGATGTCTCCGTCGCGAAGTGCGCGCCCATGGAAGCCTCCGATACCTCCGCGCAGGTACGTGCTCCGGCTTCCCAGGACCTGCGGGACGGATATCCCGCCGGCGACCGCGAGATAGGCGCGGCAGCCCTTGCGGCACTCGCCGAAGCGCACCCGCTCGCCCGCTCTCGCCAGAAGAGGCCTCCACGAGGGCAGGCCGGAGAACTCGGCGCCGCAAATGGCAATCCGCACATCCCGCGCAAATTCGATCTCCGGCCCCGACAGGGTTATCTCAAGTGCGGCCATATCCTCGGGATTGCCCGCCAGCATGTTGGCGACCCTTAAGGCAAAAGGATCCATCGGTCCGCTCAATGGAACGCCCGAGGCGCGGAAGCCAGTCCGGCCTGCATCCTGCACGGTTGTCATCATGCCCGCGCGGAAGATCTTCATTTCCATGCCGCAAACTCCTCCGGGGTGATCGCCCTGAAACGCACCTGATCGCCCGTTTGAAGCAGCGCGGGCGGAGTCTCCTCGGCCCGGAAAAGCCTCAGGGGCGTCCGCCCGATAAGATTCCATCCCCCCGGCGTGGCGATCGGATAGACGCCCGCCTGCGCTCCGCCGATTCCGACCGAGCCGGCGGGAACGCTTTCGCGGGGCGTGTCCTTGCGCGGGGTGTGCAGTTTCTTCGGCAGCCCCGCAAGGTAGGGAAACCCCGGCGAAAACCCGATCGCCTGGACCACGTACTCCGCGGCTCCGTACAGGGCGACGGCCGCCTCGGGCGACAGGCCGGCGCGCGCGGCGACGGCCTCCAGGTCGGGGCCCATCTCGCCTCCGTAGCAAACCGGGATCTCCACCTTCCGCCCGGCCGCGGACAACCGGCGCAGGCGGCGGCTAGCGACCCCGGGGGCGCGCAAACAGTGGGGTTCGATCGCCCGGCACATCCTCTCAAAAGGGGAGCCCGGCCCGGCGGCAACGCGCGCGGGGTCATAGAATACGGCGACTGTCCCGTAGGCGGGAACGGCATCCCGGACAGCCGGGCGCAGGAGTTTCTCCAGCGCCGTCGCCGTCGAGCGCGCCCGCGAGAGGACATCCCGGTCGGCGTCCGGCCCCAGGGTCACCACCAGGGCGCTGTCGCCCAGCGGCGAAAAGACCGGCCCCTTCCGTTTGATGCGCACCCTCATGGCAAGAAGCAAAAGGCCTGTCGGCGCCGGAAGCGATTTCGAAGTCACCCCGCTTAGGTTTGCCCAAATCGCAATTTCAATGGATTAATTTGAGGTTTCCGCCGATTCGTATCCAAAGCAGATGCCTGCTAACCACCCATGATTGGGATTGCCCTCCAGTTCCGCGCCTTCTTTGTCTCGCTGCGCCTCACGGTGGCGCTGCTGGCCGCTTCGATCGTCCTCATATTCTGGGCGACCCTTGCCCAGGCCGATCTCGGCGTTTGGGGAGTCCAGCAGAAGTTCTTCCACAGCCTTTTCGTCCTGGAGAGGGTCCCCGGTTCGGACTTCCCGATTCCGGTCTTCCCCGGAGGGTATCTGATAGGAGGCCTTCTCTTCGCCAATCTTCTGGCGGCCCAGATCACCCGTTTCCGCCTCACGTGGCGCAAGGCCGGCATCTGGCTGACCCACGCCGGCATCATCCTCCTCCTTCTCGGGGAACTGCTGAGCGGGATACTCCAGCGCGACGACAGCATGGTGCTCGATACGGGACAGACCAGGAACTACTCGGAAAGCGAGCGTTGCGACGAATTGGCGATCACCGACACGACCGGCGCCAGTTTCGACGAGGTGGTGGCCATCCCGGAGGAGGCGATCGCCGCGAACAAGGCGATCCAGCACCCCAATCTGCCCTTCCGGATCGTGCCGAGACTTTACTACCCGAACGCGATCGTTCAGCCGCGCCAGGATGCCCCCGACGCTCCCGCCACTCCCGCCGACCAGGGCATCGGCCCCCAGGCCTCGATCACGCCCCAGCCGCCGACCGCCAAGGAGGGCGAGCGCAATCTTCCCGCCGCGTGCGTGGAATTGATCGGACCCGAAGGGTCCCTCGGCACCTGGCTGGTTTCAACGAACTGGCTGGCCGCGAAAAACCTCCGCCCGATGCCGTCCCAGTCCTTCTCGTATGCCGGGCGCACGTGGAATATCGCTCTGCGCGTCAAGCGCAACTACCTGCCGTTTTCGCTGACGCTGCTCAAGTTCAGCCATGACCTCTACCCGGGGACCGACATCCCGAAGAACTTCTCAAGCCTTGTCCGGCTCGGCGGCGAGGGTTCGGCGCCGGGCCGCGACGTCCTGATCTACATGAACAATCCGCTCCGGCACGACGGGCTGACCTTCTACCAGAGCGGCTACGACCCGGAAAAGGACACCGTCACGATCCTGCAGGTCGTGCGAAACCCCGGCTGGACCCTGCCCTACATCGCCTGCTCCCTGATGGCGCTCGGCCTCGTCCTCCAGTTCGGCCTCCACCTGGCCGGTTTTGCCGGCCCCCGCCGCGGGGCGCGCCCAGCGCCCCGCCTGCGGCGGCAAAGTTTCGCACCCCTGGCAGCCCCCGTTCTCGGCATGGCCTTCGTCGCCGCCGGCCTTCTTCCAAAGGGCAACCCCGGGGCGTTCGACGTGACGGGCTTCGGCCGCCTGCCGGTCCTGGCGGACGGACGAATCAAGCCGATGGATACCGTCGCCCGAAGCTCGCTTCTCCAGCTCCAGGGGCGCCAGCGGGTCGTTTTGCCGGACGGCTCGGAAATCAGCCCTGGCGAATGGCTCCTCGACGTTTTCTTCAGGCAGGAAAAGGCGGACGAATACCGCACGTTTTTGATCGACGACCCCGAGGTCCTGAGCCTGATTGGCAAGACCGACGCCGACCTCGCGATCAGGTACCAGGATCCCGTTCGCCAGGCGATGGCCCTGGTCGGCTTTCTCCCATCGCGCTACCGCCGGTTCAGCTACCGGGATATTTCGCCCCATCTGGCGGCGATCGACGGCCAGGCGAGGCTTGCGGATCCCGTGGACGACAAGGCCCGCACCCCGTTCCAGCGCGCGGTCCTCCAGCTGAAGGCGAACCTGATCCTTTACCAGGGACTCGAGCACACTCTCGAGGTCCCGGGTTCCAATGACTTTCTCGGCGAACTTCTCCGCTTCCAGGATGCCCTCCCGGAAGGGGTCGCCGCGGTGAGGGCCAAGGAGGCGGCCGAGCCCCACGACGAAGGCAAGGCCATGGCCATGGTCGTGTTCGGCAGGCGGTACATGGAGCTTGCCCAGGCGACCCGCATCCTGGCCATCCCGCCCGATCAGGATGCCACCGATCCCCGCGCGTGGCGGACCGCGGGCCAGGCGATCCTCGAATCATTCGGGAGCGGGAGGGTTGCGCCGGGGGCTCTCGCCTATGCGGGACTCGGCCATGCCTGGCGCGCAGGCACTCCGGAATCGTTCAACAGGCTGGTTTCGCTCTACCGGGCCGACTTGGCGGGCCGGTTCGCGCCGGAATTGCGGAAAAGCGACGCCGAAACGCGCTTCAACGCGGCCGAGCCCTTCTATCTCAGCATGAACCTGTACGTGGCCGCCTTCTTTCTCGCCGTGTTTTCCTGGCTCAAATGGCCGGAGGCGCTGGGCCGGGCCGCGTTCTGGCTTGTCGTCCTCGCCTGGGTCGTGGCCACGGCGGGGATCGCCACGCGCATGTGGCTCGAGGGCAGGCCTCCGGTCACCAATCTGTATTCGTCGGCCCTTTTCGTCGGCTGGGGATCTGTCGGGCTTTGCCTGGTTTTGGAATCCGTCTACCGGAACGCGATCGGAAGCGTGGCCGCCGGCCTGATCGGCTTTGGGACGCTGCTGATCGCCCACCAGCTTGCCCTGAGCGGGGACACGCTCGAGATGATGCGCGCCGTCCTCGATTCGAACTTCTGGCTCGCGACCCACGTTGTCGTCGTCACGACGGGCTATGCCTCGACTTTTCTCGCGGGGTTCCTGGCGCTGATCTACATAATCCGCGGCGTCATCACCCGTTCGCTGGACCGCGCAACCGCCGGCGCCCTTGCGCGCATGGTCTACGGGATAGTCTGCTTTGCCACCCTGTTCAGCTTTGTGGGCACGGTCCTCGGCGGAATCTGGGCGGACCAGTCGTGGGGGCGGTTCTGGGGCTGGGATCCGAAGGAAAACGGAGCCCTGATCATAGTCCTTTGGAACGCGCTTATCCTGCACGCGCGCTGGGGAGGGCTCGTCCGCCAGCGGGGCCTCATGTGCCTGGCCGTCTTCGGCAACATCGTCACGGGCTGGAGCTGGTTCGGCACCAACATGCTCGGCGTCGGGCTCCACAGCTACGGCTTCACGGAGGCCGCGTTCTGGTCGCTCTCGATCTTTGTCGTGCTCCAGCTGGGCTTCATCGCCCTGGGAAATATCCCGCTGTCGAAGTGGCGGAGCAAAGACCTCGGAGCAAAGACCTCAGGCCTCCAGTATTGAATGACCTCGGAGCAAAGACCTCAGGCCTCCAGTATTGAATGGAATTCAATACTGGAGGCCTGAGGTCTTTCAGCCTTCATCCGAGCAGCTGCTCGGCGTGGGCGAGGGCGCTCTTCGCATTGCGATCGCCGAGCATCCGGGCGAGCTCGCTCACGCGCGCCTTGCGAGCCGCCTGAATCGGGGTGATCTGAACGGCCGCCCTTTCCCTGGACTGGTCCTTTGTGACGACAAGGTGCGAGGCAGCCTGTGCGGCCACCTGCGGCAGATGGGTGACGCAGAACACCTGGCGGCTCTTCCCGATCCTCGCCATCTTCTCCCCGACCACCCGCCCGATTTCCCCGCCGACGTTCGCATCGACCTCGTCAAAAACGAGCACCGAAACATCGTCGAGTTCGGCGAGCACCGCCTTCAGGGCCAGCATGACCCGGGCGAGTTCGCCGCCCGAGGCGATCCGGGCCAGTGGCCTGGCATCCTCGCCCACGTTTGGCGAAAAGAGAAACTCGCATCCGCAATCGCCGGACGGCCCGGGCTCGGCCAGGGGGACCAGGCGGATCTTGAAATCGGCCTTCGCGAAACCGATTTCGGCAATGTTTGCCGCGGCAATCTTTGCCAGGTCGCGGGCCCCTTTCTCGCGGCGGGCGCGCAGGGCAGCCGCCTCCGTCCGCACCGCTGCGGCGGCCTCTGCGATCTCGGCATCCAGCGCTGCCAGCGTCCCGGCCAGGTCCGCCTGCGCCTCCACTTTCCTGCGAAGGGCGTCCCGTGCGGCGGCGACCGCCCGTGGATCGGCCCCGTGCCTGCGCTTGAGCTCCAGCCAGGCGTTCATGCGCATCTCAAGCGCCTCCACCTGGGACGGCTCAAACTGAAGCTCCCGGCCCAGCGCTGAAAACTCGGCGGCCAAATCGTTGAGTTCGACGACCGCCGCCGCCAGGCGCCCGGCCAGGGGCTTGCCCGCCGGATCGAGCAGTTCCAGGCGGCGCGCCTCGCGCAGAAGCGCCGCCAGACGTCCCTGCAAGCCTTCGTCGCCCGTGAGTCCGTCGGCCAGCACCCGGGCAAGCTCGAGAAGCTCCTGGGCCCGGCTTGTGCGCGCAAAATCGCGTTCGAGGGTCTCGATCGCCTCGGGGGTCAGGTCCAGGGCGTCCATCCGCGAGAGCTGTTTTTTGAGGAAATCCAGCTGGTCCTGAGGAAGGCTCGCCTCCCCCTCGAGGCGCTCCCTCTCCCTGCGCTTGTCCTGCCAGGCCCCGTATCGCTTCCGGTACTGGGCGAGCGCCTCCGCGTTCCGGGCAAACACATCGAGCAGGTCCAGCTGGCAGTCCTCCCGCAGCAGCCGCCGGGGTTCGCCCGGCCCGTGGAAATCGATCCAATGCGCACCGAGCCTCTGCAGCGCGGCCAGTGTCGCCAGGCTCCCGTTGACCGCGATGCGCGGGGCCTTCTCCAGGGGCACGCTGCGCTTCAGGATCAGAACCCCCTCCTCGCAGGCGGGCAGCCCCAGTTCCTCCAAGACCGCGTCGATCCCGCCGGGCTTCGAAAAATGCAGCGAGGCCTCCACCTCGCATGCGGCGGCACCCTGGCGGATCACGGTCCTGTCGGCGCGCTCCCCGGCGAGAAGGCTCAGGGCCCCGAGAAGGATGCTCTTGCCCGCCCCGGTCTCTCCGGTGACGACGGTGAAACCGGGCTCGAATTCGAGATCCACCGCCTCAAGAAGGGCTAGATTGCGGATGCGAAGGGACTGCAGCACGATCAGCGAAAGGGAAAGCGACGCCGGTTCTCAGCGGGGGAAACGCACGCGAAATCGGGAATAATGGCAAGGCGGCAGAGGCGCTCCGGGAAGGCGGTCGTCACTCCCCTGCCCCGCTTCCGGTGCCGCCGCCGCGCTCCTCCAGGGCTGAGACCCGCTTGAACAATTCCGGGAGGCGGTCCCGAAGCACCTGCAGCTTCAGCTCGAAGATGTACGGCCTGTGCGGGGTTCCCCAGACCGACACGCCAGGCGCCAAATCCCCGTTGATGCCCGCCTGCGCGCCGACCTTCGCGCCTTTCCCAAGCTTCACGTGGCCGACGATTCCGACCTGGCCCCCGAGCACGACGTAGTCCTCGAGGGTCGTGCTTCCCGAGATCCCGGTCTGTGCGCAAATCAGGCAGTGCCTGCCGATGACCACGTTGTGGGCCACCTGGACCAGGTTGTCGATCTTGGTGCCCTCCCCGACAATCGTGCTGCTGAAGCGGGCGCGGTCCAGCGTCGTGTTCGCGCCGATTTCCACGTCGTCTTCGATCGTCACCGTCCCGATCTGGGGCACCTTCTCGTGGCGGCCCTTCTCAAACTCGTAGCCGAAGCCATCCGAACCCACGACCACGCCGGGCTGAAGGCGGACACGGTTCTTGAGGATGCATTCGGACGCGACGATTACGCCCGGCATGAGCCAGCAGTCCGCGCCGATTCTGGCCCCCCGGCCAACGAACACCTGCGCCTGCAAATGGCTGCCCTCGCCCACCTCGGCCCCCTCTTCGATGACGCACAGCGGACCCACGGTGGCGCTCGCCGCAACCGAGGCCCCGCGCGCCACGCATGCGCTCGGGTGCACGCCGGGAAGAGGCTTGGGCCAAAGCGCCTGCTCGAGCCGCGAACAGAGGCGCGCCAGCGCAATCGAGGGGTTGTCGACGAGCAGGAGGAGCTGGTTCGGCCTGGGCTCCCCCTTGTAGCCCCGGGGCACGAGAACGACGGAGGCACGCGTCGCCGGAACCTCCGACCGGTACTTCGAATTGCCCAGAAACGACAGGTCCCCGGGGACTGCCGTCGCGAGCGAGGCAATGCCGCCGATCGTCTCCGTTGTGGAACCTCGCACCTCGCTCGGTTTGACGGTGGCGACGATCTCATCCGGGGAGAAGGCAACCTGCATGGAGCACAGCGTGAAAAATTTCGGGCCGGGTGCAAGAGCAGGAAACTGAACTCGCCTTCGCCCTTCCGAGTCGGAAAGCAGGGTGCAAGACCTCAGCCTCCAGTGTTGAAATCCGGCTGCCGGATTTCAACACTGGAGGCCTGAGGTCGTCCTACAAAAAAGCCCGCTCCGAGAAGAGCGGGCCTTTGGAAAAATCGGGAAGTCTTACTTCGAGGGTGTCACGCCGGGAACCGTGATCGCCGGCACGCTGACACCGGCAGCAGGCGCAGTCGACGGCGCCGGGCTCGCCGAAGCGGCCGGGGTTCCCGCGGGGCGGTTCTGGTTGATCTCGGCAATGACATCGTCGGTGATCTCGTAGGCGGGATCGTAGTAAATGACAGAGGGAACGCCGAGCAGCGAGGGTCCGGACTTGTCCAGGACCAGGCTCGCTCCCTTGCGCTTGGCCACCGTGACGACGACCTTCGAGATTTCCTCGAGCATCAGGCTGCGGAACTTCTGGATGCGATCCTGAAGCACGGCCCTTGAGTCTTGTGCGAACTTGTTGCGGTCGGCCAGCTTGGTCTGGATCTCCTGGCCCTTCTTCTGGGCGTCCGCCACGGCCTTGGACTTTGCGTCCGGAGTCGAAACGGGATTTTTCGCCTGTTCGTCGAGCTCCTTGTACTGGGCGACGAGGGCGTCGCCGTCCTTGTTCATCTGGTCGATCTGGTCCTGGGCCTTCTTCGTCGCATCATCAAGCTTGGCCTTTTCGGCCTGGGTCTCGTAGTGCGTGTCAAAGATCTTCGCCATATCGACGACGACAATTTTCGGCGCCGGTTGCGCCTGGGCGATGACGGCTGCCGCGCCGAAGGCCCCTAGGGATAGCAGTGTGTGGATGGGTTTCTTCATGAGTCTTTTTGCGGTATGAAAGTTTGACTAGAGCAGAATCAGAACCGGGTGCCAAAGGAAAAATTGAACTGATTTCCGGTCTTGTTCGGGTAGTGCAGGTCGCCGCGAATCGGGATGCCGTAGTCGAGACTCAGGGGCGAACCCATGACGGAAAGGCGCAGTCCGACGCCGAAATCGTCCTGGTAATTGCCAACGCTAAAGTCGTAGGATCCGGGGTTTACGAACCCGATGTCGTAAAAGAAGGCAAAGCGGACCGGGCTCACGATATCGAGCGAATACTCGAGTGTCGCCATGCCGTTGGTCTTGCCGCCGATCGGCTCGCCGTAGATGTCGCGCGGGCTCACATAACGGTACTCGAAGCCGCGCAGGTCGTCGGGGCCCCCCAGGTAGTAGGCGTCGTAGAAGGGTATCGTGGTGGTGCTGCCGTAGGTCTGGATTGCCCCGGCGCGGGCGATGATCGAGATCACCTGGGCCTGCGTCTCGAAAAGCTCGAAGAACTGGGATCCCCGAAAATCGGTCTTGATGTAATTGGCCGACCCCCCCAAGGGTCCGCCGACAAACGTCTCGTCGAACTGCATGTAATTGCCGCTCGTGGTGTTGATGATCTTGTCCCGCGTGTCGCGGGTGAACTCGAGGGTCACCCTGGATTCGGAGTTCTTGCCCGCCGCCGCCTGGATGATCGGCGAGGCGTTCGCCTGGACGTTGTCGATCTCGGTCACCTGGTAGGTGTAGCCGAGCTGGGCCTGGATCAGCTCGAAAAGGTGCTTGCGCACATAGACCGTGGCGCCGAGATCCACCTCGTTGTAGTACGTGCTCTCATAGTCGATGCCCGTGCGGTATAGGCTGAAGCCGAGGGCCAGGGCCTTCTGCATCAGATACGGCTCCTCAAACTGGAGGATGGCCTCGTTCGAAAGCTGGCCGAGCTGGACCCGGATGCGGAACTTCTGGCCGTCGCCCTGGAAGAGCGAGCGGGCGTTGAAAAGATCGAAATTGGACTGGGAAACCTCGGCAAACACGGTCGCCTTCTCAAGCGAGCTGTAGCCCGCGCCGAACGTCAGGGCCCCCGTGCGTCCCTCCTTGATGGCCACCCTCATGTCCTCGCGGCCGGGAAGGTTCGTGCTCTGCTGGGTGATGTTCACGTCGTCAAAGAAGCGGGTGTTGTCCAGCCGCATCTTGCTGATCTTCATCCGCACGGTGTCGAAGACGTCCCCGGGTCCCATCACGAGTTCGCGCAGGATCACCGTGCTCTTGGTCTTCGTGTTTCCCTCGATCTCGATGGACTCGACGTTGTACTTGTCGCCCTCGTCAACCTGGTACTCGAGGTCGATGTTGCCCGAGACGATGTTGGGCTTCCGGATCATGTTCACCCGCGTCTCAATGTACCCGTCCTTGCCGTAGAAGTCCTCGAGGCGCTCGCGGTCCTTGTCGAGCTTGGAGGGGGCAAAGACTGCCCCCGGCTTCTGCCTGACAACGCGGCGCAGGAGGGCGGAGGAGTGGAGCTTGTTCCCCGAAAAGCTGATCTGGCCTATGTAGTAGCGGCGTCCCTCGCTGACGGAGATCACGAGGACGAGCTTGTCCGGCTTCGGATATTGGAACACCACGCGGTCCTCGGTGATTTCCACATCCAGGTAGCCCTCCTCGCGGTAGAAGTCCCGGAGCTTGCCCAGGTCGTCGTCAAAGGTGTCATCCTCGAACCGGCCGGATCCCGTCAGCCACGAAAACATCCACCAGCGCTTCGTATCCATCTGGCCGCGAAGTGCTTTCGATTTGATGTGCTGGTTGCCTGTAAACCGCACGTCGCCGATCTTCACCCGGTTGCCCTCGCGAATCTGGAACACCACCGTTCCGAAGCCCGTTGTCCGGTCACGGTCGACCTTGTAGGTCACCGTGGCCTGGTTGTAGCCCTCCTTCTGATAGTAGTCGTGGATCTTCTCCTGGTCATCCTTCACCTGGCGCTCATCCAGAGCCGTATTCGCGCGCGTTTTGGTCTGCTTCTCGAGCTTGCTAGTCGAGACCTTCTTGTTGCCCTCGTAGCGAACCGCCAGAACGCGGTACTTGGGGGTCACCTCGACGACCAGGTTGTAGGTGCGCGGACCGGCCGGCTCCCATTTCGTCTGCACAAACTCGAACAGCCCCGTCTTGTAAAGGTTGCGGATGTCGCGATCCAGGATCGTGTCGTCCAGGTCGCCGCCCTCGTGAAGCTGCATGTTAACGCGGACGTACTGCTCGTCCACGTTTGCAGTCCCGACAAACTTGACCGTGACCGTCCCGACCTTGTAGCCCGACCCAGGCGCCTGGTTGGCCGGATTGGCCGTCTGGCCAGGAGGCAGCTGCCCCTCCTGCGCCCACACCCCAACCGATCCTGCAAGAAGCGAGATACCAACAGCCGACAATACGAGGGTGACCCGTAGCAGCGGGTTACTGGGTGTAGTTTTCAAAGCGTGTGATGTCTCGTAAGAAGGTGAGCTTCAATTCTCCTACCGGTCCGTTGCGCTGCTTGGCAACGATTAACTCGGCGGAATCAGCGGCCACTTGGAATTTTTCGTCGGCGTCTTTGGGTCGGGCTAGCATGAGGACTACGTCTGCATCCTGCTCGATAGATCCAGATTCGCGCAAATCGGCGAGCCTAGGGGCGCGGTTCTCTTTTTCTGACGAGCGGTTAAGTTGACTTAATACAATGACTGGAACATCAAGTTCCTTCGCCAATGCTTTTAACCCGCGGGAAGCCTCCGCCACCTGCTGCTCGCGGGGCACCGTGGAGTCCGTCGGATTGAGCAGCTGCAGGTAGTCCACGATCACCAGCCCGAGCTTGCGGCGCGCGCTCAGCCGTCGCGCCTTTGCACGCAACTCCATGATTGATAGATGGCTGGAATCATCTATATAGATCGGGGCCTTTGAGAACTCGTCGGCGACGGCGACCAGCCGGGTGTTGTCGTCGCCATTCTTGGCAAGGAGACCCTCGCGCAGGAGCTTCAAATTCACGCGGGCGCGGGAACAGAGCATGCGCAGGGCGAGCTGGGCGGCGCTCATCTCCAGGGAGAAGACCAGCGTGGGCACCGGTTCGCCGCGCTTTGGCAGGGCGGCTGATTCCGCAAAATTGAGGGCAAGCGATGTCTTTCCCATCGCAGGCCGGGCCGCCAGAACGATCATCTCCGAGCGCTGAAAACCCCAGGTCAGGTTGTCGAGGTCCTTGAAGCCCGAACTGACCCCGGTCAGGTCCCCTTTCTTCATCATCATCTTCTGGATGACGCGCATGGCCTCCTGGGTAGGCTCCTTCATCGCCTTCGCGGCGTCGGATATGCGGGCCTGGGTGACCCGGAAGATGCTCTGCTCCACCCCGTCGATGAACTCCTCAAGCCCTCCTTGGAAACTCAGGCAGTTTTCGACCGTGAGGGTCGACACCTTGATCAGCTCGCGCAGCAGGTGCAGTTCCCGGACCTTCTCTATGAAATACTGCGCCTGGGCGGTCGTCGGGATGCGGCTGCTCAACTGCGCCAAGTACTGGTAGCCGCCGGCGGCATCGAGCTGGCGGGCGGTTTTCAGCTCCTCGGCCAGGACCGCGACGTCCACCGGCGGGCTCTTCTGGTACAGTTCGCAGATCTTCTCGTAGATTATCCGGTTGGGAGACGAATAGAACGCCTCGGCAGGCAGACGGGCCTCCAGGCAGCGGGCGATCGTGTCCGCCCCGTCCAGCAGGCAGCAGCCGAGGAGGTATTCCTCCGCTTCCGCGCTATGCGGGGGAGACCGGCCGGGCACCGCAGCCGGAACTCCGCTGACAGGACCGGAGGATCCGGTGCCCCCTTCTCCTATCATTTTCTCGTGTCGGTCTTCCGTCCGGACGGATTCCGCTCGGTGAACCTCCTCGGTTCGGAGTACCGGTCAGGCCTTCTGTCGCCAAAATTGCGCTCGTCGCCCCGGCGCTCGGGGGCGGGCGCGGCAGCGGGCGCCTCAACGATCGGATTCTCGGAAACGACGTCGAAGGGGATGTCGACGGAGACGTCGGCGTGAAGCTTTATCTTCACCTCGTGGCGGCCGAGGGTCTTCACCGGCGAGAACAGCTGGATCTTACGCTTGTCGATCGTGAAGCCTGCGGCGACGAGCTTGTCGTGGATGTCGGCCCCGGTCACGGCGCCGAACATCTTCCCGCCCTCGCCCGTCTTCACGGCAAAGGCGAGGGCCGCCTTCTCGAGCTTGCGCGCGAGCTCCTGGGCTCCGTTGAGCTCCTGGGCTTCCCTCTCGCCGCGGCGGCGCTTGAGGGATTCGATCTGCTTCCGGTTGGCGGTGGTCACCGGCACGGCGATTCCGCGCAGCAGCAGATAATTGCGCGCGTAGCCGGCGCGGACTTTGACTTGGTCGCCTTCGCCGCCGAGACCTTCGACGGGCTTCAAGAGGAGGATTTCGCTGTGGGCCATGGGAGAATAGTGTTTGTTTTTCTGGGGCAGTATGCCGGCGCCGGCATACTGGATGCGGCTCGTTGTTTTGCCTTATCTGGTCATCATGCGTGAGATTCAGAACGGGACGTCTTCGTCCAGATGCTCCTTGCTCGTCGGGGCGGCCGGCTTGGCGCCCGCGGCCGGGGCTGCCGCGCCCGCCGCCTCGCCTTCCTCGGTCGGTGCGTGCGGCGCGCCGCCGCCGCCGGCGCCGCGACTCGAGAGAAACTGCACATTGTCGAGGACGATCTTCAGCTTGCTGCGCTTCTGTCCGCTCGTCTTGTCCTCCCACTGGTCCAGCTTCAGGCGTCCCTCGACCATCGCAGGGCTGCCCTTCGAGAGGTATTTTGAAACAAGCTCTCCCTGCTTTCCCCAGGCCTCGATGTCGACAAAGGTCGTCTCGTCGCGTGTCGCGCCCGACTCGTCCTTGAACTGCCGGTTTACGGCCATGCCGAACTGGCAGATGGCGGTGCCCTTGGGCGTGACACGCAGCTCGGGATCGCGCGTCAGGTTTCCGATCAGAAATACTTTGTTGAGGTAGGCCATGGGGTAATGCCCCTGCCGGAGCATTTAGATGCTCTCGACGAAGGTGCGGTAGATGTTTTGGTTGAGCCTGAGGCGTTCCTTGAGATGGGCCGGGCCGTCGGGCGGGGCCGAAAATGAGACCTGCACGTAGGTCGCCCCCGTGAACTTGCGGTCGGTGACCCGGGCGAAGTCCTTCTTGCCGACCGTCTCCACCGCCGTCACGTCGCCCTGCACGGCCGCAATCTCCTTCTTGACGCTTTCGATGATCGATTCGGTGGAGTCCTCCTTGCCGCGATTATCGAGGATGAAGGTCGCGCGGTATGAGCGTTTGCTGATGTTCATGATTCTTCTTTGCGATTGATCTGATTCATGGCCCGGTCGGCGCCGCTTTCAAGGAGCAGCTCCAGGCCTTGTACGTAGAGGTCGATTTTTTGGTCAATTATAACAAGTTGTTCGGACGAAAATTTGGAGAGCACGAAATCCTTCATGTCCATTTCCTTGGGTTCCTTGGGGCCGATCCCTAGCCTGTAGCGGGCGAAACCGTCGCCCAGGTGCTCGAGCAGGCTCGCCACCCCATTGTGGCCCCCGGCGCTTCCGGTGACCGACACCTTCACCCGCCCGAGATCGATGTTGAGATCGTCGTGAATGACGCAGACATCGGTGATGGGCAGCTTGTGGAAGCGGGCGACCGCCCCGACGGCGAATCCGCTGTCGTTCATGAACGTGAGCGGCTTCGCAAGCCAGCGGACACCCGCGGGGGAGTCCCAGCGGGACAGCATCGCCTCGAAGGAGGGATCGCTGTGCCACGCAAGCCCATGCTTCCTCGCGAAGGCGTCGATGACGACCCAGCCGAGGTTGTGGCGCGTGTTCACGTAGGTCCGGCCCGGATTTCCGAGGCCGGCGACGAGCGTGATGGACATGACTCAAAGAACGGACACCCGGAACGGCGCAAACGGGATCGCCCCGGCCCGGTGTCGAGAAAGCCTTACTTCTTCGGGAAACCGCCCGCCTTTCCAGCGGGCTTGGCCGCGGGAGCCGCAGCCGCCGGCTTGCCAGCCGCCGGTGCGCCGGGCTTTCCGGCCGCGGGGGCTGCGCCCTTTGCAGCCGCAACGCCCTTGCCTCCGGCGGCGGGGGCGGGGGCGCCCTTCGCATCGCCCGCGGGGGCGGCGCCGGGTTTCGCCTCGGCGCCGGGAACGGGGGCCGTCTCGCCCTCGGCCAGCGGGACCGCGCCCTCGACCGGAACGGCCTCTGCCGCGACCGGGACTTCGACGACAATTTCCGCGACGGGTTCGACGCACGAGACAACGGGCTGTCCCTTGTGGTCGAGAAATTCAACGCCCGGGATGGGCTTCATCTCACTGACCTTGACCGTCTCGCCGACCTTGAGCGGCGTGACATCGACCGGAATGACGGCGGGCAGGTCCTTCGGAAGGCAGCGGACCTTCAGCGTGTGCGAGGCGATTTCCAAAACGCCGCTCTCGTTCTTGACGCCGAACGACTCTCCGAAGATGTGGACGGGCACCTCGATCTCGAACTTCTCGTCGGCCTTAACCTCGTGAAGGTCGACGTGCAGGTACTTGTCGGTGATGGGGTCGCGCTGGATCTCCTGGAGGATGGAAAGCGGCTTTTCCGCGCGCTCGGGAACCTGGAGCTCGATCAGGACCGAGCGGCCCGCGACGGCCTTCAGCAGTTTCACCAGTTCCGTCCCCTCAAGGGCGATCTTCTCTGGGCTCGTGTGCTTCCCGTAGAGGATTGCCGGGACCTTGTTCGCCTTGCGCAACCGGCGCGAAGCGCTGCGGCCCGTCTGAGTGCGCGGAAATACGTTGAGTGTGAGCTGAGTATTCATGGATTCGTTCCCCCTGAGACCCCAGGAACGGGGGCAGGCGTAATTGAAAGGGGGTTATCTCATACGGCACGGCCCCGTGAATGCAAACAAAACTTTGGCAGCGGTACGTTTTGAAATAGCCGGCCCAGAACGAAGCGGAGCTCGCCGATACCCGGAATGCCCGCCAAGCCGGGCCAGGCGGGATCCCAGCCCGTCCTGGCATCCGAGACGGGCATGAGGCTCGCAACGCCTCGTTCTGGGCCGGCTATTTCAAAACGCACCCGCACCAAAACATTGCCGCACTGCACCTCAGGCCATGGCCTGGGCCGCCTGCTCCAGCCTGACGGTGAACCGCGCTCCGCCCCCCGGCGCCCCGTCGACGGAGACCGTCCCATGGTGCGATTCGACAATGGCTTTCACAAGGCTCAGCCCCAGGCCCAGCCCCCGCTGCGACCGGCTGGCATCGCCCCTGTAAAGCCTTCGAAAGATCGCCTCCCTCTCGGCCTCGGGGACACCGGGGCCGTTGTCGACCACGGTCAGGACCGCCCCCCCGGAGTCCACACCCGCCGTCAGCACCACCCTTCCCCCCTCGGGCGTGTACTTCAAGGCGTTGTCGAGCAAGTTGTTGACCGCCTGGCCGAGCCGCACGGCATCGGCCTCGATTTCAACCTCCACGGGCAGTTCGAGAACGACGGTTATCTTCCGTTCCTCGGCCACCTCTTGGTAAAGGTCGGCCGAGCGCTCCACAACAGTCCGCAGGTCGATCCGGTCCCGGTTCAGCTTCAGGGCCCCACCCTCCGCCGCAGAAAGGTCGAGCAGGGATTCGATGACATGCAGCAGCCGGTCGGTCTCATTCACGCAGTCGGCCAGGGCGCTTCGGGCCTCCGCGGGGTCGCCGTTGTCGCCCAGCGCCTGTTCCGCTATCCCCCTCAGCCGCGCCAGCGGCGTGCGCAGATCATGGGCCAGGTTGTCGAGGGTCTCCCGCAATACCCTCACATGCGCGGAATTCTTCTCCAACAGGGTGTTGAACTGCCGCACCAACAGGGCGAGTTCGCCGCTTCCCGCCGCTCCCGGCACCCTCGCCGCGAAATCCCCCGTCTCCACGATCCTCCTCGCCGTGTCGGTCACCAGCCGCAGGGGCCGGGTCGAGCGCCAGGCCAGCACCGTGCCGACGGCGACCGAGAGCACCAGGGCCACCGCCCCCACCCCTGCGAAGGCGCCCCGCAGCGGCTTCAGGAGCACCGCCCGGCTGTCGGTGCTGCGCCCGACCTGCAAAAGGCTGCCGTCGGCCAGCGTCGCCGTGGCGATCGCATAGTCCCGCAGGGCGTTGTCGGGGATCCTGACCGACTGGATCTGGCGGGTCGCCGTGAATCCAAACCCACCCGGGAGCGGAATCTTCTGCACCTGCGTTTGTATCCACTCCTGAGGTACCGAGAGGAAGATCGTGAGGTTGGCCGGATCGGTCACGCGCACGAAATACGACCGGACATCGGGCGCGCCGTTCGAATTGAGCTCGGCCCTCAGGGCCCCCGCCCCGCCAGCATCGTACGCCCGGCCGAACTGCCCGGCCAGCCGCTCAACGGCCGCCCTGTCCCGGGCCTCCAAAGCCTTGGCCAATTCCAGGTACAGGACCCCGAAAAGCGAGCCGGCGACCAGCGCGAAGACGAGCGAGTATTGGACCGCCAGCCTGAAGGCGAGCGAACGGCGCAGGTGCTCAAACATGGGGCCGGAAGACATAGCCGACGTGGCGGAGCGTTTCGATTCTCGTGCGGTCCGGATCGACCTTCGCTCTCAGGCGGGAGACGACCACGTCGACCACGTTCGTCTGCGGGTCAAAGCTGTAGTCCCACACGTGCTCGAGGATCATGGTCTTGCTGACCGGCCGGCCCGCGTGGCGGATGAAGAAGGCCAGCAAGGAAAACTCCCTTGGCTGCAGCTCGACCCGGCTCCCCGCGCACGTGACCTCCCGGGTCACCAAGTCCAGCGTGACGTCGCCCGCGGAAAGTCTCGTCGCCTCCGGCGACTGGGTCGCCCTCCGGATCAGGGCCTGGACCCGCGCCAGCAGTTCCGAAAAAGCGAACGGCTTTGTCAGATAGTCGTCTCCTCCGCTTTGCAAACCCTTCACGCGATCCTCCACGGAATTCTTCGCACTCAGGAACAGCACCGGCACCGGCTGCCTCGCCAGTCTCAATCGCTTCACCAGGCTTATTCCGTCGAGCTTCGGGAGCATGATGTCGACGACCGCCGCGTCGTAATTGGTGCATTCGGCCAGCGAGAGGCCCGTCTCCCCGTCGGGGGCGTGATCCACCGCAAATCCGGCCTCCTTCAGGCCCCTGACGACAAACGAGGCAATCTTGGAGTCGTCCTCTATCACGAGCAAACGCATCCCCGAATTGTGCCCCGCCCGCCCGCCTTTGAAAAGAGGTAAACCCTCCATTAAACGTTTTGTAATCTTGGCGACAGGCCCGCGCAACAACCCGGTGCTACAGTCGAAGCCTCATGAACACATCCACATCCCGTTCCCTTCCCTTTCGCCGGGCATTGCAGGGGGCCGCGGTCCTCTCCCTGGCCGGCGTCTTCGCAGCCGTTTGGGGCGCCGAAAAAACCGACTCCCCGCTCACCCTGAACCACGACAACAAGCCCGTAGAGCGCGGCCAGTACGATCGCGCCAGCTACGCCGACGTCGTGGCCAAGGTTTCCCCCAGCGTCGTCAAGATCAAGGTGGTGTCCAAGCCCAAGCGGACCGTCATGGGCCAGAACCAGTTTCCCGGCATGAACGATCCGTTCTTCCGGCAATTCTTCGGAAACCAGATGCCCCAGATTCAGCAGCAGCCCACGGAGGGCGAAGGTTCCGGCGTAATCATCACCTCCGACGGCTTCATCGTCACCAATAACCACGTCATCGACGGCGCCGACACGGTCACCGTCAACCTGCCCGACGGCCGCGAGTTCAAGGCCAAGGTCGTCGGCCGAGATCCCCTGACCGACATCGCCGTCGTCAAGATCGACTCGACCGGCCTTCCCGCCATCACCTTCGCCGACAGTTCCGCCATCAAGGTCGGGGACCGGGTCCTCGCCGTGGGCAATCCCTTCGGCATCGGTGAAACCGTCACCAGTGGCATCGTCAGCGCGACCGGCCGCCGCGTCGGCATCCTGAGCGAGGTCAAAGGCTACGAAAACTTCATCCAGACCGACGCCGCGATCAATCCCGGCAATTCCGGCGGTGCCCTTATCGACTTTGACGGCCGCCTGATAGGCATCAACACCGCTATCCTCAGCCGCAGCGGCGGCTTCCAGGGCGTCGGGCTCGCCGTCCCCTCCAACATGGTCTCCCAGGTCGCCATGAGCCTCGCCAAGACCGGCAAGGTCGTCCGCGGCTACCTCGGCATCAATATCCAGGACATCTCCCCCGCCCTGCAGGATTCGTTCAACCTGAAGGACTCCAAAGGCGCCCTCGTCGGCGAAGTCGTTCCCGACAGCCCGGCCGCCCGCGCCGGAATCAAGGAGGGCGACGTCATCACCGAGGTCAACGGACGCGCCGTCCGCGATGCCAACGACCTCGCCTTCACGGTCAGCGGCGAAGGCCCCAACTCCAAGGTCACCCTCAATCTGCTCCGCGATGGCAAGCCCATGCAGCTGAGCGCCACCACCGTTGACAAGCCCGGCGCGCGCCGGGCCAGCGTTGAAACCCAATCGGGCGACGACCAGGGCGTCCTCAACGGAGTCGCGGTCGACGATCTGACCGGCGACACCCGCGCGCAGTTCAACATCCCCCCGCGCCTTTCCGGGGCCCTCGTCACCAGTGTCGATCCGGATTCCGCGGCCGCCCGCGCCGGCATCGGCGCCGGGGACGTCATCCTCAACATCAACCACCACGCCGTCACCTCGGCCGAGGACGCGGTCAACCTCAGCGCCAAGGCCGAATCCAAAAAGACCCTGGTTCGGCTCTGGTCCCACGGCTCGACCCTCTACGTCGTCGTGGACGAGTCCCAAGCGGACAAGAACAATTCCTGAAGCCCGGCACGTCTCCGAAACTTTTGCCTAGGTGTGTGTTGCTAACGCCTGGCGCCCGCAAGGGCGCCAGGCTTTTCGTTGCACTCGTGCGCCTTCAAAAGGCGTAAAATCGGGTACAAACTGGGCCTTCCTTGAGGACTGAAGACCCTAATCATTTTGGTTGGTGAAGGCCGTTATCTAATCGTTTTGGAGCACATCTAGGTGTTTTGTAAGGCGATTTGGTAGAAACTGTTTTGTTGCCGGGCTACGATGCCGCCCTCGAAGCCTTCTCCAAGGGCATTATGGCGCAGGCGGCCCACCAGTTGTCCGGCAACTGTGCATTTTGGTGTCCGGTTCAAGGCGGCAGGATCAACCGATTCATGTGACCGCGGAAATAAACCTGGAAATCTGCCCGATCGACGGTGATCAACGGAAGGTGTGGCCGACGTTCAGCCATTACGAGCAGGCATGCGTCGGCAAAATCCACCCTTCGGTCGCGGAACCGGCTAATCTCCGCATGCACAGCGGACAAGCTGTCCGCAAGCGATGCCGTTTGAACGAGGCCGGTATTGAGAAGCTCAAGAAAACAGAGAGATCCCTTCAGGGCGGCGCGTTCCAGCAGATGGCAGACTTCAGCGATGTTCGCCTCGGTGGTCAGATAAGGGCCCGCAGTCCTTGCGAATACATCCCGGGCCCACTCGTGCAGTTCATCTCGACGGTTTAGGAAAGCCGCCAGCGGACCGGAATCGATGAGCGCGCGAGGGAGCACCGGCGTCAGGAGCGCTTGGCCCGGGCGCCGAAATCGTCCATGTGAGCCTCGCTTGTGGATAGATCTCTTGGCCCCTCGATTGAACCGGCAAAGCTCTCCAGAGCGGCAAGCATGTTAATCCCGGAACTCTCGTCGCCCAGACCGTCAGCCAATGCTCGCCGCGCTGCTTCGGAATACGTGACCTTTTGCCCCTTCGCATTCTGGCGCAGCCGAGAATCCAGCTCATTGGGCAATTTGACCGTGCGAGTTACCATGCGAAAGGTAATACCCGAAGGTCTTACGTTGTCAAGGTGGGACGCCGTCAATCTGCCCTTGCCCAGCTGGCAATTTCCCTGGTCCAGGTAGCCCTCCCCAATCAACGCGGCCGTGGCAAAGAGTACGAACTTTTCAGCCCGTTCATAACAGCGGTCGATCTCATCCCGGATCGCCTTTCGTTTCTTCTTTCCGACGCCGCTTTCGAGGCGAAAGATTGCGACGGCATCTGCCGGCGCAGTCTGTCTTCTGAGCTCGGTTTCGAGCATGTCCAGGTGTGCCTTTCGGTCCGAGAGCACCAGGGGACAACGCCCCTCGTCAAGACAGGCGCGAATATCCCCGACAACTTGCGCTGTCCGTCCGGTGTCCGCGACAAGGGCATCCCAAACGGCATGAATCGATTCCGGCCCGCCGAGGGCTTCTGGAAGATGAAATGAGCTCCGACGGACATATACGATTCTCTCCGGCCAAGGGCAACGCGATGAGGTTGCCGAAACCCCCTTTGGGCATTGTGTCCTGGTTCGGGAAAAGGCGGTCGTAGGCGCTCAGCCTGATGATCGGGTCATTGACATCTGCCGTCGAGAAAGCCGGGCGCTGGTCACGCTTGACCTGGATTTCGCGAACATCAAAGCCTACCCGCCAGCCGAATTTTCGGGTATAATTGTCCTGCGGTTGGCAAACCAGGCCCATACGGCGACGGAGTCGGCCGTCCAACGTCTGGTGGGGTTCCTATTGAAGGAACAGCCAACGGGCGCACTTTGGATTGTCGAAGACGACCGGATTCGCGTCCACGATTAAAGGCGGATGGCGAGAGCAGGCCGCAACGACCGATCACGCCTCCTCCTGGCTTGACCCCGGTGGGGCTAATATAGTGGCTGGTGCGGATGAAGCGCCCGCCCAACCTGCCAATTCCCGCAGCCATCGGGGTCAACGGTCCCTTCGCTGAGTTGGCGTTCCTGCCGGTCCACCTTGCCGACGCCGACATTCGCCCGGCTTGGGCCGAACGAGGAAACATGCGGAAGGCATGGAATTCTTTGGGCAAAGTCGAACAGCGTGTCGCCCTTCAGCTGCTCAAGGTAAAAATACCGCGTCAATTGATCGGACGAACCAGGGCGGCGACGATTGCGGACGTCAGGGAACATCAGCATTCACGCCTAAGCAAGTTGGGTTGCGGCAGCGTTGCGGAGCTTCTCAGCCTGCATCGCGAATTCGCGCTTAGATTCGAACGCCGCGCGTGGGCCGCGCGTCACTCTAGGGGTCGTTGATGAGTGGTCCTCCGCGAGAGTATCATTTTGCTTGCCCGCGATGGTCCGGCGTCCGTAGTACTTCCCGCTCTTTCCGTCACGATGCAGGTTTTGAATCGCCGTTCTTTGCCGTGATGCCTTCTAGGACGTATTCGGCCCTTCTTGACTCACATTCAGGTTTCAACTGTAGAAAAGGCCTGTAGATGACAAAGGTGGTTACACGACTAAATTGTTGATGGATAATAATTTGCCCGGTAGCTCAGTGGCAGAGCAGGTGACTGTTAATCACTTGGTCGCTGGTTCGATCCCAGCCCGGGCAGCCATTCTAACAAGGAGTTACAAAATTCCTGCGGAGTCGGGGAAGGCCACTTATGTCGAAACTTATGTTCTGCGGTGGCTTCATTTCCATTCGGAAAGTTTCGCAAGTCACCGTCGAAACAACCCGAAATGAGATCTCCAAGGTCTATTTCTTGAGACTCCAATAACCGCCGGTTCTTTGCGCTTCCTTCCCTTTTGACCGCGGCGTCGAGCCCCATGTTGGCGCTTTTACGGCAAGAGAGGCATGATCGAAAACAGGAAGCCTTCGAACTCGTAACGGGTGGAACCACTTGATCAACAGCGTGAGTTACGCATACCGTCCACCGGTCGGTTCCGACAACCACGCAACGGGTGCCAACCGCACCGATTAACATTCTAGGTGGAGCAGTTTGGGCGTCCCCTCTCGTTTTGCTGCCGGAAGCACCCGAAAGGCGGGTCGGGGAAATCGGTCGACTTGGAGGGCGGCTAATGCGATCATGCGGCTCGGGTCCTGCGATGCGAAACGTCTTCATGCTCTATATGCCGCCGGGCAATCCGGAAGCCATGGTGCACTATGAAGATACCATAAGGAAAAAGGTGGGCCATGACAGAATTTTTCCCCACGTGGACGAGGGCCTCCGAAAAAAACTTCAGGATACGTTTGGTGTGCGACCGATCGCCGTCTGGGGATCGCGGAATTCGGAGAAGAACCGGTCGGTATTTGACCGGATGAGTGAAGGCGATGAGGTGCTGATCGTTGAAGGGGGAACGATCAAGCTCCTGGGCCACATTGCCGGAAAAATTGTAAGCCCGGGGCTGTCGTGCGAACTCTGGAAGAATTTGAGAGGCAAGCGGACCGAAGGCTGGGATCTCGTCTACTTCATCGCCAACCCCCGGGAAGTCGGCCTTCCGTTTCCGGCCTTTTGCAGGCTCATGGGCTACAACGAAGCCTTCCGTCTACGAGGACTGACAATGGTCGCCCGCGAGAAACTCGACGCCTTTTACGCGCACTACGAGGACCTTTACTCGATTCTTGTCGCCCAAAAGGAAGGCCGGCCCGTCGAAAAAATTAGGGAGACGGCGCTGCCGACAGGCGATCGCGCCATTGAACCCGGCGGAGCTGTCGACGAACCCACGGGGTGCCGCCCCTTATTTTTGAAATTGTCGTTGATGACCTTGGCGATCGGAGCGAGACAATTCGTGGTGCAGGAAGCGTTCGAGATGATGTGGTGTTTGGCGCGATCGTACTTTTCTTCGTTTACGCCGAGCACGACGGTGAAGTCTTCGTTCTTCGCGGGGGCGGTGATGATCACTTTCTTCACGGAGCCGCGCAAATGCTTCTTCGCTTCGTTGGCGTCAGTGAACTTTCCGGTGGACTCGATGACGATCTGAGCGCCGACGGACTCCCAGGGCAGGGCGGAGGGATCTTTTTCCTTGAAAACCTTAATGACTTTGCCATCGACTGAAATACTGTCGGGTCCCGCCGTAATCTTGTTCGGCAGATTGCCGAGGATCGAGTCGTACTTAAGCAGATGGGCCAGCGTCTTGGGATCGGTGAGATCGTTAACGGCGACGAAGTCGATGTTCTTGTCGGCGAGCGCGGTGCGAAGAACGTTGCGTCCGATGCGTCCAAATCCATTAATGCCAACTTTTACGGCCATGGTGCCTCCAAAAGAAATTTTAATTGTCCCGAAAATGAGCGGGGTTTCGAACAACAGTCGATGGTAACAGGGTCGAGCAGCCAGCGTAAACGTCAGGGCCGCGGTGGCGTCCGAAAGCCCAATCAGGACACTAGTGGCTGCGGCGGGCGGCGAGCACGGCGTGCCGAAGTGAATTCATGCGGGCGTGATCTCGAGGTAGGTGTCGGTGTTGCGCCACAGGAAGGGAACGCGGGCGAGCCAGTATTTTGCTTTGATCAGCTGGCGGACGCGAGCGAACTCTTCCGGGGGCAGGATGCGGACGGTTGCGGAAAATTCGGGGCCGGTGATTTTTCCGCGGATCGTGCACGGCGCGATCTTGACTTGCGGGTTATTGCGGATGCGCTTGCACTTTCCCAGTTTGCTGTTGGTCATGAAGTAGAGTTTGTCGTCGTCTTCGGCAAACCAGATGGGCGTGTAGACGGCCACGCCGGTTTTTCGGAAAGTTGCGAGGCTGATGTAGCGCTGGCCGTGAATTTCTGCGGGGATGGTCGCCATGCGGATATTGTAATGCGTGGCGATGGACTTTTGCCGGGGAGGGATGACGTGGAGCGACAGGCGTCTCGCGAGCCTGCCTCAGCGAAGTCGAAGAGGCCCGCCGGGCGGGGACGCCCGGCTCTCCGTCAGACAAGGTCGCTTTTAGCAATACGCTGAACGAAGCGGTACTGGCAATAAAAAAAA
>CAVVGS010000017.1:0-3113 GCA_963747795.1 uncultured Verrucomicrobiae bacterium
CTGGTTAAGAACCCGGCCGGGCCGGTACTCGTGCGGCAGAAGCTGCACGAGGGATCTGGGTTTCGCCTTGCGAAGAAGCTCCACGGAGCCATCCGAGGAGCCGGAGTCGAAGGCGATGAGTTCCCAGTTTCGGTAGTTCTGCGCCTCCAGGGCCGGGAGCGTGTCGCGCAACGCCCAGGCCTCGTTGAACGAACGCACGATGATGCTGACAGGCGGATCGGACATGCCGCCACACTCTAGTCCAGGACGAATGCCCGGAAAATGGGGTAATGACCCTCCGACGGCTCCGGGAGGGGGGTGAACACCTACCGTCCATCCGGCGCATCCGGCGGTCGAAAATGAATGGGTATTTGTGAAACACCGGACCGACAAATGACGGAAGCATGACCCATCCCACGACCGATTTCCCGATCACCTTTTCGATCGGCATCATGGCCTGGAACGAGGAGGCGTCGATTGTTCCGATGCTCGCCTCGCTTTTCGGCCAGACCCTATTCGCGCATCTGGCCTCGCGCAATGAGGGCTGCGAGATTGTCTGCCTGGCCAACGGCTGCACCGATCGGACGGCGGCTGTGGCGGAAAAGGCCTTCGCAGCGATGAAGGCAGGCCATTCGCCGCAGGGCAGGCCGCACGCGCGCGTTGTGGAATTCGCCGTCCGGGGCCGGAATAATGCCTGGAACCGGTTTGTCCACGAGATCTCGGCCCGCGGAGCCCGGTACATCTGCGTGATGGACGCGGACATCGTGTTCAACCGGCCGGATACGCTGCAACTGGTCCTGGGGGAGCTGGAGCGAAACCCGCGCCTGGGCTGCGCCTCGGACTGGCCCGTCAAGAGCATCGCCGGGAACGCCCGGCCCTCGATTCGAGAGCGGCTTTCCATGGCGACGTCGGAAATGACCGACTCGATCCCGGGCCGGATGAACGGAATGCTGTACTGCATGCGCGCCGGGATCGCGCGCAACCTTTACCTCCCGCGCGATGTTCTCGCCAATGACGACGGCTTCTTCAAGGCCGCGATCTGCACCGATTTTTTCCGCGCGCCGGTCGATCCGGGCAAGGTGGTCTCCGTGCGGGGGGCGACTCACCTTTACGAGCCCTACCTGTCCGTGCGCGACGTGCTGAACAACCAGAAGCGCCAGATGATCGGGCAGGCTACGGTCCACGTGATCGTCGAGTATCTGCGCACCCTGCCGGAGGCGGACCGCGCCCATCTCGCCGACACCCTTCGGCGCCTGGAGGAGCGCGATCCCGACTGGCTGAAGAAACGGATCGATGCGCACGTCGTCCGGACGCGCCACTTCTGGCGGCTCTTTCCGGGCATCCTCGGATTCCGATGGCGGCGGGTGGCGCGGATGCGCGGCATGCGCCGGCTGACGCACCTGCCGGCGGCCGCGGCCGGATTTGTGGTGACCCTGGTCGCGTGCTGGCAGGCAGCGCGGTTCCTGCGCGGCGGCGTGACAACCTACTGGCCGAAGGCCGCTCGGCAGGCAATCGGAGCCGGGGAACTGGGATGAGGCCGGCGCACGCATTAGCCCTCGTGTTGATTCCGTTCTTGACCGTGGCCGGAGCCGTCGCGGCGACGTGGTTTCAGCGGGTCCGGGACATTTTTTTCTTCCTCATGGTGAGCGTGGCCGTGTTCGCGGAACGGCTCGACGTCAACTTTTTCAGCCAGGCGTGGTATCGGGGGACGACGCGCGGCGTGCAGGTGACGCTCCTTGAGATCCTCGCATTCGGCCTGCTCATCGGCTGCTGGATAGGCCGCAGGGGAGGGGAACGGCGCTGGTTCTGGCCCGCCAGCCTCGGATTGATGCTGGCCTACACGGCCTACGCCGCCCTGTCCGTCCTGGTTTCGGAACCGAGGATTTTCGGGGTTTTCGAGCTCTCCAAGATGGCGGCCGGCATCCTCGTCTTTCTGGCGGCGGCTGCCTATGTGCGGGGAAAACGCGAGTGGACCCTGCTGCTGGTCGCGCTGGGATGCGCGGTCGGATTCGAGGGACTGTGGGCGGTGAAACAGCATTTCATCTTACGAAGGTCGACCGGGTGCAGGGCACCCTTGATCACGCCAACAGCCTGTCGATGTATTTCTGCCTCACCGTTCCGCCGCTCGTCGCAGCCGCCTTCGCGGGCTGGTCGCGTGCGCTGCGGTGGTTCTGCGCCGCCGCCTCGGGATTGGGGGCCGTTGGCGTTGTCATGACCGTCTCCCGCGCCGGGATTCCCGTCTTCGCCGCGGTGGTCCTGGGCGCCGCCCTGGCCTCCGCTTCCTGGCGCCTGAACGCGCGCGAACTGGTGGTGCGGGCGGTCCTCGTCGCCTGTGTCGCGGCCCTTGTGGCCGGCGCATGGACCCAGGTGGCGCGACGCTACGCGGACGTGACGATGGAGGAGGAATACTTCGATCCGACGGTCGACGGCCGCGGCATTTACCTGCGCCTGGCCGGAATGATCGCGGAAGAGCATTTCTTTGGCGTCGGCCTCAACAACTGGTCGTATCAAGTCAGCCGCACCTACGGGGCGAGGCTCGGCTTCCGGTTCGTGGATTACGACTATCTGGTGTCGACCTATGGCACCTCCGATGACGTGCTTTATGCGGACTCCTACCTGGCGGCTCCTGCGCACAATCTCGCGGCGCTGACCCTCGGCGAACTCGGCGTGCCCGGGCTCGTCCTCTTCGGGCTGCTCTGGCTGCGATGGTTCGGGATGGGCGCCGCATTCCTCCCCATGCCGCGCAGGGAGCCCATGCGGGTGATGGGAGTCGGCCTGTTATTCGGCGTGTGCGGCATCTTCGGCCAGAGCCTTACCGAGTGGGTCTACCGGCAGACACCGATTTACCTCACGTTTTGCATCATGCTGGGCACGCTCGCGAGCCTTGCGGCGGCCCGACGCCGCAGCCGGAAGGAAAAATCCTCGCTTTCGGACGAAGCGGGCGCGGTGCGGCTCGGGCTGCCCGTCGCGGAGAGGATGTAGCGCGATGCGCGTCGCCCATATCCTGCGCAAGTACGATCCCTCGGAATGGGGCGGCACCGAGACAGCGATCGAACGTCTGGCGGCGGAGTTGGCCGGCCAGGGAGTCGAATCGGTCGTTTGCGCGCCAAGGCTGGCGCAGGCTTCAACGGAGG
>CAVVGS010000018.1:0-6497 GCA_963747795.1 uncultured Verrucomicrobiae bacterium
GTCTCGAGGCGCTGATGGGCGACAGTCCGGCGATGCAGGCGGTCAAAGTTCTCATCCGCCAAGCCGCGCCGACCGACGTCAATGTACTCATCCAGGGCGAAAGCGGCACCGGCAAGGAGCTGGTCGCCGATGCGCTCCACAGCCTGAGCGGACGAAGCGACGGCCCGCTGATCAAGATCAGCTGCGCCGCGATTCCCGAAACCCTGCTGGAGAGTGAATTGTTCGGCCACGAACGCGGCGCCTTCACCGATGCCGCCGCCGCCAAGCCCGGCAAGTTCGAGCTGGCCGACGGGGGGACCCTGTTGCTGGACGAGATCGCCGAGATGAGTCCGTCCTTGCAAGCGAAGCTGCTGCGCGTGCTGCAGGATGGACGATTCCAACGTTTGGGCGGCACCAAGGAACTCCAGGCTGATGTACGTCTGCTTGCCGCCACGCATGCCGACATCCCGCAGGCCCTGGCGGAGGGGAGATTCCGCTCGGATCTATATTACCGGATTAACACGCTCCAGATTTCGCTGCCGGCGCTGAGCGGCCGGCGCGAAGACATTCCGCTGCTTGCTGGACATTTTCTGCGCCGGTCGACTGCGGCGATGAGCAAGTCCATCCGCACCATCGGCCCGCGCGCCTTGGACCAATTGCTCGCCCATTCCTGGCCGGGCAACGTTCGGGAGCTGGAGCACGTCATTCAACGCGCTGTGGCCCTAGCCGCGGGTGACGCCATCACCAGCTTCACTTTTGCGCCGGCGACGGCCGGAGCCGCCGAGCGCGCTCCGCCGATAGGCCCACACCTTTCGTTGCCGATCGGCACCACCTTGGACGAAGCCACCAAGCGCCTGGTCCAGGCCACAGTGGAGCAGTGCGGCGGCAACAAACTTAAGGCCGCGCGGCTCCTCGGGATTCCGCCGCGGACGATGTACCGGCATTTTGCCGACCTAAAACCGTAGCCGGCAGCAGCCAAACTGGCAGCCTGGCGACTGCCACCTTGGCAGAACCGCGGGCCCCTGGATCGCCGCAGCACGCCGCGATCGTCACAAGCGCCTCACCACCAATCGCTCACCGCTCCGCCGGCTTCCTTGGCATCACACCTGCACTGTCCAAAGCCGTGCCAACAAGAATTCTTCGCGAGAAGTCCATCCTCGTGGTTGACGACGATGCCGCCATGCTCCGGGCGCTCGAAAAGGTCCTGCGGCAAGCGGGATGTCTCGTGACCCGGGCGCAATCTGGGGACGAAGCTATCGAGCAATTACGCGACCGGGCAAAACGGTTTGACCTCGTCATCACCGATCTCTGCATGCCGCTCGTCAACGGCAGGACGATCCTGCTTGCCGTGAAGACTGTATTCCCCGAGCTGCCGGTCATGGTCATTACGGCGTACGCTGGTCCCAACACGAAGGCAGAATTCCTCCAGCATGGGGCGACGGCCTTCCTGGAGAAACCAATGGACGCTTCGCAGCTGCTCAAGGAGGTCGCGCACGTCTTTGCGGCGGCCAAAACAAAGGGAACCAACCCTGAAGCCAACAAGCATCAGATATTCTCGATCGCCGCGCCTACAGCGGTGAACGTGCTGCTCGCCGGGGATTTCACCCAATGGCAGGACCGGCCGATTCCGATGAAGAAACAGCCCGGCGGCCCCTGGCAGGTGACGATTGCGCTCTCGCCCGGACGGTACCACTACCGGTACATCGCCGACGGCGAATGGCGCGACGACCCGGAATGTGCCCTGTACGAGTCGAATTCGCGCGGCGGAAAGAACGCGGTGCGGGAAGTCCGCTGACCCCAAATGGATCTAACCCGCCCGGCCGTGAACTACCCCAATCCCTGGATCATCTTCGCATTATGAAACCAACAGCACGGGAGAAAGCATGAACAAAAACAATTCCATCGTAGCAATCTACCCTTCGCACACGGCAGCCGAAGCCGCCGTCAAGGAACTGCAGCAATCCGGTTTCGACATGAAGAAACTATCGATTGTTGGCCGGGACTATCACACGGAGCAGCATGTGGTCGGCTACTATAACGTCGGTGACCGGATGAGACACTGGGGAAAAATAGGAGCCTTTTGGGGCTGGATATGGGGATGCTTGTTCGGCTCCGCGTTCTTCTTCATTCCGGGCATCGGGCCGTTGCTCATTGCCGGGCCGCTCGTCGGTTGGCTTGTCGGGGCGCTGGAAAGCGCGGTCGTGGTCGGTGGCCTGAGCGCGCTGGGGGCGGGCTTGTTTGGCTTGGGCATCCCGAAGGACAGCATACTGAAGTATGAAACGGCGCTAAAGACCGACAAGTTTCTCCTGCTTGCCCATGGCTCCGCGGATGAAATCACCCGCGCCAAGGAGATCCTGAGCCGCACGAAGCCCGAAACATTGGAACACCATCAGTGAACGCATCGGCACTCGGGCGGTGCCGATTTGAAAAAGAAACCATCATAATGCCCCAACAACAACTTCGCCGCGAATAAGCAACTGCTCGTATGCGGGAGCAAAACAACGGAGAGAATTGAAATGAGACAAAACAGAGCATTCGCAACATTGCTATTTATCGTCGATTTTGGGCGCCGGCGCCGCATTGGCATACACCAGGCATAGAGTCGGGGCTAACGCAGAGGCCTTCGGGATTGAGATCGGTGCCTTTGTTCTCGCCATCATTGTTGCTTCCGCAACCAAGGTTGCTGACCAGTGGGACAGGGCGGTGATATTGCGTCTGGGTCACTTCCACGCCCTCAAGGGGCCGGGACTATTCTTCATTATTCCGGTCATCGATGCGATTCCCTACTGGATCGACACCCGCGTCATCACGACTGGTTTCAAGGCGGAAAAGACCCTTACCAAAGATACGGTGCCGGTGGATGTGGACGCGGTGCTGTTTTGGAAGGTGGTGGATCCAAAGAGGGCGGCCCTGGATGTGGCGGACTATCAAAGCGCCATCAGTTGGGCCTCCCAGACAGCCCTGCGCGATGTGATCGGCAAGACGATGCTTTCGGACATGCTGGAAGGCAGGGACAAGATCAGCAGCGTGCTGCAAAAGATCATTGATGAGCGCACCGAGCCATGGGGCATCAATGTCATCTCCGTGGAGGTGAAGGACGTCTTGATCCCCTCGGCCCTGGAGGATGCGATGTCGATGCAGGCCCAAGCGGAAAGAGAGCGTCAGGCCCGGGTGATCCTGGGAGATTCGGAGCGACAGGTAGCGGAGAAGTTTGCCGAAGCTGCGAAGAGCTATGAGCACAATCCCATCGCCTTCCATCTGCGGGCCATGAACATGCTGTATGAGGGCTTGAAGGAGAATGCCACGATCGTGATCGTTCCCAGTACGGCCGTGGAAACCATGCAACTTGGCGGGCTCGCTGGAGTGACGGCGCTGACCATGGGATTGCAGGAACGCACCGCCGCAGCGCAGGTCGCCGAAGTCAAGAAGGCCCCCGCGGTCGCGCCGCTTCGGGCGGCAATCGAAAATCCGGCGCTCTAAACGGAGAACCGGACCGATGATCAATTCCAGCCCACCGGAGCTGACGAAGCCGCTGCAGATCGGAATCGCCGCCGACCACGGTGGCTTTGCCTTGAAGCAGCATCTGGTCGGGATGTTGCGCGAGAGCGGACGTTACGTGATCGATTTCGGAGACCCCCGGCCGCAGCCGGACGATGACTATCCGGATTTTGTTGTCCCATTGGCCCGCGCAGTTTCCGCCGGGACGGTAGATCGCGGCATCGCCATTTGCGGCAGCGGCGTGGGCGCTTCGGTCGCCGCCAACAAGGTGGCGGGTGTGCGCGCGTGCTTGATTCATGAAACGTTTTCCGCGCACCAAGGCGTCGAAGACGATGACCTAAACATGATCTGCCTCGGCGGCTTGGTCGTCGGCCACGCGGCTGCGTGGGAGCTAATTCAGGCTTTTCTCGCAGCGCGCTTCAGCGGCGCCGAACGCCATCGCCGCCGTCTGGCAAAAGTGGCCGCGCTCGAAGGCCAGCCGATGAAGGCAACGCCGTGAAAATCAGTCCCCTGGCTGGAAAGCCGGCGCCCCTCGGAATACTGGTCGATGTGCCGCGGCTCATCACCGCCTACTATGCCGAGGTGCCCGATCCCAGGGTACCGGCGCAGCGCGTGGCGTTTGGCACCTCTGGGCATCGCGGCTCGTCGTTCAATCGGGCTTTTAACGAACGGCATATCTTGGCGATCACCCAGGCGATCTGCCTGTATCGTGCGCGGCGGAATATCGGCGGCCCGCTGTTTGTGGGCATCGACACCCACGCGCTGTCGATCCCGGCCTATGCCACCGCGCTCGAGGTGCTCGCGGCGAACGGAGTCGAGGTGATGATCGCCGAAGGGAACGAATACACGCCGACCCCGGTGATTTCCCATGCGATTCTGACGTACAATCGCGGGCGAAAAGCCGGGCTGGCCGACGGGATCGTCATTACGCCCTCGCACAATCCGCCGCATGACGGCGGCTTCAAATACAACCCGCCGAATGGTGGCCCGGCCGACAACGTTGTCACCGATTGGATCCAGGCAAAGGCAAATGCACTGCTCGAAGCCCGCCTCAAAGGAGTGAAACGAATCCCCTATGAGAAGGCTTTGCGCGTTTCGACCACGCATCGGCACGATTATGTCAACGGCTACATCAACGACCTCGGCAAAGTAATCGACCTGGACGTCGTTCGCGGCGCGAAGCTCAGTCTCGGCGTCGATCCGCTCGGTGGCGCCGGCGTCCATTATTGGGCGCAGATAGCGGAGCGCCATAAGCTAAACTTGACTGTCGTCGACGAGACGGTCGATCCCACCTTCCGTTTCATGACGGTCGATTGGGACGGCCAGATCCGCATGGATCCATCGTCGCCTTATGCAATGAAGCGACTGATCGGAATGAAGGACCGTTTTGATCTCTCGTTCGCCTGCGACACCGATTACGACCGCCATGGGATCGTTACCAAGAGCGTTGGGCTTCTCCCGCCAAATCATTACCTCTGCGCCGCGATCCACTATCTGTTTCAAAACAGACCGAAGTGGCGCAAGGCGGCCGCGGTGGGAAAGACCGTGGTCAGCAGCGCAATGATCGATCGCGTTACAGCAAAGCTCGGCCGGAAGCTCCACGAGGTGCCGGTCGGCTTCAAATGGTTTGTTGACGGCCTGCTCGACGGTTCGCTGGGTTTTGGCGGAGAGGAGAGCGCGGGGGCCTCCTTCGTCCGTCTGGACGGCAGCGTTTGGACGACGGACAAGGACGGATTCATCCCCTGCTTGCTCGCTGCGGAGATCACGGCACGGACAGGCAGCGATCCGGGCGAGATATACAGGGCGCTCACTCACGAATTCGGCGAGCCGTGTTACGATCGCGTGGAAGCGCCCGCCACGCCGGCGGAAAAGGCGGTGCTGGCGAAGCTTTCTCCCGGGCGGATCAAGCTCACCGAGTTGGCGGGCGAAAAGATCCAGAGCATCATCACCCGCGCCCCGGGCAACGATGCGCCGATCCCCGTTGAATTTCTTGGAGGCAGGTCGACTTCCCCGTCCCGGCGGCTCCGCGGAAAAGCGTGATGAAGGACTGGCTCTCCATGATCTTGCCGACCGCCCGGCGTTGCTCTTCGGAAAGTCGGTCAGCCGGCGAGAATTTTGGGTTGAGGCACTCATGGCTCCGAACGGCCTTTCGGGCGGTGAAGTCCAATTCCATTTCGAGGCGAACCAACTCCCTTGACGTGACTTCGGACTTTTCAAGGAAGAAGACCGATTCCATGCGTTTCATCGCGTCGCGCAGCTCCGGGAGGCTGAAGTTTTGGCCGCGTCCGCGGTGGAGCACAGCCGCGAGAAGGTGATGTTCGGGCACGACGCAGTTCCGCTCAAAGACGTGACGCGATCCCCAGGACAGGAGGTCGGTCAAGTCGGCCGGCGTTTGCCGCTCGTCTCTGCCGCAAAGGTCGGCCGATTGAAGGGATGATCGTTCGCTGGTCGAAAGCTGATCCAGCCACGAACTGCGCAACCGGTCCGCCGTCGCTTCCTGAATCTTCCGGCGGCGCCGATCATGCGCAACCTGGTCGCGCACGTCGGCCAGAGTCCCGCGCAGGCCGTCGCGAGCCACGCGTTTGGCCGTTTCCTCGTGAATCTGCCGGCTGCGTTTCGAGAAGCGCTGGATTACGTCGTTACTGACGCCTTGAATCTCAAAGCTTCCGCAAGTCCGAAGGGGTTTGTAGCCGAGCGCAGTCAGGCCCCGGCAAAGCTCGTGTTCGTAGATCGCATTTGCGAACCGCTGGGCTTTCAGCATGCCGTGCGTTTGCAGCGCCTTCCACCGGTTTTCCACGGGATCGAAGGTCGCGTTGAAGATGACCGCGTGGGTGTGCAGGTGCGGATCGAGTTCCCGGCTGGTATCGTGCCGGAAACAGGCCGCGATCAGGCTCCGGGTGGGCCGCACGCCGTCTTTGTTTCCGCCTTTGCGGACGCGAGTCTCCGCGAAGGTTTCCAATTCCCGGAGTGCCGTCCGGACGGCCTCCAAATGAAGGCCGATGACACGCGGGTCGTAGAGC
>CAVVGS010000019.1:0-10823 GCA_963747795.1 uncultured Verrucomicrobiae bacterium
GTGGTATCGTAACAGCTCACCTATTTCAGGTGCGACGAATGGGCAGCTTTTGATTTCTGGCTCAAACACCCAGCTGTCGAATAGCGGCGATCAATATTATTGCCAGGACACACTGAGTAATACGAGCGTTGTAATAACCACGTCCTCTGCGACATTGACTGTGGAAAATACGAGCAATGTCGGCTACCTGACGAACCTCTCGGCAAGAGCATACGTGGGAACAACTGCGAGCAACCAACAGCTAGTTGGAGGATTCTGGGTGGCCGGTCAAGGAAGTGAGCCAGTGCTCGTTCGGGCAAAGGGCCCGGCGCTCTCTTCGCTCATAACAGGGACTCTGCCAGATCCGGCCCTTACCGTCTTCGACATCAACCAAAGTGTTATTGGGTACAATTACATCTGGGGTGGAACACAAACGCTTATAGATGCGTTTAGTGCCTGCTGGGCATCTTCGTTCGCTTCAAACAGCCACGATTCAGCGATACTTTTCGCGCCAGGTCAGAGCACACCTGCTCTTGCCGGCGGCCAGTATGGCGGCTACACGGCCCAGATTACTGGAGCAAGCGGTGACACCGGTGTCGGCCAGATTGAGCTTTTCGACGCTAATCCGGCAATCAACGTTCAATGGACGGCGGGAATGCCGTACCTAAGTAATCTATCCGCGCGAGCCTTTGTTGGCACCGGAGATAATATTATGGACGGCGGATTCTATGTGGGCGGCTCTACCGCCAGAACCTTTTTGATTCGAGCCAATGGGCCATCCATTGGCGGCGGCATCCAGAACTTTTTGCCTGATCCGCAAATCACGATATTCGATGATCAGGGTACGGCATTTGCGGCGAATGAAGTGTGGAATGGAAACCCCCTGATTGCAGCTGTGGCAAGCTCCGTGTACGCAGGCTATTGGCAGCCTGGGAGCAACGACTCCGCGGTCCTCGTCACCCTGCCGGCAGGGCATGGGTATACGGCTGAGGTTGTCGGAGCTACGGGAGATACGGGAATAGCGCTTCTTGAGATGTTCCTCGTCCCATAATCAGATTAGCGCCTATCGGAAGCCTCGGCACACGTCATGCATGTAAGCTGGCTTCTAATACGCCATAATCAGCGAAGCGATGCCAAGCGATAGCTGTCTGGTGTCTCCTAAATGCCCGAAGATTAACGCGATCGGCGCCGGCCCGGTGGTAATTCCTGGCGGCGCCGATTCTCGAGACCGCCACAGTCGACGATAAGTACATACTCAGAGGATTGCAAAAGTCAGATTGAACGGAGATGATGCAGTTGATTTCCGAGCAGGCGAAATCGCACGAATCATGGGCGGCCCTGGTAACATTCTTTAATCCAGATGCCACAAGGACGGACTTAAACTCGTAATCGTTCCAAAACCTATGTTTGCCATGAAAATTACAAAGCGATTGTTTTGGCTAGTGCCCGCGGCTGTAACCCTAGTGGTGCAATGCTATTCTCAAGTGGCTGCACCTGCTTCTCTCCCACCATGCCTTATTCAGTACTCTTTTCTTGAATACTTAAACGGGACCGCCTCACGGCTCATGTTGTACAATGCAGATCAAACTTACGTCGCAATCAATTCTATCCGTAATGGTGTAACCGTGCCCACAAGCACCGGAGTTTTCACATACGCTGTCGATCCGCAGAATCCCACCCACGCGACAATCGTGTACGGCGGCGGAGGCAGTTCTCTCGCCAACGACGACTTGTATTTCACCGCGGCTAATTCCGGCAGCCAGGTGCCACCGGGCCAGTTCACTCCAGGTGGGGGTTACTTTGCAGCATTCACGTTATATCCCAGACAGACCACAAACGGCGGCTGTAACAGCTCCTGTCTCTGCCAGCTTGTTACCGGACGTACAGGCACAACCGGCTTTGTCGTCCAATCGGTCGGACCCCGATGGGTGCTCCTTCGGGCAGTTGGTACCAGCCTCGGCCAGTTTGGCGTGTCTCCCATCGTTTCGAGTCCGTCTCTCACGCTGTACGATTCCAAGCAAACGATTCAAGGGACGTCGTCCGTGTGGAGCTCTGACCCGAACCTCGTGAGTGGTTACCAAACGGTCTTTTCCCTTCTCGGGGCCTTCCCACTAGGCAGCGGGTCCGACGAGGGAGTGCTACTTGTTCCGCTGAATCCCGGAGCTTACACCGCTCAATTCAAATCCAGCACTGCCGGGACGATCCTTTGCGAAGTTTACATTTTGCCGTTCTGATCCCATTACTGTTCGCTTTTGCTGAGGAAGGGGCAAGGGAAGGCTTCTGCTCCGTGAATCGCGCAGCGAGGCTTCCGTCGAAATAGCTCAGGGACGGGACCTTATAGCAGCTGGCAGATTCTCGAATTTGCGGCAGTCCGACGCTTGCCGAAGCTACACGGTGTATCGGGGCAGGAGCGGGGCGGTGTGGTTCGACTACCAGTCGAACAAGTCGCCGAAAGGGCCGGACGCGGTGCTGAGCCGGGCCAATTACTCCGGGCTGTTGCAAACCGACGCGGCCGCCGGCCTGGGCGATATCGGTCCGCCCGGCCAGATCACGCACCTTGCCTGCCACGGCCACATGCGCCGGCCGTTTTTCCGGGCTGTGAAGGGCCAGGAGAAGAGGGCGGAGCGCTATCTGCATGCGGTCAATCGGTTGTTCCGTATTGACCGGCTGGCCAAGCGCTTCGGCCTGTCGATGGAGAAACGGCACAAGCTGCGACAAAAGCACAGCCTGCCCCTGTTTAGGCAAATGCTGGAATGGGCGAAGGCGGACACGCTCACGGCGACTCCGAAGACCGACTTTTACGATGGGGTGCATTATCTGCTCGGCCAGCATGCTTCGCTGGAGAGGTGCCTCACCGTGCCGGAGGCCGAACTGTCGAATAACGGAGCGGAAAACGCGATTCGCCCGCTCAAGCTTGGGGCGAAGAACTGGCTGGCGGTGGGCCATCCCTCGGCCGGACCTCGACTGGCGAACCTGTTCACCCTGGTCGAGAACTGCCGGCAGGCCGGCATCGATCCTGAAGCGTACTTGATCGACATCATCGCCCGGTTGCCGGAGCACCCGGCGAAAGACATTGCAGCCCTATCGCCGTGGAGGTGGAAGCCTCCGGTCGCTGCCACCACTTCCGCAAGCGGGTCTTCGTGAGGTCCAGGCCGCAGAGCAAAAGCTGCAACTCGGCAGCCGCGAGCTCGACCGTGGCCTCGCCGGGCTGGGGCCAGCGGTAAGTTCCTTATGTTGTGCCGCCGTAATGTTGAGCTGGCGCAGCGCACCCGGGCACGCGCTCTGATTCTGGGAACATTATGACGGCCTTTAGATTCTGTGATTCGCGTCGATGCATGGGGCATGCGCACCACGATGACAACGTGGAAGGCGGAACAGATTCGAGACGTGGATCGGATCGCGGGGCTCTGGCGCAATTTGGGACATTCGTCCCGAAGCGTTCGTGTCTATCGGCAATGGACTCTTCAGCTTTTGACGAAGGCGCGCATCTCCGACTATCGGCAGCTATCCGCTGAACGCGCGGTACGGCTGGCGTATTCGTTTGCGAGACAACGCCATCATGGAAGTCCAGAGCAAACACGCCGACGATGGTTGGCGGCGTTCAGAGCCTTCGCCTGGGGATTGGGGCAGATCGATAAGCCGGTTGGCCCGATCGACTTTCCGAGGAAGATCCCGTGTTGCGATCCACTGATGACCGCATTCGCCCGCTACGGCCACGGATTGGGCTGGGCTGATCAAACGCTGCGCAGCTATCAACGCTCCCTGAACGCGCTGCGGCATTTTCTGATACGGCATCGTTCACCTTGGCCAGTCCCACGATTGCTCGATCTGGATCATTTTCTATATCGCCAAGCACGGCGCTACAGCAAAGCTACCGTCAGCCGTCTGTGGTCAATTAAACCTGTGCGGTGACGGTCGTCGGGAAACGCCTCATTTAGCCGGGCATTTTTAAGCGGTCGTTGGTCTGCACGATCGGTACGGTCGGGGCCTTTTTGCAGGCCCCCATGATCACCGACCAGCAGTATCAACGACTAATGCATGAGCTAAATGACAACGGCGGCGCACTCGAACGCGCCGCGATGAAGGCCGCGATGCACCGGAACACCGCCCGGAAGTACGTGCATGCGAGCCAGGGGCCGAAGCAACTGAAGAGGCCGCACACGTGGCGGACACGAGAGGATCCCGTGGAAGCGATTTGGCCGGAGGCGGAGCGCCGGTTGGCCGCGACGCCGGGTTTGGAAGCCAAGGAGCTGTTCAAGCAACTGCTCAAAGAGCGGCCCGGCGCGGCCAATCCCCGAGCGGAACGTACGTTCCGGCGTCGAGTGGCGCGGTGGCGGCGCAAGCACGGCCCGGATCAGGAGGTTTTCTTCCCGCAAAACCGTCAGCCAGGGCAGTCCATGCAACTGGATTGGACGGATGGAACTCGACTCGGCGTCACGATTGCCGGGGAGCCGTACGATCACAAGTTCTGCCACGGCGTGCTGCCGTATTCGAACGCGGAGTGGGCGACGCTCTGCCAGTCGGAATCGACCAGCTCGCTTATCGCCGGCTCGCAGGCCGCTTACGCGGAGTTCGGCGGGGTGAGCGAGGAGCTCCAGACCGACCGCAGTTCGACGGCCACCCACCAGCTCCGGAAGGGCCAAAAGGCGCGCGGCTACAACCGGCGCTACCTGGACTTGTGCGATCACCTCAAGGTTAAACCCCGGACGATCAACCGGGATTCTCCCGACGAGAACGGGGATTGCGAGTCCTTGAACGGGCACTTGAAGCGGCGGCTGGAACAGAAGCTCCTGCTGCGCGGCTCGCGCGATTTCGAGAACGAAGAGGCATACGCCGCCTTCGTCGAGGGGTGCTGCCGTGAGATCAACGCCGAGCGCGGCGAGCGCTTCGCCGAGGAGAAGCGGCGCCTGCGGCCGCTGCCGCCGACGCGCTTCCCCGATTACGAAGAGGTGACCGCCCGCGTGTCGTGCTTCGCCACCGCGTGCATCAAAAAGCACCCCTACAGCGTCCCGGCCCGCCTGATCGGCGCGGTCGTGCAGGCCTTTGCCAGCGAAAAGGAGGTCGTCATCCGCTACGACCATGAGGAGGTCGCCCGTCATCCGCGCCGCTCCAGCCAGGGCCACGTCGACTACCACCACGTGATCCAATGGCTCGCCCGCAAGCCGGGCGCTTTCGCCCACTACCGGCACCGCGAGGACATGTTCCCTCAGCTTGTCTTTCGCCAGGCCCACCGCCGCCTCGCGGCGGCAGACCCCGGCAAGGCCGACCACCACTACCTGGGCGTGCTCCTGCTCGCCCACGAGATAGGCGAAGATTCGGTCGCCCTGGCCCTGGGCGAGCTGTTGCGCAAGGGCATCCTTCCCGGTCCCGACGCGCTGAAGGCGCTCTTGGCCGCACCGAAGGCAAACGCAATCCAGCTCGATGCCTTCCCTCCCAGCCTCGCCGGATACGATCAGCTGCTCAAGGAGGTGGCCTCATGAACCACGATCCCATGACAATCCTCCTGCGCTCGCTTCGGCTCCCGGCCATGGCCGAGGCCTACCCGAGCGCTCTCCCGCGAGCGGAAGCCGAGAACTGGGGCTACAAAAAATTCCTCCAGCACCTCGCCGAGCTCGAATCGAGCCTGCGCCTGTCCAACAAGGTCAAGCGCCTCCTCGAACACTCGGGCATCTCCGCGGAAAAAAACTTCGCCCGGCTCGACCTCTCCCGCTGGCCCGAGAAGATCACCCGCCAGCTGCCCACCCTCACCGAGGCCGACTTCGTGCGCCGCGGCGATAACCTCCTCCTCTTCGGCCTGCCCGGACGCGGCAAGTCCTGCTTCGCCGGCGCCCTCGGCCGCGAGTGGATCCAGCGCCACCAGTTGAAGGTCCTTTTCATCACGGCCTTCAGGTTGGTCGACCAGCTCCTCCTGGCCAAACGCGAGCGCCGTTTGAGCCCCGCCTTGGAAAAGCTCCAGCGCTACGACGCCGTCATCGTCGATCAGCTCGGCTACACCCAACAGTCCGCCGAGGAAGGGGAGGTCCTCTTCCACTTCCTGGCCGAGCGCTACGAGCAACGCTCCGTCGTGCTCACCAGCAATCTCGTCTTCTCCCTATGGGGCGAGATCTTCCACAATCCCATGACCGCCATGGCCGCCGCCGACCGCTTGGTCCAGCACGCCGTCATCCTCGAGTTCACCAACGACGGCATCCGCGCCCCGGGCGCGGCCGCCCCGCAAACCCCCGCCGCCCCATGAACCCAGCCACCGACGATCCACAAGAGCGGGCGCGCTTGCGCGCCTCGCTCGCCGGCTTTGAAGACCGCTTGCGCCGCTGCCAAACCACCACGCAGGCCTTCCTCGATGAGCACTGAACCGAGGCGCGCCATCGCAGCGAACTCGCCTTCCTGCTCGGCCAGCTGCACAGCCTCATCGCGCACTGCCGCGACCTCCAAGCCCGTTATCGCATCGAGCGCACCTGCCTCGCCGCTCTCGACGCGACGATGCCGGCCGGCAATCCCAAGCTCCCATCGTAAGAGCCCGCCACAGATCGTTTAAATCGACGCTATCGCGCTCCTTCACGCCCGGGCCCGTTAAAACGGCTCGGCTCGGGTCGGTCGCCACCGAGCCCCGCGTATGCCATGGTCCACCACTATCAACTCGGATAACTCTCGTTCGATTTCCTCACCGCGCTCCGCCAACTTGGTGGCGCGGCAGCACAGGGTATCCCTCTGCGCAATCAGCTCCTCGTGCGGTAAACCCATGCTCGCCGCCGCCTCGATCCTTTTCTCCAGCCGCTGCACTTGCTCCCAACCGCGCTCCAGCCGATTGCTGATCTCGGCACGGGCGCTCTCCAGACCCTGTTGTACCAACGCTGCCTGCTTCTTGGTCAGGATTTTTCTCACGGCCCTTTTCAACCCAAATCCCGAAACCTTGTCCAGCCCGCGAACGGCTTTCGGCCCCACCTCCGCTCCGCCGAGCCTCCGTCACGCCGCGCGACGGCCACGCCCCGTGCTCAACACAACTGCCGCCTTTGGTTTGAAACTGCCCATGCCTGCCTCGGCTTCCGCGCTCCTCAAAAGCCAGATCGCCACGCTCCACCGGCAGGAACGCGACATCGAAGGCCAACTCCGAGACCTGGAAGAAGAGATCGATGAACTGCGCGCTCTCCACCGGCCGATCGGCCAGCGCCGGTTCCCCAAACACGATCGCTTGCGCGAGGCCTATTGGGCCGTCAAAGACCGCCTAGCCACCCTCTAGGCCCAACTACCGGACGGCCAACCGAACGCTGTCCCCGCCGCTGACGATTTTTAGCCCCCCCGGCCCCCCGGGGGGCTTCGCCCCTCGGCTTCGCCGAGCCTCCCCCAAAGCCTCCCTATTCCGCGGCCTCTCCCGTCTGAGGGATATTCACAAAGCCCCTTCCCGAACCCCAGCCACCCTTCGGGTTAGGGGCTGGGGTTCTCCAGGGGCTTGATGAACATCCCTCAGGCGTACCCCCCCCAAACGACCGCCCTCCGAGCGCACAAGAATAATTGACCGCGCGCACCCGGATAATTGACCCTTGACGGTCAGCGGATTTGCGGGGGCTTGTCGCACTTGGCTCCGCTTTCTTTTCATCACCGGGCGCACCAAACACGATTTGGCTGCATCCGTCGCCTTGCCCCCCTCGATCACTTATCCACGACCCGCCAGGGCGCTTCCTTGGTCGATGGTGCGCCAGTTGAGAAACGGGATAGACCGAACGACCGCGATTGGACGACGGGATTATGCCCAATATCTTCTATTCTGCGCGTACGGTCTGAGCAGCGCTGAGGTCATCGATCTCAAGCTCGAAGCAATCGATTGGGATGCCTCCATTCTTCATATTCGTCGAGTGAAAAACAGCGCCACGGTCGACCTGCCTCTGTTGCCCGCTGTGGCGAAAGCGGTCGCTGACTACCTGCGCCGCGGTCGTCCCCGAACACCGTCCCGCACCGTGTTCATCCGGCACACGATCCCTTTCGGTCCGTTGAGCCATGGAACCGTGGCACAGCGAGTGCGCTGTTGGGCCGAACGCGCTGGCGTTAAAGCGCCGTTTCTGGGTGCCCATTTGTTTCGCCATAGTTTTGCGACCCGCCAACTCGAGCGCGGCACCCCGCTTAAAGTCATCGGTGACATTCTTGGTCATCGCCAATGTCAGACTACCGGCATCTATGTGCGCACCGCCCTTGCAAGGTTGCGCCGCCTGGCTCTGCCGGTTCCCGCATGACGGCACATTTCCAGAGCCGCTGGGCACACGAGCTAAATGAGTTCCTGCAATTCCGGCAGACCAACTTCACCTCGCATTGGCCACAGGGAAAGCTCCTGCTCTTCGACCGATTTGCGACCGAGCACCCCGACCTGTCGCTGCAAGAAGCGATTGCGGAGTGGCTACGCCATAAGCTCCGACGGCATCCTTGCACATTAAACCACGATCTCACGGCCGTTCGCCAATTCTGCCTCTACCGCCGCCGGTTCGATCCGTCTGGATTCGTGCCGCAGTGGATTGGCCCAGCGCCCTCGGCGCAGGCCCCCTTCAGAGCAACTATCCTATCGGTACGACAAATCGGCGTGCTTCTCAAAAAAATCCCGGAACTGCGCGGTCCGCCGCTGCGCCTTGCGAGGATGCGGGTGATGTTGCTTGTCTTGTATTGCACGGGCCTTCGGATCGGAGAGGCCTTGCGGTTGACCCTGGCTGACGTTGATCTGCGCCGCGCGTGCTTCCGCATTGGTCCTAGCAAAGGACGCTCCCGTCTGGTGCCCTTTGGCCGCGACCTGGCTCGCGAACTCAAACACTGGTTGGACCTTCGCCGAAGGGCGGGCTTCTCGCTTACATCCCAAACTGCTCTCTTTCAGCGAGAAGATGGTTGCAGCGATAGCCGCTGGAACGCCTCGATGCGTCTCAATACCCTCTTTCGCCATTGCGGCCTTAAGGGCAAACGGGGCACGGGGCGGGGAGGAATGCGAGTTCACGACCTTCGCCACACTTTTGCAGTGCATCGCTTGCAGCGGTGGTATCGCGCCGGACTCAGCCCGGGCCCGCTACTTCCGTGGTTATCTGCCTACCTGGGCCACATCAATCTGCTGGGAACACAGCGCTATCTCCAAGCTACTCCCGAAACGCTCGCCGCTGCTTCCCGCCGATTCCGGCGTAGTTTGGATTTCAATCCGGGAGCGCCATGAAGCGAACCGATCCGATCTTCGACGCCGTTCAGTCATTTTTTAATGATTATCTCCACCGCACACGGGGTTGCAGCCGGCGTACGCTGGAAAGTTACCGCGATACGCTTCGGCTGTTTTTCGAGTATGCAGCCAGCGCCAGAGGCGTCCCTGTCGACCGGTTGCACCTGGTCGATCTCGACGCCGACCTGATCCTTGCGTTTCTCGATTATCTGGAGGGCACGCGGCACAACCGTGTTTCAACCCGCAACTGCCGGCTCGCTGCGTTACACAGCTTTTTTGCGCACGTCCTACGCCGTAATCCCGACGAAGCCGGCCGACTAGCCCGTATCATCGCCCTGCCCAGTAAACGACATTCGCCGGCGCCGCCCCGTTACCTGGATCCGCCGGTCGTACAGTCGTTCCTGCGTAAACCGGACCGGCAGACGCCATCCGGCAGACGGGATTTCGCACTTCTGCTTTTCCTCTACAACACCGGCGCAAGAGTCAGCGAAGCCGCGGCGGTTTGCGGCAAAGATTTGCTGCCGGGCCTCGTCGTCAATTTGCATGGCAAAGGCGGCAAAAATCGGGTTTGCCCGCTGTGGCCAGAGACTCTCGCGGCCATCAAGGCACAGACGCCGACTCCGAGGACCGATCCCGAGCAACCAGTATTTCAGAACACCCGCGGTCATTCGCTCTCTCGCCATGGCATTTATCACATCCTCGGCCGTCATGCTGCCGCTTTGCATCAGACCGATCCGTCATTCCCGGCCAAAGTATGGCCCCACCTGCTACGGCACTCCTGTGCTGTAGCCCTGCTTCAGGCGGGAGTCGATCTCGTCACCATCCGCGATCAACTCGGCCATGTCAGCGTCGCAACCACCGGCCGCTACGCCACCAGCAATCTCAAGCTCAAGCGCAGCGCCTTGGAGGCGTTTTGGGCCGCAGCCGGTCTCGCCTCAACTCCGAGCTCACGCCGTTGGCGACCTGGCCCGCACCTGTCCCAATTTCTGCACTCAATCTAGCATACGTAATGTTCTGTGGCGCGTTCAGATTTCGCTCTCAGCGTGCTGCGCTTGCTCAACATTACGGCGGCACAACATAAGGGACCTAATGTTTCGCGAAACATTAGGTCCCAACGAGCAGCCGTTTTGCACAAACCCAGATTCCCCCGGAATCGAAGAAGAACACCTTGATCATGTCCCGGCGGCGGTTGGCGAACAGGTAGATGTCTCCGTTCAGAGGCGGCCGGCCAAGGCCGTGCTCGATGATCGCCTCCAAGCCGAAGCCGCGACGCAGATCGGTGACTCCCGTCGCCAGAAACACCCTGGTGCGGCCTCCAAAGGTGATCATCGCCTCAAAGCGCCCGCAGCCCGTTGACGACCCGCGCCAGCCAGGCTGGGTCCGTGCCGGTGGAGGCCTCAATTGACAGGCCGGCGGCCAAATGGACGAAAATGGCGCCGGCGACCTCAGGGACAGGAGAGACCGACACCTCGGCGAACGCAGGCACTCGCCGGCTCGGCGCTCCGGCCATCCGCCGGGCTTTTTGGCGCCAATTATAAAACGTCTGCTTGCACAGCCCGTGTTCCCGGCAGAACGCCACCGCGGATATGCCGCTCTTCTCGAATCGCGCAAGATAGTCGCTCCGCTCCTCGGCGAGCAATACGTAGTCGCAACCAGTAGAGGACAT
>CAVVGS010000020.1:0-164094 GCA_963747795.1 uncultured Verrucomicrobiae bacterium
CCGCCAAGGCGCGCTCGGAGCTCACCGCTTCCCTGGCGGCGAGCCCCGACAGCCTCGATGCCAAGCTCGCCCTGGCATTTGCTCCCAGCTCAAAATGAAGAACATACTCTTCCGCGCATCCATCCCCTGGCTCGCCTTCGCGTGCGCGGTCGCGAGCATCCGCTGCGCACCCCTCGAGCAGCCGGTTCCGGCCACCCGCCAGGTCGCCCCTGGCAAGTTCCAGGCCACCTGGGAATCGCTCGCCGCGAACTACCAGTGCCCCGACTGGTTCCGGGACGCCAAGTTCGGCATCTGGGCGCACTGGACCGCGCAGTGCGTCCCGGAGCAGGGCGACTGGTATGCGCGCAACATGTACATCCAGGGCTCGCCGCAGTACAATTACAACGTCGAGCACTACGGGCACCCGTCGAAGTTCGGCTTCATGGAATTCGACAACCTGTGGAAGGCCGAGAACTGGGACCCGGACAAGCTGATGGATCTCTACAAGCGGGCCGGCGCGAAGTACTTCGTCGCTTTGGCGAACCACCACGACAACTTCGACGCCTACGACTCGAAGTACCACGAGTGGAATTCCGTCAACGTCGGGCCCAAGAAGGACATCGTCGGCATCTGGGCCAGGGCGGCCCGCGCCAGGGGCCTTCGCTTCGGCGTCACAAACCATTCCTCGCACGCCTGGCACTGGTTTCAGGCCGCCTACGGCCACGACGTCGAGGGCCCTCTTGCGGGCGCTCCCTACGACGCCGCGGTGCTCACCAAGGCCGACGGCAAGGGCAAATGGTGGGACGGCCTCGACCCGCAGGAACTGTACGCGGGCCTGCGCATGCCGATGCCAAACGACATCAGGACGATCAAGGAGGCCGATGCCTGGCACAGGAAAAACGACGCCGTCTGGCACGAGGACGTTCCGCCCAACGACGACGGGTACTCCAACAAGTGGTTTTACCGGACGCAGGACCTCGTGGACAAATACCATCCCGACCTGCTTTATTTCGACGACGACGAGCTGCCTCTGGGCCAGGCCGGGCTCGACATCGCCGCGCATTTCTACAACGCCAACATCGCGTATCACAACGGAAGCCTGGAAGCCGTCCTCAACGCCAAGCACCCCCAGCCGGCGCACCGGCCGGCCTTCGTCGCTGACTATGAGCGGGGGGTCGCCGAACAAATCCGGCCCGATCCCTGGCAGACGGACACCTGCATCGGCTCGTGGCACTACGAGCGGAGCCTCTTCGAGGAGCACAAGTACAAGACGGTAAGCCAGGTCGTGCACATGCTCGTCGACATCGTGAGCAAGAACGGCAACCTGCTGCTCAACATTCCCGTCCGCGGCGACGGGACGATCGACGGCGATGAGATCGCCTTCCTCGGCGGGATGGCGAAATGGATGGACATCAACAGCGAGGCGATCTTCGGCACGCGCCCCTGGACGGCCTACGGCGAGGGCCCCTCGACGGAGGAAAAGGCGGAGACGGGCACCTTTGGCGGCGCGCGCGATGTCCGCAGCAAGCCCTACACTTCGCAGGACATCCGCTTCACGACCAAGGCAGACGCGATCTACGCGATCTTCCTCGACTGGCCGGCGGACGGAAAGATCACCGTCAAGTCATTCGCAGCCGGGGGCGCGCAGGCGCCCGCCCGGCTGTCGAACGAGATCGCCGGCGTGTCCCTCCTGGGCTCGGACCAGAAGCTCGCCTGGACACGCGACGGCGGCGGCCTCCACGTCGCCCTTCCGGACGCAAGGCCCGGAAACGACGCCTACTCGCTCAAGGTGACCCTTAACCTGCATCCATAACAAAGCCGATGAAGATTGGCCAAGATCGTCGGGCGAAAAGGGCTGAAGGCGACCGAGCTGTGCTAGGAGCACAGCGTAGGGAGCATGAGGGCCTTTGCGCCGACGAGATTGGCCAAGATTCGTCGGAATCTGTGATGGATGCAGGTTAGGTAGCCTGCCCGCCGCCCGGCCCGATTCCGCCGTCTTTCCGGACAGCCTCCGGGAAGATGACGCCGAGGGTCCGCGTGACGAGGGCGTCGGAGGGCTTGTCCAGGCTCGACGCGTCGTAGCCGGCGAATTGCTCCAGGAGCATGCCGTAGTAGAGGGCGGTGAATCCCCAGAAGCGGGTTTGGCCGAGACCCTCGCCGGTCTCCGCATTGTAGTATTCGCGCAGGACCTGATTCTTGACAAGGGCCATGTCCAGGAGCCGCGCCGCGAGCTCCTTGGCGGTGTCATTGAAGCCGTACCGGCGCAATCCGTGAAAGGCCATGTAATTGGTCGGCGCCCAGGTCGGCCCACGCCAATTGCACTCATGGTGGGAACCCTGGTAGTAGTCCGGCTCGGTCTTTGCGTAGCTCGCGATCGGGTAGGCCAGCCAGAACTCCTTCTCGTTCAGGATGTGCTCCTCGACGATCCGCTTCGCCCGCTCGGGCGTCGCCGCGCCGGCAAACAGGGGCATGAAACAGGTGGCCGACTTGACCTTCACCAGGTGTCCGTTCCTCTCGTCGCGGTCGTAGTACATCCCGTCGGCATCGTCCCAGAAGTACCGGTTGATGAGCTCGCAGACGCGGTCCGCACGGGCGTCGAATTCCTTCCCGTCCGCGGATTCGTTCAGGCTGCGCGCAATGACGGCCATCGCCCGGAGTTCCCGCACCAGGTAGGATGCCAGGTCCGATCCCTCGATTGTGAATGAGGCAAGGGCGCCGGCCCGGCTCCATTGATTGTCGGTGCCCGCGGCGTCCGCCGAATTCCAGGTCGGCAGGCCGTTGCCGTCGCCGTCGTAGGAGAACCACTTGTCCAGGTACTTCTTCAGCCGGACGTAGTAGTTGCCGCGCAGCCATCCGTAATCGTTGCCGTTCTGCCTGCATCCCAGCACCGCCAGCTGCGCGAGAAACGGCTTAAAATGCTGCCGGTCCCGCTGCTTGATCAGGCTGCGGTTGATATAGCCGTCCGGAGCCTGCCTGTCGAGGAACGCCTTGAGATTGGTGAAGCAGTATGGCCAGACACCAAAGTAGGAAAGGTAGAGGTTTTCGAAATACAGATCCCAGTCATAGAATTCGTTATAGGGGTATCCGGTGAGAAACGTCCCGGAAACGCCCGGGATCGACCGCAGCCCCCGGGCGCAGATATCGTCGTTGACCGTTCGAAACCGGCTTTCCAGTTCGAGCAGCTTCTGGCGGCCGAGGTACTGGGAGAGCGCGGTGGCCGCGGGATCGGAGGCCAGGCCGGGCGAACTCATCTGGCCGAACACCGAGCGGTTCAGGACCGCAAGCCCGGCCGCCGATGCGGAGGTAACCAAGAAATCACGTCGGGTGAATGCCTTATTCATGGGGAGCCCCAAGGGTCCAGCCCCGGTTTTCAATGTAAAGAATCATCTCCTCCGGCCCTGGCCTGGGGAGCCAGTTATTACATATTCTGTTGGGACGCAACCCGGCGAGGGGCACGGCCCTACGCTGCAGCCGTCAGGCGATTCTAATCCGAATATTTCATGAACACAGTGGAAGATTGCACAAAATACAGGAGCAGAAAAAACCGAAGGCGACTGAAGGCGGCCTATTAGGCCGTCGAGGGAACATGAGGGTTCTTATGCCCGGTATTTTGAGCAAGATTCTACGTGCTTCATGGAATATTCGGGCTAATTGCCCGGCGTCCGTATGTCGCCCGCCGAACCGCCCTCGCGCCGCTGGTCGATTCCGTTGAATCCGTTGGCGGGGAGCGCGTCGGCGGCCGGAATTTCGGCCGGGAGCTTGTCCCCGCAAAGTTGCAGGACTTCGATGGCCGTCAGCGATGACTGGGCCACCCCGTTCGTGCCGAGAGGAACCTCGTCGATCGGATTGAGGACATCGGGACCCTCGACCCGGCGCGGTCCGGCCCGCTGCGGCTGGTTTTGGGCGGAGCCCCGGGACTGGTTGCGTCCAACCCCGAACATCTGGGCCAGGCCTGCGACACCTCCCTTCACGAACGCTTCATTTCCCGTCTTCGAAAAGGCATAGGCCGCCAGCCGGCCGGGGCCGGCAAGCGTGCCATCGGCTCCCTCCGCATGCGTCTGCATGTCCTTCTTCATGACGGCGGCGGGTGCCCGCTCCAGGCGGCAGTACTGCAGCCAGGCCTCCTGCCAGGCGGGATTGTCGATCAGTTGGTTGAGTTCAAAGACCACCTCGGCCCCGCCCTGGATCGTGGCGAGATTGTAATCGCCCAATTCGTCGGAGACCTGGAAGAGTTTGCCGGACGCCGGGTCGTAGCCAAAGACAAGGTTGCGGCCGGAGCGGATTGAATAGGGCATCCGGGTCAGCGAGTTCATGCCGGCATAGATCTTGTCGCGCCATTTTACATCCCCGGTTCGCTCCCACTCGGTCATCCAATTGCCGATGAAGGCGAACCAGTCGGGCCCGACCCGGACGCGGGCCGGATACTCCTTCTCCCGCGCAGTCGGGGGCTGCGCGAGGCGCATCGGGTCAATATCGGCCGCCTTGGCATCCACGTTAAGCACCTCGCGCATCAGGTCGCCGGTTCGCTCGTCAGTCGACAGGTAGTAGTAGAACCGGCGGAACGCCGCCTGGCTGATGCGGGCCTCCTTCGCCCCGCACCCCCACGGGACGACGTTGTGCCGTGAACCGAGGCCGGCAAAGCGCCCCAGGTGGTAGACATCGACCTCCCCGGTGTTCCGGGTCATGGCTTCGGCCATGTGATAGATGTCCGCCCGCCCCGTGCGGAGGAAACTGTACCAGAGCCACATGTCGCTCCCCAGTTCCGTGTTGTCCCAGGCCATCCCGCCGAGGTCATAGCGCCAGACGTGCCGCACCGTGTCGTAGGAGTGCATGACGTTTCCGTAGTACCAGAAGCCGTACCAGTGGCGCTGCTCGACCTCCCTCTCGTAGGAGGCGATGACGCTGTCGAGGTGATCCTCCACGGCCTTTTTGAGCGGCGTCCCCCGATCCGGGAGGCTCCATACCCCGAAGACTCCGGCGGAGTGGAGCACTGCGGGTGGGGCGACCAGGAGCGCAGGCTGGCTGCCGGCATGGGCCAGTTCCGCCGTTTCCCTCTTCGATGGGACCGACCCGCTCGCAAACAGGGTCAGCTCGCTCGTTCGCGCGACTCCGGTCGCCGTGCTGAAGCCCGGCTGGACGTCTTCATAGACCGAATCCAGGCCGTGGGCGCGCGTGTCGTAGTGGCGCAGGTCCATGCCCGGCCCGTCGGGCGACCAAAGCCAGGCGTAAAGCACAGCCTCCTGGCTGGATGCGCCCCGGACTTCGAGCGACGACGGAAACGACTGCCAGAAATTCTTCACGCTCACGGCCAGTCCGCCGCTGACGTCCCCAACGAAGACCAGGCCCGAGGCCCGGCGCCCCGCGCCCGCCGCCAGCCAGGTGCTCTGCGGGTTGGTGCGCTTGACCACGGTGAAACCGTCGGCATTGGGCTGGACGAGCTTGAAGCTGTCCCAGACAGCCCAATCGTCCAAAAGCTTCTGGGATCGGGCATCCACCTGCTCCCGATTCGGAACCCGCTGCCCCTCGATCTGCCTGGGATACACATCGCCGCGGCGGGCAAACCCTGAGGCGCCGGCAAGAGCGGCCGGTTCGGCTGGGTCGGCCACCGAGTGGCCGTCGCGTCCGATCAGGGGCTGGACGGGCTCGGACCACAGTCCCTGCCCTTCTCCAGAGAATCGCACATGCCGGTTTTGGATCTCCTCGCGCATCGGAACGCTGAAGCGCACGCCCAGCCCGCGGATGAAGTCACGATCCTGATCGCCGTCAAAAACGATCGTGTGGACGACCCGCACGGTCTTCTGGCCGGCATAGAAATAGAGCCTCACAACGAAAGGCAGCCAGCGCCGGTCGGAGCGGGCGCCCCAATGCTCGCCCTCGATCTTCACCACGGCGCGCACTGGGCCCGACTGCTCCACGGTGATCTGCCCGACATGCCCGACATACTCCTCCCGCGAGGGTGTGTCCACCGGATCGCCGTCCGGTCCGTTCTGCAGGATGCAAACCAGCTGCCCCTTACGCGCAATCTCGCGGCCGTCGGTCTGGAGCGATTCGATAAAGGTGTCTCCCCAGTTGCCGATCCGGCAGCGGAGGGCGCCCGTGTCGATTTCCACCGTCGTGTCGCTGCGCGACACGCGCACGGCGGGGCCCGCGGGAGCCCTTGCCGCCCCGGCGCCTGTCGAGAGGATTGCGCCCTGTGGCGCGCCCGGTCCCGCCACGGTCGCGACGCCAATCCACTTGATCGAGCCATCCGGCCAATAGGCCAGCGGCCACGTCTGGACGGGCAGGCTCTTTCCATCGGAGGTGGACAGGGCGAAGGCCTGCCCCTTGGGCGCGCTGCCCCTGGCAAGCGGCACCCCGAAACTCACGCCGGCATCGGATGCCGGCGGCGCTCCGTCGAGCCACCCCAGCGGTATGTCGCCTGCAAACACACCGGGCGCAAAGGCAAAGGCCAGGGAAACAGCCAGCAATGAGGGAACGGTAGGTTTCATAAGGGGATTGGGGGATTGACGCGGACCGAAGTGGATGGGTTGCCCTGGCTTCTCACCAATGCGGCGGTATGCGGTAAGCCTCGGCCGCCGTTTCACCCATGAGCCGCGCCCGTTCCTCAGGGGAAAGGCCGGCGGCGAGGGCATTCACGGCTTCAAACCACCGGGCATAAGTCGAACCGACAAGGCACACCGGCCAGTCGGATCCGAACATCAGGCGCCGGGGGCCAAAGGCGTCGAGGACGACCTTGAAATACGGCTGCAGCAGCGCCAGATCCCACCGCCAGCCGGGCGCCTCGGTGATGACCCCGGAGAACTTGCAGTACACGTTTGGCCGGCGCGCGAGCTCGGTCAATTGCCGTCTCCAGGAGTCCGGCGGTTTGCCCTCGACCCGGGGTTTGGCGATGTGGTCCAGCACAAAGCGCTGCCGCGGATGCCGGTCGACAAACGCCACGGCGGCGGGCAGCTGGTTTGCGTAAATCAGCAGGTCGTAGGTCAGATCCAGGCCCGTGACCGTCCGGATGCCCTCATTGAAGGCCTCTCCCTCGAGGAAGCGGGGGTCGGATTCGCCCTGGACGACGTGCCTGACCCCTATGAGCCGCCGGTCGGCGATCTCATCGAAAACGCGGCCGAGGCCGCTGTCCGCAAGCGGCACCCAGCCGACCACGCCCCTGATCATCGGTTGGCTTGAGGCTAGGCCGAGAAGCCAGCGGGTTTCCTCCAGCGTCTGGCGGGCCTGCACGGCGATCGTTCCGTCGAGGCCCTGGGAGCCCGCAACGGGCGCGAGATCCTCCGGCAGAAAGTCGCGGCGGATGGCCGCCATGGCGTCATCGATCCACCCGTACTCCTCCGGATTGTACCTCCAGAAATGCTGATGCGAGTCGAGCTTCATGCGGATCGAAGTGAACGACCTCAGGCCTCCAGTATTGAATTTCATTCAATACTGGAGGCCTGAGGTCCTGGCTATTTGTTGACGGTCGAGTCGGTGCGAAACTGCGCGGCGGGAAGCCCGGCGACGTTGAACAGGTTGCAGCCGTCCGGAAAATTGACCCAGGCATAGCGCGCCGCAACAGGAGCGGAAACCTGCGGGCTTGTGACGACGACGGTGTCGCCGTCGAGCTTCGCATCGGCAGGGACAAAGCGGCCGTCGGATCCGGCGATCTCGAACCATTTGAGGGGCCCGCCGCCCTTGGCGACCAATCCTCCCCCGAGGTGCGAGAAACTCAGGCGGATGGCGGCGCCATCGACCTTCATCGATTCGTACACGGGGCCGGAGAACTCGATGCTCCGGCCATAGACGTTTGCGAGCGCGATTCGCGCAAGCCGGTCGCCCACGTCCTGCTTGTTGTGCGGGTGCACGTTTTTCGCCTCCCCTATGTCGGTCGTGACCGCCATTCCGGTGTTGGGAACGCGGCCAAGCAGCGTCGCCTGGGCCTCCCGCACCTCCGGGCGGTTGCTCGAGGCCTCCTGGCCCGCGAGCTGAACGATGTAGAATGGAAAGTCCCCCTCCCCCCAGAGCCGGCGCCAGTCCCTCACCAGGGTCTCCTGGACATGAGGATAGAGGGCGGTGCCCGCGGCCCCGCCGACGATCGATTCACCCTGGTACCATATCGCGCCGCGAATGGCGTAGGGAATGACCGGGTTGATCATCCCATTGAAAAGAACGGTCGCATTGTGCTGGTCCTGAATGGGATCGCGCGGTCCGCCTCCGCGCTTGCCGCGGCCGGCCTTGGCCTGTCCGCCGTCCGGCTGATTGGCCCCCGGTTGAGGGGCGGACACGTCCTCCGAGCGGGGCGGCGCGACCGCAACAGGAGGGTGTTCGCGGAAATTCTTCACGGCGGCATCGAACCGGTCCAGCATCGGCTTTAGCTGCGGATCGCCGGCCATGGTCTCCCGGCGAATCCACGCCTCCGCGGTGCTCGCGCCGAATGAGAGGGTGACAATGCCGATCGGCATGCCGATCTCCTTCTGCAGGTCGCGTGCGAAGAAATAGCCGACCGCCGAAAAGGCCGGCACCGTTTCCGGGCTGCAGACGCGCCAGGTGCCGCCCACCCGGCCTTGCGGCTCGTAGGCCTTCGCCGCCGCGCCCGTGAACATCCGAATGAGCGGATAATTTGCCGCGGCGATCTCCTGTTCCTCGTTGGCGGCGCCGGCGAAGTACTTCACCTTCTTTGACACCGTGAAATCCATGTTCGACTGCCCGGAGGCGAGCCAGACCTCCCCGACGAGGACATCGTCGAGCTGCAGCGGGCTTGCGGTATGCGAGCCCCGAACAGCGAAGACCCGGCCGTCGGCCGAAACAGCCAGCGGATCCAGGTCCACCCGCCAAGAGCCGTCGGCGCCCGCGGTCACAGTCTTTTCCTGCCCGGCAAAGCTGACGGCGACCTGCTCGCCCGGCTCAGCCTTGCCCCACACGGGCACCTTCATCTCGCGCTGCAGGACCATGTGGCTCGTGAACGGACTGGCGAGCGTGACCTCGGCCGGAGCCCGGGCCGCAAGGCCTGCCATGGTGAAAAGTGCGGCGAGTGCCGATAGGATGATCTTCTTCATGTTGAAAGTAGTCTCTTGTTGGCTGGCGGAGGGGGTGAAGACCTCAGGCCTCCAGTATTGAATTTCACTCAATACTGGAGGCCTGAGGTCCTAGGTATTCAATTGACGGGCAAAAACCGTTCGCAGAAGGGGTAAGGCACGCTCACGGCCGGGCCCACTCGGGTCAACAGGCCCGAAGAGATATCAATCCGAAAGACAACGGCGTTGTCGCTGTCGTGATTCGTGCAGACAATCCATCGCGCGGTCGGGTCGAAAGCGAAGTTTCGCGGCGTCTTGCCGCCGCTGGGCGCGATCTGAATGAGCGACAGGCGGCCGGTCGCCTGGTCGATCGCGAAGACGGCAAGGCTGTCGTGGCCGCGGTTGGATCCGTACAGGAATTTCCCGCTTGGATGGATTTCGAGTTCGGAGCAGGCGCTGGAGCCCTTGAATCCCGCCGGCAGGGTTGAAATCGTCTGGAATTCAGTCAATGCCCCCTTTGAGGAATCCCACTCGAACGCGATGATCGTGCTGGCGATTTCGTTGATCAGGTAGGCCCAATGGCCGTTGGGGTGAAACTTGATGTGCCGGGCGCCCGAGCCGGGAGCGACGCCGGCAAACGGCGGATCATTCGGCTTCAGCGAGCCTGAATTCGCGTCGAAGCGGTAGACGAAGACCTTGTCGAGGCCGAGGTCGGGGACGAGGGCGAATCGGTTGGTCGGATCCATCACGATCGAATGGGGGTGCGGCTGCGCCTGGCGCGCGGGATTCACCCCGTGGCCCGTGTGCTGCACAAAGGCCGTCCAGTTGCCCAAGGCGCCGTCGGCGGCAAGCGCGAAGGCGGCAATATTGGCGCCATCGTAATTCGCCACAAGGGCGTAGCGCCCGGTGCGATCGAGGGTGATGTAGCTTGTGTCCCCTCCGCCAGCGAGTTCGCGGTTGAGATACACGAGCCGGCCCGTCTGCGGCTCGATCGCATATGCAGCTACGCCGCCGGGACTTCCGGAGTTGCACGTGTATAGGTGGCGGCCATCGGGCGCTATCACAAAAAATGCCGGCGCGCGCGCCTCGATGAGGAATTCCGGCTTGGTCAGGGCACCGGTATCCGTATCGAAATGTGAACGGGAGAAACCGATGTTCGGCCCCTCGCGGTGCGACCCGAAATACACCCAGGTGTCGGCGGCCTTGACGGCGCAGGAAGCGCACATCAACGCCGCAGCCGAAGCGGTCAGGACGATGACTCGAAGTGGACAGCGCATGGGGAAAAGGGGGGGTGCGACCGTGCGATTGGGGCCGTTGCCGAGATTCCGCACAGTCTGGATACGAAGTCGGTCCGTCGGAAGGGAAAACTGAACTAGACCAGGCGACCCCCTGCCAGACGTATTGGACGCCATTGCGTTGCGTCCGGGGTGCGGCCGGCAGTTATCGGATAGCCTCTCTAATAAGATCCACGAAGGCCCCCCCAAAGAATGGTTTATTATGCGCGGCATTTCGCACCAAACCGTCCTGGTCCCTGTTTTGGCTCTTGCCCACGCCCGGGTTTCAAGGCCATCGTATCCGCTCCACGCTTCCTCCAGGCCTGCTCGCCACCCCGTTGTGAGCCGTACCTGTCAAACTTGTTTACATCCCATTCGGCAAAGTCCTCCGTTCTGCCGCCTTGGCGGCCGGGGAGCCAATCGGTCTCCGTTTACCCCAAAAACCCACAACAAACCATGAAGATTCCGACAACCAACCTCCTCCGGTTCGCGTTACTCGCCGCAGCCTGCGGCAGCCTGGCTACCTTCGCATTCGCAACGGATGGCTATTTCGTCCAGGGCTTTGGCGCCGTCAATTCCGCCCTCGGCGGCGCTGGCACCGCCGGGAACGACCAGGACCTGATCGGCAGCATCTACAAGAATCCGGCGAATGGACTGCTCTTTGCCGACCGGACGGCCTCGGTTGTCTTCGGGGACATCATTCCGAGCGTCGAGGTCGACAGTTCGGTGAAGTCGCTCGGGCTGAGCGGCTCGTCCAATTCGACGATCGACGGGGTGCCTTACCTCTCCCTGATGACCAGCTGGAAGAGCTCAAATCCCGATCTCGGCTTCTTCGCCGGGGCTGTCAGCGAAGCCGGGCTCAGCTTCCATGCCGCCACTTCGACCACCAATCCGATCTTCATGCCGCAGGTGGGCGCCCCGGGCAATCCCTATGCCGCCTACGGCTTTGGCGGCTTTGGCGATGTCCGCTCGACCCTGTACGTCGTCCGCATCCCCGTCGGCCTGGCCGCCTCCAGCCCCGACGGCTGGTCGTGGGGTTTTGCGCTCGCACCCTCGATCGGACGCAATCTGTTCTCGCCCGCCGCCTTTGCCGCGCCGGGCTTGACCGCCACTCACCTGCCGGTCTATGGGGCCGTGCAGCAGGAGGACATCGAACTGGGCATGGGGGCGCAGGGCGGGCTTCGCTTCCAGGCGAACAAGGATCTGTCCCTGGGAGTTTCCCTCTCCTCGCCCACCTGGTTCCACAGCTATTCGTGGACCATCCACGATCCGTCCGGCGCGGCGCGCACCGTCAATTTCATGATGGACCGCCCGCTCACAGCCCAGGTCGGAATGAATTACGCCGTGACCGCTTCAACGCACATTGTGTCGGACCTCGGCTATATCGCCTACGCCTCGACGCACGGCTTTGAGCACAGCGGCTTCAAGGCTGACGGCTCGATGGCGGGACTTGGCTGGAAGGACTCCTACACCTTCGAACTGGGGATTCAGCAAGTCCTGACCCCGGACGTGGTCGTGCGTGTGGGATACAATTATTGCTCGGATCCCATCCCCGCCGCGATGACCTTCTACAACGTCGGTTCGCCGCTCGAAATCGAGAATCACGTTTCCGTCGGGACATCGATCACCCTGGCGCCCCATACGACGCTCGATGCCTCGTACACCCACGGTTTCTCCCACAGCCAGTCCAGCTCCTGGTACAACCCGGCCTACGCCCCCACCCTGGTAGTCCCTCTCTCGAGCATCACCACCAAGATCTCGGGCGACGAATTCTCGATCGGGACGACGTTTAGGTTCTAGGACAATCCAGGGAAAGGCCGGCTGCCTTCGCTTTCAAGCCAGCCGGCCGTGCGCACGCACCGCCGCGCCGTCGAGTGCGTCGAGCGAATCGAGAAGGGCGATCTGGTAGGAACCGGGCCGGCGTGTCGCGGCGGCTGCGAGCTCGCCGGCGACACCCATCAGGACGGCCGCCGCCATCGCGGCCTGGAGCGGGTTGTCGCTTACAACGGCGCAGGCGGCGGCGATTGCGCCCTGGGCGCAGCCGACGCCGGTCACACGTGTCATGACCTCATCGCCATTGGAACAGGCGACCACGGTCCGCCCATCGGTCGAATAGTCGACCGGGCCGGTGACAAGGACGGCTCCCTGCGCGGCAAGCGCGAGCTTTCGTGCGGCGCCGATGGCATTGTCGGTTGAATCGCCGCTATCGACGCCGCGGCCCCGCCCGGACAGGCCGGCCAGGGCGATGATTTCGGAGGCGTTGCCACGGATCAGCGACGGCTGATAGGCCAGGATTTCCCGGGCAAATCGCGTGCGCAGGCCGAGCGGCCCGACGGCCACCGGATCAAGCACCCACGGCTTCCGCGCCTTCTGCGCCGACGGCACCGCCCGGCGGATCGCGGCCATCTGGGCGTCGTCCAAAGTGCCCAGGTTGACCAGCAGGGCGTCGGCCATCGCGGCAAACTCGGCGGCTTCCTCCGGATGCTCGACCATCGCCGGCGCGGCTCCAATCGCCAGAAGGGCGTTGGCTGTGAAGTTCTTCACCACCTGGTTAGTCAGGCAGTGGACAAGGGGGCGGCGGGAGCGAAGGCGCTCCAGAACGCCGACGACCTCTTCGAGGAGTGTTGGGCTCATATCGTTCAAGAGTGCCGGATGATGGGGCCCGAAATGCCCAGGGAATGCAAACGCGGAGGTTATTCGACCTCCACCCGGTGCCGGCTCACATTGGCGCCATCTTCAGGGCGGAGCTGGCGGAAGACCACCGCGGAAAGGAGCGTCAGCAGGCCGACAACGACAAAAGCCCCGTGGATTCCGGAGATCAGTTCGCCCGGGCTGGCGTGGCGCCTGTCGGGGATGAACCATGCGGCGATAATTGAGGACACCGCCACGCCAAAGCTCAGCGACAGCTGCTGCATCGTGCTGGCAATGCTGCTGCCCATGCTGAGGTCCTCCTCGGTGAGGTCGGCATAGACGATCGTGTTGATGGCCGTGAATTGGAGCGACGAAAAGTAACCGTAGCAGAACGCCTGGAGGCCGATTCGCCAGACGGGCGTGCCCGGATTGATGGTGGCGAACGAGGCGATGAGAAGCCCCATGAAGACCGTGTTTGAGACCAGCACCCGCCGATAGCCAAAGCGCGTGATGACGCTGGGCATGGTCATCTTCAGGCTCATCGCGGCCAGTGGCTGCGGAATCATGAGCAGGCCCGACTGAAGGGGGTCGTAGCCGAGACCCACCTGGTAAAGCAGCGGGAGAAGGAAGGGCATGCCCCCGACTCCGAGGCGGGTGACCAGGCCTCCCACGACCGACGACCGGAATGTCCGGATCAGGAAAAGGCGCAAGCGAAGCAGCGGGTAGGCTAGGGTCAGCGAGTGGCGCCAATAGGCCAGCAGGAGCAGAAGCGACAGAACGAGGAGGCCGACGATCTCGGGCACGCCCAGCGTGTGTTCGCCGAAAATCTCAAGGACATAGGACAGAAGGGCGATCCCGGAGCCGAAAAGGACAAGGCCGACGAAGTCCAGCGGATCCTTTCTCTCCGCGTAATAATCCGGCAGGTAGCGATAGACAAGGTACAGGCCGAGGAATCCGATCGGGAGATTGACGAAGAAAATCACCCGCCACGGGAAATAATCGACGATGAAGCCGCCGGCCAGGGGCCCCAGCATCGGCCCTATCATCGCCGGGATGGAGAAATAACTCATCGCCCGGACCAGCTCGGATTTCTCAAAGGTCCTGACGAGGGTCAGGCGCCCGACGGGCACCATCATGGCGCCGCCGCACCCCTGCAGGATGCGCGCGGCGACCAGGAAATGGATGTTGCGCGAAAGACCGCACATAAGCGAACCGAACATGAAGACGCCTATTGCAGAAACGAACACCCGGCGGGAACCGAAGCGGTCGGCCACCCAGCCGCTGATCGGGATGAACACCGCCAGGCTCAGCATGTAGCTGGTGAGCGCGGACTTCATGCTCAGTGGGGCCACGTGAAGGGCCTTGGCGATCGTCGGCACCGCCGTGTTCAGTATCGTCGCATCGAGCGACTCCATGAAGAACGCCACGGCAACCAGCCAGGGCAGGATCCGCTTGGCGGAGGCGATGTTAACCGGCTGTTTCATCAGGGTTCACGAACGGTATTCAAAATACCCCACTCCTCCAGCCCTGAAATCCAGGAAGCGCAGGCGGGGTGTGCCACACTCCCTCTGCGTGGCGGAAGCCGCAAAGCTTTCGCAGAACACCCCACTTCCGACCCAACAAGATCGTGCGCCGCTATGACTTATCCTACGCTACCCGTCCAGCCGTCTTCCGACGCCATGCCCTGACAAGATTCCGGATACCTTGCACAGTAATTGAGACGACAGTTGTCATTAGCGTTAGAATCATGCTCATCGATTAAGCGACCCTGCCACGGCTCCCATAAATGGCAGAACCGTCCCACAATCCAACTTAAATCGCGCACCCGTGGGTAACGTCGCGATTCAAGAAAAACGCTCAATTACGATGGTTTTGCCCCGCTCCGGGCGGGCGACCTTGCCCGCAAAGCGCAAGCGTCGCAACGCAGTGGGGTGTTCTCCTACCGGCAGCAGGCTTGTGGCGGACGCCTGCCTGCTCACTCTGGCCTTCATGGGGCCCAGGAACGCTGCGTTTTGGATGTCGGTGATTGGCACGGTGTGCTGGGGGATCTGCTTCTGGTGGATGGGCCGCATTTCGGCCAAGCAGAATCACCTGATGGACCAGTTGCGCGACCAGGGCCGCCGGATCGAGAAGCTCTCAAAGGTCGAACACGATCTCATCAAGGAAGTTCACCCGCAGGTCGGTGAAATCAAGGATGGCATGGAAGAGATGATTGCCGCGGTGAAGGAGAGCACCGCAAAACAAACGCACGCCGCCAAGGGCAGGTGACATACTCGGCCAACCGGGAAGTGGAGCGCCAGACAGCGGCCTAGAGGGGCCGACAGAGACGCCCGGGACCGCGGCTCTCCTGACCCCTGCGACCACGGGGACGGACTCGGCTTGCCATCTGCGAAACACTCCCCATAAACACCGCCCATGGCAGAACGGGTCCTGTCGGCCGCTTGCCCCCTGGCATTCTTGCTTCTGGTTTCCGCGCTTGCGGTTCCGCTGCGCGCCCAGACTGCCCTGTGCGTCAAGCGCAACGACCAGTACTTTGTCATCCACAAGGTGTTTGCCGGCCGCCCTTACGTGGTCGAGAACGGCAAGCTCATCCCAGCGGAGCCCAGCTTTTGCACGTTCGCGCCGGTGGCGGAGTATAGTCCGGCCTTCATTTCGGTGCGAAACCTCAAGGTCGAACGATCAGCGGTGTTTTACTATCAGATGGGGAACAACGTCAACAATCAGCTCCGATTCGCGGCCGATTTCAGCTCGCCGTACCCGCTCAAGAACGTGTTTTTCGCCCTTGAGTTCAACACGGACAAGGAGGGCAAGTCGGTCGCGTATCACGAAGTGGACGACATCGAGCCCGGCATCACGCGGTCGGTGTACGTGGATCTGCATCTCCCGGTGGATCTGGGAAAGGGGCGTTGGAAGCTGCATTTATACAGCGATGGCGCGGAACTGTTCACCTCGCAGCAGCCTTTTGAGTTCCGGGAAGGGAAGATGAACGAGATGGTCGCAAAGCGGATCGCCGGTGTTAGAGATGCCCCTCCGAAACCCTTTTTCGGGCCGCCTCCCCTGTACCCCGCGGCCCTCAGAAGAGCGGGTGTCAAGGGCAATGCCGTCGTTGCGGTCCGAATCACCCGACATGGCGATGTGACGGATCCAGTCGTTGAAAGCGCCACCGACCCGGCGTTCGGCCAGGCAGCTGTCGACGCCGTCCGCCTTTGGTGGTTCCTCCCCAAGGTTGTGAACGGAGTTCCCGTCGAGACAAAGGCCAGCGTGCCGTTTGTCTTCTAGCGTGCATGAGGGCTAATATACTCCTGGGATCAGTCGGAACGTGCGGGTGCGGTAGGCGTCGTAATCCGCGCCAAACTCAGAATGCAGCAGCCGCTCCTCTGCGCGCATCCGCGCAGCAAGCGGAATCACGGTGAGACTGGTCAGTGCAACGCCGATCCACGACCGGAAGGCGAGGCCCCAGCCGAGGGAGTTCACGAGCAGTCCGAGGTAGCTCGGGTTTCTGATGACAGAGTATGCGCCGCCCGTGACCAGCGTGTGCCCCGGCTGACAGTAGATTGGCCTCTCCGACGCTAAGCCCAAAATACGTGAGGAGTGCCTTCTCAAAATTGGATTCCCCGAATGCAGCGGGTAACTTCAGGCCTTTCTTGGCCAGCGTTGGCGCGATCGTAAACACGCCAGCTCGATCTTGGCTGGGAGCAGGCATAGAGGATTTGGCCGGCTGTCTACTGTTAAACGGTCGTTACACCGGTGTTTAGCGTTTGCCCAGTGTTCGAGGGTTATGTGTGGTTTTCAACACAAGACGGTTGGAATTCACCAAACCGAGGCGAATACTGCTGACCGTTCAAATTGTCGGTCTTCCTCTGAAAACCCAATTTGTTCGGATGTTTAGCGCTCGGTTTGCGATAAACAAGAATTGGTGGACCCGATCAGGATTAAACTGACGACCTCTTCGTTGCGAACGAAGCGCTCTATCAACTGAGCTACGGGCCCATTTATCTTAACCTGCAGCCATTTACACAATTTCGGACGGTTGACTGCCGCCTTTTCTACACTCATTTTCTATATGAGGCGGCAAAAATGAGTGAAAATAAGAAAACGTGGGAAACAACCAACATTCCGAACCTGATAAAGAACGCTGCAAGCGGTCGGTATTACGGGAGGTTCACTGTGTCGGGCAAGCAGAAATGGGTAAACCTCCTGACGTGATTCCGGAAATTCGAGCCGCTTGAAGAGTCGGTCTGGGCCAATAGAAAGGACCCAGACGATGAAAGGCAAACGATTCAGTACCGAGGAAAAAGTCCGCATCCTTAGGGACGTGGACGCAGGAGAAAGCATCGTGGACGTCTGCCGGGAGAAGAACATCTCGGACGTAACGTACCACCGTTGGAGGAAACAATTCGGCCACATGGAACTTAACGAGGCCAGGCGGCTGAAGGAGCTGGAACGAGAGAATACCGAGCTAAAGAAAATGCTCGCTGACGCGATGCTGGCGAAGCGGGTCCTGGAGTACGCGCTCGAAAAAAAATTGTGAGCCCGGGGCACAAAAAGCAGATCGTGGAAGCGGCCGTTAAGGATGGGGTGTGCTCCGGGCGGGCAGGATGCCGGATACTGAAACTGTCGAGATCGGGGTACTGGTACCGGGCTGGCCGGCGATCAACCCGCCAGGAGCAGCTGGTGAAGCGGATTCATGCCCTGACGGACGAAAACCCGCGGTACGGGTACCGGCGGATCGCTGCCTTGCTCAGGCAGGAAGGTTGGAACGTGGGCAAGCGCCAGGTGCGGCGGCTGCGCCGGCTGGAGGGCTTGAGGGTGCCGCCCACCCGCAGAAAGATCCCCCGCCGCGGCCACTCTACCGGGCTGCCGACCAAGGCGACGCATAGGAACCATGTGTGGACCTGGGACTTCATCGCCGACGCCACGGTGCGCGGCGGCTCCTTGAGGACGCTCAGCGTCCTGGACGAGTGCACCCGGGAATGTCACGTACTGAGGGCTGATCGGGCCCTGAAATCCGGCGACGTCATCAGCCTGGTAAAGGGGGCCATCGTCCAGCACGGGGCTCCCGAGTTCATCCGGTCCGACAACGGATCGGAGTTTATCGCCAAGGCGCTCCAGCGTTGGCTGGCCGAGAACAAGATCAAGACCATCTACATCGAGCCGGGAAGCCCCTGGCAAAAGGAGTTGGTTTCATACTACACCTCATGTGCGCGATTCAGCGCTTGATGGGATTTCCAGCAGTGTCGTCGTTGGCGTGCGCGGATCTTAGCGAGCATTATATCAGAAGGCTTTTGATATAGATAGTCCCTGGCGGCGTCGAAGCGGATGCTGGCTAGCAGGCCGGCTGCCCGCCAATACTTGACCCGCTCCATGGGGCAATCGAGCAGAACGGCGATCTCTCGGACGGTGAGCCAGCCTGCGGCACGCAGACGTTCCGCGCGGCTTTTCAGCCGGTAGGTGCACCGCAGGTGAGTCACCACGCACGGGGTAATTTCACCGCCACGGCCGGCTTGCCAACCGCGCGCGTTGAGCAGGCGGGCAATCTCGGCGTCGGAGTGATCGTCGAGCAGTCGATCCATTTCCGCGATGATTTCGGGTTTGGTTGCGTGCTGCTCCCACACGCATTTCGGCAGCGGCAGCCGCAACTCCTGCGTCGCGCCGCCTTTGAAGCGCACCTGCACGACGATGTCCCGGTCGCGGGTCAACGTCACGTCCTCGAGCAAGAGGCGAGCCATGCGTTTGCGCTCCCGATCCGGGGTTTTCGGATCCCGCCAGAGGGCGGGAAACTCGGTCGCCAAGGCCCTGATCCGGCGTTGCTGCTCTTCGGTCAGCCGCTCCGTATCGGTTCGCTCCTGTCGTTCGCATTCCTCCCGCGCGTCGGCCAGCAAGCGCAGCTTCTCGTTCCAACGTGCCTCCAGCGTGTCGGCCACCAGGCGGTTGTTCGGATCCACGCGCAGGTAACGCACGCGGGCCTGCTCGGCTTCATATTCGGCCCGTTGCACCTGCTGATGCCGCAGTCGTGCCGCCTCCGCCAGGCGCGTCTGGATTTCCTGCTGGACCTCCAACGCGGCTTCCAAGGCCAGCGGCGTCACGCTCTGGACCAGCAGTTCGCCGACGGCGTCGTCGATCCCGGCGCCAGGAAGCTTCTGACAGACCGGCAGGCTCCGCTCGACGCACTCGCGTTGGCAGAGATAGTCGGGCCGCAACCGCCCGTCTCGCAGGTGATAGCGCACGGTCATCCCACGTCCGCAACGTCCGCAGATCACCAGACCTTGCAGCAGCGCGGGCCCCTCGCGTGCCGGACCGGGCTGGTTCTGTCCGCCGCCACAGCGCTGATGGTTGGCGACCAACCGCTGTTGATTGGCCAGAAAGTCCTCCCACGAGATATAGCCGGGATGGGCCTGTTGGGTGACGAAACGCCACTGCTCCCGGGGTAACAGCCGAGTGCGCGTCTTGCCTTCGATGTCCGTCCACGACCGGTGCCGGCCAAAGCAAAACGCCCCGGCATAGCGCGGATTGTGCAGCGCATTGAGCGCCACATGGTGGGACAGCGTCTGCCAGGCGATTTCACCGGCCGGGCGCCGCTTTGGGAACCTCAGCCCCTGCTGGCGGAACGCCTGCACCGTGCGCCACGCCGAACCGGTGCGGGCGAACGTCGCAAACAAAGTCCGCAGACTTTGCTGTACTTGTTGATCCGGATCCAACTCCACCTGATCCTCCGGATCATAAGCCAGCCCGACCGGCAGCGGGATTTTCAGTTCGGCGCGTTGCGCCTTGTTCAGGATGCCGCCGATGAGCCGCGCCTTCAAAATATGCAGCTCGGCCTCGCTCATCGTCCCCTTCAGCCCCAGGAGCAGCCGGTCGTTGTAATGCACCGGGTCATATAAGCCGTCCTCGTCGAGGATCAGCGTGTGCGTCAGCGCGCTGATTTCCAGGAGGCGATGCCAGTCGGCGCAATTGCGCGCCAGCCGCGAGACCTCCAGCCCCATCACGATGCCCGCCTTGCCCAGGCCGACATCGGCCACCAACCGCTGGAAGCCCGCCCGGTCGCTCGCCGAGGCACCCGACTGGCCCTGGTCGTGATCGATGACCACGATCTGGTCCTCCGACCAGCCCAGCGCAACCGCCCGCCGGCGCAGCGCGTATTGCCGTTCCGTGCTCTCGGTGTTTTCCAGTACCTGGTGCAGGCTCGATTGGCGGATATACAGATAGGCCGCGCGCTCGAGATGGCCGGCCGTGACTTTGGATTCGGCATTCATGGTAAAGCCGGTGACAGGTGCGGCGCCGTCATCTGCGCCAACACCACCGTCAGTTCATGGTGCCAGCCCGGCGTGACCGGACGCCGCGGCGGCTCCGGCTGCGAGGCGACCGGCGATTGCGTGGCGCGCCGCCACGCATCCATCCAGCCGGCCACGCCGCGCCGACAGACCAGACCCACGCCAAGTGGCTCGATCCCAGATCGTTCGCGGCCCGCCAAGACCTGCCGGCGCAGCGTTTCATACTGCTCCGTCCACGGCGTGACCGGCACGACTGGCGGTTTCATTGCGATCTCTGTCGCCCTTTTTTTACCCTGGCCTGCAGGGTTTTTTCGATCGTGCGCGGATGGACCTTTACTTGGAGTTGGTCTCGGAGACGTCGGGCCAGTTCGTGCGCCGTCAGCTGCGGCTCGGCTGCCACCCACGTCTGCAAGTCTGCGCGCACCGCCGCCGTCAGCTTGTGGGCGCCCTTCGGCCCGCGCTTGTGCGGATGCAATCCCTCCAGGCCTTGCGCCTGAAAATGGCGCTGCGCCTGATAAAGCGTCGGCCGCGAGAGGCCGAACTCCGCGGCCGCCCGGGCCAGCGGCCGACCCTCGCTCTGGATCGCCCGCACCGCCTCGTATTTGAGCTGAAGCAAGTCCTGCGGATCGAAGAACGCCGACGTGCGGAACAACTCCGCGCGCACCTGGGCAAAACGCGGGTTGAACGTGCCAGCAGCCTCCAGGGCCTGGCGTTTCGAAACAGCATCGGGGGGCATGGGTGTAAGTGTAATTAGGCCGTAGTTTCCAGCCTCCGCGCCCCTTGGCAAGCCCATAATGTCGCCTTGACCCCACTGGAATCAGCGGAGAAAGCAGCTCCTTTCCGAGTAAATGTTGCCAAAATAGCGGCATATTTAACCTTACATTATCGGCGTAATTTCCTTTACACCCTTCGTCGTCAACTTCGCCAGTTCCAGCAGGTCCGCGACCCGCGCAATCGCTCGGCCGCGCGCCTGCTCCACAAATGGATCCTTCGGCCCGACATCCGTCCAGGCCGCCGGCAAATACATCGTCACCTGCTCGGCGCTGAGATAATAGACCCGCCACTGCCCCCACCGCCGTTCGCAGTCGATCAATTCCAGTCGTCGCCCACACCACGGATGGAACGGGTGCGTGACGGTAAAGAACCGTGTCGCTTCAGTTGGCCGATCGGGAGCAGTTCGTGATTCAGTCCAACGGCTTTGTCGAATCCTTCCACGGTCGATTCCGGGACGAGTGCCTGAACCGCGAGCAGCTCTGGACCCTGACCGAGGCCCGCGTCGTGATCGAAGACTACAGGAACAGATACAATCGAATCCGCCCGCACAGCAAGCTTGGCTACCAAAGCCCGGCCCGCTACGCGGCGAGTCTACTTCCATCCCTGGCTCCGGTCAGGCCCGCCGAGCCGGGCCTTCCCTCCGCCAGGGATGGACAACCAGCGTCAACCCGTCAAGGGTCAATTATCCGGGTGCGCGCGGTCAATTATTCTTGTGCGCTCGGAGGGCGGTCGTTTGGGGGGGGTACGCCTGAGGGATGTTCATCAAGCCCCTGGAGAACCCCAGCCCCTAACCCGAAGGGTGGCTGGGGTTCGGGAAGGGGCTTTGTGAATATCCCTCAGACGGGAGAGGCCGCGGAATAGGGAGGCTTTGGGGGAGGCTCGGCGAAGCCGAGGGGCGAAGCCCCCCGGGGGGCCGGGGGGGCTAAAAATCGTCAGCGGCGGGGACAGCGTTCGGTTGGCCGTCCGGTAGTTGGGCCTAGAGGGTGGCTAGGCGGTCTTTGACGGCCCAACGTCAAGGGTCAATTATCCGGGTGCGCGCGGTCAATTATTCTTGTGCGCTCGGAGGGCGGTCGTTTGGGGGGGGTACGCCTGAGGGATGTTCATCAAGCCCCTGGAGAACCCCAGCCCCTAACCCGAAGGGTGGCTGGGGTTCGGGAAGGGGCTTTGTGAATATCCCTCAGACGGGAGAGGCCGCGGAATAGGGAGGCTTTGGGGGAGGCTCGGCGAAGCCGAGGGGCGAAGCCCCCCGGGGGGCCGGGGGGGCTAAAAATCGTCAGCGGCGGGGACAGCGTTCGGTTGGCCGTCCGGTAGTTGGGCCTAGAGGGTGGCTAGGCGGTCTTTGACGGCCCAATAGGCCTCGCGCAAGCGATCGTGTTTGGGGAACCGGCGCTGGCCGATCGGCCGGTGGAGAGCGCGCAGTTCATCGATCTCTTCTTCCAGGTCTCGGAGTTGGCCTTCGATGTCGCGTTCCTGCCGGTGGAGCGTGGCGATCTGGCTTTTGAGGAGCGCGGAAGCCGAGGCAGGCATGGGCAGTTTCAAACCAAAGGCGGCAGTTGTGTTGAGCACGGGGCGTGGCCGTCGCGCGGCGTGACGGAGGCTCGGCGGAGCGGAGGTGGGGCCGAAAGCCGTTCGCGGGCTGGACAAGGTTTCGGGATTTGGGTTGAAAAGGGCCGTGAGAAAAATCCTGACCAAGAAGCAGGCAGCGTTGGTACAACAGGGTCTGGAGAGCGCCCGTGCCGAGATCAGCAATCGGCTGGAGCGCGGTTGGGAGCAAGTGCAGCGGCTGGAGAAAAGGATCGAGGCGGCGGCGAGCATGGGTTTACCGCACGAGGAGCTGATTGCGCAGAGGGATACCCTGTGCTGCCGCGCCACCAAGTTGGCGGAGCGCGGTGAGGAAATCGAACGAGAGTTATCCGAGTTGATAGTGGTGGACCATGGCATACGCGGGGCTCGGTGGCGACCGACCCGAGCCGAGCCGTTTTAACGGGCCCGGGCGTGAAGGAGCGCGATAGCGTCGATTTAAACGATCTGTGGCGGGCTCTTACGATGGGAGCTTGGGATTGCCGGCCGGCATCGTCGCGTCGAGAGCGGCGAGGCAGGTGCGCTCGATGCGATAACGGGCTTGGAGGTCGCGGCAGTGCGCGATGAGGCTGTGCAGCTGGCCGAGCAGGAAGGCGAGTTCGCTGCGATGGCGCGCCTCGGTTCAGTGCTCATCGAGGAAGGCCTGCGTGGTGGTTTGGCAGCGGCGCAAGCGGTCTTCAAAGCCGGCGAGCGAGGCGCGCAAGCGCGCCCGCTCTTGTGGATCGTCGGTGGCTGGGTTCATGGGGCGGCGGGGGTTTGCGGGGCGGCCGCGCCCGGGGCGCGGATGCCGTCGTTGGTGAACTCGAGGATGACGGCGTGCTGGACCAAGCGGTCGGCGGCGGCCATGGCGGTCATGGGATTGTGGAAGATCTCGCCCCATAGGGAGAAGACGAGATTGCTGGTGAGCACGACGGAGCGTTGCTCGTAGCGCTCGGCCAGGAAGTGGAAGAGGACCTCCCCTTCCTCGGCGGACTGTTGGGTGTAGCCGAGCTGATCGACGATGACGGCGTCGTAGCGCTGGAGCTTTTCCAAGGCGGGGCTCAAACGGCGCTCGCGTTTGGCCAGGAGGAGCTGGTCGACCAACCTGAAGGCCGTGATGAAAAGGACCTTCAACTGGTGGCGCTGGATCCACTCGCGGCCGAGGGCGCCGGCGAAGCAGGACTTGCCGCGTCCGGGCAGGCCGAAGAGGAGGAGGTTATCGCCGCGGCGCACGAAGTCGGCCTCGGTGAGGGTGGGCAGCTGGCGGGTGATCTTCTCGGGCCAGCGGGAGAGGTCGAGCCGGGCGAAGTTTTTTTCCGCGGAGATGCCCGAGTGTTCGAGGAGGCGCTTGACCTTGTTGGACAGGCGCAGGCTCGATTCGAGCTCGGCGAGGTGCTGGAGGAATTTTTTGTAGCCCCAGTTCTCGGCTTCCGCTCGCGGGAGAGCGCTCGGGTAGGCCTCGGCCATGGCCGGGAGCCGAAGCGAGCGCAGGAGGATTGTCATGGGATCGTGGTTCATGAGGCCACCTCCTTGAGCAGCTGATCGTATCCGGCGAGGCTGGGAGGGAAGGCATCGAGCTGGATTGCGTTTGCCTTCGGTGCGGCCAAGAGCGCCTTCAGCGCGTCGGGACCGGGAAGGATGCCCTTGCGCAACAGCTCGCCCAGGGCCAGGGCGACCGAATCTTCGCCTATCTCGTGGGCGAGCAGGAGCACGCCCAGGTAGTGGTGGTCGGCCTTGCCGGGGTCTGCCGCCGCGAGGCGGCGGTGGGCCTGGCGAAAGACAAGCTGAGGGAACATGTCCTCGCGGTGCCGGTAGTGGGCGAAAGCGCCCGGCTTGCGGGCGAGCCATTGGATCACGTGGTGGTAGTCGACGTGGCCCTGGCTGGAGCGGCGCGGATGACGGGCGACCTCCTCATGGTCGTAGCGGATGACGACCTCCTTTTCGCTGGCAAAGGCCTGCACGACCGCGCCGATCAGGCGGGCCGGGACGCTGTAGGGGTGCTTTTTGATGCACGCGGTGGCGAAGCACGACACGCGGGCGGTCACCTCTTCGTAATCGGGGAAGCGCGTCGGCGGCAGCGGCCGCAGGCGCCGCTTCTCCTCGGCGAAGCGCTCGCCGCGCTCGGCGTTGATCTCACGGCAGCACCCCTCGACGAAGGCGGCGTATGCCTCTTCGTTCTCGAAATCGCGCGAGCCGCGCAGCAGGAGCTTCTGTTCCAGCCGCCGCTTCAAGTGCCCGTTCAAGGACTCGCAATCCCCGTTCTCGTCGGGAGAATCCCGGTTGATCGTCCGGGGTTTAACCTTGAGGTGATCGCACAAGTCCAGGTAGCGCCGGTTGTAGCCGCGCGCCTTTTGGCCCTTCCGGAGCTGGTGGGTGGCCGTCGAACTGCGGTCGGTCTGGAGCTCCTCGCTCACCCCGCCGAACTCCGCGTAAGCGGCCTGCGAGCCGGCGATAAGCGAGCTGGTCGATTCCGACTGGCAGAGCGTCGCCCACTCCGCGTTCGAATACGGCAGCACGCCGTGGCAGAACTTGTGATCGTACGGCTCCCCGGCAATCGTGACGCCGAGTCGAGTTCCATCCGTCCAATCCAGTTGCATGGACTGCCCTGGCTGACGGTTTTGCGGGAAGAAAACCTCCTGATCCGGGCCGTGCTTGCGCCGCCACCGCGCCACTCGACGCCGGAACGTACGTTCCGCTCGGGGATTGGCCGCGCCGGGCCGCTCTTTGAGCAGTTGCTTGAACAGCTCCTTGGCTTCCAAACCCGGCGTCGCGGCCAACCGGCGCTCCGCCTCCGGCCAAATCGCTTCCACGGGATCCTCTCGTGTCCGCCACGTGTGCGGCCTCTTCAGTTGCTTCGGCCCCTGGCTCGCATGCACGTACTTCCGGGCGGTGTTCCGGTGCATCGCGGCCTTCATCGCGGCGCGTTCGAGTGCGCCGCCGTTGTCATTTAGCTCATGCATTAGTCGTTGATACTGCTGGTCGGTGATCATGGGGGCCTGCAAAAAGGCCCCGACCGTACCGATCGTGCAGACCAACGACCGCTTAAAAATGCCCGGCTAAATGAGGCGTTTCCCGACGACCGTCACCGCACAGGTTTAATTGACCACAGACGTCAACCCTATCAACATCAGTTAACCATCCAGACCGACTCTGAAGGTGGCTCGAAAAGAGGGATCCGCTCACTCTCGATCGGTGTTCGAAACGATCCTGCCTTCGACAGTGTGACTGGAATCAGCGTCGACAATGTTCCGGACGCTGGAATGAGCGCTCTGATGCTCGGTTTCAGCCTCCTCGCTCTCCTGGGTCTTCGCCGCTCGCTGGCAACGGCTTCCTAAGCTTTTGTATCTCTTCCAGTCTTAATCGACTGGAAGCAACCCACACAAGAGCCCGCCAAGACGAGTAAATCGTCTGGCGGGCTTTTGTTTTCTAGGCCCGGCAAACACCATGGACCTCGAAGCCGGACCAACCCGGGAACGCTGACGGAATCGCCTTCGCAAGTCGCTCCGTCCGGGCCAAAGGTCTGCTCCTTGTTTCATGGTCATGTCATTGGAAAAAGTGATCCGAACAATTTCGCCCAGGATCAGCTGATCACCATGGGCAGCCCACATCAGAGCAATTACATCCCTGTGCCGGATGACGGAACGACGTCTACCGTTTGGAACCGCACTGCTGATGTTGGCGTTCCTTCGCCGCGCTACTTTTCAAGCGTAGGTGATGAGGAATCCTCTCTTGGGCAATTGGGCGGCCATCCCGTAGCCGCCCTTTCTAATGAACGGATTCGGACCTGCGGAGGTAACGCAGAAGATAGAAGAACGGTATCAGGGAGGCGACGAAGAAAATCGGGCCTCCGTGCCGGTGAATGTACGAGTCGATCATTTGGGGGCCGACATGGACGCACAGTTCGCCGATGACGAGGATTCTAAAGCCGTTTCGGATCAGGGCCAGCGGGAAGTATGGCGATGCAGAGAATCACCCGTTTCCAAGGACGAGCGGAGGAAGAGGTGACCCACCGAGGACGCTTGTTATCAGAAGGACCCATGTGGAGTGGATTCCGCTGCATTCAGGGGCCACCTGCAGGGTGAAACCGGGCAGATGGAAGACCGTGCCTTCGCTGAAAAACGCCGTGCCGGATAACCAAAAGAGCCATTGGGCGACCTCGGCCGAAGCATGCTGGAGAAAATACTCGATCGCACTGTGCAATGCTTCGGGAAGCGGAATGCAAAAAACGAGATAGCCCAGGGGAAATGCCAGCAATCGCGTCGTCGCCGATCCCAGGACGATCCAGGTCGCTCCGGCCAACAGGCAGAGGAAATGACAGGGTCATGAGCGCCAGATGGTCGGCCTGGGCCCATTGCCCTCCCGCTCCGATGCCGCAGACTGCGAGGACGAGGCCTATCGAGAGCGGAATCCAGGCGGGCCGGCGTTCGGGGCTTGGATCCGGCCGGAATTTCCCACGATCGATCCAGACAAGCCAGAGACTGACGAGCGGAATGAGCGGAATATAGGAGAAGAGTTCGCTCGAAGCGGCGAATCGGGCCAGCTCGTAGAGCGGAAGGGCAAACGCTAGGACCAGGAGCGCAATGGCTCCGGTCAACACCGCCAGGCGTCGGCGCATCATGGGCCGATCGGGGTAACCTGGGAACGGCTGCTTGTTTCCCGGATCCGGTTTTGGTCCGGCCGAGGCGGGGTCATTTGTCGTCATCTTGCGCGGGCAAGACTGGGAGAAACCCCGCCAATGTAAAGGCTCGCAGGCGCAGGCTGCCGGCTATTCCAGCCGTCGTGGCAGGCGGAACAACTCAGGCGATGACAACGGCCTCTGCCGCGGTCCTCGAATTTTCGGACATGATCCCGAGGGCTCGTCGCAGGACTTGCTTCTGGCGCTGGAGTTTTTCGTTCTCGGCGCGCAATCTCTCGTTTTCCGCCCTCAGTGCTGCGACGTCGTCCGTTGAGGATTCGGCGTCAGTGTCGCACCTTCTGTCCTGCGCCCAATAATAGAGCGTGCGAACATTCACTGCCAGTTCCCTGGCCACGGATTCAGCCGAGCGTCCGCTTGTCTTCCAAATGCGCAAAGCCTCTCGCCTGAACGCTTCGTCGTACCGGCTGCGTCTGAACTCCTGGGTTGGCTCCTGGGTTGACTCCGCGGTTCGGGACTCAAGGAGCCCAGTGTCATCAAGGGATGTCGAATTCAAGGTTTCTATTATCTTCAGCTTATCGCGGGCCATTCGCATATTCGAAGGGTTAGGCAGTGCGTAATAGCTTGTATGTTCATGTTATAAAGAATTCTGTTTTTTGACGGAAAATCCGACCATTGTAACCGGATTGTAAAGAAGTCCGACGAATGGCCCGCACACTTGACAGTGCCTCGCATGATATGCACAACGCGATTGGGAATTTGCGCCCTCAGGCCACCGGCCAAATGGGGGCGGGTTCCACCGGGAAGCGCGGCCTGTCCGACTGGCGACCGGGTCTACCTTTCGGCGTTGGCTGAGGCGAGGCTTCGACCACGAGCGCGTGTCCATGCTTGCCTGTGCGAACCGGTTTCCCACGTCCCATTTTCCAGCAATCGCTTGACACGAGACTCATAGGAGACTCATGTAAGTCCCATGAAGACGATACGAATTTCGGAGGCAAAAAGGAATTTTGGGCGCGTTTTCGCCCGAGCCAAGAAGGGAGAGACCATCATTCTCCAGAATGGCGAGGATTACATGCAACTGGTCCCATGCGTTGCACCGGACCCTGCCCCCGTTTACCCTGTAGGCGCATTTCGGCACACGGATGAAGAAGTTGCGATGATCAACGAGGCGCCGACGGACGACCGCCCGCTTTCCCGATGAAGAATGCCCATGGCGTCGAGCTCAGGCAATGGGCGGTGGTGAAGGTCCGGTTTCGACCGACCGACCGCGATGAACATCCAGCTGTTGTCGTTTCCAACGATGAACACTGCGCCGATGGCCGCGTCAACCGGCTCAACGTCCTCTACGGAACGAAAACGGCGCCGGGGAGCGCTGCAAGGGTCCATCAATCCGTTCTTAACTCTGCGGACGGTCTGGAGTTTCTGACGGCTGTCGACTGCAGCTATTTTTATTCAGTCGAAAAGGATGCGATCACGTCAGGTTTGGGAGTTGTCAGCCATGAACGTCGCCGCGCGATGAAGCGCGTCATTATCGCAGCCTACCGCCTCCTTTAGCCTGCATTCATCACAAATTCCGACGAATCTAGCCCTCCATCGGGGCCCGGAAAGCGGGAATGTTTCCGACCCCCCTTGCGCCGGGGGCAAACGGGAAGACTGGGATGGGTGCGCAAGAAATCCCCTCCGCCAAATCTCACAAGCTCCCAGCGCCAGGCCTATGGGGCGCTGTTCGACTACGGGAGCCTCTATTTCCAGAAGCAGAACCTGCCGGCCGGCTCGAGTTTGCGGCCCCGCCTCTTTCCGCTCCTGGCTGGCCCGACCGGTTCCGGAAAGAGCAAGTTGGCCGAAAGCGCGGCCCAGGCCCTCGGCGCGGATTACTTCCGCGTGACCTACGGCGATTGGGTTCCCCTCGGGGCCCGGGACCCGAATTCCTCCACGCTCGTCCGGATCGCGAAGCTCCTCCTCCAGGAAAAGCGGCTTGTCGTCCACGTCGACGAGCTGGACAAGTGGCTCACGGGCCAGGGCTCGTTTGAATGGGGCCGGTCGATCACGACCGATCTCTGGAACCTCCTCGACTGCAAGATCCCCTTCGACCGGATTCCGAAGCCCGAGAAGAAAGAGGGCCAGCCCGCCGACCCGGCCGAGATGCAGGCGGCGGAAAAGGCCCCAAGGCCCGGGATCGAGCGCGAAAACCTCTTCATCGTCGGGAGCGGCACCTGGCAGTGCGTCTTTGAGGATCTTAGCCAGGCGAGGATAGGCTTCTCCAAAAAAACCCCGCAAGAGGCGGCCCAGGGAACGGACGGGGTCGCGGACGCGATCCGGGCCTCCAAGATGATCCCGACCGAACTCACCGCGAGGTTCGCGACGGATATTCTCATCCTCACCTACCCGCCGCCCTGGGAGACAGAGATCCTCCTTGAGGATTGCGGCCTCATGAAGCTCGCCCATGAGTTGGAAATTGAAATAAACGCCGCGGACGTCGACTACGCGGCCGCCGGCATGAGGGCCCTGGAGAGCCTGGCAACGCGCCTTTACCTCGAAAAATTCCGGCGCGATCGTCGCCTTTGGGAGGAGACCTGGCAATCGATTGAGGAACTGCAGGAGCCCTCGGGTGCGAACCCCGGCTTTTAGCGCCCCCTCCCCCTGTTGCCAACGAGGCCCAGGAGGTTCCTTGCGCGGCCAGGCTTGAATCAGCCCAAAACCGAGCGCCACTCGGCGGCCAGCCGGGCAATCAGGACTGCGGGCACCCGCTCCGGCGCCTGATCGATGTCGTAGCGGACGCGCGGCGGAAGCACTTTTGCCATGTCTTTTCGAAACGCCCGGCTGGCGCACTTGGACCGCAGGTCCGCCTCGAATTCGGCGCGTCGACCCGGACGCCCTCGCGGAGTATCTATGCATCAAATGCGATCCTGAGCAGATGCCTCGATCGATGCGCCTTTCCCTTTGATTATGCCCCCCGAAATATCAGTGGCTGGCGGTTGAACCGAGCATTCGGTACGGCTTCGTGTAGTTGCCTTTGCGGGTCAAGATACCGGCATCCTTGAGCGACTGAATGCCTTCCTTCCTCGTCATCCGCTTGATTCTCGAAATCGTCCGGGCAAAAGCGATGTCGGGAATTCCAACGCAAACAGTAGCCGAGGAACGATCAACGGAGCGAGCCATGGAGTCAAATTGCGTTGCAGAATCGCCGCGTCAAGCGCCAGGACAATCTCATCGAAGCACTGTGGAAAGTGAACACGTGCTCTTGCCTCGGCAGGCACCAGTTGAACCTGTCCCCCGTGAGATTGAAGGCGGTTTCCATGCCCAGGTTCGGCACGAGCTCATCGAACGGCGCGCAGACAAAGGCCGGGCAATTGAGGTCGCCATAGAGGTTGTGGCAGGCGGACAACGTGTCTGCCTGCGGGAAGAGATAGATTGTGGTCCCGCGCACAACGGCGGCCGCCGCGGTTGGCTCGTCCGGAGCCCTGGGAAACGGGGCCATGCAGCCCTCCTTCGGTGTGTATCTTACCAGGATTCCATAAACTCTCTCGGCACCGCGGGCAGCCTTGGCGGCGCAGGATTCCTCAACCATTTTTGCTGTGAAAAGGCTCTGCCCTTTCCGGATGCGGTAATAGGGCACAAATTTGTTGCCCAGATGGCACGCAGCCGAGATCGGCAGGAGGCCTGGGAAGCTTTTTTCGGGAAAGTCGATCCAAACGAAGATTTCAAAGAAATCCAGGCCCGGATCCACAAAGTTGATGCGGAGATGACCCGGTCCAGGGCCGTCTCCTGGTTCGTTGTCTCGATCTTACCGATGCAGGATTGGAGCGACATGCCTTCCAAGTCTTGCGGTTTGGCCTGGCTGCAAGGGGAATTTCATGGGAAAGCGGACGAGCCGTTCCACGCTCACGCCGCGCCCGTTCACCTCACATCAATTATCGGTGACCCGTGTCATAGGAGACGAGACTGCGGGGCGACGGCGGGCGATTGAACGGTTCACCTCAATCGCAACGTAGGCAAGGCAGGGCCTCCGCAAAACCCAGGTATTGGCGGTGAGCTTCGAGCTCCAAAAGCCCCTTGCGGCGGGGATACGCCGGGCTTCGCCCGGCCCCGGCCGCGACCAGGCGGCCAGCCGGGTTCTTTCGGCGAATCAGAGGAACCCGGTTCACTTCAACTTCCGTTTTCGGCGGGGGCCCTCTTTGGCCGCGGAAGTCGGGCGGAGACTAATGCTGCGATTCACCAATTCAAGTTCGCGTTTGGAAAGCCCGAGAAATTCGGCAGCCGACCCGACTTTGTGCCCTGCGGCCTCAAGGCGATGTTTTTGGATGGGAGTCATTGGGAGGTCTCGATTATCACGGCTGGACATGCAGCGACCCCGGGAGGCGCACCGGCCACTTTCGGTCCGGCAACAGTTGTTTTCTCGGCCATTTCCAGCCCGGATCGCGCTTCCCGTCGAGAGTGCGCACGTCGAAGGCTTTGTTTTGCGAAGGCATTGGCGGACACCCTTAAGTCTGCCGGTTTCAATCGCGCGCAAGCAAGGGCGATCAAGAATTCGATCAAGGCAGAGGCGGTGCCGGCCGCCGCAGCCCTGCCCAGGGAGCGGCGAGGCCGAGACCCAAGGCATCCTTCCGGATTTGCAGCCCGGTGCACCGGTTTCCCCGGGGCCATCATGATCTTGTTGTCGTTTATCCGCTCTCCTTGCGGATATGCCGACATGATAGATGCCACCCCATTGCGGTTCCATTATTTTCCACAGAAGGGGTGTTCGGCCCCCTCCGAGGGGCGAATTCGAGACGAGAACGCAATTCACAGGCTCCGTTTCTGTTGAACATCACCCGGAAATTCGTACCATGCCGATTATGACCACGTCCGAACTCCCAATCAGGGTTGATCCGCCCCGAATCGCGGAGTTCTGTCGTGCGCGCGGCATCCGCAGGCTGAGCCTGTTCGGATCCGTCCTGCGCGACGATTTTGATCCATCGCGAAGCGACGTGGACGTCCTCGTTGAGTATCTTCCCGGCACCAAGCTTGGCTTCAATCACTTCGGATTCGAAGAGCAGCTGTCCAAACTCTTCGCGCGAAGGGTGGACCTTTGCACCCCCGATATGCTGAGCCGCTACTTTGCCGACGAGGTTCTCAGCACAGCCCTCCTTCTGTATGAGCAAGCATGATCCGCATGTCACGCTGCTGCAGGTTTACGATTTCACCAAGGAGGGCATCGATCTTGCAACCCAGGGCTCATTGGGCCGCCTTGATTCGGATCGCGCTTATCTCCGCGCAGCCGAGCGGATCATTTACCTGATAGGAGAAGCCGCCAGCCGCCTCCCGGACGAACTGCGCTCGGCGCACCCGGAAATTCCATGGGCCCAGATCATCGGAATGCGAATGCGCCTCGCACACGGCTACGAAAGCATCAGTAAATCCTTGCCTTTGCCCTCTAGCATCCCGTTGCGAGCCGCGCCGCAAGCGGACCGCCTATGTCATCCGAGTCCGACCCGGACATTGCGCCTCTTTCAGCCCGAGCCGATTCCCATCAAGCCTTGGACCGATCCCCCCCCCAAGACAACACCCAGCCTTCAGCAGTTGAAAGGCAGGTCCAAACACGCTCTTAGGCCGCGTTGGCCGGGACCTGCAGCTTCAAGCAAGAGCTGGCCGCCGGCCAGTTCAGCCGCGATCCGGGCAATCGCCAAACCCAGACCGACTCTTCAAGCGGCTCGAATTTCCGGAATCACGTCAGACTCGCCCGCCTCTTTTCCTCCGCTCCTTCCAGTAGTCAGGATGCGCCGCTTGCCACGCCCGCACCCGTGCCGCGTTCTCCGGGCCCGTGAAGTAATCGCGGTTCTGCGCCTGCTTCAGCCAGCGCCGCTGGCTCTCCGCCTTGCTCGCCTTCCGGCACGCCCGCTTCCGACAGTACCGCTGCCCGCGACGATTGCGCGGATCCGGCAGGAAGAACTTCTCGCAGTGCAGGCATTTGCGTCGGCCTTCGGGGTGCATCACACCAAGCCTGCGACCACCCGAGCGCCGCCGACAAACCTACCCGCTCACACCAACCTCCGGCTCACGAGCGGAAGAAGATCCAGCCCGGGCCGGAAGAACATATTCCTTTTCGAAGTCGGGAAGAAAAGCCCAGGAAAGAAGAACGGTTTTCAAACGGCCACTCCTGTACGAATTTCAATTCGCCGTCCGCACGCACGCGACTGCGAATTTTTCACCTTGGCCCATTTCGGCCCGAAAGTGGGCATCGTGTGTATAAATGCGATGTATAAAAACTATCGTTCAATCCTGTCGGCCTCTGGTCCCATGATGAACCTTTGGTCCTCGCCGATCCTGACCCAATGGTATTCTTGGCGTGCGCTTAAGGCTGAACTTTCTTCGCGAAAAGCAGCTCGTGCACAGTGCCCAACAGGACTTCGGCGGTGAAAGGTTTGACGAGAAACGCGTGCACCAGCTTCTGAATCGCCGCGGCATCGGGGCTGCTGCCTTCACCGCTAGACAATCCGCTGATGGCGAGCAGCCGGATATCGGGGCGAATCTGCAACAGCGCGCCGGCGAGCCCCACGCCACCGAGACGGGGCATATCAACATCGGTGACGACGAGCGAGATTGCGCGGGGATGGGCATTAAACAAGATGATCGCCTCCATGCCATCGACGCAGCTCAAGACACTATAGCCATTCCGCTCGAGGATGTTTGTGAGGGTGTCGCGGATGGGCGCGTCGTCGTCCACGACGAGAATGAGTTCGCCGTGGCCGCCGGGAATTTCCGAAGGCGAGGCGTTGCTGGGCCGGTATGCCGCGCCAACGACGGCAGGAAGGAATATGCGGAAGGTGGACCCTTGGCCGACCACGGTCTGCAAATCGACAAAACCATGGTGATTAGCAATGATGCTGCGAATCGTGGAAAGCCCCAGGCCCGTCCCTTTTCCCACCCCCTTGGTGGTAAAGAACGGCGTCCAGATGTGTTCGAGCACCTCGGGTGGAATGCCAGTGCCAGTGTCTGAGACGTCAATCTCGAGCCAGGCGCCCAGCTGAGTTCCCGGAACCGCGCCGAATCCCTTCGCATCGACCTGGCGATTGGTCGCAGCGATCCGCAGCGTGCCACCCTGCGGCATAGCATCGCGAGCATTGACGCAGAGATTCAAGAGCACTTGGTGAATCTGCGTGGCGTTGCCCAATGCCGGCCAGAGGTCGGACGGAATCTGGTGCTCAAGCTGGATGGCTTTGGGAAACGTCTGTTCGATGACGCCGATCACGTCGTTCACGAGATGTTTCACCTGCGTGGGACTGAATTCGCCAGTCGTACTTCGCGCAAACCCTAGAATTTGCCTTACGAGCCCAGCCCCGCGCTGCGCGCAGCGTTCAAGCGTGTCCATCAATTTCCGGTCGGCTGGAGATGAGAGGTTGGTGCGCAGCATCGGCGCGGCAAACAGAATCGGGGCGAGCACGTTGTTGAGATCGTGAGCAATGCCCGCGGAGAGCATGCCGATACTCTCGAGCTGCTGGGCATGGAGGAATTTCTCCTCGGTCAGTTTCCTCTCCGTGATGTCGGCAATGAAGTTGAGCCGGGCGCGCGGCTGTCCTGCCTCGTCGCGAACCAGCGTGACACGGAAGTCCAGCGCGAGTTTGCGACCGTCGCGAGTTTGCGACCGCATCTCGCCGTTCCAAAATCCGTCGCGCTCAATTGCCGCTCGCAACCCGGCCATGGCGCCGAGATATTCGGTGCCGAGCAGCTGCTCAGGCTGACGGCCCAGCGCCTCGGCTGCGGTCCACCCGAATATCTGCTCGGCCCCGCGGCTCCACAACGAGACTTCGTCGGCTTGGTTCACGATCATCAAGCCTTCGTGCGCATTACGGATGATTTCATTTTGCTCGATAAGCTGGCGCTCGTTGAGCTTGCGCTCCGTGATGTCTTCATAGATGCCGAGGACGCCGATGATCTTTCCGGCATCGTCGGGCAGAGGAATCTTGCTGGTCCGAAGCCACCGAAGGCTTCCATCGAGCCGTTCTTGGCTTTCTTCGTAGTTCAGCTTGGGAACGCCACTTTCGATCACCGCCCGGTCATCCGCCTGGTACGCATCGGCGGATTCTTTCCATGTCAGATCAGAGTCGCTCTTGCCGATGATGTCCTCTGGCTTCTCAAGGCCGCCCGACCGCGCAAAAACGGTGTTGGCACCCAGATAATAGAGGTTCAGGTCCTTCCAAAAGACATGCTGAGGGATGTTGTTGATCACGCGCTGCAGCATGCCGTGCGATTCCAATAATTCCCGCTCCGCCTGCTTGCGTTCGGTGATGTCGCGGTAGATTCCCAGGCTGAAATGATGGCCCCCAACTTCGATGGACCGGACACTGGCCTCCACCGGAAAAATGGTGCCGTCCTTGCGTTGGTGCACCGTCTCGAATACGGCGCCGTCCGCTGAGCCGAACAAGTCGAGTTGTTGGTGCAGGTCGTCGATCGCGGCCGTACTCCAGAGGCCGCCGGGCGGCAACTGGCGCAGTTCGTCGAGCGTGTAACCGTAGGTTCTGAGCGCGCGGTCGTTGGCTTCTACGATCCGCCTAGTTTCGTCCATCAGCAGGATGACGTCGTTCGCGTGCTGGGTCACCAGAGCCAGGCGTTCAGCCAAGGCACTGCGCGCTGTTTCCGCCGCGAGCTCCCGTCGCAGGAAAGTCGCGGTAATCTGCCGCCACAAATAAGTCGCAGCGAGCGCCGCTCCCAGCAGCAGCGCCATCAAGGTTGCGCTCACGGTCCAAGCCTGCTGGTGCAAAGGCGCGTAGATCTCCGTCTCATCCTGCTTTGCCACCAGGATCCACGGCGATCCCGGGACAGCCCGGACTGCCGCCAGTACTCTAACCCCGCGGTAGTCCACTCCCTCGGTCACGCCGAAAAGCCCGCGGGTCCCCATGGCCGCCGGTAGCTGCAAGTCGCGGATGGAGCGGCGCAGCGTCAGCGCGGCGCCGGGCTGGTGCAGGAGATCGTTCAAAAAGACCACCTCGTCGCCCTCGCGGCGCACTAGGAGGGTTTCGCCAGTCTTGCTCGGCACCGGCCATTTCTCGATCAGCGGGTAAAGAAAATCGCGCGGGTTTATCCGCAGCAGCATCGCCCCGACAGGCGAAGCGGCGGATTGCGGCGAATCGGGATTCCGGCCCGTTGGCCTGGCGAGCAAGTCCCGGATCGGAACAATCATGTCCAAATGAATGTCGCCGTTGACTCCGCGGTGAAGATCGGACGTCAGGACGTCGCTGGCCCTGGGTACAGCCTCCAGCAGCGCGCGCAATCGAGGGCTGGAAGTCTCCGCCGCCGACGGCACCGCCATCCGCGGATTCATCCGATTGTCGAACAAAACCACCGCCTCGTAGTGACGGCTGCGTTGCATAGAGCCGATAAAGGCGAGTATTTCTCCACGAGCGGCGGAATCCGGGTTGGCAAGAAAAGTGGCTGCGCTCCGGGCCAGTAACGGTGTTTGCATGAGTCGCGCATCCTCCTGCCACTCGTTTCGCCAGTTCACAATCTGGCTGACCTTGAGGTCGGCAATCGCCCCCAGTTCGTCGGCAATCCGCTCACGTAGCGCCGCCTGCTGCACGCGGAGGAAAACGAGATCCGTCAGCGCGATCCCGAACGCCAGCACGCCGATGACAACGAGCAGCTTCCATTCCTTTCCGCGCCATAAGGGCGCTGCATGAAGGTGTGGGGCGCCGGCACCTTCGGCCCTCCGGCGGACTCCCGAGACTGCGGCCGTGAGCAGCGCAAGATTGAGCGCCGCGAGGCCGACGGCCGTTAGCATCGACATGCGGATCGCGCTCTCGCTGTAAAACAGCAGCGCGCCTGAGGCATACGCCAGGATAACGACAATGCTCAACGCTGCGCCAAGTGAAGCCGTGACCAGCCCCGCGCGATGGAGCAATCTGTATTTAGCCAGCGGTGGGAGAAGCGCGGCCAGGCTGACGGCTGCGAACAGGAACGCACCGGCTGAAAGCGGCGACATATGTCCGACCGGAATACCACGCACAGTGTCCTCGGTGCGCGGCAACCAATGTTCCCAAGCCAGCTCGACACCGGTCACATGCTGAAGTCCCATGATGACGGCGGGTACCGCGGCAATTCCTGCAGCCACGAAACCGATCAGACACACGGCTGCCCCCCCCCCCCCAACGCTGGCGCAACAATAACGCCCCACCCAGAATCATCAAAATCAGCGCCGTGGCGGGCGACATGGGAAGTGTGTTGCTGCCAGCGCCTATTCTCCAGTCGCGCCACCACCACCAGGTGCAGACGACGAAGAGCGCGATACCGCATGTGATCGCGGCGCCGATGCTGATCAGCCACCTACCCGCTCGAGATGCGACTCGGTTGGTATCAACCGATGGAGTATCGATTCGATTATCCACAAGCTTCGTCATGGCGAAGCGGGTATATTATTTGCCGATAATGCGCCGAGTAGGGATTGACCGCGGCGTAAACCGAGATAATCCGCAACAAAGGAAATTGCAATAGCGTAAAACCCTACGAACATTCAAAGGGTCGCCTGCGCTGCAGCGAGTTGCATATGGCTAGCCTTGCTCTTGGGGCGCAGGAGCGAGTCCAATGGGCGAATTTCTGCGAGTAGTAATCGCCGGCTGAGAGATGTGTCCGGAAGTAATTCCGCGCGTTTCTCAGGCTGAGTTGTGGCTTCGGTGAGATCATGGCAAGACGCCTATGCGACAAGGCCGGAAATCCGGCTGAGAATGACGGAACGCAGAAGCGTTCCTGTTTTTGGGAGACAACCTACCCCTTGCGGCGGCCCGCAAAATTTGAGTGCGAAGAATCGCTTTTCGTATGATGAGTCAGGATACTGCAGGATAACTCGGGATCAGCCATCCTAGGTCGTCCTGAGTTATCCCGAGCCATCAGCCAGGGCGGGACGCTCGCCCGGCCTTTGGTCGCGCCGGATGCCGTGCTCCTTGCAGAATTGCCGGATCGCGCGGCGGTCGACGTGCCGGTATTTGACCGGCAGGTTGGCGTGCAGTTCACTGACTTGGTAGCGGACTTTCGGGTAATCCAGGATGTACAAAAGCACATGGATTTTCCATGAATTCGCGTGCCCAAAATCGGCCTCAGCGATAGCCCGACCGGAGCGCTCCCGGAAGAAGCGGACGGCGCGCAGGAAGTCGCGCGCCAGATGCCCCGACGGGTCGCTTGCGACCGCCGTCCAATGCGCGGTGATCGCCTCCAGGAAGGCGGCCGGAACATCGGTGCGGCCCGCCGCTGCCAGGCGCGTCCAGAGCCGAACAAGAAGGAACGTCATCGTGTCCATTCCGCCTCCCTGGTAGCGCTTGATAAGCGCCAAAATGCGCGCCTCGGAAAGACCGCCGTGGGGTCCCGCGCGGCCGATTTGGCGCGGGGCTTCGGACAGGACCATTCGGGTCATGAGCGGCGACCAGAGCGGGGCGTTAGCGGCGATACTCGCGGGATCGGCTAGCAGCTTTCGGAATGCGGCTTGTGTGGCCGGTTTTGTCGCGAAGCGCTCAAAGAGCCACGCGCGGATGAACAGGGAATTGCGGCAGAATCTCACGAAGTGACGCGCCTCCGCCGCGTGCTCGGGAAGCATCGACTCGTGCAGGAATCTCGCGATCCGGTCGTCTTCGACGGACACGGCGTCACAACGCTTGCGTGTTCGGGTCGTGGTCATAGCGGTCCGCCTTTCTGGCCGGGTGTCTGGGAGGATTCCCGGAGGAATCGCTCAATCTCCCAGACCGGGTTAACAGGCCGGCGGATGGCTCTGGAAGGATGCAGGAGCCCGCGCTTTGCCAGGCGGTCCACGGTGATCGCGCTCACGCCCAGGGCGCGCGCGGTTTCCTCGCGCGAAAGCGCAAGAATGACGTTCTTATCGAAGCTTGTATCTGGGTTATTCATGGCGGCGCCGAGATTGCCTGAAATTTACGGGGACAGATAGGGACGCAATGGGCGCGGATCTTCTCCCAATCTAAATACTTTGCCGCCAGTGTCTCGCGAATTTTGGCGTGCGCAGTTGCGGAACGTGCCCGCGATAACAGGAGCATCAGGCATGGTCGCTTGATGTCAAAGGGTGTCGCCATTCGCGAGACGATGAACCTGCTTTCCCGGCAGACGCTTGTGCCGAAGGCAGGGTAGCGGCCGGAGCAGGCGCCGGGCAATCAGCCGGTAGATGGTCGGCGGGGAGACACCGAGCACGTGAGCGGCTTCCGTCACGGAGTAAGTCAATGGCTCGGGCTTGTCTGTCGGCGCCGAAGCGATTTCCGCAGGGAGCGGAAACGAAGGAGGAGTGAGTTCAGGATTCATGCGCCCACTTTGGCGCAAATGAAGAAAACCGGATAGGGATCGGATGAAGACGGATTCCCTCCTAATCTATCAGCTGCACATCCAATGGATTAGAGAAGGCACCGCTTGACGGGCTTGCTCACATGAACCATAGTTGCCCGCATCCGCTTGCCTGTGCCTTTATGCTAATCGCCGAGATTTCTCGAAACGCCTTGGAGTTGCCGCTTGAAGAGCGGCTCGAACTGGCGCGCCGATTGGTCGAAAGCGTGGTGCAACCCGCCCCTTTGACTGATGCGGTGAAGGACGGTATTCGCCGGATCGAAGACGTGGCCGCCGGTCGAATTACGGGCCTGACGGAAGAGGAGTACCGCGCCGCTGTCGGATGAAAGTGGTCTTTCATCCGGAATTTCCGAACGACCAGCGGAAATTCCGGGCGGATTATGCCGGAATCTCCGAGGGGCTGGCCGTCCGCTTCCAACAGGAAATCGACGAGGCCATTGAGGCGATAAAAGCGGCTCCTTCCGGGGCCGGACACTTTGTCAACGTGGTGTCCACGGTGGTCCCCGAATTCCGGCGCCGAAACCTGCGGGCGTTCCCCTTTTTCGTGCTCTATGGCTGGGCCAATGACACCTTGATCTTCGGCTCCATTGTCCCGACTCGCTCTGATCCGCTCAACTGGCTGACGCGTTTTCACGAACAATCGTGACGACTGTTCGGGAGAGCTACCCCAAGACCCGTACCTTGGCTGCGGCGGCCTGACTGTGCTCGTCCCGCAGGTGTCCATAAATCCGCATGGCCAGGGCGCCGCCATCGGCATGGCCAAGCCAACGGCTGACCGTGGGAATGTCCACCCCGCTTTCAATGCAGATCGTGGCAAACAAATGGCGCAGGGAGTGATGAGTAAGCTTTGAAATGCGGAGGCGCTTGCTGGCGGAAGCAAGGGCGCGGTTGATGCCATCCACTTGGGCGACGCGATGGGTTGGCTTGTGCTGGCGGAGCGAAAGCAGGAATTCGCGGCATTCGGGAATCATGGGGATGACACGCGCGCTCGTCTCTGTCTTCGTTCCCGGGACCCGGATGCGACCGTTGTCGAAGTCCACGTCGCCCCAGGTCAGATGCCTGGCTTCATCGACCCGCATCCCGGTAAAAACGAGGAGACGGGCGAAGTCGGCCGCATCCTTGCCGTTGCCGACGCCACCTCCGTTCTTGTGCCGCTTGAACGAGGATACGGAAATTCCAAGATCGGTCGCCAGTTCCGCTTGCGTCTTCCCCTCGACCGAGACTCCGCAGGCAAGAACGGCCCGGCGAATTTCGCCGTTGCGCGGAAACTGAAGCTCATCGAAAAGGGAACCGAGCACGGCGCGCGACGGAAGCACGGGAACCTTGCTTTTGCCGCCGGGAAATACGTCCACTGCCGGGGCTGCGAAAATGGCGTTCAGCTTGACCGCGTGTTGAAGCACCATGCGCAAGGCGCCGGCCGCCTTTTGCAGCGCCCGATGGCTGTAAGCCCTTTTGCGATGGCGTGCGCCAGGAGGGGCCTTTGCGGCCACTGTGGCCGCTCGGGAAGCCCAGGCGGCTATCTCCGCCTGGGTCACGTGCCGCGGCTTCATCGTGGCTAAAGCAGGCCAAGTCCGTTCAAGCCTCAGAAGGGCAACGAGGCGGTCTTTTTTCGTGCTGGCCGCCAAGCTCGGGTCGGTTTCAGTGGCCTGCCGGTAAAGGGCAACGACTTGCTCCATGCTTACGTCGCCGTTTCCGGCGGCGTCGTGCATGCCGATCCGCTCCTTGTGATCGCGCACCTGATCTCCCAGCCGGAGCCGAGCCACCGTGATCCGGTCGGTCTTGAGCGCACGAAACCCTTGACGGCCAAAACGCGCATAGTAACGTCCACTGTTCGCGTTCTTATACAGGTAAGGTTCGACGTAAACCCAGGTCTTGTCCGTCGCTTTTCCCGATTGCTCCGATTTCACGCAACGGATGTATAAAAGCGATGTATAAGAAGCAAGTTAAACTCGATGATACTTTTGTAAGTTACGTTAAATTAGCAAGAAGCCAGGGTAGCTCAGTGGTAGAGCAGAGGACTCATAAGCCTTTGGCCGCGGGTTCAATCCCCGCCCCTGGCACCATTTGACTGACAGAGAGCGGGGCTCCCCGCCTCTCAAGGTTCGTCTGCGGCGATCTCCCGCCGAAAAGCAAGAATCATCACAAGGACGACGATCGCCGTCAGAAACACAAGACCCGCCGCGAGCACGAGGGGCCATCCCGCAAAGCCGATTATCGCCATCGTTTCCCGGTTCGTCTGCGACGAATAAGTGGTGCTTAACTCGCCGGCGCGCGACCCCAAGGAATCCGAGATCCTTGAGTTCACCGTGGTGAAACGATCGTAGAGGGATTCCAGTTTCATGAATCGGACCCTTTCCCTCGCCGCAGTGTCGTCCGCGGTGATTCGCGGCAGAAGGTCGTCCACAACGGCGTCGAATTCCTTGCCCACGGCCTCGTACTCGAGGCGGAGTTCGGTGTTTTGCCGAAAGACGTCCATGGCCAGGATCGCCTCCCTCAGCTTCCGCCCCTCCATCTCCGCTCCCCGTGCCCTGCCGATCTCGGCCGAGCATTCCGTCGGGTCGTCGGTCACCAGGGCCGCCACGGTGGTTCGAAAAACCAGGCTGGCCTGTCGTCCCGCCCCTCGCACTTCGCTCAGGCCCCCCATGCTGGACTCGACCAGAGTCGAGTACTGCTGGTTCAAGCGGCGGATCAGATGCACGCTGACTCCGCCCAGAATCAAATTGGACAACACCAGAAGGACCGCGAGAACCTTGAGTCGCCTAAGGTTCAACACGTGGGCAGGATTGTTAGGAATTGCAGTGGTCAAAGGTTGTTGATGGCGGATTTTTGGCCATGCGGGGCCGTTGTCAACGAATCCAAGTCAGGCGATATCGAATATAGCACAGGATCACGTTCCTGGGAGGAAGAAACGCGAACAAGGCTCTGCCCGATCGACAGCAGCCGGATAGGCAAAGACGGCATGCGAGGTGTGAACAGATGGCGTTTCGGATGGCAGGATTCGGTTGCCACGGAGACCGATGAAATGATTTCCTTGTGGTTGGGGCGGATTTGGGGCGAACTAGTCTAGTGTTTCGCAAATACCTATCCATTGCCGGCCTAGCCCTTCTTGCCGGCTGCACCACCGGATCATTCTGGGTCAATGTTCCCATCTCCGGGGGGGACACGGTGCCGCTCGAACTCATCCAGGGAGGAATCGTCCATGCGGAAAATGAGGATTTCAAGGTCGACTCCGCGGTGATGCAGTTCGACCCCAAGACGAAGACGGCGACCTATGTTTTCGAGTTCGAGGTCAAGCACGGGGCCGCTCCCCGAAGCGTCAAGGTCGAGGACATTTCCGACGAGGCGCCGGTGACCCTGTACCAGGCCGGCACGGTCAAGCTGGAGAACGGTCACTGGAAGGTAAGGGGCGCGAGCTTTGTCCCGGACCAGCAGAATTCGAAGTGGCTCTACCAGATAGAGAACACGATCCGGGTGTGCCGGTTCACGATCGTGACGGGGGACGGGCGGACCGAGGTTCTGAACGAGGGCTGCAATTATTACGCATTCATCAAGGACTTGATCCGGCAGAATCTGGCGCCGGCAAAAACCGATGCCGTTCCGGTGCAGTCCGCCGCGCCCTGAACTGCGGATGCCGCTTGACTGTCAAGCTCGCCAATCGTCGAAACCGGCCCTCCAGCGCGCTAGCCCTTGTGAAGCCCGCCTGTTTCCAACGCAATCAACCCCCGAATCCCCATGTCCCGATTTAAAACCCATCTCGCGGCCCTTGTTTTCTCAGCCATGGCCCCCCTCATCGGAGCCCCCGCTTTTGCCGCGGACAGCGATTTACCCATGAAGAACACCCGCGTTGAGAAACAGCCTTTCGGAACCGTCGACGGAAAGGCCGTCGACCTTTACACCCTCACAAACACGCACGGCGTAACGGTCAAGATCATGACCCGCGGGGCCACGATAACCGCGATCGACGTGCCCGACCGGCAGGGCAGGCTTGGCGACATTGTCCTCGGGTTCGACGATCTGAAGGGGTATCAGCCAAAGGTGCCCTACTTCGGCGCAATCGTCGGCCGGGTGGGCAATCGGATCGCGAAGGGCCGGTTCACTCTCGACGGCAAGAGCTACCAGCTCGCCGTCAATGACGGCCCCAATCACCTCCATGGCGGACTCAAGGGTTTCGACAAGGTGGTCTGGGACGCGGCGCCCGTTGCGGCGCAGAGCGGGTCAGCCGTGAAGTTCAGCTATCTGAGCAAGGACGGCGAGGAGGGGTATCCCGGGAATTGCCATGTGGACGTGACCTACACCCTCGGCGAGGACGATTCGCTTAAGATCGACTATGCCGTGTCGACCGACGCGGCTACGCCGGTCAATGTGACCAACCACAGCTACTTCAACCTCGACGGGCCGGAGAATGGAGGAATCCAGGACGAGCTGCTGACGATCAACGCCGACAGGTACACTCCCGTGGATTCGACACTGATTCCGACCGGCGAACTCGCCCCTGTCGCCGGGACGCCCATGGATTTCCGAAAGCCGACGGCGATCGGAGCCCGGCTTCTTCAGGTGGGCGGCAACCCGAAGGGATACGACCACAACTATGTCGTAAACGGTGGCGGCGGGCAGCTGGGCTTCGTCGCGCGGGTGGTCGGCCCCAAGTCCGGTCGGATCATGGAAGTGTACAGCACCGAACCCGGCGTTCAATTCTACAGCGGCAATTTTCTCGACGGCACGTTCGTCGGGAAGAAGGGTGTCGCCTACAAGCAATACGGAGCCTTTTGCCTTGAGACGCAGCATTTCCCCGACTCGGTCAACCAGCCCAATTTTCCCTCCTATGTCCTGAAGGCGGGCGAGACCTACAGGTCTACGACCGTCTTCAAGTTCTCGGCCAGGTAAGGGGCGGCTCAGCCGCTATCCGGATCGCGGCGAAAAGCCCTGCGAGGCGACTTGACGGTCAAGGACGCCTTCTGTAAGTGCCCAGCATGCCCCGAGTGACGATGGCCCAGATCGCTCGGCAACTGGGCGTCTGAAGAAACACCGCAGCGCTCCGGCCGGTCATTCCTCGGGCAGCGGCTGATTGCGGGTTTCCGGAAGAAAGGGAAGGACGACCAGCCCGAGCAGGAGGACGAGGCTGACCCAGGATCCCGCGGTGCGGAAGCCCTCGATATTGCCGCCGAGGGCCTTTGTCATCCGCCCTATCGTGAATGGGGCGCTTGCCGCCGCAAGCCGGCCGAAATTGTAGCAGAAGCTCGTGCCGGTGCTGCGGAGGCTCGTTGGAAACAGCTCGGGCAGATAGATGGCATAGACCGAGAAGACGCCGAGCTGGCCAAAGCCCATGATCGGGAGCATCCAGAAGATCTGGCTGAATTCCCTCAGGCAGCGAAAGACGAGCAGTGTCGACAGGAAAGAGAGAAGCAGCGCCACGGCGAGGGCCTGGCGGCGCCCCCAGGTCTGCGCGAGCTTGGCCATCGTCATCATCCCGCAAAATCCCCCGATGTTCTGCATGAGAAGGCCGACCGAGCTCCAGTAGGCCTTCCGGCTCGCCATGGCGTCGGGCGAAAGGTGGGACTGGATCAGGTGATTCTCGACGATCGAGCGGACAATCTGCGGATGGAAATTGCCCAGGCCCCAAAGGCCGATGATCCCGGCGCAGCAGAAGACCAGGCCGTACCAGGCGTGCCGCGACCAGCGCGGATGGGTGAGAAGCTTCGCGTAGGAGCCGAACTTGACCCCGCGCCTGGCCCCCTCGGCCCTGGCCCTGACCCAGCGTTCGGGCTCCGGCAGCCGCAGGATCAGGAAGATGCAAATGAAAGCCGGTATGGCGCCGACAAGGAAGAGCGCCTGCCAGGGCCTCAGGCCAAAGGGCAGCAGGCTTGCCGCGGCGAGGAGACCGATTCCCATGCCGATAAATGCGCCGAGGATGTTGCCGCAGGTTGAGAATGACTGCAGCAGGCCCAGGGCCGGGGCCCGCGCCTCATCCGAGACGCTGTCGGCGACAAGCGCCACGGCCAGGCCGAAGACCCCGCCGACGCCAAGTCCCGTGAAGAACAGGCAGGCGCAAAATTCCTGGAAACTCGAGGCGAAAGCGCTGAGGCCCGTTCCAACCGAATAGATGAGAAGCGTGATCCCGAGAATCCGGGCCCGCCCGAATCGGTCGCCCAGCGAGCCGAAGATGAGGCCGCCGACCGCCCAGCCCATCAGGAGGAATGCGGTTGTGTAGGAGGCAAATTCCGTTGCACGCGCTGGATCGCCAAGCAGCTGCTCCACCGCGCCGTCGCGGCCCAGGTTGAACATCTGCTGGTCCAGGCAGTCGAAAAGCCACGCGAGCGATGCTGCGGCGAAAACGAACCAGTGCTGCCGGTTGAACGAGCGCCACCAGGGCTGGATTTCCCGGGTCATGGTCCGGCAGGTCAGGTTTGCCTCGCCGGGTCAGGCGTCAATGCCCCTTGACGGGGGACGCCCCGGCAAGCCCGTCGGACTTGCTCAGGCTGGGCCACGAAAAGGCGTAAAGGGCCACGATTCCAAAGCAGACGAGCGGAACTATGAATCCCCGGGACATGCCGTGCTTGTCGGCGATGTAGCCCATGAGCTTTGGGAGGATCGCCCCGCCCATGATCGCCATCACGATAAAGGAGGAGGCCCGTTTTGCGCGGGCGCCCAAACCGAAAATACCCAGGGCAAAGATCGTCGGGAACATGACCGACATGAAGAAGTAACTCAGGAAGACGCAGCCTACCGAGACCCAGCCGAGCTTTAGGAGGATCAAAAGGCATATGCACGCGTTGATGACTCCGTAAAGGCCCAGGACCTTGTGCGCGGAATACTTGGTGAGAATCGCGGCGCCCGAAAAACGGCCGGCCAGAAAGAAACCGTAACCGACAGACGCCAGACCCGCAGCACCCGCATCGCTGAAATGGGTCACCCCGTTGGAGACGCTGAACCAGGAGCCGAGCCAGCCCGAGGCCCATGACGACGGGAGCGCCGGGACTTCGGAGGTCATGTAGTTGATCAGAAAGCTGAAGATTCCGGACTGGCCGGCGACGTAGAAGAACTGGGCGAGGGTCGCCGAGGTGAAGTGGGGATGGGTCCAGATGCTGTGGTGCGAGATCTTCCGCGTGATCGGAACAAGGGCCAGGGCTGCGACGGCAATCGCGGCGGCGCCTCCGATGCCGACCGTCCGCCACAGGGTCGCCTCAGTCATCCCCAGGCTCACAAGGATCACCCAGCTGATCATCCCGATCGCACATACGAGGACGATCGCATTGATCAGGAGCAGGCAGTAGACGAGTCCCCGGTTCACCTCTCTGTCCGGCCCCTTGGCGGCGGAGCCGTCCTGATCGGGTTCGTCCAGGTGGTACTCGTCCTTCGGCTTGATGTCGGGCACGTTGACAAAGAAGAAGATTGCCGCGAGGACGACCACGACAACGCCGACCAGGGCATAGGGTATCCAGAGCGTTTCGCTGCCCGTGCTCCTGCCGGCCGAGTCGGTCGAGTAAAAGAAAAGACTCCCCGCAATCGGGCCGAATATCCAGCCGGCTCCGTTGCAGGTTTGCGCCAGGTTTATCCGGGCGGCGCCGTAGCGCTTGTCCCCAAGGACGGTCGTATAGGGATTGGCGATCGTTTCCAGGAATGTGAGGCCCGAGGCGATCAGGCATACGCCGAGAAGAAACGCCCAGAATGCCGCAATGTGGGTCGCCGGTATGAACCAGAAGCCGCCCGCGGCGACGATGAGCAGCCCCATGATTAGCCCACCCTTGTAGCCCAGCTTCATCGCAAGCCAGCCGGCGGGAAGCGACATGAGGAAGTAGCCGAGATAGTGCGCGAATTGCACCCAGGCGGACTGGGCCAGGCTCAGGTGGAGCACCTCCTGGAAATGCTTGTCCATCGTATCGATCATCCCGTTGCAGAATCCCCAGAGGAGGAATAGCGAGGATACGAGGATGAAGATGACGATGTAGTTCTTCCCGTCCGGGGTCCTGAAAAGGCCGGTTCTCAGGGTGGCGGCAGGCGGGGGAGTGGCTGGCTGGGGCATCGAGGGCATAAGGGTTTGTCTCGCAACCGGAGTTGCAAGGTCGCTTTCGGGGGAAAAACAGCGGGCTAAAGTTCTCCTCGCCGGCGGGCGATTTCAACGACAATAACGCGACATGGAGATTGTGCGCCGGCTGGATAAAGCGCACTGTCATCCGCGATTTCATGCTCTTCTCGCTCAAAAAAATCATCTCGTACTGGCTCATGCCGCTGCCCGTTTGCCTCGTCCTGATCGTGGCCGCCTGGTGCCTGATGCGCTCTGAAAGGAGGGCCCGCCTGGGCCGCCGGCTTCTCACGGCTGTGGCGCTCCTGCTTCTGCTTTTGGGCAACGTCACGGTCAGCACCTGGCTCGTGCGCCCGCTGGAGGAACTTTATCCGGCCCTCCCTGAGTTCGATTCCGCGGCGGCGATCCCCCCGGAGCTGGCGAGCTGCCGGTTTGTCGTCGTCCTCGGGGGCGGTCATGGGGACCTTCCCGGGCTTTCTGCGACAAACAAGCTATGGCCGCCCTCGCTCGCCCGAATCACGGAGGCGGTGCGCATCCTGCGGCTCATGCCAGGCGCCCGGCTGATCGTGAGCGGTCCCGGGGATGGCAGCCATTCGACCCACGCTTCGGTCGTGGCCCAGGCAGCCGTTTCCCTTGGGATCGAGCGCAGCCGGATACAGCTGATCGACACCGCGCGCGACACCGAGGATGAGGCCAATGCGGTGAAGGCGCTGGCCGGAGAGGCCAGAGTTGCCCTGGTCACGTCGGCCTGGCACATGCCCAGGGCCGCGGCGCTCTTCCGGGATGCGCACGTCGACGCACTGCCCTGCCCCGTCGATTACTCGGCCAAGCCGACTCCGGGCCTTGGACTCGATGACTTTGGCTGGGACGTCGAGTCGCTGGAGCGCAGCACCCACGCCGTCCACGAGCGGCTCGGCCTGCTCTGGCTGCGCCTAAGGGGCAAGGGCTGAACCGGCGGCTGGAAAGCTGTTGAGATCCGGGAAATTCCGGCCTGTGAGGGGAATAGCTGCCCTCCTGCCCGCCTCCTGGGCCAGGACGGGCTGGGATCCCGCCTGGCCCGGATTGGCGGGCATTCCGGGGATTGGGCAGCTCTGACTCGAACAGGCCCGAATTCCCCGGATCTCAACCGCGTCATGCCGCATTTCGCATCGCCAAAGCCGTAACAAGAACGTAACATGCGGCTTCCATGTTTTCCCTCAAGAAGCTCTTGGGCAAAGATGACCGTTTCTTCGATTTGCTGGAGTCCGCCGCGGAGGAGGCCCGTTCCAGCGTCGAACTCTTCAGCCGCTACCTGCAGAGCCTGGCCGTCGGCGGAACCCCGCCGAACGTCGACGACTTCATTCATACGCGGCGCAAGGAGAAGAGGATACGGCATGAGATGACGGCGGCCTTGAGCCGCACGTTTGTCACGCCGATCGACCGGGAGGATCTCGAGGAGCTCTCCTTTGCCCTTTATCGGATACCCAAGCAGGTCGAAAAGATAGTCGAACGGATCTCGATCTGCCCCTACCCGATCGCGGACGGAGGCTTCCGGCGCCAGGCGGAGCTAATGCTGCAGGCGGCCGATTCGGTGGCCTTCATGGTCAAGCAGCTGCGGGATGGGGCCAATACGACAAAGATAGGCGCTGCCAATGACCGACTTCAGTTCGCCGAGGGCGAGGCCGACAAGGTCATGCTCGGCGTCCTGAGGGACCTCTACAAGAGGCCGTGCGATGCGAAGGAGCTGATCATTCTTCAGGAGATCTATGAAATGATAGAGCAGGCGGTCGACCGCTGCCGGAACGCCGGCAATGTGGTCGTCCAGATCGCACTCAAGAACTCCTGACCTCCGCCGCGCATGACGCTCTTTTTGCTCGTGCTGCTCGCAGCTGTAGCCTTCGAGTACATCAACGGCTTGCACGACACGGCCAACGTGATCGCCACGGTGGTCTCGACCAAGGTCCTGACGCCGCGGGTGGCCGTGCTCTGGGCGGCGTTCTGGAACCTGGTCGGCGCATTTGCAGGCCAGGCGGTGGCGACGACCATAGGGACTGGCATCGTCAACACCCACGTCGTGACGATGTCGACCGTCCTCAGCGCCCTGCTGGGCGCAATCATCTGGGACCTCATCACCTGGTGGCTCGGGCTACCGTCGAGTTCGAGCCATGCCCTGATCGGCGGTCTCTGCGGAGCGGCCCTGGCGACATCCGGCGGCGACTGGAGCGTCCTTAGGTGGTCGAGCGGACTTTGGCCCAAGGTTGTGTTCCCGATGCTTGCCTCGCCCGTGCTCGGTTTTGTCGGCGGCTTCATCCTGATGTCTTTCATGACGGCGGCCCTCCAGCGCGCGAGACCGCGGTCCGTCTCGAGGTTCTTCCGCGTCGCGCAGCTGGGCAGCTCCGGATTCATGGGCCTGAGCCACGGCTCGAACGACGCCCAGAAGACGATGGGCATCATAACACTGGCGCTGTTCACGGGCACGCAGGCCGGCGCATTCCGGGACCTCCCCTCCTGGGCGGGGTTCCTGCGCATCACTGAGTTCAAGGTCGTTCCCCATTGGGTGATCCTGCTCTGCGCTGCAACGATGGCCGCGGGCACTGCGGCGGGCGGCTGGAGGATCATCCGCACGATGGGGCAGCGAATCGTGAAGCTTCAGCCCGTCCACGGATTCGCCGCCGAGGCGACAGCCTCGATCGTCATTACAGTCGCATCCCGGTTTGGCGTTCCGGTTTCAACGACCCACGTCATCGCGACGTCGATCATGGGAGTCGGCGCGACCAAGCGGCTCAGCGCCGTCAAGTGGGGAATCGTGGAGCGGATCGTCTGGGCGTGGGTCCTGACGCTGCCGGTTGCGGGCCTGCTCGGATACCTCTTCGTCCGGCTCTTTCGGCTATTTTGATGCCTGCGGCAGGGTGAAGCGGAACGTTGTTCCCGTTCCCGCGGCGCTTTCGACCCGCACTTCGCCGCCATGGGCCTGCACGACGTGCTTGACGATTGCAAGGCCGAGGCCCGTGCCTCCCTGTTCGCGGGAGCGCGCCTTGTCCACCCGGTAAAATCGCTCGAAGATTCGCGACTGGGCCTCGGGCGGTATTCCCGGGCCGTCGTCCTGAACGTTGATTTCGACCATCCCATCCGCCCTCGCCGCAGCTGAAAGGACGGTCCGGCCCTCCATGCGGCCGTATTTGATCGCGTTGTCGACGAGGTTGGAAAGCACCTGGCGAAGCCGGTCCGGGTCGGCCCTGGCGACCAGGGCCAGGGGGACATCGTTGACGAGGCTCGTGCCGCGGCGGAGGGCCCGCGCTGAAAAATCCTCCACCACCTCCTGGACGGCAGAGCGCAGGGCGACCGGCTGCGGTTGCAGGCGCATCCGTCCGGAGTCGAGGGTCGACAGAAGCAGGAGGTCGTCGATCAAAAGCGTCAGCCGGTTGGCGTGGCGGTCGATGATCTCGAGGAAACGCCCCAGTGTCGGCGGGTCCTCCTTGCCGCCGTCCAGAAGGGTCTCGGCCGCGCTCTTGATGAGAGAAAGGGGGGTGCGAAGTTCGTGGCTCACATTGGCCACAAACTCCTGCCGCACGGCCTCGAGCTCGCGCAGGCGCGTCAGGTCGTGGAAGACCAGTATCGCCCCGTCGTGCCTGCCCGTGCGGTCGCGCAGGGCAAGGGCGTTGATCTGGAGGAATCGCGGCGCCCCCACCCCGTCGATCCGCAGGTCGTGCCCCAGGACCTCCGACTCCCGGTCCAGCCGGGCCGCGACTGCGGACACTTCATGGTGCCGCACGGTTTCAAGCAGCGTGCGGCCGGTCGCGGGCAATTCGAAGCCGAAAAGGGATCCCGCGGCGCGATTGGCGAGGCGGATCTCCCCGCCTGTGCCGACGACGATCAGGCCCTCGACCATCCGATCGAACAGTGCGGCCGTCCTCTGGGTCTGCTCGCGCAATTCGGCCTCGCGTTGCGCGCGCTGGTGCGCGATTTCGGCGCAGTGCCTCGCCTCGGCGGCGATGCCCCGCCTGCGCTCCCACCACCAGCCGAAGCCTGCGGCTGCGGCGATCGTGAGGAGAATCGCAGTGATGAACATCGGCCAGGATCAGGGTTCCGCCGTGAACCGGTATCCCACGCCGCGCACTGTCTCAAGGTAGCGCGAGGCGCCTCCCAGTTTCTCGCGCAGCCGGCGCATGTGGGTGTCGACTGTCCGGCTGTCAATCGGGTTCTCATAGCCCCAGACGTCCTGGAGGAGCCGGTCGCGCGATTGGACGCGGCCGCGCCTCCTGGCGAGGATTTCGAGCAGGTTGAACTCGGTGACCGTGAGCAGAATCGCCTCCCCGGAAACCTGCACGATGTGGCGGGGCACATCGATGTCGATCTCCCCAAGCCGCAGATGAGTGCTTCCGTCGTCGGGCGCCTGGGTACGGGCGAGGAGTTTCCTGATCCTCAGCACTAGCTCGCGCGGGCTGAATGGCTTGGTCACGTAGTCGTCCGCGCCGAGCTCCAGGCCGATGACGCGGTCCATTTCGGCAGCGCGGGCCGTCAGCATGAGGATCGGCATGTTCGCCGTCGCCGGATCGCGCCGGAGGATCTTGCACACCTCCAGGCCGTCGACTTCGGGAAGCATGAGGTCGAGCACCATGAGGTCCGGGCGCTCGTTTCGGGCGGCCGTCAGGGCGCGGGTCCCATCCTTGGCGAATATGGGCGCAAAGCCGGCTTCGCGCAGCTTGAATCCGAGAACTTCGAGCGCGTCAGCCTCATCGTCAACGATTAGGATTTTCGGCTTCATTCGATTTGTGGACGGAATGGCGGATATCCACGGCCTCGTAGAGGTAGACCACCTCCTCGGCGACATTCGTCGCATGGTCGGCGATCCTCTCGAGGGTCTTCGATATCGTCATCAAGTTGAGGCAGCGGGAGATGGTCGGGGGCCGCTCGACCATGAAGCTGGCAAGTTCGCGGTGCAGCTGGCGGTTGAGATTGTCGACGTCAATGTCTCGGGGGATGACGCGGCGGGCCTTTTCCGGGTCGCGGTTGATGAAGGCCGTGATCGCGTCGCGCAGCATTTCGAGCGACATGGAGCACATCCGGGGGATGTCCACGTATGGCTTGAGCTGGGGCTCGGTTCCGAGATCGATCGACCTGCGGGCGATCGTGACGGCGGAATCCCCGATACGCTCGAGGTTCTGCGAGATCTTCATGGCGACCGCCGTCAGCCGCAGGTCGGTCGCGAGCGGCGCCTTGGCGAGAAGGTGGATCGCCGCGTCATCGATTTTGACCTCCAGTTCGTCGAGTTCGTTGTCGGCGTCGATCACCTGGCGGGCGATCATGTCGTCGCGTTCGACCAGGGCGCGGATGCTTTTGGCGACCGCTGATTCGGCCTGGCTCGCCATCGAAAGCAGGGTCTCCTTCAGGCCTTCCAGCTCTTCGGCGTAGTGTGTCATGGGATCTTATCCGAATCGCCCCGAGACGTATGCCTCGGTCTGCGGATTGGAGGGGTTGGTGAACAGGTTGCGGGTGTCGCCAAACTCGATGAGGCGGCCGAGATAGAAGAACGCCGTCCTGTCCGAGCTTCGTGCCGCCTGCTGCATGTTGTGCGTCACAATCACAACCGTGAATTTCTCGCGCAAGAGCTGAATCAGTTCCTCGATCCGCGCCGTCGCTATCGGATCCAGAGCCGAGCAGGGCTCGTCCATGAGGAGCACCTCGGGCTGGACCGCCAGGGCCCGGGCTATGCAGAGCCGCTGCTGCTGGCCGCCCGAGAGGCTCACGCCGGGACGGTGCAGGTGTTCCTTGACCTCGTCCCAAAGGGCGGACAGGCGAAGGGACTCCTCAAGGCGTTCCCTCAGGAAAACGCGGTCGCGGACGCCGTTCAGGCGCAGCCCGACCAGGACATTCTCCTCGATCGACATCGTCGGGAACGGATTGGACTTCTGGAAGACCATCCCCACCCGCCGCCTGACGGAGGCCGGATCGACGCCGGGACCGTAGAGGTCGTCCCCGAAGAGTTTAAGCGAGCCCTCGATGCGGGTTCCGGGGGTCACCTCGTGCATGCGGTTAAGCGCCCGCAGGAAGGTGGATTTCCCGCAGCCGCTCGGCCCGATGATCGCCGTCACGCGGCGCGCAGGAATCTTGATCGTCACGTCGTTTAGAGCCTGCCGGGCCCCGTACCAGAGGGAGAAGCCGCGGATATCGAAGGCGGGCGATTCCTCCGGCGCCGGCGATTTTGGCGTTGCGACGGGAGCTGAGGGCCGGGTGGCTGCCGGCGGAGGCGCTATTGATACATCGGGCATGCGAGACGCGGATTGAGGTCAACTGGCCGACTTGCCCCGCGAGAGCAAGCGGACAAGGATGTTAATTGACAGGATCATGAGCATGAGGACAAGCGCCCCGGCCCACGCCTGGCGGTGCCAGTCGTCGGATGCGGACATGGCATAGGTGAATATCTGCAACGGCAGGGCCGCGATCGGCTGGCTCAGATTGTGACTCCAGAAGTTGTTTCCAAGCGCCGTGAAAAGAAGCGGCGCAGTCTCTCCGGCGACCCGCGCCAGGGCGACAAGTATGCCCGTTATGATGCCCTTTAGCGCCGTCTTGATGACTATTACAGTGATTATCTTCCAGCGGGCTATACCGAGAGCGAGCCCTGCTTCCCGGTAGCTCTGCGGCACGAGCAGAAGCACCTCCTCGGTGGTCCGCATGACAAGCGGGATCATCATGAGGCCGAGGGCGACCCCTCCGGCGTAAGCTGAGAAACCCTTGAATGGCAGGACCAGCATGGCGTACACGACCATTCCCCAGACAATCGAGGGGATGCCGTTCAGGACGTCTGCGGTGAAGCGGATCCAGTAATTGGCGGTCTCCGCGCCGTATTCTGCCAGATACACGCCCCCCATGACTCCAACCGGCACTCCGATGACAGCCCCCATGGCGAGCAGCACCAGGGTGCCGACGATCGCGTTGGCCATTCCCCCTCCGGTCTCGCCCGTTGGTTTGGGAAGCTGGGTGAAGAAGTTCCAGTCAATGGAGGAGGCTCCCTCGCGAATCAGGAAATAGAGGACGAGGAAAAGCGGCGTCATGACGAGAAGGGCGCTCGCACCCATGAGCCATGTCACAGCGAGGCTCGTTACCCGCCGCTGTTTCTGCTGGCGCAGGCTCGGGCGGCATGCGGCGATTGTGTCGGCTTCGCTCATCAGGTCTTTCCCGTTCCTCCGCCCGTCAGCGTGCGCAGCATGAGTTGGGCGACCGCATTGACGATGAAGGTGATTGCCAGGAGGACGAGGCCCAGTTCGAAAAGCGAATTCAGGTAAAGGGGGCTCGTCGCTTCGGTGAACTCGTTGGCGATGACGCTCGCCAGGGTGTATCCCGGCGCGAAGAGCGACACGGCGATCTGGGGTCGGTTGCCGATCACCATCGTGACGGCCATCGTCTCGCCGAGCGCCCGGCCGAGGCCGAGAACCACGGCACCGAAAAGACCCCGACGCGCGTAGCTCAATACGGCGATCCGGATCACTTCCCAGTGAGTCGCCCCGAGAGCGTAGGCTGCCTCGCGCTGGAGATCGGGGACGGATCGCAGGATCTCGCGTGAAACGGAAGTCACGATCGGCAGGATCATGATGGCCACGATGATCCCGCCCGCCAGCATGCTCAGGCCGTAAATCGGCCCGCTGAAGATCGGCAGGAAGCCCAGCGTCGCCCTCAACCAGGGGAAAAGATGATCCCGAAGCCAGGGTACCAGAATGAACACGCCCCAGAGCCCGAAAATGACGCTCGGCACCGCCGCGAGCATCTCGACAACCGTGATGACGGGCTGCCGGATGCGCACCGGCGCCATCTCGGTAAGGAACAGCGCCGTCGCGACCCCCAGCGGTACGGCGATCAATAGAGCCAGCAGCGACGAAACGAGCGTTCCATAGATGAACGGGAGGGCGCCATAGTCATCCAGCACGGGGTTCCAATTCGACTTGACCAGGAAGCCAGGGCCGAACTGCGCGATCGCAAGGCGCGCGCCGTGATAGAGCTCCCACCCCACGAGGACGATCAGTACTATGATCGTCATGGCGGCCAGCAGCGCAAGCCAGCGGAAGGACAGGTCGGGCCAGCCACTCCTTGCGTTCTTCAGCGCAGGAACTGCGGACGATTGGGTGATTTCAGCCATGGATTCTGCTCGGCTCGCACGCTCCGTCGTACGGGTCCGGACGGCAAGTGCGAATTGCCCGCGATTTGATCGTAACCCGGCCGCTCTGCGGGCCGAGCCTGCCCTATCCGCCGGAGCGCTTTGGCAGTCTCGGCCCGCGAACTGCAGGGTTGCGGACTAGTACTTGATTTGGTCGATCCGAGCAAGGACCCGGGTCTGGACGGCGGCCGGCAGCGGTGCGTAGTTGAGGGAAGCCGCCATCTTCTGGCCATCGGTGAAGGCCCACTTGAGGAACTGAACGAGTTTCTCTCCCTTGGCGTGGTCCGTGAGCTGCTGATAGACGAGAAGCCACGTGGCCGTGGAGATCGGATACGCATCGGGTCCCGGAGCATTGACCATCGAGAATCGGAAGTCTTCCGGTATCGTCGCCGAGGCGAGTGCGGCGACCACCGAATCGATGGTCGCAGTCACGTAGTTGCCGGACGAATTCTTCAGGTCGGCGTAGGGAAGGCTGTTGCCGATGGCATAGGCAAGTTCCACGTAGCCGATCGAACCCGGGGATTGCTTGATCTGCCCGGCAACGCCCGCGTTTCCCTTCCCGCCGAGCCCCGTCGGCCAGTTCACCGAGACGCCCTTGGAGACCTTCGAATTCCATTCAGGGCTCACGCTGCTCAGATAGTCGGTGAAGCAGTAGCTCGTGCCGCTGCCGTCGGAACGGTGGACGACGATGATGTCCTGCCCCGGCAGGTCGGTGCCGGCGTTCTGGCCGGCGATGGCCGGATCGTTCCACTTTGTGATATGACCGAGGAAAATGCCCGCGAGCGTGGGACCGTCCAGCTTGAGCTTGGGATTTCCGGGAATGTTATAGCTCACCACAACCGCCCCGGCAACCGTCGGGATGTGCCAGAGTGTGCGCGGCGCGGTCGCGAGCTTCGCATCCGTCATCGGGCCGTCCGAGGCGCCGAAATCGACCGTTTCGGAAATGATCTGGTTCTGACCTCCGCCGGAGCCGATGCCCTGGTAGTTGAAGCGCACCGACGGATCCACTTTCGCGTATTCGTCGAACCACTTGGTGTAGATCGGCTGCGGGAAGGTGGCGCCGGCGCCGTTGATGAGGAGCTGGGCGGAGGCGGGCGTGGAGGCCGGCTTCGAGCAGGCCGCGAGCACGCAGGCGGCCATGGAAAGAAATGATGTCAGTTTTTTCATGATTGGTCAGTTGGGAATGCTAGAGTCAGAGGGGGAAAGTCAGCGGAGACGTTGGAAAAGGTGCCGGCCTGTACGCCCCGCGCCGGCGCGAATTCCGTGCGATTTGAGGCCCGCTCAGGGCAGGTCGTAGCGAAGGTCGACGTAAAACATATTGATGTGTGCGCTGGCCGGCGTTCCAGCGGCGACATACCACGGATCGCGGTCGAGGTAGGAATATTGAGCGAGGAACTTGAGGTCGCCTGCCGTTGGGCTCTTCCAAAGGACCTGCGCCAGGCCGAGCGTGTACTCCTCGATCAGCTTGTTATTGGTGACCGCGGAGGTTGGGAAGCCGTATCCGATCCACGTGGCGCCCTGCTTGGCGGTGCGGGAGCCAAAATGCGCCGATCCGTAGTAGCCGTAGATCTTGGTTGTCGGCACGGCATCCCATTCAAAGCCGAGCATGTCGGCATAGGAGTAGATCAGGTCGATGTTGTCGACGCCGCTGGCGTCGGGCGGTGTGACAATGAAGTCGGGCCCGAGGCCGGTCGATATGTAGCGGCCGCCGCCCTTGGCGGCAAAGGCGTTTTCAATCAGCGAGAAGTTCGGAGCCAGGCCGATGTTCATGTTGAACGAACCGCCGTAGCCGGTCGCGCTTGAGTCGGCGTTGATTCCGCTTGCGGGAGCATAAGTGTTGATCCTGAAGTCGCGGTAAAGGCCGGCCATGTCGGCGTGGAAGGGGAGATTGCCAAACTTCGTATCGAAGGCCATCTTCGCGATGATGTCCGGGACGACATTGGGGGTCGCTGTTCCGTTCGCCCCCTGGTCCACCTGCGTCGCGGTGAAGTTGGAAGGCACGGTCACAGCACTGCCGACATACTGGTCGGGATTTTCGGCGGAAATGCCGAATGTCCACTCGTCGGTTGCGTGGTAGACAGCGCGGACCTGCGGGGTGCGACCCCAGACAAGGCCGACCTGGTAGTTCGTGTCCACGTCCTGCGTGAAGAATATGTCTCCGGGAATCGGTGACAGGCCCTTCCGGTTCGGGGTCATCATGCTCCAGTCCTGGCCGGCGAGGAACTCCCACTGGCCGCTTTTCAGATCGACGAAGAACACCCTCATGCGCAGCACGTCTGAGTTGCTTGCCACATTGACATTCGTGGCGGCGTTGCCAAGAAAGTCCGTCTCCACATAGCCCAGGACCTTCCAGTCGCCGACCTTGGAATCAATCCTCAGCCCCAGCCGGGAGTTCTTCGTGCTGAAGCGGGTTTCAGACAACTGTCCGGAAGCCGTGTTGCCGTACGGGAATGACCCAAAGCTCGAGCCAATGTCGCCGCCGTTCAGGGTCGACCGGTAGACTCCCGTGAAATCCAGGAAGCCGAGGGGCGTAAAGTCGGCGGTGCCGATCTTGAACGACAACGGCGACTGGCCGGTCGGCACGGAGGCGACGGCGCCGGCGGGAACCGGCGCGGATGACCCCATGGACGATGGAGCGGCTTGCGCAGCAGCGGCCGCATTCGCCTGGGCTTGGGCCCTCAGGCTTTCAGCCTCCGTCTGGGAGACGTAGCCTTTCTTGACGAGTAGGTCGAGCAGCGCCTTGGTCGGGTCCTGCTGGGCAAAAGCCGAGCATGCGGTGAGAATCGCGCCGCCGAGCAGCGCCGATCTTAACAGCTTGTTTGTGAGCATAGCGTAGTCAGTTATGTGTTGATGGATCGCTTTGTCGTATTCTGGCGACGGCATGGTGCCCGAGCCGTGTTACGCTTTCGTGGCGGTATTGTTACGATCCAGGAAAGGCGGCACGGATGATCCGGGTGATCGCGAATTTGCACGGATTTCATCGCGGTAGGGGCCAGCCTTGCGGCCGGCCCTAAAGCACTGAGAAATTGCGGCCAGTAGCCGGAGGCTCCTAAGGCGTGCGCACAAAGACCGGCGCTACCGCAGGATCCCGATTTCGTAGTCAAGCAGCGCCCGTTCGATGAATTCGCCGTAACGGGCGTTTGCTTCGGATATCTGCGCCGAGGTCGCGTTGACCTGGGCGTCGGTCAGTTCGACGATCGAACTGCTGCCGATCCTGTACCGCGCCTCGGCCAGGGCGTAAGCCTGGTTCGCGTGCTTCAAGAGCTGCTCGGTCGTCCGGAACTGCTGCACGGCGGAATTGAAGTTGAGCCAGGCCACCCGCACATCGCGGCTGACGTTGTCCTCCTGCTCCCGAAGCGCCTGCTCGGCGATCCGAGCCTTCAGCTCGGCCTCGTGCTGTCTTGCAACGTACTCGCCGCCCTCAAAAAGCGGAATGTCGACGGCTATCCCTCCGGCGGCGTACTTGTCAGGCAGCCGGTAGTCGTGGCTCATCGCGTTGCCGATCGTGCCAATCGCGGCAACCGTCGGGTAGTTCTCATCCTTCTGAGCCCGGGCATAACGGTCGGCGGCGCCCTGTTCGTAACGGAGACGCTGAAGGTCGGGGCGGCTGTTCATCGCTGTCGCGATCAGCGACTCGGCGTCGGCGATCCCGCCCGGCGGGCTGGCCACGTCGGCGAGCTCGAAGTGGCGCCCGTCGCGGTAACCCAGGGCTGCCGAAAGGCCGGCCTGCGCGCCCTCGGCCTCGCCCACCGCCTTCTGCAGGATCAGCCGGCTTTGCTCGAGGCCGACCTCGGCGAAGCTGACGTCGAGCTCCGACCTGAGCTGGTTCTTCTCCAGGGCCGTCACTTGGTCGACCAGCAGCTGGCGGGCCTTGAGCGTCTCCTGCGCAACCTTGAGCACGGCCTGGGTCTGCAGTGCGCTGAAAAAGCTGATGTCCACATTCAGCAGGATCTGCTGGTCGGTCGCGGCGAAATTGGCTGCCTGGGCCTTGGCCGATAGCTTCGCGCTGGCGACCCTGTTGCCCGTCTGTCCAAAGTCGGTGATCAGCTCTTTGATGCCGAGGCCGTCGGCCACCCGGTCGTAGATCACCGGGTTGTTGAGGCCTCCCGCAAGGATTCGCGTGTTGCGGTTGCCCGCCGCCACGGCGTCCACAAAGGCGCTGGCGGTGGGAAAATACGCCGCCCTGTTCTGCTTCACCACCTCCTGGGCCACGAGCTCCTGCAGCTGGGCGATCGCCACCTGCGGATGGTTGCGCAGCGCCGTGGCGTGCGCCTCCATCAGCGTGAGCGGTTCGGCGGAAGCCCGGACGCCCGCGCACAGCATGAACGCGGCAAGGAGGGCGTGAAGGCGGCGGGTCTTCATGAGGGCAATTTCGCTGAATGTCCGGCCGGCGCCGAGGGAATGCCCGCGGTTTGCCGCCGGCGGTAATACAGGTAGTAGGCGGCCGGAACAACGTACACCGTCAGCACGACCGAGACGGCCAGCCCCCCGATGATCGCGCGGGCGAGCGGAGCATAGGCCTCGCTTCCCGCTCCAAGGGCGAGCGCCATCGGAATCAGGCCGATCAGCGTCGCAAGCGATGTCATCAGGACCGGCCGCAGGCGCACACGGCAGGCAACGGAGACCGCCTCGTGAAGCGGCCTGCCCTGGGCCCGCAACTGGCGGATGAATTCGACGATCAGAATGCTGTTCGAGGCGACGATGCCGACCATCATGACGACGCCCATGAGCGACATCACGTTGAGGGTGGTTCCCGTGAGCCAGAGTATCAAAATGACCCCCGTTATCCCGGTCGGCACAGCAAGCAGGATGATCAGCGGATCGAAAAACGACTGAAACTGCGCCACCAGGATCAGGTACACGAGCAGCGTCGCAAGGATCAGCCCGAGGCCGAAACTCATGAAGGAGGTCCGCATCGCCTGCACCGAACCGCGCAGGGTGATGCGAACGTTTCCCGTGTGGCTCGTGGCGGCGACGATGCGCTCCAGCTGCGCGGTCACCGCCGAAAGATCCTCGGCCTTGGGGGAGACGTAGACGTCGATCACGCGGCGCAGCTGATAGTGGTCGACCTCGGTCGGCGAATTGATGTGGGAGACACGGGTAACCGCATCGAGGTACGTGGGTTCCGACGCCTGGGACCCACGCAATGGAATGGACGCCAGATCGCCGAGGGTCTTCGCGCTGTTTTCGAAGTACTGGACCGTGAGCAGATAGTCGTTGCCCGACTTCGGGTCGACCCAGTAGTTCGGGGCGATCATCCCGTTTGACGTCAGGGCGGTGATCATGTTGTCGACAATCTCCTTTTCGCTCAGGCCGAGCTCGCCCGCGCGCCCCCGGTCGATGCTCACCTGCAGGGCGGGATAATCGACATCCTGGGGCACCAGTACGTCGTTCACCCCGGCAAGGGCCCGCGCCTTGTTCGCGATCTCCATCGCGACAGCATGCCCCACAATCGTGTCCGACGAGTCGACTTGGATATCGATTGGAGCGGGCAGGCCAAGATTCAGCACCGCATCAACCAGCCCGCCGGTCTGGAAATAGGCGCTCAGCTGGGGCATTTCCCGCCGCATCCGCTGCCTGACAATATCCATGTACTGGAAGCTGCTTAGCCTGTGCCCGGGTTCCAGCCCGACCTGGACAAAGGCCGTGTGGGGGCCGGAATTGGGCGTGTAGATCGCTGAGAAACCCGGGGTGATTCCGATGTTCGAAACGACGATGCGCAGGTCCTTCGGCGGCACCGACTCGCGCACGATCTGCTCGACGCGCCCCACCAGCTGATTTGTGATCTCCAGGCGGGTCCCGGTGGCCGCCTTGACGTTGATCACGAACTGGCTCGGATCGGTCCGCGGAAAATAGGACCGCCCCACCAGGGGAAACAGCGCCGTGCTGCACAGGATGATCCCGGCGATGCCCATGACGGTGGCGGCCGGCCGCAGGAGGGCAGCGTCGAGCGTGCCATCGTACCGGTCCAGCATCCGGGTGAATCTTGAGTTGAACCACACGTTGAAACGCGTTGCGAACCCCCGCGCCTCCGCCTCCCCTGCCTCGCCGACTTCCTCGCCGCTATGATGCCGGCCGACGAATCGCGCGCAGAAGAGCGGCACGACCGTCATGGCCACGACGTAGGAGGCGAACATCGAGAGGATGACGGACAGGGCGAGGGCGCTGAAGAGAAAACGGCTGACCCCATAGAGGAAAACGACGGGAAAGAACACCACGACCGTGGTCAGGGTCGCGGCCAGGACCGCCATTGAAACCTCCGCGGCGCCCTTCTCCGCAGCCACCGCCGGCGCCTCGCCCATCTCCATGTGCCGGAAGATGTTCTCCAGGACGATCACCGAATTGTCGATCAGGCGCGAAAAGGCCAGCGCGAAGCCCCCCAGAATCATCACATTTATCGTGTTTCCGCCCAGGGACAGCGCGATGAAGGCGGCCAGGACCGAAAGGGGAATAGAGAAGAACACGGCCACGGTCGCCCGAAAGCTGCCCAGGAAGACAAGGATCAGGACCCCCGTCAGCACGAGTCCGATCGTTCCCTCGTGGATGAGGTTGTCGACCGCCGTGCGGACGAAGACCGACTGGTCGAAGACCACCTTCGTCACCAGTTCCTTCGGGACGTCGACCAGATGGGCGATGGCATTCTTGATCCCGTCGACAACGGCGATTGTGTTCGAGTCGCCTCCCTGCTTGAGGACGGGAAGGTAGACCGACGGGCTGCCGTCCACGCGGACGATGTTCGTCTGGATCGCGGAGGCGTCCTGCGCCCTACCGATGTCGCCGATCAGCACCGACGCCGTGCCGACCGTCTTCACGGGAAGCTGATTCATGTCGGCGATGCGGTCGATCTGGGCGTTCGAGTACAGATTGTAGTCGTAGGGTCCTATCTTCACGTCGCCGGCCGGGAGAATCAGGTTGGCCTCGTTGACCGTGCGGACGACGTCCATCACGCTGAGCTGGCGCGCCTCCAGCTTGAGGGGATCGACATAGACCATGATCTGGCGGTACCGGCCTCCGAACGGCTGCGGCACCGAGGCGCCGGGCACGTTCGCCACCTGGTTTCGCACGTCGTACTGGCCGAGATCCCTAAGCTTGGCCTCGGTGAACGATTCCCCCTTCAGCGTGATCAGGCAGACCGGCAGGCTGGAGGCGTCGAATTTGAGAACGACCGGCGGCAGCGTTCCCGGCGGCAGCTTTCGAAGGTCGGCCATCGCCAGGTTTGCGATGGACGTCACCGCCGCGTCCGCGTCCGTTCCGGGCTGGAAGTAGACCTTGATCAGGCTGACTCCCGGGAGAGACCGGGACTCGATGTGGTCGATTCCGCTGCCAAGCGTGAAGAAGCGCTCGAAGCGGCCTGTGATGTCGTTTTCAACCTCCTGCGGCGGCATCCCGTTGTAGAAAGTGGCCACGACGACGACCGGAATCTTGATCGGGGGAAAGAGGTCGACCGGCATATCCGCAACGCTGGTTACGCCAACGACGCCGATCATCAGGCAAATCACGAGGATGAGATACGGATAGCGAAGGGCGAAACGTGACATTTGGAAGATTTCCGGGGAGGAGGCGGCTCAGCCTTCGCCGACCAGCTCGCGAAGCCTCTTCAGCGAGAATTCGGGCGACCGGCACAGGCCGATCAGCGCCCTGTCCGCCGCAATTTGCCGCGCCGCGGCGTCAGGCAGACCGGAGGCAATCCCCATCGGCACGGTTTGAATGCCGTGCAGGTCGCCATGCAGGAGTTGCCCTGTGCGAATGGTCAAGCCGCCGACGACGACGGGCGTCCCGACCTCAACGATGTGCACGTACGCGTGGGATACCGACGGGCCCGAGGCAAAGAGCTGGAATCCCAGCCTTTCGACGGCGGGAAGGTCGCGCACCGAACCGTTCGTGATCGCCCCCACGCAGCCCAGGGCCCTGAGGATGTTGACGTGAACCTCGCCGAGCAACGCTCCAAGGCCGGGCTTGGAGCTGGCGTCCTCCACAACAAGAATCCGCGGTTCAGGCACCGTCAGGACATGGTCCCACCAGTCCGTGCGGTCGATGTACGTGCGCCGGCCGATCGGCGGATTGGCGCCGTGAATCTTTATCGTCACGGCATATCCCACAATCGGGGGCAGCCGGGGGAACTGGCAGCGGATCGAAGTGTCCGCAAAGCCCTCGTTGTGGAGGCGGCTCTCAAACGACTCAATGGCGTTGGCCACGGTGCAGGAGTCCAGGCGCCGAAGTGCTTCAATCTGGGCTGGGGCGAGGGGGGCGTTCATGGCAAAGTGGCTGCTTCCTCCGCTCTGGGCAGCACCTTCTGGCCCGGATGGAGTCCGGAGCGGCTGCCGATGACGACCTGGTCTCCCTCATTGAGGCCCGACAGCACCTCCAGGTAATCGGGGCCATCGACGCCGAGTTGCACGGTTCGCTCCTCAATTTCTCCGGCCGGACTGACACGGTAGACCGTCGGAGAGCCGGCGGCGCTGACCGCCTCGACCGGAAGCGCAAGGGCGCCGGGCCGCCGCTGCAGGTGCAGGACGACGGTCGCGTACATGCCGGGTATCAGTTTCAAGTCCGCGTTGGGCACCTCGACTTCGGTCTCCATAGTGCGGGTCGCCAGGGCTATCCTCCGTGTGAACCGCGTGATGGGTTCAGTCAGGTGAAGGCTGGAGCCCTCCAGCTCGATCTCGGCGGGGTCTCCCACCACCATTTCGCCGACATAGGACACCGACACCGGGAAATCCAGCCGCAGGCGCTGGTTTTCCGACAATCGGATGAGCGACAGCGACTGGGTCTGGGAAGACGAGGCGGTCTGAATCATCGCGCCGGGATCGGCATGCCGCGCGGTAACAACACCGTCGAATGGCGCAGTAATCTGGGTATAGCCTATCAGCGTCTGATAACGCTCCCTATCGGCCCTGGCGGCGGCGACCGCCGCCTCCATCGAGCGGTCCCGCGCCTCCGCGGCGTCAATGTCCTGTTGGGACACGAGGTTCGGCTGGCTTTTGCTGACCCCGGCAAGCCGGGTGTAGTCCAGGTGCGCGTCGCGGTAATCGGCCTCCGCGCGCCGCTCCGCCGCGGCGGCATGGTCGAGCTCGTTCTGCAATTCCGGAACCTCGATCGTGGCGATGACATCCCCGGCCTTCACGCGATCGCCGAAGTCCACGTTGATCGATTTCAGGTATCCGGCCACCTTTGAATACAGCTCGACCTCCTGGTACGGACGGAACTCCGCCTGAATCCTGATTTCCTTGTAAAGGTCCCGGCGGGCCACGGTGGCAACGGCAACTGCGGGAACACGTTCAATCGCGATCTTCGAGGCGCTCCCGGCGAAGAACCGCAGCGACCACAATGAAACGATTAAGAGCGCCGCAATTGCAGCGAAGATCACTGTGCGGCGCTTGACGGGGGGCGGAAGGCCGGTGGGTTTGGACGGGACCGGCGAGGAAATGGAGGACGAAGGATTCATGCGAAGTTGACATTCATTTCTCAGCTGCCAATGGGAGCTTTACCCGGAAGCAACTGCCGCGCGCGAACGCACTTTCCACCTCGACCTCGCCGCCATGGGCGTTGCAGATGGATTTCACGATGGCCAGACCCAACCCGGCCCCGTCCGGATTGCGCGAGCGAGATTTGTCGACTCGGAAGAAGCGCTCGAAAATGTGCGGCAGGGCCTCGGCAGGGATGCCGATGCCGGTGTCCGCAACCTCAAGCACGGCTTGTCCGCCTTCCGCGGACGCCCTGATCAGAATCGAGCCGCCATCGGGCGTGTACTTAATTGCATTGTCGAGCAGGTTGACGACGACCTGCTTCAACCGGGCCCTGTCCCCGTTGACGGCCACCGGTCGGGACGTTTCGCAAGTGACGGAAATCGTCTTGTCCTCGGCTAGCTGCGCCATCTGGCCGGCAGCGGTGGCGGCCATCTCCGCCAAATCGAAGCTCACCCACTCGGCTTGAGCCTCGCCAGCGTCAAGACGCGAAAGCGTGAGAAGCCGCTCCACAATTTTTGACAGCCGCTCCACCTCTTCCAACAGGCTGCCGAGCCGCTCGGCCAGGTCTGCCGGCTTCCCCTTGGACTGGGCCAGGTGTTCAAGTTCGCCCCGGAGCACTGTCAACGGCGTACGCAGTTCATGGGAGGCGTCGGCGACGAAGCGCTGGGAATTTCGGAAGGCGTCGTCCAGCCGTGTGATCATGTGATTGAGCGACTGGGACAGGCGTTCGAGCTCGTCGCCGGTGCGCGCGATCGGCAGGCGTTCGCTGAGATTATGCTGGGTAATCATCTCCGCCTTGCCTGCCATCTGGGCCACCGGCCGGAGAGCCTGCTGCACGAGGACATAGCCGCCGCCGGCGGCCACCAGCACGACTACCGGCAATCCGAGCCCGAGCAGAAGCGCCAGGCGCCGGAGCAGTGCCTCGACCGGCTTGGCCGATGTGCCGACCTCGACCAGGTAACCGCCCGGGCTCTCAGGCCCGGCGCGGCAGGCGGAAACGAGCAGCACGCTGCCCCCGGCCACCGCCAGGTGTCGGGCATCCTGGTCAATCGGCCACGGCGCAGCGGGGGGCACGGCCTCCGGGTTGAAGCTGAGGTCAGCCGGAGGCCCCGACCGGTAGATCACGGTTCCGTCCTTGCGCGTGATGCGGATGAACCGGTCGCTTTCTTCCGGCTCGTAGAGACTTTCCACGGCGGAGCCGAGGGATTGGGGCCCCGTGCTCGGAAGACGGGCGACCAGGGTCTCGCCGATCTGCCGCGCCCGGCGGGTCTGGGTGGCGAGCAGGGTGCTCTCCAAGTAGCGCTGCAGATGAATGAAAAGCAGAGCGCCCAGCAGGATGAACACTGCGGTCAACACCCCGGCGTGCCAGGCTGCCAGGCGAAATCGAAGCGAACGAGGATTCATGGCGCCGGCTCATCGGAGAGGCGATAGCCTACGCCGCGGACCGTGTGGATCAGCTTGATGGGGGACGCGTCGTCCAGCTTTTCCCGCAAATGCCGCACGTAAACGTCTACGATGTTGGTCAACCCCTCGAAACTTTGATCCCAGACATGCTCGATGATCATTGTGCGCGAAAAAACGCGGCCTGGATTCGTCGCTAGATACTCGAGCAGGGAGTATTCCTTGGCGGTGAGGTCGATTTTTTCCCCGGCTCGCTTCACATTTTGCGAAAGGCGGTCGATTTCCAGATCACCCACGCGCAGCACGCTGGAGCGATTGAGCGGCCCGCGCCTCAATAGCGCCTTGATGCGCAATAGCAGCTCGGCGAAGGCGAACGGCTTGGTGAGATAGTCGTCCGTGCCCGACTCAAAATGCCTGATTTTGTCGGCCATGCCGTCGCGTGCGGTGAGGATCAGGATCGGCACCATCTGGTTTTGGCGCCGGATTTTTTTGAGGATCTCCGTGCCGTTCAGCGTCGGCAGAATCAAATCCAGAATGATAAGATCGTAATCGAATGCATCGGCGGCTTCCCAGGCGCTTTGACCGTCGTGAAAAACGTCCACGGCGTACCGCTCCGCCTTGAGGCCGCGCACGATTATGTCGGCCACCTTCTTTTCATCTTCCGCAAGCAAGATTCTCATAAATGGTAAGACTTCGATATGCGAATGAACCGATTATCCGAATGAATTTCATTCAGGGAGTTTTACCAACCCGCCCGAACGAATTCTGTCCTTGATCCGATTTTATGCGCCCGCGGCTTCTCGGACCGCTCGACGAGCCGCACATTGTCGATGGCGCCATTACTTCGAAGACTGTGCGATCAAGCCGCTCCAGCCCATAGCTTCCCCGTCCGGAAGATAAACCAACGGGCTTGTGGAGGCGTGCGACGGACGCCACCAGCTTCCGTCCAGGTGGACGACAGTGGTTTTGCCTTTCTGGATGACAACCGGCACCGTCACCAACCCGCAGCAGCTGGACTCCGCCACGATATTGTAATTTCCGGGCGGGAGCGCGACCGTGTCCGGCGATTGATCCATATTGGAGGTGTGATTGGGCACAAATTTGACGCTCCGCCCGGTCGCATCATTGATATCGTAGCCCATGTGCGGGTGGAAATAGGCTTCAAAGTCGACGTCGATGGTCTGCGTCGCCGTGAATACCTCCAAATAGCCCTCTGGCCCCGGCATGGTGCGGCCGATCGCGTCGGGTCCGACAGGTGCAAGCGCTATCGGGCTCGTGGCGCAACCAATCAGGCCAAGGATTATTCCTGCGCCAAGGAGAGCGGTATACATCGGTCTCATCATGACGAAGTCTACCGGCCCTCCATTAAGGTGTCTTGAAAGACTGATTAAATTTCGTTCATGGAATTGTCACAAAGCCCCTCCAATCGCCTCGACATGAAGTCTTGCAATGCCGCCGCCGCCGAGCGCCAGGAAGGCACGGACTAGACCTTGTGGTCCCGTTCCTTGCCTCACGGCATAGCCGTCCCTGGCCCCGTCAAGCAGGGAGTACCGGCGCGTGGACTGCCGCCGTCGCGCCCCAAAGCCGGTTCGTTTTCTGCTTCTCCATACCATCTGCCGCCCCTATCAGTGAGGTTACCCGTGAACGATCCGGTAATATGGAGCAGGCTGCAGTTCGCCTTCACGATCACCTATCACTACCTGTTTCCCCAGCTCACGATGGGGCTGGCGCCGCTCCTCGTATTCTGGAAATGGCGGGCGCTGCGGACGGGTGAGGCCCGCTACGCCCAGGCTGCGCGCTTCTGGGCCAGGATATTCGGGCTCACATTCGCAGTCGGGGTCGTGACGGGAATCCCCATGGAATTCCAGTTTGGAACCAACTGGGCCTCCTTTTCGCGATTCTCGGGCAACGTCATCGGCCAGACGCTGGCCATGGAGGGGATGTTCGCCTTCTTTCTGGAAAGCGCCATGATCGGGGCATTCGTCCTGGGCGAAGCACGCATGACCCCGAGGACCCATTTCCTGGCGGCGGTCGGCGTCGCCGCGGGAAGCTGGCTGTCCGGGTTTTTTATCCTCGTTACGAATGCGTTCATGCAGCACCCCGTCGGTTATGCCGTCGCGGCAGACGGTCGGCTGCACCTGGCGAGCCTGCGCGCGTATCTGGACAACCCATGGGCCCTGGTGATGTTCGGACACAACCAGATGGCGGCCCTCGTGACAGGATCGCTGTCGGTGGCGGCGGTCGGCGCCTGGTACATGCTTCGGGGAGCCCATTGCGACCAGGCACGCCTCTATTTGAAAGACGGCATCGCCGCCGGGCTCCTCGCCTCGATCCTCGTCGCCTTTCCCACCGGCGACGCCCAGGCAAAATTGGTCGCCCGGCTGCAGGGGCCCGCCCTGGCGGCGATGGAAGGCCGGTTTCACAGCGGCCCGCGGGCCGAGATCAACCTGATCGGCCAGCCCAATGTCGCCGAACAGCGGCTGGACAACCCGATCCGCGTGCCCGGGCTTCTCAGCTTTCTCGCATTCGGCAATGTGCAGAGCGACGTTCGCGGTCTCGACGATTTTCCCCGGGACACATGGCCGACGGACATCGAAGTCCTGTACTACTCTTTTCACATCATGGCTGGCCTGGGAACCGTGTTTATCCTGCTCATGCTGGCGGGAGCGGTTCAGGCCTGGCGGGGCCGGCTCCAGGAGAGCCGGCCGCTGCTCTGGCTGATTCTTTTGTCATTCCCCTTCCCTTTCATCGCCAACACGGCCGGCTGGGCGGCGGCGGAACTCGGCCGTCAGCCCTGGCTAGTTTACGGACTGTTCAGGACCGAGCAGGGAGCCAGCGCGGCCGTCAGCGCCGGAAGCACGGTCTTCACCCTGATCGGCTTTGTCGGACTGTATTTCGTGGTCGGCCTTCTGTATCTGGCCCTCTTCGGGCGGGAATTGGGGCGCGGGCCCGTGGAGGCAAGCCATGATTGAAGCCGCCTACACGGTCCTGGTCGTGATGCTCACCGTCTTCCTGGTGCTCGAAGGCTGGGACTTCGGCGCCGGCCTTCTGCATTTTGTTGTCGGCCGCAACGAGGCGGAGCGCAGCGCCGTCCTGGACGCAATCGGCCCCCTCTGGCTTTGGAACGAGGTATGGCTCGTCGCCTTCGGGGGCATGACTTTTGTCGCCTTTCCGTCCGTTTTGGCGTCGGCTTTCTCCGGCTTCTATCTGGCCTTCTTCCTTCTCCTCTGGTGCCTGATCCTCCGGGGCGTGGCCATCGAGGCCCGCAACCAACTTGGCGACCCGCTCTGGAGGGAGGCCTGGGATGTCACGTTTGCGGCGTCCAGTCTGCTCCTGGCGGTGCTGATCGGGGCAGCCCTGGGCAACGTCATCCGCGGAGTGCCCCTCGATTCAAGGGGCAATTTCGCCATTCCGTTCTTCACGGATTTCGGTGTGCGCGGCCGGGTCGGAATCCTGGATTGGTACACCCTCTCGACTGCGACTTTCGTCGTCTCGCTCTTCGCCGCTCATGGCGCCTCCTTCCTCGCCCTAAAGACAGCCGGCCCCGTCCACGAGCGAAGCGGCCAAGTGGCCCGCCGACTTTGGCCGGTCGTCCTTGTGCTGCTTGCTGCAACAGCTGTCGAAACCGCGATCGTCCGCCCCGATCTCTTCACCGGGATGACCCACCGGCCGGCGGCCTGGATCGCGCTTGCAGCCGTTGGAGCAGGAGCCTCGACCGCCCTGGTTTGCCAGGCAAGTGGCCGCGACAGGGCTGCCTTCGCCGGTTCGTGTGCCCTGATCTCCGGGCTGATGGGCGCCGGCGCGGCCGGGGTCTTCCCGGTGATGCTGCATTCGACGCTCGCGCCGCAGGATTCCATCAGCGCCTACGCCGCCTCCACGGACGCCTACAGCCTGAGGCTAGCCCTGATCTGGTGGCCGTTCGCCGTCATTCTCTCTTTGGGTTATTTTTGGTTTGTCTTCCGCCACTATCGCCCAGGGGCGCGCTGAGCGACGCTGACTTGTTATTATCAGCCGTCATGGTAGACTCCCTCAGAATATACGAACTTCTCAAGGCGCACCTCCCGGAACCTCAAGCGCGAACGATGACTCACGCGATCCAACAGGCCGAAGCGGATATCGCAAGGGATGTAAAATCCGTGGTTGAAGCCGCATTTATGAACTGCGCAACCAAGGCCGACCTCGCCATGACCAAGGCCGATCTGGCCAACGCCAAGGCCGAGCTCATCCGATGGATGTTCGTTTTCTGGGTGGCCCAGATCGCCGCGACTGTCGGGATTTTGAAGCTGGTCAAGTGAGGCGGTTTTTGGCCGAGCTCATTAATCCCTTGCGCCAGCGCTCTGCTGCGGCGTGAGTCTGGATGTTCGAATGCCGATTGAACCGTTATCCGAGTTGAACCAGCTGACGGGCGAGGTCGCTGCGCTCGGCTCGCACATGTTCAAGGTCCGCCTGCCGTTCATTCACGAGCTGAGGACCTATTCCCTGGCGAAACTGCGTGCGGACGCGATCGCAGGGGCGACCTTGACTCTCGTCTCGATCCCGCAGGCGATCGGTTTTTCCCTCATCCTCAACCTCCCGCCGGCCCCGGTCATCGCCGCGGTGATCATCGGCGGCTTCGTCGGCTCGCTCTTCTTCTCCTCCCGCCACCACGTCTTCGGTCCGACGAGCTCCATTAGCCTGATTGTCGCCGCGACGATCGCGGCCCACACAAACGCGACGGGCCTGGCGCCGCTGCAGCTGGCCGTCTACCTCGCCTTTCTGATCGGGTTGATCCAGCTGCTGGCGGGGCTTCTGAACTTCGGGGAGATTACCAAGTTCATTTCCCGCTCGGTTGTGGTCGGCTACAGCACGGGAATCGGCGTTCTTCTGATCGCAAGCCAGCTGCACAATGTCCTGGGGTTCTCGGCCGACCCCAGCCAGCGCTTCGTCACAAGCGTCTGGCAGGCCGTTTCGAGCATCGCCACCGTTCACGTGGAGCTGTGGGCGATGGCCATCGGCGCGCTCACGCTTGCGATTTTCTACCTCGTCAGGCGCTGGAAGCCGACTTGGCCCGAGGCCCTGATCGGCCTCGCCGCCCTCGCGATCGCCGCCCGGGTGTTCACGCTGTTCATTCCGGACGCCCCGTTCCGGATGGTGAAGGACGAGGGAGCCCTCACGGCCGTCATCCCCGCCTTTGCCGGATTCCACATCGGCCCGCACCGCATCAGCCTGCTGCCGCAGCTGATGGGGACGGCTGTCGCCATCGCCATCCTGGGCATGCTCGAGGCCGCCTCGATCACAAAGGGCCTGGCCGCCCGAAGCGGCCAGAAGATCGAGCCGAATCAGGAGCTGATCGGAATGGGCGTCGCCAACATAGCCTGCGGGCTTTTCGGCGCCGTGCCGGGCTCGTCATCGTTTGCTAGGTCCGCGGTCAACTACCAAAGCGGCGCGGCAACACAGCTTTCCTCGATGATGAGCAGCGTCGTCGTCCTGGTCGTGCTTCTCTTCATCACGCCGCTCTTCAACTACATTCCCGGTGGCGGCGCTCGCCGCGCACCTGATCCGCGTCGGCGCCAAGATGATCAACCGCCACCAGATCCGGGTCGCCAGCCGGTCGACCCGCGCGGACGGCATCGTTTTCCTCGTCACTTTCATTGCCTGCCTCCTGCTCAAGCTCGACACGGCGATCTACGTCGGAATCGGCGTCTCCCTCGCCCTCTTCCTCCAGAAGACCGCGACGCCGACCCTTGTCGAATACTCGATAAACGACAGCGGAAACCTGGCCGAGCTGACCGATCCGGCCAAGCGGCCGCATCCGCAGATTTCGATAATCCATGTCGAGGGGGAGCTCTTCTTCGGGGCGGCCGATCTTTTCCAGGAGCAGGTCCGCCGGCTGGCGGAGGACCAGAACATACGGGTCTTCATCCTGAGGATGAAGAACGCGAGGCACCTCGACGCATCGACCGTCATGGCGATGGAGAACCTCTACGATTACCTGCGGCAGACGGGCCGCCACCTGCTGATCAGCGGGAGCAACCCGGAGGTCACCGAGGTCCTCCGAAAGAGCGGGTTCCTGCTCCAGATCGGCGAGAACAACATCTTCCCTGCCGAGCAGAACCCGACCGTGGCGACCCGCAACGCCCTCAAGCGCGCCCAGCAGCTCCTTCCCGACCAGCAGCCGGAGATTCGGGTTTTTTACGACCGTCCTCACGAGACCGACATAGCGTAAGACCTCGGGCCTCAAGTATTGAAATCCCAAAAACGGGATTCAATACTTGAGGCCCGAGGTCTTTCCACGCGCTGGATTCGAGGCAACTCGTCGGCGGAACGCTTGTTCCGTTCCGTCGCCGCAGGCATCAAAGTGTCAGTTTGTCTGAAAAAACGTCGGACTTGTTTACAGTTTCGGAGGGTCAAACTGCATGCTGAAGAATAACTAATGCACAAGTCATTAGTCTGACACGAATAGAGTAACTAATAGAACGCGCTGGCATGATTAAAGCTATGAATGACCACACGGATCAAAAGCAAGTTCCAGTCAGCGAATTACCCCCCTATGAACTCACAAGCCATCACCACAGCGCTGGCCATTCTTGCAATGGCCTCTCCGGCCTTTGCCGATCCAAATATGCTGTTCAACCGCGGTCTGCCGACAGCCAATCTCAACACCGGGGATGCGAATCAAAGCAATGTCGCCTGGGCCGATACGGAGAGCTCCACGACGCCTTCGGAGTATTGGCTGCCTGGTGACAATTTCACCCTCAGCGGCGCAGGCAATTACGCGGTCAACGATATTCGGGTCTGGGAGGTCGGTCCGCCGACAGATGGGCTGAGCCTGTGGGGAGGCCTGGACAGTGGATCGATTTTTGGCCAAATCTCCTCATCTTATTCGGTCACTCCCGTTACCTATGCCAATGGTTCAAGTTACCAGGGCAACTACGGAGATTACTGGCAAATCTATCAACTGGATTTCAGCGTAAATCTTTCCTTGGCGAGTGGCCAGACCTACGACTTCTTCCTGGATGGTCCCTATACCACGTACTCTGACACAGAGTATGCTAACGCCTTCTTAAGCGCGTCGAATGCGGCCCTTAGCGGCTCGACTCAGCAGGGTGCCGATAACCAATTCCTCTGGCTGGATGTCAGCCCAACAGCTACGATCGTCCAAACGTGGTTCTCGGGGCCTCCTGGAGGCGGCACGACCGAATGGGGTGCAGAATGGGACAAGGATTCCGACGCGAACGTCCAGGTCTTCGGGACGAGCGTCCCCGACTTTGCCAGCACGTGGATGCTGCTGTGCGCCGGCCTGGCGGGTCTGGGAATTATCCGCCGCAAGCTCCGGTCCTGAGTTCGGAGTCATTTCCCGTCCTCTCGCAAGGCCCCGGTTTCGGGGCCTTTTCTTTGAACACGTTTCGTCCCCGACGGCGCCGAGCGGAGACTCGGCGGCCATCAGGGTGCCCGGATTGAGATCCCTGGAACCGGCGGCGGAAGTCGGCGCAAATCTTGACGAGCCAGCGGCACAAGTACCGCCTGGCGGTTGGCGACAAACACCCGCGGCACCCAGAGGCGCAGCCGCCGTCGCGCGCCTAGTCGATCGTGTACGGCGACATCTCGGGCTCGTCGACCGCGGTGAGCTGCACGAGGCTCCTGAGCGAGCTAAAATGGCGGCTCAATTCAAAGTCGCCCCCCAGGCCGTCCACAAGGCGGTCGAACAGGTCCCTCTTCGAGGCCTTGCAGCGCCTGGATGCGCTCCTCGATCGTGCCGGCGGTCACCATGCGGTAGACGAACACCGTGCTGGTCTGCCCGATCCTGTGGACGCGGTCCACGGCCTGGGCCTCGACGGCCGGATTCCACCAGGGATCGAGCAGGAACACGTAATCGGCGGCATGCAGCGTGATTCCGGTGCCGGCGGCCTTCAGCGACACGAGCATCGCGGCGGCGCCGGGCGCATTCTGGAACTCCTGGACCGGCTTCTGGCGGTCAAGGGTCATGCCGGTCAGTTCGTAGCGGGGCAGGTCCGGAAAGTTCTGGGCCAGCGCCGCGCGCACCCGGTTGAGCAGCAGGACGAACTGCGAGAAGATGACAACCTTGTGGCCGCTGCTGACGATCTCGGCGAGCTTCTCCACGAGAAGGTTGATCTTTCCCGAGTCGGACAGCGGCGCGTGGAGCCAGGGAAGCATGTCGGGGTCGCAGCAGGTCTGCCGCAGCCGGGTCAAAAGGGCGAGGAATCCGAACGATTTTTCGCGCATGGCCGTTCCGACGTCATCGCCAAGGCGCGCGAGGCCCTCGGTGCAGATGCGGGCGTACTCGGAGCGCTGCACGTCGGTCATGCGGGCAGATGAGGTCCATCTCGACCTTCGGCGGAAGCTCCTGCGCCACTTCCTTCTTGGTCCGGCGCAGGATGAACGGGGCGAGCTGCACGCGCAGGCGCCCTATCGTGCCCTCGCGGTCGTCGTGCAGGGCCGTCTCGAAGGCCGACCTCGAGCCGAGGAGCCCGGGAAGCAGGAACCGGAAAATGCTCCACAGGTCGAGCTGCCGGTTTTCGAGCGGAGTGCCAGTGAGCACCAGCCGGTGGCGGGCCCGCACGGCAAAGCAGGTCTGGGTCACCTTGGCATCCGGATTCTTGATGAACTGGCCCTCGTCCAGGATTGCGTAGCCAAATTCCACGCCTTCGAGGAGCGAGCGGTGCTTGCGGAGCTGGGTGTAGCTCGCGAGCCATAGGACGGGATCCGCCCGCGAGGTGAAGTCGTGTCCGGACTTGAGGACATCCACGCTGAAATGGGGGAAGAATTTCGCTATTTCCTCCCTCCAGACGGGAACGACGCTCGCCGGGCAGACGACTAGGCTTGGCCGGTCCGGCGAGGGCCGCGCCGCCAGAAGCGAGAGGACCTGCAGGGTCTTCCCGAGGCCCATTTCGTCGGCGAGAAGGCCATGGCATCCGACCTCGCAGAGGTGGTGCATCCATTCGACGCCGCGCCGCTGGTATGGGCGGAGCAAATCGGGAAACGCGGGCGCCCCTTCCGGGGCGGTGAGCACGCGCTGGCGCCAGGCTTCGATCTCCGGGGAGAGCGTCACCTTCAGGCGCGCGTCGTTGAACAGGGAGAAAACGATGTAGGGAGGAAGCGCCGCGCCGTCGGGTGTTTCGGCGATGTTCTTCTGCCAGGCGCAATAGGAGGCCCAGCGGTCGGACGGGAGCGACACGATTCCGAGGTTCGGCAGGATCACCGGCTCCCCGCCGCGCTTGAGCAGCGTGGAAACCTCGCTGTCGGTCAGCAGGCGCTCGCCGGAGCGGAAGATCCAGCGGAGGTTAAGCGCGGCCCCGTCGGACAATCCGCCTGGGGCGCGTTCCGCGACCGCCTCGATCTCGATCGCCCGCGTCCCCTTGAGGAGCTTGGCGGCGCGCTCATCCAGCTCGACCACAAAAATCCGGCGCCAGGCCGGGAGCGTCGTCTTCAGAAAATTGGGAATCTCGGCCAGCGATTCGAGCAGGTAGGCGCCCGTCTCCTGATCGTACTGGAAATGCGCCTTGCGGGCATACGCGGCGAGGCCGATCAGCTTGGCGCGTTCGCCCGACGAGATATGGCCGTTGCCTCCGGCGTGCGCCGCCAGCCCGAGCGCCGGCTGCCTGGCTTTCCCCCCGCCTTCAATCCAGAAGGCCTGAAAGGCCAGTCCGGCGGCCTTTGTCTTGAAAACGAGTCCCAGCGGGCGCGAAACGCTCCCGTTGCCGCCTGCGGCCCTCGCTGGCGGTGAGCCAGCGAACTGCGGGCTTGACTCATGGGCCGGCGCCGGAGTCCCCGCCCCGCCGCCCATCGAGATGCTCCTGCCGTTCCCCTCCCCGCCGGTTCGCTCGTCCGGGATCGGCAGGATCTCATCGGCCACCAGCTCCTCAATTTCATGCAGGCCGGCGACCGCCAGCGCATGGGCCAGGTCGCGGTCCGTCGAAGACGAGCGCACGGACAGGCCGGTTTCCGGCCACTCGATGACCGCGTACTCGTCCTTCTTGTCGATCCTCCGGTGGACGATTGCATCGCGGGCGCTCAGTTCGAGTTCCCTCACCTCCCCGTCCCGGTAGATTCGCCGGCCTTCGTCCAGCTGGCCGGGCGTGAATCCCCCGGACCAGTCGCCGGCCAGCCTCTCAAACCAGAACTCCAGCGACTGCGGAGTGTAAAAGCGCTTTGGACCGTGGGCCTGCATCAACTGGCGGGTTGCAGAATTTCACGCATGCGGTTGGAGCCGACCTCCGTGCGGGGGCCTGTCCGGCATCTGAAAAGGAGATCGATCGGTGGGTTGCTGCGGCACATCCGGCGACTTAAAAGGGAAGATAGTAGAGAGGGCCCCGCGGGCTTCGCAACCCAAATTTCGACCTGCCCAGCGCCTGTATTGACGAAGGCACGCCGGGCGGCCTTCTGGCGAATCAGGATGCAATCGAAACGCAGGCCGCGTCGCAGGAGCCGCGAGACTTTCGCAGAAGACCTGAGGCCGGGGCCCCTCCCTTCGACGTCACCATTTTGACACAATTTAGAAAAAAATGCGACGGGACCGAAATGCAGGCTTGCGGCTGGCGCGATGCCGGTTTGCCAATAGTGCAGGATCGCGCCACCGACTGGATGAATCGATGGCGGGACCAACCTATCCGATGAATCCTGGCTCCTCAGACCCGACTCCGTATACGGTCTTCGAACTGGAGCTGCTCAACCAGTTGGGCAGCTCGACAAACGGCCTTACCTCGGAGCAGGCGGCGAGGAAGCTCGAGGAAGTCGGGCCAAATACAGTGGCCGCGGGTGGCAGGAAGTCGGTCATTGCCGACCTGCTGAGCCGGTGCAAGAACCCGCTGGTCGTTCAATTGCTGATCATCGCCGCTGTGTGCTACGCCACCGCGGACACGGCTGCGGACAGGATTTCGGCCTACATCGTCCTGGGCATGGTCTTTCTCAGCGTCTTTCTTTCCTATTTTCAGGAGACCCGTTCCTCGCGGGCTGTCGAGAAGCTGCAGAAGATGGTGAAGACGACGGTCTCGGTCCTTCGCGACGGAAAGGAAACCGAGGTCCTGCTTGAGGAAATCGTCCCGGGAGATGTCGTCGTCCTGGCTGCGGGCAGCCTGATACCCGCGGACCTGCGTGTTCTCTCGGCCAAGGATTTCTTCGTCACGCAATCGGCCTTGACGGGCGAATCGATGCCGGTCGAGAAGAACGCGGACTCGAACCAGGCCGCCGGGCGCACGGCGTTTGAATACTCGAACGCCTGTTTCATGGGCAGCAACGTGCTCAGCGGCTCTGCGCGGGCCGTTGTCCTGACCACGGGCAAGAAGACATTCTTCGGCTCGCTGGCGGAGAAGATGCTGGCCAAGCGGGACCTGACGAACTTCGACAAGGGGGTCAAGAGTTTCACCTGGCTGATGATCCGGTTCATGATCGTCATGGTTTCGGTCGTGTTCCTGATCGTCGGAATCAAGAGCCACAATTGGTTGGAGGCGCTGCTGTTCGCCCTGTCCGTGGCCGTGGGGCTGACCCCGGAAATGCTGCCGATGATCATGACGGTTTGCCTCTCCAAGGGGGCGCTCATGATGTCGAAGAAGAAGGTCATCGTGAAGCACCTCCACGCGATCCAGAATTTCGGGGCGATGGACGTCCTGTGCACGGACAAGACGGGGACCCTGACGCAGGACCATGTGGTGCTCGAGCGCTACGTCGACGTGACCAACCGCACGAGCGAGGACGTTCTGCGGTACGCGTACATGAACAGCTTCTACCAGACGGGGCTGCGCAACCTCCTCGACCGGGCGATCCTCTCGCACACCGACCTCGACGTGGAGCGCAACTGCCGGAAGGTCGACGAGATCCCGTTCGACTTCAAGCGGCGCCGCATGTCGGTGGTCATCGACTACGAGGACCGGCACGTCCTGATCTGCAAGGGCGCCGTCGAGGAGGTCGTTTCAGTCTGCGAAAACTACCAGGTGGACGAGGACATCAATCCGCTGATCCAGCTGATCCGCGACGACCTGATGGACGAGTATCGCAGCCTGAGCGCGCAGGGCTACCGGGTCCTCGCGATCGCCTACCGGGAGTTCGACCGCACAAAGCCGATCTTCGCCGTGGCGGACGAGTCGGAACTGATCCTGCTCGGCTACATCGCCTTCTTCGACCCGCCCAAGGAGACGTCAGCCCGGGCTATCGAGGCGCTTCAGCGTTCCGGGGTGGCCGTGAAAATCCTGACCGGAGACAACGAGCTTGTGACGCGCAAGGTCTGCGACGACGTCGGGATGAAGATCACCAAGCTACTCACCGGGCCACAGCTTGCGGCGCTCGACGCGGCGGCGTTCGTACGCGAGGTCGGCGAAGCCAATGTCCTTGCCCGGCTGACCCCGGATCAGAAGGAGAAGGTCATCAAGACCCTCAAGACCGCGGGGCACGTCGTCGGTTTCATGGGGGACGGAATCAATGACGTCCTCGCAATGAAGGCGGCCGACGTCGGAATCTCGGTGGACACGGCCGTCGACGTGGCGAAGGAGTCCGCCGACATCATCCTGCTGGAAAAGAGCCTGCTCGTCCTCGAGGATGGAATCATCGAGGGCCGGAAGGTCTTCTGCAATATCATCAAGTACATCAAGATGGGGGCCAGCTCCAACTTCGGAAACATGTTCAGCATGGTCGGGAGCAACCTGATCCTCCCCTTTTTGCCGATGCTTCCGATTCAGGTTCTCGTCAACAACCTGCTTTACGACATGTCCCAGGTCGGCATCCCGCTCGACAACGTGGACGCGGAATTCCTGGAAAAGCCGCGCCGGTGGAACATCCGCAGCATCCAGAAGTTCATGATCTACATCGGGCCCATAAGCTCGATATTCGACTACGCCACTTTCTTCCTCATGCTGTACGTCTTCGGCTGCTCGGCGTACAGCCTTCCGGGAACCACGGAAGCGGCGAAGAGCCATATGGAGGAGCTGTTCCACACGGCCTGGTTCGTCGAGTCGATCATCACCCAGACCATGATCGTGCACATCATCCGGACTCGACGCATTCCCTTCATCCAAAGCCGGGCCAGCAAGACGATGATATTCACGACGGTGACGATCATGGCCATAGGCGCATGGCTGCCGTTCTCCCCAGTGGCGGGCATCATCCACCTGGTCCCGCTTCCTGCGGCGTTCTTCCTGTGGCTGCTCCTGTTCGTCCTTGCCTACAGCGTTCTCACCCACCTCGTGAAAACTTGGTTCTATCGCCGTTTCGGCATGGACTGATCCATGCAATCGGGTTCAAAAGATAGCCGTCCATGCTAAGCATACTGACCGCACTCCAGGAAGGCCGCCTTTTCGAACTGCCCGAGGCCGCCGGCAAGGACCGGGTCCTTGCCTTCCTCGCCCGAATTCTGGACGCCAATCCCAGCATCGAGGCGGGCATCGATGCCGGCGAGGAGGTCCTCCGGCGCGAACAGGAGGGCAACACCGCGATCGGCCTGGGTGTCGCCGTGCCCCATGTCCGGGGGCGCCGCGAGGAGGGCGAACTGTTCTGCGCTATCGGCTGGTCCTCGCAGGGTGTTGATTATCAGGCCGCGGACAAGCTGCCGGTGCATCTGGTCGTGATGTACTACATCCCGGGGGCGCAAAAGAACGTCTACCTGAAGGAGATATCGACTTTGGTCAAAGCGATCCGCAAGAGCGGCGGCATCGAGCCGATTGCGCACGCGGCGGATCTCAACGCTGTCCGAAACCAGCTGCTGGACTGGGTGGGCTCGGTGCTTGGGGATTCCGGCCCCGAGGCCGTGGCGCGCATGATCCGGCTGGAGGTCAGGACGGCCCAGACCGCGGACGCCCCGGCGGCTCCGGCAGCGCCGGCGGCTTCGCTCAAGCAGGCAGCTCAGGTTGCCCTGTTCAATGTCTTGGTGACCCCGGCGGGAACTGTCGTGCTGTCACCCGACCCCGTGTGGAGCGCTTCCCTGGAAAAGGAGAACAATCTGAGTCCCAGGCTCTCAGGCGGGACACCCTTCACTGCCGCAGGGCGGCAGGTGTTTGTGACCGGCTCGACCGTCTACGCTGGCGGGCGCGTCCTTTACCAGTGCGTAGGGGTCGTGCCTGGCCCCTGAAACTGTGAATTGTCTGTGATATGTGACCGTTCCGCCACGGAACTGTCACTCGGATGGGTTAACAGGGTCGGAGCTAAGAGACGCTCGCTCCGCGCCATGTGAAAATCGTCTTTGTCACCGAAACCTTTCCGCCCGAAATCAACGGGGTGGCGATGACCTTTTCGATCATCGCGCGGGAGATGGGCCGGCGGCACTCGGTGACCGTATACCGTCCCAGCCGGCCGGGGCTGAAGAACCGGCCCGCGGCACCTGAGTTCAGGGAGATCGCCCTGCCTGGGCTGCCAATCCCTCGCTATCCGGAACTGCGGCTCGGGCTGCCTGCCGGTCGGGTTTTCAGGCGCGATTGGCGGCATTCGAGGCCGGACGTCGTCCACGTGGCAACGGAGGGTCCCCTTGGCGCCTCGGCAATCACGACCGCCCGGGCGATGAAAATCCCGGTGACCTCCAGTTTTCACACCAATTTCCACGCCTACACGCGCCATTACGGCATCGCGCCCCTGCGCCATTTGGCGCTCGCCTGGCTCCGGCGGGTTCACAACCGCACGTGCCTGACTTTTGCGCCCACCTCCGAGCTGCGCGACCAGCTGACGGCGGCCGGTTTTCGGGGCATGTCCGTGATTTCCCGCGGGGTCGACGACCGGTTCGGCCCCTTGCGCCGCTCCGAGGAACTGCGGCGAAGCTGGGGCGCAGGGCCGGACGACCCGGTGGTGCTCCACGTCGGCAGGATGGCCCCGGAAAAGAACTATCCCCTGCTCTTCCAAATATACTCCGCGATTCGTGCAGCCGCACCGCGCTCGCTCTTCGTGCTTGTGGGCGACGGCCCGCAAAGACCCCGGCTGCAGCGGAAGCTCCCGAATGGGCTGTTCACCGGATTTGTGTCCCGTGACGATCTGGCCCGCTACTACGCCTCGGCCGACATCTACATACATGCGAGCCTCACCGAGACCTTCGGAAACGTTCTGACCGAGGCCATGGCGAGCGGCCTTGCCGTCGCCGCCTTCGACTATGCCGCGGGGCGCGAATTCGTCGAAGACGGGAAGAACGGTCTCGTCGCCGCGCCCGGGGATTCCAAGGCGCTGAGCTCGGCGGCGGTGCGCCTGGCCGTTGATTCGGATCTGCGGCAGCGCCTCCGCTCGGCGGCCGCCGCCCGAATGCGACTCCAGTCATGGGACGTCGTCATCTCCCGGTTTGAAACCGAACTGGCCAACGTCGTGGCGGGCGCCGCAACGGCGTCGTGCCGGCTCAGCGAACCATGGGTGCAGCCGACGTAAGTCCCGGCAGCCCCGTTCCCGATGCGGGCTGCTCGCCGCGCTCGCGGGCGCGCGTACTGATTCTGACGGCGGGCTATGGCGAGGGGCACAATGCGGCCGCCCGCGCCCTTGCGGCTGCCTTCGAGGAGCTCCGCGGCCCGGGTACCGCCCGGGTGGTCGACCTTTTCGCCCTGGCCTCGCCGCGGCTCAACGCGATCGTCCGGCGCGGCTATCTCCAGGCCATCAACCGGACTCCCCGCCTGTGGAGCCGGGCCTATGCCTGGATGGACCGCTCCAACCTCCTCCCGCGAACGCTGCTGCTGCTCAGGCGGGACCTGCGCCTGCTTTCGCAGATAATCGAAAGCGAAAAGCCGACCGCCATCTGCAGCACGTATCCGGTCTATGCGTTCCTGGTCGAACGGCTGCGGCGGCGCGGCCGGACCGATGCACCGCATTTCAATGTCGTGACCGACTCGATCAGCATCAACTCCCTGTGGTGGCGGGCGGGTTGCTCGGGCTGGTTTGTTCCCAACGAGGACACGGCCTGGTTTCTGCGCCAGGCCGGATTGGATCCTGCGCGCCTGCACACATTCGGCTTCCCGGTGACCCTCTATTTCAGCCGACATGCCTCCGAGTTCGCCCCCCCGGACCTGGCCGCCGGCTTGGCTCCGCGGGTCCTTCACATCATCAACTCAGGCACCCGCCAGGCCGAAGCCACGGCTGGCGCCCTTTTCGAAAGGCAGGATTGGGATGTCACTTGCGCGGTGGGCCGGGATGAGCGGCTCCGCCTTCGCCTAGAGCAGATGGCGGCGGGCCGCAGGCGGCCGGCGCAGATTCTCGGATGGACCGATGCGATACCCCACCTGCTCATGACCCACCACGTCGCCGTCAGCAAGGCCGGCGGGGCCACGACCCAGGAGGCGATCGCCGCCAGGTGCCCGATGATCGTAAGCCAGGTCGTGCCGGGCCAGGAGGAGGGCAACTACGAACTCTTGCGCCGGCACGGCGCGGGGGCGCGCGCCAACACGCCGGAGGGCGTCCTGCGCGAGCTGACGCGCGCATTCGCGAATCAGGGCGCCGTCTGGAACGAATGGAGGGCGGCCCTCGGGCCCCTTTCCCGACCTAACGCGGCTTTGGAGATCGCTTCTTTCCTTCTCAACCTTCCGCCGCCCGCCGCTGCCGCCCGGCCGGGGAGGCTCCGCCCCGTGCAAATCGCAACACCCGAATGAGGCTGCGCTTCATCGTCAATCCCTGTTCCGGGCGCCAACGGCGCAATGCCCGCCTGCAGCCGATGCTGCGCCATTTCATCGCCGGGCGCAGCCTGGACGCGGACGTCGTCCTCACCGAGGGGCCGGGTCACGCCACGGCCCTTGCGCGCGAGGCTGTTCGCGCCGGGTGCCAGCGGATCGTGGCCGTGGGCGGCGACGGGACGATGAACGAGGTCGCGCAGGCGCTCGTGTGCTGCCCGGCCTCGCTGGCCCTTGTTCCCTGCGGATCGGGAAACGGCCTTGCGCGCCATATCGGGCTTCCGGCCCGGCTTGCGGCCGCTCTGGAACTCTCCGTCGACGAGGATGCCGGCACGCGAATCCTGGACACGGGCACGGCCGCCGGCTGGCCATTCTTCAACGTGATGGGCATGGGGCTCGACGCCGAGGTAAGCCAGCGCTTCAACAGGCTCGTCCGCCGCGGCCTGCCCGCCTACGCGCGCACGGCCCTGGCCGCGTTCCTAGGACGCAGCAGCCAGTATTGCACGATTCGCGCCGGCGCCGCGGGCGAGACCCTGGAGGTTCTCCTGATCTCGGTCGCCAATTCCGAGCAGTATGGGAATGGCGCCATCATCGCGCCCGGCGCACGGGTCGACGACGGGCTGCTCGACCTTGTCGCCGTTCTCCCGGTCGGCGTCGTCGGTGCGGCGTTTTTGGCCTGCCGCCTGTTCCTCGGAAACCTGGACCGCAGCAGCCGCGTGCGGCGGATGAGGGGCGCGCGCTTCGAAATCAAGCGTCCGGCTTCCGGACTGATTCACACCGACGGCGAGTGCCGCGCCGCGGCGGCGAGAGTCGAGGTGGCCGTCGTCCCCTCGAGCCTCCGGATTGTCTGCCCCCACGCCCGCGGGCCGGGCCCGGGCGCGCCCAGCCGCGGCCCGCCCCGGCCGGCGCAAGGTCCGAACGATCCTCATTCGCACTCAAGATCTGAAAACCCCCGGCACCCCACGAACATGAACAAACTGCGAGTTCGAACCGTCATCCTGTCTGACGTGCACCTCGGCACCGCCGAAAGCAAGGTGCGCGAAGTGAACCACTTTCTGCGCCAGGTGCACTGCTCCAAGCTGATCCTGAACGGGGACATCATCGACGGATGGCAGCTGCGGCGCCGCGGGCAGTGGACAAAGACCCACACGCGCTTCATCCGCCTCGTCCTGAAGAAACTGGAAAAGCGCGACACCCAGATCATCTACCTTCGGGGCAACCACGACGATATCCTGTCGCGCTTTCTCCCCCTTGAGTTCGAAAAGCTGAGCATCGTGGAGGATTACATCCACGAGGGGCCGCGCGGACGCTACCTCGTGCTTCACGGCGACGTGTTTGACTCGATCACCCGCAATTTCGTCTTCCTGTCCCACCTCGGGGACTGGGGCTACAACGTGCTCCTGAAGATAAACCGCGCCTACAACATCTGGCGGGCCTGGCGAGGCCAGGAATACTGGTCGCTGAGCAGGGCCATCAAGGCCCGCGTCAAGGGCGCGGTGAACCACGTGTCGAAGTTCGAGTCGCACATCGCGGACCTGGCGCGCCAACGCGGCTGCGTCGGGGTCATGTGCGGGCATATCCACACGCCCGCAGACAAGATGCTCGGGGACATCCATTATCTGAATTCGGGCGACTGGATTGAATCGTTGACTGCGGTCGTGGAGCACTGGGACGGCCATTACGAACTGATCGATTACGCCAGTTTTCTCAGGGATCACCCGCTGCCCGCCGAGGAGCCAGTCGAGGAACCGGCCGATGAGCCGCTGGCGCCCGAGGAAGCTGCCTTCTCCGCTGGGGCGATGCCCGCCGCGAAGCTCTAACCTGCATCCATCACAAATTCCGACGAATCCTGCCCAATCTCATCGGCGCAAAGCTCCTCTGGCTCCCTGCGCTGTGCTTCTAGCACAGCTCGGTCGCCTTCGGTACTTTTCGCTCGACGATCTTGGGCATTCTTCATCGGTTTTGTGATGGATGCAGGCTAAGGCCCGGCCGGAACTCAGTCCGCCGGCCGCCTATCGAGTTCCTCGCGCAGGACGGCCAGCGTTCTTTCCACGGCGCCCCTGTTCTCGCTGCGCCACGCCGCTGCCGCGGCCCCGAGCGTCGCCCGGCGGCCGGAGTCGCGCAGGAGTTCCCTTGCCTCCGAGGCGAGCGAGGCGGCATCGGTGACGCGGCAGGCCGCGCCGCGGGCGATCAGGTTCCGCGAAATCGCCGCAAAATTGCCCATGCCGGGCCCGAGGATGAGGGGCCGTTCGAGCACCGCCGCTTCGACCGGCGTCTGGCCGTCCGTGTGCGGAGGCAGGCTTTTCCCGACGAAGACAAGGTCGGCGATCTGTGTCAGGCGGCGCAGTTCCCCGGTCGTGTCCCCGACCGCGACATCGACTGCGCCCTTTGCGGGGCCGCGCGAGCGGAAATGAAACCGCAGGCCGCTTTCCCTCAGCATCTGCTCGATTTCGAACCTGCGCTCGGCATGCCGGGGCACAAGAAGAAGGCAGCATGACAGGCCGGCGGCCCGAACGGCGCGCAAGGCGCCTATCAGGGCCTGCTCCTCGCCGGGCCATGTCGAGGATCCGAGGAAGACCATTTCTTCAGGCGGCAGGCCGAGTTCCCTGCGGAGCGCGGCCTTTTCGGTCTCGCTGAGGATCGCAATGGCGACGTCCAGCTTTATGTTGCCCGTCACTTGAAGCCGCTCGGCGGGGAAGCCGAGTTCCCGAAACCGCTCGGCGTCCTGGCTGGAGCAGGCAAGCACGCGTGTGATGTCGGCGAGCAGCAGCCGCGGGACCGCCGGCGCCCACCGCCGGCAAAACCGCAGCCGCGCAAAGCTGCGGTCGGAAATGCGCGCATTGATATTGATGATTGGCACGCCCCGGAGGCGCGCCTGCCTGACGTGCTCCGGCCAGCGCTCGCCCTCCGTGAGAATCGCCATGTCCGGGGCGATGCGCCGCCAGGCGCGAGCGGAGAATAGCCACCAGTCGATCGGGAAGTAACCGATTCCGACGGTGAGACCCTGGTATCGGTCGTCCGCCAGCCTGTATCCTGTGCTCGTGGTGGCCGTGAGGTACGCTTCCACCCCGTCGCGCCGGAGCGCCTCAAGAATGGGGCCGACCGCCAGAACTTCGCCCACGCTGACCGCCTGAAGCCAGATGCGGCGCGTGTGCGGGCCTTTCGGCGGCAGCCGCGGGTGGCCGCCGAAGCGGTGGCTTAGGTTCTTCACATAGCCGCCCCGCCGTCTCATGCGCCGGAGATATTTCGGCAGCATAAGGATGAAGATCGGAAGGAAAAATATGCGGTAGAGCCAGATGGTCACGGGCAAAGGGACGTGTCTCCGAAAGAATGCGAATGCTCAGCCTGTCGCGCTATCTTTTTCCAACATCGATGTCTGCAGCAGGTTTCGTCTGTAAATGAATCTGACAAGTTCGTGTTCCTATCATAAATATGTATACTATAATATATTAAGTAGATTGCTGCCGTCTTCCATGCAATCGTCTGTCGGTATTCGTTACGTTTCTCGGTCGAGCATATCCTGCCGAGACCAAACTAATAATTATGTAACTAATTTACCCATAATCACTTTACTCTCTTGTGCAAAACGTTCCCATACATGGCTCGTGCTAAGCTGCGCGTGGAGCCGCATGCAATTGTCAATCAAGCTCGCAACTGGAATTCTCAGCGCCTCACTGCTCGTTTCGATCTCGGCAGCCAACCCAACGACGATCGACTTTTCCAATCTTATCGGCTCAGTCAGCGACTACGGCCAGATCCCAGATGGGTACGGTTCGTTTGCAGCCAACACCCCGGATGTTGCGGTTTCCTATTCGACGAACTCCGGGGAGCCCCAGACACCCATATCCGAAGTCCTCTACTCCTACCTTTCCTTCTGGCAAGGGGAATACGGCGATCTTCCCGCGGTCGCGTATCCGACAACCTCTCCCAACTATGGCGTTGTCGCCCTCACGCCGAACGCGGGGTATTCTGTGACCCTTGATTCATTTCGCATTGCAGGCTATCCGACGGGCGAAGGCAGCGAGCTCGGTCAAAGCATCGGCGTAGATAACGGTTCGTTTCAAATCTTCAGCCCAAGCGTGAACTACTATCCGACAGACGTTCCGCACTCAGGGGATTTGCTGTTCACGCCGAATATTACCTCGACCGGGACGCTGAATATTATTTTCGGGCCGTCATGGAACATCGGCATCAACGATATCACTTTCAGCGAGCAGCCTGTTGCCGCGCCCGACGCCGCAAGTTCGGCGCTGCTTCTCGGCGCCGCATTCCTGGCCTTGGCCGTTTTCTCGCCTCGCCTGCGTCTGTCTGGGATTAGATAAGGCAAAGCCAGTCGGCCGCGGGCGCCGGAGCGCCTGATGTCCGCAGAGTCTTCCCGGCAAGGCCCGTGCGCAGCTAAGTGTTTACAGACAAGCAGGCGTCCCGATAGTCGAAGAGATATGGTATCCCGACGCAGCGTGTTCATTGTTGGAGCCCTGTTTGTCTCTACGGCGTTCGCCGTCACCGCGCCACCGTTTCCGCAGGAAAAGAGCGACCTCAAGCCGGATCCCGCGGCGAGCTTCGGCGCGCTGCCCAACGGGATTCGCTACGTCATCCTTCCGAACCGCGAGCCCAAGGACCGGGCATCTCTTCGGCTGCTTGTCCTGAGCGGCTCGCTGGAAGAGACCGACGGCCAGAGGGGGCTCGCTCATTTTCTGGAGCATATGGCGTTTAACGGAAGCACACATCATCCTCCGGGCACGCTGGTTGAGTATTTTCAGCGGCTCGGAATGAGCTTCGGGGGGGACACCAACGCCTACACGTCCTTCGACCGGACCGTGTACATGATCGAACTTCCCGACACCCGGCCCGCGACCGTGGCGGAGGGGCTCGGCGTTTTTGCGGATATGGCCGGCGGACTTTTCCTGCGCCCGGACATGATCGCGAAGGAACGGCCAATCATCCTGAGCGAGAAGAGAACGCGCGACTCAGCCGATTACCGCCAGTTCGTGGCTTCATACCGTTTCCTGCTCTCGAATTCCCTCCTGCCCAACCGCATGCCCATCGGGCTTGAACCGGTCATCGATCGGGCGGTCCGCGACGATTTTGCCGATCTCTATGACACCTGGTACCGGCCCGAGCGGATGGTCGTGATCGCGGTGGGCCAGGTTGACGCGGCAGTGGTCGCCCGGCAGATCGCGGAGCAATTCGGAGGCGTCTCGGACCGCGCCCCGGCAAGGCCGGACCCCAAGCTCGGCCTGGTCACTGCCGCCCTGGGTGTTCGCGCGGCCTACGATCCCGAGCCCGATGCTCCGGCCACGACGGTGAGCATCGACGTCATGGCCCCTTACACGTACCAGGCCGATACGGCGGCCGTCCGATTCCGCCATCTCAAGCGGGACCTCGCCCTGGCGATGCTCAATCGCCGCCTCGGCATCCTGGCCAAGAAGGAGGGCGCTCCCTTCACCCGGGCCGAGGCGGACATCCAGGAGAGCCTCCAGTTCTACCGGGATGCCGGGATCAACATCACGTGCGCTCCCGAGCAGTGGCCGGCGGCGATGGCTGTCGGCGAACAGGAGCTGCGCAAGGCCCTTCGGTATGGCTTCACCGCGGACGAATTGAAGGAGGCGGTCGCCAATTTTCAAAATGACCTGAAACAGGCCGCGGCAGGATCGGCGACACGCCGTTCCTCAGACCTCGCCGACGAGCTGGTCGAGACCCTCGCTTCGCGCCTTGTGTTCACGGCGCCCGCGCAGGACCTTGCGCTTTTCGAGCCCGAGCTTGCCCGCGTGAGCGCCGAGGACTGCGCTGAGGCCCTGCGATCATCCTTCGCCGGTCCCGGACGCTTTGTGATGGTCTCCGGAAATGCGCGGATCCCCGGAGACGCCGCCGCGGCGATCACAGCCGCCTATCAACAGGCCGACTCCAGCCAGGTCTCTCCGCCGGAAGGCGTGGTACAGAGCGCATTTGCCTACACGGATTTCGGCCCCGCAGGCGCAATCGCAGAGCGCCGCCGGGTCGACGACCTCGACCTGACGCTCGTGCGCTTCGCAAACGGCGTGCGCGTCAACCTGAAGAAGACCCCCTTCGAGGAAAATCGAATATGGATACGGATCCGCGCCGGCGCGGGGCGGATGACCGAGCCCAAGGACAAGCCCGGCCTTTCGTTTCTCACGGACCTCACCTTCCGGGCGGGAGGTCTCGGCCGCCACACCACCGACGACCTGCAGCGCATCCTGGCGGGAAAGACGGTGGGCTTTGAGTTTTCGGCCAGCGATGACGCCTTCGAATTCAGCGGCTCGACGAATCGGGACGACCTTCTGCTCGAGCTGCAGTTGCTGGCAGCGTATCTGACGGACCCAGGGTACAGGCCCGAGGCGCTGCGCGTGGCCCGGAAGAACGTCGACGAGATCTACAACCAGATCGCCCACTCTCCCGAGGGGCCCCTGCAGGGGAAGGTCCCGCGCCTGCTCGCCGACGGCGATCCCCGGTTTGGTCTGCCGGATCGGCAGGTGACCCTGTCGCGTTCACTGGAGGAGGAAAAGGCATGGGTGGGACCCCAGCTGGCCAAGGGCCCGCTCGAGATAGGGATGGCCGGGGATCTCGACATCGACGCGGCACTCGATGCCCTGGCGCGCACTTTCGGGGCCCTGTCCCCGAGGGCTCCAAAACCGGACTATGGCGCCGATCGCGAGGTCCACTTTCCCAAGACCCCCCTCGCCTGGGATTTGAAGGTCGAAACCGAGATTCCAAAGGCTGTGGTCGCCCTCTATTGGCCGACGGCCGACGCGCGCGACGTCCGCCGCACCCGAACGCTGGCCATTCTCAGCCGGATTCTTGACGACAGGCTCCGCGTGAAGATCCGCGAGGAAATGGGCGATGCCTACAGTCCCGAGGCCGCCAGCGAGGCAAGCGACACGTTCAGGGACTACGGCCAGATGATAGCCGAGTGCGTCGTAGCCCCGGATCGGGCAAAGCAAGTTGGGGATTCGATCCGCAGCATAGCCGCGGACTTGAATTCCAAGGGCGTCACGCCCGACGAGCTTGAGAGGGCCAGGGCACCGTTTCTTACCGAATTGCGGGAATCGGCGCGCACCAACCCGTATTGGCTCGGCGCTGTCCTCGGCAACTGCCAGGAATTCCCGCAGAGGCTCGACTGGGCCCGGACCCGAATGACCGACGTCCAGTCGATCAGCAAGGCCGATGTGGACACCCTGGCGAAGCTCTACCTCGGCCCGACTCGTGCCTTCCAGGTGATCGTTCGCCCCGAGGAATCAGTGAAGCTCGGTTCGGCCCCTCCGGCCGGCAGGTAATCAGGCGTACTTTTTCAAGAGCGAGTTGTCCCGCCCCACAACGACTGACGCGTTCGTGCCGCCGAACCCGAAACTGTTCACCAGCGCATAGTCGACGACCTTCGCCACCGCGACTCGCGGCGTGAAATTGAGCCCAAGGGCCGCGCAAGCCGGATCGACATTGTCGAGATTGGCGGTCGGCGGAATGGATCCCTTTGCGATGGCCAATGTGGCCGCAAGGGCTCCGAGCGCACCCGCCGCCCCGAGGAGGTGCCCCGTCATGGACTTTACGGCGCTCACGTGGAGGCTTTCCCGGCTCGAAGCGAACAAAGCGGCAATGGCGGCCGCTTCCTCCGTGTCCCCTCCGGGGGTCGACGTCGCGTGGGCGGCCACGTAGCCGACCTGCTCCGGCGCAACGCCGGCGTCTCTCAGGGCATTCTGCATGGCGCGCCGAGACCCCTCGGCCTCGGGCGCCAGCATGGAGAGGTGGTGCGCGTCCGCGGTCGCCCCGTAGCCCAGGAGCTCCGCGTAGATCCTGGCGCCCCGTTGTTTTGCATGTTCTCTCTCTTCAAGGACAAAAGCAACCGCCCCTTCACCGACGACAAAGCCGTCTCGATCCGTGTCAAACGGGCGGGATGCCTTTTCGGGTGCGTCATTTCGGGTTGAAAGAGCCCTCATTTGGGCGAATGCCCCGACGGCAATCGGGGTTATGACCGCCTCGGCGCCACCGGCGATCATCACGTCCGCGTCGCCCCTTCGGATGGCGGAAAGCGATTCACCCAGCGCGTGACCGCTCGTCGCACAAGCCGATGATACACAAAGATTAGGTCCGCGACAGTTCAACAGGATTGCGAGCTGTCCGGAGAGGATGTTGGGCGCAGTCTGGAGGATGAAAAATGGGGAGATCTTCCTGAAGCCGCCTTCGCGCCAAATTTCATGCATGGCAACGATCTCTGGAAGTCCGCCCAAGCCGACTCCGAGCAGAACGCCAAAACGTTCAGCAGGAAGCACGGTGCGATGGGCATCCAGTCCCGAATCGGCATAGGCTTCGACGCCAGCCACCAAGCCCAGGTGGGAGAAACGCCCAAGTTTCTTTAAGTCTTTGGGACTCACTGCTGTTGTGAGCGGCTCGGAATCCCTCCCCAGAGGGTACAAAGGCGCCGGCAAGGGCGCGGTGGGGTTGAAATCCTTGACCTCTCCGGCGATCTGGGCCGTGCATTTGGAAGCATCAAACCGACTGATCCTGCCGATTCCGCTCTTGCCGGCCAGCAAGGCACCCCAGGTTGCGGGAACCGTCAGGCCAATGGGCGTTACAGCGCCGATCCCCGTGATGACCACGCGGCGCCGGGGAAGGGCAGATGATGAGTTCACTGTCGCCATGAGATGGAGAGACGGCAAGAGCCCCGCAAGGCCAAACAGGGCCTTCCCAGTCCATCTTTGACTTTGCCGGCCATCGCCTGTTGTGTAACGGACCTTTGACCATGCAGCAGCTCCACGCTTATTGGCGGATGGACTACATTGAGGCCCCGAGGTATCCGGCCGCAATGAAACGCCCCTTCCTCGAGCTGCCCCTGTTGGGGGACGACCGGGCCGCCCTTATCGTCCACCGCTCCCCGCTCAGCTACCTGGTCTTGAACCGGTTTCCCTACAATCCGGGGCACCTGCTGGCGGTGCCCTTCCGGGAGGTGGCGGACCTCGAGGAACTGAGGGCCGATGAGCGCAATGACTTGATGGAGGAGATCGTCGTCGGAAAGCGCCTTCTCACCGCCGCCCTGAAGCCCGATGGATTCAATGTCGGATTCAACCTGGGGCACGTGTCCGGCGGAAGCATCGACCACCTCCACGCGCATATCGTGCCGCGGTGGGCCGGAGACAACAATTTTATGCCTGTGATAGGCCAGACCCGCGTCCTTCCGCAGTCGCTGGACGCCACCTGGGCCCGGATTGCCGAGGCCGCGACCAATGCCCCAGGCAACCGATAGCCCGGGCACGGCCGTGAACAAGGAGATGCATACGAAGACGATCCACTTCCCGAGTCCCCGGCATTTGAGCCAGCTTTATGCGGACCGCCAGGAGAACATCGCCCACGCCGAGCGCGTTCTCGGCGTTCGAATCATCACGCGCGAGGACTGGTTGAAGATCGAGGCGCCGGCCCCTTCGCTGTCGCTCGCCGAGGATTTCTTCGGATTCCTCCACGCGGCACGGGCGCAGGGAATGACCATCCGCACGCCCGACTTCGCCCGACTTCTCGATTCGTTTGCCCGCGGCGAGGGCGGCCAGCTGAAGGCGCTGCTCAAGGAGCCGCTCGTCGTGGTGACGCCGCGCCGGAGGATCGTCCCGAAAACCCTCAGCCAAAAACTCTACCTGCAGTCGATGCTCAAGCATCCCGTCGTTTTCGGGATAGGACCGGCCGGCACGGGAAAGACCTATCTGGCCGTGGCGGCCGCGGTATCGGCGCTCCAGCGCGACGAGGTCCAGAGGCTCGTCCTGACGAGGCCGGCGGTGGAGGCTGGCGAGGCGCTCGGCTTCCTTCCCGGGGACCTGCGGGAGAAGATCCTTCCGTATCTTCGACCGCTCTATGACGCCCTGAACGAGCTGCTCGGGACTGAGGACGCGGCCCGGCTGACGGAGAAGGGCGTGATCGAGATAGCCCCCCTCGCCTACATGCGGGGCCGCACGCTCTCGAACGCGTTCGTGGTGCTCGACGAGGCCCAGAATACGACGCCCGAGCAGATGATGATGTTTTTGACGCGCCTGGGCGAAGAGGCGCGCATGGTGATCACCGGCGATGTGACCCAGATCGACCTCCCAAGGTCAAGGGAATCGGGCCTTCTGGAGGCCCGCGAGGTCCTCAGGGATGTCCCCGGGATCGATTTTCACACGTTCAGCGCATCCGATGTCGTGCGCCACCCCCTTGTCCAGCGCATCATTGAGGCCTACGGGCAGTACCGGAACCCGATGGACGAGCCCTCCGAATGAGCGTCCGCAACCAGCTCAGGCTCCTCGTCGGCGGCCTTGGCGGCCGACGCCCGGGACCCGCATCCCAGGCGGCCTCCGCGTTCCGGGATTTTCTGGATCGAAGCAGGCTTTTTTCGGTCTGCATCTTCTTCCTGACCGTAGCCGCGATCCTGATCATCAGCTCGATCGGCATGACCGCCATTTACCTGCCGGTGCTGCCCGACGAGGTTGCGACGGTTCGCGTCGTCGCGGGCGCGCCCTTCAGCTATGAGAGCAAGGAAAAGACCCGGCAGGCGCGCGATCAGCTGGTCGAGCGCGTGCCGCCCGTCTACAGGCTGGATTTCGAGCCGTTGCACCGCTTCGAACTGGCCGCCCGCGACCTGCTCGCCCGCCTGGCTGTCCTGGGTTCGCCGGGAGCGCAGAACCGGGATGCAGCCCTTGCCGCGCTGGCCGACCAGTTCAACGCATCGTCCCCGTTCAGGGTTTCCCAGGGCGATCTCGCCGCCCTTTTCTCGTCGGGCAACGCCGAGACACGCCAGGAGATATTCGACAACGGCCTCGCTGCCCTGCGGGATATCTACAACGAGGGCGTCCACGACGCCTCGCTCGCCGGCGCGGGAGCCGAAAATGCTGTCGTCTTCCAGATCGTGCGCCCGACCGGCGAAGTCGCGATTCACCCGGTCCTGTCGATGGAGGACGCCCTCACCTTGCTGCGCGTCAGCCTCGCCACGCAGGGCGTCTCGAGACCGTCAGCGCAGGCCTTGTTCCGCTTCTTCAGGAACGGAGTCACCGCCAATCTCGTGTATGACCGGGCCGCGAGCCAGGAGCGCATCTCCGCCGCGCTGAAAACCCTCAAGCCCGTGACAGTGAACGTGGCCCGCGGACAGGTGATCATCGATTCCGGGGAGCGGGTGACCCCGGACCAGTATGAGATGTTCAAGGCGCAGCAGGAGTTTCAGCGCCTCAACGGCGACGCCGGACGGGTCGAGGGGCTGATGCTTTTCGGCCATGTGCTTCTCGTCCTCGCCATGGTCCTCGCCTCCGTCCTGTACATCAGGCTCGAGGATCCCGAGACCCTGCGCAGCAATGTGCGCCTCGGGCTTCTCGCCCTGGTCGTGATCGTCAATCTGGCGTTCGTCCGCGTGGTCTATTCCCTCGGGGGAGCCGAGTTCTTCGTGCGCGACGGATCGTGGGCGGCCACCCTGCCATACATCGCGCCGACCGCGCTCGCCCCGCTCATCGTGGCGATTTTGATCGACGCCGGTTCGGGCATTTTCATGGCCCTGCTGATCTCGATCTTCACGGGCGTCATCTACGGCAACCGGGTCGACCTGCTGGTCCTGACGTTCCTCGCCTCGATGGTGGCGATCTTCGTCTGCCGCGATGCCCGCCGCCGCGGGCGCGTCGTGCGGGCGGGCGGCACCGGAGGGCTGACCGTGGCCGCCTTCGCAGGCCTTATCGGCGTCGTGCACCAGACCCCGTTCGCGACGATCTTTCGCGAGATGGGGGCGGGGCTCCTCACGGGCCTGCTGACCGGCGTCGCCGTAGTCGGCCTCCTTCCGATACTCGAGGCCCTTTTCAAGCGAACGACCGACATCACGCTGCTCGAGCTGACCGACTACAACCATCCCCTGCTCCGGCGGATGCAGATGGAGGCCCCCGGCACCTACCACCATTCCCTCATGGTCGCCCAGCTTTCGGAAAACGCGTCCAACGCCATCGGCGCCAATCCGCTGCTGGCCCGGGTTTGCGCCCTTTTTCACGACATCGGAAAAGTGGTGAACCCGGCCTACTTCACCGAGAATCAGAGGGATCGCAGCAATCCGCACGACGCGCTCGACCCGGTCGTGTCGGCGAAGATCATCAGGCAGCACGTGTCACACGGGGTCGAACTCGGGCTCAAGCAACGGCTTCCGCGGGCGGTCATCGATGTCATCCGCCAGCACCACGGCACGACCCGCGTCCGCTACTTCTACGAGCGGGCACTGGCGTTCCGCGCCCGGCACGCCGCAGGGGCCCGCCTCGGCGACTCGGCGCCCGCCGGGAGGCGCGGAGAGGGCCAGGCGCCGGATCCGCCGCCGATCGACGAGGCATTGTTCCGCTATGACGGGCCGCGGCCGCAATTCCGCGAGAGCGCGATCATTTCGCTGGCGGACGGGGCGGAGGCGGCATCGCGCTCGATGCGCTCGGCCACCGCGGAGCAGCTGGGCCAGCTGATCGAGAGCATCGTAAACGACCGCATCGCCCAGGGCCAGCTCAACGAGGCGCCGCTCACGCTGGAGGATATCGCGAAGGTGAAGAACAGCTTCACCTTCACCCTGCTCAATGTGCTTCATTCCCGGGTTGCATACGCTGCGGAGGCGGAGCCGGGCGGCGGAAATTCCGGCGGCTTCAAGCCCACGTCCGGGGCGGTCTGACGCGGCCCGTGGAACCCCGTCCAATCGCCGTACGCTCAGCCGACGCCGGCCTGCGGATCGACTGTCGGGCGATTGCCCGGGCGCTGGGAATCCTCGAGTCGCAGGGGCTTGCCGGACTGGAGACGACCGATTCGGTCCTCGGCCATCCCGGCGAGCTTTCGGTCGTTTTCCTCACGCCCGCCGCCCTGGCGCGCCTCCACGCGCGGTTTCTTTCGGATCCCTCGGAGACGGACGTGATGACCTTCCCCGGAGATCCCGCGCTCGGGATCGCGGGCGAAATCTGCGTTTCGGCGCGGGCCGCCGAACGGTTTGCCCAGGGGGCCGGCACGGATTTTTCCGAGGAGCTGACCCTTTACCTCGTCCACGGCTGGCTCCACCTCGCGGGACACGACGACCGGAAGCCCAGGCGCAGGCGGGCGATGCGGCGGGCCGAGGCTCGCGCCATGGGCCTCCTGCGGGCCGCCGGGGCCATTCCAACGTTCTCCCGGCAGGGCTCCAATTAGCGGCACGCGCCGGCGCTTCGCCGCCTTTATCCTGTTGCATGCAAACCACGCTTTGACCTCGAAGCCTTGCGACCCTATGGGTGAGGCATGACAGAACCCCCTTCCTCACGGCTGATCAAGGTCAGGAATGCATTCTTCTCGGGCGCGATTATTCTCGCGCCCCTGGTCGTCACACTCTGGGCGTTCAGCAAGATCGTCGACCTGGTCGGCGGAACGTTCCGACCCGTCTTCTTTTTCTATCTGCCCGAGCTGGTGCGCGACCGGCCGAGCCTCCAGGTGGTTTGGGACATTCTTGCGACGGTGATCGTCGTCGTCCTGGTCACGCTTCTCGGATATGTCTCCAGGGCGGTGTTCGGCAAGATGTTTGTCAGCACGGCGGAGCGCTTCATCCAGAGCATCCCCGGGGTCAGTGGCGTCTACAATTCCGTGAAGCAGGTCGTCGACACCTTCGGCACGCAGGGCCGGAGCATGTACAACAAGGTCGTGCTGGTCGAGTTCCCGAGGAGGGGCGCATGGACCCTCGCATTCCTGACGACCAGAAGCCAGGGGGAGGCGCAGACAAAGACGGGCCAGGCAGTCTGGACCGTCTACGTCCCGACGACGCCCAACCCGACGGGCGGCTACATGATCATGGTGCCCGCGAACGAGGTCATCGAGCTGGAGATGTCGGTCGGCGACGGGATGAAGATGCTCATCTCGGGCGGCGCATTCATGCCGCCGTGGACTCCGGGCGAGCACGCCGGCCGCAGCCTCGGCGAAGGCCCGTAGCCGATGCCGGCGGCCACGCTTCAAACGGAGGCCTTCGTCCTGGCCAGGCGGCCGACCGCGGCGGACGGGTGGCAGGCGCTGACCCTCTTCGCCCCGGAGCACGGGCTTCTGCAGGGCATGCAGCGGGTCCTGAAGAAGGCCTCGGCCTCTCAGGTCCAGCTGGATCTTTTCGACGAGGCGGCCCTCTCCCTCGAAAGCTCGAATCAGGGCCGCACGTGGTTTTTGCGCGAAGTGCGCATAACCAGGCGCCACGCCGCCGTCGGCCGCAGCTACGCCGCCCTCCAGGGGGCGTCCGCGCTTGCCTCCATTATCGCGCGAAACCCAGTCTCCCCGGAGAGCCGCCCCTCGGTGGCGGCTCTCCTGCGCGCCGGTCTGGCGGCCTTCGAGGAGTCGGACAGGCCTGAAGTGGTCACTTTCAAGTGCATCTACTGCTTTGCGCGGGACGAGGGATATCCCGTGAAACAGGAATGGTTCCCCGCGCTGAGTCCGGCCGACCGGGAGCTTGCCGCCGGGCTGCTCAACCGGCCGCTCGCGGAGCAGACGGCGCCGGCGGAGGAGGCCCTCAGGCTCCGCCGCCTGCTTGAGGACTATCTGCGTGGCCACACGGAAATCCTCCTGGACTAGGTAAGATGACTTTCGACCTGGATACCCGCCGCGTCCGCATGAGCATCGGCGAACTCGCCGAATTCAACCTGGGGCCGCGCGAGGCGGGCGACGGCGCCTCGGGCGTCTGGCGGGCGCAGATCGGGACGCAGTGGCACCAGAGCTTGCGCGCCGAAACGCTCGAACGCCATCCGGCCTCCGAGTTCGAACGCCCCGTCGAGGGGGAGATCGCCGAACGGGGCTGGGTGATCGCCCTCGCCGGCCGGATCGACCAGCTGATCCCCGCTCCCGAGGGGCTCGTCCTGAGGGAAATCAAGACAGTCTCCCGCCCGCTGCCGGCCGGCGAGGAGGTCCTGCGGGCGGAGCATCCGCGCTATTTCATCCAGCTGGCGGCCTACGCCCTGCTGCTGGCGATGCGAGACGGGACCCGTCCCCGCGGCGAACTCGTGTTTGTGGAGATCGCGGGCGGAATCACGCAGACCGTCGCGCTCGGCCCCGGCGACGAGGCGGCGCTTCGCGCGCAACTTGGACGCGTCGCCGAATTTCTCGACCTGCGGCTCAAGGCCCGGCAGCGGCGGCTGTCGCTTCGTTTTCAGCCCCCCTTTTCCGCCCCGAGGGAGGGCCAGGAGAGCATTGTGGGCGAACTTCGCTCGGCGCTGCACACCCGCGCCTCCGCGCTCGTGTTCGAGGCGCCGACAGGATTTGGAAAAACGGGCATCCTCCTGGAGCTCGCTCTCGGGGAACTCCGCTCCGGCCATTTCGAGCGGATTGTCTATTTGACCGGAAAATCCACGGGGCAGCTGCAGGTCGCCCGCACCCTCGATTTGATGACCGGGAGGGGGTCCGCGCAGGACGGACCCGCGGGCTCGACGCCGGTGGCGACCTGGCATGTGCGAAACAAGGCCGAGCACTGTGTGAACTCCGTGTTTCATTGCGTCCGCGATGCCTGCTCCTTCCTCGCCGGCGCGGCCGCGCGCTGGCCGGAAAGCGGACTGGCTCGCTTTCATCTCTTCGAGGACCAGGCGCGGGACATCGAATCGCTCCGGCTTGCGGGCCAGGCGGCGCGAATCTGCCCCTATGAGATCACGCGCACGGCCCTTGCCTTCCAGGATGTTTGGATCGGCGACTACAATTACGTCTTTTCCCCGTCCAGCCGCGGCCTGTTCTATGACCAGCCCGGATTCCAGCCGGAGCGCACCCTCCTGCTGATCGACGAGGCTCACAATCTCCCAAGCCGTGTCGCTGGAGTGTATTCGCACGAATTCACGGCTGAAGGCGCCCTGCTCCTCGGCGACGCCCTGCACTCGGTCGGAGCCCCCCCGGCCCTTCTGGCCGCAGCCGCAGATTGGGCCGGCTTCCTCGGGGAACTCGCGGCGAGCGCGGCGCTTGAGCCGGAGCTCGAGGAGCGGGCGCGGGACCTTCTGCATCGCCTGGCCGACGCGGTCGCCGTCCAGCCGCTCGACTATGCAGCCCTGGGTCCCGGACCGGCCGAGCGCCTCTGGGAGTTCCCCCAGGTCGCCCAGCAACTGGACCAGGGCAATCTGCCCCTTCTTTGGTGGAGCCAGCGGCGCGGCCGGCTGCTGCTGACCTGCCTCGATGCCGCTGAGGCAATTGGAAAGAGCCTCAGGGAGTTTGGCGGGGTCATCCTTGCGACCGCGACTCCGGGCCCCTGGGAGGCCTTTGGCGCCGCCTGCGGCACGCCCCTTTCCGGACTTCGCGCCGCCACGCCCTGGCGGGTCGGCGCCTATGATGTAGCCAGCGACAGCCGGGTCGACACGACCTTTCAGCACCGGGCCCGCTATTTCGGCGTCACGGCCGAAACGGTGGCCTCGCTTTGCAGGAGCGCGTCAACCGCCGTGGCGGTGTTCTTTCCGAGCTATGCCTACGCCGAGGAGGTCGGGAGGGAAATGGGGAGCGTCGCTCCGTTGCTGCGCATCGCCATCCAGCCGAGGCAGGCATCGCTCTCCGCCCAGGCCGCATGGGTCGAAGCTTCGCTCGTCGGCTCGGACGCCCTCTTCCTCGTCCTCGGGTCCGGGTTTGCCGAAAGCATCGATCTGCTCGGCGGGAGGGTCACCCATGCGATGGTCGTGGGCCCCTCCCTTCCGGAGGTGAATCCCGTTCAGCGCGCCCGGCTGCAGGCGTTTGCCGGGCTCGGCCGCGAGGCGGCCGTGGAACGGGTGTATCGGATCCCCGGCATGCTTAAGGTCAACCAGGCTCTCGGCAGGTTGGTTCGCGCGCCCGGGCAGCATGCCAAGGTCCTTCTGCACTGCCGGCGTTTTGCGGAGCCGGCCTATGCCGCTCTCCTCGCCGCCGACTACCGGGGCGGACGCCTGCTGGAATCCGACGCGGATCTGCAGGAGTGGCTCGCGGCGCCCTGAAAGGACGGCCCTCGCCGATCAGCCGAATGCCCTCAAACCCTGTGCGAAAGGCGGAACTGGACCGGCCCCGGGCAGGTCATCCAAGGCATCTTTCCCTTCTTGCCCTCCGCCGCCGCCAGTTTACACGCTACCCGATTCATGCTCCGACACCTGCTGATCCTCCTCGCCGCCGCCGCCGTTGCGGCCCACGGCGCACGCGCCCAGGGAGACGACGGGGCGCCGTTCACGGCCAGGGAGATTGTCCAGGGGTTTCGGGACGGGGTCGTACTTGCCAAGCCGCGTCAGGATCGCCTAGGCACGGTCGATTCGGCCGAGGCGGCAGAGGGCTGGGCCGTCGGGCGCAAGTTTCAGCGTTTCGGGGGCCTTCGGGTGGTCACCGTGAGGCCGGGCGAGTCCCCTGATGCGGCGATCACCCGCCTCCGTGCAACCGGGCGCTATGAATTTGTCGACCGCGACTATATCAAGCACGCGTACGCGACGGCCGCCAGTGCGCCCAACGACCCCAGCTTCACGAGCCAGTGGGGGCTGAACAACACCGGCTCCAATCCCGGAATCGACGGGCCGGGTGTCCCGGGTGCCGATATCCACGCCGTGCCGGCCTGGATGAACACGCGCTACGACGCCCCCGGCGTCGTCGTCGCAACCCTCGATACAGGGATCCGGCTGACGCACCAGGACCTCGCCGGCAATCTCTGGACGAACCCCTCGCCGAGCGGAGCTACCACCGGGACTTATGACGGATTCCCGTTCACCTTCCAGTACGTGAACGCCATCCACGGAATCAATGCGACCGTGCGGTCCGGCAGCGCAACCAGCGGGTCCCCGTCCGACGACAACGGCCACGGCACGCACGTCGCGGGCATAATCGGCGCCATCGGAAACAACGGGGTGGATGGCAGCGGCGTCGCATGGTCCGTGCAGCTCATGCCCCTCAAGTTTCTGGATTCGAACGGGGAAGGCACGACCGTGAGCGAGGTCACCTGTCTCGATTTCGCGCTCGCCCACGGCGCCCAGATCCTGAATGGGAGTTTCGGCAGCAACGCTTACGACCCCAGTGAATACTCGGCCCTGCAGGCGGTGGACGCAGCGGGAATCATCTGCGTGTTCGCCGCCGGAAACCAGGCCGAGGACAACAGCCTTACGCCCTCCTACCCGGCGAGCTATGCCCTGAACAACAGCGTCGTCGTGGCCGCCTCGGACAACAGGGACGACGTGGTCTTTTTCAGCAGCTATGGCTCGGGCAACGTCGATCTCGCCGCCCCGGGAAACGAGATTCTTTCGACCTACAATACGAGCGACACCGCGACCGCGATCCTGTCCGGCACCTCGATGGCGACGCCCTTTGTGAGCGGGTCGCTTGCGCTTCTGAAAACCCAGTTTCCAGCCGACACCCCGCGCCAGCTCATCAACCGGCTCCTGCGCCATGCCGATCCGGATTTCAACTTCAACGGCCGGGTTCAGACAGGCGGGCGTCTGAACCTCGCAGCCGCCCTGGCCTCGGCCGCCGGCGACAATACGCCCTTCAACGACGCGTTCGCCTCCCGGGCCCAGTTGTCCGGATCGTCCGTTTCCGTCAGCACATCCAATGTCGGTGCCACGCGGGAGACGGGGGAGCCTGTGATCGCGAACAATCCCGGCGGGGCCTCCCTCTGGTGGCAGTGGACCGCGCCCGCAAGCGGATCGGTTACCCTGGCGACGACCGGAAGCAGCTATGCGACGCTTGTCGGCGTCTACGCCGGCACCTCCCTCGGCTCGCTCGTCCAGGTCGCAGCCAACGCCACCGCGGGAGCGGGAGCCTCCAGCGTCACCTTCGTTGCGCAGGCCGGGACAACCTATGAGCTGGCGGTTGACGGGAAAAACGGCGCCAGCGGCCTGACGGTGTTCCTGCTGAACTACAACAACGACACATTCGCCCTCGCAACAACGCTATCGGGAACGAGCGTCGGAATCACTTCAACGACCCGGTACGCCACGCGCGAGAACCTGGAGCCGCTGATTCTGCCCCAATACGGCGGCGGCCACTCGGTATGGTACTCGTGGACTGCGCCCAAGACGGGCCAATTCCAGATCGCCGTCTTCAGCTACGATTTCGATCCGCTTCTCGCTGTTTATACCGGATCGAGCGTGGGCGCATTGACCCCTGTGCCCGGAGCGCAGGTTGTGGGCGGTCCGATCGATTCGAGTACCAATATTCCGGCGAGCATCTGCCTTTGCACAATCCAGGCAACGGCGGGCGCCACCTACATGATCACGGTCGACGGAAACACCGATTCCAACACGACGCTGGATGCCGGCCAGTTTACGCTTTCGATCGATGATTCGCTCTGGCAGGCGGTCACCCAGGACAGCATCACGTGCGCCCCTGCGGTGGGGCCGGATGGCACGATCTATGTCGGGAGCGATGACGACGGCTTTTACGCGTTCAATCCGGACGGATCGACCCGGTGGAGCTTTTTCGCGGGCGCACCTTTCGACACCACCGCCGCCGCAATCGGAGGCGACGGAACCGTCTATGCCGCCTCATCCCTCGGAGGTCCGATCTATGCCTTCTCCGCGGGGACGACGAGTCCTCCAACGCCCAAGTGGAGCGCCACCCTCCCCGGGAGCGCGGTCGTCAACGGTCCGGCCGCCCTGGGAACCGTCTCGGCCGCCGATGACACCCTCTACGTCAAGGCCGAGGATGGAAATCTCTATTCCATCGCCACGGGCAATGGCGCCGTGAAATGGAGCCTTGCCGTCCCCGGGCTCTCCTATGCCGCGCCCGCGGTCGGTTCGGATGGCACGGTCTACATCGGCGCCGACAACAGCATTTTCTATGCGGTCAGCCCCAACGGAACCCTGGCATGGAGCTTCACCGCCGACAGCGCAATCTACACATCCGCCGCCGTGGATGCGGGCGGCAATCTCTATTTTGGAACCTTGGGAGGGATTTTCTATTCCCTGGGGAAATCCGGGAACCTGCGTTGGAAATTCAGCGCCAACAACGGCATCAGCTCATCGCCGGCATTGGGGACGAACGGCCTGGTGTATTTCGGCAGCTACGACCACCACCTTTACGCGATCAATTCGGCGACCGGGGCCCTCCAATGGAGCTACACGCTCGGCAGCGAAGTGCGCGCGAGTTCTCCTGCGGTCGATGCCAGCGGTGTCGTCTATGTCGGGTGCTACGACAACAACGTCTATGCGATCAACCCCGACGGCTCGCTCAACCGCACATTCGCGACGGGCGGCTGGGTGCGCTCATCGCCGGCCATTTCCGGGAACACCCTCTATTTCGGCAGCTACGACCACAAGCTCTACGCATTCAACATCGGGGCTTCCGCATCCGCCTCGGCGTGGCCCATGCTGCTCCGCAACCCCCAGCGCCAGGGCCGCGCCCAGGGCATTCCCCCGTCGATCGCGACCCAGCCGCTCTCCCAATCCGTCAATGCCGGTTCGAGCGTCACCCTCAGCGTAGCCGCCTCGGGCGGCACAAGCTACCAGTGGCAGCTGAACGGGGCTGATATTCCAGGTGCGACGACCGCCATACTGGCGCTTCCCAACATCGGCACGACCCAGCGGGGCAGTTACACGGTCGTCGTCTCGAACCCCTACGGTTCGGTGACTTCGTCGGTGGCGAGCGTGGCAGTGGCCGTCAACTCATACCTGTACAACATTTCGACCCTGGGTTACGTGGGCTCGGGCCCCAACCAGAATCTCGACGCGGGATTCTACACAACAGGATCGGGCAACAAGAACATCGTGGTCCGGGGAATCGGCCCTTACTTGGCGCTCGAGGCCCCTTCCCTGTATTCCGGTCTCGCCCTCGCCAACCCGCAGTTGACCCTCAATGGCTCAGGCGGCGCTCTCGCCACCAACTCGGCCTGGGGCGGCACTCAGATCCTGACCAACGCGTTCAACACCGTTTTCGCACCTGTCTTCCCGGCCAGTTCCAAGGACGCGGCGATATTCACGAACGTTCCGGCCGGCCAAGGAATAGGCTACACGGCAGAGATAGATCCCTTGGGCGGCGGAACCGGGGTGGCGCAGATTGAGGTTTACGACTATGACTCCTACGTCGGCACTCCCGCCTCCCGCCTGATCAACATCTCGACGCGCGGCTATGTCGGGACGGGCGCCAATCAACTGCTGAATGCCGGATTCTATATCATCGGCAACACCGCCCAGACGCTGCTCGTCCGTGCGGTCGGCCCGGGGTTGGCCGGGACGTTTCCCGGCCAGAACCTGGCCCAGCCCGTGCTGACCCTGTATGACTCCTCCGGAAACGCCATTGCAACCAATGCCGGCTGGGGCAATGCCCCGGTCCGCGGCAATTCGACCGTGGCGGCCGGCGTACAGGCGGCGACAACCGCGATCATGAACAGCGTCTACGCCGGCACAATCGCCGCGGGATCCGGCGACTGCGCCATGGTGGTGACCCTTCCGACCGGCTCGAGCGGCGTCGCCGGCTACACCGCCAAGGTGACCAACGCCAACTCGACATCAGGCCTCGCCCTGGTCGAGGTCTACAACCTGCCATAGTGGACGGAGCATGTTTTGGCTCTCGCGTGCATAAAACCTCACGCGTGCATAACGCGTGCGTAAGACCTCACGCGTGCATAACGCGTGCGTAAGACCTCAGGCCTCCAGTATTGAATGAAATTCAATACTGGAGGCCTGAGGTCTTATGTTTTTTTTCTTTCTAATTTCCCCAACACTCTGTTTTCTCAAGGCGTGGGACCATCCAGGCAGATCGCCGCCAAGGAGGTGCATGCCGCCATCGAGCGACTCGCCGCCGCAATTGGCGATGGCCATCCCGGAACGGCGCCCCTGTGGCTTCTTGGAATCGCCAATGGCGGCATCCCCGTCGCCTACCGGCTGGCGAAGGCCATAAACGCGATTCCCTCGTCCAACAGGAGGGCCATGGCCGGCGTGCTTGACATATCCTTCCACCGCGACGACCTGGGCCGGCATCCGATCCCCAAGGAGTTCACGCCCACGGCGCTCCCGGGCGACGTGACCGGGGCTTCCGTGATCTTGGTCGACGACGTCCTTTTCACCGGAAGGACCGTCAAGGCCTCCCTGGACGAGCTTTTCGACCACGGCCGGCCGGCCCGCGTCGAGCTTGCCGTTCTTGTCGATCGCGGGGGCCGCCGCATGCCGATAGCGGCCGACTTTGTCGGAATGAAGCTCGAGGCGGGCGAGAAGGAGACGGTGATCGTCGAACTCGGCGAGGATCCGGCGCGCGACCGCATCGTGATCCGGAACGGCTGAACACCCCTATGCCCTGGAATCGAAAGCATCTCCTGACGCTCGAGGAAGTCAGCCTCGAGGAGATCGATCAGATACACACCACTGCCGCGGCGTTTAAGAAGATCCTCGGCCGCAGCGTGAAAAAGGTGCCCGCCCTGCGCGGAAAGACGATCGTTAACCTCTTTCTCGAGCCGAGCACCCGCACGCGCATGGCCTTTGACATGGCGGCCAAGCGGCTGAGCGCCGACGTCATCTCGTTCGACGCAGCCACCTCATCGACGACCAAGGGCGAGACGCTTCGCGACACCGCCCAGAACATCCAGGCCCTTCGGGCGGACATGATCGTGATCCGGCACGCCGCGGCCGGCTCCCCCCTGTACCTGTCGCGGATTCTGGACATTCCCGTGATCAACGCCGGAGACGGCGCCCACGAGCATCCGACCCAGGGCCTTCTCGACACCTTCACGATGAAGGAGCACCTGGGAGGCCTGAAGGGCCGCAAGGTCGTCATCCTGGGCGACATCCTTTTCAGCCGGGTCGCCCGCTCGAACATCCACGCGCTGACAAAGATGGGGGCGGCCGTGACGCTCGTCGGGCCCGTCGACCCTCGTGCCGCACTGGTTCACGGCCCTGGGGGTCACCGTATCCCACGACCTCAAGTCGGCCCTCGCGGACGCGGAGGTCGTCATGCTCCTGCGGATCCAGCACGAGCGCCAGGCGAGCAGCCACTTTCCCTCCCTCGGGCGAATACACGAGCATGTTCGGCCTCAACAAGACCCGCGCCGCCTGGCTCAATCCCAAGGCCATCATCATGCACCCCGGGCCCGATCAACCGCGGCGTCGAGATCGACAGCGAGCTGGCCGACGGCGCGCGCAGCGTGATCCTCGAGCAGGTGACCAACGGCATCGCCGTCCGCATGGCCGTCCTTTACCTCTGCTCCGGCGGCCGCCTCGAACAGGCTGTCGCGGGCGCCGAATAGCCTCTCCCCATGCCAGCCCTCTGGATTGCCAATGCCCGCGTGATCGACCCCGCCTCCCGGCGGGACGAAGTCGGAAGCGTTTTCGTCAGGGACGGGCGGATCGTGCCCGCCCTGCCCGCAGCCGTGCGCAAGCGGGCCCGGAAGATCGACGCCCGGGGGCTGCGTCGCCTGCCCGGGCCTCGTCGACATCCACGTCCACTTCCGCGAGCCCGGCCAGACCCACAAGGAGACGGTCGCAACCGGCTCGCGGGCGGCTGCGGCCGGCGGGTTCACTACGGTCGTCTGCATGCCGAACACCTCGCCGCCCGCCGACAACGCCGGGACGATCCAGTTCATCAAGGACGTCGTGCGCTCGCGACGCCGCGGTCAAGGTGCTGCCGACCGGCTGCATCACGGTCGGGCATGAAGGGCCAGGCCCTGGCCCCCTTCGGCTCGCTCAAGCGCGCGGGCATCGTCGCCATCACCGACGACGGCGACTGCGTGCAGTCGAACGAGCTCATGCGCCGGGCCGCCGAGTATGCGGCCATGTTCGGGCTTCCGATCATGGACCACTGCCAGGACCAGTCGATGACCCGCGGGGCGGTCATGAACGAAGGGCGTCATGTCCACCCGCCTCGGGCTTGCGCGGCTGGCCGAATGCCGCCGAGGACCTGATCGTCGCCCGGAACATCGTCATTTCCAGGTACACGGGCGCGCACATCCACCTTCAGCACATCTCCTCGAGGCACGCGATCGAGATGATACGCCTCGCGAAGGCGGACGGCCTGAGGATCACGGCCGAGGCCACTCCGCATCATTTCGCGCTGACGGACGAGGCGCTCTGCGGCTACGACACGGATTTCAAGATGAATCCCCCGCTGCGAACCGAGGAGGACCGCCGGGCGGTCATCGCGGGCCTGCGCGACGGCACGCTCGACTGCATCGCCACCGACCACGCCCCGCACACCGATTACGAGAAGGACCGGGAGTTCGATTTTGCGCCCAACGGGATCACAGGCCTCGAGACGGCGCTGGCCGTTTCCCTCGAAGTGCTTGTCCGGAGGAGCCGCTTCAAGCTCGCGCGCGTCGTCGACCTGATGACCCGCCGGCCGGCCGGGATTCTCGGACTGCCCGCAGGTGCGCTGGACCCCGGCTCGGCGGCCGACATCTGCATTTTCGATCCGGATGAGCAGTGGCTCTATGATGCCGGGGCGGGCTTCAGCAAATCACGCAATTCGCCCTGGGACGGCCGGACCCTCACGGGACGGGTCAAGACCACGATCGTCGACGGGCGGATTGTCTACGATTCAGGACGCATCCGCGTCTAACCCGCCGCATCCGCACTCTTGGACCCAACCAGGCCAGCCATAGTCGCAGAGGTCGCTCTCAATCTGGCCGGGGCGGGCATTCTGTGCAGGCTCGCCTTTGAGCGGTTCGTCAGGAAGCGCCGGGCCCCGTCATCCCTTTCCGAGTGGGACCTGCCCGCCGTCGATTTCCTGCTTTTTCTCGCTTTGGCGCTCGGGACCGGCTTCGCCGCCCAGGTGTTGCTCAGCCTCGCGATCCGGCGCTTCCCGCTCGATGCGGACACCAGGCTTGTCTTCGGAGGGGCGGCCATGGACGCGGGTGTCTTGGCGGGTGCGGCCTCCTTCCTGCTCATCGTGCGCAGATGGAGACTCGCCCTGCGCGGAAATTCTGGCCGCATCCTATCCGGAGGGGCCGCAACCTTTCTTGTCGCGCTGCCCATCGTGAATGCGGTCAGCGCCGTCTGGCAGGGCCTCCTGGACGCCTGCGGCGTGCCGTTCCTCAAGCAGGACATGGTGGATGTCCTCCTCAACACCCATTCGCCCCTGACCAGAAGCGTCCTCATCCTCCTCGCCGTGGCCGTCGCCCCCCTGACCGAGGAGGTGATATTTCGGGCCGGGATCTTCCGCTTCCTGCAGACGTACCTCCCGCGCCTGGCCGCGAAACGGGCGGAGGAATCGCCGGAGGGACGGCGCTGGTTTGGCCCGCGGATGGCCCGCGCGCTTGCCCTGCTCCTGCCCGCCGCCCTTTTTGGCGCCGCTCACGGGAGCCTCTCCTTCTTCGCGCCCCTGCTCGTCCTCGGAATCGTTTTTTCGCTCGCGTACGAGCGCACCGGCGTGATTGGAACCACGGTCGTGGCACATGGACTTTTCAATTTGAACACGATCGCGCTTGTATTCGCGGGGCTGACATCGTGAGCCTTTCGGGGCTCGCCGCCATGAATCCGTTCACCCGACAGGCCGCCCGCTCGGTCGCCTCGCTAGGCGAGGCGCGCCTGATCGGGGCCATTCGCCGGTGGCTCGGGCAGGCCAGCCCGCCGTCGCCGCGCGGCATCGGCGACGACTGCGCGGTCCTGCGGCCATCCCGAATGGTCCAGCTGCTCACGGTCGATTCCATCGTCCATGGCCGGCATTTCGACGCCCGCGTCCGCGCGCGGGACGCCGGGGCAAAGCTGCTCAAGCGCAACCTGAGCGACTTGGCGGCGATGGGCGCGAAGCCGACGGCGGCGGTGGTGGCGCTGACGCTTGCCCCGGAAGTCAGGCTGGACTGGCTTGAGGGATTCTACCGCGGCATGGCTGCGGCCGCCCGCCGTTACGGGGTTCCCATTGTCGGAGGCGACGTCACGCAGTCCGGCGGCTTTGCGGCCAGCCTGACCCTTCTGGGGCAGGCCTGCGGTCCGCGGGTTCTCACACGCAAGGGAGCGCGGCCGGGCGACTGGATCTGCGTGAGCGGGCTGCTCGGGGCGAGCCTGGGGACAGGGCACCACTTTCGATTCGAGCCGCGTCTTGGCGAGGGCGCCTGGCTCGCCCGCAGGCCCGAAGTCCGCTCGATGATGGACTTGAGCGACGGGCTCGCCAAGGACCTGCCGGCCCTCACGCCTCCGAACGCGGAGGCGGCCCTTTTTCCCTTAGCCATTCCCCGCCGCCGCGGCGCCGGATTGGAGGCCGCGATCTGCGACGGCGAGGACTACGAGCTGCTGCTGTCGGTTGCGGAGGGGGCGGATCTCACCGCCCTTTTCGGGGCCTGGCACAGGTCCTTCCCTGGGATCCGGCTCACCTGCATCGGCCGGTTTGTTCCCCGCGGCAGGGCGGCGCCAGGGACGATCCGCCTGGACAAATACCGGGGATACGAACACCTGCGGCGATGAGCGTCATTGAACGGCTGCGGCGGGGCGTCTCGACGGAGACGGCGGCGGAAACACGCGCGCTGGCCGCCGCCTTTGCCTCCCTGCTGCCGGTCGATGCGACGCTGGCCCTCCACGGGGAGCTGGGGGCGGGCAAGACGACGTTTGTGCAGGGGCTTGCCCGCGGCCTGGGAGTCGCCGGGCCCGTCGCCAGCCCTACCTTCACCATCTACTCGCTTCACAGGGGCAACCCAACCGCGCGAGGTTCCGGCACCGGCACGGCGGCGCCGCTGCAAGGCGGCATCCTTCTGATGCACCTCGACGCCTACCGCCTCGAGTCCTCCGAGCAGGTCGACGCCCTGCTCCTCGACGATTTTCTCGTTTCGCCCTACTGCCTGGCCGTCGAATGGCCCGAGAGGATCGCCGCATGGCTGCCGGGCGACGCCTGGCATCTCGAGCTGCGGATCGCCGGCGAGCGGCACTCGATCAGGTTGAGGTGATCGGGCCGGCGGGCGGCTCGCCCGGCGCATTCTGCAAGGGCGGCTCGGCGGCAGCCGCTTCGACTCCGCTCGGCGGAGCAGCTGCATCGGGTTCGGCCGGCGCGAGAGCCGCTTCGACTCCGCTCAGTGGAGCCGCTTCAACTTTGCTCGGCGGAGCCGCTTCAGGCGGGATTCCCTCCGCGGGAAGATTGGCCGGCTCGGGGGCCGCCTGCAATTCCTCCGCGGCCGGCACCGCAGGCGCTTGATCCGCCTCGGGAACGGAAGGGGCGTCCGGCGCGGAAGGAATCTCCTCCGCCGGGGAGGCTTCCTCGGCAGACGGACTCTCTGGAGTGGGGTCGGGGAAGTTCTCCGGATCGTGCTCCTCGCTCTCAACCTCCTTCTTGCGCGCCTCAACCATCGGGGGCGGCGCGTAGAGGCTTCCATCGATGAATTCGGTGACGTATCCCTCCCTCACAAGCCAGAGCAGATCGCCCTGCATGCGGCCTATCTTCTCCCGCTGCTCGACGGACAGGACGTTGGAGAGGACCGGCTCGGATTCCGGCCGCGCGGGAGCGGCTGCGCCGAGCGAAGCCGAGGCGGCTGCCCCATCGGCCACCTTCACGGCGGGGTCGGCCGAAGCCTCCTGCACGCCGAGGTATTTTTTCACAAGCTCGCCGGCGCGAACCATCGGATGGGCCTCGATGTAGGCGATCAGGTTGCCGATGCTCTCGGCAAAGGTCTGGCCTGGAACGCGGAATTTGCGTTTTACGGCGCAGACGTACGAAATCCCTTTTGCGCCCTTCTTGAAGATCGTGAAATGCTCCCTGCGGAGCCGCCCGCGAAGGGCGTTGGCCGTGTCCAGGGGAAACCGGCGCTGCCGCTCGAGCGTTCCCTCAATGGCGCGCCGCACCTCGCCCTGAGGGAGGGCATCGGCCTCGCGCCCGTGAAATCGGGCGTGGGCCGCCGTGCGAACCACCCGGTCCCGCGCATGCGTAAGAAGGTACATCCGCGCCTCGTCCAGCGAATCGAATGCCGGCGGCGGCGGATCCTGCGGAGGCGCCGCAGGAGCGTCGGCGGCTGCCGGGGCCGCAGCCTCGGACTCGGCCTGCCGCGGCGCCTCGGTCTCTGCGGCCACGGCGGGTGCGGCCGGCGCGCCCGGGCGCCGGGCATGGGGCGGATTCTTCCACGTGTAGCGTGTGACCCGTTTCATCTTCTCCAGCCACTGGTTGATGAGTTCGGGTTCGCGCACCGTTTCGATCCGGCTCCGGAACGCCTCGAACGGCATCCGCAGACCCTTCGAGGCATAGTGCTGCTGCACGATCTGGTTATAACGGTGGTAATTGGGCGGCCCAAGCAGTTCACCGGTCACGCCGCACCGGTTGACAACCTGGAAACTCCCCTTCGGGGGATCCACCTCAACCTCCTGCATGTCGAAATAGAGCTTCAGGTGGTGCGAAAGCACGTGGGCGATCGCAGCATCGGCCGATTCGAACGGCAGGCCGTCAGGCGCCGAGATATGGAACGCGGGCCTGGGCGGAGGCTCGGGCGCCGGCTGGGTCTCCGGAGCCGTCGCGACGGCGCCCGCGGCGGCGGGTTCGCCTTGCGGCGGCGCGGCCGCAGCGGCTTCGTCTGGGGCGGGCGCGACCGGCGTTGGCGCAGAATCTCCCGCAGGCGGCCCGGCGGGGCGCGGCGCGGTCCTGGGTGGCTGTCCCTGGCGGCCCGGAACCGCCGGTGCGGAAGGATCCTTCGGAGCCAGGAGCACCGTGAAGCGCTCGGGCTTGCCCAGAACCGTACGGGCGATCTCGAAAAGCTCGATGGTCCGGCAGGAGGCCCGGATCGTCTTCACCAGGGCATTGAAGCTCGTGTCCTCCGGGTAGAAAGTCACCGAATAATACGGGCTGTCATAGGGAGCCCTGTCGTGCATGGCTCCGCGGCCCGGTCCATATCCGCCCCGTTCCCCGCCGGCGCGGGGCCCGCCCCGCATATCCGGACGCTCCCTGCGATCGCCGGAATACTCGCGGCGCTGGGGCGCCCCGGCCTCCGTCCCCGGCCCGGACCCTCGCGTATCATCCCGGGGCGCGTCGGGGCCGCCGTCGGGCCTGCGAAACGCGCGCCGATCCCTGCGGTCGTCGCGCCGCTGCGGCACATCCGTCCTGTCGCGCTTGTCCTGCGCGCCGCCCTTGTCCTGGGTCCATTGCGTGCCGAAACTGAACCCCTGAAGCTGGCTCAGATCGATCTTGTTGAACCCCGGGGGAGGGTTCTCCTTGGGAGGATTGTCGTCCATGAATTGCTGAAAGCAGGCGCCGGCCTGCGATATTTTGCTTGGTGTGTTCTTCCGCCTTGACGCGGATTGGCGTACAATTTCCTTGCCTGCCCTCGGGGGCAAGCGATTTCAACCTTTCCTCCCGCGCCGGATCTTCGCCTGGCCTGCCGCAGAATCCGGGACTTCGCGGCTCGCGGGTTGGGATTGGCAAGATCCACCTGATGAACCGCATGGTTCCGGATAATCAGAAGAATTGCATAGTCGGCTCTCCCGAGGCCTAATCCCGTCCACAGCGCCGCCGGACTCCCTTTCCTTCTCGGGCGGGCGCCTCATCCTTTCCAATGTCCGATCCGGAGCCCCTTGTCTACACGATCTCAGGCTGGAGGAGGCTGCTTGTCTGGCCGCTGGGGCTGCTGCTGCGGGCCTGGGGCAGCACGCTTCGCTTCGACATTTCCGAACGGGAACGGGCGGTCTTCGAAAGAAAGGACAGGCCCGTCGCCTTCGTCCTCTGGCACAACCGACTTTTCCTCACGCCGGAATTCTACCGGCGCTACCGGATAGGACGCCCCATTTACGGCCTTGTCAGCGCAAGCCCTGACGGCGCCTGGCTCGCGGCGCTTTTCTCGACGGTTGGAATGCGGGCCGTCCGGGGCTCGAGCAGCCGCCTCGGCCGCGAAGCCGCGGAGGGGATGGTGGAGGTGCTTCGCGCCGGCCATGATGTGGGCATCACCCCGGACGGTCCGCGCGGCCCCTGCTACAGGCTGAAGCCCGGCGCATTGGTCGTGACGCGCAGGACCGAGACGCCGATCCTGATCGTCGGCGCACAGTTTTCCGCGGCCTGGCGGCTGCGCAGCTGGGATCGCTTCTATGTCCCCCGGCCCTTCTCAAGAATCCGGGTGCGCTGCGAGGAAGTGTCGCCCGACGCCGCGGCCCGGCCCGATTCCCCGGAGCGGATCGCCATCCGCCTCCGAGAAATTAACCCAGATTGATGGCAGACCTCAGGTCTTTGGCTTGGCCGCGCGGGCTGCCCCTAGAATTCCGGCGTGATCGTGACCTTCGCGCCGGGCTCGGCCTTGTAGTCCTCGCCCGCGCTCCACGTCAAGTCGTTCAGCAGGAACTTGAAGATCACCGGCTGTTTCGCGCCGGAAATCGAGATCGACCACAGATCGCTGCCGGCATTGTGGAGCAGCAGGCCCGCGTTCCAGCTGAGGCCCGGCCCCTCGCCGCGCAGGTAAAGCGCATTGCCGAAGCCGACGTCGATCTTTGCGGTGATGATTGTCGCGGAGGACGCGGCGGCCGGTTTTGGCGCGGGAGGCGGCGCAACCACCGCGGGGGCGGGAGCTGTGGGAGCCGGAACCCGGCTGGGCGGAGGAGCCAGCGGCTTGGTTTGCACGGCCGCTCTTGTTAGAGGCGTGGCGCCAATCGCCCTGGGATCGGCTGCGGCGGCCTTGAAAGCCGGTTTGATGGTCGTGGCAGACGGTGTCGCTGGGGCGGGCGACAGTGCGGTCTTTTTTGTTTTTTTCATGTCGAACTATGGTTGTCGGGTGGACTTTTTCCCCGGTGAACGCCCGAATTAAAGCAATTGCGGGGCCAGACCGCAAGACCTCTCCTGTTTTTTCCGGCGCACGCCGCGCTTCCCTGCACCGAAACCGGCGGCCTTTTGTAACGCGTTCGTCACAAGGCGAACGGAGCTTCCTTCCACCGGCGGTACGCCTGCGCTGTGAACGAATTGCCGGCCTTCTCCAGCTCGGCCAGCGGCCCTGCGAAAACGAGCCCCCCGCCATCCTTGCCGCCCCCCGGTCCGAGATCGATGATCCAGTCCGCCAGCCGTATCACGTCGAGGTTGTGCTCGACGACGATGAGCGTGTTTCCGGCGTCCCTCAGCCGAAAGAGAAGGTCCATTAGGCGCTGGATATCAACCCAATGTAGCCCGGTGGTCGGCTCGTCGAGTATGTACAGGTTGGCCCCCTGCTGCCTGCGGCTAAGCTCCAGCGAGAGCTTCAGACGCTGCGCCTCGCCGCCGGACAGGGTCGTCGCCGACTGCCCGAGGGTCAGGTATCCCAGACCCACCGCCTCGAGCGTCGAAAGCTTGTCGATGACCCTCGGAATGTTCCGGAACAGGCCGATCGCCTCGCGGACGGTCATGTCCAGGACATCCGCGATCGAGCGCCCGTGGAACAGAATCTCCAGGGTCTCGCGGTTGAAGCGCCGCCCGCCGCAGCTCGTGCAGGGGGCATAGGCATCGGCCATGAACTGCATGTCGAGCTTGATGACGCCGTCGCCCTGGCACCTTTCGCACCGGCCGCCCCGGACATTGAATGAGAAGCGGCTCGCCTTGTAGCCGCGCACCTTCGCCAGCGGCACCTGCGCAAACAGGTCGCGCAGGATGTCGAGCAGGCCCACAAATGTGGCGGGATTCGAGCGGGGGCTGCGCCCGATCGGCTCCTGGTCGACCCGGACGAGCTTCTCGAAGAACTCGAGGTTCTCGATATGCCTGTGACGGCCGGGCACGACCTTTGCCCCGTTCAGGCGCCGGGCGGCGGCGGCGGCCAGAACGTCGTTGACGAGGCTGCTCTTGCCCGAGCCGGAGACGCCCGTGACGCACGTGAGGAGTCCAACTGGAAACCGGACGTCGATGCCGCGCAGGTTGTGCTCCCTCGCCTCCCTGACGGTGAGCCATGCGCCATCGGGCGACTTCACGGCGGCGTCCTTTGTCACTTCCATCTTTCGCGAAAGGTAGGCCCCCGTCCGCGAGTCCTTTGCCGCCTGCGCCGCGCATTGCCCCGGAGAACCCTGGAAGAGGAGGTATCCGCCCTCCACTCCCGCCCCGGGGCCCAGCTCGAGAATCTCGTCGGCGGCCCGAAGTGTCTCCTCGTCGTGCTCGACCACGACGACCGTGTTTCCCCGGTCGCGCAGCTCCCGCAGCTGCGAGAGCAGCCTCTCGTTGTCGTGCGGGTGCAGCCCTATGCTCGGCTCGTCGAGCACGTAGATCACTCCGATCAGGCCCATGCCGAGCTGCGTCGCCAGGCGCACGCGCTGCGCCTCGCCGCCGGAAAGCGTCGCGTAGTCGCGGTCGAGCGTCAGGTAGCCGAGCCCGGTTTCGAGCAGGAAATGCAGCCGCTGTTCGATCCCGTAGACCACGTCGTGGAGAGGGTCGCTCTCGCCCCGCGAGGCGACCAGGGCGTGCGCGATCTCATGGGCCGAGCCGACATCGAGCGAGAGAAACTGGGGGAACGAAAGCGCCTCGCCCTCCCTTGCCACAACCGTCACGGCGCTGCTGCGCGAGTTCAGGCGGCTGCCGTGACATTCAGGGCATTCGCCGCTGACCATGAAGGTGGTCAGGCGGGCGCGAAAACCCTCGCTCTCGGTCTTGTGGAAACTCTCGTCCAGGTCCGCAATGACACCCGGAAACACCTGGGCCTTCGGCTCCCTCATCCTGCGGAGCTTGAATGCAAACAGCCGCTCCCCTGCCCCGTCCAGGATGTTGGCGCGGGTCTGCTCGGGAAGCTCCTGCCAGGGAACATCGGCATCGAAGGGAAGCTGCGCGGCGAGCTGCTTCAGCAGCGCATTGTGCTTTATGATGAGGTTCTTTCCTCCGATCCGCCACGGCTTGATCGCCCCCTCACGCACGGACTTCATCGGATCCGGGACGACGAGCTCGGGCGCAAACCGCAGTTTCCGCCCGAGGCCGCCGCAGGTCGGGCAGGCTCCTTCGCTGTTGTTGAACGAGAAATGGCGCGGTGTCAGCCGGTCAAAGACATCGCCGCACACCTCGCAGGCCAGCGACTGGCTCAGGCGGATCTCCCGCCACCCAGCGGCCGTCCCGCCCGCGGTGCCGCTCGCCGGCTGGGCCAGCACAATCGCGCGGTCCCGGCCCTCGCGGAAGGCGAGTTCAAGCGAATCGGCCAGCCTGGCGCGCTGGTCGGCCGCCGCCACCAGCCGGTCCACGACCAGATCGACCTCCAGCAGGGCGGTGCCCGCCGGAACCAGGTGCGGCTCGTCCAGGCCCCGAATCTCCCCGTTGATCCGCACGCGCTGGAAGCCGCGCTGTCGAAGCCTCGGAAGCTCGTCGCGCAGGACGCTCGGCTTTGCCCTCAGCGCCGGGGCGAGAAGCATGATTCGCTCGCCCGCGCATGCGCTCATCACCCGCATGACGTTGTCGTCCAGGGAACGCTGGACGACCCGGCCCCCGTCTTTCGGGCAGCGCGCCTGGCCCGCCAGCGCCCAAAGCAGCCGAGCGTAGTCCGCGATCTCGGTCGCGGTCGCGATCGTGCTGCGCGGCGAACCTCCGCCGGTCCGCTGCTCGATCGCCACGACCGGCGACAGGCCGTGGATGAAGTCGACGTCGGGGCGCTTGAGCTGGTCGAGCACCTGCCGGGCCTGGGTTGAAAGGCTCTCCATGTACTTGCGGTGGCCCTCCGCATAAAGGGTGTCGAAGACCAGCGACGACTTGCCCGACCCGCTCGGTCCCGTGATCACGACGAACTTTCCCCGGGGCAGCCGCACATCGAGGTTCTTCAGGTTGTGCTCTCGCGCCCCCTTGATGTGGATGTGGGTTGCCGCCTGCATGATTGGAACACGCACGCTGACAGCCTGTCGGTAATTTGCCAACGGCCATTTGCTCCCCGCCCGGCGCCGGCCTGCGATTTTTGTCGTGGATCACGCCTTTTTCGGTTGGCCTGCCGCCTTGCGAATTGAAACAGCCCATATCTTGCCGATGAGATTCAGGCGCCTGACCCGCTCCGTTTTTCTTGCGGGCCTTTCGGCGGGCGCCGTTGCCCGGGCCGCTGCGCCGGCCGCCCTGGGCAACAATGAATCGTTCACCTACAAGGTCACCTGGGCCATTCTTCCCGGCGTTGGCGAAATCACCGTGAACGCCCACGCCACGAGCGGCCCGGGCGGCGCTCCGCTCCTGAGTGTCGTCACCCGCACGGAGACACGCGGCCTTGCCCGCCTGATACTTCCTTTCAAGGCGAAGGCCGAATCGCTGTTCGACCCACCGACGGGGCGGCTCCTCTCCCTGGAGGAGTCCAGCTCCCTGCGGACCCGCGTCGACTTCCACACGGTGAAGTTCTCCTACGCCGAGGGAACGGCGACCTACTCGGACAGCGCCCACCCGGGGGAGCAGCGGGTCCTCCAGATGCCCGCCGGGCTCCCAACCGACCTGATCACCTGCCTCGTCCAGGCGCGCACGTGGGGCCTCCGCCCGGGCCAGACCCATGACGCCCTGGTGCTGTTCGAGGACCAGTTCTACGAACTGACCGTTCACGCGACAGACTATGAGGTCGTGCCGACGCCGCTCGGCACCTTCACGGCGCTCGTCCTCGAGCCGCGGATGGAAAAAACGCCGCCAAAGGGGATGTTCAGGCGGGGCTCGAAGGTCAAGGTGTGGATCTCGCAGGATTCGCGGCGCCTGCCCGTGCAATTCCGCGTTGAATTCAAGGTGGGCACCGGCGTGGCGACCCTGGTCGAGTATCATCCCCCGACAGCCGCCGCAGTTCCGCCGCCTCGATCCTGAATCGCCAGGGTTTGGCCGCCCAGACCGGCCCGGAGAAATCAATCCCCACTCGCGGCGAGGCCAGTATCTTCCGGCGCGGAATGAGAAGGCCGTCCTCCTCGATCCTCAGTCCGCTCGCCGTCACGGCGGGGCGCCTGTTGAGCGCCCGGTCGGTCTACAGCGCCTTGGTCAGACGATGGCTGTATGAGATATGGATGGGGTCTTAATGTCGAATTGCTTTACACTTCTCAGGAACTGACACAACCATCTTGCCATTAATAGGTAATATCTAACAAATGGGTTCAGCGTGTGTCGGGATTTCTTACGTCTTTTCCGTGAAGCAGATTGCTTATGAGTACGATAAGCAATTTTAATTGCGAAAAGACTTCTGCAACACGTTGCCTAATAGCCTAAGCTGGATTTCCGAAGAAAGCTTACGCCCGTTTTCCGCCCTTGGTTTGGCCTATGCTGCACTAGGCAAGTAAGTGAGCAACCTGCCCATAATCCTTATGGGGAGTTTGTTCCATCCGACGCAGTGAACCGAAAACCAAGGATTTCCCCTTCGCGTGTTAATGCGGCAAGACTTTAAGTAACAACCCTAAATCACAAATCGCATATATGAATTCGAAACATTTGATCGCTGCATTCGCGTTAGGCGCTTGCGCCATGTGCGTGACCGCACAACGCGCTTCGGCAACCCTTCTCATCGATCGGGGACTGCCGACAATAAATCTCAACAATGCTGCGGGAAGCGATCGCAGCAATGTGTCCTGGTCGGACGGGGGCGGAGACGGCACGTATTGGTTGGTTGGTGATGATTTCACGAACACAAGTTCTTTAACTTATAATATCACTGACATTCGCGTGTGGACGACCGGCCATTCCCTAACGGATCCGACGCTTTTCGGCGGTCTCGCCGGGACCGATCTGAACGTCGTTTCAATCGGATCCGCCAGCGTGGATTTTAACGCGACCTATGCGGACGGCAGCACCTATCAATTGCCCAACAACAATTACATTCCGATCCAGCAGATTGATTTTACCGTCAATATCGCTCTGGGCGCGGGACAGACCTACGATTTCTTTCCCAACGCCAGCAGCACATACGGTGAGAATTTTATCTTTGTCGCAGCATCCAATGCGGCCTTGAGCGGTTCGCACCAGAATGGAGCCGACAACTACATTCGTGACGGTCTCGTTAGCAGCGGCACTATCTCCGCCGACAGCATAGATTTCTTCAATACGGATGCCCCGGGCGTCTGGGACAAGTCGTCCGACATCAATGTGCAGGTCTTTGGAACTGTGCCGGACGCCGCTTCGACTCTAAGCCTCTTGGGATTGGCATTCTCCAGTCTGCTTCTGCTGCGGCGGAAGATAAGCTAACACGCGACTTCCCAATAGCGCTTTCCGTTTAAGGGCGGGCTCTGAGAGCCTGCCCTTTTTCTTGTGGTGCGCCCGGCTGGGCGCACCTGCTGGACAGTGAGCGTCGCTAACAACGAAGTAAGTCTCTTGACCGTCCCTGACCGCTTGCGCGGATTTGAAACCCATGCACCAATCCAACGCGTGCGAATACTCCCGGTCTCCTTCTTCAACCGTCCCACGCTGAAAGTGGCCCGAGAATTGGTCGGCTGCTACCTTGTGGTCAGGCGAAACGGAAAGATCCAACGGTGCATGATCACCGAAACCGAGGCATACGACGGATTTGAGGACTTGGCCTCGCATGCATCGCGCGGAAAAACCAAACGCAACGAAATCATGTTCCGCAAAGCTGGGCACATTTACGTGTATTTTACTTACGGGATGCATTGGATGCTTAACTTTGTCACCGGACCTGCCGATTACCCAGCCGCAGTGCTCATTCGCGGCGCACAGACGGTTGATGGAGCAGCCCACTACAACGGGCCAGCGATACTCACAAAGGCAATGGGCATAACCGGCGCATTCAATGGGCAAGTGCTCTCACGAAAAGTCGGACTGTGGATTGAGGAACCGAAGCCGGATGCGCCAAAGCTGAAGATAGCAGCCACACCACGCATCGGCATCGATTATGCAGGCCCGGTCTGGTCGAAAAAGCACTACCGATTCGTTGTCAAAAACTGACCTGCATTCGTAATCGGAGAGCAAAGCATCTAGCTAACTCAATGCCATGCCGGAGACACACATACCAGACTCCTCCGCCGGTATAGTGGGTCTCGCTGCGCGGCGGGCGGCCGCGGACGGCATGGCATGCCTTGTCCCTCCCGCCGTCGTAGGCCTCCATCTCGGTGATCCGGCGCGCGACCACCATTCCATCCGGCAGCCTGGGATCCGACAGCAAAAACCAGGGCCAATCGGGACACCATCCTTCTCCCTGTTTAAGAGGAAATCAGGCAAGAAAACTCTGGCCATCAGCCGCCGGAGAAACTAGGAAATGAACCTTCTGGTTTGCGCCGGTTGAGGAGCCCCGCCCCAAGCCGCCAGAGGGCCGCGGGTTTGCTCATGCCGAATTCAACAGAGTTTTTCTTTAATCCTTGCCTTGCCCCAAAGCCGGCTGCTTAACTCTTCCCTTTTGCATATGAAAGCGATGATCAAGACACAGGGCCAGCAGTTCACCGTTTCCGAGGGCGACATCCTCGTGGTGAACCGTTATCCGAACACGGAAGCGGGCGCGACCGTCGAAATCACCGACGTGCTTGCGGCCGGCGAGGGCGAGAATTTCAAGATCGGCACCCCGCTGCTCGCGGGCGCCATTGTCTCCGCGAAGATCCTGGAGAACAGGAAGGGCGACAAGGTCATCGTATTCAAGAAGAAGAAGCGCAAGGGCTACGAGCGCAAGCAGGGCCATCGCCAGGAACTTTCCGTAATCAAGATCGAGACAATCAGAGCTTAGGAGCCCACCGCCATGGCACACAAAAAAGGTCAGGGAACATCGATGAACGGACGCGACAGCCGCTCCCAGCGGCTTGGCGTGAAGATTTTTGGCGGCCAGTCCGTCCCCGCCGGCAGCATCATCGTCCGCCAGCGTGGAACGAAGCTGCATCCAGGGAAGAATGTCGGCGTCGGCCGCGACTGGACCCTCTTCGCCCTCAAGTCGGGCGTCGTCCAATTCGACAAGGCCCACCGAAAAGTCTCGGTCGTTGTACAGGCATAACGAGCTGAAGACCTCAGGCCTCCAGTATTGAATTTCATTCAATACTGGAGGCCTGAGGTCTTCAGATTCTAGGTGAGATCGAGTTCCTTGCCCGCAGCGGCGACCAGGCGATCCAGGCCGGAGCGGACCGATTGCACGTCGGGACCCTCCACGAGGAGCCTAAGCATCGATTGGGTTCCCGAATAGCGGACCAGGACTCGGCCGAGTGTCCCGAATTCCGACTCCACGGCCTCGACGGCTGCTGAGAGAGCGGGCAGGTCCCCAAGCGGTTTTTTTTCGCGAACGAAGAGGGATGCCGTGGCCTGCGGAAATTTTGCGATTCCGCGGCGAAGCTGGGAAAGGGGCTTGCCCGTTTCGAGCATGACTTCGATCAGCTTGAGCGCGGCGACCAGTCCGTCGCCCGTCGGACCTATTTCGGAGAAAATCACATGCCCGGAGGACTCGCCGCCCAGGGTGGCTCCCTCCGCCAGCATGCCTTCGATCACATAACGGTCGCCGACGGGAGTGCGGACCACGCGCCCTCCCGCCGCCTTTACGGCCATGTCGAGCCCGAGGTTGCTCTGGACTGTGGTCACGAGCGTCCTTGCGGCGAGGGTCCCGCGCTCCAGCGCGCGAATCGCCAGGATGCCGAGCAGCTCATCGCCATCGAGGAGTTCCCCTCTCTCGTCGCAGACGACGCAGCGGTCGCCGTCGCCGTCATGGGCGATGCCGACTCGTCCGCCCCCGGCGATCACACGGCTGCACAAAAGCTCGGGAAATTCGCTGCCGACGCCGGCGTTGATATTGCTTCCGTCGGGGGTGTTTCCCAGGGCCATCACGTCCGCTCCCAATACCTGAAACGCAGCCGTGCTGGTCGCGCAAGTCGCTCCATTGGCCGTGTCAAGGGCGATCCGCCAGCCCTTGAGCGCCCCGGGGGGCAGGATCGAGCACGCCGCCGCCACGTAGTCGTTCCTGAAATCCGCCGCGCGCGAAGAACCTGCTTCCTTCCTGTCGGCGGCTCTCCACTGGCTGCCACCGGACGCCTTTCCACGATCGTTCGAACCCGGACCAACCTCTTCGCCGGGGCCCGGCAGCATCCGCTCAACTTCCGCCTCCTCGGAATCGGTCAACTTTCGGCCGCCTCGGCTGAACAGCTTGAATCCGTTGTCCGAAGCCGGATTGTGCGAGGCGGTAATTGCAACCCCCAGGGGGGCACCCGATTTCCCGACCGCCCTGGCGATCGCCGGAGTCGGCAGAACGCCAAGCGGCTCCGGGAGCCAGCCTTCCCGGGCGAGGCCGAGTGCGATCGAATCGGCAAGCAACTCGCCGGAACTCCGGGTATCCCAGCCCACAAGGACTTTCCGGGGCTGCCTGCCGGCTGCGACCTGCCGATCGAGCCAGCGGCCGGCAGCGACCCCGAGTCTATTTGTAAACACTTCGTTGACAATGGGTCCACCATAGGGCCCCCGTATACCGTCTGTGCCGAAATAGGTGCGATTCATTGGGCTTGGAAAAACTCCTTCGCCGCCGCTATCTTGCGGCGGACCGGCCCTCCAAGGAGGATCTCGCGGGCAGGCTCGATTCCGTCCCTCACATTTGGCGAGCGGCCGCAAATCCACATCGCGATCGCGGCATTGAGAACGATTGTGTCCACCAGCCCGCGCGGCCCCTTTCCCGAAAGAATTGCCTCCACGGTCGCCAGGTTCTGCTCCAGATCGCCTCCCATCAAGTCGGCGAAAGGCGCCGAGGTGAGGCCGAAGTCCTCGGCCCGCCAGCAGGCATCGACGTCCCGCAGACGGCCTACGCCGCGAACGTGGTTGGGCGTGGCGGTTGTCAACTCATCGATTCCGCGGCTCTCATCTATCTGGCCGTACACGGCGAGCCCCGCATTCGTTCCGAGCTCATCCAGGGCTGCGGCCAGCCGCGGCACCAGCGGAGCCGCATAGACTCCGAGCAGGATGTGCGCGGGGCGCCCCGGATTCAGGAGGGGCCCGAGAATGTTGAAGATCGTCCGCTGCCCCTTTGCGGCAAGCAGCTTCCGAACCGGATTGATGTGCTTGAAGGCCGGATGGTAGGCCGGGGCGAAGAAGAACGCGAATCCCAGCGTATGCAGCGAAGCGCGAATGAGATCGGGCGGCGCCTCAATCTTCACGCCAAGCCCGGCCATCAGGTCCGCGCTGCCGCAGCGCGAGGTGATGCCGCGATTGCCGTGCTTCATCGCGATGATGCCGGCCGACGCGACCACCAGCACCACCAGCGACGAAACGTTGAAGCCGCCCGCGTGGTCGCCGCCCGTGCCGACCAGATCAATCGCATCGTGACGCCCACGCCTCGACACCCGGGATCGACGGCCCGCGAGCGAAACTCCCGCGCAAATGCAGCGACCTCCTCCGCCGTCTCCCCCTTTGACGCGAGGGCCGTCAGGAAAGCGGCCTTGGCGCCGTCGGAAACCTCGCCCGAGGACAGGGCCTTTCGCGGCAACACCCACCTCCTCCGCGCCCAGGGAATCCCCGATTGGCGAGCCGCGCGGTGAGTGTTTCAAGGCTGGGCATGCGTTTCTTTTAACTCAGCCCCCGGTCGATTCTTCGCAATCCAATTTACGCTTCGTTGGTCGTTGGACCCCGTCCACAGGGTTGACGCTTGACCCGCCGCGCTGCGGCCCTTTAATCCGTCACCTTTAATCCCATTCAGCAGGCGTGCCCGTCCCGCGCGCAGGCAGTCAAGACATCTCCCATCCATGGCCAATCCGAAACGCAAACAGTCCAAGCGCCGCAGTGCCAACCGCCGCGCTGCCAACGCCTTCCAAGCTCCGCAGTTCGCCACCGACCCTGCGGATGGCTCGCTTTTCCGGCCCCACCGCGTGAATCCAAAGACCGGCATTTACAGGGGCCGGCAAGTTCTGACGGTCGAAACCTGATTCCCGACTGCTTTCGCGGATGGCCATGTCTTCCGGGGTTTCCGGGCGGATCGCCGTTGACGCCATGGGCGGTGACCTTGGTCCGGCGGAGGTTGTGGCTGCCGTGCGTCTTGCGCTGCAACAGGACGCCCTTCTGAATCCGGTGACACTCGTGGGAAATGAGGCCATCCTGATTCCCCTTCTTGCCCAGTTCGGCCTCAAGACCGGCCCGCGCCTCTCGGTGCACCACGCGCCCGATGTCATCACCATGGATGACAAGCCGCTCGTCGCATTGAAGCGCAAGAAGGATTCCTCGATGGTGCACGCGATCGAGCTGGTGAAATCCGGCGAGGCCGCCGGCGTCGTCAGCTGCGGGAACACGGGGGCCTTGATGGCGGCGGGAACCCTGCGCCTTCGAACGCTCGAAGGAGTGCTGCGGCCGGCGCTCGCCGCCGTCGTCCCCAGGGAGGGCGGTCACTTTGTGCTCGTCGACGCGGGCGCCAATCCCGAGTCGCGGCCCGAACACCTGGTGCACAACGCGATTTTGGGGAGCCACTACTCGCGCGTCATGCTGGGCGTGGCTTCGCCCCGGGTGGGCCTCATGACCATAGGAACCGAGGAGGGCAAGGGCAACGCGCTCATTGCGGAGACGGGCGAGCTGCTCAAGCGGATCGGGACCCTGGTCAACTACGCCGGGCCGATCGAGGGGTTCCATGTGTTTGCCGAGCATGTCGATGTCGTCGTTTGCGACGGATTTGTGGGAAACATCATGCTCAAGAGCTGGGAGTCGCTGGTGCGCTTCTTTTCGGATGTCCTGCGCACCGAACTGCAGGCCAATCCACTGCGGGCCGCCGGCGCCCTGCTGTCGAGGGGCGCATTTCGGGCGCTGCGCGACAGGATCAGCCCGGACCGCTACTCCGGCGCCCCCCTGCTGGGTTTGAAGGGCATCGTCCTCAAGGCCCACGGCTCGGCAAACCGTCAGGCCATCAAGAGCGCCGTGATGGGCGCCCACGCAATCATCAAGGCCGAGTTGAACCGCCAGGCCGAGGCCGACATCGCCCGGGCCAACGAGATGATCGCCTGAGCCGCGGGCCGCGCGCGCGAGGAAGGCAAAATCCCGGCCATGGACAACTCGACTCGCAAAATGCTGGAACATCTTCGGCCCCCGGCAAATCAGACCGGTCTGGTGAAAAACCGCACGGCCACTTCCCGCCTCGAGGCCATGGCCTCGGAACCGGCCCAGCCGAACTTCTTTGGGGCGGGCTTGACCTGCGTTGGCCCGCTGATTCGCTTGTAATACCACATGCTTCTCCCGTCCGCTTCCGCTTTGCGCGCATTCTGCCTGGCTGCCATGGTCTCCTGTCTGCTTGCAGGCGTGGCGCGTGCCGACCTCGTCTGGAGCCCCGACTCGGGATGGAAGATCGAGGGCGGCATCCTCTCCGGGCTGACGGGGGCTGACGGACGGGACGCCTTGATCCTCATGAACAAGGCCCGGAAGGCCGAGGAAGGCCGCCACTATCACACCGCCTTGAAGGCCTACGAAAGAGTGGTGAAGAATTACCCGAGTTCGATCTACTCCCCCGAGGCCTATTACCACACGGGGAAGATCTGGCTGGCCCGCGGCCGCTACTACAAGGCCTTCGATTCCTACCAGCAGATCCTCACCCGCTATCCGAACACCAGGCGATTCAACGAGCTCGTGGACGAACAGTACCGCATCGCCAGCGCCCTTCTAGACGGTGCGCGCAACCGCCTCTGGCTCGGCATCAAGGGGTTCAGGAATCGCGAGATATCGATCGGATGCTTCGAGATCATCCTCGGGAACGCCCCCTACAGCGATTATGCGCCGCTTGTACTGATGAACATCGCCCGCGGCCACCAGTACCTCGGCAATATCGATGAGGCGATCGACGCCCTCGACCGCCTCGTCAACAACTATCCCCAAAGCGTCGTCGCCCCGGATGCCTACCTGCGCCTGGCAAAGCTGCACGCGTCGCTTGTCGAGGGCCCTTCATACGACCAGGCCGAGACAAAGCAGGCCATCACCTACGACGAGGATTTCATGATCCTCTTCCCGAGCGACCCCAAGATCGCCGAGGCCGCCCAGGGGCTGGACAGGATGAAAAAGATGCTGGGCGAGAGCAAAATCAAGATCGCCGACTTCTACTTCTACAAGCGCGACAATTACACCGCTGCAAGGGTCTTCTACAACGAGGCGATCACCTCCTATCCTGATTCGGACATCGCCAAGGAGGCGCGCCAGCGCCTCGCCGAGGTGGAGAAGAAGGCGAGCGCCGCGGCCCAGGTGGGCCCCGTCAAGAAGACCAAGCATTTCCTGTTCTTCTAGGTCCATGCAGTTCGCGATGCGAGCCCCCATCAAGCGAGCGGCTTTGGCAGCTGTCCTGGGCTCGGGTCTGCTGGCCCTGGGGCCGCTCTTTTCCGGGTGCGGCCATTATGTCCTCGGCACTGGGGGTCGCCTGGCCTTCTCAACGATCTACGTCGAGCCGGTCGAGAATCGCGCTTCCATCCCGCAGGCCCAGGCGATCGTGACCGCCCAGCTGCGCGACGCCTTCGAGAAGGACGGGCGCGTGACCCTGGTCAACTCGCCGGAGGCGGCCGATGCGACCCTCACCGTCGTAATCACCGACTACCACCGCGAAGTCGCCGCGGTGCGCGAGACGGATACGGGCCTGGCGAGCAAGTTCAACCTGACCCTGGCCACCGTCTGCGCCCTCACCGACAACCGCGCCCACCGGGCCTATTTCCAGGGCCGCCCGATCTACGCGACCCGCGAGGCGTTCACCGACAACGGGGTTCCTGCGTCGACGGGCGTCGGAAACCAGCTGCAGTCCGAATACAACACGCTGCCGCTGCTGGCCCAGCAGCTGGCCGACAAGGTCTCGCACGCGGTCCTCGACGTGTGGTGAGGCCGGGCCGCAGAAGTCCTCCCGTGCACTCCCCAATCCTCGCACCCTCGCTCCTTGCCGGAGACCACGCCAGGCTCGGCGCAAGCGCCGCCCTTGTGGCCGAGGCCGGCCTCGAGTGGCTCCACCTCGACATCATGGACGGCCATTTCGTCCCGAACCTCTCGTTCGGCCCCGAGGTGCTTGCCGCCCTGCGCCGCGCCGGATCGAGGCTTTTCTTTGACACGCATCTGATGCTTTCCGAGCCCCACCGTTATGTGGAGGCCTTTGCGCGGGCAGGCGCGAGCCAGATCAGCATCCATATCGAACCTGCCTACGACCACGCCGCCACCCTCGCCCACATCCGGCGCCTCGGCTGCAGGACGGGCATCGTCCTCAACCCGGGCACGCCCGCCCAGGCCGTCGACGCCTTCCTGGGGGAGGTCGATCTGGTGCTCGTGATGACGGTTCAGCCCGGGTTCGGGGGCCAGTCGTTTCGGCGGGACATGCTGCCAAAGATCGCCGCAATCGACTCGGAGCGCCGGCGCAGGGCCCTCGGCTTCCGCCTTGAGGTGGACGGAGGCGTCGACCTCGGGACCGCCGCGGAATGCCGGGCCGCGGGCGCCGACACGTTCGTCGCTGGCACTTCCTTCTTCAAGGCGGCCGACCGGGGGGCGATGGCCATGGCGTTCGGCCGGCTCTGATCCGCCGTCACTCCGTCAGGATCACGACGTCCTCGGATTCGGCAACCGCGAACAACTCGCCCTGCGCGCCCGCCTCCGGCAAGCGCGGGTTGAGCTCGATTATCTTGAGGGCGACCCCGGCGGACTCGAATTCGTACTGCGCAAGCTCCCCCAGGTACAGCGCCCCTCCGATCCGGCCGCGGACGACGTTCGCCCCGGCCGGAGCCTCGCGGCAAAGCCTCCAGCATTCGGGCCGCACCGAAACCGTAGCCGCCGACCCCGGCGCCGGCGTCCCCCCGGGGTTCCCAAGGACTCCCTCAAACCGCCCGGCGGGCGTGTCCACCGCGGCCCGGCCTCCCCCCGAGGCCAGCACCCGCCCGTCTATGAAGTTCGTCTCCCCGATGAAGCGGGCCACGCTGCGCCGGGACGGCCGGCGGTAGATCTCGCGGGGCGCCCCCACCTGGAGCGCCTCGCCCGCCTCGAGAATCGCCATCCGGTCCGCGATCGACAGCGCCTCCTTCTGGTCGTGGGTCACATAGACCGTCGTGAGATTGCACTCCTTGCAGACCCGGCGGATCTCGGCGCGCATCTCGAGACGCAGCTTGGCGTCCAGGTTTGAAAGCGGCTCATCGAGAAGAAGGCAGCTCGGCCGCACGACAAGAGCCCGCGCCAGGGCGATCCGCTGCTGCTGCCCTCCGGACAGCTGGCTCGGGCGGCGCCCGGCAAATGAACCCATGCGCACCGATTCGAGGGTCTCGGCCACGCGGCGGCGCACCTCCTCCTTCGGCACGCGCCGCTCCTCAAGACCGAATGCCACGTTCTCGGCGACGGTCATGTGCGGCCAGAGCGCGTAGCTCTGAAACATCATCCCGGTGTTTCGCCTGTGGGGCGCCAGGCGGGTCACATCCTGCGCCCCGAAGAGGATCCTCCCCTCCTCCGGGATGTGCAATCCGGCCAGGGTGCGCAGGAGCGTCGTCTTGCCGCAGCCGCTCGGGCCCAGGATGAAGAAGAGCTCCCCGGGGTTGATTTCCAGGTCAAGCGAGCGGAGCGCGGTCGTCGCCCCGAATCGCTTCGTAAGCTTCTCAATCCGAATGGAGATCATGCGTCGCACCCGGCCGCTCCGTTCATGCGTGTTGCGCAATCAAGGTTTTGGCGACCACCCGAGTCAAAGGAAATTGATTGGTTGCATCGCCCGCCCGTGTTTGTCTCGCTCGCTTCTCGCATCCATGCCAAACAAGACCACGAAAAGGGCGGTGCACATACATGACGATCTCGAGAGCGTCATGTTCACGGAGAGGGAGATCAAGGAGCGCGTGAAGGGCCTCGGCAGGGAGCTTAAGGCCACCTACGGCGACGGCGAGTTCACGATCGTATCGATCATCAACGGGGCGGTCCTGTTCACCGCCGACCTCATGCGCGAGATCGACAATCCCGTGCGGCTGGACTGCATCCGGATTTCAAGCTACGGGGAGAAGACCCAGTCGGTCGGCACGCCGCAGGTCGTGCACAGCCTCACCCTCGACATCTCGAAGCGCCACGTCCTGCTGATCGACGACATCCTGGACACGGGCAAGACGATCAAGCTCGTGGACGGCCTGATCCGGAAGCTGGATCCGGCCAGCCTTCGCGTGTGCGTGCTTCTCGACAAGCAGGGGCGCCGCGAGGTCCCGTATGAGGCGAACTTCGTCGGATTCAAGATACCGGACAAGTTTGTCGTCGGCTACGGCCTGGATTTCGCCGAGCGCTACCGGAATCTGCCATGCATCGGTGTCCTCAAGCCCGAGCTGCAGAATCCGCCCGAGTGGGCCTGATCAGGTTTTCCGGCGTTTCGCGGCCTTGGCCACCGAGGCGCTCCGCCGGTAGTCGCCGGACTTGAGGGCGTTTATCTGGTCCCGGACAAGGGCCGCGCGCTCGAATTCCAGGCGGCCTGCGGCCTCCTGCATCTCCTCCTCGAGCTCCGCGATGACCGCGGCAACCTCGTCCGCGGTGTCCGAGGGCGGCGCCTCCTCCGCCCGGTCGCCCGAGCCGTCATAGACGTGCAGGCTTTGCCTGAGCAAAACGCTTCACGCTGCGCGGCGTGATTCCGTGGCTCAGGTTGTAGGCACGCTGCTTTGCGCGGCGGCGCTCGGTGACCTCCAGCGTCTTGCGAATCGAGTCCGTCTCGCGGTCGGCGTAAAAGATGACGCGGCCCTTCTCGTGCCGGGCGGCGCGCCCCGCCGTCTGGATCAGGCTGGTCTCGCTCCTAAGGAATCCCTCCTTGTCCGCGTCCAGGATGGCGACGAGCGCGACCTCGGGAAGGTCCAGCCCCTCGCGCAGCAGGTTGATACCGACCAGGACGTCAAAGTTGCCCAGCCGCAGGTTGCGCAGGATCTCGACCCGCTCGATGGCGTCTATGTCGGAGTGCAGGTATTCGACGCGAATCTTCGCCTCCCTCAGGTAGGCGGTTATGTCCTCGGACAGGCGCTTCGTCAGGGTCGTCACCAGCACCCGCTCCTTCTCCGCGACCGCGCGCCTGATCTCGCCGATCAGGTTCTCCACCTGGCCTGTCGTCGGCCGGACGGTGATTTCCGGGTCGAGCAGCCCGGTCGGCCGGATGACCTGCTCGGCCACCACCGAAGAGCGGGAAATCTCGAACTGCGCCGGCGTCGCCGAAACGTAGAGCGTCTGCCCGGTGATCTGCTCGAACTCCGCGAAACTCTGCGGGCGGTTGTCGAGGGCCGACGGCAGCCGGAAGCCGAAATCGACTAGCGTCTGCTTGCGGGCCAGGTCGCCGTTGTACATTCCGCCGATCTGCGGGACCGTGGCGTGGCTCTCGTCGATCATCATCAGGAAATCCTTTGGGAAGAAATCGATCAGGCAGAACGGGCGCTCGCCCGGCCTGCGGCCGGTCAGGTGCCTGGCGTAGTTCTCGATCCCGCTGCAAAATCCCATCTCCTGGAGCATCTCCAGATCGTACTGGGTGCGCATCCGGATGCGCTGCGCCTCGAGATAGCGGCCCGCCTTCTCAAACCACGCCACGCGCTCCTCCAACTCCGCCCTGATCGTTGCGATCGCCGGCTCGAGCCTGCCCGCGCGTAGTCACATACTGGTTCGCGGGGTACAGGTCGAACCCGTCCAGCTGCCTGAGCACCGTCCCCGTGAGCGGGTCGAATTCGCTGATCCGGTCGATCTCATCGCCGAAGAACTCCACGCGCAGCCCGTGCTCCAGGTAGGCGGGCATGACGTCGACCACCTCCCCGCGGACCCGGAAGCGGCCGCGCTTCAGCTCGTAGTCGTTGCGCTCGTAAATATTGTCCACGAGCCTCTCGAGGAAGGCGTCGCGGGCGAGCGATTCGCCGCGCCGCAGCACGATCCGCAGCTCCTTGAAATCCTCCGGGGAGCCCAGCCCGTATATGCACGAGACGCTGGCCACGACGATGACATCGCGGCGGCTGACGAGGGAGCTTGTGGCCGAAATCCGCAGGCGCTCGATCTCCTCGTTGATCGAGGAGTCCTTCTCGATGTAAGTGTCGCTCGAGGGCACGTACGCCTCCGGCTGGTAATAGTCGTAGTAGCTCACAAAGTACTCGACCGCGTTCTCCGGAAAGAAATTCTTGAACTCGGAGTAGAGCTGGGCCGCCAGGGTCTTGTTGTGCGAGATGATGAGGGTCGGCCGCCCGAGGCGGGCTATCACGTTGGCCATCGTGAAGGTCTTGCCCGAACCTGTCACCCCGAGGAGGGTCTGGTGGCGGTTGCCGGCGAGCAGCGACTCCGTCAGCCGCTCGATCGCCTCCGGCTGGTCGCCGGTGGGCGGGAAGTCCGACTTGAGGGTGAAGGGCACGCCGCATGAAACACGAGCTTCAGCCGCCGCGCAACCGTGTCTTGGGCGGCCGGGGCAAGCCGGCCCGGTAAGCGTTGCATAAACCGGCGGAATGCCGATCATCTCAGTCCATTGTCGCAAAAGTAACCATGCCATTACCGGCCGCTTTTTGCCTCGGAACTGTCACGGTATTTGTTAGACCCTAGACTAGGGGCACGCCCAACAAAACCCATGTCCAAAGCCATCGTATCGCAACTTTACGATTCGGACGTATTTCGCATGGCCTGCCGCCAGTTCGACAAGGCGGCGGATGCGATCAACCTGCCGGAGGCGCTGCGCGACCGCACCAAGTACCCGCGCCGCTGCCTGGCCGTCGCGCTCCCGGTCAAGCGTGACGACGGCAGCGTCACCGTCTTTGAAGGCTACCGCGTGCAGCACAATCTCTCCACGGGTCCGTCAAAGGGGGGTGTCCGCTTCCACGAGCACGTGACCCTGGGGGAGGTCGCCGCCCTGTCCATGTGGATGAGCTGGAAATGCTCCCTGGTCGGCCTGCCGTACGGCGGGGCCAAGGGCGGCGTGATCGTCAACCCCCGCGAGCTCTCGCTCCGCGAACTCGAGCACCTGTCGCGCCGGTACATGCAGGAACTGATCAGCTTTGTCGGGACCCCAGCTGGACATTCCGGCACCGGACGTCGGGACAAACGAGCAGATCATGGCGTGGATGATGGACACGTACTCCAACCACGTCGGGCACGTCGAACCGGCGGTTGTCACCGGCAAGCCCCTTTCGCTCGGTGGCTCCCAGGGGCGGCGGGAGGCGACGGGCGTCGGCGTGGCCTACCTCACCCGCAAGTACCTCGAAGACCTCAAGATCCCGGTCGGAAAGGCAACCGTAGCGATACAGGGATTCGGCAACGTCGGAAGCGAGACGGCCGTCGCGCTCGCCGGGTACGGCGCGAAGATCATCGCAATTTCCGACTATACGGGCGCCGTCTTCGCCCCGGAGGGGATCGACGTGAAGAAGGCGCTCAATTACGTCCAGTACACGAAGGTCCTGAAGGATTTCGACGGAGGCGAACCGATCTCAAACGAGCAGCTGCTCGAGCTCGACTGCACCGTCCTCGTGCCGGCGGCCCTAGAGCGCGTCATCACCGAAAGGAACGCGGCCAAGCTCAAGTGCAGGCTGCTTGCCGAGGCTGCAAACGGGCCCACGACAAACGGTGCCGACAGGATCCTCGAGGGGCGGGGCGACATCGAGATCATCCCGGATGTCCTCTGCAATTCCGGCGGCGTCATCGTTTCCTATTTCGAGTGGCTCCAGAACCTGCAGCACTACTACTGGAACCGCGAGGAGGTGATGGCCAAGCTGTCGGCGATACTCGACAAGGCGAAGGACTCGGTCGAATACCAGAAGCGAAAGTTCAAGTTCAGCCGCCGCCTCGCCGCCCTTACCCTCGGAATCGGTCGTGTCGCCGAGGCGAAACAGAGCCGTGGGCTGTTCCCGTGACATCCGAGAAGACCTCAGGCCGCCAGTATTGAATGAAATTCAATACTGGCGGCCTGAGGTCTTCCTAAGACTGAGGTCTTCCTAAAACGTGTGGATAAACAGCCCCGAGCGCAGCTTCGGCTCGAACCAGGTGCTCTTCGGCGGCATGATCTGCCCGGCGTCGGCGATGTTGAAAAGCTGGCCGACCGAGACCGGATGCAGGGAAAAGGCCGCCCCGCCGCCCGCATCGACCCGTCGCGCAAGTTCCTCCGGGCCGCGGATGCCGCCGACAAAATCGATGCGCTTGTCCGTTCGCGGATCGTCAATTCCAAGGACCGGACCGAGAAGCTTCGACTGGAGGGCGCTCACATCCAAACCCGCCACCGGATCGGCCGCCGGGTCCGGCGGGCAATGCAGCCCATACCAACGCCCGCCCTGATAGAGGCTGATCCGGCCGGTGCTTCCTGGCGATGGCGGAGCACCGCCCTCCAGGCCGAACACCTCCCGCACCCTTTCAAGGAAAGCGGCCGGCGCCAGGCCGTTGAGATCCGAGACGATCCGATTGTAGGGAAGTATCTTCACCTCGCTGGCCGGAAACAGGACGCAAAGAAACCAATTGTAGTCCTCGGCCCCCGTGTGGCCTGGATTGCGCGCCCGCCGCATGCGCGCCACCCTGGCGGCGCTGGCCGCCCGGTGATGCCCGTCGGCTATGTACACCGCGGGGACGGCCTCGAACGCCGCCGTCCAGGCCCCGCCGCCCGGAATCCGCCATACGGTGTGGCGCACGCCGTCCTGCGCGGTGAAGTCGTGCAGGGGCGCATCCCGGGCCTGCCGGTCGGCAAGACCGGAAACGGCAGGACTGTCCCTGTAGGTGAGGAATATGGGGCCCGTGTTCGCGCCCAGGGCATCGACGAGGCGGGTCCGGTCGTCCTCCTTTTCCGGCCGGGTGTTCTCATGCTTCCTGATGATCCCCCGGTCGTAGTCATCCACGTGGCAAAGCGCCACAAGCCCGTGCTGGCGATGGCCGCCCATTTCCTGCCTGTAAAGGTAAAGGCACGGCGCGCCCTCGCGGACAAGGGTTCCCTCGCGCTGCAGTTTCAGGAAGTTCTCGCGCGCCTTCTCGTAAACAACGGCGCCGTAGGGGTTCGTCCCGGCCGGCAGGTCGATCTCGGCGCGATCGACGTGCAGGAGGCTTCGCGGCCGGCCCGCGGCAAGGGCCGCGGCCTCCGACGCGTCCACCACGTCATAGGGGACGCACGCCACCTCAGGCGCATGCGCCGGGACGGGGACCAGGCCCCGAAACGCGCGGATCCGCATCCTATTTCTTGGCGCTGCGCTTGAACTTGGTCGTGAACTTCTCGACCCGGCCGGCCGTGTCGACCAGCCGCTTTTCTCCGGTGTAGGCCGGATGGGAGTCCATCGTAATGTCGCGAAGGACGATGAAATAATCTTCGCCGTCGATTTTTTCCTTGCGGGTGCCCTTCATCGTCGAGCGGGTCAGGAATCGCTTCCCGGTGGCGACGTCGATGAAGCAGACTTTGTTGAGCGCGGGATGTCCTGCGGCTTTCACGGTGTGTAAATGGGTTAGCCCTGGCGCGCCTTGTAACGCGGGTCGGTCTTGTTGATCACGTAGATCTTCCCGCGGCGACGCACGACCTGGCAGTCGGGGTGGCGCTTCTTCGCGGATTTGATGGAGGATACCACTTTCATAAACGTTCTATCTCACAGACCGGCCCCCTGGGCTGTCAAACCCAATCGGCTCTCAGTCAATTTTCGGCCGGATCGTCGGGCTCGTCTGCCAGGAGGCGCCATTCGGCCCCCTCCCCCTTCAGGACGGTCCGCCACAGGGTCCTGTCGGCGGGCTTGTCAAAAAGGTCGCGGGGCGCATCCGCGACGATCCAAGTGTGCAACTTGAGCTCCTTTTTCAGCTGTCCGATCCCCCACCCGGCGTAGCCGAAGAAGGCGCGCAGGTGGGCGTTCCCGTCGGCCAGCAGGCCGGCCGCCTTCTCCGGCTCGACCCCCATGTGAAGCTGGAACCCATCCGGCCTCTTCTGCCAGGCGACCAGCATCAGCTGGTCGGTTTGAACGGGCCCGCCACTGTACACGGGCACGGAAGCAAGCGGTCCCAGGACAAAATCCCCACCCAGTTCGCCCAGCCGCTTGTCCAGCGGGCGGTTCAGCACCATGCCAATGGAGCCCTCGTCGTTGTCGGTTGTCATGAGGACGACGGAACGCCTGAAATTCGGATCCCGCAGGACCGGATGGGCGAGCAGGAGCGAGCCCGCCAGGGATTCCCGTCCGCCTTTGATTCGCACCCGCATGGTTGAACGCCGGATTCCGCGCCTCAGAGTTTCAGGATCTTGACCCCGGCCTCCGCGAGGAGCGGGGCCACCATGGGATCGTTGTGGTAGTCGAGGCGGAATCGGACCTCGGAAATGCCCGCCGCAGCCAGAATCTTCGCGCAATTGATGCACGGATAGTGGGTCACATAGGCCACGCAGCCCTCCACGGAACTGCCGCGGCGCGCGGCGTCCGCCACCGCGTTCTGCTCGGCGTGAACGGTGGCCTGTTCGTGGCCGTCTCTTATGCGCGACACATGGGGGGTTCCTGGCAGAAACCCGTTGTAGCCCGCGGCGACCAGCCGGTTCTTCCTGGAGCCTCCGGTGACGATGACGCAGCCCACCTGGAGCCTGTCGCAATTCGACCGCGTCGCCATCAGCACCGCGGTTGCCATGAAGTACTCGTCCCAGGAGGGACGGCGCGCGAATTTCCGCGCAGCCTGCGCGATCAGGTCGACCGGACTGGTGGAGTTTTTCTTCATGAAATCCGACCGGCACACTGGACAACCCAGATCAGCGGGGCAATCTCGCACTTGCCCATGTCGCGCGTGCTCAAGGCCGAAATTCTGGATGCCCTTTCGCAGGACGACCCTGCGGCGCGCCAGAGCCGCCGCGAATTGCGCATCATCAACCACGTCATGGGCAACTTCACATGGTTCGCCCGGACGGTGCCGGCCCTGCTCCGGCCGGGAGAGCGAGTGATTGAGATCGGCGCGGGCGACGGCGGCCTATCCGCCCGCCTTGAACGGATCGGGGTCGCCGCAGACGGGTTGGACCTCTGCCCCGCGCCGGCAGGGTGGCCGGCGGGCAGGAAGTGGCACCGATGCGACGTGAGGGAATTCGACGGTTTCGCCGCCTATGGCGTCGTCCTGGCCAACCTCGTCCTCCACCATTTCTCGGGGAGGGATCTCGCCGAACTGGGAGGAAAACTTCGAGACAGCGTCCGGGCGATCGTCGCCTGCGAACCGGAGCGGCGCAGGCGATGGCGGTTTCTGTGCGCGGCCTTCCGCCCCCTAGTCGGCCCGGTGACGGGGCATGACGCCCGCGCCAGCATCGATGCCGGCTTCCGTGGTGCGGAAATTGCGCGGGCGCTCGGCCTGGACAGCGCGCATTGGAACCTGAGCTGCCGCGCCGGGGGAATCGGATCGAGCCGACTGGTGGCCGTGCGATGCCCATGACCGCGGCCCTGAACAGCGCAAGTCTCCTTCCACTGAGGCCGCTGTATTCGTTTACCCATTGATCTCGCGCCCGGTCCGCTCAACTTCGAAGCTCCGAAGCCATGTTTCTGCGCGCCCTTGCCACCGCCGTTCCAAAAAACGCCTACACCCAGCGCGAGTGCTGGAAGATTGCCGAGAACTCCCCCCACCTGGCTACCCTATCCAGGCGATCGCGGCTGACCCTCAACAGCATTCTCACGCACGACCGCGGAATCGACAAACGGCATTTCGCCGTTCCAGCCGTCGAACGCCTTTTCGACCTTACGCCGGACGAACTCAGCCATGCATTCCGCGCAACAGCGCCGCAGCTGGCGTGCGACGCCCTGATTCCGGCCATTGAAGCCGCACGAATCCGTCCGTCAGAGATTGACGCCCTGCTCATATGCACGTGCACGGGCTACCTCTGTCCGGGACTGACCAGTTATGTCTCCGAAACGCTCGGCCTGCGAAACAACGCCTTCCTCCAGGATCTCGTCGGCCTGGGCTGCGGGGCCGCCATCCCGACCCTTCGCTCGGCGAGCCATCTGCTCGGCGCCGATCCGGATGCGACGGTGGCCTGCGTGGCGGTGGAGGTCTGCTCGGCCGCATTCTACCTGGACGACGATCCGGGGGTCCTGGTCAGCGCATGCCTGTTCGGCGACGGCGCGGCCGCCACCATCTGGAGCGGCCGGGCCGGACCGGGGCGCTTCCGCTGCTTCGGCTTCCAGACGCTCCATCTGCCCGGAGATCGGGACAAGCTGCGCTTCGAGACACGCCACGGCAAGCTGCGGAATCTCCTCGATAGAACGGTGCCCGAGCTCGCCGCCGGGGCGGCGTCCCGCCTTTGGAGCGAGCGCGGGCCCCGCCCTGTTTCCAGGATCGTAGCCCATGCCGGTGGGCCGGATGTCCTCTCGGCCCTTTCGTCCGCCTTTCCCGCGCACTCGTTGGAATCAAGCGCGCGCATCCTGCGCGACTTCGGCAACATGAGCAGCCCGTCGGTGCTCTTTGCCCTGGAGGAAACGCTGCGGGACTGCGACCCGGGCTCCGAAGGCGATTTCTGGCTCGTGAGTTTTGGAGCCGGCTTTAGCGCCCACGCCTGCCGCCTGGGCCTTCCTGGCGAAGACGGGCTTCGATAAGCCTCACAATAAACGTGACTCCGAGCCCGCGAACGGAGAAGGGTTTAGCCTGCATCCATCACAAATTCCGACGAATCTTGGCCAATCTCGTCGGCGCAAAGGTCCTCTGGCTCCCTCCGCTGTGCTTCTAGCACAGCTCGGTTGCCTTCGGTCCTTTTCGCTCGACGATCTTGGGCAAGCTTCATCGGTTTTGTGATGGATGCAGGCTAGCCGGTTTCAATCATGCCCTCCCTGAGCGATCTCGTCGATTATTGCGACAAGCGAACCCGCCGCGCCGAATTCAAGGACGCGCCGGGCGCTTTCAACGGCCTCCAGCTGGCCAACGGGGGCAGCGTCACCCGGATCGGCGCCGCGGTCGACGCCGGCGTCGTCCCGTTCCGGCGGGCCGTCGAGGAAGGCGTGGATTTCCTGATCGTGCATCACGGGATGTACTGGGACATGCCCCGCGCGTTGACCGGGTCGGCCTACGACCGCGTCAGTGTCCTGCTCCGCGGCGACTGCGCCCTTTATTCGAACCATCTGCCGCTCGACGCCCATCCCGAAATCGGCAACAACGCCCTGCTGGCGCGCCAGCTGGGGCTCGCGCCAGCCCGCGGATTCATGGCAAACGAGGGCGGGGACATCGGCCTCATCGCCTCAAGCGCCCTTGCCCGGAGTGAACTGCGCGCGCGGCTGGAGGCGCACTATCCCCGGGTGATCGCCCTCGAATTCGGATCGGACACACCGCGCGAAGTGGCGATCTGCAGCGGGAGCGGCAACAGCGCCCTGCCCGCCGCCATGGCCGCCGGCGTCGACACGCTCGTCACGGGCGAGCTGCGCGAGGAGCATTTCAATCGCGCCCAGGAGGAGCATCTGAACCTTTTCCTCTGCGGCCACTATGCGACCGAAGTCCACGCCGTGAAAGCCCTGGCCGTGGAACTGTCTGAGAATTTCGGGCTTCCCTGGGTTTTCATCCCAACCGAGAATCCACTTTAGATTCAGGCTCCCATCGACGACAATCCCGCCATGAAAAAGATAGCGATCCTCAACGGACCCAATCTGGACAGACTCGGCCGTCGCGAGCCTGAGATCTACGGACACGCCACCCTGGCCGACCTGGAAAAGGGAATGCGGGCGGAGTTCGGGCAGGCGGCCCAGCTGGATTTTTTCCAGTCCAACCACGAAGGGGCGCTGATCGACAGGATCGGCGCGCTGGCGGAGGCGAAGTTCGACGGGCTGGTGATCAATGGCGGCGCCTTTACCCACACGAGCGTCGCCCTGCGCGACGCCCTTGCCGGCTCGGGCCTGCGCGCGGTCGAGGTGCACATCTCCAACGTCTTTTGCCGCGAGGAATTCCGCCACACCTCGCTCACAGCGCCGGTCTGCGCCGCCGTCATCAGCGGGCTGGGACTCCAGGGCTACCACGCGGCCGTGCGATTCCTCCTCCAGGGCTGACCGAATGGTTCCGGAAAATCCGCAGGTTCCTCCGGCTTCCGGGGAGACATGGTTCGTCTGCCACACCCGGCCCCGCCGGGAAAAGAAGTTCGCGGCCCTCATGGGGTCGGAGAGATTCGAGCACTACCTTCCGCTGGTCGACAGCACGCGCCGGTATGGCCGGCAGACGAAACATTTCACAAAGCCGCTCTTTCCCGGCTATGTCTTTGCCCGGATCCCTGTTGAGCGAAAGGCTCGCATTTACCAGCAGGAGCTCCTGGCCCGGGCGATCCCGGTCGCCGATGAGGCTGCGTTTCTCCGGCAGATCGAGAGCGTCAAGGCCATGGTCGCATCGGGCTACGAGCTCACTGTCCTGCCGCTGCTGACCCGCGGCCGGCGTGTGAAGGTGATCGGAGGAGCGCTTCACGGGCTTGAGGGGTACATCGACGATCCGGCCAACCCGCGGGGGATTGTCGTTTCGGTCGATGTGCTGAGGCAGGGGCTGCTTGTGAAGCTGCCGATCGAGAACCTCCAGGCGCTGCCTTGAGTATTCGGGGATAACCCGCTCCGCGGCTGGAGTCGGCCAATTCCCGAACTCGCCGCCAATTCAGGCCGGCGGACTTCATGGTTTTGCCATGAAATCCGTCCAGGCCTCAGAGGCTGCGATGAGGCGAACAACAGCCGCTTCGGTGCGATCCCTGAATACTCAAGGCAGCCGCAAGCGTGAGACCGAATCTTTCAACGATGTTCGACGAGCCAGATATACTTGGCTACATGCATCACGAAACAAGTGGCGAGGGCGGCGGCGAAGTCGTCGATGACGATCCCCCAGCCTCCCGGAAAATCCTGCAATTTATTGATTCCGAATGGTTTGATAATGTCGAAGAGACGGAACAGGGCCAGTCCTGCGAGAAAAACAACCCAGGCGGGCAACGGCCCTGGCAACGCCTGCCATCCGAGGAAGCAAAGCGGCATGGCTACGAACTCATCGAGAATGACCTCGCCCGGATCCTTGCGGCCCAGGCGAAACTCCGCTTCGCCGCACAGGGCAACCGCGAGATAGCCTCCGATCGCGCTCAGCAAGACGCTTTCGATGATGCCAAGCGGATAAAAGAACACCGTGAAATACAGCAGCCCCGCCACAGAACCCCAGGTCCCGGGCGCGGGCATACGGCGCCCCAGGGGCCCGAGGGTCGCCAATGTGAGGACCGTCTGGGTCGGAATGAATCGCGTCCAGATCGGCTGCCTGAGGTTCATCCGCGGGCCTCGCCAAATATGACCGCCCTGAACTGGGCGAAATACCGCCAGCCGGACCAAACCGCCAGGAGCGTCCCCACGATGAAAATGAACTCCCCAATCTGCTGGATGACATGGCCTGCCTCAGCCAGATCCCGGCCCGTGAAATAGGACCAGTCCCGCCCAACCATGGGAGCCCCCAGAAGAAACCCCAGGGCAATCAACTGTGTCACCGTCTTGGATTTTCCGCCCCCGTCCGCTGCGACGATGATTCCCTTTGAGGCAGCCACCATGCGCATGCCGGTTATCATGAATTCGCGGCACAGGGTCACCAGTGCGACGACGATTGCGATCTCGTGGCGCGGGCTTCCGGTGAACTGCCCGCTTCCCACAAAGGTGATCACGAGCCCCATGACCATGATCTTGTCCGTCAGGGCGTCCATCAGCTTGCCAAACGTCGTCACAAGCCGCTGCCTGCGCGCCAGGTACCCGTCGAGCCAGTCGCCCAGCGCCGCTGCCACGAACAGGATGACAGCCATGGTCGCAGCGCCCACCCACCCGCAGCACATCAGAACGGCGATCGCAAACATCAGCGGGATGCGCGAAAGCGTTATTGCATTGGGCAGATTCATGGTCGCTCCAATGGCAAGAGAACACCGCCCGCGAGTGGGAACGCAAGTGCAGAGCGGAGTTGCCGTGGATCTTCTCTTATGCTTGAATCACGCCCTTTTAACAATTCGCCATGCGTCATTGCATCTATCCCGGCACGTTCGATCCGATCACCTACGGCCACATGGACGTGCTGGCGCGCGCGGCCCGGCTGTTTGAGCACGTGACCGTCGCGATCGCGGAGAATCCCGGCAAGGCCCCGCTGTTCACCGCGGAGGAGCGCTTCGGGATGGTGCGCCCGAATGTCGCCCAGTTCTCCAACGTGGTCGTGGTCGGCTTCAACGGCCTCCTTGTCGATTTTGCGAAGGCCCAGAAGGCCGATGCGATCATCCGCGGGTTGCGCGCCCTCTCCGACTTCGAATTCGAGTTCAACATGGCGCTCATGAACCGCCACCTCCAACCCCATATTGAAACGCTCTTCGTGATGCCAAACGAGCAGTTCAGCTATACCAGCTCGAGCCTGGTCAAGCAGGTTGCCAAGTACGGCGGCGACGTGACCCATTTCGTGCCCCCAAACGTGGCCGCCGAGTTGAAGAAGGCATTTCAAAATGCCCGTCACCTTTCCTGAATTGGGCCGTCTGGCCTGTGCATAAGCCGCGTGGCATCTGGCGGGTGAAGCTTCGTCAGCGCCGTGCGGCCGAAAACTCCGTTCCGCAGTTCAAACCCATCTCCCTTCCTTCCGGGATGTGCCGTGCGTCAGCGCGGTCCCCGGCCAGGCTCCAACTCAAAAGTCCACCTGTATGGCCAAGATAATCTTCATTGTCGTCGTTCTAGCAGCCGCCGCGGGCGGATGGTACTACTGGCACACCCACGAGCACAAGGGGCCTGAATACTACACGACGACCGTCACGCGGGGCGACATCGTGCAGACTGTCTCGGCCGCGGGCACGATCAAACCGCTGCTCGACGTCATCGTCAGCAGTCAGATTTCGGGCTACATCACGGCTTGGTACACGGATTTCAACGCCAAGGTCAAAAAGGGCGACCTTCTGGCCACCTTGCTCCCCAATAACTACGTGGCGGCGCTCAAGTCAGCCACGGGCGATCTGGCCAATGCAAAGGCCAACTACGATCTGCAGAAGGTGAATCTGGACCGCGACAGGGGACTGCTGACAAAGAACCTGATAGCCCAGTCCGACTATGACCTGCAGGCGGCCCAATTGGAGGAGGCGGACGCCCAGGTTCAGATCAAGCAGGCGGCGCTCGATACGGCGCAGACCAACCTCTCCTACTGCCGAATCACCTCGCCGATCGACGGCATGGTCATCTCCCGCAACGTCGACGTGGGCAATTCGGTCGCAGCCACGCTCAGTTCCCCGACCCTTTTTGAAATTGGAAACGACCTGACCAAGATGCAGATCGACGCCTCGGTGGCAGAGGCGGACGTCGGCAATGTCGAGGAGGGCCAGACCGTCAACTTTACGGTCGATGCCTACCCCAACCGGCAGTTTCACGGAGAGGTCTACCAGGTGCGCAATGCGCCGGTCACCCAGCAAAACGTGGTGATCTACGACGTCATGATCAAGGTGGACAATTCCGACCTTAAGCTGAAGCCGGGCATGACGGCCACCTCTTCGATTGTGATCACCCGGCATCCAGGCGTCCTGCGCCTGGCCAACAGCGGGCTGCGCTTCCGAAAGCCGGAGGGCATGGAGGTCGTGCAGGTGGGCGAAGAGGGGGCTGCGAAGGAGGGAGCGGCGGCGGCACCCAAGCAGGCGAGCCGGGAGGCCCTGCGCCAGCTCATGTCCGACGCCGGTTATTCCTTCGGCAACGGGCAGCCCTCGCCCGAAATCCGCCAGAAGCTCATCGATCTTGCCAAAGAGCGCGGAATCGAGCTGCCCGACCGGATCATGACCGGGGGCGGCCGGGGCGGAGCCGGCCGGAGCGGGGGCTCACCGGATACGCCCGTTTACCGGACCGTTTATCGCCTCCCTGCAGGCAGCACTCCCGACGCCAAGCCGGAGGAACTCCGCGTCCGAATCGGGATCACCGATGGCGCCGATACCGAGATTCTGGGCGCACTGAAGGAGGGTGATGTGGTTATCACGGGCCTGACCACGCCAGCGGCACCGGCGGGCGCGGCGGCGGCCAGCCCCTTCGGCGGAGGCGGCGGCGGTGGCCGGGGCGGGCCCGGCGGCATCGGCCGGTAGCCTTCGCCAGACCGCACCATGACCTCCGTCATCAAACTCGAGAATATCCACAAGGTCTATGACTCCGGCGAAGTCAAAGTGCACGCAGTCCGCGGCGTCTCGATTGAGATCCAGAAGGGCGAATTCGTCGCCCTGATGGGCGCCAGCGGATCCGGCAAATCGACCTTGATGAACCTGCTCGGCTGCCTCGACCGGCCGACCCAGGGTCGTTACCTGCTCGATGGCACGGATGTTTCCAACTTGAATCGCAACGAGCTGGCCGACATCCGCAACAAGAAGCTCGGCTTCGTCTTCCAGGGATTCAACCTTCTCTCACGCACGACGGCGCTCGAGAACACCGAGCTCCCCATGCTCTACGGCAACCGGGGGACGACGCGCCGCCAGATGCGCGACCGCGCCCTGCACTGCCTGAACATCGTTGGCCTGGGCAACCGCGCCGACCATTTCCCGAGCCAGCTGTCCGGCGGGCAGCAGCAGCGCGCCGCGATCGCCCGGGGCCTCGTGAACGAGCCGCAGGTGCTGCTGGCCGACGAGCCCACGGGCAACCTCGACAGCAGGACCTCGATCGAAGTCATGGGTGTCTTCCAGAAGTTGAACCAGGAGGGAATCACGATCCTCATGGTCACCCACGAGCTCGACATCGCGCGCTACTGCAAGCGCAACCTCATTTTGCGCGATGGCGAGCTTGTCAACGACGTGAAGGTCGCCGACCGCCTGATCGCCGACGATGAAATCCACCGCCTCCAGCAGGCGGAGGCCGCCGTAAAGCTGACGAAATAGTCCGCCATGCGCCTCTTTTTCACAATCTACGTGGCCCTCCGGGCCTTGCGCCGGAACAAGATGAGGTCCATCCTCACGGCCCTCGGCATCATCATCGGGGTCGGAGCCGTGATCGTCATGGTCAGCATCGGCGACGGAAGCGAGTCAATGATCGAGGCCCAGATTGCGAGCCTCGGCCAGAACATCATTCTCGTCTACGCGGGCAGTGCGACCAGCGGTGGCGCCCGCAGCGGCTACGGCGGCGCAGGCACGCTCACGATAGACGACGCAACGGCGATCAAGACCGAAATCCGCGACGTCATTGGCGTCAGCCCTGAGGTTCGCGGTGGCTCCCAGGTCCTCGCCAATGGGCTCAACTGGTCCACGCGCATCGTGGGCGAGAGCGAGGACTACCTGTCCATGCGCCAGTGGCCGCTTGCCGAAGGGGCGATGTTCAGCGACCAGGATGTCCGCGGCGACGCCAAGGTCTGCATCGTGGGGCAGACGATCGTGAACAACCTGTTCCCCGATGGAGATCCGATCGGGAAGACCCTGCGGATCCGCAACATGCCCTTCAAGATCCTCGGCGTCCTCGTGTCGAAGGGCTTTTCTCTCCAGGGCGTCGACCAGGACGACATGGTGATGATTCCCTACACGAGTGCCATGAAGCGCTTCTCGCGGCAGACCTTCCTCCCCTTCATCAACGTCCAGGCGGTCGACGGCGAGCACATGCCCGCGGCAGAGCAGGATATCGCCAATCTCCTGCGGGACCGCCACCACATCACCCAGGGCAGGGACGACGACTTCACCGTTCGCGACCAGCAGGAAATCGCCGACGCCGCTGCGGCGACCACCGCCACGATGCGCTACCTCCTCTTCGCCGTCGCCTGCGTTTCCCTTGTGGTCGGCGGAATCGGCATCATGAACATCATGCTCGTGTCGGTGACCGAACGCACACGCGAGATCGGCATTCGAATGGCCGTGGGCGCGCATGGCAGCGACATCCGCATGCAGTTCCTCATCGAGGCGGTCGTGCTCAGCCTCATGGGAGGCCTTCTCGGCATCCTGGGGGGCATTGGCGCATCGCAGCTTATTTCGCGGCTCAATCACTGGCCGACGCTGATTTCCACGGTCGCCATCGTCGCGGCCGTCCTTTTCAGCGGCGCGGTGGGAATCTGCTTCGGGTATTACCCGGCGAGCAAGGCGGCCAAGCTCGATCCGATCGAGGCTCTCAGGTACGAGTGATAGGTCCCAGCCCGTTTTTTGGACGGCATATCCCTCTCTCGTCGGGTGCTGCCAAGGCCAAGATTGCCGTCAAGGCCGGCCGCCAATGTGACCCCGGCTGCCCAGTGGGCACCCGCCGTGGTCATCCCTTCGGGACTCGGCTTCGCCTCGCCATCTTCGCGCTGTCGCGCTCCGTGCAGCCGTCAGGTCTGACGGCAAGATGGCGGCCCTGAGACGGCAAATGAGGCAGCAATCTCCTCGAGAGGGATATGCCGTCCAAAAATCGATGCCCACGGTCGAATTGACCATTGGTATCGCATGTCGTATTTGAAAGGGGATGTCGATCGATGCCCGGGATAAGTTTATAGAGGAGCTCAGGGCCGCGGTCCGCGGGGGCACCCTCGAGAAGCTGACGCTTGGGCGCCACCGCGGGGCGGACCGGACCCTGCGCAATCTGTTCGTGCGCCCCGTGAATTTGAAGGCGGGTCCGATGCTCGCCTTCGTCTGGCGGCACGAAACGCGCGACATCACCAAGAACCATCCGCCGGACGAAGGCCTGAGGATCCTCGAAGGCCTGGTTGGCGGGGATTTTCTGGACGCGCACCTGTTCACCGCGGCTGAGGTCGCCCAGCTGGAATGCGCCGCGGACGGACCGGCGAGGCTGCGGAAGACGAAGAGGCCTGGCATGGCGGAGGCCGCGAGAGCGCGCCTGCCCGAGCCGGCCGAACGGACGCACGATCGATCCAAGGACTATGTCATTTCGGCGGATTCCCCCTGGCTTGCCGCCCTCGGGGTCACCAATGCCGGCGGCCGGCCCCGGGAGGGAATGGCCGCGAAGTTCAGGCAGATTCAGAAATTTGCCGAGTTGCTCAGCCATTTTGCCGAGGAGGCGGGCTTCGCCGGCGGCGAACCCCTTTCCGTTTTCGACATGGGGTGCGGAAAGGGATATCTGACCTTCGCCGTCGCCGCCTCCCTGGGCGATCGCGTCCGCGTGCGCGGGGTCGAGGCCCGCCCAGAACTCGTGGCCTTCTGCAACCGCGTCGCCTCGGAACAAGGCTTTGGCGGCCGGCTTTCCTTCGCTGCGGGAACGATCGCGGACACGGCGTTCGACAAGATTGACATCCTCATCGCCCTTCATGCCTGCGACACGGCCACCGACGATGCGCTGGCCAAGGGCATTGCCGCGGGGGCGCGCCTGCTGGTCGTCGCCCCATGCTGCCAGAAGGAGGTCCGCCCCCAGCTCACCGCCCCGCCCGTCCTCGCCCGGGCGCTCCGGCACGGGATATTTCAGGAGCGCCACGCCGAATTCGCGACCGACGCCCTGCGGGCTCAGCTGCTGGAATGGGCGGGCTATCGCACGCAGGCCTTCGAGTTCGTCACAACCGAGCATACGGCAAAGAACCTCATGATCGCCGCGATCCGCGCGGGAGGGAGGGACGAGGGAGTTGCGCCGGCGATCCGCGAATTTGCCGCCTTTTATGGAATCAGGCGCCACGCACTCGCGCGCCAGCTCGGGTTCGAGCTTTGCGCCCCGTCGTGACCGGCGGCCGCATGCCAAGTGTTGCCGGGAAATCCTCTCGAAGGATGCGTTGCGAGCCTTCCTGCCCGCCTCCGGGGCCAGGACGGGCTGGGATCCCGCCTGGCCCGGCTTGGCGGGCATGCTGGGTCTTGGCGAGCTCCGCGTCCTTCGAGAGGATTTCCCGGCAACACTTGACTCGGCAGCGCCGGATACAGACCATCGCGGGACGTTATTTCCCGAACACAACTTATGAGCAGACAGTACAATAAAGTCATCAAACGGAAACGCCGCCACGCCTACCTGAAGCGCAGGAGGGCGGCGAAGAAGGCCGCGGCAAAGCCCGCGGTGAAATAGCGCCTCGGAAAGGGTCCAAAGGGCGGGTGAAAGCGCGGGCGAAGGTTCGGTGACGAACCGCCCGCGGGCTGCATTCCAGCGCATTGTCCCCGCCATCCGGCGATGATCAAAATAAGCCTCATTTCCCTCGGCTGCGCCAAGAATCTCGTGGATAGCGAGATCATGGTCGGGCATCTCCTGCAGGCGGGCATGAAGGTCGTTCCGGATGCAGAAGAGGCCGACGTGGTCATCGTCAACACCTGCTCCTTCATCGATTCGTCCAAGGAGGAGTCGATCGGCCACATTTTGCGGGCCCACGAGGGCCGCGGCCTGCGCAAGCGCCGCAGGGAACAAAAGCTGATCGTCGCCGGCTGCATGTCGCAGCGCTTTGCTAAGGCCTTGCCCGGCGAGCTTCCCGAGGTGGACGCCTTCATCGGGCTCGACCAGCTGACGGGGATCGTGCCGATAATCGAGGAGGTCCTTGCGCGGGGCGGAAACGGCGCTCCCGGCGATCTTCCAGGACCGGCGAACTTCGTCACGGAGCGCTCGACGTACATCCCCGACTACGACACGCCGCGTTTCCGGCTGACCCCCAGGCACACCGCCTACGTCAAGATCGCGGAGGGCTGCAACCATCCCTGCACTTTCTGCATCATCCCCCAGATACGCGGGCGCCACCGCAGCCGCACGGTCGAGAGTGTCGTCGCCGAGGCGCGCCAGCTCGTGGCCGAGGGCGTGCGGGAGCTGAACCTCATCTCCCAGGACACGACCTTTTTCGGGATGGACACCTGGGACCAGCGTCCAAATCCGCGGACGCCCGTCGACTCCTCCCGCGGAGCGGCGCTCACGACCCTCTTGCGCGAACTGAACTCGATTCCGGGTGATTTCTGGATCCGGCTGCTCTACACCCACCCCGCCCACTGGAGCGACGAGCTCATAACGACCATTGCGGAGTGCGGGAAGGTGGCGCGGTACGTCGACATGCCGCTCCAGCACATCAGCGAGCGGATGCTCGCGGCGATGCAACGGGAGACGGGAGGCGAGTACATCCGCGGCCTTGTGCGCCGTATCCGCGCCGGAATACCGGGAATCGCCCTGCGCACCACGTTCATCGTCGGATTCCCGGGCGAGACCGAGGCGGACGCCGATGAATTGTGCTCATTTGTCCAAGAAACGGCCTTCGAGCGCCTGGGCGTGTTCCGGTATTCGCAGGAGGAGGGAACCCGCGCGGCCAAGATGCCCGGCCAGGTGCCAGCGCGCGAGAAGGACAGGCGGTGGCGCCGTCTCATGGCCCTGCAAAGGGAGATCGCCGCCGACGTAAGCTCCCGCGCCGTCGGGCGGACGATCAAGGTGCTTGTCGAGGAACCGGGTGTCGCGCGCGGCGAGGCCGATGCGCCCGACATCGACGGCCGGGTGTACGTCCAGCGCAAGCTGCCCGTAGGGGAGTTTGCGCAGGTCACGATCACCCGTTCCCGCGATTACGACCTGCTGGCCCTGCCCGATGGCGACGAGCCGGCCGCGTTTAAGACCGCCAAGATGGCGAGCTGAACGGCAGCCCGGGTTTGGCTGGCGTTTGCGGCGCGGCTCGGGTTATTTCCCTGCCAGGGCAGTCCGGCTAACCTGCATCCATCACAGAACCGATGAAGATTGCCCGATATCGTCGAGCGAAAAGGACCGAAGGCGACCGAGCCGTGCTAGAAGCACGGCGCAGGGAGCCAGAGGACCTTTGCGCCGACGAGATTGGGCAGGATTCGTCGGAATCTGTGATGGATGCAGGTTAAGGCGCCCCCAATCCCATTACTGAACAAAGACACAATGCCCCGGGCGACGACGCCACCGGCAGACCCGGCGGAGCGCTCGCTGCGCTTTGGCCGGCGCGGGCCGGCCTTGTCCTGGCGATCGCGGGTGCGGGTTACCTGGCCGTGGCCTCGCTCATGGGAGGCTCGGTTGCCGGGTGCGGGCCGGGATCGGGCTGCAATCTGGTTTTATCCAGCCGCTGGGCCTACTGGATGGGAGTCCCGGTGAGCCTCCCGGCGGCTTTTGCTTACTCAATCCTGTTTGCCGCCACCTGGGCGCGCCGACAGGCAAGGCCGCTCGGAGAGCTGTCGATCGCCCTGAGCGCCGTGATCGTCGCGGCGGCGTTCTGGTTCATTTTCCTGCAGTACGCGGTCATCCACAGTTGGTGCCGGTTCTGCCTGGCGACACATGCATGCGCCCTGTTCTCCGCGTTCTGGCTGCTCGCCCCCGCGTTCAGGCCGCCTGCGCGCCCTGCCGAAGGCGCCGCTCAACCGCCCGTCCCCAAGCCCCTGAAGGCCGGCCTTATCCTCGGCGCTGTCGGATTTGCCGCGCTGATCGGCGGCCAGTTTGTCTTTGTCGAGCATCTCGGCTACGTCCTGATCCCGGCCAGCCTGGGGGGGCGCTCGACGACAGGCCAATTGATCCTAGACTCCGGAAGGATCGGATTGGACCCGAAGGAGCTTCCTATGATTGGAACGTCCTCGGCCCGGGGTTTCGTGGTGGGGCTGTACGATTATACCTGCACGCACTGCCGCCGCCTCCACCCCCTCCTAAGGGAGGCCCAGGAGCATTTCGCGGGGCGTGTGGCCTTCGTCATGCTCCCCGTTCCGTTGGAGGCCGACTGCAATCCGATGATACCCGTCACCGATCCGGCCAATCGCGGCGCATGCGACTATGCGCGGCTCGGCCTCGCCGTCTGGCGGGGCCGTCCGGACGCGTTCCGGGAATATGACGACTGGCTGTTTGGCGCCGGTTCGCTCCCGACCCTCGCCGAAGCGCGGGCCAGGGCGGAGCAACTCATGGGCAGGGCATCCTTGGAGCAGGCACTGGCCGACCCTTGGGTCGATCGCCAGATCGCGACGGACGTGAGGCTCTACATTGCCGCGAGCCAGGCCACCAACAGTCTCCGCCTGCCGCAGCTCATCTTTGCGGACGCGGTGGTTTCCGGATCGGTTGCCGACGCCGCCGAATTGGAGCGCATCATCGCCGAGCGCACGCCGTTGGCCCAGTCGGACGGGCACTGAGGCCAGCGGGCCGGCTCTTGACGCAAGCCCCCCCGATCACCTCCGCACCCGCGCCACCTCGGCCGCATAACGGCCGATAATCCCGTCGAAGCTTCCGTTGCTGAAAAAGACGACGACACGGTCCGGGCCGCGCTCGGAGAGCGTCGCGGAGGAAAGGGCCGCAAGGAGCGAGGCGTTGCTTGCAAAATCGCGCGCCGCGCACCCCTCCTTCGCCAGAGCCTCGGCGACTGCGCGCCCGTCGAAGCGCTCCTCCTCCCGGAGCCTTTCGCCCCGGTTCACGGGGCCCAGATAGACCTCGTCCGCCTCGCCAAGGGCCCTCCGAAAATCCTCCTGCAGCGTCTTCACCCGCGCCGTGTTGCTGCGCGGCTCGAAAACCGCTGTCAAGCGCGCTCCGGGAAAGCGCACCCGAAACGATCGAAGCGTTTCACCGAGGGCGGTCGGATGATGCCCAAAATCCTCGATTACAGTCAGGCCGCCCGCCGAGGCCAGGACCTCCTGCCTGCGCCGCACGCCCCGGAACCGCGCAAGGGCGGACAGGTCGAGGCGGTCCGGCTCCTCCGGGTAAAGCGCCAGCCCGCAGGCCGCCGCCGCCATGGCCGCGTTCCTCGCGTTGAAAAGCCCCGGCAGGGACCAGCGCACGTCCGCCCACTCCCTCCCCTTCCATGACAGCCTGAATCGCGATCCGCCGGCCGACTCCGCAAAATCCTCGATCCTGGCATCGTTGTGGCCCCGCAGCCCGATCCGGACGGTCCGCGTCCATTCCATGGGTCCGAGGGCGGCGATGTTGTCATCATCCCCATTGAGCGCTATGAAGCCGTTACGCGGCACGATGCGGGTCAGGTGCCTGAACGTGCGCTGGACGTCGGCCAGGTCGCGAAAGATGTCGGCGTGGTCGAACTCGATGTTGTTGATGACTGCGACGTGGGGGGCGTAATGGATGAACTTGCTTCGCTTGTCGAAGAAGGCGCTGTCGTATTCGTCGCCCTCGATGACGAAAGGGTCGGATGCGGCCCCGAGGCGGCTTCCCGTCGGCGGATCCAGGGGCGCCCCGCCGATCAGGTAGCCCGGGTCGCGCCCGTTTTCCCGCAGCAGGAATGCCGCAATCGCCGTCGTCGTCGTCTTCCCGTGCGTCCCGCAGATGACCACGTTGCGCCGCCTGTCCAGGACGAATTCGCGAAGGGTTTCCGGAAGGGAGCGGAATGGAAAGGCCCGGGTCTCGAGCAGCCACTCGACCTCCGGGTTTCCGCGGGTCATCGCGTTGCCCACGACGACCAGGTCCGGACCCAGGGCCTTCAGCCGCTGAGGATCGTAGCCCTCGTACACGGCGATCCCCGCTTCGGCAAGGACGGTGCTCATCGGAGGATAGACTCCCGCGTCGGCGCCGAGCACCTCGTGCCCGGCCGAGCGAAGGAGGAGGGCCGCATTGCCCATCGCCGTCCCGCAAACCCCCATGAAGTAAATACGCATTTTAGTCTCAATAAGCCTTAAGTGCTTTCTACTATGAAAACCAGCCATTCTGACTGGGTTCCAGTCTCAATAATATGCCCAAATTGGCCCACTTTCCCCACTCTATGGTATAAAAGAGGTGGTATAAAATGGTATAAGAATTCGGGCGTAAAAACTGCCCCCTTCCCGTGTCCTTAACCGGATCTCTCGTCGTCATACCCATGGCGATTATCGTGCATAAAACCGCCCCATGGGGAAGCGCCTTTTGCCGCCGCGATCCTCGCCCAGACGCCTTCGCCGAGGCTCCCTTCTGCCTTCCTGCCGGGACCCAAATCCTGCCGGAGCCGAACCGGCCTTTCAGTTCAGCCCATGCAGGTCTTCGCCCGCAGCAAACCGCCGCACCTGATCACACGGTATCCGCTTGTGGCGTATGCCCGGGAGCGGTCGGAGAATCTCCCGGACGATGAGCCGGTAGATGGTGGGTTTGCTTACGCCGAGAGCGATCGCCGACTCCTCCACGGAATAGGTCAGCCGTTCGATCGGGTTGGGTTTGGGGTCGGAGTTCATGGGATGATTGATCAGATGTTGAGTGCGGATTGGCGCGGTTCAAACCGCCACTTTCCTGCGGCGGTGCTTTCGGAAAATCGTCACAACGGATGCGTTGCTCAGCGTCATGCCGGTTCAATCGTTATCCGGCGCACCCGCGGGCCGGGCTGCTGTTCGATGCTCATGGCTGTTCAGCCGACTGTTACGGCCATGCGCGGCTGTGGTCCGATATGGGACTTAAGCGAGTCGCTGGGTGCCTCATCGTGCCGGGCTGCGCGCTCAGCCATTTCCATGGCGAGCAGGCGGTCGGCCGGCCGCATCATTGCCTCGCGTGCCTCCGATTTGGACGAGGTGAAAATCACCTGGCTTTCCTGGAAGCGCGAATTGGACACATACGCCTGCTTCAGGTTGCCCGCAGCAATGCCTTCGTCGCCCATGAGCAGGATGCCCCGGTCCACGGTCTTGCCCTGGGCGGCATGCGAGGTCGTGGCATAGCCGTGGGCAAACTGGCGGAACCAGTACGGCAGGTTGCGGCCATCCTTGAGCGCAATGTTCCCGTCTTCCCGGAATCCGGCGACTTCGACCAAATCGCCATTGCGCAGCTCGGCTGACTTGAGGTTAGCCCGGACCAGCAGCCGGTCGCCCACGGCCACGGGCATCTCCCGGGCAAACCCCACCTCGAAGCCGCTCGCGCGGCGCGGCTCCAGCCGCCGCTCGTTTCCATCGCCATCCTGCAGCACCAATACCCGGTCTTCGCGTCGCACGACGGTCACCGTGTCGAACTTCTTGAAGATGCCGTAGGGCCGGTGAAACGTGAGCACATCACCCGCCTGGTAGTTCTGGATTCGGCGGCGTTCCTCCTGCGTCCATTTCAAGGGATCGACCGCAGTGACCGGCCGCTCCTCGCGGGACAAGAGACCGGCCAGCTTCAGTTGTTCGCGGACGGCCGCCGTGAATTCACGGATTTCCGACCAGACTGGCGATATCGCCAGGCAGCTCTTCCCGCTGCGCACGGTCTTCACAAAATCTCCGGCCGCCGCATGCCAGAGGCTACCTGAGGCGGCGACCTCCTGGACGGCACCCAAGCGGTTCAGTTGATTGAATGCGCCGAAGGCATCGCCCCGGGCCAGCAGAGCCACGGCCTTCCGATAACCGGGATCCCGTTGCCGGCGGATCTCGGTCAGCCGGAACACTGGCACGCGCGCATACCGCTGGAGGCACCGCAGTGCATCGCCTGCCTCGACTGAGGTATGCTGCTTGGTGTCCCCCACAAACAGGATACGGTTGCCGTTGCGGGCGGCCAGCCGGCAGAGGTCGCGCATCTCCCTCACCGAGATAAGCCCCGCCTCATCCACCAAAAACGTACGGCCGCGCGTGGCCCGCTGCAACGACTCGTTTACCAGCAGTTGCTGCAATGTATCAGCGTCCGCTGCCAGTTCTTTGCGCAACACGTCGGCGGCGCCCGCTGAGGGCGCGCAGCCGAACACCCGGCCGCCGGCCCGCTCGATTCCTGCCACGACGGCCTTAAGGCAGGTGGTTTTTCCGGTGCCGGCATCGCCTTGGAGGATCGCCACGCCTGAGTGGGTCTCGAGCAGGTTCGTGACTGCCTTGGCCTGATCCTGGCCCAATCCAGCCAAGGCCGGGCGCCGGCCCATTGGACCGTAGGACTTCAGCAGGCTATACGCCCAACCCGCGAACTCGTCCTCGGCCTGCATGGCGTCGCGGGACGTGATTTGCTCGCCGGAACGGATCAACTCCCCGGCGCGCTCCCGCGCGCCCACCGCACGCCTTAGCCCATCGAGTGACACCTGCCCGCGGCCCGCGATCAGCGCCTCCCGCAGAAGGAGCCGGTCATCGACGACCGATTTCCTTTCGTAAACATGCGCCATCGCCGAAACGACCGCCTCGGAAGCGCTCATCGAAGGGAAGCTGGCGGAACTTGGGGTTGCCTTGGCAATCACGGCCTGCAATGCCGGCAGTTCGGTCCCCGCCTCCTTTCGCCATCCGGCCTGCAGGTCGGTCGCGGTCGCGTGGACCTTGTCGGCCCGAGTGGCGTTTGCGATCGCAAGCAGGGCATCCTGCGAGGTAGCGCCCAATTGTGCGGCCCGGGCCAGGATCGCCTGGCGGCGCTTGCTGAACCGTTCGCGCAATTCAGGCGGGACGCCCTTTACGGCAAAGCCGATGCGCCGAACAGGCTCCAGTTCGTAGCCGGCGGCGCGCATCCGCCGGGCGAGTTCGTTGTAACAGACCTCCCTAAAATAGCCCAGATGGCGGTAAAAGCCGGATGGCTGGACGCTCTTCCAGCGGGATTCGGCCTCATCGTAGGTCAGATTCATGACGCACACATGGGTATGCAGCTGGGGGTCGAGCGAGCGGCTGGCATCGTGGGTCACGATGGCGGCAATCATGTTGCCGGTGGACCGGTCGGCGTTGGCGCCGGCGCGCCGCACGCGGGTGGCGGTCACCGCCTCGATTTCCCGGAGGGTTTGGGCCACCGCCTCGCGCCACCAGTCTCCAATGCGCTGGTCTCCGCCCACCAAATAGAGCAGCGAAACATCTTTGGGCGGAGAAATCTGCCCGAAATAGCCCACCCGCCTATGACGGCCCTTGTCCCGGACCATAAGCTTTTCGCCGGTCAGAGGATGCCGACCCCGGCAAAGGTTCTCGAAGTGCGCCAGGTCACACCGGCCGTGCAAACCCAGCCGATCAGCCCCCGAACCAACCCAAGTCATCTCGGAACGCCCTTCCTGCCCCATATAATCGCCTAATGCCATGTGCTCCCGGAAATATTCCACGGCGCCTTTTACGAATGCACAGGGTCTATCGAATCTGACCATGTCATTCCCATACCATTAACCCATACGATTGCGAGCTAGAACTGGCCAGTTACCCCAGAAAGTGGCCCAAATCCAACCTCCAGAGATCTGTCGTCAGCTCATCGTCCATAACGCTACCCTCAACCCAATGAGCGGCAGCCGCCGCTACCGTCTACCTATACAATGAGGAACACGCAACCCCTAACGTCCGTTAGGCCTCGGTTGCTTCGCTGCTGCTTTTCTGCTGCGCTGCTGCTGCGCTGCTTATCCAACGACCGCGTCGTTATTGTTTTGATTTCACCCATACGTTCTTTTTTACGAACAAATACCTGCCTCCGACCCGCCCGCTTTCCTAAGGGAAGACGCGCGGCGTTATGACCCGGCTGAGCACTCCCTTGGTCGCCTGGCACCCTTCCAGGACCTGCTGCTGGCCTTTCGGCCAAATCGATGAGTTACGAGCAGATCGCCACGACCCTGACCAAATACGGGCGCAGGACTTCGCCTGCCGGCGTGGGTGCCTTTTGCCGCCGGTCTTTTGCCAGAACAGAGATTTTGCGGGAACGCCGTCGCCTGCAGAAGGTGACTCCCAAGGGGCCGGCCGCGACCGCTCCGAGCTTTCCTGGGCTCTCCGCAGTCGCGCAGCCGGGACTGGTTCCGTCAGGCCGTCGGGGGCCCAAGATTGCCCGAGACAACTACTGACCGGTCGGCGGGGCAATACGCTGATTCAGGACTTCCCGTGCTTGCGTGTCTTACGGGCCGCCCACCCGCGCGGCCGCGGGGGGAAGGCGGCTAGGTATTTCATAATCGCTGGCGCCAGGGTTTTGGCGTCGGGAGCGTCACGCAGCAACGCTCGCACGACAAACGCCCGGTTGGCCGGGATCATCTTGTCGGCAAGCTCCGTAACCACGTCGTCGAGCTTCTTCACGAGATCGGGCGGTAAATCGACTGTCGGATGAGCGGCCACATAGTCGGCTTCCCTCGGACCGTCCTTCCTGTCGTAGGTCTTGGCGAGCAGCACTGCGTGCGCAAATAGCTCGGTCGCGGATGTAAGGTGGATCAGCGCGCGGAGCACCGTGCCGCCGCGCACCGGCAGTCCGGCTCGGCGCAGGCCGACTAAGCACGTGTACAGCGCCTGCACGTCGGCTGGGTAGAAAGTGAAGCTGACTTTGCTGGGAGCCGGGTCCGTGCTCATGGCGAAACCATACCCCCATACAAAAAACGGCGACAACAGCTAAAATCGGACGGACGGTTGGCCAATTTTGCCGACACTATCGGCAAATTCCGCCGCGGCCGGACGGGATGCAATTCGGCAGACACCGTCTGCCGCATCCGGGCAGCCTGGGCAGGGCGCGAAATCCGAGGCGCGGTTTCGAGCAGCGAGTGCGCTCGAAAGCCTGAATTCTGAACCGCGGCAGCCGCGCCACGCAGGCGGGCGCCCCTGCCTCGCCGTAGTCCAGGCCAGCCGGTACGAAGGCGGGCCTACTCTTTTTGAGCTAGAAACCGGCGTTGCGTTAAAGTTTCCGAAAGCTACAAATGGTGCTTTCACCTGTGCCATGACCCCCAAAGCCTCCGCCGCCATCAAGAATCACACCGCTTCCCTCGGCTTCGAGGCCAAGCTCTGGCTCGCCGCCGACAAGCTCCGCAACAACATGGACGCGGCGGAGTACAAGCACGTCGTCCTCGGCCTGATCTTCCTCAAATACATCTCCGACACCTTCGAGGAACACCGCGCCAAGCTCGTCGCCGGCAAGGGCGACTACGCGGGCGCGAATCCCGAGGACCAGGACGAATACAGGGCCGAGAACGTCTTCTGGGTGCCGAAGGAAGCCCGCTGGGCCCATCTCCAGGCCAGCGCCAAGCAGCCGACCATCGGCAAGATCGTGGACGACGCCATGGTCGCCATCGAGCGCGACAACCCGCGGCTCAAGGGCGTCGCTGCCCAAGGACTACGCCCGCCCCGGCCTCGACAAGCACCGGCTCGGCGAACTGATCGACCTCATCGGCACCATCGGCCTGGGCGAGCCAGGAGAACCGCTCCAAGGACATCCTGGGCCGCGTCTACGAATACTTCCTCACCCAGTTCGCCAGCGCCGAGGGCAAGAACGGCGGCCAGTTCTACACCCCGTCCTGCGTCGTCCGCCTGCCTCGTCGAGATGCTCGCCCCCTACAAGGGCCGCGTCTACGACCCCTGCTGCGGCTCCGGCGGCATGTTCGTGCAGTCGCGAGAAATTCGTCGAAGCCCACGGCGGCGAGCTCGGCGACATCAGCCATCTACGGCCAGGAGAGCAACGCCACCACCCGCCGCCTGGCGATGATGAACCTCGCCATCCGCGGCATCGAGGCCGACTTCGGCCCCGAGCACGCCGACACCTTCCGCCGCGACCTGCACCCCGACCTCAAGGCCGACTACGTCCTGGCCAATCCGCCCTTCAACGACTCCGACTGGTTCCGCAAGGACGACGACGTCCGCTGGCAGTACGGCGTCCCGCCCAAGGGCAACGCCAACTTCGCCTGGGTGCAGCACTTCATCCACCACCTCGCGCCCGACGGCATGGCCGGCTTCGTCCTCGCCAACGGCAGCATGTCCTCCAACCAGTCCGGCGAAGGCGACATCCGCCAGGCCATCATCGAGGCCGACCTGGTGGACTGCATGGTCGCCCTGCCCGGCCAGCTCTTCTACACCACGCAGATTCCCGTCTGCCTCTGGTTCCTCGCGAAGAACAAAGCCGCCGAACAGTGAACGACCCGGCAGAAGCCGGTGCTTCGCGACCGCCGCAAGCGAGACCCTCTTCATCGACGCCCGCAAACTGGGCACGCTGATCGACCGCGTCCACCGCGAGCTGACCGACGCCGACATCGAGAAGATCGTCGGCACCTACCATGCGTGGCGGTGCGATGACCAAATGGCGCGGCCTCGCAAGCGCCGGTCATTCCGAGACCGGTTACTACCGACATCGCCGGCTTCTGCAAATCCGCCACCACCGCCGAAATCGCCGCGCACGGCCACGTCCTCACGCCCGGCCGCTACGTCGGCGCCGAGGAAGTCGAAGACGACGGCGAGCCCTTCGAGGAAAAGATGCCGCGCCTCGTCGCCGAACTGAACGGCCAGTTCGCCGAGTCCGCGAAACTGGAAAAGGCCATCAAGGCGAAACTGAGAGGGCTGGGCTATGGCGGCTGAGCGGGATGAAATGCTCCTGCGTGACTTGCTAGTCACGACGAAGGACGGCGACTGGGGAAAAGAAACCCCCGAGGAAGGCTTCGTGCCTTACCACATCATCCGCGGCACCGACTTTCCCGACGTCCGTGTTGGCGACTTGTCTTCTGTTCCGCTGCGCTACTTGTCAGAGGGCACCGTCCAGCGACGCACGCTCGAAGCCGACGACGTTCTTATTGAAACCGCAGGCGGGACTAGAGACCGCCCAACCGGGAGAACGCTTCTGATTACCAAGAAAGCGCTGAACCGCTTCCGTGGACCAGTCACCTGCGCCAGCTTCGCCCGGTTCCTCCGTATCGACCGCACGAAAGCCGACCCGCGCTTTGTCTATTGGTATCTCCAGTATCTCTACCAAAAGGGCGAGATGTCACAGCACCAAGTGCAGCACACTGGAGTTGCGCGGTTTCAATTCACGCGGTTCGCAGAAACGCAGGGCATTCCGCTCCCACCCCTCCCCGAACAAAAAGCCATCGCGGCGGTGCTCGGGACGCTGGACGACAAGATCGAGTTGAACCGGCGGATGAACGCGACGCTGGAGGCGATGGCGCGGGCGCTGTTCCAGAGCTGGTTCGTGGATTTCGACCCCGTCCGCGCCAAACTCGACGGTCGCCAGCCACTCGCCGGCCTCGACCCCGCTACCGCCGCCCTCTTCCCCGCCACGTTCCAAGACTCCCCGATTGGTCCTGTGCCCAAAGGATGGAAGGTTGAACGATTCGACGCCCACATCACAGCCGAACGTGGCCTCAGCTATAAAGGTGAAGGCTTACGTGACAACCACACCGGGCTGCCGATGCACAACCTCAATTCGATTTACGAGGGCGGAGGCTACAAGCACGAGGGCATCAAGTATTACGCCGGCGAGTATCGCGAAAAGCACCTGCTGGAGCCGGGCGACATGATCGTGACCAATACCGAGCAGGGCTTCGACCATCTGCTCATCGGCCACGCCGCCATCGTCCCGAAGTGCTACGGCCCAAAGGGGCTTTACAGCCACCACATCTACCGCGTCCGACACAAGCAATCGTCGCCATTCAGCCCGCATTACCTCGTCGAGCTTTTCAACAATCAGCGCTGGCACTACTGGATCAGCGGATTCTCGAACGGTACCACGATCAACATGCTGCCGATGGATGCACTGGAAATGCCTATGCTTGTTGTGCCGCCCATCGAATTGGTGACAAAGTTCACTGCGTTAGCCGAGGCGGTCCATCTGCAGATCGAAACGAACCTCCACCAATCCCGCACCCTCGCCACCCTGCGCGACACGCTGCTGCCGAAGCTGCTGAGTGGGGAGTTGAGCGTTCACTGACCAACTATTATGAGCACACCAGCCGCGCCTGTCCCACCACCGTCTCCACCGTCTCTACCCGCGCCGCCAACGACAGCCGGCAAGCCAATGTTTTTCGCCCCGGGCGCCGCTGCGTGGAAAGAGTTGACGCCGGACATCGCGGCCGGCCTCGATCCAGCTGAGGTACAGAAGTTGGTTGCCGCAGCGAAGGCCGCCAGAGACGAGGTCAAGACGTTCCTGTTATCCTCTCTCCAAATGCAGCACGTCGTGGTTCTCGCTGGTAGTGGAACGTCTCTCGGGCCCGTTACCAAAGGGCCTTCAATTTGGGCGTTGTGGGATTATTGCGTTAATTCAAACCCCGGAACTGGGAAAGCCAAACGCGAGAAGACGAATGCTGCTGCGAAGGTGATTTCTGACATTGGATACGACGTCACCGTTGAGAAGGAGAACATCGAAGCGTTGCTTTCCCGTTGCGAGGCATTCCTGCAGGTGAAGGACAGCGCTGATGTGACCAAATTCATAACTGCGTCGAAGAAAGTGATACTTGAAAAGTGTTCTGAATTCATCGACCCCGCAGACGCGAATCAATTGGCAGCCCATCGCACGTTTCTTCACCGGCTCTCGCGCCGACGCGTTCGTGATTCGAGGCTGAAACTTTTCACAACAAACTACGATCTCTGCTTTGAGACTGCGGCAGGGCGACAAGGCTTGGTTGTTCTCGACGGTTTCTCATTCACACAGCCTCGGCACTTTGATCCGCGCTTCTTCCTGTACGACATCGTTCGTCGGCCGATCACCGGCGATGAGGTTGGCACGCCGTTGGAAGGCGTTTTCAACCTCAACAAACTACACGGTTCAGTCAACTGGTCCCGGTCGAGTGACGGAGAAATCGAAGTGATCGCCAAGCCGACCCCGGAATCCGCGTGCCTGATCTACCCGGCAAAAGGGAAGTACCAGCAATCCTACGTCCAGCCCTACCTGGAATTGGTATCACAGTATTTCTCCGTTCTGCGGGAACCAAATACTTGCCTCATCGTCACTGGCTTTGGGTTTAATGACGACCATTTGTCTGAGCCCATTCTTGCTGCCGTGCGATCGAATCCGCATCTGCGATTGATCATCGTCAATCCATCCGCCGATGACCTAACCGCACGTTCGAAGGAGAAGAACAAATATTGGGAGACTTTGTTCGGTCTTTCCAAGCAGGGAGAGGATGTCTGGCTGATCAATTCCACGTTCGCCGAATTTGCTGAGATGATTCCAGACCTGAGATCTCTTACCCCCGCGCAGCGCCTGACTCGAGACATTAAGCAACTCACGGAAACCAAATGAGCGCTTCATCCAGAATTGAGGATGCGTTCCCGAGAGGGCTGCTGCGCCCCGAACTGTTCATCGGGGTCTTGTCGTCTGTTGCCGCTCAAGCTGTGCGCTTCAACCTGAGTGATGCCGGTTCTCCCAGCGGTGCCCATTTCCTCGGGGGGCGTTACGGCAAAGGTGAAGTGGGAGAGTTCATCCTGATTGAAGGTCAGCTCAACCTCCTACTCGGACGGGTGATTGAAGTCCACCTTCCGGAGGCGGAGCGGCGCTCAGTCGATGCATCTCGTTCTAAAGTCGCGGACCTCGACGCGGTTGGAACGATCCAGCTTCTCGGTTCAGTCGCGATGGATTCGTTGCGCGTCACTGCCGGCGTTGACTCCTATCCCCGGCTTGGCGATCGGGTTTATGCGGCACCGCACAATTTTGTCGCGGACCTGCCGAGCTTGATGGAGCCGGAAGGAAGTCCAGCGAGTAAAGTTCTCCTCAAATTAGGGTCCATCGATGTCGCTATCGAAAGTGCTGTCTCGATTCGGCCCGAGAAATTGTTTGGGCGGCACTGCGCGATTCTCGGAACAACCGGAGGTGGCAAGAGTTGGACGGCGGCGCGAATCATCGAGGAGTGCCTGAAATACAAGTCCAAGATCATACTTCTGGACGCGACTGCTGAGTATCGTGGATTTTCCGGCGAACACGTCACCCACTTTCATCTTGGAAGCCCCGTGAACAAGGCAGCGGGCTCACTGCCGCGTGCTCTGCCGCCGACATGCTTCGTCGAATCGGACTTCATCGCACTATTCGAACCGGCCGGCAAAGTGCAGGGACCCAAAATGCGGGCTGCGATGCGCAGCTTGCGTTTGGCCAAGCTGGTGCCTGGCGTGGCGGCCAATGGCATTATCAAGAAGGTCGATCAGCCAAAAGCTCCTGTGACCGCGGCAGAGCAGCAGGCGGACGTGTCTAGGAAACTCGATGATCCCAAGCAGGAGTTTGACGTGAGCAGGCTCGTTGCCCAAATCGAACAGGAATGTGTATATCCGGACGGCAAAGACTGGTCGAGGAAGCCACCAGTTGCAGACATCTCAAGATGGGGCGGTGAATCTGGGGATTTTTCATACTGCCTTTCCCTCGTTTCCCGCATTAATGCAGTTCTCACCTCGCAATCGTTCGAGTGCGTGTTCAGATCGACAGCCCCTGCCTTGACACAGACCATAGCGGATTTCGTTGCCGACGATAAACGCCTATTGAGAATCTGCCTTAGTGGCGTCGCGTACGAGTTTAAGGCACGCGAAATTGTGGCCAACGTTATTGGCCGACATTTACTGAATATGGCCCGAAGCGGATCATTTCAGTCAAAGCCTGTAGTTGTCGTTGTTGATGAGGCCCACAATTTCCTGGGGAGGCAAATTGGAGGGGAAGATGCCGTTGCACGACTTGATGCATTCGAGCTGATAGCAAAAGAGGGGCGCAAGTTTGGCTTGAACATTTGCCTCACGACCCAGCGCCCACGTGATATCACGGAAGGCGTCCTGAGCCAGATGGGAACGCTCGTAGTACACCGGCTGACGAATGATCATGACCGTGAGGTGGTGGAGCGGGCGTGTGGGGAGATTGATCGTTCTGCTTCGTCTTTCCTGCCAAATTTGAAGCCAGGAGAGGCGGCAGTGATTGGCGCAGATTTCCCGATACCACTGACGATCCAAATCTTCCCTCCTTTATCGCAACCGAAGTCCGACGGCCCAGACTACCAGAAGCATTGGCAGCTTGATCGACCGACGCCGTGAGTCTCAACAAATCCATGGTCGAAGCCGCAGCCCTACCGCGGATCGATAAACTGTATATCCCTCGTGCCTATGATTGAGATCTGCCCTGGTCTATTCGTTGGAACTGAGGCCGACTACGAAACCCAAGTGCGCTCGCAATCGGGATGGTGGGTGGTTCATGCCAGCAAGGAGCCTTATCATCGGCAGTTGCTCGGTTACACAGGGCGCGCCGCTCCCAAATTGCATCCGGAGTATCTTGTCGCGCGCCGGCAGAAGCAGCTGTATTTGAATTTGGTCGATGCGGATGATCCCAATTACATCCCGAAACAAATCATCGACGCCGCCTTGGGGTTCATTGACGAGGGCATTCGGTCGGGTGAACGTGTGCTCGTTCACTGCAATCTTGGTGAATCGCGTTCTCCATCGATAGGACTGCTCTATCTGGCGGCACGCACAAACGCCATATCTTCCAGTGGCTTGCCCGCCGCTGAGGCTGACTTCAGAGGGCTGTACCCTACCTACAATCCGAAGGGCGGTATGCGCGGTTTTCTACTGCAGCATTGGCGCGACTACGTCCGTTCGTCATCATGAGCCTAAACGAATCCTCCGCCGAAGCCGCAGCCCTCGAATGGTTCGGAGAGCTGGGCTACAGCGTCGCCTGCGGGGTCACCTTCGTAAAGCTTAGGCGCATCAAACCGCACCTTACGGCCCCGGCCGGCGGCGGCCGGCGGCCGGTCAGTTGGTTGCCAGACCTGTACACCTATTCGATTGCGGCGGAGTGCAATCGGACGTGCATCCACAGTAACAAGACTTCATCAATCCAACACCGTGAGCAGTAGATCGAGTAGATCGAGCAGACCGAGGAATAGAAGCAGCAGCAACATAACTAGCAGGATGACCATGCTGATGACGACGCGGTTGATCGCCATGACGATGATGATGGCCATCATGATGACCATCATGGCGATGATGTGCGCCATGATGATGGCGCGGTTGAGCACCATGAAGACGACCACAACCGCCACCGCCCTCGAATGGTTCTGGGCGCTGGGCCACGCGGTCGGTCATGGGCCGCGTCTCGCGTCCCTTGAACCGGTGCTGGGTTCCCTCTGGTGTGCGAATCATTGTCTTCCTGCACGGGTTCTCTGAATTCCGAACATCCAATGCCAACGACACCGGCTCAAATCGATCTATGGCGGAAGTCGCCCTCTGAGCATCAGCGGCTGGAGTTCAAGGAAGCCAAGAACCAGTTCGACAACCGCAAGCTGTACGAATACTGTGTTGCGTTGGCTAACGAGGGTGGCGGCTACCTGCTGTTGGGAATTGAAGACGAGCCGCCGCGCAAGGTCGTTGGCACGAAAGCATTCAATGACCCTGTAGCGATGGCAGAGAAGCTTTTCGCGGCCGTCGGGTTTCGAGTGGATATTGAAGAAGTGACGCATCCGGAGGGACGGGTGCTGGTCTTTCACATTCCGTCACGGCCTCGCGGTACGGCTTACCACCTGGAGGGCAAATACCTGATGCGGTCTGGCCAGGAGTTGGTTCCCATGAGCGAAGATCGACTTCGCGCAATCTTTGCCGAGGGGGAGCCTGACTGGCTCGAAGAACACTCGCAGACCGGCTTGGATGCCCAGCAGGTGGTGGATTTGCTTGATACTCAGGCATTCTTTCAGTTGCTGACGCTGCCCTATCCGAGCGAGCGAGCCGGTGTAATCGACCGGCTAATAAACGACCGGCTGCTAGACGAGATCGACGGACACTATGCAATTCGGCGACTGGGAGGACTTTTGCTGGCGAAGTGTTTGCACGATTTTCCGGATCTGATGCGTAAGGCGCCTCGCGTGGTCGTCTATACCGGAACATCGAAACTGGAAACGAAGCTTGATCGGCCCGGTATGAAGGGATATGCAGTTGGCTTTCAGGGATTGGTTCGTTTCGTGATGAGTCAGTTGCCACAGAACGAGGTCGTTGAGGATGCCCTACGGAAGGAAATGAAGTTGGTCCCAGAGATCGTGATTCGTGAGTTGGTCGCCAACGCGCTAATTCATCAGGACTTTACGATCGGGGGCACCTCGGTTATGGTGGAGATTTACAGCAACCGAGTGGAGATCACCAATCCAGGCGAGCCGGTGGTGCCTGCCGAGCGGTTCATCGACGGCTACCAGTCCCGCAACGAGCGGCTCGCCGACTTCATGCGGCGGATCGGTATTTGCGAAGAGAAGAGCAGTGGGATCGACAAGGTGATTCACGCAACCGAGGTCTACCAGCTCCAGGCACCTCTGTTTCAAACAGGGTTACGTAGGACTATCGTCGTGATCGCCGGGCCAGACAAGGAGTTGAACGAAGGGAGACGACACAG